>CAWJGX010000014.1:0-228503 GCA_963842565.1 uncultured Actinomycetota bacterium | reverse complement strand
AGAAGTCGGGGGCGTCCATGGGACGACCATCCTCCGCGACAGGGGCACCGACAAGACCGGTCCAGCCCGCAGCGCAGGGTCGGCTAGTAGTACCTTACCGGCAAGCGGGAACACCAGGATGCCGTCGATGTGATCGAGAATCGCCAACAGGAGGAGCCGAGCGATCTCACGCGATGCCGCCCTGGTGATCCAGTCGTCAAGTTCGTTGAGCCGTTGTTCGGCCTCGGGGGTGTAGTTGATCCGACCCGTCATGAACGGGCGGCCCACTTGGCCTCGAACCGAGCCCTGACATCCTCAGTCGGGATCGCTCGCGACGGATCGGCCCTCAACGCGTCAAAGGCGGCAGCGGCCTGAGAACGCAGCCATTCCTCAGCGGCTCCGTCCAAGGTCTCATCCGGCTCAACCGACTCGAGAAGCCGTTGTGCCACGTCCTTGCGCACCGCAGGAGGCAGGTTCATCCCCGCCTGGTAGAACTCCGATGCGCTCAGCGTCATGCCACAAGTCTACGGCTGAGAGCCGACAGCCCTCGAACATCCGACTTGCGGCAGACATCCGGATGTACGCCAGGCCTGCCGGAGGCGCATGTGTCACCTCCGTCAGGGGTGCGGCTTGGTCACGGCCTACGGCTCAGCGGCTCCAGAGTCTCTGGATCTCGGCGCGGGAGTGCTCCACTGCCGGGGTGTCATCGCCGTTGCTCTCGTCCAGGTCGTGGGCGAAGTCGAGGCTCGCGGCGAGGACGTGCTTCTTACGTCGGCGGTGAGCCCGGCCTTCCAGTCCGTGGCCCAGGCCTGCCCGGACAGCTTCGCGTACAGGTCCATCATGGCGGCGTTCCCGGACAGGGCCATCGCCCACGGGCGCCGACGCCACCGCCGATGAACGCCGTGACGGCTGGCAGAGCCGGGGTGCGCTCGTAGCGGTCGAAGTGGTAGAGGAACAGCAAGACGATCAGGGAGAAGATTCCGGCCGGAGCGACGGCGGCCAGGTCCGCCTGGGGTCCGGAACAGCTCCCACTCTTGACAGTACGCCCGCTTTCGCCTGCAGGACCTTCCGGCGTCCGGATTCGTCAGCGGCCATGGTCCGACCGCACCGGGTCTCCGCCCCCAGAACGGTCAGCGTGGACAGGCCATCTGAGCCGCTGGCGCAAACTGCCCGTTGGGTAGGGGTGAGCTGTCAGCCATGGTTGACTTGACCATGGGCGATAGCAGCGAGCCAGGGCCAACGACAGATGAGCGCGAAGCCGAGCTCGATCGACGCGAGGCCGCCTTGACAGCGCGTGAGCTAGCTCTGGCCGCTCGGATGGAAGGCGCGGACGCCATCCTGAGCGCTGCGGACCGACGTGATGAAGTTGCCGATGCCCGAGACAGCGGAGCCGATACGCGCGACGCTAAGAGCGACCGTGATGCGTTCCTGAACACTGGCAGGAACGAGGACCGGTATGGGGAGCACTTGCCCCAGCGCCGCAACGCGGCGCTCGATCGGAAGCACTCGAAGGACGACCGCGCTGCCTCTCAGGACGACCGGATTGCTCTCACCGAAGACACCGAGGAAACGGAACCAGGCTGACCTTGGCAGGACCTCGAGGTCGGCAGCGGCTGGCTCTCCTCGGCGCAGGCGGCTCTTACACGACGTCTCGCCTGCGGACGGCCACGAGTCCGGCGGCAGCCGGGACCAGTGCCCACGCCACGATGGCCAGCAGGGCGGCCCACAGGCTGACGTCGGGGCTGACCCCGGAGATGACGGCGAACAGTGACGTCGGGATCCAGGACCCCGCGTCGCTGAACAGCTGGACGACGAGAGGCGGGATCACGAAGAGCACCAGGACGGCGGTGGTGACGGCGCCACCGATGTTGCGGATGAGGGCGCCCGAGACCCGCTCCGAGAGTGGCGCCGATGGCACCGGCGAGCGTCGTGGCGGCGAAGAGCCGGGCGAGGTCGCCGGCCGAGACCAGGAAGCCGTAGTCGGTGCTCGGCAGCGCCAGGGCGACCCCGACGACAACCAGCACCTGCCCGATCAGAGCCAGGACTGCTCCACCGACCAGCACCGCGATCAGCTGGGCGAGCACCGCTCGGGTGCGGTTGGGGGAGGTCAGGAACATCGGCACGACGGTGTGGTGCCCGTACTCACGAGCCACGGCGATGGCGCCGAACAGGCTGGTGCCCATCATGGCGTTGAAGGCGAAGGCCATCAGGGACTGCTGATCCGCGGCGGTGGCGACGAACGTCTTGCTGCCGTCCATGTCGGTGCCGAAGGCGACGACCGCCGCGTCGAGCCCGGCGATGACGACCAGGACGGCGAGGAACCCCCACGGCAGCTTGGTGGTGGTGAGCTTGCGGATCTCTCCGCGGATGAGTCGGAGCATGGTGGTCATAGCGGTACTGCCTGCCTTTCGGGCTCGATGACGACGGTCGGTGTCGGCGCCGCTGGTGTGAGGTGGTGTCGTTGCTCGTCCAGCCGAGGAACAGCTCCTCCAGGGAGCCGGCCTGCGGACTGAGCTCGTGCAGGGCGATTCCCGCGGCGCAGGCGCGGTCTCCGATCTCGGCGATCGCCGACGCCGCGGACGACGAGCTCGCCCTCGCTGCCGGTGTGGACGGTGGCGCCGGCCGTCCTGAGCAGCTGGGTCAACGCGTCAGGTCGGAGTCGGTACGGACCGAGGTGCCTGCCTGCTGCAGCGCCGACGAGCGTGCCGGTGGCGACGAGCTGGCCGTGGTTCAGGACCACGATCTCGTCGGCCAGGTGCTCGACCTCGGCCAGCAGGTGGCTGGAGACGAACACCGTGCCTCCGGCGGCAGCGCGTTCGCGGAGCAGGTCGCGCAGCCAGCGGATGCCTTGGGGGTCGAGCCCGTTGCCGGGCTCGTCGAGCACCAGGACCGGTGGGTCGCCGAGCAGGGCGGCGGCGAGCCCGAGGCGCTGTCGCATCCCCAGGGAGTACCCGCCCACGTGGCGGTCGGCGGCGTGGGTCAGGTCGACGGCCTCCAGCATCTCGGTGATGCGGCCGGGGTCGATGCCAGCGCCGTCGGCGAGGATCTCGCAGGTGGTTGCGCCCGGTGCGTCCGGGGTGGAAGGCGTTCGGCTCGAGGACCACGCCCACGGTGCGGGCCGGGTCGGCCATGCTCGCGATAGCGGGTCCCGCCGATCGTGGCGCGACCGTGGTCGGCGGTGGCGAGGTCCAGCAGGACCTTCATCGCCGTGGACTTCCCGGCGCCGTTGGGTCCCAGGAAGCCGGTGACACGTCCGGGCTGGACGGTGAACGTGAGGTCGTCGACGACGACCTCGTGGCCGTAGCGTTTCGTGACGTTCTCGAACTCAAGCGTGTACATGGACAACGCCCCTTTCGGTGGATGTAGGTGTCGGTCGTGTGCGGGTCAGCAGGGACAGCCCCATGCCGGCGAACGCGAGGTCGCGAACGCCGGCGCAGAGCATCTGGACGGCTACCGGGAGCACGGATGCCGACGGCGACCAGGACCACCCCGACCACCAGCAGCACCCCGGTCCAGCGCGGCAGCACCCGCGGCCCGGACGACGGCCACCCCGAAGGCCGAGCCGGCGAGCGACCATGAGCAGCCCGTGCACGGTGACCCAGGGACCGAGGTCTCCCACGAGGGCGTCCCAGTCCGGTGAGGCGTTCACGAGCGCGAGCAGCACCGTGCCGGTGAAGAAGACGTAGGCGTAGGCGTAGCCGACCGCGCCGAGGAGACCGAGCGTCCCGATGTGGGGCCGTTGGACGGCGTAGAGCCCGATGACGAAGAGCGGGATGGCGGCCTCGGCGAGATAGGTGAGCACGAGCTGGGTCGTGGAGAAGCCACCGTGGACGAGCTCGAGCACGTCAGAGGCGAAGTAGAGCGCCGAGAACACCACGGCGGCCACGCCGACCGCGTGCGTGAACGGGGTCCGTGTCGCCGGCCGGCTCGTGCCCGTGGTGCCGCTCATCGCGGGGTCTCCTGGACCGGGGTGGCCGCGAACAAGCGCGCCATCACCAGCAGCACCACCGGGAGTATGACGGCGTAGCCGACGATGCCGATGTCGCGCAAGCCCATGTTGCCGGTCGCGGCACCCACCAGGCCGAACAGGCACAGCGGCTCCGCTGAGCTGGAGCCCGCGACGCACGAGCTCGGGCAGGCCGGGGCCGGTGAACACCGCAGCCGCGAGGAGCAGGGCGAAGCCGAGGAAGAAGTCCCAGGAGGCGATGTCGAGCGCGAAGACCGCCGAGGGCCAGTGCCAGCTGAGCAGCAGGTCGTAGCCCGGCGAGGTGTGCTGCGTCGAGCCTGGCGACCCGACGGTCAGCAGGACCACGTGGACGCAGACGGTGATGCCGGCTGTCACGGTGACGAGGCGAACGCGCTGAGGCTCAGCGCTCTTCCGCTTCGCGGGCGCGTAGGTGTGAACGCAGGCGAAGACCACCACCAGCGGGACCGCCAGCGAGCAGGATGAGCAGCTCCATGACGGCGAGGTAGGGATCTGCGATGGGCTTGTCGAAGCCGCCGTTGGCGACGAAGCCCGCCAGCATGGCCGGCACGTAGGCGAGCGAGAGCACGAAGAACGCCTGGCAGGCCCTGCGGCCGACCGTGCGGTCCATGGAGGTCCACGTCGCGTGCGCGGGGTTCTCGGTGAGCACCTTCCCGGCGTCGGAGGTCAGGCTCGGATCGGGCTAGACATGCGCGTCGACGTTCGCGCGGATGCGTGCGGAGCACGGCGCGCATGACGTAGGCCACGAAGGGTCGGATCAGCCACCAGTAGCGCGACATCTGCGCCCGCGAGACGGGGTCGGTGGTGGCGGTGCGGCACTCGTAGCTGAGGATCGACCGGCCAGGACCGTCGGGGCGCACCAGCAGGTGACAGGCGATCTTGCCCCAACCCGGTTCTGCGAAGTCGGCGAACTGCTCTGCGGCCAGGTCGTGCCACTCGATGTCCGGCTTCCAGAACGTGCCGACTGCACCGAAGACGACCTCGCGGCCGGGGACCTCGCCGAGGAGCAGCCAGCCGGGCAACGCGCCCGGGTCCCGGGCGAGCATCAGCGACTGCGGGGTCGACGACGGGCCGGCCCAGCAACCGGCCCTGCAAGCGAGCGGGCACGCTCCGTGCGGTCATCAGAGCGGTGACCAGCGGCGACCTGGTGGTCATGAAGTCGAAGTTCTTCGCGGCCTCGAAGACGACGTGCGGTGTCCGCCTCGACGACGAGGTGCTCGGTGAGCACGACGTCGTAGGTCGGTAGATGGGCGTCGAGGAGGTCCAGCGCCTCCGCGGGTGGTGTCTCGTTGCTGACCAGTGTGGTGACCATGTCGTTCACCACTTCACGAACCCGTCTGTGGTTGGTGTCGATCGCCGTCGTGGCGCGTTCACTCGACCTCTCGATCCCACCGGCACTCGCGCTGCGCACCAGTGCCGGGCTCCCCTGCCGGTGGGGTCGTTGTGCCCTGTCGGTGCCGAGATGCGACACCTAGCGTCCGTGGGCAGGGAAGTGCGTCGTCGAACGTCCGGGGCGATGTCTCGTCACACGACACGGGCCGCCCCTCGCTGCCCGTTCTGGAGCTTCCACCATGACGATCACTCAAGACCGCACCGCAGCCGAGATCGACGGCCTCACCGACGGGGACGCGGTCGCGCGGGCCGAAGGGCTGTGCAAGGTCTACGGCACGGGCGATGCCCAGGTCGTGGCCCTCGACCACGTCACCGTGGAGTTCGGTCGCGGTCGGCTCACCGCGATCATGGGCCCCTCAGGGTCGGGCAAGTCCACGCTGATGCACTGCATGGCCGCCCTGGACGAGCCGACGTCCGGGCGGGTGGAGATCGACGGCATCGACATCCGCGGCCTCAAGGACAAGGCGCTCACCCTGCTGCGACGCGACCGGCTCGGCTTCGTGTTCCAGGCCTACAACCTGGTGCCGACCCTGACGGCGCGCGAGAACATCACCCTGCCCGTCGACATCGCCGGCGCCAAGCTCGACCTCGCATGGTTCGACACCATCGTGGACACCCTGGGGATCCGGGACCGCCTGAGCCACCGGCCAGACGAGCTCTCCGGCGGGCAGCAGCAGCGCGTCGCCTGCGCGCGGGCCCTGGTACGACGGCCCGCGATCGTCTTCGCCGACGAGCCGACCGGCAACCTCGACTCCAGGGCCAGTGCCGAGATCCTCGCGTTCCTGCGCCACTCCGTCGACGACTTCGGGCAGAGCATCGTGATGGTCACCCACGACCCGGTGGCGGCGTCGTATGCCGACCGGGTGCTCTTCCTGGTCGACGGCCGCATCGTCGATGAGATCCTGTCGCCGACCACGGTCTCGGTCCTCGACCGGATGAAGAGCTTCGAGCTCGCCGGTCGGGACGCCTGATGTGGCACGTCACCCTGCGGGGTCTTCAGGGCCACGTGGTCCGGCTCCTGCTCACCGCCTTCGCCGTGATGCTCGGAGTCTCTTTCGTCACCGGCACCTTCGTGCTGCGCGACAGCATCGACAACACCCTCGGCGGCCTCGTCTCCCAGGCAGCCAAGGGACTCGACGTGTCCGTCCGTGGCGCTCAGACCGAGGCCGTGTCCCCGGTCTCGGTCGACGGCTCCACCGTGCGCCCCGGCGTACCGCTGTCCCTCGTGGACACGGTCGCCGCCGTGCCAGGTGCTGCGCGGGTGCTGCCCAACCTGCAGGGCACCGCCATCCTGGCCGGCAGCGACGGCATCGCGGTCCGCAACGGCGGCGCGCCGTCGCTCGGGTTCGCCTTCGTCGAGGACGACCCGTCGTTCACCCTGGTCTCCGGACACGGACCCACCGGGCCCGGGGAGGTCGCGGTCGAGAGCAGCACCCTGGACCGAGCACACCTGCACGTGGGCGACCGGACCCGCGCGGTCATCGGCGACCGTGCACAGCAGGTCACCATCACCGGTGAGGTGCACTTCGGCTCGCTGTTCGGCGCCACCGCGGTGCTCGTCGACGAGGCCACCGCTCGCCGGGCCTTCGCCCCCGACGGCACCGTGACGTCGCTGTCGGTCACCGCGGCGCCCGGCGTCAGCCAGACGAGCCTGCGCACGGCCGTCGCCCGGGTCCTGCCCTCGAACCTCGAGGCGGTCACCGGGGCGACCGTCCAGAACGAGACCGAGACGTCGGTGCAGAAGGGCCTCGGCTTCTTCACGACCTTCCTGCTGGTCTTCGCAGGCGTGGCCCTGTTCGTCGGCGCGTTCATCATCGTCAACACCTTCTCCATGCTCGTCGGGCAGCGTGCCCGCGAGCTCGCCCTGCTGCGCGCGATCGGCGCGACCCGGGCGCAGGTGATACGCAGCGTGCTCGGCGAGGCGGTCGTCATCGGTCTGGTGGGCTCCGTGCTCGGCATCGCCTTCGGACTGCTGATCGCAGCCGGCGCCGAGGCTGCCATCCGGAGCCTGCTCAGCACCGACATCGGCTCCGACCTCCCGCTCCACCCGACCACCATCGCGCTCAGCGTCCTGGTCGGAGTGCTGGTCACCGTCATCGCAGCCGTCCTGCCCGCACGCCGTGCCTCGCGCGTAGCACCAGTGGCGGCCATGCGCGGGGACGCCGGGTCGGTCGCCGGTGGGCTCGGCAAGCGTGGTCTGATCGGCCTCGGCCTGCTGGTCGCAGGTGCCTTGGTCCTCGGTGGCGCGGTCACCCGCACTCACGTCTCATGGCCGGTGGCCGGGCTTGGCGCCATCGCTGCTGTGCTGGGGATGCTGGTCGGCGCTCCGCTGGCGACCCGCCCCGTCGTACGCGTGATCGCCTGGCCGTTCGTCGCGGTCCTGGGTGCCGTCGGCAGGCTCGCCCGCGAGAACGCGCTGCGCGTCCCGCGTCGTACGGCGACCACCGCCAGCGCCCTGATGATCGGGCTCGCACTGATCGCTGGCCTCTCCGTCCTCGCGCAGAGTGTCAAGGCCAGCGTGTCCGATGCAGTGGACAACGAGGTGACCTCCGACTTCGTGCTCAACAGCGGCAACATCGCCCCCGTGCCCACGCCTGTGGCCGACGCCGCACGAGCGCTACCAGGGGTTCGGTCGGTGGCGGAGATCAGCGCGGTCGCCGTACAGGTGGGGACCTTCCACACGACCGCGTACGCCGCCGAGCCAGCCGACGTCGCCGAGAACTTCGTGGTCAAGATGCACCGCGGACAGCTCTCTGCCCTACACGGACGCTCCGTCATCGTCGACGAGACCACTGCCAAGGCCCGCAGCTGGAAGGTGGGAGACACCCTGACCGGAGCCGTCGGCACGCTGACCGGTGAGCCCCTCGTCGTGGGTGGCATCTACCAGGACAGCGAGATCTTCGAGTCGCACATGATCGTGGACCGGTCGCTCTACGCTGCAGCCCTGCCCATGAGCCAGCGCGCGGACATCCGTGTCTTCGTGCGGGCCGCTTCGGGAGCGGACCTACGTGCGCTCCGCAAGGAGCTCACCAGCCTGGTTCGTCCCTACCTGATCGTGTCGGTCCAGGACGGGGCGGAGTTCGCGGACGCCCAGGCGGCATCCATCGACATATTGCTCAACCTCCTCTACGTGCTGCTGCTCTTCAGCGTCATCGTCGCCGTCCTGGGCATCATCAACACCCTGGCCCTGTCCGTGTTCGAGCGCACGCGTGAGATCGGTCTGCTCAGGGCGATCGGGCTGCGGCGCCGTCAGCTCAGCTCCATGATCACGATCGAGGCCGTCGCGACGGCCGTCTTCGGTGCGGTCCTGGGCACCCTCCTCGGGCTCGGCCTGGGGGTGGCCCTGCAGCGCGGCCTGGTCTCCCAGGGGCTGACGACGTTGGCGATCCCGTGGGCACTCGTGCTGGTGATGCTGGTGGCATCGGGGGTGGTCGGCGTGCTCGCGGCGGCGCTGCCGGCACTGCGCGCGGTACGGCTGAACATCCTGCAGGCCATCGCCAGCTCCTGACAACACCCGACAACCGGAGCTCACGCTCCTCACGAAACAACCAGCCCAGGCAATGGGCAGAAGAGAGCCGACCTCCATGATCACCGCCTTCCGCTGGACACTCGTCGCCGTGCTCGCCGGACACGGCCTCATCCATCTCCTGGGCGCAGCCAAGGGATTCGGCTGGGCCGACATCCCCCAACTGACGCAACCGATCAGTGTCCTGGCCGGCGTGCTCTGGCTGCTCGCGGCCGCACTCGTCCTGAGTACGGCGGCGCTCCTTGCCGTGGGTGCGCCCACCTGGTGGTGGGCCCTGGCGCTCGGTGCCGCGGCGCTCTCGCAGGTCGCGATCGCGACGTCGTGGAGCGACGCACGCGTCGGCACGATCGTGAACCTCGTCCTGGTGCTGGCCGCCGGGCTCGCCTTCGCCACCGACGGACCGGCCAGCTTCCACGCCGAGTACCGGAAACAGGCCGCTCGCGCCCTCACTGACGTCGACCCCTCTCCGGCGATCGTGCACGAGTCGGACCTTGATGTCCTGCCGGGGCCGCTGGCGGCGTACGTCCGTCGCTCCGGGGTCGTCGGGCGGCCCCGCGTGGTCAGCTTCCACGCCGACTTCCACGGACGCATCCGCAGCGGGCCGGACGCAGCATGGATGCCGTTCACCGGCCAGCAGGTCAGCACCTACGGGCCACACCCGCAGCGGATCTTCTTGATGGACGCCACCAGGTCGGGACTTCCCGTCACCGTGCTGCACGAGTTCGCCCAGACCACCGCGACGATGCGCGTGAAGCTGCTCTCGCTTTTCACCGTCGTCGACGCCTCCGGTCCCGAAATGGACCGCGGTGAGACGGTGACCGTGTTCAACGACCTCGTCGTGATGGCTCCCGGCGCGATCGTCGACGCCCCCGCAACCTGGACGACGGTCGACCCCATGCACGTCCGCGGCGAGTTCACCGACGGCGACCAGACCGTCTCCGCCGTGCTGACGTTCAACGCCGACCACGACCTCGTCGACTTCGTCTCCGACGACCGGACACGTGCCTCGGCCGACGGCAAGACCTTCACCCAGCGACGCTGGTCGACCCCGATCGCCGGACACCGCGACACCGGCACCTCCCGTGTGATGACGCAAGGTGAGGGCGTGTGGCACTCCGACGGCCCTGAGGGATCGTTCACGTACCTGGAGTTCGACCTCGACGCCATCCGCTACAACGTGCCCGCCGTCGAAACGACGACCGCCCCGCTTCGCTCACCCGCAACGACTACTGCCGGCCGCTGATATCTAGGGGCTTCCTGCAAGGGGCAGGGTGAGGCGCTCGTCCGCTAGACGAAGGCGCTCGCAGATACTCAGTCGGCGCCCAGCACTGCTGGCCGAGCGTCGCGGGGTGCGCGACCTGACTAGGCGGGCCGAGTTCATCGTGGGGGAATCCTCAGGCGTGCCTAGTTTCCCTGCCATCCGCACATCGGCTGCGTCCGGGCGTTCGCAACTGTCTCCGTAAGCCACGGAAGGCGGGCGCTTACCCGTGGCAAGGCCCTTGCGAGACCCGCACCGGAGCCCGTACCTGGTACGCGCCCCGGAGACGAACTCGGCGCGACCGATGAGCCGGGTGAGGAGGTCGGCCTCGACGGCCAGCACCTCACGTGAGGTGAGGGCATCGACCACGACGGCACCCTGACCCTCCACAACCGCGACGCACGCGCCGGGACCCAGTCCCGGTCCCTCCCACCCGGCTACGCGCGCGAACATGTGGAGCTCGCCTACGCCACCACCGTCCACGGCGCCCAGGGCGAGACCACCCACACCGGCCACCTCGCCCTCGGTGAGCACACCCACGCCGCCGCGGCCTACGTCGCGATGACCCGCGGCCGCGAGGAGAACCTGGCCCACCTGGTCGCCGAGGACCTCGACGAGGCTCGCCGGTCCTGGGTCGAGACCTTCAGCCGCGACCGCGCCGACCTCGGACCCGGACACGCCGCCATCCGCGCAGCCGAGGACCTCGACCGGTACGCCCCCCACCGTCCCCTTCAAGCCGCACTGGACGACCTGCGCGCCGCCTGGACCAGACAACAAGACCTACGCAGTGCCATGGCCCTCGCCGACAGGCAGCGCCGCTTCATGGCCCGCTACGGCGACCCTGACCTACGACGCCAGAATCCAGGCCGCCGTCGAGGAGATCCGTGACGACCTCACCACCGCCACCCACCAGGTGCACGCCCTCCTCCACGAACCCGCCCTCCGATCCCTACCCCCGGACACGGGTCAAGCAAGAACACGACGACTGGCTCCAAGACCGCGAACACGAACGGCGACTCGCAGCCCCACCCCACTGGGAGAAGAGCAACCATCCCCGACCCATCCCCGGCCAACAGCCCTACGGCTACTCGAGAACCCGACAGAGGCGGAGGCATCAGCCGATGACCCTCACCACAGACCTACTCCCTGGTATTCGACCGTCTGGTGAGGCATGTGGTGAGCCATGTGGTGAGGACCCTTCCGGACAGTTGATCGCTCGGAGGCCCTACCGGGTCCTAGTTACACGCAACGAGAAACGTCGGGCCGACAACATGCCCCGGCACCCACACACCAAGGAGAAGGACATGACCGCCACCAACCACCGGCCCACCCCACCGAGACACCCCACGCGAACGACGAGCTGCTCACCCTCCCCGAGGTCGCCGACCTCGTCCGCGTCCCCGTCGCCACCCTGCGCTACTGGCGCCACCTCGGCTGTGGGCCTCGTAGCTTCAAGGTCGGCCGCCACGTCCGCTACTGGAGAGCCGACCTCATCCTCTGGCTCACCGAGCAGACCGACCGTCCACTGCACCACTGAGCAGACCGGGCCATGTCGGAGCCCGGGCGCATCATGAAGGGGCCTTACGGAAGGAGAACAACGATGGGCTGGGTATGGAAGGAGCGCCAATCCTGGCGCGGGTCATACCGCGACGAAGTCGGCAAGCAGCACACCAAGTCGTTCAAGAGGCAGATCGACGCCAAGCGCTGGGTCGCCACAGAAGAAGCGAAAGTCGTGCGCGGCGACTGGATCGACCCCTCGGCAGGCAAGATCACCTTCGCCACCTTCTACGCCGCCTGGGCTCCCCGACAGGTGTGGCTGTCGTCGACTCGCGAGAACGCCGACCTGGCCACCGCGAGCGTGACGTTCGGGGACATGCCGCTGCGTTCGATCCGGCGCTCGCACATCGAAGGGTGGGTCAAGAACATGACCGCGAGACTGGCGCCGACGACGATCGACACCCGCTTCACGATCGTCCGCGGGGTGTTTCGTGCAGCCGTCGCGGATCGCCTCATCGCCAGCGACCCGACGATTGGCGTAGTGCTGCCTCGTAGGCGCAAAGCCGAGGCAGCCATGTTCCTCCCCACCAACGCCGAGGTGGCAAGGGTGATATCCAGTGCCGAGCCGGAACGGCGACCGAAGTCGAGGCCCGGTTTCACTGCATACGTGGCGCTCTGCGCCTTCGCCGGACTGCGACGGGGTGAAGCGCTCGGCGTGCAGGTCGGGGACATCGACTTCCTCGGACGCACGCTGCGGGTGACCCGTCAACTCCAGCGGGCCAAGCCTGCCGACATCGATGCGGGCAAGAACCTCGTCGAGGCTGCAGGCGGGATCGCTGTCGTCGTCCGGCCACCGAAGTACGAGTCCGAGCGGACGATCTATCTGCCCGATGAACTCGTCACGATCCTCGCCGAGCACGTCCGTCTGCACACTCCGAAGGGCGAGCCCGACGCGCTGGCTGTTCGACGAGGGCGGCAAGCCGTGGCACGACAATCTCGTCGACTACCGATGGAGGGCGACCCGCACCGCCGCCGCAGTGTCCTGCAAGCTGCACGAGCTACGGCACTACTTCGCCAGCGGCCTGATCGCCGCCGGGTGCGACGTGGTCACCGTGCAACGCGCCATGGGCCACGCATCCGCCACGACGACGCTCAGCACCTACGCCCACCTCTGGCCGACGGCCGAGGACAAGACGCGGGCGGCCGCTTCCGGGATGGCGGCGGCAGTTCTTGCCACCCGCAAGTCAGCTCATCCAGAGGTCACTCGCTCGCGCCAATAGCCCGGCCGACGCTTCGCGTGAGCCACCGCGACGACCATCAGGAGATCGTCGTGGACGAAGTAGACGACACGGTACGGGAAATCGTCAACACGCTTGGATCGCACGACCGGTTCACGTTCCCAGCCGGGCCAGACAGCCCATGACTCTGGGGAGTCCACCGCCACGTCGATCGCCGCGCGCACCGCAATTTCCAAGCGCTCCCCGAGCCCGAACTCGCGCGCGTCGTACCAGTCGACGTCGGCGAACAACTCCGCCCGAGCTTCCGGGTGGAGGTCGAAACCAAGGGTCATGCGTTACGCGCAGCCTGTCGGGCGGCTCGTCGGTCCGCCAACTCCGCGAAGACCTGCTCACCCGGAATCATCTCGACCTTGCCGCTGAGGATGTCGTCAACGCGCGAACCGATCTCCGTCGACCACTCCTTGTCGACCGACTCCTGATCGGCGACCTCGATCGATTCCAGCAATCGCAGGGCCAGGTCCTTGCGCACCGAAGGAGGCAGGGCCAGCCCTGCCTCGTAGAACTCCGATGCGCTCAGCGTCATGACGGCAGTCTATGTGCTTCCGACGACAGCGCCGAGGAGAGATCCCAGCGCCCTGCCCGCGCGCATCAATTGCACTTCCTGCCACGCATCTGCCACGCATGAGGGGTCATCAGGCCTCTGACCTGGGGTTTTAGGCTCGTTCAGTAGTACCAGGGGTACGGCGACCAGTCGGGGTCGCGCTTCTCCAGGAACTGGTCGCGGCCCTCCTGGGCCTCGTCGGTCATGTACGCCAGCCGGGTGGTCTCGCCGGCGAACAGCTGCTGGCCGACGAGCCCGTCGTCGATCAGGTTGAAGGAGTACTTCAGCATCCGCTGCGCCGTCGGGCTCTTGCCGTTGATCAGCCGGCCCCACTCCAGACCGGTCTTCTCGAGCTCGGCGTGCGGCACCGCCTTGTTGACCGCGCCCATCCGGACCCCGTCCTCGGCGGAGTACTCCTGGCCGAGGAAGAAGATCTCGCGGGCGAACTTCTGGCCGACCTGGCGGGCGAGGTACGCCGACCCGAAGCCGCCGTCGAAGCTGCCCACGTCGGCGTCGGTCTGCTTGAACCGGCCGTGCTCGAGCGCTGGCGAGGGTCAGGTCGCACACCACGTGCAGCGAGTGCCCGCCACCCGCGGCCCATCCGTTGACCAGGCAGATGACCACCTTGGGCATGAACCGGATCAGCCGCTGGCACTCCAGGATGTGCAACCGACCGAGACTTGCGCCTTGTCGACGACTGTCGGACGGTCTCCCCCGTCCATCTTCGTACTGGTAGCCGGCCTTGCCACGGATGCGCTGGTCACCCCCGGTGCAGAACGCCCACTTGCCGTTCTTCTCGCTGGGCCCGTTGCCCGTGATCAGCACGCAGCCGACGTCGCTCGACGTACGCGCGTGCTCGAGGACCCGCAGCAGCTCGTCGACGGTGTGCGGCCGGAAGGCGTTGAGCACGTCCGGCCGGTCGAAGGCGATCCGGACCGTGCCGTGTGCCTTCGCTCGGTGGTAGGTCAGGTCGGTCAGGTCCTCGAAGCCGGGGACGTCGTCCCAGTCGGCCGGGTCGAAGATCTCGCTGACTCCGTCGATGGCGCTCATGAGCGAACACTAGTGAGCGCTGGAATCTCGACGGACAGCCTGGTGTTATGCGCCGTATGACACTCCAAGGTGAATATGTCCCCAGCAAGGCGAAGTGGGTCCGCGACCAGGTCGAGAAGTTCGAGGCCACCGACGGTGCCGAGGCGAACACCCTGCGCGACACGGGCGACCCGATCGTGGTGATCACCTCGGTCGGCGCGAAGTCCGGCAACCTGCGCAAGAACCCGGTGATGCGCGTCGAGCGCGACGGGATCTACGTCGCGATCGCCTCCAAGGGTGGAGCGGACGACCAGCCCGAGTGGTACTACAACTTCCTGGAGCACCCCGAGGTCGAGCTGCAGGACGGCGCGGTCAGGAAGACCTACCGCGCCGAGGTCGTCGAGGGCGACGAGCGCGCCGACCTGTGGAAGCTCTCGGTGGACACCTGGCCGACCTACGGCGAGTACCAGAAGAAGACCGACCGGCAGATCCCCGTCTTCAAGCTGACCCCGATCGACTGATCCCGACGCGGCGTCACTGGCAGGACCTCGGCCTGACCGGTCCGCGCGACCGGTCAGCTCGAGATCGAGCCGCCAGCGCCACGAGGTGGCACAGGCGGGCGATCTCCGAGTCGAGGATCTCCGGGCCACCACGTCGCGCGATGACGACCATCTCGTCGTCGTTGAGCGAGCAGCCGGCGAGCAGCATCTCGGAGAGCCGCTCCGGCACCTCGATCCGGCGACCCCGCTTGAGGTCGCGTCGGCCAGGAGATGTCCTCCGGCACCTCGGTCGGAGCGGCCGGGGTCCCGTGCTGCACCTTGCCGCTGTCCCCCTCCCGGCGCACGCGCACCGCCCAGTCGACCACGAAGGTCGCGGGCAGCAGGTCGACCAGGGTGTCCCGGGCGACCTCCGGGTCGGAGGTCATCGCCTCGACGACCTCGAGGTCCCGGGTGAGGTTCGACCCCGCGCCGTAGCGGGAGATCCAGAGCACCTCGACGTCCGGGAGCGAGGTGCACGCGGAGACGATGCTGTCCGGCATCACGCCCGGCTCGGGAGCGAGGAAGACGTCGTCGACCGCGCGTCCTTCGCTGCGCTCGACGATCTCGATGGCGTCGATGTTGCCGCCCGCGGAACCGATGGCGGAGGCGAGACGACCCAGCGAACCGGGTACGTCGGGCAGCGCCACGCGCAACAGGTAGGACATGTGAGTGACCTTAGCCTCAGCGTGTTTCTGGGCGGTGTCGTCTCAACGGACGAGTCGGAGGTTGAAATCTGCCGTACCGAGCGCGCCCATCAGCCTGACCCAGAGCCCCATCCACATCTCCAGCCCGCGGGCGTTGTCGATGCCCTCGAGCTCCACGATGTCGCGCCAGCCGAGGTCCCGAGCAGCCCGACCACCTGGGCGCGAGCCTCCGCGTCGTCGCCGGCGGCGAAGATCGTGGTGTCCCCGTCGCCGAGCCCCGCCGGGATCGACCATCACCGAGGCCGTGACCGTGTTGAGCGCCTTCACCACCCGGCTCTCCGGGAAGGCACGCTGGATCTGCTCGCCCAGCGAGTCGGTGTCCTTGACGCTGAGCGACGGCGGGAACCCCTGGGAGAAGTCGAGCGGGTTGGCGGCGTCGAGGAGGACCTTGCCCGCGAGGTGGTCGGATCCCACCTCCCCGAGCGCCGACAGCGTGGCGAGCCCGTTGGTCGCGTTGACCACGAGCTCCGCGTCGGCGGCCACGATCCCGAGCGGGCGCAGGGGTACGTCGAGAGCCGCCCACTCCTCACGCCTCTTGGTGGCGTCCGGGTCACGGGTGCCGACGACCACGTCGTGCCCCGCCTGCTGAAGCCCCTGGGCCAGGGTCCGGCCCACCACGCCCGTGCCGATGATCGCGATCCTCATCCACCGAGCGTAGGCCCGGTCCCTAGGGTTGGGACATGAGCCGCATCCTCGTCACCGGCGCCACCGGATTCATCGGTCGCCGCCTCGTGCCTGCCCTGATCGAGAAGGGCCACGAGGTGAGGGCGATGACCCGGCGCCCCGAGGCGTACGACGGGCCCGGGGATCCGGTCGGTGCCGACGTCAACGACGCCGACTCGCTGACGGCTCCGCTCGAGGGGGTCGACGTCGCCTACTACCTGGTGCACTCGCTCGACGACGCCGACTTCGAGCGCAAGGACGCCGAGGCCGCGCGCGCGTTCGCGAAGGCCGCCGCCGACCAGGGCGTGCGCCAGATCATCTACATGGGCGGCCTCGGTGACGACGGCGAGCTCTCGGCCCACCTGCGTTCCCGTCGCCAGGTCGAGGGGCTGCTCGGTGAGACCGGCGTGCCGGTGACCGTGCTGCGTGCGGCGATCGTGGTCGGCGCGGGCGGCATCTCCTGGGAGATCACCCGCCAGCTGGTGAAGAACCTCCCGGCGATGGTGGTCCCGAAGTGGGCGACCACGATGACCCAGCCGATCGCGCTCGACGACGTGATCCGCTACCTGGTCGGCGTGCTCGGCGAGGACGCCGCGCTGGGGCAGACCTACGAGATCGGCGGCCCCGATCGGCTGACCTACGTGGACATGCTGCGGCTGGCCGCGGCCGAGGGGCGGGGTCGCAAGGTCGCTGATCCTCGAGGTGCCGGTGCTCACGCCCAAGCTGTCGTCGTACTGGCTGGCGCTGGTCACCGACGTCGACGTCACCACCGGCCGCAACCTGATCGACTCGATGGGCATCGAGGTGGTCGTCCGCGAGCAGCGGATCCGGGAGGTCGTCCCCGGCGAGCCGATCGCGTACGCCGAGGCGGTGCGCCGCGCGCTGCAGGAGCAGCCCGACTCCTGACGGATCAGGTCAGGATGGCCGGCAGCGCGTAGAGCATCGTCACCGACCAGGTGAGGTGCGTGAGGATCGGCGCCAGGATGCCGCCACTGGCGCGTCGCTCGAGACCCACCACGATGCCGAGCAGCGAGCGCCGCGAAGGACAGCATGACGTTGCCCGTGGCGGCGGTCGCGATCGCGTAGGCGACGGCCGTGATCGGCACCTGGTTCTTCCTGATCGCGGCGTAGAGCGCCCCGCGGAAGAACATCTCCTCCGCGATCCCGTTGATCACGGTCACGAGCAGCACCAGGGTCGCGTTCCCGTCGTTGGCGTAGGCGAGCACGTTGCCCACCTGGTCGGCCAGAGGCGGGATCAGCTTCACGACGAAGGCGCCCGCGACGAACACGGCCGAGAGGCCGAGGCCGACGAGGATCGGCTGGACGATCGGTCGGGCGGCCGCCGTCTCGTCGATGCCGACGCGACCGAGGTGCAGCGGGCCCGGACGCGAACGCGCCGACGGCCCACACCGCGGCGAGCACCAGGGTCGCCACGTAGAACCAGTTGCTGCCCGAGTCGAGGCTCAAGGAGAAGGCCAGCACCAGGGCGCCGATCACCACGACGACGGCCGCGACGATCTGGCGACGACGGAACTCGCGGTCGGACTGCCGGTGGTCCCGCGGCGTCATGTCCCAGAGGGTGGAGCGCAGCTGGAGTCCCAGCGTTCGCAGGGGAACTGGCATGAATCGACCCTAACGGCCGCGTGGGCGGCGACGATCCGCGGTGGGCGGACGCGAGATCAGTCGAGCCGAGTCATCGCGTCGGCCACCTGCTGCTCCCGGCTCCCGCCTTCGCTGCGCAGGCCCTCGACCACTCCCGGCGCGGTCCTCCTCGGAGCGGTTCTGGCTCAGCTTGGCCTTGCCCTCGACCGTCTCGATCGCCATCTCGATGCCGATGATCGCGCGCAGCTGCTTCTCGACGTACGCTCGCGGGAGCGTCGGCCACCGACCAGGGAGCGTCCCGGCGACCCTCGTGCAGGTCGGTCAGCCGGGTCACCGCCTCGCGCAGCCACTCGCTGTCCGGGTGCACCTGCACCCGCCCGGTGAACTGCACCGCCGAGTAGTTCCAGGTCGGCACCACCCGACCGTGCTCGGCCTTGGTGGCGTACCAGCCGGGCGAGACGTAGGCCTCGGGACCGGTCACCACGGCGAGAGCCGGTGACCCGTCGGCGATCGCCTTCCAGTGCTGGTTGGCCCGGGCCATGTGGAAGACCAGCCGACCCTCGTCCCAGATCACCGGGAGCAGCGTCGAGAGCGGGTAGCCGTCGGGCCCCACCGTCACGAGCTGCGCCGAACCGACGGCCTCGACGAGCGCCCTGATCTCGTCCGCGTCGTCGAGGGCGTTGAAGCGCGGCACGTACATGGACCCAGCGTAGGACCGCCTTCTGCCGGCTGTCAGGGCCCGCTCGTAGGGTCGGACGGTGCCCTCGATCATGTGGTTCCGACGCGACCTGCGGCTGCGCGACCATCCCGCACTGCGCGAGGCGGCGTCAGCGGGACCCGTGCTCGGCCTGTTCGTGATCGACCCCGGCCTGTGGCGGTCCGCCGGCCCGGCGCGGCGGGCCTGGCTGGCGGCGAGCCTGCGCTCGCTCGACGAGTCGATCGACGGCCGGTTGTGCGTGCGGCTCGGGCAGCGCCCTCGTCGGTCGTCCCCCGGCTGGCCCGCGAGGTGGGCGCCGGACAGGTGCACGTCACCAACGACTTCACGCCCTACGGGCGAGCCCGCGACCGGGCCGTCGTCGAGGCGCTGCCGGAGGGCGTCGAGGGAGTCGCGACCGGGACGCCGTACGCCGTGGCGCCGGGCTCGGTCCTGAACGGCTCCGGCCAGCCCTACAAGGTGTTCACGCCCTTCTCGCGGGCCTGGCGCTCGCACGGCTGGGACGCACCCGAGCCCGCTCCTCGCGGTGTCGACTGGGTGTCCCTCGACAGCGACAAGCGGGTCGCGGCGATGCTCGACAAGGCCCTCGACGAGGCCCCGGCCGGGATGCCGACGCCGGGCGAGGACGCGGCGCAGCGGCGCTGGAAGTCCTTCCTGGACGGCGATCGTCGACGACTACGCCTCGATGCGCGACGACCCCGGCGCCGACCGGACGTCGCGGCTCTCGGCCGTACCTCAAGCTCGGGGTGGTGCACCCGCGCCAGCTCCTGGCCGACACCGCCGGCAGGCGCTCGCAGGGCGCGACGACCTTCGAGTCCGAGCTGGCCTGGCGCGACTTCTACGCCGACGTGCTGCACACCAACCCGCGCTCGGCGTGGGAGGACCTCAACCCCGTGGCCGGCCTGACGTACGACGAGCCGGCCGACGCGATCGAGGCCTGGAAGAGCGGCCACACGGGCTTCCCGATCGTCGACGCCGGGATGCGCCAGCTGCTCAGCGAGGGCTGGATGCACAACCGGGTGCGGATGATCACCGCGAGCTTCCTGACCAAGGACCTGCACGTGTGGTGGCCGGTCGGCGCCCGACACTTCCTCGACCACCTCGTCGACGGCGACCTCGCCTCGAACAACCACGGCTGGCAGTGGGTCGCCGGCACCGGCACCGACGCGGCGCCGTACTTCCGCGTGTTCAACCCGGTCACCCAGGGGCTGAAGTTCGACAAGGCGGGTGACTACGTCCGCCGCTGGATCCCGGAGCTGGCCCACCTGCCGGGCAAGGCGGCCCACGAGCCGTGGGACGCCGACGACGGCTACGCCCACGGCTACCCGAAGCGGATCATCGACCACGCGGAGGAGCGTCAGGTGGCGCTGGACCGCTACCAGCGCGGCCGAGGCTGACGGGCTGAGGGGGCTCCGCCGGGCGCCGAGGGTCAGCGCGGCCGAGGCTGAACGTCTCGACCACCTCGTGCCGCGCGCGCCGGCGTGGGCCTTCGCCGAGGTGGGACGCGACCAGCGCGATCTCCTCGACCTGCCACGGCTGTCCGCGGTAGGTGTCCAGCAGCCGCACCCACTTCGTCGCCTCGACCGGGCGGTTCATCCGCGCGAGCGTGAGGTGTGGTCGGAAGCGCTGGCCGTCGACCTCCGCGCCGGACGTGCTCACCGCGTTCCTCGCTCCCTCGGCGAGCCTCGCGAGCTCCTCGGTGTCGGTCTCGATGGCCGCGTAGAGCACTTTCGCCTTGCCCGGCATGGGGAAACGCGCCGCCGCCGGCGATCCTGGCCTCGACGGGCCTGCGCTTGCGTGCAGCCTCGGCGAGCCGGACCAGCAGCTCGTCGTACGCCCGGTCGGGGACGTGCTCGGCGAAGGCGAGGGTCAGGTGCCACTGCTCGGGCCGGGTCCACCGGAACGGCGACAGCCTCCCGCCGCGGCCCGACGAACTCCTCGAGCTCCTCGAGCACGGCCTCCGGCGGCAGCACCGCCACGAACATCCGCGTCACTGCAGTGCTCCAATTCGCCGACCGGGCAGAGGCGCGCGCTCAGGAGTGCCGAGCGGGCAAAGGCGACACACCTGCTGTGCACGAAACGCCCGGTCAGCGCTCTACGCGTGCCATCGACTGCCCTGTCGGCGAGCTGATCACAGGCCCGAGGTCGCGCCCGATCAGCTCCTTCATGATCTCGTTCGAGCCGGCCCAGATCTTCGAGACGCGGGCGTCGCGCCAGGCCCGGGCGACGCGGTACTCGTTCATGTAGCCGTAGCCGCCGTAGAGCTGGACGCAGGCGTCGAGGACCTCGTTCTGGATGTCGGCGGTCCACCACTTCACCTTGGCCGCGTCGATCGGGGTCAGCATCTTCTCGCGTGTGGGCCAGCACGGCCTGGTCGATGAAGGCCTGGGTGACCTCGATCTTGGTGACCAGCTCGGCGGCGAGGAACTTGTTGTACTGGAAGGAGCCGATCGCCTGGCCGAAGGCCTTGCGCTCCTTGATGTAGACGAGCGTCTCGTCGAGGATCTGCGCGGCCTGGGCGAGGTTGCCGACGGCGTTGGAGAGGCGCTCCTGCGGCAGCCAGTTCATCATGTGGATGAAGCCCAGATCGAGCTCGCCGATCAGGTTCGTGCCGGGGATCCGGACGTCCTCGAAGTAGAGCTCGGCGGTGTCGGACTCGTCCTGGCCGACCTTGTCGAGCTTGCGGCCCCGGTTGAAGCCCTCCATGCCGCTCTCGACCGCGAACAGCGAGATGCCCTTGGCCTTCTTCTCCGGCGAGGTGCGCGCCGCGACCACGATCAGGTCGGCGGAGTAGCCGTTGGTGATGAACGTCTTGGACCCGTTCAGGATCCAGTCGTCACCGTCGCGCACGGCGGTCGACTTGAGGTTGGCGAGGTCGGAGCCGCCGGACGGCTCGGTCATCGCGATCGCGCACAGCAGCTCGCCGCTGACGAAGCCGGGCAGCCAGCGCTCGCGCTGCTCCTCGGTGGTCAGCTCCACGAGGTACGGCGCGACGATGTCGGCGTGGATCCCGTGGCAGGAGCCCAGCGCCATCGAGACCCGGCCGAGCTCCTCGCCGAGCACGGCGTTGTAGCGGAAGTCGCCCGCCTCGGAGCCGCCGTACTGCTCGGGGACCTCGAGCCCCAGCAGACCCTGCGCGCCGAAGGCGTGCCACATCTCCCGGGGGAACTGCTTGGCCTCGATGTACTTGTCCCAGTGCGGGACGACCTCGCGGTCGAGGAAACCTCGGACGGAGGAGCGGAAGGCCTCGTGGTCGGCGTCATAGATCGTGCGCTTCATGGGTGCATCGTAGTTTCCCGCGCGACTACTGGCCGGTAGCCCGGCCTGACCCGCTCGTACAGTCGGGACCATGACGGACTCGAGCGGCTCTCGCGCCGTCGTCGGGGCGGGTCGTTCGCGGGCTCACGGCGATCACGCTGCTCGCGCTCCTCGCGACGGCGTGCGGCACCGGGAGCGACGACCCCGACGCCGGAAGGCCCCGGCCACTCCCTCGCCGAGGCCTCCGCCAGCCCGTCGGCCAGTCCGTCGGCCAGTCCGAGCCCCTCCCCGGGCGACCCCCAGCCCGCGGCTGCCCCACCTGAGCGGGCGCCCGGTGATCGGCACCGCGCCGCCACCCTGGCTGGGCACGCGCGTGCTGCCCGAGCAGGCGAACGGCTACGGCGAGGTCCGGAAGACCCCGTCCGCAGCTGGTGCAGCGTCGGTTCACGCTCCCCGACCGACTGCCGGCCCTGCCCGGCGCTGGATTCGCATCGCGGGTGACCACGCCGGCGCCCGCGTCGGTGATCGCGCGCTCGACGTGGACGCGGGCTGTCCCGTGGCCGCCGACGACCTGTCCTGGGTCCGGCTCACCTTCCGGGGCTTCGACCACCGGCGCCACACCGGCGAGCTGCTGGTGAACGCGAGCGCGGCCGACGACCTGGTCGCGGTCTTCCGGGACCTCTACCGGGCTCGCTTCCCGATCGAGGAGATGCGGATCACCCGGAAGGCAGAGCTGACGGCCCCGCCCACCGGGGACGGCAACAACACCGGCGCCTTCGCCTGCCGGGCGACGACCGGCGGCACGTCGTACTCCCAGCACGCCTACGGCCTGGCCGTGGACGTGAACCCGTTCCAGAACCCCTACACCAAGGGCGAGCTGGTCCTGCCCGAGCTCGCGTCGTCGTACCTCGACCGCGGCTGGGTGCGGCCCGGGATGATCACCCCGGACGGTCCGGTCGTCCGGGCCTTCGCCGCGATCGGGTGGGGCTGGGGCGGTTCCTGGAGCTCGCTGAAGGACTTCCAGCACTTCAGCGCCAACGGCCGGTGACCCGCGGTGACCACCGTCACCTCGCGGTTTCAGGCGTGACCCGATTGGGCAGCGCGCGTAGGGGAACGTAGTTTTAACGTTCCAGTTCAACCGATGCTCGATGAAGATGCGCAGGAGGTCTCCCGTGGAGTCCTGGCCCGGAAGGCCCTACCCGCTCGGTGCCACGTTCGACGGCAGCGGGACCAACTTCGCCCTGTTCAGCGAGGTGGCCGACCGCGTCGAGCTGTGCCTCTTCGACGTGGGACCACGAGGCGGCACCACCGAGATCCGGATCGAGCTCACCGAGGTCGACGGCTACGTCTGGCACTGCTACCTCCCCCAGGTGCAGCCCGGTCAGCGCTACGGCTACCGCGTGCACGGGCCGTGGGACCCCGAGAAGGGCCAGCGCTGCAACCCCAACAAGCTGCTGCTCGACCCCTACGCGAAGGCGACCAGCGGCGAGATCGACTGGGACCAGTCGCTGTTCGGCTACACCTTCGGCGACCCGGACTCCCGCAACGACGTGGACTCCGCGGCGCACATGACGCACGGCGTGGTGATCAACCCGTTCTTCGACTGGGAGGGCGACCGGCGCCTGGACATCCCCTACAACGAGTCGGTCATCTACGAGGCACACGTCAAGGGCCTGACCCAGCTGCACCCCGACGTGCCCGAGGAGCTCCGCGGGACGTACGCCGGCCTGGCGCACCCCGCGATCACCACCCACCTGACCCGTCTCGGCATCACCGCGCTCGAGCTGATGCCGGTGCACCAGTTCATCCAGGACAGCACCCTGCTCGACAAGGGACTGCGCAACTACTGGGGCTACAACACCCTCGCCTTCCTGGCACCGCAGGCGGCTACGCCGCGACCGGCCAGCTCGGGCAGCAGGTGCAGGAGTTCAAGTCGATGGTGAAGGCGATGCACGCGGCCGGGATCGAGGTGATCCTCGACGTGGTCTACAACCACACCGCCGAGGGCAACCACCTCGGGCCGACGCTCAGCTTCAAGGGCATCGACAACCAGGCCTACTACCGGCTCGTCGAGGACGACCAGCAGTACTACATGGACTACACGGGCACCGGCAACTCCCTCAACGTGCGGCACCCGCACTCGCTGCAGCTGATCATGGACTCGCTGCGCTACTGGGTCACCGAGATGCACGTCGACGGCTTCCGGTTCGACCTCGCCTCCACCCTGGCCCGCGAGTTCTACGAGGTGGACCGACTCGCGACCTTCTTCGAGCTCGTGCAGCAGGACCCGGTCGTCAGCCAGGTCAAGCTGATCGCGGAGCCGTGGGACGTCGGGCCCGGTGGCTACCAGGTCGGCAACTTCCCGCCGCAGTGGACCGAGTGGAACGGCGCCTACCGCGACACCGTCCGGGACTTCTGGCGCGGGGAGCCCTCGCTGGGCGAGTTCGCCAGCCGGCTGGCCGGCTCGGCGGACTACTACGAGCACTCCGGCCGGCGGCCGGTCGCGAGCATCAACTTCGTGACGGCGCACGACGGCTTCACGCTGAACGACCTGGTCTCCTACAACGAGAAGCACAACGAGGCCAACGGTGAGGACAACAACGACGGCGAGAGCCACAACCGGTCCTGGAACCACGGGGTCGAGGGCCCGACCGACGACCCGGAGATCCAGGCCGCCCGGGCCCGCGAGCAGCGCAACTTCCTGGCGACGCTGCTGCTGAGCCAGGGCGTCCCGATGATCGCGCACGGCGACGAGCTCGGCCGCACCCAGCAGGGCAACAACAACACCTACGCGCAGGACTCCGAGCTGAGCTGGGTCGACTGGGACAGCGCCGACCTCCCGCTGGTCGAGTTCACCGCCGCCGTGTCCCGGCTGCGCGCGGAGCACCCGACCTTCCGCCGCAAGCGCTTCTTCACCGGTGACACCGTGCGCACCGGCGACGGCGAGCGGCTCAACGACATCGTCTGGCTGCACCCCGAGGGCCACGCCATGGAGCACGACGCCTGGGGCAACGGTGGTGCGGCGATCGGGATGTACCTCAACGGTCACGGCATCGCCGGCAAGGACGCCCGCGGCGAGACGATCACCGACGACCACTTCCTGCTCTACTTCAACGCCGGCGACGCCGCTCGAGGTGAACCTGCCGTCCGAGGAGTACGCCGAGATGTGGGACGTGGTCATCGACACCGGAGGCTCGGCGGACGACTCCCCGGTCTGCAAGGCCGGGTCGACGCTGCCGATGGCGAGCCACTCGCTCGTCGTGCTCCGGGAGCACTCGGAGCCCGAGGCCGAGCCGGACCACTCCGTGGCCGCGTCGGTCGCTGCCCGGGCCGAGCCCGGCAACCAGAGCTCGACCCGCTCGCGCCGCCATGGCTGAGCCGGTCACTCCCGACCGGCGCGCCCCGCGCGCGCCGGTCAGCACCTATCGGTTGCAGATCACCTCGGACTTCGACCTGCACGAGGCTGCCCGACGACTGCCCTACCTGCACGACCTGGGCGTCGACTGGGTCTACCTCTCGCCGCTGCTGGCCGCGGAGCCGGGCAGCGAGCACGGCTACGACGTGGTCGCCCACGACCGCATCGACCTCTCCCGAGGAGGGGCCGACGGGCTCGCCGCAGTGTCGGAGGAGGCCCGCCGGCTCGGCATGGGCGTGCTCGTCGACATCGTGCCGAACCACGTCGGCGTCGCGACTCCGGCGCAGAGCGCGTGGTGGTGGGAGCTGCTCCGCGACGGCCCGGGCTCCCTGGCCGCGCAACGCTTCGACGTCGACTGGGCCGCGAACGACGGCCGGATCCTGGTCCCGATCGTCGGTGACGACGACCTTCGCGACGACGGGACGATCGCGCACCTGACGATCCAGGGCGAGCTGCTCTGCTACCACGACCACCGGTTCCCGATCGCTCCCGGCACGGACGGCGGGTCACCCGACGAGGTGCACGCCGCGCAGCACTACGAGCTGGCCGGCTGGCGACGGGCCGACGACGAGCTCAACTACCGGCGCTTCTTCACGATCAACACCCTGGCGGCGATCCGGGTCGAGGACCCCGACGTGTTCGCCGAGTCGCACGCCGAGATCCGGCGCTGGTTCGACGAGGGCCTCGTCGACGGCCTCCGCGTCGACCACCCCGACGGCCTGCGCGACCCGCGAGGGCTACCTGACCGACCTCTCCGACCTGACCGGCGGCGCCTACGTGCTCGTCGAGAAGATCCTCGAGCCGGGCGAGGAGCTGGACCAGGCCTGGTCCTGCGAGGGCACCACCGGCTACGACGCGCTCGCCTTCATCGACCGGGTGCTCACCGACCCTGCTGGCGAGGCGCCGCTCGGCGCGCTCGAGGGCCGGCTGCGTGGTGGCGAGGTCGACTGGCACCAGCTGATCCACGACACCAAGCGGGCCGTGGCGGACGGGGTGCTGCGCGCCGAGGTGCGGCGGATCGTGCGGGAGGCTCGCGTGGTCGACGAGGCTGCGCTCCGACGGCTCGACCACCGCGCGAGCTCGAGGACGCCGTCGCCGAGCTGCTCGCCTGCTTCCCGGTCTACCGCTCCTACCTTCCCCACGGCGCGGAGCACCTCGACGAGGCGTTCGCCCTGGCTCGGCAGCACCGGCCCGACCTCGGCGCGGCGTACGACGTGCTCGCGCCGGTGCTGCACGACCCGACCGCCGACGCCGCGCTGCGGTTCCAGCAGACGAGCGGGATGGTGATGGCCAAGGGCGTCGAGGACTGCGCGTTCTACCGCTACTCACGGCTCACCTCGCTCAACGAGGTCGGCGGCGACCCGTCGGTGTTCTCGACGACCCCGGCGCAGTTCCACGGGTACGCCGCGCGACGCCAGCACGAGTGGCCGGACGCGATGACCGCGCTGACCACCCACGACACCAAGCGCAGCGAGGACGTCCGCGCCCGGATCACCACGCTGGCGGAGGTGCCGGAGCTCTGGGAGGCGACGCTCGACCGGCTGCTAGAGCTCGCGCCGGTCCCCGATCCTGGCTTCGGCAACCTGCTCTGGCAGGCGGTGGTCGGCGTGTGGCCGGCCGAGCCCGATGCGACGCTTGCGCGGACGGCTGCACGCGTACGCCGAGAAGGCGATGCGCGAGGCCGGCGACCGGACCACCTGGACCGCCGTCGACGAGGACTACGAGGCTGCCGTGCACGCGGCCGTCGACGCTGCCTTCGAGGACGACCGGGTCCGCGGCGTCCTCGACGAGCTGCTCGCGAGGATCACCACGGCCGGCTGGAGCAACGCGCTCGCGGCCAAGCTGCTCGCGCTGACGATGCCCGGCGTCCCCGACGTCTACCAGGGCACCGAGCGGATGATGCTGGCCCTGGTCGACCCCGACAACCGGCAGCCGGTCGACTTCCCCGACGCGGTCGAGGTCTCAGCTGGTCGCCCTGGCGACCACTTCAGCACTCGACCCGACGAGGCGAAGTCGACCGTGACCGCCACGGGGCTGAGACTGCGTCGCGACCGACCCGAGCTGTTCACCTCGCTACGACGCCGTCCCGGCCGAGGGCTCTGCCGCCGACCACGTGCTCGCGTTCGACCGGGGCGGCGCGATCACCGTGGTCACGCGGCTTCCGCTCGGGCTGGCCGCGAAGGGCGGTTGGGGCGACACCGTGCTTCGGTTGCCCACGGGCGACTGGGTCGAGCAGGTGATCGAGACGATCGCTGTGCTCGCTCCTCGACCGCCGTGACGCTCCGGATCGCGACCTGCTCGACCGACCTGCCCGTCGCCCTGCTGGTGAAGGAAGACTGATGGGCCGGTTCGACGTCTGGGCACCGCTCGCCGAGCGCGTCCGGCTGAGCGTCGGCGACGAGGTCGTCGCGATGACTCGCGGCGACGACGGCTGGTGGCGTCCCGCCGGGCCGGTGCCGGACGGCGAGGTCGACTACGGCTACCTGCTCGACGACGACGAGGCGGTCCGCCCCGACCCGCGGTCCAGGCGGCAGCCCGACGGTGTCCACGAGCGCTCCCGCACGGTCGACACCGCGGCGTTCGCCTGGACCGACGACGCCTGGACCGGGCGCCAGCTCGCCGGCGCGGTCGTCTACGAGCTGCACGTCGGGACGTTCACCCCCGAGGGCACCCTCGACGCCGCGCTCGGACGGCTCGACCACCTCACGGAGATCGGCGTCGACCTCGTCGAGCTGATGCCGGTGAACGCCTTCAACGGCACCCACAACTGGGGCTACGACGGGGTCGGCTGGTTCGCCGTCGACGAGACGTACGGCGGGCCGGCGGCGTACCAGCGCTTCGTCGACGGCTGCCACGCCGCCGGGCTCGGCGTGGTCCAGGACGTGGTCTACAACCACCTCGGCCCGTCCGGGAACTACCTGCCGCTCTTCGGCGCCCTACCTCAAGGAGGGCGGCCAGCACCTGGGGCGACCTGGTCAACCTCGACGGAGAGCAGTCGCGGGAGGTGCGGCGCTACATCATCGACAACGCGCTGATGTGGCTGCGCGACTTCCACGTCGACGGGCTCCGGCTCGACGCCGTGCACGCCCTCGTGGACTCCTCGCGAGACCCACCTGCTCGAGGAGCTGGCCATCGAGGTCGCTGCGCTCTCGGCGTACGTCGGTCGGCCGCTGACCCTGATCGCCGAGTCCGACCTGAACGACCCGGTGCTGGTGACGCCACGCGAGGCGGGCGGCTACGGGCTGGACGCGCAGTGGAGCGACGACTTCCACCACGCGGTGCACGTGGCGCTGACCCGCGAGACCGAGGGCTACTACGCCGACTTCGAGCCCCTCTCGGCGCTGGCGAAGGTCTGCGAGCGCGGCTTCTTCCACGACGGCACCTTCTCCTCGTTCCGCGAGCGCGACCACGGCGTCCCGATCGACACCTCGGCGATGCCCACCTGGCGGCTGGTGGTCTGCCACCAGAACCACGACCAGGTCGGCAACCGCGCCCGTGGCGACCGCACCACCGAGGTGCTCGACGTCGACCAGCTGGCCAGCGCCGCGCTGCTGACCCTGGCCGGACCGTTCACGCCGATGCTGTTCCAGGGCGAGGAGTGGGCCGCCTCGACGCCCTTCCAGTTCTTCACCTCGCACCCGGAGCCCGAGCTCGGGCAGGCGACGGCCGCGGGACGGATCCGCGAGTTCGAGAGGATGGGCTGGGACCCGGACTCGGTCCCCGACCCGCAGGATCCCGAGACGTTCACCCGCTCGAAGCTGGACTGGTCGGAGAGCACGGAAGGTCGGCACGCGCAGCTGCTCGCGGCGTACCGCCGCCTGGCCGAGCTCCGCCGCACCGAACCTGCGCTCACGGACCCGTCGTTCAGCGTCCGTCTCCTGCACGGCCGACGAGGAGACCCGGGTCTTCACGATGCGCCGCGGCGACCTGCTCGTCGCCGTGGCTTCGAAGCTTCGGCCGACCGAGGTCGACGAGGTGCGTCCGCCGTCGGACCCGGCGGCCCGTACTCGAGACCGGATGTTGTACCCCCGACCCCGGGAGCCTCCTGGCGCCGAGCGCTCTACGCCCGGACGCACCGGCCTCGAGGTTGCGCCCCGCACGCCGGCACCGTGATCGGCCAGGCGTCCCGGTCGACCTGATGCCTGGTCGGGGGTTGTGCGTCAGGCCCGATCGGAGTTGGTTGGTCCCATGGCGGAGCGCGGCGGCCGAACCACCAGCCAGGACCTCGCGGTGGAGTCACCAGCGAAGGTCCGCAACGTCGTGCTGGTCGGCCCGAGCCAGTCCGGCAAGACCGCTCTCGTCGAGGCGCTGCTGGTCGCGTCCGGTGCCGTCTTCCGCACCGGATCGGTCCTCGAGCACCCCACACTGGTCGGCGACGACAGCCCGCACGGACGGTCCAGCGCACTGCTCGTCGCGCCGGTGGTGCACGGCGGCTGCAAGATCAACCTGCTCGACACGCCTGGTTACGCCGACTTCGTCGGTGAGGTGCGCGCCGGGCTGCGAGCAGCAGACTGCGCTCTCTTCGTGGTCGCCGCCAACGAGCCCGTGGACGTGAGCACCCGTCAGCTGTGGGACGAGTGCGCCGCGGTGGAGATGCCCCGCGCGGTGGTGGTCAGCAAGCTCGACCACGCGCGCGCAGACTTCGACACGACCCTCCGCGGCGCACGTGAGGCGTTCGGTGACCGGGTGCTGCCCGTCGCCGTGCCGACCGGGGAAGGGATCTCTGACCTGCTCGGCCAGTGCGACGACGACCGCCGCGGAACCCTGATCGAGGCGGTGATCGAGGAGTCCGAGGACGAGTCGCTGATGGAGCGCTACCTCGGCGGCGAGCAGGTCGACGAGGACCTCCTCGTCCGTGACCTCGAGCAGGCGGTCGCCCGGGCTCGGTTGTTCCCGGTGCTGCCCGTCTGCGCCGCCGACGGTCGCGGTTGCGTCGAGCTGCTCGACCTGTGCGTGCGGGGCTTCCCGTCCCCGCTCGAGCACACCCCGCCGGAGACCTACACCCCGGCCGGTGCCTCCGCCGGTGCCGTCAGCTGCGATCCCGAGGGGCCGCTGGTGGCCGAGGTCGTGCGCACCAGCAGTGACCAGTACGTCGGCCGGGTGAGCATCGTCCGGGTCTTCTCCGGCACCCTCGTCCCCGACATCGCCGTACACGTCTCGGGACACTTCTCCGCCTTCTTCGCCGACGACACCGGCCACGAGGACCATGACGAGGACGAGCGCCTCGGTGCCCTCGCGCACGCGTTCGGGACACAGCAGGTCCCGGCTGCGCGCGTCGTCGCAGGCGACATCGGTGCGATCGGCCGCCTCGGCCGCGCGGAGACCGGTGACACCCTCTCCAGCCCGGATCACCCTCGGGTGCTCAGGCCGTGGACGATGCCGACGGCGCTGCTGCCCATCGCGATCGAGGCACTCTCCCACTCCGACGAGGACAAGCTCTCGACTGCGCTCACCCGGCTGCGCGCCGAGGACCCGAGCCTGCGGATCGAGCACAACGCCGAGACCGGGCAGATCGTGCTGTGGGTGATGGGCGAAGCGCACGCCGAGCAGGCGCTGGACCGGTTGCACCGGAGGTACGGCGTGGCCGTGGGACCGCGCGAGGTGGTGGTGCCCCTCCGGGAGACCTTCGAGACGACCTGCGAAGGGCCACGGGCGGCACGTCAAGCAGTCGGGCGGTCACGGGCAGTACGCGATCTGCGACCTCGAGGTGGAGCCGCTTCCCCAGGGCGGTGGCTTCGAGTTCCTCGACCGCGTCGTGGGTGGCGCGGTGCCTCGACAGTTCATCGGGTCGGTCGAGAAGGGCGTGCGCACGCAGATGGAGCGCGGCGTCAGCAGGGGCTACCCGCTCGTCGACCTGCGCGTGACCGTGACCGACGGCAAGGCGCACAGCGTCGACTCCTCCGACGCGGCGTTCCAGGCTGCGGGCGCGCTCGCCCTCCGTGAGGCCGCCGCCGCGACGCACGTCGTGCTGCTCGAGCCGTACGACGAGGTCGCGGTGCTGGTGCCCAGCGAGCACGTGGGCCCGGTGATGAGCGACCTCTCGGCACGACGCGGCCGGCTCCTCGGCACCGAGGAGGGGGGCGAGCACCGTTCGGCGGTGCGCGCCGCCGTGCCGCAGGTCGAGCTGCTCCGCTACGCGGTGGACCTGCGTGCGACCACGCACGGCGCCGGCAGCTTCACCCGGACCTTCGCGCACTACGAGCCGATGCCGGACGAGCTCGCCAAGCAGGTGGAGGCGCGGAGCTGACCGTGGTGACCGGCCGGACGTCATCCGAGCTGGCTGCCAGGGCCACCGCGACGTATGACGTCCCGGGCGCGGTCAGGAGCCGAGCAGGTCCTCGAAGGAGCCCATCGTGGCGATGTCGCGGTCGAACTGGTCGAGGTGCTCGGTGCGCGGTCGGGAGGAGACCAGCGCGGCGAGCTCCCCGGCGGCGCGCTCGACCCGGCGGCGCAGGGCACCGTCGGCGCCGCCCGTGCCCCAGTCCTCGCTCGCGGCGAAGACTCCGGTCGGTACGACGACCGCGTGCAGGTAGCTGAACAACGGTCGCAGCGCGTGCTCGAGGACCAGCGAGTGGCGGGCCGTGCCGGCGGTGGCGCCGACGAGCACCGGGGTGCCGGCGAGCGCGTCCTGCTCGAGCACGTCGAAGAAGGTCTTGAAGAGCCCGCTGTAGGAGGCGCTGAACACCGGAGTGACGGCGATGACGGCGTCGGCGCTCGTGACCGCGTCGATCGCGCGGGCGAGGTCGCCGGTGGCGAACCCGGTGAGCAGGTGGTCGGTCAGCGCGTGCGCGAGCGGGCGCAGCTCGATCACCTCGAGCTCGACCTCGACGTTCCCGTCGGTGGAGCCGGCCGCGACCAGCGCCTTCGCACTCGCCTCAGCCAGCAGGTCGGCGAGCAACCGGGTCGAGGACGGCTCGGAGAGCCCGGCCGTCACGACCGCGAGCCGGCGTACGTCGGTGCGCTTCGACGCGTCCACGAGCCTCATGCTGCGGCCTCCTCACCCAGCTCCTTGCGGAGGTCGGCGACGACCTCACCGAGCAGGTCGAGCTGGTTCAGCACGGTCGCCAGCGGCAGACCGGCGTGGTCGACGAGGAACAGCTGGCGCTGGTAGTCGCCGGCGTACTCCCGGAACGAGAGCGTGCGCTCCACGACCTGCTGCGGCGTACCGACGGTCAGCGGCGTCTGCTCGGTGAACTCCTCCAGCGAGGGGCCGTGGCCGTAGACAGGCGCGTTGTCGAAGTAGGGACGGAACTCCCGGACCGCGTCCTGGCTGGTGCGGGCCATGTAGACCTGCCCGCCGAGCCCGACGATCGCGTCCTCGGCCTTGCCGTGGCCGTAGTGCTCGAAGCGCTGGCGGTAGAACTCGACCATCCGGGCGGTGTGCGAGGCGGGCCAGAAGATGTGGTTGGAGAAGAACCCGTCGCCGTAGTACGCCGCCTGCTCGGCGATCTCGGGGCTGCGGATCGAGCCGTGCCAGACGAACGGCGCCTCGCCGTTCAGCGGGCGGGGCGTCGAGGTGAAGCCCTGGAGAGGCGTGCGGTACTTGCCCTCCCAGTCGACGTTCTCCTCGCGCCAGAGACGGCGCAGCAGCGCGTAGTTCTCGATCGCCAGCGGGATGCCGTCCCGGATGTCCTTGCCGAACCACGGGTAGACCGGGCCGGTGTTGCCGCGGCCGAGCATCAGGTCCATCCGGCCGTCGAGCAGGTGCTGCAGGGTGGCGTAGTCCTCGGCGATGCGCACCGGGTCGGTCGTGGTGATCAGCGTGGTGCTGGTCGACAGCTTGATCCGCTCGGTCTGTGCGCCGATGTAGGCCATCGTCGTGGTGGGCGAGCTCGCGACGAAGGGCGGGTTGTGGTGCTGGCCGACAGCGACGACGTCGAGGCCGACCTCCTCGGCCTTCTTCGCGATCGCCACCGTGTTCTTGATGCGCTCGTGCTCGGTGACGGTGTGCCCCGTGGTGGGGTCGGTGGTCACGTCGCCGACGGTGAAGATCCCGAACTCCATGATTGCCTCCAGAAGTAGTTGCCTGTTCAACAGTATGGGTCGGGCCCCTATTCCGGCCCTGCGGCCACCTGGAGGTCCTTGCGGAACCAGTGGTCCGCGAACGGCTCGTCGTTGAACGCGGCCACCTCGACGAAGCCTGCGCTGCGGTAGAGCGCGATCGCCTCGACGAGCAGGGCATTGGTCTCCAGCTGGACGACGCGGTCACCGTGCTCGACCGCCCGTCGCTCCAGCTCCTCGAGCGTACGCCGCCAGGCCAGCGGCGCGCGTCGGGGTGCTCGGGATCCACCGACCGGATCTCCACGGCACCGGCGGTCAGCGACGGCCGACGCGCTGGCATCCTCCGACCGTCGTCGAGCCCTGGTCATCGGCGACTATCGTCCGGTCTCGGTCGCCACAGGCAGTTCTCCCGGCGAAGATCGGGGTACGCACCCCCATGGCGAAATCCCGGGTGGGCTACCAGAACGTCGACGACGACTACCACCAGGACCGTTCCCTGAAGAAGGGCGCGGCCGGCTGGGTCCTGCTCGCCGGCCTCGGCGTCAGCTACGTCATCTCGGGCGACTACGCCGGCTGGAACTTCGGTCTGGACGAGGGCGGCTGGGGCGGCCTGATGATCGCCGCCATCCTGATGGGCCTGATGTACACCTGCATGGTGTTCGGCCTGGCCGAGATGTCCTCGGCCCTCCCCGTCGCGGGCGCCGGCTACGGCTTCGCGCGCCGCGCGCTGGGTCCGATCGGCGGCTTCGCCACCGGCGTCGCCGTGCTCATCGAGTACGCCGTCGCGCCGGCCGCGATCGCCACGTTCATCGGCGGGTACGTCGAGGCGCTCGGTCTGTTCGGCCTCACCAACGGCTGGCCGGTCTACCTGGGCGCCTACGTGATCTTCATCGGCGTGCACCTCTACGGCGTCGGCGAGGCACTCAAGCTGATGTTCGGCATCACGGCCATCGCGGTCGTCGCGCTGGTCGCCGCGGTCATCGGCGCTCTGCCCCGAAGTTCTCCCGGCACCTCTTCGACATCGCCCGAACGGCTCCACGATGTCGAGCGACTGGTCTACGGCATCTGGTTCTTCCTGGCGGTCGAAGGGGTTCCCCTGGCCGCGGAGGAGACCGAGAACCCGGAGCGGGACATGCCGCGCGGCATCATCGTGGCGATGCTGGTGCTGCTGGTGACCGCGGCCCTGATGCTGCTCGTGGTCCCCGGGGCGGCCGGCTCGGAAGCGGTGCGCACCTCGGACAACCCGTTGCCGGCGGCGATCCGCGCCGTCTACGGCAGCAGCTCCCTGCTCGCGGACTTCGTGAACTACGCGGGCCTGGCAGGCCTGGTCGCCAGCTTCTTCTCGATCATCTACGCCTACTCGCGCCAGCTGTTCGCGCTGTCCCGGGCCGGCTACCTGCCCAAGGTGCTGTCACTGACGAGCGGGCGGAACACGCCCTGGGTGGCGCTGATCGTGCCGGGGACCATCGGGTTCCTGCTCGCCGCCCTCACCAAGGACGGCGCGCTGCTGATCAACATCGCCGTCTTCGGGGCGACGACGTCCTACGTGCTGCTGAACCTCAGCCACATCATGCTGCGCCGCCGCGAGCCCGACCTGGAGCGTGCCTACCGGACTCCGGGCGGTCTACCCCGCGGCGTGGTCACCACCGGCATCGGCCTGGTGCTCAGCCTGGTCGCCGTCGTCGCGACCTTCTTCGTGGACATCAAGGCGGCCGGCATCACGGCGGCGGTCTTCGTCGCGGCGCTCGCGTACTTCTGGTTCTACAGCCGGCACCACCTCGTCGCGAGCGCGCCCGAGGAGGAGTTCGCCCACCTCGACGAGGCGGAGTCCGAGCTGGAGTGAGCCGTCAGGAGGTTCCGCCACCCGCTGCGTCGTACGGTCCCTCCGCGGGAACGGCATCGGGGTCCAGGAAGCGATCGGGCACGGTGGTGGCCCGCGGGAAGCGCGAGACCCGCTCGACCTCGTTCAGGTCCAGGTGGTTGCGCATGTAGAGCTGTCGTCCGTCGTACGGCGGGTTGTACTCCCAGGGCGTGACCGTGCCCTGGCGCAGGGAGTGCCCGACCAGCCGACGCCGGGCCTGGTCGGCGAGCACGTCCGTGTGCACCGCGCCGAGGTCCCACCGCCAGTCGACCTCACGGCGCAGCTCCTTGATGCGGGTGCCCCAGTCGGAGTCCTCGGCGAGGTTGACCCGCTCGTCGGGATCGGCGGCGAGGTCGTAGAGCTGGTCGGGGTCGACCGGTGAGTGCACGAACTTGAGGTCACCGCGCCGGATCATCACGATCGGTGCGATCGCGCCCTCGCCCATGTACTCCCCGAACACCTCCCTCGTCTGACCCGTCCCGGAGGCTCCCGACGGGTCGCGGCACAGGTCGAGCAGCGACTGGCCCGCCAACGGGTCGACGCTCTCGGGCGCACCCTCACCGACCAGCTCCAGCAGCGTCGGGAGCACGTCGACCAGGGAGACCGGCGCGGCCACCCGAGCCGGTGCGAAGCGCGCCGGGCTGTGCACGATCAGGGGCACGCGCGCCGAGTTCTCGAAGAAGTTCATCTTGTACCAGAGCCCGCGCTCACCGAGCATGTCTCCGTGGTCGGCCAGCAGCACCACGACGGTGTCGTCGGCCACGCCGAGACCGGTCAGCGTCGAGGTCAGCCGCGCGGTCCACTCGTCGAGGTAGGTCAGGTTGCCGTAGTAGGCGCGTCGCGCCCGGCGTACGTCGCGCTCGGTGATCTCGACCTCGTCCATGGAGCTGACGTGGCGCAGCCGAGCCGTGTGCGGATCGAGCGGCACGTCCTCCGCGCCGAGCCGGGGCATCGGGATGTCGACCCCGTCGTAGGCGTCCCAGTACTGGCGCCGGGTGACGTAGGGGTCGTGCGGGTGGGTGAAGGAGACGACCAGCATCCACGGTCGTTCGTCCTCGTCGCGGGCCAGCTCGTGCAGCGCGCGCACGCCCGTGTGGCCGACCTCGTCGTCGAAGAGCAGCTGGTTGGTGACCTCGGCGACGCCGGCCTGGGTGACCGCGTCCATGTTGTGGTACCACCAGTCGACCCGCTCGTCGGGCTGCAGCCAGTCGGGCGTCCAGCCGAAGTCGGCCGGGTAGATGTCGGTGGTGCGACGCTCCTCGAAGCCGTGCAGCTGGTCGGGCCCGACGAAGTGCATCTTGCCGTCGAGCACGGTGCGGTAGCCCGCCGAGCGCAGGTAGTGGGCGAAGGTCGGGATCGTGCTGGCGAGGTAGGCCGCGTTGTCGTAGCCACGCGTGGCGGACGGCAGCTGCCCGGTCATCATGCAGTAGCGCGCGGGGGTGCACAGCGGGCTGTTGGAGTACGCCGCGTCGAAGACCACGCCGGTGCGCGCCAGGTGGTCGATGGTGGGCGTCTTGACCGCCCGGTTGCCGTAGCAGCCCAGCGCCTCGGGCGCGACCTGGTCGAACATCACCACCAGGACGTTGGGCCGCTCCTTGGCCCCGAGGAATCACTCACGTTCCGAGTGTGACACTCGGCGTCAACGATTCACGTGGCACCCGGCACCGTGTCAACGCAAGGCTGCGAGGCCTCGCGCGCTCGAGGCCGCTCGCGCGCTGCACCGTGACGACCGATGGCGGCGCGCATCGACGCCTCGGTGCCGACGACCCGCACCGTCGCCTGCGGCGCGGGTGACCGCGGTGTAGAAGAGCTCGCGGGTCAGCAGTCGCGACTCCTCGTCGGGGCAGCACCACGGTCACCGTGTGCGGCCTGCGATCCCTGGGACTTGTGCACGGTCATCGCGTGCACGGTCTCGCACGCCGGAGAGCCGGGTGGGCGCGAACTCGCGCACCCTCGACCTCGGCGGACGCACCACCCGCAGGCGCCCGTCCGGTCGCGCGCGGACGGTCGACGCCCATGTCGCCGTTGTTGAGCCGCTGGTCGTTGTCGTTGGCGGTGATCAGGACCGGTCGCCCGGCGTACCACTCGTCGTAGTGCGTCGACGCCGGTGCGCTCGCGAGACGAGCTGCTCGACCTGCCGGTTCCACCCGCCGACGCCGTAAGGCCCCTCACGGTGGGCGCACAGCAGTCGGTGCTTCGCGAGCAGCTCGAGCGCGTGCGTCGGCCGTCGCCGCGCATCGGCGGCCGGCGCATCTCGACGGCGACGTCGACGACTCGCGGCGCGGAACGTCGCCATCGCGACCTCGTCGTCCGGGTCGACGAGCTCGACCTCGTCGGGCACCGCGCTGCAGCACCGCCAGCACGCGTCGGCCTCGCCCTCGCGCAGCGCCTGCGCCAGCGCGCCGATCGTGCTCGCCGTAGCGGTGGGTGGTGGTCAGCGCCGACCACGGGGGAGTCGGCGCGACCTCTCGAACCCGGCGACGAGGTCGGCGAGCACCGCACCGGCCTCGACGGACGCGAGCTGGTCGGGGTCGCCGACCAGGACCAGACGGGCGTCGGGACGCATGGCCTCGAGCAGGCGGGCCATCATCGTCAGCGAGACCATCGAGGTCTCGTCGACCACGACCACGTCGTGCGGCAGCCGGTTGGCGCGGTGGTGCCGGAACCGGACGCTGCTGTCGGGTCGCCAGCCGAGCAGCCGGTGCAGTGTCGACGACGGTCAGCCCGGCGAGCCGCTGCCGGTCGACCGCGTCCTGCGCGAGCTTGTCGCCGCCGCCTCGTGGACGGCCTCCTGCAGCCGGGCCGCGGCCTTGCCGGTGGGAGCGCCAGCGCGATCCGCGGGCGGCGGCCGGTCGCGGCCTCGTGCTGCTCGGAGACCAGGGCCAGCAGACCGGCGACCGTGGTCGTCTTGCCGGTGCCGGGTCCGCCGGTCAGGACGTCGTCCACTGCCGGCGCCGGCGCGGGCGGCGCGTCGCGCTGCTCCTCGTACCCGCTCGTCGGGGAACACCCGAGCGAGGCCGGCGTCGCAGCGTCGGCTCGTCGACCTCGGGAGGCGTCGCCGCATCCGGGCGACCAGGTCGTCGCAGACCTGGCCCTCCTCGCGCCAGTAGCGGTCGAGGTAGAGGCGCGAGCCCTCGAGGCGCAGCACCTCCTCGCGCACCAGCGGGCTCGCGGCCCACCGCGGCCAGCCAGGTGGCCGGGTCGGGCCAGGGCAGGCGTCAGCTGCGTCCGTACCGCGTCAGCGTCGCGCCTCCACCGGCGAGCCGGCTCCGCCGCGAGGTGGCGATCGTCTCGAGGTCGACGCAGATCGACCCGGCACGGACGGCGCGGACGGCCAGCGCGGCGGCGAGCAGGACCCGTCGCTCGTCCTCCCCGAGGATCGACCGCCGAGCCGGGTCGCGACGTGCACGTCGGCCACGTCCAGCACCTCGGCCTCGTTGAAGACCCGCAGCAGGCCGGTGGCGCCGAGGGCGACCCGGCGGTCGCGTGGGTCCCTGGTCGTCAGCGTCGTCGGTCACGACGCCCACCTCCGCGGGTCGAGCACCGTCGACCCGGATCCGTCGAGCAGGTCGGAGAGCTCGACCACCATGGCGGCGGGCGGGTGCCAGGAGAAGACGCCGCAGGGGTGGCCGTCGACGATCGGGGTGTCTCGGGCCGCACATGCCCGCGGACGTAGAGGTAGAGGATGCCGCCGAGGTGCCGCTCGGGGTCGTAGCCGGGCTGCCGCCAGCGCAGGTAGCGGTGCAGCACCACCGAGTAGAGCAGCGCCTGCAGCGGGTAGTGCGAGTGCAGCATCGCCTCGGTCATCCAGCGCCGGGGTGTAGTCGAGTGCGGTCAGCGGCTCGTCCGGGCTCGCCGAGCCTGTTGGTCTTGTAGTCGACGACGACGTAGCGCGGTCTCCGGCCACCGATGCGCAGCACGACGTCGATCGACCCGCTGAGGTAGCCGCGCAGCGACTGCTCGCCGAGCGACGGGCGACTCCAGCCGGTCGGCGTAGGCGCGCATCGGATCGTCCGTCGGGCAGGTGCCGTCGCAGGACGCGCGGCGACTCGCCGAGCGGACGCTCGGCACCTCGGCCGCGTCGCCCCCGGCCATCGGGAACTCGAAGTCGAGCTCGCGTAGCCGGTCGCGCAGCGGGCACGTCGAGCAGGCGCCCGTCATCGGCGAGCGGTCCCGAGCGAGCGTGAGCTGCATGGGCAGCAGCGCCTCCGCCAGCTCCTCCGGGGTCGCCGTCGACCGACCACCACGCTGCTCCTCGCGACCCGGGCCGGCAGCTCGGCCGCGAAGTCGCCGGCCTCGGGGTCGGCGTGCTCGAGCACGGCGTGCACCAGCGAGCCGAAGGTGGCTCCGGCCGGCAGGTCGTTCATCGGCGACGGGAGGTCGGCGGTCTCGGCCGTCGAGGCGGGAGCGTCGGCGAGCGTCTCGACGCCGCTCGTCCGCCTGCTCGCTCCTCGTCGACCGTGCCCTCGACCTCGGGCTCGCTGCTCGACGCGCCGGAGCCGCCTGCTCCTCGGCGCGGATCAGCCCGGAGTACGACGTGCGGCGCCACGCGGTGTCCACCGCGCGGTCGAAGCGGCGGATCCCGAGCGGGACCGGAGCCGGCTGCGCGGACCACGGGTCGGCGTGGCGGCGCGACCTCGGAGACCTCCAGTCGACAGCGCGCCGGCGCGTGCCACTGGCTGCAGCGCGGCGAGCACGCCTCGCGTCGGAGGGACCGCGGCTGACCGTGTCGGGGACCGCCGGCCTGGTCGGCGTCGCGGCCGAACAGCAGCCGGGTCAGCCCGGCGTTGGCCGGCGTTCCAGGTCGGCGCCCACCAGGTGACCACCTGGGACTGGGCCCGGGTCATCGCGACGTAGGTGAGCCGCAGCTCCTCGCCCGCCTCCTCGCGCCGCGACTGCCTCGGCGGCGGACCGGGCCAGCCGCCCGACGTCGAGGGTGCGCACGTCCGCCGTCGTGGAAGAGCGGTGCTCGGTCGTCGTTGCCACGGCCAGCGGTCGAAGAGCTCGGGCAGGTAGACGACGGGGTACTGCAGTCCCTTGCTGCCGTGGATGGTGACGAACTGCACCGCCTGGGCGTCGGTGTCGAGGCGACGGGTGCGTTCGTTGCTCGTGGCCGCGACCCGGCGCTCGTCCCGCAGCCAGTCCAGCAGCGCCGGTGAGGCCGAGGCGCTCGCTGTGCGCCACCTCGTGCAGCACCTGGCCGAGGTGGTTCAGGTCGGTGAGCAGCCGCTCGCCGTCGGGGCGAGAGAGCACCCGCGCCGCCAGGCCGTCGGACGATCGCGACTCGTGCACGGCCGCGACCCCGCGGCTGCGGAACAGGTCGAGCCAGCGCCGCACCCGCTCGGCCAGCGTGTCGGTCAGGTCGTCGCCGCCGGCGTCGAGCTGCTGCGGGGAGTAGCCGAAGAACGGAGGTCAGCGCCACCGACGCGCACCCGCCCGGTGCGCTGGGGCTGCTCCAGCGCCTCGAGCAGGGCGCAGCCACTCCTCGCCGGCCTGGGTGAGCAGCACGCTGTTCGCCGCCGCTGACCACCGACGGGATCCCCCGAGCGGTCGAGTGCGTCCTGGATAGAGGCCGACGTGCTTGAGGCTGGAGATCAGGACGGCGACGTCGCCCGCCTCGAGCGGCTCGGCCCTCGAAGCGTGGCGCCGGACGGCGAGCAGCCGCGCGACGTCGTCGGCCAGGTCCTCGGCGATGTGGGCGCGCAGCGGCGTCGATCGGCACGGTGCCGGCTTGTTGACGGCGGAAGCCGGCGCCGCGTGACGCAGCCGGAGGCGCAGCGGATGCCGGTCGCGGGCACGCCACCGAGCCGGCTGCCCTGGTGGTGCGCGCGCCGACCCGGGTGCACGCGGATCCGCGGGTCGCCGAGCGTCGCGCCGCCGGGTCAGCACCTGGAGCGCCTCGACGAGCCGCCGCGTCGCTGCGCCAGTTGGTGGCCAGCGTCTGCATGGTCGCGGCGGTCTCGGCCGCCTCGAGGTAGGTGAAGATGTCGCCGCCCCGGAAGGCGTAGATCGCCTGCTTCGGGTCGCCGATCAGCACCAGCGACGCGTGCCCGGCGAAGGCGCGGTCGAGCACCGTCCCACTGCACCGGGTCGGTGTCCTGGAACTCGTCGACCAGCACGATCTTCCAGCGCTGGCGCATCCGCTCCCGGGCCGGGGAGTCGTCGCCCTTCGAGCGCCTCGGCGAGCCGGCTCAGCAGGTCGTCGTAGGTGAGGACGCCGAGCCGTCGCTTGCGCCGCTCGACCTCCTCGCGCACCTGGCCGGCGAAGCCGACCCGGGCCGCCGCCGCGCTGGTCGGATCGGCCTCGCGCGGGGCGAGGGCTGGCCTGCGGGTCGCCGAGCGCGGCGCGGGCGAGCCGCGAGGGCGGTCGCTCGACTCGAACGGGAGGCTTGCGGCGCGTCTGGCCGAACGCAGCGCAGGTAGAGGTCGTCGACGACCTCGACCACGAGCTCGTCGAGGTTCTCCACGAGCGTCGGCGCGGGGTCGGTGTCGCCGGCGACCCCGAGCGAGCGCAGCACCAGCTGGCAGAACTGGTGGGTGGTGGCGATCGTCGCCGAGTCGAAGGCGGCCAGCGCGTCGCGCAGGCGCTTGCGCCGCTGGCCGGAGTCTCGGCGGCGCCGACCCTCGACGAGGAAGCCCAGGAAGCGCGTCGTGCGCCGACCGACGCCGGGTCGGCCAGCGCTCGCTGCGGCCTCGACGAGCTGGCTGCGGACCCGCTCGCGCAGCTCCTGGCTGGCGACCCGGCCGAAGGTGATCACGAGCATCTCGTCGAGGGGCGCGATGCCCTCGGCGACGTAGCGCGTCGACCAGCGCCGCGACCGCGTAGGTCTTGCCGGTGCCGGCGCTGGCCTCGAGCACGGTCGTCCCGGTGGGCAGCTCGCCGAGCAGGTCGAAGGGCTCGATCAGGTCGGCGTCACCGTGCACCCGCTCGATCATGGGCAGCCACAGCCGGCGCGGCGAGCGCGCCGAGGCGGGTGCGTCTCGCCCTCGATCTCCTCGCCGGGGCCGCGGCCGCTGGGCCAGCAGCGTCGCGAGGGGAGTCGCGGCCCCAGACCACCGACCTGCTCGGGATCGGCGTCCTCGCCGGGGTAGTTGCCGCTCTTCCACTTGTACTCCGCCGGCCTTGGTGCGGGCGACCTCCGGCGACCGGTGCTTCAGGGCCCACTCGTGACCGGTCTTGAGCGGCAGCGGCATCGGCTCGCGCATGCCGGCGTCGTAGATCGCGACCAGGTCGAGCAGGAGCGCGTGGGCCTCGGCGACGGGCCCCAGACCGCGCGAGCCGTGGGGGCGTCCGGTCTCCACGGCGTCCCTTGGCCGCCGCGCCCGATGGATCCGGCGGAGAACGGGCGGGTGGGCCGGCTGGCGCACAGGGCCAGCAGCGGGACCCAGGCGTCGAGGCGGTGCTTGGGTCCGAGCCGGGAGAAGCTGACGCGGACCAGCCGGTCGACGTACAGGTCGGTGACGGTGCCGCGCAGCCGGCGGCCGCCGCCGAGGTCGACGTCGACGTCGAGCCCGGCCGGGCGGCCCTGCGTGCAGCGTCTCGGCGACCTCGGCCAGGGGCTGCGGCCTGGTCGACCAGGTCCTCTGGGCGAGCCGCCAGCCGAGCTGGCCCGGTGGGAGTACGCCGCGGCGCCACTCCTTGTCCAGGCGTCTGCTCGCGCGGGCGGCCGGCGAGCAGGTCGCGCAGCATCCGGTCACCGACCTCCCAGGCTCGAGGCCGTCGAGCTCCACCGGCAGCCCGTCGAGAGACCTCCTCGCCCTCGTCGACGAAGGTGATCTCGAGCCGCTTGCGCAGGAACTCCTTCACCGGGTTCTTGAAGAAGGCGACCAGCTCCGCGAGCTCGACGTCGCCGGTCGCAGCGGGAGCAGCTCGTCGGCCGAGCCGGGGGGCGGGCGAGCCGCGGGGCGGCCGCGGCGCGGGCGCCGGCCAGCGCTGCGCGTCGAAGGAGAAGGGCGCACGGGCGTCGAGGTTGTCCGGGTCGAAGGCCTGGAACGGGTGCTCGGTGAGCGACCCGCCGTCGGCATCGGTGGCCGTCCGGCGAGGGCGTCGAGGAGCTCCCGGAGCGGGACGGCGGGAGGACGCGGCTGCCCGGTGGTCTCGTTGGCGCCGGTGTAGGTGACCACGAGGTGTCTGCGGGCCGCCATGATCGCGTCCAGCATCAGCTGGCGGTCCTCGCTGCGCAGGTCGCGCTCGCCGGTGAACGGCCGGCGGGCGAGCACGTCGTCACCGTCGATCGCGCCGGCGCGCGGGAAGACGCCGTCGTCGAGACCGAGCAGGCAGACCACGCGGTGCGGCACCGAGCGCATCGGCGTCATCGTGGCAGACGGTGAGGGTGCCGGTGCGGAAGTTGGCGCGGGTCGGCCGACCGGCGAGCCGCTCGCGCATCAAGGCGCGTACGTCGGGCAGCCGCAGCTCGCAGGTCCCGGCGCCGACGGGATCGCGTCGACGAGCGCAGCGAGCTCGCGGTGCAGCTGGGCGGTCTGCCACTCGTCGCCGCGCGCGACCGACGGTCAGCTCCTCGACCCCTCGCCGAGGTGCTCGAGCCAGTGGCTCGACGGGGTGGCTGCCGGTGAGGTCGTCGGTCAGCCGCTGCAGCCGGTCGAGGCCTCGGCCAGTCGGCCGGCGAGGTCGATGTCGGTGCTGCGCGACGTCGTCGAGCGGCAGCGTCGTGCCGAAGAAGCGGTCGGCGTCGTCGCTGACCGCGACCCCGGCGAGGACCCGGTCGAGGCCGAAGCGCCAGGTGTTCTGCACGTAGCCCGCCAGGCCGAAGCGGCTCCCGGTGGTCGCTGCGTCGAAGGCCCAGCGGATGCCCGGCGTTCTCCACCCAGCCGGTGATCGTCTCGAGGTCGGTCTCGGTGAAGCCGAACCGGCGGCGCACGGGATCGGCTCGAGAGCAGGTCGAGCACGCGGCTGCGCCTCGGCCCGCCCGCCGGCGAGGTCGAGCAGCTGGCCGACCACCGCCAGCAGCGGGTTGGTCTGGGTCAGCGACCGGTCGGCCAGCATCACCCGGAGCCGGTGGCCGGGGTGGCGGCCGCACGGCCTCACCCAGTCCCGAAGGCGGCGGTGATCAGCGGGGCGTAGGACTCGATGTCCGGGCACATCACCAGGATGTCGCGCGGCTCGAGGGTCGGGTCGTCGGCGAGCAGGCCGAGCAGCACCTCGCGGAGCACCTCGACCTGCCGCGCGGGCCCGTGGCAGGCGTGCACCTGCACGCTGCGCGTCCTCGGCGGCCAGGGCTGCGGCTGCGCGGGGTCGACGGTGGCGTTGGCGGACGATGTCGCCCTGCAGCCAGGAGAGCAGGGTGTGCGGGCCCGTCGGCCGGGCTCGCGGCACCGGATCGGTCGGCGTCGCACGACGGCCGACCGTCTGCAGGGTCCGCTCGCAGCTCGCGCACGTCGCGGCCCAGCGACGGCGAGCAGCGGGTGGGCGACCCGCTCGTGGGACGCGTCCTCGACGCCGCGGGACGGCGCCGCGGAGGTCGGTCAGCGCCTGCCACAGCGCGTCGGACGGGTGCGGCAGCCAGAGGTGGACGTCGCGGCTGCTCCCCGAGCGCGCTCGAGCAGCTCGACCTCGGTCACGGGGATCCGGGTGTGCCCGAAGAGCGAGAACCGCGCCGGGCAGGTCGATCCGGCTCGGCGTCGGTCGCGCAGCCGGGCGAGCACGCCGCGGTGACGCTCGCCGGGGCTCGGCTCGCCGACCTCGGCGACGAGCCGCCGCCACAGCTCGGGCTGCCAGAGAGGTCGTCGTCGAGCGGCCTGCCCGGTGCCGTCGGTGTCCCGACCGGCCTCCCACTCGCTGAGCAGGGCGGGCGCTGCACGGCGTACGACGCGAACAGGCGCGGCCAGCCGTCGGGCCACGGCGTAGCGACGCCCGCGCCGCAGCTCGCCCTCCTCGCCGCTGCTGGCCGTGGCCGAGGTGCAGCGCTGAGCGCCCGGCACCACGCCTCGCCGGCGCTGCGCGTCGACCACCGCGCAGCAGCGGCCAGACCAGCGCGTCGGGCGACCAGGGGTCGTCCTCGCGGGTGCCGGTGACCTCCGCGACCAGGCTGGCCGGCGACCGGAACTGCACGCCCGGCGCAGACGCCGTCCTCGCGACCCTCGCCGTGACCGAGTCGGTGGGAGAGCCGCTGGCTGAGCCAGCGCTCGACGCCCCGCGCCGGCACCAGGACGAGCTCCTGCGCGAACGGGTCCGGCAGCGGCTCGCTCAGCAGGTCGGCCAGGCCGTCGACGAGCTAGGTCCGCGCGCGGGGCGCGGTGGAGGATCAGCGACACCTGGCGATCAGCCCTGACGGCCCTGCCACAGGCCCATCAGGTTGCCCTCGACGTCCTTGAAGTAGGCCGCCCAGCCCATCTCGCCGACGGCCTGCCGACCGAGCACGGCCATCCCGCCGAGCTCCTCGATCTTCGCCAGCGCCGCGTCGATGTCCTCGACGTCGATGGTGATCACCGGCCGGTCGGTCGGGCTGTCGCGCTTGAGCATCCCGCCGCCGATGTAGCCGCTCTCGGTCGGGTATCCGTTCTCGTCCACGGGACCGGTCTGCACGATGTCGTAGTGCAGGCTCGGGATCTCGTTGATCGTCCACCCGAACGCGTCGGCGTAGAACTTCCGGGCGCGGTCCCCGTCGTCGAAGGGGATCTCGAAGTGCACGACTCGTCCGCTCATGCGGCCGACCCTAACCCCCGCCCCCGACATTGCCGAGGGGGTGCCCCGGGCGACCGGATAGTCCCGATCGCAAACGGACCCTCGTTCGGCAGCCCGAGTCACGGGTCCGATTGCATGGGACTATCCGGTTTCCTCGACCAGCGCCTGGATCCCCGGAAGCAGGGCGAGAGCGTTGACGACGACCGAGAAGACCAGCAGGGCGAGCGCCCAGCCGGGGTGGCCGGCGTCCCAGAGACCGAGCGAGGCGAGGCCGAAGACGAGCACCTTCACCACGGGCCGTACGACGGGGCCGCCGAACCGCGCCTTGGGCGAGGCGAAGAGGAACCAGACCAGGACCACCAGCACCGGCATCACCACAGCGAGCACCAGCCCGCCCGCGGAGGCACCCCACACTCCCGCGGCCACCATGGCGAGGAGCTCGTCGAGGAAGACCAGTGCGAGCACGGTCCACCCGAGAGCGACCATCAGCTGACCGCAGCAGCCGCCGCCCGGCCCGCCGTACGGCCGGAGAAGATGCAGCCGCCGAGGAAGGTGCCCTCGAGCGCGTTGTAGCCGTGCACGCCGCCGCCGCCGAAGCCCGCGACCTCGCCGGCCGCGTAGACGCCGGGCAGCGGCTCGCCGGACTCCTGGAGCACGCGGGCGTCCAGGTCGGTGTGCAGGCCGCCGAGCGTCTTGCGCGACAGGATGTTCAACCGTACGGCGATCAGCGGCCCGTTCTTCGGGTCGAGGAACTTGTGCGGCGACGCGGTCCGGATCAGCTTGTCGCCGCGGTAGTTGCGGTGCCCGCGGATGAAGGTGACCTGGGTGTCCTTCGAGTAGGGGTTGTCCATCTGCCGGTCGCGCTCGGTGATCGTCGTGCGCAGCGACGCCTCGGTGATCAGCCCGTCACCGGTGATCTTGTTCATCCCGGCCACCAGCTGGCCCAGGTTGTCGGCCACCACGAAGTCCTCGCCGTGCTCCTTGAACGCCTCGACCGGCGCGGCGGCACCCGACCCCACGCGCGAGAGCAGCAGCTTGATGTCCTTGCCCGTCAGGTCGGGGTTCTGCTCCGAGCCGGAGAGGGCGAACTCCTTCTCGATCACCTTCTGGGTCAGCACGAACCACGAGTAGTCGTAGCCGGTGCGCATGATCGCGCCGAGCGTGCCGAGGGAGTCGAAGCCCGGCATGTACGGCGCGGGGAACCGCTCGCCGGTCGCCGAGAGCCACAGGGACGAGGGGCCGGGGATGATCCGGATGCCGTGGTTCTTCCAGATCGGGTCCCAGTTGCGCAGGCCCTCGGTGTAGTGCCACATCCGGTCGGGGTTGATCACCTCGCCGCCCGACGACTGGGCGATCTGGATCATCCGGCCGTCCACGTGCGCCGGCACGCCGGAGACCATGAACTTCGGCGGCTCACCGAGCCGGTCGACCGGCCAGTTCTTGCGGATCAGGTCGTGGTTGGCGCCGATGCCGCCGGAGGTGATGATGACGGCCTGGGCGGCGTACTCGAACTCGCCGACCTCGTCGCGGTTGGACTCCGCTCCGCGCACCATGTCGTCGGGGGCCAGCACCGCGCCGCGTACGCCGGTCACGGTGCCGCCTTCCTTCACGAGAGCGTCGACCCGGTGCCGGAACGCGAACGTGACCAGCCCCTTCGCGACCGCCTCCTGGACCCGTCGCTCGAACGGCGCGACCACACCGGGGCCGGTGCCCCAGGTCAGGTGGAAGCGAGGCACCGAGTTGCCGTGCCCGCCTGCCCGGCCGTCGCCACGCTCCGCCCAGCCGACGACCGGGAAGAACCGCAGCCCCTGGTCGTGCAGCCACTGCCGCTTCTCGCCGGCAGCGAAGGCGACGTACGCCTCGGCCCAGCGGCGCGGCCAGTAGTCGCACTCCCGGTCGAACTGCGCGCTGCCCATCCAGTCCTGCAGGGCGAGCTCGTAGTTGTCCTTGATCCCCATCCGGCGCTGCTCCGGGCTGTCCACGAGGAACAGGCCGCCCAGCGACCAGAACGCCTGGCCGCCGAGACTCTGCTCGGGCTCCTGGTCCAGCAGGAGCACCTTCTTCCCGGCGTCGGCGAGCTCCGCGGTGGCCGCGAGCCCGGCGAGACCGGCTCCGACGACGATGACGTCTGCATCCATGACGTGATCCTGACACGGGATCGCATCCGGGGTCACAGGTCGCGAGGTGGCAGGCTGGAGCGGTGACCGATTCAGTCCCGCACGCCTCCCTGCGCGATCCCCTCCACCAGGTCTCCACCAAGGCCCCGGTGCTGTGGGCAGCCGCCGCGGTCCTGTGGATGCTCGTGCTGCTGGTCGCGCTGATCGTCGTCGCGGTCTTCGACTGGTGGGACGTCCCGCTCTGGGTCTGGCCGTTGTACGCCGTCCTGGCGATCGGCTACGTCGTGGTGATGCCGGTGATCCGCTACCGCGTGCACCGGTGGGAGAGCACCGAGACCGCGGTCTACACGCAGACCGGGTGGCTCTCCCGCGAGCGCCGGATCGCGCCGATGTCACGCGTGCAGACCGTCGACTTCGAGCAGGGTCCGCTCGACCGGCTGCTCGGGCTCGCCTCGGTCACGGTCACCACCGCCTCGGCGGCCGGGCCGCTGAAGATCATCGGCATCGACAAGCCGGTGGCGGACAAGCTCGTCGAGGAGCTGACCCGGCGTACCGAGGCCGAGGCCGGGGACGCCACGTGAGCGAGCAGCTCCCACCCTCCTACCCGGCGACACCGGCGGTCGTCCCCGAGATCGCCTGGCGCCGGCTCGACCGGCGGATGCTGCTGGTGCACCCGGTGGTCGAGCTGGTCAAGTTCCTGCCGTTCCTGATCGGCATCTTCGTGCTCGGCAGCGGCGGGGGCCAGGCCTGGTGGCAGGTCTTCGGCGTGGCCATCCCGGTGGCGCTGGGCATCGTGCGCTACTTCACGACCACCTACCGGATCACCGCGACCCAGGTCGAGCTCCAGCGAGGCCTGCTCGGCACGAAGGTGCTCACCACCCGGCTGGACCGGGTCCGGGCGGTGGAGGTGACCTCCACGCTGGCGCACCGCGTGCTCGGGCTGGCCAAGGTCGAGATCGGCACCGCAGCGGCGGGCGGCCAGGACGACGACAAGTTCGTGCTCGACGGACTGCCGATCCCGGAGGCGCGACAGCTGCGGGCCGCGCTGCTGCACCGCACCGGGGCGACCCCGGCCCCGGCGAGCGCCGGCACCCAGGACACCCCCTCCGCGACGGCTCCCGCCGGGCCCGAGGACGTGGTGCTGCTCTCCTTCGACCGCCGCTGGGTGCGCTACGCGCCGCTGACCTCCTCGGGGAGCGTGATCGCTGCGGGCGTGCTGGCCGTCCTCGGCCAGTTCGGTGACCAGTTCTTCGAGGTCTGGATCGACACCGAGCAGGTGCAGGACTGGGCGGAGAACGGCTCGTTGCACGTCGTCATCCCCATCGTCGTGGCGATCTTCGTCGTGGGGTTCCTCGTGCTCGGGGCGATCTTCTCGGTGCTCGGCTACCTGGTCACCAACTGGGACTTCAGCCTCGCCCGCGACACCCGCGGACGGTCGTTCCACGTCCGCCGGGGCCTGTTCACGAGCACCGAGACCAGCCTGGAGCGCCAGCGGGTGCGTGGCCTCGAGGTGAGTGAGCCGCTGGGCCTGCGCCTGGCCGGCGCCGCCAAGCTGACCGCGATCGCGACGGGTGTCTCGGGGCGAGGGCTCGCGCACGATGCTCGCCCCGGTCGCGCCTCGCACGGTCATCGACGAGGTGGGGGCCAGCGTGATCGACGCGCCGGAACCGCTGCACGTGACGCTGGTGCAGCACGGCCCGGCGGCCCGACGCCGCCGCTACACCCGCGCTCTCACCGGCGCTGCCGTGCTGCCCGTGCTCGCCACCGCCGTCGTGGTGGTCTTCGACATCCCGTGGTGGACGGCGCTGCCCACGCTCCTCACCTTCCCGATCGGCGCGCTGCTCGCCGCCGACCGCTACCGCCGGCTCGGTCATGCCCTCGAGCCCGACTACCTCGTCGTGCGGCAGGGCAGCGTCCGTGGTCGCCGCGAGATCCTGCAGCGCACCGGGATCATCGGCTGGAACATCCAGCAGTCCTGGTTCCAGCGCCGCTCGGGGCTGGTCACCCTGGTCGCGACGACGGCCGCCGGTCACCAGGCGTACGCCGCCCTCGACGTCCCCGAGTCCCTCGCCATCGCCCTCGCGGACGAGGCCGTGCCCGGGCTGGTCAGCCCGTTCCTGGCCTGACCAGGACGTCCAGCGGGGTCACATCAGCTTCTTGAGCACCGGCAGCGGGGCGTGCTTCATCACCACGCTCATCGGCGCCCACGGGAGCGGCGGCACGCAGGCCGAGTCCTTCTCCTTCTCGATCGCGTCCACCATCGAGCGCACGCCCTTCTCGGTCGAGACCATCCCCTTGATCTTCTTCGGGTCGACCTGGTCGTTCATCTCCGAGGCGATGTAGCCCGGGTAGAGCACCGTCACCTTGATCGGCTTGCCGTGGAGCTCGTTGCGCAGTCCCTCGGCGAGGTGGGCCACGCCCGCCTTGGTGGCGGCGTACGTCGTCATCGACTTGGGCAGCCCCCGCATCGCCGACATCGAGCTGATCATCACGAAGTGGCCGGCGTCCTGCTCCCGGAAGATCTCCATCGCGGCCTCCGACTGCGCGAGCGCCGCGACGAAGTTGGTCATCGCGGTCTGCCGGTTGGCGTCGTACCTGCCGGTGCCGAGCGGCGCGCCCTTGCCGATGCCGGCGTTGATGACGACGCGGTCGATGGTCCCGAAGTCGGCCTTGAACCCGCGGAAGACCGCGAAGACCTGGTCGTCGTCGGTGACGTCCAGGGTCCGGAGCTCCACACGGGTCTCCGGGTGCGCGGCGAGGATCCCTGCCTTCACCGTCTCCAGCTTGTCGAGCCGACGGGCGCTCAGGGCCAGGTCATGGCCCAGCGCCGCGAACTGCCGCGCCATCTCCGCCCCCAGCCCCGCGCTCGCTCCGGTGATCAGGATCGTCTTGCGGTGCGGGGTGGTCGCCATGCGGGACATCCTGCCAACCAGGTGATCCCGGGTCAGATCAGGGTGCGCAGGGCGCGGATGGCTCCCTGCAGGAAGCGGTCGACCGCGACCCGGTCGGCCTCGCTCAGCTCGGCGTCGACGACGGCGAGCTCCCGGAACATCGGCATCAGGTAGCCGACCACCTCCTCGCGGCCGCTGGCGCTGATCGTCACCGACGTACGCCGGCCGTCGCTGGCGTGCGAGGCCCGCTGGGCGTGGCCCCGCGTCTCGAGCCGGTCGATGATGCCGGACGCCGCCGCGGAGCTGACCCCGAGCAGGCGACCCAGCTCCCCCGGTCCCAGCGGCTGCTCCATCAGGTGCTCCAGGGCACGCAGCTCGTTCTGGGTGAGCGCCGCCCGCCGCGCCACGGCCGGCCCGGCCTGCTCGGACAGGCTGGTCAGCGTCCGCAGCAGGGTGAGGGTCGAGCTCGCCGAGAGATGGTCCGACAGCTCGACCGGGTTGGACGGAGCCGCCGAACCACTGCTAGGTTCACTCACTAGATTACTCACTTGGTTAGTTATTTGCTGAGACGTGACAGGAGTGTACGACGCGTGCGCAGGTTGCGAGGGATCATCGTGGGGCGGGCCAGCGCCCTGGTCAGCGTGCTGGTCCTCGGCTTCGGGATCCTGCTGATCGTCGGGCTCGGCCAAGCCAGCCACACCGCCAGCGTCGACGACTCGCTGCCCGCCGGGACGGACAGCACCAAGGCCGCCCAGCTCCGCGAGCAGCTGCCCGACGACGACAGCTCGACCGCGGTCGTGCTGTTCACCGGGAAGGACCTGAGCCGCGCCCAGGTCGCCCAGCTCGACCGCCTGGTGCAGGGTCTCTCCGTCGACCGCGTCGCCGTGCCGACGAAGGGTGCGGCCGTGATCCCGAGCAAGGACGGGTCCGCCGCCATCAGCATCGTCTCGGTCGAGACGACCAGCGCGACCGAGACCGGCGACGCCGTCACCTCGCTCCGCAAGCAGCTCGACGACGACGTCCCGGACGGCATCGAGGCGCACGTGACCGGTCCGGCCGCCGTCCAGGCCGACCTGGCGGCGGTGTTCGACGGCGCCGACTTCCGGCTGCTCGCAGCCACGGCCTCCGTGGTGGCGATCCTGTTGGTGATCACCTACCGCAGCCCGATCCTGTGGGTGGTACCGCTGGCGGTCGTCGGCATCGCCGACCAGGTGGCGTCGGTCCTCGCGACGCAGACGCTGGCCGGGCTCGGGGTGCCGTGGGACGAGTCCACGACCGGCATCCTGTCGGTGCTCGTCTTCGGCGCGGGGACGGACTACGCCCTGCTGCTGATCTCGCGCTACCGCGACGAGCTGCGCGCGCACGAGGACCGCCACGAGGCGATGCGCCTGGCGCTGCGACGTACGGCGGACGCGGTGCTGTCGAGCGCCACGACGGTCGTCCTCGGTGTGCTCTGCCTGACCCTCTCCCTGATCCCCACCACACGCGGCCTCGGGATCGCCTGCGCCGTCGGGATCGTCGTGGCGGCGGTGTTCGCACTGGTCGCCCTCCCCGCCACCCTGGTGCTCTTCGGACGCTGGGTGTTCTGGCCCAAGGTGCCCCGGCTCGGCTCCACGTCCCTGGCCGAGGGGGACTCGCTGTGGCGGCGCGTCGGCGACACGGTCAACCGTCGGCCGGCCGTCTTCGTGGTCAGCACCGTGCTGCTGCTCGGGTTCCTCTCGCTCGGCCTCACCGGCGTGAAGCTGGGACTGCCGACCGCCGAGCAGTTCCTGCAGAAGCCGGAGGCGATCTCGGCCGGCCAGCGTCTTGCCCAGTCCTTCCCGGCCGGCAGCTCCGACCCCGCGGTGGTGATGACCACCGCTCCCGCGCGGGCGGCCGCAGCCGTGAAGGACCTGCAGGGGGTCGACGAGGTCCGACCGGCAGGCTCCGGCGGTCGGTGGACCGAGGTCGACGTCGTCCTGGACGACGGCCCGGACAGCCAGGCGGCCCGCGACACCGTGGAGCGGATGCGGGACGCGTTGGAGGACGTCACCGGGCAGAGCTACGTCGGCGGGACCACAGCGGAGGCTCTCGACCTGCAAAAGGCCTCCGCCCGCGACCGCTGGGTCATCTTCCCGGCGATCCTCCTCGTGGTCCTGGGAGCCCTGCTGCTCCTGCTGCGGTCGGTGGTGGCACCGATCCTGCTGGTCGCCACGGTGCTGGGCACCTACGCCGCCGCACTCGGCGTCAGCTGGTGGCTGTTCACGGGGGTCTTCGGGTTCAGCGGTCTCGACGAAGGGATGCCGCTGCTGGCCTTCCTGTTCCTGGTGGCGCTCGGAGTCGACTACAACATCTTCCTGGTGACCCGCACCTGGGAGGAGACGGCCGGACACGGTTCCCGCGACGGCATGCTGCGTGCCCTCGCCGCCACCGGCGGTGTGATCACCAGCGCCGGGATCCTGCTGGCCGCGGTGTTCGCCGTGCTCGGTGTGCTGCCGCTCGTCGTGCTGGCCCAGCTCGGAGTGGTGATCTGCATCGGCGTGCTCCTCGACACCCTGGTCGTCCGCACCGTCCTCGTGCCGGCACTGGCGCTGCTCCTGGGCGACCGGTTCTGGTGGCCGCGCCGGATGCCCGGCCCCGTCACGGCCCCGACCGGCGAGCCCGAGCTCGAGGCCGTCAGCGGTAGGTGAGCGCGTCCGGTACGCCGTCGAGGTGGGCGTGGCCGTTGAAGCTGACCATCGTGGTGCCACGACGGCCGGTGACCAGCCGGGTGACGCCGGAGTTGACGCAGACCGGGTTCAGCCTGCGCCACAGTGAGCCGGCGACGGCCCGGTCCTCGGCGAGCAGGCTGGCCACGCACCACGCGATCGGACCACCGCTGGAGAAGACGACCGCGGTGCCGGACCCCACCCCCTCGGCCGTACGACGCAACGCGGCGTCGACCCGCGAGGCGAACGCCTCGAACGACTCGGCGTACTCCGCGTCGTGCTCGCCACCCGTCCAGCGGTCGGTGGCCCGCTCGAACCACTCCTGGAACTCCGCCTTCGTGGGCTGACGACCCTCGAACGGCTGGGGCAGGGCCTCGAGCATCGCGACGTGGTCGAACTCGTCCCACCCGGCGTCGACCACGGCCTCGACCGAGCTGTCCAGCTCCTTCAGGCAGGCCTCTGCCGTCTCCCGGTGCCGGCGCATGCCGCCCATCACGACCCGGTCCGGGCTGATCCCACGCGCGGCCAGCGACCGACCCAGCAGCCGGGACTGCTCCCACCCGGTCTCGGAGAGGACGTCGTAGTCGTCGGAGTCCCACGACGCCTGACCATGGCGCACCAGCAACAGCTGTCCCACTAGGTGACCTTCACCGGGACCCGATGATCCGGTTGCAGCGCGCCTCGAGGTACTGCGCGGCCGGGCCGAAGCGCTGGTAGGCCTCGTTGCTGGTCTGGCCGTGGAAGAAGCGGTAGTAGATCTGCTGGGCGATCACGCCGAGCCGGAACAGCCCGTAGACCTCGTAGAACTGCCACTGCTCGGGCGTCACGGAGTGACCGGTGCGCTCGCAGTAGTAGGCCACCACCTCGTCGCGCGACAGCATGCCCGGGAGGTTGGTGGGCTGGCGCCGGAACTGGCGGAAGAACTCGTCGTCGTCGTCCTGCACCCAGTAGGCCATCGTCCCGCCGAGGTCCATCAGCGGGTCGCCGACGGTCGCCATCTCCCAGTCGAGCACCCCGACCGGCTGCGCGTAGTCCTCACGCGAGAGCACCAGGTTGTCGAACCGGAAGTCGTTGTGGATCAGGCAGCTGCCGGCGTCCTCGGGCTGGTGCTCCGCGAGCCACGCCATCACCGTCTCGTAGTCACCGATGTCCTCGGTGTGGGCGTCCCGGAACCGCTTCGACCAGCCGGAGATCTGGCGCTCGACGTACCCCGTCCCCTTGTTCATCGAGGCCAGCGGCGTGGAGTCCACGTCGATCCGGTGCAGGTCGATGAGCACGTCGAGGGCGTTGGTGCACAGCGCGCGGGTCTTCTCCTCCTCGAGGGTGACCCCCTCGGGGAAGTCGCGCCGCGGGATGATCCCGTCGACACGCTTCATCACGTAGAACTCCGAGCCGATCACCGACTCGTCCTGGCACAGCGCGACCATCTCCGGCACCAGCGGGAAGGTCCCGGCCAGTCCGTCCTGGATGCGGAACTCACGACCCATGTCGTGGGCGCCCTTCGCCTTCTGGCCGCTCGGCGGCCGGCGCAGGATCAGGTCGTGCTCGCCGTCGCGGAGCGAGTAGGTGAGGTTGGAGGCGCCACCACCGAACTGCCGCACGTCGATCTCGCCGGTGAGCTCGGTCCCCTGCTCGGCCAGCCAGGTCCGGACCGCCTCGACGTCGAACGGTCCTCCTCGCGCACCCCGCTCGCGTCGTCGATGTCGCTGTTCTCGTTCGTCGAGCCCGCCACGTCTACTCCCTGTCCAGTGCGTTGAGTCGCGCCGCCTGCTTGCGCATCACCTGGTCGTACGCCGCCCGGTCGCCGACCTTGAGCGCGTACGCCGCCCGGCCGGCCTCGTCGGGCAGGATCAGCTCCTCGCCGCGGTCCATCCCCTCGATCACGGCGGCGGCGATGTCGTCGGGCCCGAGCGGTGCACCCGAGACCAGGCCGGCCATCAGCTCGTCCAGCGCGGTGTCGGCGCCGGGAGGGTGCAGGGCGCGCGCGTTCTCGATCAGGTTGGTCCGGAAGTAGGAAGGGCAGACCGCCGTGCAGCGCACGCCGTACTCCGCGAGCTCGTGGGAGGTCGTCTCGCTGAACGCCACCACCCCGGCCTTCACCGCGTTGTAGGAACCCATCCCGGCGGGGTGCACCAGGCCGGCGAGCGAGGCGATGTTGACGATGTGGCCCGACCCCTGGCTCTTGAACATCGACACGAACGTGCGGGTGCCGCGCACCACGCCGAACAGGTTGATCTCCGTGATCCACTGCCACTCGTCGAGGCCGGACAGGTCGATGCGCCCACCGCCCGCGACCCCGGCGTTGTTCACCAGGACGTCGAGCCCGCCCCAGTGCTCCTCGACCCAGGCGCGCGCCGCGGCCCAGTCGTCGTCCGAGCGCACGTCGAGACGGATGAAGTGTGGTTTCGAGACGGTCGCTGAGGCTCCCTCCTCAACCACCGAGCTTGGCTCGTTGAGGTCCCCGACCAGCACGTCGTCCCCGCGCTCCAGGAAGGACGTGGCCAGCGACGCCCCCAGCCCGGACGCACCGCCGGTCACGAGAACTCTCATGACTGGTGCTTGCCGATCTCGAGGCGGGCCACGACTCCGCGGTGGACCTCGTCGGGGCCGTCCGCGAGACGCAGGGCCCGGGCGTTGGTCCACATCGAGGCGAGCGGGAAGTCCTGGGAGAGGCCGCCACCGCCGTGCAGCTGGATCGCCATGTCGATCACCTGCTGGGCCATGGTGGGCACCAGCACCTTGATCTGGCTGACCTCGCTGAGCGCGTTCAGCGGCCCGCCCTCGTCGAGCTTCCACGCGGCGTTGAGCACCAGCAGCCGGGCCTGGTCGATCGCGATCCGGGCGTCGGCGATGCGCTCGCGGTTGCCGCCGAGGTTGAGCAGGGGCTTGCCGAACGCCGTGCGGGAGAGACCCCGCTTGATCGCCAGCTCGAGAGCGAGCTCGGCCTGGCCGATGAGCCGCATGCAGTGGTGCACCCGGCCGGGACCGAGACGCCCCTGGGCGATCTCGAACGCCCGTCCCTCGCCGAGCAGGATGTTGTCCTTCGGCACGCGGACCTCGTCGAAGCTGACCTCGCCGTGACCGACCGGCTCGTCGTACGTGTGCATCGTGGGCAGCAGCCGCTCGACCTTGACGCCGGGAGTGTCCAGCGGGACCAGCACCATCGTGTGCCGCTTGTGCCGGTCGGCGTCGGGGTCCGTGAGACCCATGAAGATCAGCAGTCGGCAGTCGGGGTGGCCCACGCCCGAGGACCACCACTTGCGACCGTTGATGACGACCTCGTCGCCGTCGACGACGGCGGTGGCCTCCATGTTGGTGGCGTCGGAGGAGGCCACCCCGGGCTCGGTCATCGTGAAGGCGGACCGGATCCGTCCGTCGAGCAGCGGCTCGAGCCACTCCGCGCGCTGTGCGTCGGTGCCGTACTTCAGCAGCACCTCCATGTTGCCGGTGTCCGGCGCGTGACAGTTGAAGACGTACGGCGCCAGCCCCGTGTGCCGGCCCATCTGCTCGGCCAGCGGGGCGTAGTCGGCGTTCGAGAGGCCGGCACCACCATGGGTGCCGAACTGCTCGGCGTACTGGCCAGCGTGCTCGGTGGGCAGGAACAGGTTCCAGAGACCCTGCGCCCGCGCCTTCTTGCGGAGCTCGTCGAGGACCGGGGACTCCTGCCAGGTGCCGTTGCGGGCCGCCTCGCTCACCTCGCGGTGGTAGTCGGCCGCAGCGGGCTCGACCTCGTCGGCGACGAAGCGGGTGACCAACGAGAGCAGCTCCGCGGCCCGGGGTGAGGGTGAGAAGTCCATGTGGGGACACTACCCAGCCCGGAAGCGGCGCTCAGGCGCAGGCAGACGCCGCCGTTGCGCCGCTGGGCCCCCACGTCATTCCCGGCGTCCAGTCCAGGACGGGGGCTCCGACCTGCCCGGGTCCGCTGCGGAACGACGCGTCCACCGTGGCCCGATCGCCCGGTTTGAGCACCATCGGCAGCACGTACACCTTCCGACCGTCGTCAGCGCGCAGGTACACCGGGGCCCGCTTCCCGTTGACGGAGAGCCCGGTGAGCGTCCCGCCCGTGGGGGCGTAGATCTGCATCGCTGAGCTTGATGTCGCCCTTGGTGGACGGGAGTGCTGGCTCCGGTCACCGACTCCGAGAGACCGCGGCCTCCTCGGAGGTGCGTGCGAGGCGAACGTCATGCTGGTCTGCACGGTCCTGGGCGCCGTTGGCGGTGCACCCGAGCGACTTCACGGACCCGCGGTAGTCGAGGTAGTACTCCATCTTCGATCCCTTGGCATTGTTGAGGTAGATCCCCACGTGCGGGCTTCCCACCGGTCTCGCGAGGGAGCCGGCCGGAGATTCCTGCGGACTCGAGAACCTTCTGCTCGGCGGCGTTGCGGCTCCAGACGAGCACTCGCCGCTGGCGGACGCCCTCGCCCAGCCTGCGGGCCAGCGCCTGCTCGTCGACGTGTCCTCCGAGCAGGGCATTGGCGATGTCACGGCTGGCCGACGCGAAGTACGCGTTCTGCTGGTCCTGGGTGGGCAGCCGCTGGTAGGACTCGTTGAGCAGCTTGGCGACGACGTTGTCCGCGGTGAAGGTCTCCTTGCCCACCCGGATCGGCCCGGTGGCACGCAGCACCTGGGACAGCGCGATGGGGTCGACGGAGACGACACCGTCCAGCTGCTGCCCCCGACTCACGGGCGACGATCGCGCTGAGCAGCTGGCCGGTGCGCGGGAAGTCGGGGGTCAGGTTGGTGTTGCCGCACGTCCTCTCCCAGCGCGGAGCCGTAGATGGCCCCGCTCATCGGCTGACAACGGGAGCACAGGTCGGGTCAGGATCGGGAAGTCAGTGGCAGATCCCCGGAACCCCAAGCGCACCTTGCCGTCGTCGGCGTGCAACAGGCGACAGCGATCCCGGCAGTCCTCCGGTGGCCCTGATCTCGGCGTTGTTCTGGACCATGAGCAGGTAGGTGCGGGCCCGTCGCCACCGAGCATGTCGGGCAGCAGCCGGGTGGCCGAGTTCGCTGACGACACGCCGGCGTTGAGCTGGGTGACTCGCTCCTGCACCTCGCTCGCGGCCTTGCTGACCGGAGCGAACAGCCCGTCGGGATCGATCGGTCGCAGGTCGCGCTCGGCCGCCGCCGTGGCCTTCGCGGCCGTGGCCACCTTGGGCGCCAGCTGCTGGATCAGCTCCAGGTCGAAACGCCCGTCGTCGCCCTGCAGACGACCACCACGCACGGTCTCCACCAGATCCAGGCCGACAGGGAGGGCGTCCTGGGAGAGGTGGTCGAGCGTGCTCGAGATGATCTGGACGGCTTCGACGTCGTCCCCGACGAGCGGCAGCTTCGCTGCCGCGTCCCAGAGAATCCCGTCGGAGGAGGCGTGCGCCGTGTGCGCGTGCTCGGCCAGCTCACGCGAGGTACGCCGAGCATCCGCCACGTCGCCTCGGAGGACCTGGGCGCGGATCTGCGTGGCCTCGGCCCGTGCCTGCCGGAGCGCCAGCGCCGTGCGAGTCGCCTGGAAGGCGAACACCAGCACCAGCAGTCCGAGGAGCGCGAGCACCAGCAGGACCACCGTCGCGTCTGGAACGCAGACGTGAACGGGACGAGCCTGCCTCAGCGGCAGGTTCGTCCCGTTCAGGCTCAGTCCCGGGGAGCTCGCTCAGTGAGTCTGGCGACGGCGAGCGACGACGACCGCGGCGCCACCGACGGCGAGCAGTGCCACGCCACCGATCAGCAGGACACCGTCAGGGCCACCGGTGTTCGGCAGGATGCCGGTCTCCGCGGACTTGACGCTGGCCTTGGCCGGAGTCGCCACGTCACCTCGGTGGACTTGGGCGGCAGCGTCACCTCGGTGGACTTGGGAGGGGTCGTCTCACCGGGAGGGGTCGTCGCCGGGAGGGGTGTCGTCGGGAGGGTGTCGCACGGAGGGGTGACGCTGTGGCAGCCCACCACGGGCGTGTCGGCTCGGGCCGGTGGTCGTCGCGGACGGCGTGTTCGCCGTGGTGCCCTCCGGGCATGGGTAGTCGCCGGCCTGCGCCGTGGACGCGAAACCCATCGAAACGAGTGCCGCCACCGCCGTGACGAACAATGCCTGCAAGGACCTTCTTCATTGCTTTCTCCCCGTATTTGGTGATGCCATTCCTTGGCGGACGAGCGGCTGTCATCATGACACGCAACCGCGTCATCTTCTGGCATTCTGCCCATTTCTCGGGCACCTATGCATCGCGACTGGTCTATACGTCCTCAACGAGGCGCCGGACGACGAGTTACGTACATCTCAACCACCTGATACAAGCGCGACAACCCCCGAGCGCGTCACCGGGGCGGCCCAGAGTCGCGCGCTCCGCTCGAGCCGCCAGCCGGACCACACCAGCCAGACCAGTGCCACCGTCACCGCGTACCGACTCGAGTCGAGCTCGGCGAGGCCCGAGAAGACCAGCCCCGTCACCGTGGTGGCCAGCGCCAGACGGGCGCTGTAGCCGGCCATCACCACCGGTGGAGCAGGCGTGGCCCGAGCACTGCGCAGGTCCACGGAGAAGGGGCGCGCGATGCTCCAGCGCATGCTCGCTGCCACCACCTGCGCGGAGACCACGAGCGTCGAGCAGACGAGCGCCGTGACCTCGGGTGCGGTGGGCCGCCCGGCGCGCAGGGCGGCCAGCGCGAGCGTCGCCAGCGCGGAGCAGAGCAGGACCTCGAACAGGACGACGGCGCGAACGGCGAAAGCGACCCCCGGTGCGACCGGCAGGCTCTCGCGCCACAGCGCACCCCGTCCGTCGAGGCACCAGGTGTTGACCCCGAACAGGAGTGCGGCCCCGGAGGCCACGAGGCCCGGCAGCACCGTCAGCATCTGCCACTCGAGGTTGCCCGCGACCGCGACCGCACCGGGCATCAGGGCGAGCACCATGATCCCGCGGCGCAGCGGGACCGAGCGCCACACGCCTGCGCGGTCGATGCGCAGCATCATCATGAAGTCCGACGCTGCCGTCGGTCGCGCGGGATAGCGGCCCGACTCGAGGCGCTGCTCCTCGCGCATCGGGCGACGCAGCGCCCAGCGGGCAGGGAGGGCCCCGAGGACGGCGGCCGCGACTCCGAGCGTCGTGAGGACCAGCAGCCCGAGGAGCCAGAAGCCCCACCGGCCGTCCTGGACTGCCAGGACCGAGCTGAGGACGCCTCGCGTCGGGCTGTGGTCCAGGAAGCCGGCGAGGTGACCGCTGACCACGAGCAGGCCGGCTGCCAGGGCCAGGAGCGCCACCAGCGCCCGGAAGAGCAGGATGCCGTGCGGGCCGCGGCGTACTCCCTCGGCCAGCCAGCCCGCCACCTGGGCGATCGCGGTCGCGGCGAGCACCCAGAGCACCACGGGCAGCTGGTAGGCCCAGATCCGGTCCGGACCCAGCGCGTAGGACGTGATCCCCAGCAACGTCCACGCCTGCACCGCCCAGGCGATGTTGAGCGGTGCCAGGAGCAGGGCGCCGAGGTGGTCCGTGGTCGCCGACACCGGGAAGGCGACCGCCTGGTCACGCGGCAGCACCTCGCGTCCGCCGGCCGAGGCCACTGCCGTGAAGATGCCCAGGAACAGGAACCCCAGGCACAAGGCGGGGAGCAGGGCCACGAACGAGCCGCCGTGCTCGGCGCGCACCTCCTCGTCGACGTACGCCGGACCCACCGCTGCCGCGATCGTCAGGAGCAGGAAGAACGCGCCCGCCAGACGCAGCCGCCGTCGCGAGCGAGGGGTCAGGGCCGACGTGCGGAAGGCGAGCAGGGCCGCCAGGTCGCGGCGGGCGGACCGGAGCTCAGTCCAGGAGAGCGCGGTAGACACCAGCACCCTCCTCGCCTGCCAGCTCGTGTGACTGCAGGCTCGCGACGGTCGAACCTCCCCGCAGGACCAGCGCGTTCTCGCACGCCTGCATGGCCAGGTCGCGCAGGTGCGTGGAGACGAGTACGGCGGCACCGCGCGCCCGCGCGTCCGCGATCACCTCGAGCGTGGCCTCGACCCCGAGCGGGTCCACCCCGTCGAACGGCTCGTCGAGGAGCACCACCGAGGGCTCGTGGAAGGTGGCCAGCACCACCGAGAGCCGGCGCCCCATCCCGTGGCTGAAGCCCGAGGTGACCCGGTGAGCGGCGTCACCGAGGTCGAACCGTTCGAGCAGGTCCTGCGCGCGCTCCTCCCAGCCCTGGAGGCGACGCAACCGCGCAGCGAGCTGGAGGTGCTCCCACGGGGTCGCCCGGGGCACCAGTCCCCCGACGTCGGGGCAGTACCCGGTGAGGCGCTTGACCGCGAGGGCGTCGTCGCGCACGTCGACGCCGTCCACCCGCACCACGCCTTCGGTGGGCGGGATCACCCCGGCGAGCACGCGCATGGTCGTGGACTTGCCCGCACCGTTGCGCCCGAGCAGCGCCGTCGCCCGCCCCGCCTCCGCGCTCAGGTCGATCCCGCGCACGGCCGCCACGGCCCCGAACCTGACCCACAGACCCCGGACCTCGACCCGGGGCTCCCCGCTCATCTCCACCGGGCCATTCTCACCCGCGGGAGGGGGCGTTTGGTCCGAAATGCGGAGATACAGGTTCCCCCGGCCGACCGAGGAAACCGGGAGTTATCGGACAATACTTCGCCCAATAGCGTCAGGAACAGCCCGGGAATCATGTCCGAAATGTGCAAAACGGCGTCCCGACAATGTGCCGGGTACGCCGTTTCGCTGCGCCGCACTAATCAGGCGGGAAAGGACTCGCCCTTCTCGGAGAGCTCGACGAGCCACGGCGTCGGGGTGAACCGGTCGCCGTACGTGTCGGCGAGCTCGTGGGCCCGCGCGATGAACGCCTTCAGGCCCTGGCCGGTCGGCCCGTCGTACCCCTGCATGAACTGGACGGTGCCGCCGGTCAGCGCCGGGTAGCCGATGCCCATGATGGAGCCGATGTTGGCCGCGGCAGCGGACTCGATGACGCGCTCCTCGAAGCACTTCGCGGTCTCGAGCGCCTCGATGAACAGGTAGCGGTCCTTGAGGTCCTCGATGTCGGCCGGCACGTCCTTCGGCGGGAACAGGTCCTTCAGGCCCGGCCACAGCGCGCCGCGGCCCCCGTTCTCGTCGTAGTCGTAGAAGCCCTTGCCGCGGAGCCGGCCCGGGCGACCCTCCTCGATCATCGTGGTCACGACCTGCGTCCCGGGGTGCTCGGGTACGACGATCCCGTCGCGCTCGGCGGCGGCAGCCGTGGCCTTCTGGATCTTGGCCATCAGCTCCATGTTGAGCTCGTCGGAGAGCTGCAGCGTCCCGACCGGGTAGCCGGCCTGGGTGGCCGCGCGCTCCACGGACATGGGGTGCACGCCCTCGCCGAGCATCGCCAGCCCTTCCATCACCATCGTGCCGATGACCCGGCTGGTGTAGAAACCGCGGCTGTCGTTGACCACGATCGGCGTCTTGCGGATGGCCATCACCACGTCGAGCGCCTTGGCGACGGTCTCGTCGGTGGTCTTCTCGCCGCGGATGATCTCGACGAGCGGCATCTTGTCGACCGGCGAGAAGAAGTGCAGGCCGACGAAGTCGGCGGGCCGGCTGACGCCCTCGGCGAGCTCGGTGATCGGCAGCGTCGAGGTGTTGGAGCACAGCAGCGCGTCCGGGTTGACGACGTCCTGGATCTCGGCGAACACCTTCGCCTTCAGGGACGCGTCCTCGAAGACGGCCTCGATCACGAGGTCGCAGCCGGCCAGGTCCGTCGGCGCGGTGGTGGCGGTGATCCGGTCGAGGATCTCGCCCTTCTTGGCCTCGTCCATCTTGCCGCGCTCGACGGCCTTGGCGAGGATCTTCTCGCTGTAGGCCTTGCCCTTGTCGGCGGCGGCCTGCTCGACGTCCTTGAGGACGACCTGCATGCCCGCGCGGGCGCAGGAGTAGGCGATGCCGGCGCCCATCATCCCCGCACCGAGCACGCCGACCTTGGTGGGCGTGAACGTCGGCACGTCCTTGGGACGCAGCGCTCCACCGTTGATGGCGGAGAGGTCGAAGAAGAACGCCTGGATCATGTTCTTGCTGTTGGACCCGGTGACCAGCTCGGCCAGGTAGCGCGACTCGATCCGGCTGGCCGTGTCGAAGTCGACCTGGGCCCCTTCGATCGCAGCGGCCATGATCGCGCGGGGAGCCGGGTAGAGCGCGCCCTTGGTCTGCTTGCGCAGCATGGCCGGGAACGCGGGCAGGAACGCCGCGAGGCTGGGGCTGGACGGAGTGCCACCGGGGATCTTGTAGCCGTCGCGGTCCCACGGGTTCGATGCCGCCGCGGGGTCGTCCTGGTTGGCCTGGATCCACTTCTTCGCGGCCGGGACGAGGTCCTCGCGGCTCGCGACGAGCTCGTCGACGATGCCCTTCTCCTTGGCTGCCGCCGGCTTGAACCGGGTGCCCTGGAGCAGGATGTCCATCAGCGCGGACTGGATGCCGAACATCCGGACCATGCGGGTCACGCCACCGCCGCCGGGCAGCAGGCCGAGGGTGGCCTCCGGCAGGCCGAGGTCGATCTTCGCGTCGTCGACCACGATGCGGTGGTGACAGGCGAGGGTGATCTCGAGCCCACCACCGAGGGCGGCGCCGTTGATCGCCGCGACCACGGGCTTGCCGAGGGTCTCGAGGCGACGCAGGTCGGCCTTGATGCCCTCGCACATCTCGAAGACGCCCTGGGCGTCCGCGGGAGTGGCAGCGAGCATGCCCTTGAGGTTGCCGCCGGCGAAGAAGGTCTTCTTCGCGGAGGTGATCACCACACCCGCGACGTCGTCCTTCTCGGCGTACAGCTTGTCGATCGCGGCGTGCATCGACTCCTTGTAGAGGTCGTTCATCGTGTTGGCGCTGGACGTCGGGTCGTCCAGGGTGAGGACGACGATGCCGTCCTCGCCCTTCTCGTACTGCACGGCAGAGTCAGTCATGTGTGTCCTTCGAAGTCAGAGTGGTCGAGATGTCGCGTCAGCAGCGACGTTCAGACGAGTTCCACGATGGTCGCGATGCCCATGCCGCCGCCGACGCAGAGCGTGGCCAGGCCGCGCTTGAGGTCGCGGCGCTCGAGCTCGTCGACGAGGGTGCCGAGGATCATCGCGCCGGTCGCGCCGAGCGGGTGGCCCATGGCGATCGAGCCACCGTTGACGTTGGTGATCTCGTCGTCGATGCCCATGTCCTTCATGAACCGCATCGCGACGGCCGCGAAGGCCTCGTTGATCTCGAACAGGTCGATGTCGGAGACCTCGAGGCCGGCCTTCGCCAGTGCCTTGCGGCTCGCGGGCGCGGGACCGGTCAGCATGATCGTCGGGTCGGCACCGGAGACCGCGGTGGCGATGATCCGGGCACGAGGGGTCAGGCCGAGGTCGGTGCCGACCTGCTCGTTGCCGATGGCCACGAGCGCGGCACCGTCGACGATGCCGGAGCTGTTGCCCGCGTGGTGCACGTGGTCGATCTTCTCGACCCAGTGGTACTTCTCCAGCGCGACGGAGTCGAAGCCGGCCTGGTCGCCGATGCCGGCGAACGACGGCTTCAGCCGTGGCCAGGCCCTCGACGCTCGACTCGGGCTTGATGAACTCGTCGTGGTCCAGCACGGTGACGCCGTTGACGTCCTTGACCGGCACCACGGAGCGGGCGAAACGGCCGTCGGCCCACGCCTTGGCCGCGCGGGCGTTGGACTCGACGGCGAAGGTGTCGACGTCCTCGCGGGAGAAGCCCTCGAGGGTCGCGATCAGGTCGGCGCCGATGCCCTGGGGCACGAACGCCGTGGCGAAGGCGGTGGCGGGGTCGGAGGCCCAGGCGCCGCCGTCGCTGCCCATGGCGACCCGGCTCATCGACTCCACGCCGCCGGCGAAGATCAGGTCCTCGAAACCGCCACGGACACGGGAGGCGGCCTGGTTGACGGCCTCGAGGCCCGAGGCGCAGAAGCGGTTCAGCTGTACGCCGGCGACGGTGTCCGGCAGACCGGCCGCGAGCGCCGCCGTCTTGGCGATGTCGCCGCCCTGGTCACCGATCGGCGAGACGACACCGAGCACCACGTCGTCGACGCGGTTGACGTCCAGCGAGGGATTGCGCTCCTGGACCTCCTTGAGGAGTCCGACGACGAGGTCGACGGGCTTCACCTCGTGGAGGCTGCCGTTCTTCTTGCCCTTGCCTCGCGGGGTCCGGATCGCGTCGTACACGAACGCTTCAGTTGCCATGTGTCATCCCTGCTTCTCGTGTGGGTCACGTGGGGCCGCGCGGGCAGCGCGCAGCGCGATGGTGCGGTGTTCATTGTGACAGTAATACTGTCATCGTCAATCAGGGGCCGATGTGGCCGAAGTCACCGCTGCGACAGCCGTGCCGAGGCGGACGCGGTGCCCAGCCAGGTGTGCGGGTTGCCGTCCCAGCACCAGCCCAGCTTGGGCGCTCGCTCGCTGATCCACAGCGCCGGCACCCTGCGGTCGTGCCTGCGCGAGCCCGCGAGCATGAAGCACTTGTTCTTCTCCAGCACCTGCGGCACCTGGGTGACCAGCGCGATCCCCTCGTCGATGGTCAGCGGGCTCCGCCCGCGGTCGCGGATGGTCCGGGTCGCGTCCTCGGGCCGGACGTTGCAGAACTCCTCGCCGCGCTCGACGCCGACGAGGAGGTACGCCGCGCCGGGCGGCGTGCAGTCCGCCACCGGGTGGTAGCCGGCCAGGTCCCCCTCGGCGTGGTTGCGGTCGACCCGGCCCGGCTTGCTGCCCGGCCCACGAGGTCCCCACAGCCGGAGCAGCGGCACGGTCTCCTCGGGAGCCACCAGCTCCCGGGTCACCACCAGCACGAACGGCACCGCGCTGGGCGAGTCCTCGCCCTCCAGCGAGGCGGCACTGTCCCTCAGCGGCTCGACGAGGTCGAGGAACTGATCCTCGGGGAGTCCTGCGAGGGACGGGTAGCCGAGCGAGACGAGCCGGTCGACCTGGTGCTGGAACGTGGGAATGAGGTCCTCCTGTGTCGGGGTGCCTCACTCCAACGGACCGCGGCGCGGCGTAGTTCCTAGCCCTCCTGCTCGGTGGGGCGGATCAGCACCTCGTTGACGGCGGCCCGGCGCGGCCGGGTGACGATGAACTCGACGACCTCGGCGATGTCCTCGGCCTCCATCCGTTCCATCGCGGCGAAGCGCTTCTTCATCCCCTCCTGGACCTCGGGCCGGTTGTGCGAGGCCAGCTCGGTGGACACCGCGCCCGGCTCCACCAGCGAGATCCGGACGTGGCGGCCGGTGACCTCCTGGCGGAGCGACTCGCTGAACGCGCCGACGGCGTGCTTGGTCGCGTTGTAGACGCCGCTGCCGTTGCGGGCCACGCGGCCGGCCACCGAGGAGACGTTCACCAGGTCGGCCACGCGTCGCGGGCCGTCCTCGGCCGCGGCGAGCAGGTGCGGCAGCGCGGCATGCGCGACGTACAGCAGGCCCTTGACGTTGAGGTCGACCATCCGGTCCCACTCCTCGACCGGGGCGTCGACGATCGGACCGAGCAACATCACGCCGGCGTTGTTGATCACCGTGTCGAGACGACCCAGCTGCTCGACCGTCGTGGTGACTGCCCGGATCGCCTGCTCGCGGTCCGTCACGTCCGCCGTGATGGTCACGGCCTTCCCTCCGCTGCTGGTGATCGAGCTCGCCAGCTCTTCGAGTCGGTCGGTACGGCGCGCCACGAGGGCCACCGCTGCGCCCCGGGCGGCGAGGTTCGCCGCCGTCGCTTCGCCGATACCGCTGGAGGCGCCGGTCACCAGCGCCACTGTCCCTGTGAGGTCGTCTGCCATGCGTTCGACGCTACCTCCGGCCGAGAAGCGTGCTCGGCGGTGGTCAGGCCTGGACGGCCACACCCTTCTCGATCAGCGCCTCGACGTCCTCGACGCCCCAGGCGGCCAGGGCTTCGCGGGTGTCGGCACCGGCCTTCGGCCGTGGTGGCAGCGAGAGGCTGGACGGCGTACGGGAGAAACGCGGGGCGGGAGCCGGCTGGCGAACGCCCTCGCGCTCGACGAACACCTCGCGCGCGGCCATGTGCGGGTGCTCCATCGCCTCGGTGAGCGGGATGATCGGAGCCACGCAGGCATCGGTGCCTTCGAAGACCTCGGTCCACTCGGCCTGGGTGCGGGTCGCGAAGGTCGCGGCGATGATCCGCCGCAGCTCCTCGGTCTGCTCGAAGTCGTAGCGGTCAGGGGCGTCCTGGATGCCGAGCAGCTCGACGAACACCTCGTAGAACTGCGGCTCGAGCGGGCCCACCGACATGTGCCGTCCGTCGGAGGTCTCGTAGAGGTCGTAGAACGGCATCCCGCCGTCGAGCAGGTTGGCACCGCGCTCCTCGCGCAGCGAGCCCGACGACAACATCCCGGCCGACATCGCGTTCAGGTGCGCGGTGCCGTCGACGATCGCGGCGTCGACCACCTGGCCCTCCCCACTGAGGCGTGCCTCGAGCAGGGCGGCCAGCACCCCGATCACGAGGTACGTCGAGCCGCCGCCGAAGTCGCCGACCAGGTTCGCCGGGAAGTTCGGCTTGGCCTTGCTCCTGCCCCATCCCGAAGAGGGCGCCGGTGATCGCGATGTAGTTCATGTCGTGCCCGGCGGCCTTCGCCAGCGGACCGTCCTGGCCCCAACCGGTCATCCGGCCGTAGACCAGCCGCGGGTTGCGCGCCAGGCACTCGTCGGGGCCGAGCCCGAGCCGCTCGGTGGTGCCGGGCCGCATCCCCTCGATCAGGACGTCGGCGTCGGCGACCAGGTCGAGCACCGTGGCGATGGCCTCGGGGTTCTTGAGGTCGAGCGCCACGCTCGGACGCCCGCGGTTCAGCAGGTCGTGCGGCCCGCCGGTGAGCAGCTGCCCTCCCGGGCGCTCCACCCGGATCACGTCGGCGCCGAGGTCGGCGAGGATCATGCAGGCGTGCGGCCCGGGCCCGATGCCGGCGATCTCGACGACCTTGACTCCCTTGAGGGGTCCGGTGCCCTGTCCCAGTGCGTACGTCATGCAGGCCATCCTGACAGCAGATCTGTCAACGTCGGGAGTGACCCCGGTCCGCATGTAACGCGGTGTTCCGGTCGCCGAGGGTGGCGCAGGGCGCTTGTTCAGCGTCAGCAACCCCGCGTTACAGCGGGAATTGTCAGTGCAGGTCGTGGACCACGGCGTGGCCCTTGCCCCGGCCGATCAGCCAGCGGTTGACCGGCACGGTGACCACGAAGGCGATCGCGAGCGACAGCGCCAGGCTCCCCCAGAACAGGCCGGTGAGCAGCCCGGCGGCCATGGCGCCGGGGATCGCCAGGATCAGCAGGTTGTCGATGATCTCCATCGTGGTGATCGAGACGGTGTCGGACGCGAGCGCGAGCCGGACGCCCTCGCGCGGCGGAACTCCGTGGCGGCGTACGGAGGAGTAGGTCAGCAGGTAGCCGAAGAAGAACGCCAGGACGACCGCCAGCACGACGCTGGGGAGGGTCCCCCACCCCCACCAGGTGGACAGCACCATCCCGAGCACCTCGCCGATCGCGCACCCGGTGAGGCAGTGCAGCGTGGCGCTGACGGCCGTCGACCAGGTGGCGTGAACAGCACTCACTGGTCGGTGACGAAGCCTTCCTTCTTCAGCCAGTTGTAGGCGACGTCGGCGGGCTCCTGGCCCTCGACGTCGATCTGCGCGTTGAGCTTGAGCAGCACCGCGTTGGTGAGCTTCTCGCTCACCGGCCCGACCAGGTCGGCGATCTGCGGGTACTGCTTGTAGGTGTCCTCGTTGAGCACCAGGGTGACGTTGTACTTCGGGAAGAAGTTGCGGTCGTCCTCGAGCACCTTCAGGTTCAACGCCAGGATCCGGCCGTCGGTGGTGAACACCTCACCGAAGTTGCAGGCGCCCTTCGCGGTGGCGTCGTAGATCGCACCGGTCTGGAAGGTCTTCAGGTTGCCCTGGGGCACCCCGCTGCCCAGCGGCGTGCCGTACTTCGCGAGCATCCCCTTGAGTCCGTCGGGACGGTTGATCAGCTCGGACTCGACGCAGAACGTGCGCTCGGCGACCGGCACCTTCTTCAGCTCCGAGAGCTTGGTGATCTTGTACTTGTCGGCGACCTTCTTGGTGACCGCGAAGCCGTAGGTGTTGTTCATCGGTGCGGGCTTCAGCCAGTCGAGCTCGTTCGTCTTCTTGTCCTCGTCACGGACGGCGTCGTACTGCTTCTTCTCGTCGGGGATCGGCTTGTCGTGGCCGAGGTAGGTGATCCAGCCGGTGCCGGTGTACTCCCACATGGCCTGGATCTGCCCGTCGAGCATCGCCTGGCGCGCGGCCGCGCTGCCCGGGATGTTGGTGAGGTCGACGACGTTGGCGCCGGCCGACTGCATCAAGATGATCGCCATCTTGCCGAGCAGCACGTTCTCGGAGAAGTTCTTCGAGCCGACGGTGATCTTGGCGCCCTTGAGGGTCTTCACGTCCTTGATCGGCCCGGCCAGCTGTCCGGTCGGCACGAACCCGCCGGCCGTGGGCAACGTGCAGGCGGTGAGCAGCGCGCAGGCAGCGCCGGCGAGCAGGACCTTCAGTGAGCGGCGGCGCATGCTCAGACCCCCTTCGGACGGGCGACCAGCTCGAGCACCCGGCCCAGCCACTCGATCAGCAGGGCGAGCAACGCGACCAGCACGGCGCCGGAGACGATCACCGGGTAGCGCAGCAGCGAGATCCCGGCCTGGAGGGTGGCGCCCAGGCCACCACCGTTGATGAAGGTGGCCAGCGTCGCGGTGCCGACCAGCAGGACGAGAGCCGTGCGGACGCCCGCCATGATCACCGGCAGCGCGAGCGGGAGCTCGATGCGCAGCAGCACCGAGACCACCGACATCCCGACGCCACGGCCGGCCTCGATCAGGGTGCGGTCGACCCCCTCGAGACCGACGATCGTGTTGCGCAGCACCGGCAGGATCGCGTAGACGGTCAGCACGATGATCGTGGTCCGGAAGCCCGGGCCCAGCCACATCGCGAACAGGACGATCAGGCCGACGGACGGCGCGGCCTGGCCCGCGTTGGCGAAGCCGACGACCAGTGGCGCGGCGACCTTGGCCTTGCCACGGGTCAGCAGCACACCGAGCGGGACGGCGATGATGATCACGAAGAACGCGGAGACGAAGGTGATCTTGACGTGCTCGCCGATCTGCTGCCAGATCGTGGGCCACGCCAGCGCGCTCTCCTCGACGACGTCGAGGTTGGCGGTCGCGTGGTAGACGACGTAGGCCAGGAAGCCGAGCACCACGATGATCGGGATCGAGAAGAGCACGATCGCCGACTCGGCGTTGATCCTGCTGCGCAGCCGCTTGGGGAGCAGGATCCCCCTCTTGCTCTTCTCGGAGGCGGGTTCTTCCGCCGAGGTGGGGGCGATCTGTGTCTCAGCCATCACGAGGCCCCGTCATCGGCAGTGACCTCTTCCACGTGCTCGTCCTCCGGGTTGGACTCCGCGGGCACGTCGCTCGCCGCCGCGGCTTCGGCGGCGGCGGCCTGCTGGGCCTGCATGTAGTCAGTGACCGCCGTGAAGTCGATGACCCCGCGGTAGCTGTCGCGGTCACCGGTGACCACGGCACCCGCGTGGTTGCTGGTCAGCATCGTGTCGAGGGCGTCGTTGAGGGTGGCCCGGAGGTCGAGGTTGATCAGGTCCTCCTCGCCCGCGTGGATGGTCTCGCCCTTGAGCTGGCGCAGCCACGGCCAGGCCGTGGGTCGGTTCTGGTCGTCGAGCACCACCACGGCCTGGTCGCCGTTGGCAGCCGCACGAGCCTTCACCTCGGCCGTCGTCTCGCCGATGGTCGCCGTGGTCGGGTGACGCAGCTCGATCTCGGAGATCCGGGCCAGGCTGAGCTGCTTGAGCGAGGACCCGGCGCCCACGAAGTCGGCGACGAAGTCGTTGGCCGGGCTGCTCAGGATCACGTCGGGGGTGTCGTACTGGGCGACCTGGGCGCCCTCCTGGAGGATCAGGATCCGGTCGCCGAGCTTGATCGCCTCGTCGATGTCGTGGGTCACGCAGACGATCGTCTTGCGCAGCTCGCGCTGGATCGAGAGCAGCTCGTCCTGGAGCCGTTGGCGGGTGATCGGGTCGACCGCGCCGAACGGCTCGTCCATCAAGATGACCGGCGGGTCGGCGGCGAGGCCACGGGCGACGCCCACGCGCTGCTGCTGACCACCGGAGAGCTCGCGGGGGTAGCGCTCGGCGTAGCGCGCCGGGTCGAGGTTGACCAGCTCGAGCAGCTCCACGACCCGCTTGTCGATGCGGTCCTGCTCCCAGCCCAGTAGCTTCGGCACGAGGGCGATGTTCTTGGCGACGGTCATGTGCGGGAACAGGCTGCCACCCTGGATCACGTAGCCGATGTGCCGGCGCAGCTGGTCGGCACCCTGGGTGCTGATGTCGTTGTCGCCGATGTGGATCGTGCCCGACGTGGGCTCGATCAGCCGGTTGATCATCTTCAGCGACGTCGTCTTGCCGCAGCCCGAGGGGCCGACGAACATCACGATCTCCCCGGCCGGGATGACCAGGCTGAGCCCGTCGACGGCGGCGGCCTGCTGGCCGGCGTACCGCTTGGTGACGTTGTCCAGCCGGATCTCGGCGCCGCTGATCTGGCCGCTGGAGCCTTCGGTGTGCGTGTCGGTGGCAGTCATGTCAGACCCGGATTCCCTTCGAGATGGTGAACCTGCCGAGCAGCAGGAGGAAGGCGTCGAAGATCAGGGCGATGACGACGACCGCGAGCGTGGCGCTCAGGGCGTAGTTCACGCCGTTCTTGCCACCGGTCTGCGCCAGGCCGGTGAAGATCCAGCTGCCGAAACCGGGGCCGAGGACGTAGGCCGCGATGGCGGCCACACCCATGGACATCTGCGTCGAGACCCGGACTCCGGCGAGGATCACCGGCCAGGCCAGCGGGAGCCGCACCTGCAGCAGCACCTTGGCGTCGTTCATGCCCATCCCCTTGGCGGACTCGAGGAGCGCCGGGCTGACTCCGCGCAGCCCCACGACCGCGTTGCGCAGCACCGGGAAGATCGCGTAGAAGCCGACACAGATCAGCGCCGTCCAGAAGCCGAGCCCGAGCAGAGGAAGCAGCAGGCCCACCAGCGCGAACGAGGGGATGGTCAGGCCGATCGAGCTGATCGCGTTGGCGAGCGGCTCGAGCCGCGGCACCCGCGTGACGTAGACCGCGACGAGGACGCCGATGACGCTGGCGACGATGACGGCGGCCACGACGAGGACGGCGTGCCCGTAGGCAAGACTCCAGAACTGGGCAGAGCGGCTGGACAGGAAGTCCCACACGGGATGTACCCCCAAGAAGGTCGAGCGCGGCAGCTACGCGTGTTCACCTAAGCATGGTTGTGCAGTTGTGACCAGTAGGGAGGTCGGTGTGGCGGACAGGTAGCAGCGTGACGCGTGGGGTCCTGCCGTCACAGGTGGGCCTCGCCGGGCTCGTGCTCCTGGTGGCTCTCGGGCTCCACCTGGAAGGTCGCGTGGTCGATGCCGAAGTGGGTGGACGACGCACTCACCGAGCTCGTCGAGGATCGGACCGACGCCCCTCCGGGCCAGGGCCTCGTCGGTCACCGTGACGTGCGCCGAGAGGGCCGGCATCCCGCTCGTGATCGACCACGCGTGCAGGTCGTGGACGTCGGTGACACCAGCGGCGCCGCGCAGGTGCTGGCGCACCAGCTCCACGTCGACACCGGGCGGTGCGGACTCGAGCAGCACCCGCACGCAGTCGCGCAGGAGCGACCAGGCGCGCGGAAGGATGAGCACCGCGATCAGCAGCGAGGCGATCGAGTCGGCGCGGTCGAAGCCGGTGGCCAGCACCACGACCCCGGCGACGATCGCGGCCGCGGAGCCGAAGGCGTCGCTCAGCACCTCCAGGAAGGCGCCGCGCATGTTCAGCGACTGATCCCTCCGTGCCGCGAGCAGGGCCACGGAGACCAGGTTGGCCAGCAGGCCGATCACCGCGAAGACCAGCATCTGGCCGGCGTCGATCGAGACGGGATCCATCAACCGACGCACGGCTGCGTAGGCGAGGTAGCCACACACCCCGAGGAGCACCACGGCGTTGATCAGGGCGCCCAGGATCTCCGCCCGGTGGTAGCCGAACGTACGCCGCGGCGTGGGCGGGAGCGTCGCGACGTACGACGCGGAGAGCGCGAGCACCACGGCGGCGGTGTCGGTGAACATGTGCCCGGCGTCGGCCAGCAGCGCCAGCGATCCGGACAGCAAGGCACCGACCAGCTCGAGGACGGCGACCGAGGCCGTGACGAGCAGCACCAGGCGCAGGCGCGAGCGGTCGTGCGCGCGACCGGCCGCGTGCCCGCTGGTCTGTCCATGGTTGTGCCCGCTGCCCATGCGCCGAGCGTATTGCGGCGACTACGTTGGCGCGGTGACCGATGAGACCCGCACCCGGCTGGTCGTCCCGGTGCCCGAGGTCGCCGAGACGGTGCCGGAGGCGCAGATCGCCCTGCTGGACCCCTTCCTGCGGGTCGACCAGGTCGACGAGGGCGTGCTCGCGGAGCTCCGCGAGTTCTTCGCCGGGATGGTGCCGTTCGCCTACGTGCTGGGCGACCCCGCGCGGTTCCCCAGTGGTGCGAGCTACCTGCCGCCCCAGCCCGTGGGCACCTTCCGGCGGATGACCTACGGGCTGCGCCGAGCGTTCCCGGAGGTGGTCGCACCGGCCACCTCGCTGGACACGGTCATCCCGCACCTCGCGCTCCCGGAAGGTGCGGTGGTGCGCACCCCGCTGGAGGTGCATGCCCGCGAAGCCCGGTTGCTGCACGGGGACGACGTCCTCGCCACCTTCGGGTTCGGGACCTCCGCGGCCTGAAACGGCCTCCACCCAGACCTTCAGGGCAGACCTTCAGGGCAGGGACTTGATGTTCACCACCAGCACCGAACCGAGGACGCTGACGGCTGCTGCGACGAGGTAGAGCGTCGAGTAGCCGAAGCCGAGGCCGAGGATGCCACCGGCCACGACGGGCGCCAGCACCTGTGGCAGGGCGTTCGCGATGTTGATGACACCGAGGTCCTTGGCGCGGTCCTCGGCCTTGGGCAGCACCTCGGTGATCATCGCGAAGTCGACGGCGGTGTAGATGCCGTAGCCGACGCCGAGCACCACGGTGCCGATGATGGCACCGGTCCAGGTGGTGACGAACGCGAGCAGGACGAGCGCCGTGGCGGCGACGAGCCCGGAGGCGATCACGAAGACCTTGCGCTTGCCCAGTCGGTCGGACCAGATGCCGCCGACGATCGCCGTGACCACGGTGCACACCCCGAAGATCACGGTCAGCCTGAAGACACCGCTCTCCGCCTCGGCGTCGGTGAGGTTGATCGCGTCCTTGAGGTAGTAGAGGAGGTAGAGCAGCAGCAGCGCGGTGCCGAGGTTCATCAGGAAACGGGTGATCCACGCCCACGCGAAGTCGGGCTCGGCCCGGGGCGAGACCCAGAACGACCGGACGAAGCGGCCGAGCTCGAACGGCGCGCGGTCCTCCGGGTCCAGAGCGATGTCGCGGCTGTCGAAGCAGTACGGCAACGAGCAGAGCACCAGCACGACCGCCAGGGCGAGGTAGCCCGCCGCGATGCTGCCGGTCGCGTCTGCGGCACCGGACCCGGCGACGATCCCGAGCGTCTGGGCCACCGCGAGCCAGCCACCCACGCCGCCGCGCTGACGGTGAGGGACCTGGTCGGGCACGGTCGCCGTGATCGCCGCGAGCATCGCGTTCAGGCCCGCCTGGGCGACGCACCAGGCGAGCACCATCATCAGCACGGAGTCGGCGATGGAGAGCAGGCCCATCCCCAGCACGCCGCCGACGAGTCCGCCCAGCACCCACGGCAGCCGGCGCCCCATCCGCAGGGTCGTCCGATCGGAGAAGGCACCCCACAGCGGGTTGAGCACCATCGAGACCGTCGCACCCGTGAGCGTGACGACCGCGAGCGCGAGGACCTTGTGCCCCGGGCTGATCTCCTCGGCCTGCTGGGCGAGCAGCACCTGGATCGGGCCGTAGAACCCGCACCAGACCCCGATCGAGATGACCGAGAGCCAGGTGACCCACAGCCGGCTGACGGTCGACGTCGGCTCGGCGAGCGCGGTGAGGTCTGCCTCCGGGATGTGCGGACCGAGCGGGTTGCTCACCGCTGCGCAGCGATCAGCGCGGCGTACCACTCGAACGAGCGCTTCGGGGTGCGCTCCTGCGACTCGTAGTCGACATGCACCAGCCCGAACCGCTGCGTGTATCCCTCCGCCCACTCGAAGTTGTCCAGCAGTGACCAGCAGTAGTAGCCGCGCACGTCGGCGCCGTCGGCGATGGCCTGGGCCACGGCACGCAGGTGGCTGTCGAGGTAGTCGATCCGCGGCTGGTCGTCGACGACGCCCGACGCGTCGGGACCCATCCCGTAGGAGCAGCCGTTCTCCGTGATGTAGAGCGGCGGGAGGTCGGGGTAGCGCTCGCCCAGCAGGGCGATCACCTCCCGCAGCCCGTCAGGTACGACGGGCCAGCCGAAGTCGGTCCGCGGGTAGGAGGCATCCAGCTCGGCCTGCTCGAAGGGGATCTCGGCGCCCTCGGCCGCCGCCGAGATGCTCATCGGGTTGTAGTAGTTGAGCCCGTAGAAGTCGAGCGGCTGGCTGATCACGGCCAGGTCGCCGTCGAGGACGGGCATCAGCTCTGTGAAGCCCTCGGGGTAGGAGCCGAGCAGCATCGGGTCCGCGAAGATCCGGTTCCACAGCGCGTCGAACAGCTCGACGGCACCGGCGTCCTCGGGGCTGTCGGACGCGGCCCAGACGGGCGTGTGGTTGGTGGCGGTCCCGACCTCGCGCGCGCCGTTGTCGCGGAGCGCCTGCACGGCCAGGCCGTGGGCGAGGTTGAGGTGGTGGGCGACCGGGAGGGCGCCGAAGCCGAGAGCCTGACCCGGCGCGTGAACGCCGGTGCCGTGGCCGAGCAGGGTCACGACGTTGGGCTCGTTGACCGGCACCCACTTGCCGACCCGGTCACCGAGACGGGCGGCCACGATCGCGGCGTACTCCGCGAACCGCTCGGCCGTGCTGCGATCGAGCCAGCCGCCCGCACCTCCGGCGGCCGGGGTCTGCAGGGCCTCCGGCAGGTCCCAGTGGAAGAGCGTCGCCATCGGCTCGATGCCGGCCGCGACGAGCTCGTCGACGAGCCGGTCGTAGAAGTCGAGACCGGCGGCGTTGGCCGGCCCGGTGCCTTCGGGCTGGATGCGGGGCCAGGAGATCGAGAAGCGGTAGGCGCCGACGCCCAGCCGCTTCATCAGGGCGACGTCCTCGGCGTAGCGGTGGTAGTGGTCGCAGGCCTCCGCGCCGCTGCTGCCGTCGACGATCTTGCCCGGGATCGAGGTGAACGTGTCCCAGATGCTGGCGCCTCGGCCACCCTCCGCGACCGCTCCCTCGATCTGGTACGCCGCGGTGCTGGTGCCGAACACGAACCCAGCCGGCAGCGCCGCATGGTCTTCTCCCATGGACAGAGAGTAGACATCGGGCCTGAGACCATGCACAGGTGATCGACTACCACTCCGCGGGTGCCCGTTTCGTCACCCGGGCCGAGGGCCGCACGACACGGCACTCGTTCTCCTTCGGGAGTCACTACGACCCGCAGAACGTGGGGTTCGCGAACCTCGTCGCCCACAACGACGAGCGGCTCCCGCCCGGCACGGGATATCCCGACCACCCGCACAGCGACCTCGAGATCGTCACCTGGGTGCTCAGCGGCGCCCTGCGGCACACCTCGACCGTGGGCTCCGGCGTGATCGGGCCCGGCGAGGTGCAGCGGCTCTCGGCCGGGAGCGGGGTGGTCCACTCGGAGACGGCCGACGGCGACGCAGAGACGAGGTTCCTGCAGGCGTGGGTGCGTCCGGACGCGGCCGGGCTCCAGCCGGACTACCGCGCGGGCGAGGTCGGGCTCGGCGCCGGGTGGACGTGCGTGGCGGACTCGGCGGGAAGCGGTGTCCTCAGTCTCGCTGCCCGCGGAACGTCATTGCACGCTGCGGACCTCGCCGCAGGCGAGCGACTGGCCCTGCCCGACGCGGCGCGGCTCCACGTGTTCGTCGCCGCGGGCGAGGTGATGCTCGCCGAGCGTCGTCTGCAGGACGGGGATGCTGCCCGTCTGGTCGACGAGGGTGGCCGCGCGCTGGTCGGGCGAGGAGCGCGCCCAGGTGCTGGTGTGGGCCCTGCCTGACGTCAGGGGATGAGCACACCGGGGTTGAGCACCCCGGCCGGGTCGAGCTCCTGCTTCAACGCGCGCAGCATCCGTACGCCGACCGGGCCGATCTCCCGGGCCAGCCACGGCTTGTGGTCCTGGCCGACGGCGTGGTGATGGGTGATCGACGCGCCGTGGTCGATCATCGCGTCGCTCGCTGCCGCCTTCGCCGCCAGCCACTGCGCGACCGGGTCGTCCGTCTGCTTCGCGGCCACGGTGAAGTAGAGCGAGGCCCCGGTCTCGTAGACGTGTGAGATGTGGCAGAGCACGAGAGTCGCGTCGCCCAGTGACGCGGTGAGGGCGGCCTTCACGGCGTCGTACACCTCGGAGAGGTGGGACCAGAAGGTCACCGTCTCGACGGTCTCGACGAGGACGCCCACGTCGAGGAGCGAGTCGCGGAGGTAGGGACCGTGGAACCGGCCCGAGGCCCATCCCTCGTCCTCACCGAGCGAGGTGCCACCCAGCCCGGTGAGCAGCGCGGTCACGGCAGCGCGCTTGGCGTCGACGGCCTCCTGCGTGCCCTCGAAGCCGGTGACCATCAGGCAGCCGCCCGAGGTGGCGCCGCCGACCTCGGCCGGCTTGGCCAGGTTGATCGAGGTCTCGGCCTCGTCGGAGAGGCGGAGGACGGTCGGCAGCACGCCGGCCTGGGCGAGGGTGCGCATGGCCGCTGCGCCGTCGGTGAAGGAGTCCCAGCGCCAGGTCTCGTAGACCTTGACCACGGGCACCTGACGCACTCGCACCGTCACCGCGGTGACCACCCCGAAGGCGCCCTCGGAGCCCATCACCACCTCACGGAGGTCCGGTCCGGCGGCGTTGGCCGGCGAGGTGCCGAGGGAGAGCTCGCCTCGGGGCGTCGCCACGCGCAGCCCGACGACCATCGAGTCGAAGCGTCCGTAGCCGGCCGACGACTGGCCCGACGAGCGGGTGACCGCGAAGCCACCGATCGACGCGTACTCGAAGGACTGCGGGAAGTGGCCCAGCGTCAGGCCGTGCTCGGCGAGCAGCGCCTCGGCCTGGGGGCCGCGGAGGCCCGGCTCGAGCGTCGCGGTCATCGAGTCCGTGTCGACGGCGAGCAGCTTGTCGAAGCGGATCAGGTCGAGCGAGACGACGCCTGCGAAGCCGTCACGCCGCGCGACCAGGCCACCGACGACCGACGTGCCACCGCCGAAGGGCACGAGCGCGACGTGCCGCTCCTCGCACCAGGCGATCAGGGCGGCGACCTCCTCGTGCGTGGCGGGGCGCACGACGACATCGGGCGAGTCGGAGCCGTCACCGGCGCGGAGCCGGAGCAGGTCGGGCGTGGACTTTCCCCGGGTGCGGTGCAGCCGGATCTCGTGGTCGGTGTGCACGTGCTCGTCGCCGACGATGCCGCGCAGCTCGACGAGCAGGCTCTCGTCCAGCGGCTCGGAGAGGCGCACGTCGGCCGGGTCGACGGCCGGGGTGTCCGTCGTACCGATGAAGGCGTCGACGAGGTCGAACGCGCTCGCGGGCAACGGGGCGGCCTGGGCCGGGTCGCCCCAGCGGGACCAGTGCATGTCGGACGGTGAGGAGCTCATGTGTTACAGTGTGACATATGACGTCCATTCGTCACAACCCTCATGCCGAACGCCGCCCCGAGGACACCTACCTCGACGCGGCGCGGGACGCCATCCTCGCGGTCGGCTGGAGCCGTACGACGCTCACCGACATCGCCCGCCGGTCCGGGGTGAGCCGGATGACGCTCTACCGCCGCTGGCCGGACACCCAGACCCTGCTCGCCGACCTGATGACCCGCGAGTGGGGCGTCGTGGTCGAGCAGGCGGTGGGTGCCGACGCGGACCCGGCCCCGGACCTCAGCGCCCGCACCCGGATCAGCCGCGGCATCGTCGCGACCGTGCAGGCACTGCGCGAGAACGCCCTGCTCCGTCGCATCATCGACGTCGACCCCGAGGTGCTGCTCCCCTACCTGCTCGACCGGCGCGGCCGCAGCCAGGAGATGGTCGCCGAAGGCCTGGCGGCGCTCGTCGCCGAGGGCCAGCAGGACGGCTCCGTCCGGGCGGGCGACCCCGTGGTCCTGGCCCGGTCGCTCGTGCTCGCAGCCCACGGATTCACGCTGTCGGCGCACACCATGGTCGACACGGTCGACCCGGGCGCCGCACGCGACGCGGACGTCTCGGCGCTCGATGCCGAGCTCGAGCTGCTCGTCGAGAGGTACCTCCAGCCATGACAGGTCGCATCCACGTGGGCCTCGACGAGGTCCCCGAGTCCACGGACGTGCTCGTCATCGGCCTCGGCATCACCGGCGCGGGCGTCGCGCTCGACGCCGCCAGCAGGGGTCTCGACGTCGTCGCCGTCGACGCGCACGACGTCGCCTTCGGCACCAGCAGGTGGAGCTCCAAGCTGGTGCACGGCGGCCTGCGCTACCTGGCGAAGGGGCAGCTCGACGTCGCCCACGAGAGTGCCGTCGAGCGCGGGATCCTGATGCAGGTCACCGCTCCGCACCTGGTCCACGCGCTGCCCATCCTGATCCCGTTGACGCCTGCGGTGTCGCGCTCGCAGGCCGCGCTCGCGCGTGGCGGCACCCGGGCCGGCGACCTGCTCCGGCTGGCCGCCAGGACCCGTCGCTCGACGCTCCCCCGGCCACGGCGGATCAGCGCCACCGAGACCCTCACGCTCGCGCCCGTCGTACGCCGGGAGGGTCTGCGCGGATCGCTGCTGTCCTGGGACGGCCAGCTCGAGGACGACGTGCGCCTGGTCCTCGCCGTGGCCCGGACCGCCGCGGCCCAGGGTGCGCGCGTGCACACGCGAGTACGGGTCAGCGAGCCGACCGGGAACGGTGCCGTGCTCACCGACGCGCGCACCGGCGAGACGCGCACGATCCGCGCACGCGCCGTCATCAACGCCACCGGGGTCTGGGCCGGCCAGCTGGTCCCGGAGATCAGGCTGCGCCCCAGCCGCGGCACGCACCTGGTGCTGCGGGAGGAGACCTTGCCCGGCGTCCGGTGCTCGGTGATGGCTCCCGTCCCCGGCTCCGGCAACCGGTTCGTGTTCGCGCTGCCGCAACCCGACGGGACCTTCTACGTCGGCCTCACCGACGAGGAGGTCGAGGGCGAGATCCCCGACGTGCCGACAGCGCCGGAGGAGGACATCGACTTCCTGCTCGGCGTGATCAACAGCGCGCTCGAGGTGGAGGTGCGCCGCGACCAGGTCGTCGGGGCGTACGCCGGGCTGCGGCCCCTGCTCGACACCGGGGACACGACGGCCGACCTGTCCCGCAAGCACGCGGTCCTGGTCTCCGGGTCCGGTGTGGTCACCGTCGTCGGCGGCAAGCTGACCACCTATCGACGGATGGCCCAGGACGCGGTCGACCGGGCGGTGCAGGAGTCCGCTCTCCCTGCCGCACCGTGCCGGACCCGTCGGCTGCCCCTGCTCGGCGCCGCCTCACCGGCCGAGCTGGCCACGATCGAGGCACCGCCCCGGTTGCTCCGCCGCTTCGGGGCAGAGGCACCGGCCGTGCTCGCCGAGGCTCGCGCCGTCACCGGCCTCGACACTGCGGAGCTCCTCGCTCCGCTGGCTCCCGGCATCCCCGCGACCCTCGCGGAGCTGGTCTTCGGGATCACCCACGAGGGTGCGAGGACCGTCGAGGACCTGCTGGACCGACGTACCCGGATCGGGCTGGTGCCTGCGGACCGGGAGCTGTGCGTGGGTGCTGCGGAGCGGGCGCTAAGCCTCTGCGCGCTTTCCTAGCTCCCCATCCCCTTGTCCCAAGTCCCCCACCACGGCGCTGGCCGCGCGGCGGCCGGAGCGCATGGCTCCGGCGATGCCCGGGGCTTCGCGGTGGTCGCCGGCGACGAAGACGCCGTCGCCGAGGTCGACCTCGCGACCCAGGATGAGGGGCGGGCGCACGGCCGGCCAGGCGTTGGAGTTGGCGTGGCGGCTGACCAGGCGCCACGACGCGGTGTCGGTCCGGAAGACCTGGCCGAGCTGCGCGCGCACCTCGGACTCGAGCTCGGCACCCGCGTCCTTCCCGGGTGCGCCGACCGAGCACGCAGCCACGAGATGGTGCCCCGGCGGTGCGTAGCGCGGCGCGACGTTGGACGAGACCAGGGCGTGCGAGATGGGCCCGGCGGAGGGCCCGATCGGATTGACGAAGGGGGCCTTCATCGTGGTCGGCGCCACCTCCATCGCGAACCACCAGGTGGCCTGGCCACGCATGGCCGGGCTGCCCAGCCCGAGGAGCGAGGAGGCCGACAGGGGGTCGGTGGCCACGACGAGGGCGCGGGCGCGCACGTCGCCGTTGTCGGTGAAGACACGGACACCCTCCCCGGTGCTCCGCGCGATCCCCAGGACGTCGACGCCGTGCTCGACCGGGTGCTCGAGGCCCAGCGAGAGCTGGTTGGGCACGGCCTGCATGCCCAGGGCGGGCAGGGCCGGGGTGCCCTCGACCAGTCCCTGCATGGTCAGCATCGCGTACTGGTAGGAGGTGCGCAGGTCCTCGTCGGCGAACAGCAGCCGGAAGAACGGGCGCAGCACCTCCTCGCGGATCCGCCCGGAGATGCCACTGCGCTCCAGCGACTCCTCCAGGGTCATGTCGGGACCGGCGAGCACGCGCTCGCGGCTCTTGCGCAGCGGGTCGGTCCAGCGCATCAGCCGCGCGATGTCCTGGGGCTGCCCGAGCCCCGAGCGGATGGCCGCGATCATCGTGGCCTGGGTGCCCTGCAGGATGCGGTAGCCCTCGGGGTTGGCCAGCACCATGCCCCGCTCGATGGGCCGTGGGTTGAGCGCCGCGACGTCGAGCGACTCGCGCACGTCCGGGTGCCCCACGTTCAGCCACTGGAAGCCGCGGTCACAGCGGAAGCCGTCGATCACGTCGGTCCCGACGCGCCCACCCACCCGGGCCGAACGCTCCAGGACGCGCACCGACAGACCGGACTCCTCCAACGCGCGTGCGCAGGTGAGCCCGGCGACCCCCGCGCCGATCACGGCCACGTCCGTGGCGTTCATTGGTGGTGAGTATCACGGAGCCGCGCGGGCGGCACACGCGGTGACGCCCAAGCGGTCTCCTTGGTATGGACCACCCGACGCCGGGAGGCATGCGATTCGACGATCGCGGGAACGTCACCCGTCACGGCAGAAGCGCAGGATGTGCTGAAACGCCTGGCGCGCCTCGGGGATCGAGATCAGCGGGTAGACGTGGATCAGGCCGGGAGTCACGACGTACTCCAGCGGCCAGTCGGCCTCGTCAGCGCGCGCGAACAGCGCGTCGCAACCGGGCTGCAGCAGGTCGCGGGTGCCACAGAACATCAGTGCCGGGGGAAGCCCTGCGAGGTCTCCGAACAAGGGGCTCACCCGCGGATCGGCCAGCTCGGCAGCGTCCTCGCTCCCGGCCCAGAAGGAGCCGTAGACGGCGAGGTGCGGGTAGGAGAGCCAGGGGTCCCGCTTCGCGGCCTCGAGGGTCCCGGGCGTGCTGCTGGTCAGGTCGACCCAGGGAGCGATCAGCACCAGGCGGTCAGGCTGGGCACCACCCCGGTCGCGCAGCGCCTCGGCCAGCGCCAGGGCGTAGCCACCCCCGGCCGAGTCGCCGACCAGGGTGACGCCGCCGGGCGACACCTGGGCCACGTCCTCGAACACGGCGATCATGTCCTCGAAGGAGTCCTCCACCGTGAACTCCGGGGCCAGGGGGTACGCCGGGATGACGGCCGCTGCGCCCAGGGAGTCGGCCAGCCGGCTCGCGAACTTCCAGTGCCGTGCGTCGGCCGGCCGGACGTAGGCCCCGCCGTGGAGGTAGACCACGGACCGGTCGGGTCGCGCTCCCCCGGACGAGCCGGTCTTCCACAGCGTGAACACCGGGAAGCCGTGCCCGTTGCTGATCCGTTCCTCGTGGCCGCGGCGGATGTCCTGGGACGGCCCCTCGTCGGCCGCCCGGTTGGCCTCGGTCAGCGCGGCCCGCATGGCCGGGAGGTCGTCGATCGGCAGGTTGCGCCGGAGCACCGGGATGACTCGACTGAGCACGGCGTGCTGGATGCTCGGCATGGGAGGAACTCTAGGACCGGGCAGTTACGCCGGGGTTTCCCGCGCATCGGACGGCTCTCCGGCCGGTTGACCGGCTGGCTGGTCGTCCGGGTGGTCAGCCGCGCGTTCAGGATCGGCCGGCAGCCACGTCGACATCACGATCAGCCCGACCGCGGTGACCACGGGCACGAGCATCGCGCGCTGCAGGCCGGAGTGCGAGGCGACGAACCCGATCAGGGCAGGGCCGACCAGGAAGGCGGCGTACCCGAAGCTGACCACCAGGGCCAGTCCCCTGCCACCGCCGATGTGCCCGGCGAGGCCGTAGATCTGGGGTGCCACCAGCCCGACCCCGAGACCCACCAGGCACCAGCCGGTCAGGATCAGCGGAAGCCCGGAGAAGAAGGCGGTGAACAGGTAGCCGACGAGCGCGCACGCGGACCCGAACCTGACCACGGCGGCCCGGCCGAGGCGTTCGACCACGGCGTCACCGAACAGCCGGATCACCACCATGAAGCCGCTCACGCAGGCAAGCCCCCAGGCTCCCGCGCTCGGGCTCACCCCACCCACGTCCGTGACGTGCAGCGAGGACCAGTCGACGGCGGTGCCCTCGGTCAGCCCGAAGCAGACGGCCATCGCAGCCAGCAGCCAGGCGACCGGCGGCACCTTCCCGGACCCGTCGCCCCGCACCGTGCGGCGGGGTGACTGCGGGGTGACGCCCGCGACGGCGGCCAGCAGCCCGAGCACCAGGACGGCACCCGTCCACAACGACCACCGCGGCGTGACCTCGGCCAGGAGCGCACCGAACAGCACCACGACCAGGGCTCCGAGCAGGTTGCCGATCGAGAAGAACGCGTGCAGCCGGCTCATCACCGGTCGACGTCGGGCCTGCTCGACGCTCACGCCGAGGGTGTTCATCGAGACGTCCATCGCGCCGTTGCCCAGGCCGAAGACAGCGGCCCCCGCGACCAGCCAGCCGTAGCTCGGAGCAGCGCCCATCAGCACCACCCCGGAAGCCATCACGGTGCCGCCGAGCAGCGACGGCAGCCGGGCGCCGATGCGGTCCGCGAGCGGTCCGCTCAGGTTCATCGACACGACGGCGAACAGTCCCGCCGCCACCAGGACTCCGACGATCTCCTCGGCGCTGAGGTCGAGGTGCGCCCGCAGTCCGGGCAGGGACCCACCGACGACCCCGACGGTCAGGCCGTTGCCGAGGAAGAGCGCCATCACGGCGGCGAGGTCGCGGTTGTCGCCGCTGGTCAGCCGCCGCGTCGGGACGGCAGAGAGGGGGTCAGAGGACTGCTTCACCGGGCTCCGTGGAGGTGGCGTGGAAGGGGCAGGCACCTCCGCCCGGGAAGGTGCCGAGGTGGTCGATGTCGTAGCCCGCGGGATAGGTGCGGTAGTAACCGTACGTGCTCACCCACTTGGGCTTCGAGCGCGCCGGGAACAGCCGCAGCAGCCTGGCCCGCACGTGCATCGCGCCGTTGAAGAACCACCTCTCGAACCGGGTCGGTGTCGGGTAGCGGAAGGCGCGCAGGAGCGGCTCGTCCATCAGGGAGTACGCGAACCGGCGGACGATCCACCTCGGTGCCCAGCTGTTCGGCGGGAAGGTGGCCATCAGGTCGAGCGTGGAGTCCGCGACCCGACGTCCACCCGGGTCGAAGGCGAAGTGCTCGCGCTCGTAGTCGTCGAGCAACGTCTCGAAGGCGGCGAAGTCCTCAGGGATGTCCTTGATCCCCATGTGGCGGCCGAGCTCGCGGTAGTAGTTCGTGGTCGCGGCGATCTCGTTCGGGGTCAGCGTGCGGAAGCCGTAGTCGTCCACCCAGCGCTTGGGCACCACCACGAAGGTGGACAGGACGTAGCGCATCTCCTCGTTGGAGATGTCGTACATCGCGTGCATCTGGTTGATCCGGCGTACGGCGGACCGGCCGCGGGTGCTTCCCAGCCCGTGACGCTGCACCTCCTCGAGCAGGAGGCCGGTGTCGTCGTACCTCTTCTGGACCCGGTCGGTGAACTCGCTCGTCCCGTCGAGGAGCCGGCCGATGGAGGGCACCGCGTAGGTCCGGAACAGCGCGAAGGAGAGCGCCTGCAGGTTGTCCCAGGGGAAGTCGTGAGCCGAGACGTGCAGGCTGATCTGGTGGCTGTCCCGGACGGGATCGAGCTGTTCGCTGCGGCGGGCCCAGTGCTGGCGGGTGAGCATCACCTGACTGTATCGAGGAAGTCCTTGATCACCGGGCCGGCTGTCCCGGATCCGGACGCTCCCCGCTCGACGAAGACGGCGACCGCGAGGTCGTCGCGGCCGGCCACCATCCACGCGTGCGTGGGCAGCGGCGGCTTGTCGCCGAACTCGGCGGTGCCGGTCTTCGCGATCACCGGTCCGCCCGGGACGTCGGCCAGCAGCCGGCCGCTGCCGCGCTCGACCACCCCGCGCATCATCGCGCGCAGCTGCCGGGCCTCCGCGGCCGTCAGCGGCTTCGCCGGCGCCTTCTGCTCCACCTTCTGGTCCGGGAGCAGGCGCGGCAGCACGGCCGACCCCTTGAGCACGGAGGCCACGACGGTGGCCATCGCCATCGGCGAGGCCAGCACCGTGCCCTGGCCGATCATCCCGGCCGCCTTCTGGGTCTCGCTGTCCGCGGGCTCCACCTTGCCGAAGAACGCCGGGAAGCCGGTGTCGTGGTCGACACCGAGACCCAGGGCGGCCGCGGCGGGCGCCAACGAGTCGGCCGCCAGCTTGTCGCGCTGGGAGATGAAGGCCGTGTTGCAGGAGTTGGCGAGCGCGTCCGCGAAGGAGATCTTCCCGAGCGCCGAGGAGGGGTAGTCGTCGTAGTTCTTGAAGGTCTTGCCGTCGACCACGGTCGTCGGCGTGCACTCGACCTTCGTGGTGGGCGAGACACCGGCCCGGAGCAGGGCGAGCGCGCTGACCACCTTGAAGGTGGAACCAGGGGCGTACTGGCCGAAGGTGGCGGTGTTGTACCCCTTCGAGCCGGGGCCGCTCGCCACCGCGACGATGTCTCCGGTGGAGGGGCGGATCGCGACCAGCGCGCTGGCCGAGCCGACACCAGCCAGAGCCTTCTGGGCTGCACGCTGGGCAGGGATGTCGATCGTCGTGCTCAGCGGGACGCCGGGCTTCGCGTCGGCGGTGAACAGGGTCCGGCGGGTGCCCTTGTCGTCGACGGCCACGATGGTGGCGCCGCGCGTGCCGGCCAGCTGCTCGTCGTACCTCTTCTGCAGGCCGGAGATGCCGACGTCGTCGCCCGCCCTGATCCGTCCCTTGCTCTCCTTGACCAGCTCCGCTGTCGCGGGCCCGACGCTGCCGAGGATCGCGTCGGCGAAGTCCTTGTCCGGCGCGAGCGGCAGCTTGTCGGCGATCGTGCGCGCACCCGGGATGGCGTCGATGCCGTCGAGCACCTCGTCGGGCACGCTGCTGCGGCGGTAGACGATCGCCTGCACGAACGCCTTCGGGCCCGCGGCCGCGACCTGCTTGACGTAGGGCTTGGCCTCGATGTCGACCAGCTGCGCCAGCCTGCTCGCCGAACGAGCGGTCACGGCCGGGGCCAGACCGGTCTTGTCGATGCCCACGCGCAGCACGGGCCGCGGTGTCACGATCGCGGCGCCGCGCGCGCCCAGGATCTCCCCGCGACGGGCCTTGATCGTGCTCTCGCTGAGCTTCTCGCCGGCCTTCAGCGAGGACTCCACGATCCGGGGGTCCCAGTCGACGAGCCACGCCTGGTCGCCCTGGGCGTCCTCACCCTTGTGCAGCGTCGCCTCGGTCTCGTAGGACCAGGTCTTCGGCCCGACGGTGCGGCTCCACTTCAGGGTGGCTGTCCCGTGGTCGCCGTCGGTCGAGACCTTTCCGACGGACACCTTCGCCTTGCCGACGTCGTCGGTGATCTGCGCGTAGGACGTGCTCGCCCGGCTGGCGCTGTCGGTGAAGGCGACCTTGTCCAGGTCTCCTGCCGAGAGCCCCGCAGCCAGCCTGTCGGCGGCATCCTCGGGGTCGGGACCGAAGCCCGGGACGCTGCAGGCACTCAGGGCGAGCAGCAGGCTGCCGACAACGGCGGGGACCACGGCACGGCGCCCCACGAGTCGGCTCGTACCTCGCCTCCTCAGGAACCACATGCGACCGATCCGACCATGTCCGGACGGGGCAGACAAATCCCCCCGCCGGTCTCGCGACCGTGTCGGGGGGATCGTCAACATCTGCTGCCTGAGCGGCTACTTCTTGAACGCGTCCTTCACGTTCTCGCCGGCGTCCTTCAGCGAGGACTTCCGCTGGTCGTTCTCGCCCTGGCGCTTGAGGTTGTCGTCGCCGGTCGCCTTGCCGACGGTCTCCTTGACCTTGCCGCCGAGGTCTTCCTTCTTGTTGTCGGCCTTGTCGTCAATACCCATGCGAGTGCAGCTCCTTGAGTCGATTCGGTTCCAACCGGTCGTGCGGCGCCGCTGGGCCACGCGGACGTGTCCGAGAGGTCACTGGCGAGCGCCGCACAGTCGCGAAAGCCGCTTGCTGGACTTCCGAACCCTTGTGTACCCGCATGCCGCAGCAATACACAGGCATCGGACCAGCCGTTGACACGGGCAGGGACACGTCCCGCCCAGCGCGTGACCGGAGTCACGCGTCTGGCAGATGTCCTAGAGGTCGCCCTTGATGTGGTGCGCGATCACCTGGGCAGCCACCTCGGCCACCTTCACGTTCATCTCCTGCGAGACCTTGGCGAGCATCTCGAAGGCCGCGTCGTCGCTGATCTTGTGCATCGCCATCAGGAGCCCGACTGCCTTGCCGATCTCGCGGTTGCTCTCCAGGCCGCGGCGCAGGGTGCTGGCCTCCTCGCCCCGCTCGAGTGCCGTGAGGGTGACCGACGCGAAAGCGGTCAGCATCAGCGCCTGGTCGAGGGACTTCTCCGTCAGTGCCCCGGGGGTGTCGCTGAAGACGTTCAGGGCTCCGACCTTCTGGCCGTCCTGCCGGATCCGGAAACCGGCCATGCCGCGCACGCTGGTCTGCTCGAGGATCCTCGCCGCGAGCACCGGCCACTGGCTCCCCGACGTCAGGTCGGCACACAGGTGCTGGTCGGGCTCGGCCTCGTCCATCGCATCGAGACACGGGCCCTGCTCCAGCTGCTTCTCGAGCTCGTCCACCTGGAGGGCGGTCGAGTCGGAGGAGGCCACCGTGAAGGTCCGGCCCCGGCGGCGCAGCATCAAGGAGGCGTGGTCGCAGCCGCTGATCAGCTGGACGGCGCTGCGACACAGGGCGTCGTACACCGAGTCGTAGGACTCACCGGCGTAGACGACCTCGGCCATGCTGCGGAACGCCGTGAGCAGTTCCGTGGGGACAGGCGTGGTCATGGTTCAGGCTTCCTCATGCGTCGGACCTCATGGGGGGTCGTACCCGTTCTCTCGAGCCCGACAGATTTCCCAGAGTCTTACACGTGAAGGCTGATCACGCCTCATCCGGTGGCGGAGTCTCGCAGACGTGCGTCGGCGTACGCCTCGACCTCGGTGGCCTTGGCCGAGAGCCAGACCGGCAGGCCGATGTCGAGGCCGAGCTCGGCCACGGCCGCAGGGGTCACGTCGACCAGCGCCGACGGCACCCCCTCGACCTGCAGCCGGACCCGGTCGGCGAGCACCTCCATCGAGGCGACCCGCCCCTCCCAGACGTTGCGCTCGCTGGTGTCCACCGGACGCTCCGTGTGCACCGCGATCGCGCTGGGCCGGAGGGAGACCAGGACCTGTCCGGTCGCGTTGCCGGGAGCGACCGCCAGCCGGCCGCCGCCCTCGAGGGCCACCGTGCCCGCTGCGTCCTCGAGCCTCCCGGCCCACAGGTTCAGGCCCACCAGGCGCGCGACGTACGACGACGCGGGCTGCCGTGCGACCTCCGCGGGCGTGCCCTCCTGGACCAGCCGTCCGTGCTCGACCACGAGGAGCCGGTCGGCCAGGACCATCGCCTCGAGCGGGTCATGGGTGACCAGCACCGTCGGCCCCCGGAAGTCGGCGAGGTGCTCGCGCAGGAACGCGCGTACGTCGATCCGCGCCCCGGCATCCAGCGCGGCCATCGGCTCGTCGAGCAGGAGCACGTCGGGCTCGTGCGCCATCGCCCGGGCCAGGGCCACCCGCTGCGCCTGGCCGCCGGAGAGCTGGGCGGGTCGTCGTCGTGCGAGGGAGGCGAGTCCCAGCCGCTCCAGCCACTCCTCCGCCTGTGCCCGGGAGGCGCTGCGACCGACACCCCCCGACCGCGCCGCGAAGGCGACGTTGTCCCGCACGTCGAGGTGCGGGAAGAGGCGGTAGTCCTGGAAGACCACACCCGCCCGACGTCGTTCCGGGGGCACGAACACGTCCCCGTCCTGCCAGGTGTGCGGGCCGACCTCGATCCGGCCCTCGCTGAGCTCGGCCAGGCCGGCGACGGCGCGCAGGAGGGTCGACTTGCCGGCCCCGTTGGGCCCGAGCACGCCGAGCACCTCGCCCGGCCGCACGGTGAAGGCGAGGTCGAGGTCGAACTCGCCCCGGACGACGCGGCCCGCGAACCGCAGGCCGTCGGCGCGGAGGTCCCCGAAGGTGGCAGCCGGAGTGCTCACGTCGCGCCACCCTGTCCGATCCAGCGCCCGCGCAGCGCGAACAGGACGGCCACCGAGACCGTCAACAGGACGAGGGAGAGCACCACCGCCTCGTCGGGGTCGGTCTCCATCGCGAGGTAGACCGCGAGCGGCATCGTGCGCGTCACGCCCTGCAGGTTGCCGGCGAAGGTGACCGTGGCTCCGAACTCACCGAGTGCGCGGGCCCAGCACAGCACCGATCCGGCGACCAGCGCCGGCCGGATCAAGGGCAGCGTCACCCTCCGGAAGACCGTCAACCGTCCTGCTCCGAGCGTGGCCGCTGCCTCGTCGTACCCCTGGTCCGCGGAGCGGAAGGCCCCCTCCACGGCGATCACCAGGAACGGCATCGCGACGAACGTCTCGGCCACGACCACGGCAGCGGTGGTGAACGGCAGCGTGATCCCGAACCACAGGTCGAGGTAGCGCCCGACCAGGCCGTTGCGACCCAGCACGAGCAGGAGAGCGACACCGCCCACGACCGGCGGCAGCACCAGCGGGAGTGTCACCAACGCACGCAGGAGCCGCAGCCCGGGAAAGCTCGCGCGCGCCAGGACCCACGCCAGTGGCACGCCCAGCAGCAGCGAGATGACCGTCGCGAGGCTGGCGCAGAGCAGCGAGAGCCAGAGCGCGTCCAGGACCTCCGGGCGGACGAGGATGCCGCCGAGCGAGCCCCAGGGGGCGCGGAACAGCAGCCCGACGAGGGGAACGATCAGCAGCAGCGCACCGAGGAACGCCGGAACTCCCAGCGCCCAGGGAGTGCGCCTCCTGGTGGATCTCCGCGACGACATCAGGGGCTCTCGAAGCCTGCTTCCTCGAGCACCTTGGCACCGTCGTCGGACAGCACCAGGTCGACGAACTGCGAGGCCTGCAACTTGTGCTCCGAGTGGGTGAGGGTGGCGATCGGGTAGCTGGTCGAGGCGTTCTGCGCCTCCGGGATCTCCACGCCCTTGACCTTGTCACCGGCGGCCTGCACGTCGGTCACGTAGACCATGCCTGCATCGACCTCACCCAGCGTCACCTTGGTCAGCACCGACTTCACGTCGACCTCCTCGGTGGCGGGCTTCACGTTCAGGTTGGCCTTGCTGAACACCTCGGCGGCGACCTTGCCACAGGGCACCTGCGGCTGGCAGACGGCGACCTTCACACCGTGGTTCGCGAGGTCGTCCAGCGAGTTGATCTTGGCCGGGTTGTCGGGCGGTGTGGCGATCTCCATGCTGTTCGTCGCAAAGTCCTCGGGGTCCTTCGCGTCGCCGGCCTGCACGACCGTGTCCATGTTGCTCGGGCTGGCCGAGGCGAACACGTCGGCGGGGGCGTCGCTCCCGATCTGCTCGGCCAGGCCTGAGCTCGGACCGAAGCTGAACTGGACCTTGGTGCCCGGGTGGTCCTTCTCGAACTGCTTGCCCAGCTCGGTGAACGACTCGGTCAGCGACGCCGCCGCGAAGACGCGGATCGTGACGTCCTTCTTCGTGCTGCTCCCCTCGCTGTCGTCGTCGCTGCCGCAGGCGGCGATCGAGGTGAGTCCCAGCAGGACTGCGAGGACGGTGGCCAGCTTCGTTCTCATGACTTCTCCGGTAGCTCGACGACGACGTTGGTGGACTTGATGGAGGCGATGGCCAGGACGCCCGGCTCGAGCTCGAGCTCGTCGGCGGCCTCCCGGCTCATCAGGGACACGACCCGGTGCGGCCCGCTCTGGATCTCGACCTGCGCCATCACCGTGTCGCGCACGACGCGGGTGACCAGGCCGACGAACCGGTTGCGGGCCGACGCCGAGACGACGGGTCCCGGCTCGGGGTGGTCGCCGCTCTCGGCGATCTCCTGGGCGAGCCGGGCGAGGTCGACCCCGTCGACGACCTGGCGCGATCCCTCGGTCGTCGTACGCAACCGGCCGGACTCGCCCCAGCGCCGGACCGTGTCGTCGCTGACGCCGAGCAGCTCGGCCGCTTGCTTGATCCGGTACGACGCCATGCGCGGACTCTAGCCGCGTGTGCGGCCAGGTGTCACTGATAGTTCCGCAGATGCGGAACTCAGCCCTCCCAGCCCGCCGGTCGGTTCTTCTTCGCGAGCTTGCCGACGACCAGCGCGTAGGACCCGTCGACCGCCTCGACCAGGTCCTCGTCGTCGATCGCACCGTTGAAGCGCAGGTCGTTCCAGCCGGACCGACCGATGTAGGCCATCACGCTCGCGTCCTCGGGGTAGCGGTCCAGCCACTCGTCGGCGACCTCGCGGTCGGGCCCCGACTTCACCCCGACCCCGTCGCCACCGATGAAGGCGAAGATCTTGTCGTGCACCTTCACCACCGGGTGCTCGTGCCCCCACGGGTTGTCCGCCCAGGCCCCCGGCTTGCCCAGGCAGTGCGCCAGCATCTCCTCGGGAGTCATGCGGCGAATGTACGACTGCTTCGGCCGGCCGTCACGGGGTCAGAGCCCCTGCCTAGAGTGATGACCATGGCCACCGAGACCTCGACGTCGACTCCCCGCCCCACGTCCGGTGACGTGGTCGAGCTGATCCTCGAGGACCACCGGCTCTTCGAGTCGCTGCTGCGGGAGCTGCGCAACGAGCAGAACGACCGCGACGCGCTGCGCCGCCAGATCGCCGAGCTGCTCGTCGCCCACGGCGAGGCGGAGGAGAGCCAGGTCTACCCCCAGCTCGAGCGCCGGGACGCGATCGACGAGGAGGAGGCCGAGCACGGCGAGAAGGAGCACCAGGAGGGGTACGAGACGCTGCTCCCGCTGCTCGAGGCCGAGGACCTCTACGACGAGTCGTTCAGCGACGCGATCCACGAGTTCAGCGAGACGCTGCTGCACCACCTCGACGAGGAGGAGCGCGACATCCTGAACCCGGCTCGTGAGGACGTCACCGAAGAGGACCGCAACCGGCTCGGGGCGGCCTGGGCCGCCGAGCGCAACCGGATGCTCGACCAGGGCTGCGGCAGCACGGAGCAGGTGCGCGCGCTCGTCGACGGCTCTTGAGATCGGTCTTCGCGGACACCCGCCCCCTCCGCAACCGGAACTTCCGGCGCCTCTGGACCGCCAACATCGTCACGGTCGTCGGCGCCCAGCTGACCGTGGTGGCGGTGCCGTCGCAGATCTACGCAGAGACGGGTTCCTCGGCGTACGTCGGCCTGACCGGTGTCTTCGGCCTGGTCCCGCTGATCGTCTTCGGCCTCTGGGGTGGCGCCCTCGCCGACGTGTTCGACCGGCGCGTGCTGCTGATCTGCACGACGATCGGGATGATCGCCACCAGCACCCTGTTCTGGCTCCAGGCCTGGACGGGCGCCGGGAACGTCTGGATGCTGCTCTGCCTGTTCTCGGTGCAGCAGGCGTTCTTCGCCGTCAACCAGCCGACCCGCAGCGCCGTACTCCCCCGGCTGCTGCCGCTGAACCTGCTGCCCGCGGCCAACTCGCTGAACATGACGGTGATGCAGGCCGGTGCCATCGGCGGTCCGCTGATCGCCGGCGCGCTGATCCCGGTGTTCGGCTTCCCGTGGCTCTACCTGATCGACACCCTGTCGCTGATCCCCACGCTCGGCGCGGTGTGGGCGTTGCCACCACTGCCGATCGAGGGCACCACCGGGAGCCTCGGCATCGGGGCCGTGATCGACGGGCTCAGGTACCTGCGCGGGCACACGGTGCTGCTGATGTCCTTCCTCGTCGACATCATCGCGATGGTCTTCGGGATGCCGCGGGCGTTGTTCCCGGAGATGGCCCACGTCGACTTCGGTGGACCTGACGGCGGCGGGCTGGCGTTCGCGCTGCTGTTCGCCGGCATCCCGATCGGCGCCGTGCTCGGCGGGGTGTTCTCGGGCTGGGTCTCCCGGGTCGAGCGCCAGGGCGTCGCCGTCCTCGCGGCGGTGATCGTCTGGGGACTGGCGATGTTCGGCTTCGGCGTCGCGGTCGGGCTGGCCGACAGGTGGCGACTGCCCATGCTCGTCGTCTCGGTGCTGATGCTCGTGGTCGGCGGCGCAGCCGACATGGCCTCGGCGGCCTTCCGCAGCAGCATGCTCCAGAGCGCGGCGTCCGACGACGTCCGCGGCCGGCTGCAAGGCGTGTTCACCGTCGTGGTCGTGGGCGGGCCGAGGATCGCCGACGTGGTCCACGGGGCCGTCGCGGTGTCCATCGGCGCCGCCGCGACGGCCGCCGGCGGTGGCCTCCTCGTGGTGGTCCTGACGGTGGTCGCGGCGGTCGCCTTCCCGGCGTTCATCCGCTACCGGGTCGTCGCGGCGACGCGTTCGGGCTGAGCCAGCCCCCGCTCACTCCCCGGGCCGCACGTGCCCCGTCTCGTACGCCGCCACGACCGCCTGCACCCGGTCGCGGAGGCCGAGCTTCGCGAGCAGGCTGGAGACGTGGGTCTTCACGGTGGTCTCGCCGAGGTAGAGCTCGGCCGCGATCTCCGCGTTCGACATCCCCCGGCCGATCAGGCGCAGCACGTCGCGCTCCCGCTCGGTGAGGGTGTCGAGGACCTCGCCCCGACGAGTGCGCAGGGGCGAGGCGGAGGCGAAGGACTCGATCACGCGGACCGTCACGGCCGGGTCGAGCAGGCCGCCACCGGAGGCCACCGTGCGCACACCCTCGATCAGCCGCTCGGGCGGCGCGACCTTGAGCAGGAAGCCGCTCACCCCGGAGCGGAGCGCGGCCTCGACGTAGTCGTCCTCGTCGAACGTGGTCAGCACGACCACCTTCACGCCGGGTGCCGCCGCCAGCACCCGGCGGGAGCCCTCGATGCCGTCGACCTTGGGCATCCGCACGTCCATGAGCACGACGTCGGGTCGGGTCTCGAGGACGACGTCCACCGCCTCGGCACCGTCGGCGGCCTCACCGACCACCTCGAGGTCGGGCTCTCCGGAGAGGACCATGCGCAGGCCGACGCGGACCATCGCCTCGTCGTCGACCAGCACGATCCGGATCGGCTTCACTCATCGGGAGACCCCCATCGTGCGGTGGGCCGGCAGGTGGGCCCGCACCTCGAACCCGCCGTCGACCGGACCGGCCTCGAGGGTGCCTCCGAACATCTGCGCCCGCTCTCGCATGCCGAGGACGCCGTGACCGCCGGAGCCGTGGCTCCCCAGCCCGGCGGTCCCCGACCGCGGTGAGGAGGAGGACCGCGCGCCGTCGTCGCGCACGACGATGTCCACGCCGTCGCGCGCCCACTCCACCCGCACCCGGGCCCGGCTGCCGGGCGCGTGCCGGAGCACGTTGGTCAACGCCTCCTGCAGGATCCGGTAGGCGGAGAGGTCCAGGGCCCGGGGCAGCTCGAGCGGGGTGCCGCACACCTCGAGCTCGACGTCGAGACCTGCCGCTCGCACGTCGCCGACCACGTCCTCCGCACGAGACAGGGAGGGCACCGGTGCCGTCGAGGCCTCGGTGTGGCCGGGCTCGCGGAGGATGCCGACCAGCGACCGGAGCTCCTCGACGGTCTCCCGGCCGAGGCGCTCGAGGCCCAGCAGCACGTCGTACTCCTGCGGGCGGTCCGTGAGCACGCCGGCCAGCTGCCGGCGCAGGCCCCCGATCTGGAGGGTCATCACGCTGACCGAGTGGGCCACCGCGTCGTGCACCTCGCGGGCGATCCGGGTGCGCTCCTCCTGGGCGCCGGCCTGGGCGGCGGTCTCCCGCTGGGCGTCCAGCAACGCGGTCAGCTCGACCAGCTGCGCGGAGCGCTCACGCTCCCGGCTGACCAGGCGGCCGGCCCACCGGGCCGGGTAGAAGACCGCGGGGAAGAACACGGTGTCCCAGGAGAAGCCCTCCACGATCCAGCTGGTGGCGACGAAGACGACCACGGCCGCCGTCACGGCGATGATCGAGCGGCGAGGCGGTGCGGCGTACCCGACGTACCCCATGGCCAGCATCACCGCGATCAGACCGGTGCCACCCGGTCCGGGAGCCCCGAGCGCCGCGGTGAGCGGGTAGAAGCCGGCGACCAGGACTGCGCCCGTCGCCGGCCACCAGGCGGCGGCCAGGAACGAGACGACCAACCAGCCGGCGACGATGCAGAGCTCCGCGAAGCTCTCGCGGAACTCGGTGTCGGACGCGGCCTCCACGACGCCCAGCACGCCGAGGGCCGGCGCGGCCACGAGGGGGAACACGCGCGGGCTGGTGCGGAAACGGTCGAGCATGCGCAGAGCGTAGGTGGCGTACGCCGCTCGCGTGATCCTTCCTGCGGAGGAGAACGGCGCGTCGACAACTCCCCCTCGAGGAGGAACCGGGTCGGTGCGCCAGGACCGATCCACGACGACCCTGCCCGCCGGAAGAGTCCTGCTCGTCAGCTCGAACTCACGAACAGGATCACCATCATGAGCGCACAGGTTGCATCGACCACCACCACCCAGCCCGTCGAGGAGCGTCAGTCCGCGAGCCGGGTCCTCCGGATCGCCGCCGGGGCCGCCCTGGTCGCCGGGCCGGCCCTCTGGGCAGCCGGCATGTGGACCTCGCCGCCCGCGGCCGGGACCACCGACATCGACTACATCACCTCACTCGGCCGCGACGGCACCATCACGCAGGTGTCCGCCCTGTTCCTGCACTACGGCAACCTCTTCATCGGCCTCGGTGTGCTCGCCGCCGCGTCCCTGGTGCGCGGACCGAAGGGCAGCCGGCTGACCGTCATCGGGTCGCTGCTCACGGCGCTCGGGTTCACCAACGTCTCGGGCATGCTGCTCAGCGACTGGTGGAACCTGTCGGCCGCGCAGAACCTGCCGGTCGAGCAGGCCGCCAAGGTGTTCGGCGGCTTCAAGGACTCCTCGCTGCTGTTCTTGTGGAACGGCTTCGAGATGGCCTCGCTCCTGGGCACGATCCTGCTGCTGGTCGGTCTGGCCCGCGCCGGTGTCCTGGCCTGGTGGAACCTGGCGATCTTCGTGGCCGGCTTCGCGGGTCTGATCTTCATCCCGTGGGACCTGCCGAAGCTCTCCGCCGTCGCGGTGCTGGTCGGCTTCTCCCCGTTCGCGATGATCGGTGTCCGGCTGTTCCAGCGGGCGGGGATCGGCCGCCGCTGAACCTCGCCGACCGGGCACTCGTGGTACGCCGCAAGACGTCGACCGGGCACTGCGTTGCACACCCGCTGTGCATCGAGTGCCCGGTCGGCGTCTTCTCGCGTGCAGAGATTGCCCGGTCGGCGGACTAGGCGCAGCAGACCGAACCCGACCCCGAGGGCTCCTGTCGCTGCTCGGTCATCTCGTTCTCGCCCGCGTGGTCGCCGAACTCCTGGCTGTCCTCGAGGACGGTGTAGACCTCCCAGCGCTCGCCGTCGGGGGCGCCCTCGACCCAGAACTTGTCCTGCTTGGCGTAGCAACACGTGGAGTCGCGCTCGTCGACCGAGGCGAGGCCCACCGCCGGCCAACCGGGTCTGCTCGGTGTCGACCGTGTCGGTGTCGACGACCTCGACGCCGAGGTGGTTCAGGGAACCACCGCGACCGGGGTTCTCGATCAGGACCAGCTTCAGAGCAGGGTCGGCCACCGCGAAGTTGGCGTAGCCGGGCTTCACCTTGGCGGGCTCGGTGCCGAGGAGCCGGGTGTAGAAGTCGATCGACTCCTGGAGGTCGTCGACGTTGAGGGCGAGCTGGAGACGGGACATGGCCTCAGGTTGCCAGCAGACATCGACATCTGTCAATATAGATGCATGTCGAAGTCCTTGCCGCTCCTCACCGCCACCGAGACGGTCGCGTGCTGCTCACCGCTGCTCAAGCAGCCGCTGGGTGCGCAGGAGGCGGAGCGGATCGCACCGTTGCTCAAGGCGCTGGCGGACCCTGTCCGGTTGCGGCTGCTCTCGCTGGTGGCGTCGTACGCCGACCAGGAAGCCTGCGTCTGCGACCTGAACGACGCCTTCGACCTCTCCCAACCCACGATCAGCCACCACCTCAAGGTGCTCCACGAGACCGGGCTGCTCGACCGGAGCAAGCGCGGCGTCTGGGTCTACTACCGCGTCCGACGCGAAGCGCTGGCGGACCTGGGCGTCCTTCTCGGCGGCGTTGCCGAGTGATCGGGATGCACCGGCGCGCGGTCGCCGAGCTGGTCGGGACGGCCTTCCTGGTGATGGCCGTGGTCGGGTCCGGGATCGCGGCCACCCGGCTGACGACGGACGTGGGTCTGCAGCTGTTGGCCAACAGCGTGGTCACCGGGGCAGCGCTGGTGGCGCTGATCCTGGCGCTGCAGCCGGTCTCGGCCTCGTTCAACCCGGTGGTCACTCTCGTGGAGCGGGCACTGGGCGTGATCGACAGCCGGGCGGCCGCGTGGCTCGTGGGTGCCCAGGTCGTCGGTGGGGTGCTCGGGACGATGCTGGCCAACCTGATGTTCGACCTCGATGCCGTCACGCTCTCGACGCGGGAGCGGTCCGGCTCCGGAGCGTGGCTCGCCGAGGTCGTCGCCACGATGGGGCTGGTGCTGGTCGTCTTCGGCAGCCTTCGGAGTGGAGGTCGCACGGTTGCCTTCGCCGTCGGCGGCTACATCACGGCTGCCTACTGGTTCACCAGCTCGACCAGCTTCGCCAACCCTGCCGTGACGGTGGCGCGGACGCTCACCGACACGTTCGCCGGGATCGCCCCGTCCTCGGCTCCGGCGTTCGTGCTGATGCAGCTGGTCGGCGGAGCGCTCGCGCTCGGGCTGGTCGTGTTCCTGTTCGGCAGGCAGCACGTGGAGGTCACGCCGTGAGCGATCGACCCGACGAGAACGATCGACCCAGCGTCCTGTTCGTGTGCGTGCACAACGCAGGCCGCTCGCAGATGGCAGCCGGCCTCCTGATGGCCCTGGCCGGCGACCGGGTCGACGTGCTCTCTGCAGGCTCGCAGCCCACCGACCGGGTGAACCCGGTGGCGGTCCAGGCGATGGCGGAGCTCGGGATCGACATCGCCGGGTCCCAGCCGAAGGTGCTCACCCCGGACGCGGTGCTGGCCTCCGACGTGGTGGTCACGATGGGGTGCGGGGACGAGTGCCCGTTCTTCCCCGGGAAGCGCTACGAGGACTGGGTGCTCGACGACCCGGCAGGCCAGGGCATCGAGGCCGTGCGCCCCATCCGCGACGAGATCCGCCGCCGCGTCGAGCTCCTCCTCGCGGACCTCCTCCAGCTCCCGTAGTTCACCCAGTAGGACTCGGTCCCGGCCAGGGGCACCGTCGGGAGCCGGGTCACGAACTCCTCGAAGATCTGGTTGCCGCGGCTGTTCACGTTGGACGTCCTGTCCCAGGCGCGCAGCACGTCACAGGCGTCACCGCCCTGGGCCAGGGTGCACACCTCGTTGAGGTCGTTGCCCTCGCTCATCACCTCGGCGCCCATCACCCGGTTCTGGTGCTCGAAGCCGCGCAGCTCGGTCGGGCTGATCCTGCCCTTCGCGAGGGCGTCCATCACGTAGTGGTCGACCATCCGGGTGCGCAGCGTGCGCTGGCACTTCTCGCACCCGATGATCCGCGCGAAGCCCTCGAGCTTCTGGGCGGGGTTGGGCAGCCAGTAGGAGTCGTTGGCGTTCGTGACCCAGTCCCGGCGCAGGGCCGAGGGGAGGTTCTTCGGGCCGAGGATCCCCGGCCGCTGCGCGTCGGCGTCGGTCGCCCACGCACAGTCGCCGGTGGCGCGGGTGCCGTCGAGTCCGGGCAGCCCGGCCACCTGGAAGAGCACCCGACCGACCGGTGTCATGCACTTCTGCGCGAGCGCGTCGGGCACGTTGGGCACCACCGAGTGGTCGGCGTACAGCGCGTTGCCGGAGCGGTCTGCCGCGGTCGTGTTCACCCACGGCATCCCGCCGCCCTTGTCCTGACGAGCCAGCAGGTCAGGCGCGTCGGTCGCCTTGCCCATGTCGAGGAAGGTGTCGACGGTGCGCAGCTGCTCGCCGTTGGCGTCGCGGATGGCGAAGAAGCTGGTGGGCGTCCAGTTCATCAACGTGGCGGGGTCGTCGAGCACGTAGCCCTGGTCCGTGCGGTAGAGGTTCTTCGTCACCGTGGACAGCTGGCCGGCGGCGTTGCGCACCACGACCTTCACGTCACGCTTCTCGATCTGCTTGACGCCGTCGGTGGTCAGGTACGAGGTGGGGGTCCCGAGCGTCTGGTACTCGTACGGCGTGAACCGGTAGGCCGTGGACACCGTGTGGCTCCAGGCGACGTTCTTGTTCCAGCCGATGTTGACGACCGGCGAGCCGATCAGGCTTGCACCGGCGACGTCGTAGGAGCCGGGAATCGTCAGCTGCTGCTGGGTGAACCGGTAGCGACCGCGCCACGGGAAGTGCGGGTTGCCGAGCACCATCCCGCGCCCGGTCGTGGACGCTCCGCCACCGATCGCGGTGGCGTTGGAGCCGAAGGGTGACTTCGGGTCCTTGCCCAGTGCCGCCATCAGCTTCTGCTTGTCGGGGAGCTGCTCGGGTGCCGCGGCGAACTTCGCGTTCACCGGGAGCTCCGGGATCCCGGGGTCGGACGCGCTCGGCGGGGTCGCCTCGGTGATCTGCGGGAGGAAGTGGCCGGTCGAGGCGATCAGGTTGGCCAGGTAGACGCCGTACCAGATGTCCAGGGCCGTCGCGTCGGGCTGGATGTACGCCGCACCACGGCAGCTCGGGTCCGAGATCTTCGAGGTGCCACCGATCTTCCTCAGCCAGGCGTTCACCCCGGCGGCGTACCCCTCGACCATCTGGCGGGCCTGCGTCCCGGGCCCCGCCTTCGAGGCGAGCAGCTTCTCCACCACACGGCGGTCGTGCAGGTCGGTGACCAGGGTGTCCGCCTGCAGGTTGGTGCCGGTCATCGACACCTGGTCGTCGTAGCGTCCGGTGGCGCCGAGGTAGCGCGAGCGCTGTCCACGCCCGGTGAGCAGGGTGTCCGCGAGCGTGCAGATCGAGGTGCCGGCCGCGGCGTACCCCGAGCCGAAGCCGAGCGAGCCCCAGTCCTTGGCGACGATGTGCGGGATGCCGTGCTCGGTGCGGGTGATGGTCGCGCTGTACGGCGCGGGAGCAGCGGACCTTCGGGGCCGCAGGAACCGCCTGCGCCTGGCCGGTGACCGAGACGAGAGCGGGGACCAACCCCAGGGTGGCGAGGGCGGCGAGGACCCGCGGACGCTTTGTGAACATGTGCATCCAACGCCCGGGCCCGCCCGGGGTTATGAACGGCGTCCGGGATCCGGCCGGCTACGCCGTCAGCGCGTCGTCCTCGCGCTGCGCGTCGGGAGTGCGTACGGCGGACCGCGGCGTGAACTCCATCGACCCTCGCAGGCCACGACGCATCGTGGTCAGCGAGTCGAGGATGTAGTTCTGCCGCACCCGCCACGGACCGCGGTCACCCTGGCGCGGGAACTGCGCGATCGAGCGCTGGATGTAGCCCGAGCTGAGGTCGAGCAACGGGCGCTCCTCGAGCTCCCGGCGCGGCAGCGGCACCCCGGCTGCGTAGTCGTGCCGGTCGAGGTAGTGGAGCACCCGGCAGACCAGCCGGTGGGTCAGGTCGGCCCGCAGGGTCCACGACGCGTTGGTGTAACCCATGCACACGGCGAAGTTCGGCAGGCCGGTGATCATCGCGCCCTGCCAGACGAACTGCTCGTGCAGGTCGACGACCTCCCCGTCGACCGAAGGCTCGATGCCTCCGAAGGGCAGCAGCTTGAGCCCCGTCGCGCTCACCACGACGTCGGCCTCGAGCACCCGCCCGCTCCGCAGCCGGATCCCTTCGGGGACGAAGCTGTCGATGTGGTCGGTGACCACCTCCGCGTCACCGCGCTTGATCGACCTGAACAGGTCGGCATCCGGCACCGCGCAGAACCGCTGGTCCCAGGGGTCGTACGACGGGGTGAAGTGCTCGGCGACCATCTCGGGGTCCCCGAGGATCCTCACGTTCAGACGGGTCAGCACCTTGCGGGCGCGATCCGGGAAGGTCTGGCAGAAGTTGTAGAGAGCCAGCTGCTGGGCGATGTTCTTGCTCCGGATGAGCCGATGGGCCAGCCGTGGAGGCAGCTTCTCGCGGAGCCGGTCGGCGATCTTGTCGTTCCCCGGGATGGCCGCGATCCAGCTCGGGCTCCGCTGCAGCATGGTCACGTGGGCCGCGGTCGGGGCCATCGCCGGCACGAGGGTCACGGCGGTCGCGCCGCTGCCGATGATCACGACCCGCTTGCCGGCGTACTCCAGGTCCTCGGGCCAGAACTGGGGGTGCACCACCTGGCCGGTGAAGGAGTCGAGGCCGGGGAACGCCGGGCGGTAGCCCTCGTCGTAGTCGTAGTAGCCCGCGCAGGAGTAGAGGAAGCTGCACGTCATCGTGCTCGGTCCCTGCGGCGTCTCGAGCCACACCGTCCACCGCGCCTGCTCGGTCGACCAGTCGGCGCCCACGACCTTGGTGCGGTAGCGGATCAGCTCGTCGATGCCGAACTCCGCGGCGGTCTCGTGGATGTAGGACAGGATCGTCGGTCCGTCCGCGATCGCCTTCGCCGCCCGCCACGGCTTGAACTCGTAGCCGAGCGTGAACATGTCCGAGTCCGAGCGGACTCCGGGATAGCGGAACAGGTCCCAGGTCCCGCCCATCACGTCGCGCGCCTCGAGCACCGCGACCGACCGGCCCGGGCACTCGGTGTTCAAGCGGTACGCCGCGCCGATGCCGGACAGGCCGGCACCGACGACGACGACGTCGACGTGCTCGGGGGTCGTGCTCATGGCGGAACGCTACCGAGTCAGGTCGGCGTAGTCGGGGTGCTTGTCGATCCAGCCCTTGATGAACGGGCAGCGCGGCACCACGCGGTGGGTGCCCTCGGCGCGTACGTCGTCCAGGGCGAACCGGGCCAGCGTCGAGCCGACGCCGTGACCCTCGAACCGGTCGTCCACCTCGGTGTGCGTGAACACGATGCGCTTCTCGTCCAGCTCGTAGTACGCCGCACCTGCGAGCTCGCCGTCCACCCAGGCCTCGTAGCGGTTCTCGGACTCGTTCTTGCTGGTCTGCACCTCTGCCATGGATCCATCCTTGCGGCACGGTCAAGCAGGTCAGAAGCCGCCCAGCTTGCCGAGCCGTCGGGGGCGACCGTCGGGGTCGTGCAGGCCGAGGTAGGGCACCGTGACCAGGGCACGCTCGAGCAGTCCGGGCTCGGGCGGCTGCAGCCGGCGCAGCCGCCCCGGCGGCCGCGGGCCGACCTGTCCGCCGGCGTGCCAGTCGTCGAGGGCGCGCGCCGTCTCGTCGTACGCCGCGAAGATGCCGGGGGCGTCGAGGCAGTCAGCCATCACCTCGAGCAGGGTGTCCTCCTCGACCTCCCGGTCGAGGTGCTCGGCCGCGAGGGTCAGCCGCAGCCTGCGGGCATAGGGGCTGTGGTCGGGTGCCGACGGGTCGACCACGACGGCAGACAGCTCCGAGTCGTGCGTCCACGAGCGGCGGTTGAAGTTGTCCGAGCCGACGGTGGCCCAGACGTCGTCCATCACGCACACCTTGGCGTGCACGTAGACGGGAGTCCCGTGGTGGTTCTCGATCCCGTAGATCGCCACCCGGTCCGGCGCGACGTCGGTCATCTGCTGCATCGCCCGGGCCCGGCCGAGCATCTGCGGGTTGCGCGCGAGCACGCCGTCCTGGTCGGTGAACAGCGGTACGACGGCGATCACGTGCAGGCCGGGATTGCGTCGCAGCGCCTCGGTGAACACGTCGCCGACCTGCTGGCCCCAGAGGTACTGGTCCTCGATGTAGATCAGCTTCCGGGCCCGCGAGAGTGCCTTGGTGTAGCCCCGGGCCACCGAGCGCTCGCCGCCGCGGGCGAACGGGTAGTCGCGCCCGCGGCGCAGGTTCGGGTAGGTCCGCAGCAGCTGGACGGTCTGGGTGCCGCCCTCGGGCGGCGGGGGTGGTGGCTGCTGCGCGGGCAGGGGGTCCGGCGTCATGTCCATCCGGAGCATCCTGTCCTGGGCCCAGTAGACCGGGTGCCTGGTCAGCGGGGTCGGGTCCTCCCAACGCTCGCGGAAGACCGTCTCCACGTCGTACACGGCCGGGCCGGTGATGGCTGCCTGTACGTCGTGCCACGGTGGGGTGTCGCCGTACTCCGGCGCCATCTCGAGGGCCTGGTCGTCGCCGAGGTGCTCGGCGTCGTCGCGCCTCGAGTGGCACAGGTCGATCCCGCCCACGTAGGCGATGTCGTCCTGGGGTCGGTCGCGATAGCGGATCACCACCAGCTTCTGGTGGTGCGAGCCACCCGTGCGGACGCGCATGTCCAGCAGTGCCTCTGCTCCGCGTGCCTGCAGCTGACGGCCGAGCAGTCGGTTCTCGGAGGCGTTGAAGTTCAGCTTCTCCCAGTGCGAGCGCCAGATCAGCCCACGGACGTCGACCCCCCGCTCGTCGGCGCGACCGAGCACCTCGACGACCTCGCTCCCGGGCTCGCCGGTCAGGCGCTCGTCGGCGTCGCCCTGCCAGTCGGTGAAGAACACCAGGTCGCCACGACGGGTCTCCTCGAGCCGGTCGTAGAGCTCGGCGAAGTAGGTCGCGCCGTGGACGAGCGGACGGACCCGGTTGCCCTCGGACCACGCCACCTCACCGTCGTGCCGAGCGTCGAGCCTGGTCTGGGGATTGGCGCGCTCCGACTTGGTCAACAACCAGTCAGTGTGGTGCACGGGGCTCCCTCCCGGCCGGCTCCCGCAAGCCCGGCCATCCCGAGGACAACATGCCAGATCGGCCCCGACGTGGCGACGGCCGCCCGCGGGCGACCGGCGGCAGCCTCCCTAGACTGCGGCGCATGAGCACCGCCCGCACGGTCCCGGTCACCACCGAGATGGACGGTGACGAGCTCGACGCCGAGGACGCGTGGCACGTCGTACGCCGGACCGGGACCCGGCGCCTGTTCGTCGACTCGTTCGTGCGGTTCCGCTACGGCGACGGGTTCACCAACTCACGCGCGCTCGCCCTGCAGGCGGCCCTCGCCGTGGTGCCGTTCATGCTCGCGCTCACCGGCCTGGCCGCCGACATCGACGAGAAGCGGCCCCAGCGCGTGCTGGCCCGCACGATCGACGCGGTCTCACCCGGCTCGGGCACCCGCGACGCGCTGGCGAGCGCGGTGACGGGGCCGCAGTCCAGCGAGGGCGCGGGCGAGATCGCGCTGGCGATCGGGCTGCTCTTCGCCCTGCTGGCGATGACCACCGCGATGGGTCAGGTCGAGCGCGGCAGCAACCGGATCTACGGCATCGAGCGGGACCGGCCGACGCTGTGGAAGTACGGCCGTGCCGCGATCCTGACCGCGGTCCTCGCCGTGCCGGTCGGCACCGGGTTCCTGCTGCTCGTGGCCGGCGGGTCGTTCGCCGACGCGATGGCCGACGACTACGCGTGGAGCGACGGGGCCGTCCGGGCGTGGAACATCGCCCGCTGGCCGGTCGGGGTGGCGCTGCTGGTGCTCACCATCGCCGTGATCCTCGACCACGCTCCGCGGCGCAGGCAGCCCGGGCTGTCCTGGCTGGCGCTCGGGGCGGCTGTGGCGGTCGTGCTCACCCTGTTCTCGACGGGTCTGCTGGCGGCGTACGTCAACGCCAGCCCGTCGTTCGGCAAGATCTACGGCCCCCTGGCCGGGGTCTTCGCCCTGCTGCTGTGGAGCCTGCTGTCCGCCATCGCGCTGTTCTTCGGCACGGCGGTGTGCGCCCAGCTCGAGGCCGTGCGCAGCGGCCACCCCGAACCGACGTACGACGACCCGGGCCGCCCGCACCGCGAAGAGGTGAGCGGCTGAGCCCAGGGCTGCTCGCCGTCCGTCTAGCTCCTGGTCCAGCCGTCACGCTCCATGGCCGCCATCACGCGGCTGCCCGGGCCGCGTTGCGCCGCCCCGCCACGGCGTGCGGCGGACGCGGTCAACGCCTGGGCCGGGACGACCGTCCCGCGGGCCGTGGTGGCCCCCTCGCCGCGGACCTCGGTGAGCACGATCTCGGGCGGCTGGTCCGCCAGCGCTGTCGGCTGCGACTCGATGAGCGCACCGGAGGTCGGCGGGGCCAGGTTCGGGACGAACTCGTTGCCGGGCTGGACGCTGTCCTGCCCCAGGATCCGCAGCAGCACCGAGGTCATCGTCGCGATGTCGTCGTCGAAGGCACCGTGGGCGGCGGCGTCGGAGCGGGACTGGGGAGGCGTGGCGTTCGGCGACCACACCAGGCTGCCGTCGATCCCGCGCACCGCGTCGACGAAGCTGGTGCCGTCCACCTCGGTCTCGGCGAAGTGGGCCATCCCGACCAGGGGGACCTCGGTCTCCTGGGCGTTGCGTGGTTTCTCGAGCGCCTTCGAGACGAGGTAGAGCAGCGACTTGTGGTAGATCGCGACGCCGTGCGCCCCGCACACGTCGTCGAGCTCGCGGACGGGGTTCATCCCGAACGAGGCGAACTTCCCGACCGCACCGTCCTTGAGGTGCGGGAGCACGAGGTCGATCCACGTGTCCGTGCGCACGGCGGCCGCCAGGTAGGTCAGCGAGGCGACCGGGATCTTGGCCTGGACGAGCCGTTCCAGCAGGTGCGCCAGGAAGATCGAGCCCGCGCTGTGGCCGACGAGATGGACCTCGGTGGGCTGCTTGGGCCGCTCGGCGAGGTAGTCCTTCAGCCTGGCCACGGCCAGCGAGCCACCGGGCAGGTCGTCGACCGGGAGCTTGCGGTAGTTGCGCGGCAGGGGGGTCGAGGCCTTCTCGGCATTCTCCTTCATCTCCTCCCACACCCAGCGCAGCTTGGACTTCGCGGTCCGTTCGACCATCCGGTCCACCTGTTCGAACAGGTTGAACGGCCACCCTCCGGCCGGTTGCTGGCCGCCGACGAGATCGGTCAGCTGGTCGACCATGGTCTCGGTGAGCCCCGTCTCCCAGGCGAACGTCACCGGGTAGACCTTGTTGGCGAGCCACCAGCTCAGCTGTCGCTGGGCGATGTCGAGACCGGTCTCCTCGCTGTCCAGACCGCCGTGCGCGTAGAGCACGATGCGGCGCGGTGCACTGTCCCAGCCGGCATGGGTCTCACGCATGTGGTCGAAGAGCAGGTCCAGCTGGGCCGGCGACGACCGGAACCGCCCCGCCGTGGAGAGCCGCCCCTCGTTGCCGAGGTTGACGACGTGGTGCGCGAGCCGGTCCAGGTCGGGACCGGGCGCGTCCACCAGCCCGCCTCCGGCGAGCGCGAACACCTTGCGGCGGGTGCGCTCGGAGATGACCGACGGGACGCCCGGACGGGCCACCCACGCGTCGTACCCCGACTCCAGCCAGTCGTCGTAGGGCAGGGTCGCGAAGCCCTTCGACCCCCACTCGGGTCCCCACGAGTTCTGCACGAGGAAGCCGACGTCGTTGTAGCCCACCAGGCAGAACGCGTGGCCGCCGATCGCCTGCGACGTGCTGGTCCTGGTGATGACGTGCATCCGCTGCTTCTTGCGCTTCACCGTCCGCGTGACCAGCACGGGGTCGCGCCAGCCGTCGTGGATCGACGCGGCCACGACGATGGCGGAGAGCTCGTTGATGGCGGACTGGAGGTCGTCGAGACGCAGGGCGTTGACCCGGTAGAAGGCGCCGAGGGGACGCTGTCGGGCCAGCGCTGCCAGGTGGCTGTCGTGGTCGACGTCCGGTTCGGGGCTGACCTGGAGGCTCGGCCAGTCCGAGTCGGGCAGCAGCCCGTGGTAGTACCAGCCCATCAGGGCGCCGCGCAGCGACGAGCCGACGTCCGCGTCGCCCTGGTAGTCGTCGTACCTCCGGGCCAGCGCGTAGAGCATGTAGGGGCTGACGTGGGTGGTGTCGCCCTGGCTGGCCAGGACGGCGTTGGCCATCGCGGCGACGGCGTGCCCGGTGCACGAGCTCCCGGCCTGGGCCATCACGAACCGGTCGGCCGGGCGGCACTCCAGCTCGTTGGGAAGCGCCTGCAGGCGCGGGCGGTAGTTGAGGTCGCGGGCGTCGAAGACATCGGGCACCGCGTTCGCCTCGAACGAACCGTGCCCCAGCACCACCGTGCCCGGGGCGACCGTCCTGGCCATGGCCTCACCTCCACCAGAAGTGCCAGTAGAGCAGTCTCCGCACCGCACTGACCAGAGCCGCATCCGGATGCTGCCCTCTTGACTTCACCTTCGGGGAGGGCGGACGCTGAGAAACGCACGTGACAGATGTATGCGGAAGTGAACGACCGCAGTGCTGCGGCCTTGCTGCGCGGATGCGCGCAGCGCCCGGGTATCACCCGTGCACGTTCCCGCCTCCTCCGAGGAGAACGGGAAGCGTGGGACGGAGGAGCGATGAGGCGAACGTTGATGGCAGTGCTCTGCGCACTGGTGTTCGCGATGGGCGGCGTCGCCTGCGGCAGCGACTCGGGTGGGTCAGGCGGCTCGACGGGGACGGACGGGTCGAGTGACACGGGCGGGTCCGGGGACAGCACCGCCCAGGACGACGGCTCCGTCGACGACAGCACCCCCCAGGTGGAGGGCGAGAACACCCAGGAGGCTCCGGACGGCGGCGGCACCAAGGCGGTGTCGGTCAAGCTGCCAGGTCTGCCCGTCGGAGGCGACAGCACCGTGGAGTCCGCGACGCTGCAGTGTGCCGACGTGGGCTGGACCCCCGAGCCCGACCTCCCGGACGGCATCGAGATCAAGATCACCGGGCATCTCGCTCACACCCTCGACGGGTTCGAGCTGTCCTCCGAGAGCTGCCCGGGCGATGCCCCGGCCTGCACTGAGCGACGACTTCCGGCTGACCGCCAGCTCGCGCTGCTCGGTCGCGGTCGCCTGGAAGTCGGGCTTCGACCAGGGCGGCGACGCTCGCGGTCACCTCCGGCGAGGTCATCTGCCAGCCCGACCAGGTCGCGCAGTGCAAGTCGTTCCGCGACGAGCTCGAGTCCGACCAGGGAGAGATCGCCGAGGCGACCGTCCCCTTGAACCCTCCGGACGAGGTCACTCCCGATGAGAACGGGACCGACGGGACCGACAACGGCGACACCGACAACGGGACCACCGACAACGGCAGCCCCGACAACGGGACCACCGACAACGGCACCACCGACAACGGCACCACCGACAACGGCAGCCCCGACAACGGCACCACCGACAACGGCACCCCGACAACGGCAGCCCCGACGCCGGCAGTGGAGGCTGACCGGTGGCGGATGCCGCGTCTCGGGCGGCGATGTTCGACAAGTGGTGGAGCTTCGGCAGCACGATCATCGCTCCGGCGACGCTGCTCAGCACCTTGATGTTCTACTTCGGCTACGTCTCCTCACGGGCGGAGTTCCGCTACTTCGGCCTCGACGTGGACACCCTGGGGCTGAGCACCCAGGACTTCGTGAGCCGGAGCCCGCAGACACTGCTCGTGCCGCTGCTCGCGATCTCGCTCGGTGGCGCCTCGTTGCTGCTGCTCCACCTGGCCGTGCGCCGCCACCCGCCTCCGGTGCCGGTGATCCGTGGCTTCCTCGTCGCCTCACTGGCCTGCGTGCTCCTCGGGGTGGCGCTCATCGTCGGGTACGGCGCCGTCGGCAGCTGGGCGGCGTACCCGCTGGTGACCCCGCTGCTGCTCGCGGCCGGCAGCGCCGGTGTGCTCTACGGGATGCGGCTGCCCGGCGCCCCGACGTGGGTCCGGCCGACCGACGACGAAGGTGTCTGGCTCCGCCGTGGAGTGCTCGCGTTCGCGCTGGTGGCCATCGTGACCTGCCTGTTCTGGGCGACCGCGACCGTGGCGCAGTGGACCGCCCTGGGCAACGCGATGCACACCGCGCGGAACCTCGATGACCTCCCGCCGGTCATCCTCGACACCCGGGAGCGGCTGTACCTCAAGGACGGCATCGTCCAGGAGACCCAGCTCCCCGCCGGGGAGGCAGACCGCTTCCACTACCGCTACCGCGGGCTCCGGGTGCTGATCCAGGGCGGTGACAACCTGTTCCTGGTCCCGGAGCGGTGGTCCCCCAGCGACTCGACGCTGATGGTGCCGCTCGACGGGTCCGTGCGGGTGCAGTTCCGGTTCGTCAACCAGCCACCGTGAGGGGACCACACCGGCGCAGCGGGCACCCGGCTCAGCTCTCGCGGTCGAGGATCTCCCGCAGGACAGAGATCTCGACGACCTCGACCTGCGCCTCGCCCTGGCGTACGACGCGGCGGTGTTCCTGGACCAGCTCGCGCAGCTGTCGGCGCACCTGCTCGGCTCCGCGCTGCTCGGCCAGGTCGACCTCGCTGGCCGGCGTCTTCTCGGCGGAGCGCTTCGACGTCTGCTTCGTCGTCGGTCGCTGCTCCATCACTGCACCGCCCGGCGCAGCACGGTGTAGGGGATGACCACCCAGGCCAGGCCGTAGAGCACGAAGGCGACCAGGCCGGCGATGATCCCGGCCGCGTCGTTGACCACCACCCCGAAGATGAGGACGACGACGCTGATCAGCGTCAGGCCCATCGTCGCCATCCCGGTCTTGGCGAACACGGCGCCCACCGCGACGAGCACGTCCTTCTCGTGACGGCCGAACAGGAACCGGTGCAGGGCCACGGGTGCGGTCATCAGCGCCACCGTGACGACAGCGAGGCTGAAGGCGACCAGGTAGACCAGGCGGTGACCCTCACCGATGTCGAAGAAGGTCGCGGTGAACGGAAGCGTGAGCAGGAAGCCCGCGAGAACCTGGACCCCGGTCTGCGCGACGCGCAGCTCCTGGACCAGGTCGGACCAGTTGCGGTCGGAGCGCTCCGCCTCGGTCTCCTGCCTGATGGCCTCCATGTCGCCAACCTAACCCCCGCCGCCGTCGTCATCGAGCGGGCGAGTCGACGTCGGTCTGACCGACGTACCCAGTCCCACATCTGCGTGCGCTCGAGGTCACCGGTGCGCGTGCGCCGGAGCAGGTGGGTCGGGCGCACGCGGCGGTCGTGCCAGAGCTGACCCGTGCGTGGTTGCGGCTGCGTCGCGGCCATCCACACCGTGGTGTCGGCGCCGCTCTCGGCGTCACGGAGCAGGGGCCCGGTGAGCTGGTGGAACTTCGGCAGCGAGTCGGCCACGCCCGGGGTGTCGGCCCAGCCGGGATGAGTCGCGTGCACCCCGATCCCGGCCCCGGCCCACCTGCTCCCGAGCAGCGGGAGCAGCTCGACCTGGGCCCGCTTGCTGCGTGCGTAGGCGGTGGTCGGCGAGTACTCCCCGTCGAGGTACTCGGGGTCGTCGGACCGCAGTCGCTGGCCGTACATCCCACCCGAGGTCACGAAGATCACCCGGCTGTCATGGCCGGTGAGCCTGGGCTTGAGCAGCTCGGTCATCAGCGTCGGCCCGAGGACGTGCAGCGCCATGGTCAGCTCATGACCCTGCGGGGACTCGGTCCGGGTGGCGGGCATCGCACCCGCGTTGTGCACGAGTACGTCGATCCGGTCGGTGTCGAGATCGGCCACGAAGCGGCGTACGTCCTCGAGGTCGGAGACGTCGCACCGGTCGACCGAGACCTCGGCACCGGCCACCTGGGACTCGATCTCGGCTCTGACCTTCGCGCCCTTCTCGACGTCGCGGACCACGAGGCGCACGTGTGCTCCGAGGCGCGCAGACCCGAGGGCGGTCGCGAGGCCCAGCCCGGACGTGGCACCGGTCACCGCTGCCGTGCGCCCGGCGAGGGCACCCGGTTCGGGGTCGGCCGGCCATCCCGGCAGGCGGCTGCGCACGGCCGGACCGATCCTGGTGAACCCCGGCGCGACGGTGCGGTCCATCGCCACGTCCACGCCGCGGGCGAGCGCCACCGCGAGCGACCTCATGTCAGCCCACCGTGGCCGCGCGTGGTCTCGACGGTGCGTCGCAGCTGCATGGAGTCCTCTCGGGGGTGAAGCATGTCCGGGGTCAGTGGTCGTTCGGAACGGCCTCGTGGTGCGCTTGCCCGCGAGTCCGTCGTTCTTCCTTCATCTCGGCCTCGAAGAGGTGCCGTCGCCCTCCGACGAGCTGGTCGCGCGCCTGCTGCTCGAGGGTGCGGAAGGTCGAGTAGTAGGTGTCGTCGTACTCCTCGACGACCTGGAAGCTCCACCGCCCCTCCAGGACGTTGCGACCCACGAGCTCCCGCTGGAGCCGGGTCGCCAGCTGGGCGTGGCCGGAGTCGCGCAGCTGGTCGACCGCCTCACCGAGCGCGAGGTCAGCAGTGCCGCAGCGACGATGGAAGGCGTAGAGATGACCGCTCGCCTCCTCGACCGTCTCGAGTGCTTCGGAGAGCTTGCCGAGCGCCTCCACCGTGGCGTCGTCGACGTCATCGGGTCGCTGGTGCTCGGGTGTCGGGAGTGGTCACTCCTGCTCACGTACCCCCAGCGTGCGGCTGACAAACGGCGGGGTCAGCCCGGGGAGCGGCGGATGCGCTGCGCGACCGAGTAGCGCTTGCTGCGTCGTGCCCCCGGCTGGGCCCCGTGGTTCCACTCGGTGACCTTGGCCAGGGAGTCGTGCACGTTGCGCAGGTTGGTCAGCAGCCCGCCGTACTCCTGCCAGGCCGCCTGGGGCAGCGAGTCGTCGGCGAGCCCGCGCACGAAGTCCGCCAGCTCGCGGCCGACGGCCTCGAGCGCTGCGGGGTCGCGGTCGTCGACCCCGTCCGCCGTGCTGCGGGCCAGCTCCTTCCACCGGCTGCGGAACTGCTCGTCCCACTGGGTCTCGTTCTCGGCACTGGTGGCCACGGTGCGGGCGATGCTCAGGGTGTCGGCCTCGGCCTGCTCGAGCAGGTGCAGCAGCTTGCCGAGGTCCGTCACGCCGGTGGGTCTCGACCGGCGCGGGTTCAGCCGACCGCTCTCGCGTGCCTGGTACAGCAGCTGCCACGCCCGGTCGATGCGCAGGTCGACCTCACGACAACCCCTGACCCACTGGTCGACGTCGGCAGGCGCGAGGTCGGCACCGAGCCCGTCAGCCATCTCGCGCAGCACACCCGCGAGGTCGTGCGGGATCTGGTCGGCCTGCGACCAGGCGGCGCGGTCACGCAGCGGTGGCCACACCAGCAGGTTGACCGCGAGTCCCACGACCACGCCGACGCTGGTGTCCAGCAACCGGCCGAGCAGCTGGGTCTCGGCCATCGAGTCGGTGGCCAGCACGACGAGACCCGTCGTGGCGATGGTGGCCGCCTCGTCGCGCAGCCACCGGAGCTTGCCGAGCAGGAAGCCGACCAGGACCACGAGTCCGAGACTCCAGGCGCCGACGCCGAGCAGGGTCCCGAACAGGTAGGCCAGGAAGACCCCGAGGAAGGTGGCGGCCACCTGCTGGGTGCCGCGCGAGACGGTGCGGTAGACCGTCGAGTGCACCACCAGGACGGCAGCCCAGGGCGCGAGGAACGCCTGCTCGAGGTGCAGCAGGTCGGTGGCCACCCACCAGGCGAGCCCGGCGGCGAGCGCCGTCTTGAGGATCTGGACGAGGTCGACGACGCCGGCGGGGTCGCGCAACGACGCGACGCCCCGGGTCCACCAGCCGCCACGCCGTCCCTCCCTGGTGGCGTCCACCCCAGCAACGTACCCGCGGGACGATTCAGGCGTTGCCGGCGATGTTGACCATCCAGGAGACGCCGAAGCGGTCGGTGAGCATGCCGAACTCGTCGCCCCACATCTGCTTCTCCAGCGGGACGGTCACGGTCGCGCCGTCGGACAGCTTCTCCCAGTAGCCACGCAGGGCGTCGCCGTCGTCGCCGCCCAGGCTCACCGAGATGGCTCCTCCCGGGGTGTGGTCCATCCCGGGTGGCGTGTCGGCGCCCATCAGGACGAACCCGGCGGCGGTGTCCAGCCGGGCATGCATCAGCAGGTCAGCCTCGGGGGCGTTGGGGTCGCCGTACTGGCCGAAGGTGTTGACCTCGAGGTCGCCACCCAGGGCGTCGCGATAGAACTCCATCGCCTCGCGGGCGTTGTCCTTGAAGCTCAGGTAGGGGTTCAGGACGGTCGTCATCACGGTCTCCTTCGGTCGTGGTCGTCATCGGTCTGTGACTTCGGACACTAGACCCGGACGCCGACAGGCGGGATCCTCAGGAATGGCCAAGAAGAGCGAGAAGGCATCGCTGACCAATCCGATCCGGGAGACACGCTCGGTCCCGATCGGCGACTACGGCTTCCTCAGCGACGGAGAAGTCTCCGCACTGGTGGCGCCGGCAGGCTCGGTGGACTGGATGTGCGTCCCGCGCTTCGACTCCCCCAGTGCCCTCGGCTCGATCCTCGGACGGCGGGCCGGCACGTTCCGGGTCGCGCCCCTCGAGGTGCGCGTTCCTGCCGACCGTCGCTACCTGCCGGGCACGATGATCCTCGAGACCAGCTGGGGTACGGCGACCGGCTGGATGATCGTGCGCGACGTGCTCCTGGTCGGCCCGTGGCACCACCACGACGACCGGTCCGCGACGTACCGCCGCACCCCGAACGACTACGAGGCCGAGCACATCCTGCTGCGCACGATCCGATGCGTCTCCGGTGAGGTGCAGACCATCGTGGACTGCGAGCCGGTGCTCGACTACGGCCGCTCGCCCGTGCGCTGGGAGTACACCGGCAACGGCTACCACCAGGGTCGCGCATCGGCTCCGGACTCCGACGTGGAGCTGACCCTGACCACCGACATGATGCTCGGCTTCGAGGGCGGCCAGGCCAGCTCACGCACCCTGCTCAAGGCGGGTGACACACGCTTCGTCGCGCTCTCGTGGGGTGGGGCCGAGCCGCCGACGAACTACGAGGAGGCCTACAGGCGACTCGTCTGGACGGCGCACCACTGGCAGCACTGGCTGGCTCGCGGGCAGTTCCCGGACCACCCGTGGCGCAGCTACCTGCAACGCAGCGCGCTCACCCTCAAGGGCCTCACCTACTCGCCGACCGGCGCCGTGACGGCCGCGGGGTCGACCTCGCTCCCGGAGACACCGGGCGGGAACCGCAACTACGACTACCGGTTCACCTGGATCCGCGACGCGACCTTCGCCCTGTGGGGGATGTACTCCCTCGGCTTCGACTGGGAGGCCGTCGACTTCTTCTCCTTCATCGCCGACCTCGCCGGGGGCGAGGACGACCTGCAGATCATGTACGGCATCGGCGGCGAGCGTGACCTCGTCGAGGAGGAGCTCGACCACCTCCCCGGGTACGCCGAGTCCCGGCCGGTGCGGATCGGCAACGCGGCGTACGCCCAGAAGCAGCACGACGTCTGGGGAGCCCTGCTCGACTCCGTCTACCTGCACTCCAAGGCCGCCGACCACCTCGACAACCGGATCTGGCCGATCCTCGACAAGCAGGTGGGCGAGGCGCTCAAGCACTGGCGCGAGCCCGACGCCGGCATCTGGGAGGTCCGCGGCGAGCACCGGCACTTCACCTCCTCGAAGATCATGTGCTGGGTGGCCGTCGACCGCGGCGCCCGGCTGGCCCGGATGAGCGGGGAGTCCGCGAAGGCGACCGAGTGGGAGCACGAGGCCGACGTGATCAAGGCCGACATCCTCGAGAACGGTGTCGACGACCGCGGCGTGTTCACGCAGTACTACGGCGGGACCGCGCTGGACGCCTCCCTGCTGCTCGCCCCGCTGGTGCGCTTCCTGCCGCCCGAGGACCCCCGGATCCGGGCGACCGTGCTGGCGATCCGCAACGAGCTGACCGTCGACGGGCTGGTGCTGCGCTACAAGGTCGAGGAGACCGACGACGGCTTCACCGGCGAGGAGGGCACCTTCACGATCTGCTCGTTCTGGCTGGTCTCCGCCCTCTGCGAGATCGGCGAGTTCCGCAAGGCCCGCAAGCTCTGCGCCAAGCTGCTCAGCTTCGCCGGCCCGCTGCAGCTCTACGGCGAGGAGATCGACCCGCACAGCGGCCAGCACCTCGGCAACTTCCCCCAGGCCTTCACCCACCTGGCCCTGATCAACGCCGTGCTGCACGTCATCAAGATGGAGACCGACCTCGACGCCGCCGCCGACGCGGCCAACGGCGGCACGGGCATGAAGCCCTAGGCGAGCGCGTTCTCGACGTACGGAATGGTCTGCGGACCCTCGGGCAGCACGCAGACCCGGGACGCGGCCCCGGCGTCGTGCAGCGCACGCAGCACGGTCTCGGCCACGTCCTCGGTGTGGCCGAGGTGGGCCGACGCGAGGTCGTCGGCGGAGAGGTACGACGAGCGCACGATCACGTCGGCATGTGCCTGGATCTTGGCCTGGACCTGCACCTGCCACTGGTCCGGGACGGTGCGTTCCCGGGCCGAGATCGTGGCGAGCAACGCCTCGGGGGACGGTTCGGAGGCGAGCACCTCCCGGTAGGAGCCGTGGTCCGGGAAGCCGTCGCGACACTCGGCCGCGCACACGATCGTGCCGCCCGGCTTGACCACGGTCATCCCGGCCGACATCCCCTTGACCGCCTGGTAGAGGTTCTGGTCGAGGGGATAGCCCGCGTTGGTGGTGACGACCACGTCGAACAGCGCCGGGACGCGCTGCATCGCCAGCCGCCGGGAGGCCTCCCGCGCGGCGGCGTGCATCTCGGGCAGGGACCCGCCGAACGCCTCGACGATCCGCTGCTCCTTGTTGAGCACCACGTCGAGACCGAAGTCGACCTCACCCACGGCGGCCACCACGGCACGGATGTCGTCGTGCACCGGGTTGCCCTCGACGATGCCCCAGGTCGCCTGCGGGTCGCCGATGCGCTGGGCGTCGTGCAGCGTCAGCACGGTCTCCAGCCCCGCGAGCCCGGGAGCGACCAGCTTGGGGCCGCCGCTGAACCCGGCGAAGAAGTGCGGCTCCACGAAGCCGGTCGTGATCCGCACGTCCGCCTCCACCCAGAGCCGGTTGAGGAACACCGGCACGTCGCGGCCGTGGCGGCCGAGCCAGACGAGCGAGGAGTCGTCACGGGCGTCGTGGTTGACCACGCGCACCCGGTCGGCGGTCTCCTCCCCCAGCATCGCCCGGATCTCGGCCTCGGAGTTGCCGCGGTGGGTCCCGGTGGCGACCAGCACGACGACGTCGTCGAGGTCGACGATGCCGTCGAGCTCCTCGAGCACGGCCGGGATCATCAGGTGGCGTGGCTGCGGCCGGGTGCCGTCACACATCGAGATCGCCACGGTCTGGCCCGGCTGGACGATCTCACGCAGCGGCGGTCCGGCGACCGGCGTACGGAGGGCCTGGCGCAGCAGGTCGGCCTGGTCGGTCGGCGCCTCGACGTACGTCGGCTCGACCACGGTCGTGCGGTCGGCGGGCAGCTCGACGTCGAGTCCCTCCTCGCCGTAGGCGAGGTGCACGTTGACGGAGTGGGGAGTCATCTCCCCACCCTGACACGGGCCGGTCAACCCGGTGGAGTTGAAGGATCACCGAGGCGTTTCGGCGGAGTTCGCGCGGATCGCCCCCCTGCGATGATTCCAGGGTCGCCGGCGGGTCGATCCAGGTGGAGGCGAGTCACGCCGGCCCGAGGAGGAGACGACCATGAGCGCAGAGGAACACCCACCGGGACCCCTGGACCACGAGTTCGAGGTGCCGATGCAGAAGAGTCCGGCGAAGGGCGGCTGGACCTACGTGGTGATGCCGGGATCGGCGGAGTTCTTCGGCACCGGAGGACTGGTGAAGGTCCGCGGCACCGTCGACGGTGAGCCGTTCGAGAGCTCGTTCATGGCGCTGGGCGACGGCAACCACAAGCTGCCCGTCAAGGCGGCCATCCGCAAGCAGATCGGCAAGGAGGCCGGTGACGAGGTCGTCGTACGGCTCGAGGAGCGGTTGGCCTGAGGATCAGGGTCGCGTCTCGGCCAGGCGTTCCCGGAGTCCCGCGGCCATCCCGGCCACGGTGAGGGCGTCGAACAGCTCGCCGATGGTCTCGGCCAGCCACACGCGTCGTACGGGAGCGAGCCGGAGGCGCAGGTGCACCCGCGTCCCCGATGCCGTGCGCCGTCAGGGTGATCGCCCAGGACAGCTCGGTCCGGCCCCGTCGGGACCGGTAGACGAGGTGGCGCGGCGGGTCGACGAGAGCGGTCTCGAAGGTTTCGCGGGGGCCGCCGTAGTCGGGAACCACGTCGCCCACGGACAGGCCCTGCCACTGCGGCAGCACCCGGCGGGTCGCCCGTCGCGACGGCGGGACGAGGCGCTCCACCGAGCGCGGGAGGTACCAGCCGGCGCGCCACTTGCCGAGCTGCACGATCCACGGCCACACCTGCTCCGGGGGCGCGGCGACGTCGAAGCCGCGGTCCATCACCACGTCCGGGAGCGGTACGACGTCGTCGCCCACGGCCGGCGCACGCACCTCCTCCGGGGTCGCCAGCACGGACTCGAGCGTTCTCCTGCGCGACCGGTGAAACACATGACAATCTTCCCAGGTCGACCACACCCCGGAAACGCCGAGTCCTGCCCGTCCGGGGTCATCCATCGAGGAGCCAGGGGCAGGAGTGGGGGACCCACAGACTCATGCGCGACCGGCGAACACCGGTCGGGCTCGGGGTGAAGTCACCAGCCAGTGACGGAGCACTTTCCGGCTCCAACCCGACAGCTCACTTCACAGGCGTCGGAGAGGAACCCCGTGTCTGTTGCTGCGTCCCTGCGTCGTGTCGTCGTACTCCCCCTGATGGTGGTGGCCCTGACCACCGCGGTCCTGCTCGGACCGGTGCCCGGGGCGTCCGCCGCGAGCACGAAGCGGGTGGCGCTGGCCAGCAGCATCGCCCTCCAGCAGGTGGGTGACCCCTATGTCTGGGGCGCCATCGGCCCCAGCTCCTTCGACTGCTCGGGCCTCGTGCAGTACAGCTTCCGCAAGGCAGGCATCAGTCGTCCCCAGGACCGCCGCCGCCCAGGCAGGCCGGGCACGCCACATCGCGAGGAACCAGCTGCGTCGGGGTGACCTGATGTTCTTCAGCAAGGGCGGCCGGGTCTACCACGTGGCGGTCTTCCTGCGGTGGGTCGGAGGCCGGCCGGAGATGGTGCACGCCCCGCGCACCGGCCAGGACGTGACGCCGCGCCTACCCCTGGACCAACAGCTGGTTCGCCGGGACGTTCCGCGGCTGACCCAGGAGCTCGCGCGCGACACGCTCCAGCGCACGCTCCAGAGGGGCGCGGCGACCTAGGATCCGGCCATGACGACCCAGGACCTCGGGCGCCCCCTGGGGCAGGATCTCGACCGCAGCCCCATCGCGCGTGACGACGCCCTCGGTGCACTGTTCGACAGCTCGCCGGCCCGCGTCGTCAAGACCTCGGCCGCGGCGGAGACGGCCTTCGTCGTGGGAGTCTTCGCCCTTCTCGCCACGCCCTTCTCGTTGCTGGCAGCCCTGTGCCTCGGACTGGCCGCGGTCGGGTTCGTGGTCGCGATCCTCGGGATGGCCCGCGCCAGCCGTCCGGGGACGTCCGGTGGCGTGCTCGCCGCCGTCGGGCTGGTGAGCTCGCTCGCGGCGGCCGCGCTCATCGGGCTGCGCTACCTCGGCATCGACACGGCGTTCGGGGACGCGACGGTGCCCACGCTCGCCGACTGGCTCCGGTCGCTGAACGACCTGCTCCCGCCGCCGCGATGAGTTCGCGGCCTCCGGGTGGTCTCCTTGTCAGGACCAGACCCCGGAGGACGTGATGGCCGAGAAGTTCAGCAGCGTCGAGGAGTACCTCGACTCGTTCCCTCCCGACGTACGCAGTGCCCTCGAGGAGATGCGGGCGGCCATCCTCGGAGCCGTGGACGGCGCGCAGGAGTCGATCAGCTACAACATCCCGACCGTCCGGGTCGACGGGCGGCCGGTGGTCCACTACGCCGGGTGGAAGCAGCACCTCAGCCTGTATCCCGTGCCGGCCGGCGACGAGGACCTCGCGCGCGAGCTCGGGCCGTACGTCGCCGGGAAGGGCACCCTGAAGTTCCCGCTCGACCAGCCGATCCCGCGCGACCTCGTGGCCCGGATCGCGAAACAGCTCAGCACCCTCGCCTCGACCTGAGGAGCGCCTCGTCGCGAGGTGCGCGACCTGGTGGTCGAGGCCCGGCGCGGCTGAACCGCGGCCGGCTCAGTCCTCGGGGTCGGGCTTGACGTCGGCGCGGCGCTCGGCGAGCTTCTGCAGGCCGAGCTCGACCTTCCCGCGGACCTTGCCGACCTGCTCGGCGTACTTGCCCTCGGTGCGCCCGTCGATCGACGCACTGATCCGGTCGAGTGCCCGGTCGACGTCATCGCGGTGCTCGTGGGCGAGATCGGCGGCCGTCGCGAGACCACGCTGCACGGCCCGCTCGGCCTGGTCGACGGCCTCGTTGAGCCTCGTGTCGAGGTCGAGCTCGTCGATCTTCTGCTTCAGCGTCTCGTTGATCCTGCTCATCCCTCAGTCCTCACCGGGTTCGTGACCGCACCTCCATGGTGACATCCACCCGGAAACCCCGCCCTCGCTAGGGTCGGGGCCGGGAGGTGGCAGATGACGGACTACGGCCATGACCTGCAGTTCGGGCTCTTTCCGAGCCCGGACGCGGTGGCGGCGGAGCGGACGCTGGAGCTGGCGCAGCTGGCCGAGGTGAGCGGGCTGGACCTGGTGTCGGTGCAGGACCACCCCTACCAGGGCAAGCACCTGGACACCTGGACGTTGCTGTCGGTGATCGCGGCGCGGACCACGGCGATCCGGGTCGCTCCCAACGTGGCCAACCTGCCCCTGCGGCCGCCGGTCGTGCTGGCCCGGGTGGCCGCGACGCTCGACCTGCTCAGCTCCGGCCGGGTCGAGCTCGGGCTGGGAGCAGGAGCCTTCTGGGACGCGGTCGTCGCGGCCGGCGGGCCGCGTCGTACGCCGAGGGAAGCGGTCGATGCCCTCGTCGAGGCCATCGGCATCATCCGCCAGGTCTGGGACGGCGGCACCGTGCGCGCGGTCGGGGAGCACTACCAGGTCAACGGACTCCATGGCGGTCCCCGGCCGGCCCACGACATCCCCATCTGGATCGGTGCCTACAAGCCCCGGATGCTGCGCGTCACCGCGGACCTGGCCGACGCGTGGATCCCGTCGCTGGGGTACGCCGACCCGGCGCAGCTCTCGGAGCTCAACACCGTCATCGACGAGCGGTGCGAGGCCAACGGGCGCGGGCTCCAGGCGGTGCGGCGGATGTACAACGTCTTCGGTCGCTTCGGCACCGGCGGCGGCTTCCTCCAGGGCACGGCGAACGACTGGGCCGAGCAGCTGGCCGGGCTCGCGATCGACGAGGGCATCAGCACGTTCGTCCTCGGCACCGACGACCCCGACGCCATCCGCCGGTTCGCCCTCGAGGTGGCCCCGGCGGTGCGCGACCAGGTCGACGCCGAGCGGGCCCTGCGCGCGGGCGGAGCCGATCCGGTGGTCGAGAACCGAGCGATCAGTCGAGACCCCGGCCCCGACCACGGCCACGCCCTCACCGTCACCCCGACCCCCGACGACGGCACCCGCCTGACCGGCGAGCTGCCCTGGGACGAGACCACCCGGCCGCGCTACCCGGAGCCGGCGGACGCGGCGTACACCGAGGCGCAGCAGGCCTACCCGCAGCACCTCGTCGACATCCACAACGCCCTGCGTGGCGAGCTCACCCAGCTGCGCGACGTGGTCGACCAGGTGCGCCGGGGGCTGATGCAGGTCGGGCAGGCCAGGTCGGTGATCAACACGATGACGATGCGCCAGAACAACTGGACGCTGGGCGCCTACTGCGAGTCCTACTGCCGCATCGTCACCGGGCACCACACGCTCGAGGACCGCTCGATGTTCCTGCACCTGCGCCAGGCCGACCCGGCGGCGGCTCCGGTCGTGGACCGGCTGGCCGAGGAGCACGAGGTGATCGCCGAGGTCCTGGAGCAGGTGGACCGCGCCCTCGTCGACCTCGTCGCGGCCGACGCGAGGCGCGCGAGCGGTGCGCTGGAGGACCTGTCCGGAGCGATCGACCTGCTCACCGACACCCTGCTCTCGCACCTGTCCTACGAGGAGCGCGAGCTGCTGCACCCCCTGGCGCTGCACGGGATGGGCTGAAGCGACGACCGCCGACTTCACGGGCAGTCCATGGCTCGTTGTGGCGTTGCAACACCCGAAGAAGCCATGGATACCCGGCTAGCCGGGTACTCCGGCAGCCTGCCTCAGTCGTCGGTGACCTTCAGCGTCAGCTTCCGGGGCGGAGCCGGAGAACGACGCGCTCCACATGACGAGTACGCCGCACGATCGCCTCGACCAGCATGAAGATCCGGTACTCCGCGCCGTACTTGCGGCGCATGATGTCGCGGACCGCGTCCACCTCGGCCGGGTCCTCGAGGATCTCGGTCATCGCGGACACGGTCGGCGCATCCGCCGGGACCCGCCCGCGCCGGTCGCAGGGCCGGAGCTCGACGGTGGCGTTCGCGCGGAGTCGCTTGACCTTGCCGGACCCACGCGGGGTGAGGACGAGGAGGTCACCGCTCCCCAGCTGGTCGCGGCCGATCCAGACCGGTGTCGCCACCGGCTCCCCGGAGGCACGGAAGGTGGTGAGCGAGACGAACGACTCGTCGGCGAGGGCGGTCAACGCGGTTGCGGTCATGCCCTCCCGTTCCCCGATGCGGAGGCGCTCAGACCCGGCGAGCGCACGCGGCCACCGCCGAGCCGAGGGCGTGCTGCTGCGCCCGGTCGAGGGGTACGGCAGGCTGGGCAGCGTGTTCCACATCGGAGTCGACCTCGCCTGGGGGGTGAAGCGACCCACGGGACTCGCCGTCATCGACGAGTCGGGACGGCTGGTTCACGTGAGCACGGTGCGGACCGACGAGGAGATCGTCGCCGCGCTCGCGCCGTACAGCCAGGGTGACTGCCTGGTCGCGATCGACGCCCCGCTGATCGTCACCAACGCCACCGGCAACCGCCCCGCGGAAGCCGCGCTGAACAAGGACTTCGCCAGGTTCGACGCGGGGGCGCATCCCGCGAACACCAACAAGCCCGAGTTCGCCGGCACCCCTCGCGGTGCTTCCCTGTGCCAGGCGCTCGGGCTGGACATGAACCCGCGCTCGGGTCGCTCACGCCGGGCCGTCGAGGTCTACCCGCACCCGGCGACCGTCGCCCTGTTCCGCCTCGGCCGCACGCTGAAGTACAAGAACAAGCCGGGTCGCGACCTCGACAGCCTCCGCGCCGAGCTGCTCATGCTGATCGGGCTGCTCGAGGGCCTCGCCGTGGCCGAACCCGCCCTGGACCTCGACGCTGACGCGTCCGGGTGGCTCGCGCTCCGGGGTGCCGTCGAGACCGCGACCCGGAAGAGCCAGCTGCGGGTCGTCGAGGACCAGGTCGACGCGGTGGTGTGCGCCTACATCGCGCTGTTCGCGGCGACCCGCCCTGCCGACACCACGACGTACGGCGACCTCGAGACCGGCTACATCGTGACCCCGACGCTCCCCACCGACCTGTCCCCCAGCCCGCGCCCGCCGAAGCCCTCGGCCACCGTGGTGGACCCGGTGCGCGAGTACACCGCGAGCCATCCCTCGCTCGTGGCGGCCGGCGAGCAGTTCCTCGCGCTCGTCACCGCGATCCTCGACGACGCCGGCATCAACTACCTCAGCGTGACCGGGCGCACGAAGACGGTCGCGTCCTTCGCCGAGAAGGCGCGGCGCACCAAGCACGGCGTGCCGCTCTACACCGAACCGCTCCGCGAGATCACCGACACCATCGGCATCCGCGTGATCACCTACGTGCACAGCGACGTCTCCGCAGTGGCCGACCTGCTGCGTGACCAGGTGGTGGTCCACGACGACCGCGACATGGGTCGCGAGACCGCGCAGGAGGGGCGCTTCGGCTACGCGAGCAGGCACCTCCTGATCGGGCTGGACGCCGCACGCGAGGGACACCCGACGTACGAGGAGATGCGCGGGCGCACCGCCCAGGTCCAGATCCGCACGGTGCTGCAGCACGCGTGGGCGGAGTTCGAGCACGACATCCGCTACAAGGGCACGATGCCCGACGAGCACGCCCGCGACTTCGACCGGCGGTTCACCCTCGCCGCCGGGCTCCTGGAGCTCGCCGACCGGGAGTTCTCCACGATCCGGGACACCCTGCGCACCCCGGCGGCCGGGGCAGCCGACGGCGAGGCCGTCCCGGACGACGACCCCCGGATCGACCCGCGCGAGCTGGCGGCGTTCCTGGCCGGGCAGTACGCCGAGTCGGGCTGGTCGCGCACCGACCACTACGCCTGGATCTCCGGTCTCCTCCTCGAGCTCGGGATCACCTCGCTGGACGAGCTCGGGGACGTGCTGCGGCGCGGTGACGAGGACCTGATCCGGACCCGGATGGACTACCGCTACCCGCCCGGCGCCGTGCGCCGGCTCGACGACGCGCTGCTCGCCGCCCACGGAGCGGCGTACGTCGAGCTGCGTGGCAACGCCCACCGCCGAGCCGCGCTCGAGGCCCGTCTCGAGCGGCTCTCCGGCGACGAGCTCGGCTGAGGACCTGGCCGGACTCGCAGACGCGCGGACACAAGTCCTGCGGCGGCCCTCGCTCACGCTCGGCCGGAGACTCGGTTCACGACTTGTGTCCGCGCGTCTGCGAGACCGGCAAGTCCAGACGTCAGTCGGCGACGTCGACGTGCACGTGGTCGCGGTGCTCGAGGACGGCGGCGACGGCGGCCGATCGTCCGCCCGTGTCCGGGGCGTAGGTGCGCCAGCCCTGCTGCGAGCGCCGGGCCGTCCAGATGCGGCCGTCGTAGATGACGGTGCTCACCGCGAGCCGGTCGGCGTGGGCGACGAGGTACTGCGCGGTCGCCCAGCCGTGCCTTCTGTGCGGCGCGTCGGCCGGTCGGTAGAACACGTCGACCGCCCGGCCCTCGTAGTGCGCGGACCCCGGCATGTGGCCGGTGGTGACGCCGCCGGGGGCGAAGCCGCCGAGCTGCTGGCGCCCGAAGGCTGCGACGAGGTCGCGGCGTACGACCTCGGCCCGGGCCGTGAGACCGCGCCTGCTCAGCCGGTCCGACTCCTCGTCCTCATCCCCTCCGTGCCGGCAGCTCAGCGCGTGCGGGGCACGGCCGGTCAGTGCGAGCGCAACGACGCGGGCGTCCTGGTCCGAGAGGTCGACCAGGTCCTGGATCGCCGTCGCCGCTGTCCCGACCGGCAACCTGAGGCGCACCGCCCGCGCGGCCACGGTCGCTGCCCGTTGCGCCTCGACGGTGCTCAGCTCGACGGTGCGGTCACCGCGCGCCACCGTGCAGTCCGCGCCCCCGGGCAGCCACGACGGCCCGCGGAGCACGACGAGCAGGCCGACGACCAGGAGGACGACCACCGCCGACGACGCGAGGACCCCCACGAGCACTGGGATCCGCGTCCGGCCTCCGACCTCCATCGCCCCAGTGTGCGGAGCGCTCCAAGGCCGGTCGGTCTCCGGGGCCGGTCACCAGCCGACGGCTAGCGTTGAGGACACCTAGCCACAGGAGGACACGACATGTTCAACCTCATCGGATTTCTCATCTGGGGCCTGATCATCGGAGGGGTCGCACGCCTCCTCAAGCCCGGCAAGCAGAACCTCAGCGTCCTGGCCACGCTCGGCCTGGGGATGGTCGGCTCGATCATCGGCGGCGTCCTCGCCTCGCTGATCAGCGCGGGCAGCATCTTCGAGCTGAACTTCTGGGGTGTGGTGTTCGCCGTCATCGCGTCGGTCCTGCTCGTCGGGACCGCCGAGGCGCTCACCAGCAAGAACAAGAGCCTCCAGACGCGTTGACCGACCCGGACGTCATACGTCCTGGTCGCTCTGGCCACCAGCTCGTATGACCTCCCGCGGGACGTCACTCGTCGGACCGGTCCGCCAGCCACTCCAGCATCGTCGGGATCATCTCCTTGTGCGCCCGCCGACCCACGATCAGACCCGCGTGCCCGGCGTTCAGCTCGAGCCGCTCGAGCTTGGCCCCGGGCAGCTCGAGCGGAGCACTGGACGGTGACGGCACCAGCTTGTCCCGGGCGCCGGTGACGGAGAGCACCGGCACCGTGATGTCGGCCAGGTCGACGACCCGGTTGCCCAGGGGCACCTGGCCACGCACCAGCGTGTCGTCGTGGATGAACAGGTCGACCATCTGCCGGAACGCGGCGCCGGGGAACGGGATGTGCCCGCTCGACCAGCGCACCAGCGCCTGGTGCGCCTCCAGCCGCTCGGGGTGGCCCAGGCTGTTCCACAGGCTGAGGTACGTCGTGATCTCGCCCGCCGGCTCGACGAGGTGGAAGGACTCCTTGATCCGGTCGGCCGGCACGTTGCCCGTCCAGTCGACGAGGTCGTCGACCTCGATCTGGCGCGCCTGCAGCATGCTGGTCAGCGGACCGAGCTCGCCCATGTCGACCGGTGTGGCCAGGAGCACGATGCTGCGCACCGGCATCGCCGGGTGGCCGGCGACGCTGAGCATGGTCATCACGGCGCCCAGGCAGTAGCCGAAGAGGTTGATGTCGTCGGCCCCCGACTCCTCGAGGGCCGCGCGCACGGCGCGAGGGAGGTACTCGTCGCAGTAGGTCTCGAGGGTGTTCTCGGACTCCACCGCGTCGGGGACGCCCCAGTCGAGCAGGTAGACGTCGTGGCCGGCATCCAGGAACCGGCGGACGAGGCTGTTGTCCTCCTGGAGGTCGAAGACCTTGGCGGTCGTCACCAGGCTCATCACGAACAGGATCGGCGTCGGGAGCACCTCCGCGGGCTCGACCGTCGACACGTAGCGGTAGAGCCGCGCCTTGTCGCGCTGCCACACCAGCAGCCGTGGCGACGGGCTCTCGGTGGGGAAGTGCCGGCCGGTGGCGTGGCGGAGCCCGTTGCGGGCGCGGACACCCGTGTGCCGGACGAACTCGACGGCGCGGCCGGGGCCTCCGCCCAGGTCGCGGCTCACGTGTACGGCTCCTTCAGGGTCCCGTCACGCTGCTCGTCCTCGATCCGCTTGCGCAGCTCGCGCAGCTCCCGCTCCAGGGAGGCGATCTGGACCAGCATCCGGTTGATGTCGCTGCCGGCGGGCAGGTTGAGCAGGTGCAGCAGGCGACGCGACGGAGCCTCGGTGGTGCGCACCACGACGCCGCGCAGCGTCTGCAGCAGCCCGATCCCCGCCGTGACCTCCTGGCGGTCGACCGCAGCACGCAGGACGGGCGTCGCCCGTGACTGCGCACCGACGACTGCCTTCTGCCACAGGGGTGGCTCGCTCATGCCGGCACTCCTCCCCTCGAGACCGCATCCACCCGGCCGGTGAGGTCCAGGATCAGGCTACGGAGCAGCGCCGGGGCGTCGTACATCGGGACGTGACCCGCACCGGGGAGGCTGACCTGCTCCACGTCCGGCACCCGTCGCAGGAGCGGACGGCCGTGCCTGGCGTAGGGGATCACCCGGTCCCGGCGCCCCCACACGACCCGGATCGGGCAGCTCGGGTGTGTCCAGCTGCGCGATCTGCCCGTCCCGACGCCCTGCCTTGAGGAGGGCCGGGAGCACGGTGCACGCGTGGGAGTCGGCCAGGACGCCTGCTGCCTCGGCCGCGGACATCCGGTCACCCCGCTCCATCAGCTGGCGGAACACGAGACGGCGTCCGGCCGGCGACCGCAGGAAGGGGCTGAGCACGGCACCGGTGAGCGGCAGCGCGGCGGCCCGTCCCGAGACGCTCAGCGTCAGCTGCATGCGGACGAGGTCGAACGGGTTGCGCCAGGCACCGGCCGGCGAGACCGCCGTGACCGTGCGCGCCCGGCCGCGCCGCGCCAGCTCCAGCGCCAGCCAGCCGCCCAGCGAGTTGCCGACCACGTGCGGGTTCTCGAAGCCGGTCTCGTCGAGGGCGGACTCGACCGCGTCGGCCAGGCTCTCGACGCTCACGCTCCGCGGGGCAGCCGGACCACCGCGATGACCGGGCAGGGTCAGGGCCAGAACATCGTGACGCGACTCGAGGCCTTCGAGGACGGGCGTCCAGGCACGCCACGACATGCCCAGGCCGTGGAGGAGCAGGAGCGGGCTGCCGCTGCCACCGCGGTGGAAGCCCGGGTCAGAGCGCACTGAGGCCACCGTCGACGATCAGGCTGGCACCCGTGACGTACGCCGAGGCGGAGGACGCCAGGAAGATCAGCGCCGAGTCGAGCTCGGCCTGCTCGCCGAAGCGCCCGAGCATGCTCTCCTTGCCGACCATCTCGCGCAGCACGTCCTGTCCCTCGGTCATCTCGCTCTCGAAGTACCCCGGACACAGGGCGTTGACACGAATGCCCTTGCGGCCCGACCACTCCTGGGCGAGGTCACGGGTCAGCCCGAGGACACCCGCCTTGCTCGCGGCGTACGCCGCCTGCGGGAACCGCGGCGCCACATGGGCCAGCACGCTCGCGACGTTGACGATCGACGACGGTGACGGCATCAGCGGCGCGCAGGCGTGGGCCATCCAGAACGTGCCGATCAGGTTCACGTCGATGACCTGGCGGAACGACTCCGGGGTCTCGCGTGACGCAGGCACGGCCGTCCCGACCCCGGCGTTGTTGACCAGCACGTCGACCCGGCCGAACTCCTGCTCGGCGGCCGCGGCCACCGCCTGGCAGTCGTCGGGCGAGCTCACGTCCGCCGCCACCGTGACGACGCGGGTGCCCGCCTCGCGCAGGGACGAGGCGAGCTCGTCGAGCCGGTCGAGGCGCCTCGCGGCCAGCACCAGGTCGGCTCCGACAGCGGCGAGTGCCTTCGCGAAACCCACTCCCAGTCCCGAGCTGGCGCCGGTCAGGACCACGACCTTGTCATCGAGCCGGAACGCCGAAAGTGGATCCACCTGGTGAGCTCCTCGTGGCGTTGACCGGCCGGACATTGTGAACGACGATCGACCGAGATCAGCGCCGTGTCAATGGGACCGGGCGGTCCGGAGCAGGAGACCACATGTCGCAGCCGACCGAGGCACCGCGCTCGACCCGACGGGCACACTGGAACAACCACCTCGAGCGGCACGCACTGTCCCGACCGGACCGTGCCGCGTTCCGGTTCCAGGACGAGACGACCACCTGGCGCCAGCTGCGCGACCGCGTCGAGCGGCTGGCCGGCGCGCTCTCCGAGCGAGGTGTCGGCGCTGGTGACCGGGTGGCCGTGCTGATGGGCAACCGGCCCGAGTTCATGGAGATCGTGCTCGCGGCGAACCGGCTCGGTGCCATCGGCGTACCGGTGAACTTCCGGCTTTCAGGGGGCGAGGTCGCCTACATCCTCGACGACTCCGGGGCCACGCTCCTGTTCGCCGACGAGATCGCCGAGAAGGCCGCTCGCGACGCGGTCGGGCGCACCTCCCGCTCCGTCCCGGTGGTCGCCGTGGGTGACCTCGCGTGGGACGAGGCCGAGAGCTACGAGGCGGTCGTCGACAGCGGTGGTCCGGGTGAGCCCGTCGACGTACCCGAGGACACGCCCGCGCTGATCATGTACACCTCCGGCACGACCGGGCGACCCAAGGGAGCCGTGCTCTCCCACCAGAACCTGCTCTCCGAGTGCGTGGTGCTGATCCGGGCCTACGAGCTGTGCAGCGACGACGAGGTCAACCTGGTGGCCTCACCGATGTTCCACATCGGCGCGATCGGCTCGATCGCCCCGCTGATGCTCATCGGCGGCACCATGGTCGTGCTGCCCTCGGTCGCCTTCGACGCCGGTCACGTCCTCGACCTGCTCGAGCAGGAACGCGTCACCAGTGCCTTCCTGGTGCCGACGCAGTGGCAGGCGCTGTGCGAGGAGCCCGACATCGACAAGCGCGACCTGGCGCACCTGCGGACCACCTCGTGGGGCGCCGCCCCGGCCACCGACAAGCTGCTGCGCCGCATGGGCGAGGCGTTCCCCGATGCCCTCAACGTCGCCGTGTTCGGCCAGACCGAGATGTCGCCGATCACCTGCGTGCTCGAGGGAAAGGACGCCCTGCGCAAGCTCGGGTCCGTCGGGAAACCGGTCTCCACGGTGGCCATCCGGATCGTCGACGACGAGATGAACGACGTGCGAGCAGGGCGAGGTGGGCGAGGTCGTCTACCAGGGCACCGGCCTGATGGAGGGCTACTGGGACAACCCCGAGGCGACCGCCGAGGCCTTCGAGGGCGGCTGGTTCCACTCCGGTGACCTGGTGCGGATGGACGAGGACGGCTTCCTCTACGTGGTCGACCGCGCCAAGGACATGATCATCTCGGGCGGCGAGAACATCTACTGCGCCGAGGTGGAGAACGTGCTCGCGGACCACCCGGACATCGGCGAGGTGACCGTCATCGGCCGCGAGCACCCCAAGTGGGGCGAGACACCGATCGCGGTGGTGGTGGCGAGCGGTCCCGACGTGGACCTCGACATCGAGGCGCTCCGGGCGTGGGCCGGCGAGCACCTGGCCCGCTACAAGCTGCCGACCGGCCTGGAGTTCGTCGACGAGCTGCCCCGCAACGCCGCCGGGAAGGTGCTCAAGCCGACCCTGCGTGACCAGCTCGGTTGAAAAGGCGTTTGCCCGCGCCCCGTCCCTCCACGAGCATGGCCGGATGACCGGCCTGGACCACGGCGACGAGCTGCCTGCCCGCGCGTTCGGCTGGTCGGACATGTGGGCCTCCCCCGAGGACGACCCGCGACACGAGGAGGGCCCGACCGACGAGCGGTCGGTGCTGCTGCGCTACCTGCACAACTACCGGCTCACGCTCGAGCTCAAGTGCGCGGGCCTGGACGCCGAGCAGCTCGCCCGGCGCTCGGTCCCTCCGTCGAACATGTCCCTCCTCGGCCTGGTCCGGCACCTCGCGACGGTGGAGCAGGCGTGGTTCCGCGTGGCGATGGCCGGCGAGGACGTGCCGCGGCTCTACCGCGGCGAGGGCGAGGACGAGTTCGACGGTGCGGTGGCTGATCCCGCGCTGGTGAGCGAGGCCTACGACCGGTGGCGCGAGGAGATCGCCTTCGCCGACGCGTACGTCGAGGCGCACGACCTCGACACCGTCGGCGCGAAGGGCGACGTGCTCCGCGAGGTGCTGGTGCACCTGGTCGAGGAGTACGCCCGCCACTGCGGCCACGCCGATCTCCTGCGCGAGCGGATCGACGGGCGGGTCGGTCAGTAGACCCTCCCGAACCAGGTCCTTCGCGTGTCAGGATCCCGGCATGCCGTTCACCGAATCGACCTTCGCGTCCCCCACCGACTCGATCCCGCTCGCGACGTACGCCTGGGACCAGGCAGTCGACCAACCGCGTGGCGTCGTGCAGGTCGCCCACGGCCTCGCCGAGCACTCCGCCCGCTACGACCGGCTCGCCGAGGCCCTCAACGCGGCGGGGTTCCTCGTCTACGCGGCCGACCATCGCGGGCACGGCCTCTCGATCGAGTCCGGCGCCGTGCCGGGTGACTTCGGGGATCCCGGTTTCGGTGGGTTGATCGACGACGTCGCGGCGTACGGCGCCACCCTGGCCGGGGACCACCCCGACCTGCCGCTGTTCCTCGTCGCCCACTCGATGGGCTCCTTCGCCGCACAGTCCGTGGTCCTCGACCACTCGGAGCAGTACGCCGGGCTGGTGCTGTCCGGCTCGACCGCTCTCGACGTGCTCGCCGGCGTTCTCGCCCAAGCAGATGACGAGTCGGAGGGGCCGGTCGGCCTCGAGGCGTTCAACGCCGGCTTCGAGCACCGGACCGGCTACGAGTGGCTCTCCCGCGACGAGGCCGAGGTGGACCTCTACGTGGCCGACCCGCTGTGCGGGTTCGACGTGCCCGACGACGCGATCCCGCAGATGTTCGAGCGGGCGCCCCGCCTCGCCGACCCGGACGCCCTGGCCGGGATCCGGTCCGACCTGCCCATCCTGGTCGTCTCCGGCCAGGCCGACCCGCTCTCCGGTGACGGCCAGCTCGTCCAGCTCCTCGGCCAGCGCTACCGCGACGCGGGCCTCGGCGACGTGACGGTGCAGGTCTACCCGGACGCCCGGCACGAGATCTTCAACGAGACCAACCGCGACGCGATCACCGCCGACGTCGTGGGGTGGCTGGTCGCGCGCAGCTGAGGCTGGTGGTGCAGGATCGGCCGAGGACCCCACCCATTCTGTCGGGTACGCCGTCGCGGCTCAGTCGCCGGAGGCCACCCGGGCGATCGCCAGGGCCACCGCTCCGCGCACCTCGGCGTGGTCACCGAGCTCTCCGGGCACGACCCGCACGGCCGCGGCCGTGTTGGGCTGGGCGTAGCGGTCGACCGCGGCCCGGACCCCGTGCAGGAGCGAGGGCGCCGCGCCGAGGGGACCGCCGATCACCACGAGCTCCGGGTTGAGGCTGTTGCACAGGTCGGCGAGCGCCCGACCCATCGTGGAGCCGGCGTCGCTGAGCACGCGGCGTACGCCGGCATCGCCCTCGGTGTCGAGCTCCAGGACCCGCGCTGCGTCGAGCGGTTCGTCGTACGCCGGCTGCAGCACCGCGAGCATCTGGGGCAGGGCCACCTCGGTCTCCAGGCAGCCCCGGTTGCCGCACCGGCAGACCTGGCCGTCCTCGCGGATCTGCACGTGGCCGATCTCGCCGGCGATCCCGGAGGTGCCCCGGTGCAGCCGCCCACCCAGGATGATGCCGGCGCCCAGTCCGCTGGCGATCTTCAGGTAGACGAGGTCGGCGACCCCCCGGGCCGCCCCGTGGTGCAGCTCGGCCAGCGCGCCCAGGTTGGCGTCGTTGTCGGCGGTCACCGGCACACCGAGCTCGCGCGCGAGGACCTCGGTGGGCACCAGGTCCCGCCACCCCGGGAGGATCCCCGACGAGATCCGGGCAGAGCGGCGATCGATCGGCGCCGGTACGCACATGCCCACGCCGTGCAGCTGCTCGAGCCCGCTGCGCCGGAGCAGCTCGCCGACCATGGTGGCTGCCTGTGCCAGCGTGCGTTCGCCGTGGCCGTCGACGTCGAACGACGAGGTCTCCTCCGCGACCACGTGACCGGTGCGGTCGGCCACGGCCACGCGCACGTGCCGGTGGCCGACATCGATGCCGGCGACGGCGCCGGACGGCGTCGCGAGCGTGACCAGCACCGGGGGTCGGCCGCTGCCGCCCTTGTACGGCGTGCCGCGGTCGGTGGTCTCGACGACCTGACCCGACTCGATCAGATCCCGGACCAGGTTCGAGACGGTCGTGCGGGAGAGTCCGGTGCTCCGCGCGAGCTGCGCCCGGCTCGTCGGACCCTCGCCGCTCAGCACCGCGATCAGCGCTCGCCGGTTGCCAGTGCGCATCCGCTCGAGCGACCCCGCGGCGCTCCCGGAGGTGGCTGGGCTGGACTGAGGTGGCATCGGCCCACCCTAGAACGTTCCTCCCGAAGCAGGAGTAAAGAACTCCGGGAGGCGGATCTTTCGGCATTGACGCAACAGAAAGGGGCTTCCTACGTTGAACGGCACGGCACCCCGCAACGGGTGCCCGCCCGGGTGGCACGGTGCGCGCTCCCGGGTCTTCTCGGACGGAGGACGCGCCATGTCTCATCACCCCCGAACAGGCGAACGTCGAGCGTTGCTCGCCGCGCTCACCACGGTGCTCTGCCTGGCGGTCGCGCTGCTGACCGCGCAGACCGGCGCCCAGGCGGCGACAGCAGCCGCCAGCGGTGCGGCGGCGAAGGCCAAGGCGAAGCCGAAGCCCTACGAGGACGCCTCGCTGCCGATCGGACAACGCGTCCGCGACCTGCTCAGCCGGATGACGCTGAAGGAGAAGATCGGCCAGATGACCCAGGCGGAGCGTGACGACGTCGCCGCCGACCCCAGCGCGATCACCACGCTCAAGCTGGGCAGCGTGCTCTCCGGTGGCGGCTCGGTGCCGGCGGTCAACACGCCGACCGGCTGGGCCGACATGGTCGACGACTACCAGGACCAGGCCCTGGCCACCCGTCTGCACATCCCGATCATCTACGGCGTGGACTCGGTGCACGGTCACGGCAACCTCAAGGGGGCGACCGTCTTCCCCCACAACATCGGTCTCGGCGCGACCCGCGACCCCCAGCTGGTCAAGAAGATCGCCGACATCACCGCGCAGGAGACGCGCGCGTCCGGACCGCAGTGGGCGTTCGCGCCGTGCATCTGCGTGGCCCGCGACGACCGGTGGGGTCGCACCTACGAGTCGTACGGCGAGGACCCGAAGCTCGTCGAGAAGATGGAGACGAGCATCGACGGCCTCCAGGGCGGGAACGGCAACAAGATCGACCGGTTCCACGTGCTGGCCTCGGCCAAGCACTTCGCCGGTGACGGGCTGACGGCCTACGGCACCCCGACCGGCGACTACAAGCTGGACCAGGGCATCGACCAGGTCTCGCGCGCGGAGTTCGACAAGCTGGCGCTGGCGCCGTACTGGCCGGCCGTGCTGAAGCACAACGTCGGCTCGGTGATGCCGAGCTTCTCCAGCGTCGACTGGACCGAGGACGGCCTCGGCAACCCGGTGAAGATGTCGGCCAACAAGGAGCTGCTCACGCAGGTGCTGAAGAAGTCGATGAGGTTCCACGGCTTCGTCATCTCCGACTGGCAGGCGATCCACCAGCTGCCCGGCACCGAGCTGGAGAAGGTGGTCACCTCCGTCAACGCCGGCATCGACATGTTCATGGAGCCCGACAACGGCACCACCCCGACGGCGGCGAAGACCTTCGAGGACAACCTCCTGGAGGCCGTGAACACCGGCCAGGTGAAGATGACCCGGATCGACGACGCGGTGAAGCGGATCCTGACCGCGAAGTTCAAGCTCGGCCTGTTCGAGCACCCCTACACCGACCGCAGCCGGATCGGCCAGGTCGGCAGCGCGGCGCACCGCAAGGTCGCCCGCACGGCCGTCCAGGAGTCACAGGTGCTGTTGAAGAACAGCCGCGGGACGCTGCCGCTCAAGCCCTCCAAGGAGGTGTACGTCGCGGGCAGCAACGCCGACAACATCGGCAACCAGGCCGGTGGCTGGACGCTCACCTGGCAGGGCGGCTCGACCAACGTGATCCCGGGCCAGACGGTCCTCGACGGCATCAAGGCGCGGGCGAGCCACGTGACGTTCAGCCGGGACGCAGCGGCGCCGGTCCCGGCCGGGGCGAACGGCATCGTGGTGGTCGGCGAGACGCCGTACGCCGAGGGCTTCGGTGACGTCGGAGGTCCGCAGTGGGGCTACGACCCCGGCGACAACGGGGTGCTGCGTCAGAAGCAGACGATGCTGCTCTCGGACGCGGACAAGGCAGCGGTGCAGAAGGTGTGCGCCGCCGCAGCCACCTGCACGGTGGTGGTCGTCTCGGGTCGCCCGATCGTGATCGAGCCGACGCTGCTCGCGCAGATCGACGCCCTGGACGCCGCGTGGCTGCCCGGCAGCGAAGGTGCCGGTGTCGCCGACAACCTGTTCGGGAAGGCGCCGTTCACCGGCAAGCTGTCGGTCTCGTGGCCGCGGACCGTGGCCCAGGAGCCGATCAACGTCGGCGACCAGGGCTACGACCCGCTGTACCGCTACGGGTTCGGCCTGCGCACTCCCTGACCCGCGGGACGTCATACGAGCTGGTGCCTCCGGGTGCCAGCTCGTATGACGTCCGGGGCACTCCCTGCGTCAGAGGGTCTCCACCTCGCACACGCAGAACTCGTTGCCCTCCGGGTCGAGGAGCACGACGTAGTGGTCGTCAGGCTCACGGACCTCACGCGCCCACGCGGCGCCGAGCGCGACCAGTCGGTCGACCTCGGCCGCCACGTCGTCGCTGTAGAGATCGAGGTGCATCTGGTCGCGGGCGGACACGGGTGTCTTCGCCAGCTGCAGGGAGAGGTTCGCGTGCTCGCCACGGAGCACCCGGAACTCGTCGTCGGCCTCGCGGTGGCTCGGCACCAGCCGCGAGGGCCGCAACCCAGAAGTCGGTCATCGCCTCGAGGTCGGCGCAGTTGATCACGGTGCTGCCCAGCTGGATGCCCATGGTGCGCCTCAGCCCCAGGCCGCGCGGACCTTGTCGACCACGGTGGCGGCCTGTCGCAGCCCGCTGCGCGCGGCGTCGGCCCGCTTCGCCGGATCGAGCACGTTGCGCCCGATGTCGGCCAGCGCCTGCTCGTCGGGGGTGACGACGGCGGTCCGGCTCGCGCCCGTCTTCCCCAGCTGCGTGCGGATCGACGTGGCCTTGCTGAAGGACTGCGGGAGCGGGGCGATCACGACCACGACGTCGGCTCCCCTGGCGAGGTCCACGTTGGCGGTCGAGCGCATCCCGCCGTCCACGTAGTGCTTGCCGTCGATCGTCACCGCCGGCCAGACGAGGGGTACGGCGCAGCTCGCGGCGACCGCGTGCACGATGTCGACACCGCTGTCCTGGTCGAAGACCACCGACCTCCCGGTCTCGGCCTCCACGGAGGTGACGCGCAGGTCTCGGTCCGGCCACTTCTCCACGCCGATGCGAGACCGGATCACCTCGACGCGTTCGGCGCCGCCGGCCGGATGCGCCTTCAGCGCTGCCTTGCCGATCCGGCGACGCTTCTTGTGCGGTGCGCCGGGAAGGAGCAGCGGCAACATCATCCGGACGACCGTCCCCCGACCGAACGTCGCGCCGATCTCGTGGTCCGGTGGGGCGAGCTGGCTCTCGTAGAGCTCGTCGAGGGGGGCGCCGCTGGTGACCTGAGCCCCGACGACCGAGCCGGCCGACGTACCGATCACCCGGTCGGCGCCGCTGAGGTCCACCCCGGCGTCGGCCAGCCCCTTGAGGATGCCGAGCTCCCAGGCGATCCCGGTGATGCCGCCGCCACCGAGGACGAGTGCTGTCTGCGTCATGGGCACAAACTAGCCGGGACCCGGCGTCGTCGGCCGCGTTGCCCACCCTCGGCGACCTTGCCATGCTGCGTCCATGTCGTCCCTGCCCGCGACGTCCGCCGAGGACGTCATCGACCAACCGGCCCGGATCCAGTTCGAGGTGTTCCTCGACGAGCACCGCGCTGCCCTCCAGACCTGCCTCGACGGACTGACCGAGGAGCAGGCTCGGCGGCGCCTGGTGCCCTCCGAGACGACCCTGCTGGGTCTGGTCAAGCACGCGACGTTCGTCGAGAAGGTGTGGTTCGACGAGGCGATCAGCCGTCGCACCCGGGCCGAGATCGGCATCCCGGCCACGCCGGACGAGTCGTTCACCCTGGAGGAGGCGGACACCGTCGCCACCGTGCAGCGCGCGCATCGCGAGGCCTGCGAGTCCTCCCGGCGCGCGGCGTCGCCGCTGGGCCTCGACGACCTCGTCCACGGGAACCGCCGTGGTCCGTTGCCGCTGCGCTGGGTCTACCTGCACCTGCTGCGCGAGCTCGCGCAGCACTGCGGGCACGCCGACATCCTGCGCGAGCAGGTGCTGGCCGAGTAGTCGTGCCGACCCAGCGGGCCGTGGTCAGGTGATCGGGAAGGTCCGCCCCGACTCGCCGAGCCGGATAGTCCCATGCAATCGGACCCGAATTTCCCGCTCGGGAGGGTCCGTTTGCATGGGACTATCCGGAATTCAGGGTCACAGCCGAGGGTCGAGCATCGTCATCCCGACCGGCGACGCCGAGTCGAGCAGGGGCAGCCGCCGCGCCGCTTCCTGGAGGTCGACGGTCTCGCTGACGAGGTCCTGCGGGGCGAGCACGCCGCTCTCGACCAGGGCGAGCAGGGCGGGGTAGTCGGTGCTGGCGAGGCCGTGGCTGCCGAGGAGGTCCAGCTCCCAGGCGATCACGCGCTCCATCGGCACCGGTGGCAGGCCGGCGACCGAGGGCAGCAGGCCGACCTGCACGTGCCTTCCCTGCCGGCGCAGCGACCGGATGCTGTCCGAGCACGTCTCCGGTGACCCGACCGCGTCGAGGGCGACGTGGCTGCCGCCACCCGTCAGGTCGTGCACCGCCTCGGCGACGTCCGACTCCCCGGCGACGACGGTGTGTTCGGCGCCGAGCTGCGAAGCGCGCCGCAGGGAGAGCGGGTTGGTGTCGACGGCGACCACTCGCGCGCCGAGGGCCACGGCGATCATCACCGCGCTCAGGCCGACGCCGCCCGCGCCGACGACGGTCACCCACTCGCCCTCGCGGATCGCCGCCCGGCCGGTCAACGCACGGTAGGCAGTGGCGAACCGGCAACCCAGGCTCGCCGCTGCCCCGTCGCTGACCGAGTCGGGCACGGCCACCAGGTTGGTGTCGGCGGCACGCAGGACGACCTGCTCGGCGTACGAGCCCCAGTGCGTGAAGCCCGGCTGCGTCTGGTCGGGACAGACCTGTGACTGCCCGGCCGCGCACCACTCGCAGCTCCCACACCCGCAGACGAACGGTGAGGTGACCCGGTCGCCGACGGCCCAGCCGGTGACCTCGCCACCGATGGCCGCAACCGTGCCGCACAGCTCGTGGCCGGGCACGTGCGGGAGCGGTACGCCGGTGTCGTGGCCGGCCCACGCGTGCCAGTCGCTGCGGCACAGACCGGTGGCGTGCACCTCGACGACGACGCCGTCCGGAGGGGGTGCCGGGTCCGCGAGACGCTCGACGGTCACCGGGCCGAGGAACTCCTCGAAGAAGACTGCGCGCACCCGGCCATTGTGCGGCCGAGGTATTTACGACACCGACGGTGGCCTCTTCGAGCCCAAGACCAAGAGCCCTGCCCGTCCGAGCGGGGCCACGAAACCTTCACGAGGAGTGGTCAGGATGCCCGACCGACGATTGGAAACGATGGACGGCCAGCAGCGACGTATCGAGGTCGCTCGGCCCCACGACGAGGAGCTCGGCCCGCTGCAGAAGCTGCCTGGTCGCTGGGTCGGAGAGGGCACCGGCTGGAACATGATCGCCCTGCCGTTCGCCCAGGACGGCCCGCTGGACTACCGGCTGCTGCTGAACCAGTACGACGAGGAGCTCAACTTCACCCTGGTCGACAAGGGCGTGCCGAACCGCGGAGTCTCCGACGACCGCTCGACCCAGACCGACCAGTTCGTGGTCACCCTCGACTACGAACAGGTGATCAAGCAGGTAGCCGTGGTCGACGAGCCGGCGAGCACCGTCACCGGCGCTCCGGGCGCCGCGATCCACCACGAGCCCGGCCTGTTCCTCAACATGCTCAACGAGATCCCGGACGGCTTCGACATCGCCCGGCTGGCCACCATCCCCCACGGGGACGCGGCGCTGGCGCTCGGGAAGAGCTCCGTGGTCGAGGGCCTCGCGCCGATCCCGCGGGTGGACAGCCTGCCGCTCGGCGTCAGCCACGACCTCGAGAACAACCGCTACCTCGGGCCCTACAAGCACTTCCACGACACCCCGTTCGTCGGCACCGTGGGCTTTCCCGGCTTCCCGGGCTTCGACCCGGTCCACCCGGAGCTGCTCCTGGACCTGGCGAACAACGGCGTCAACGTCACCACGACGACCGTCCTCGAGCTCGACACCAGCAACCCCACCGGCGGGATCAAGAACATCCCGTTCGTGGTCAGGCAGGCCGACGCCGGCTCGATGAAGTCGACCTTCTTCATCCAGGAGCTCGCGCCGGACGAGGAGGGCAACGTGGGTCTGCGGATGCAGTACCTGCAGATCGTGATGCTCGACTTCTTCCCCGGACGCGACGGCCTCCCCGGCCGGATCCGCTGGCCACACGTCAGCATCAACACGCTGCACAAGGTGGCGGACAAGCCCGCCAGCTACGCGGTGCAGGCCACCGACTCACCGTCCTAGACCCGCCATCGGCTGAGGCGTCCCCGATCGGGGCGCCTCAGCTGGGCGCGGACCGCACCCCGGGTGCGGTCCCGCTCTCGGTCTCCACGTGCGGTCGCTCCTCCCACAACGCCCACTCGGCGCTGACGTCACCGGCCGCGCGCAGCAGCAGCGGCAGGTGGTGGCCGAGCAGGTGGTCGGTGGTGGTCTCGGCGGCATGCACGGTGACGTTCATGGCCGCGCGCACCCGGCCCTGCCCGTCGCGCACCGGCGCGGCCACCGAACGTACGCCGGGGGCGAGCTCCTCGTCGGCCAGCGCCCACCCACGGGCACGGACCCGGGTCAGCTCCTCGCGCAGCTGGGCCGCCGTCCGGCCGATGTACGGCGGCAGGCCGGCCCGGCTCGGCACGGCGAGCGTGGCGTCGAGGGATTCCTGGTCGAGGGCGGCGAGCAGCACCTTGCCCTGCGAGGTCTGCGGAGCCGGGAAGCGGGTGCCGATCTCGACGCGCAACGCGATGATCTTGGGCACCGAGACCCGGGCGACGTAGACGATGTCCGAGCCGTCGAGCTGCGCCATCGACGAGGACTCACCGGTGCGGCCCACCAGGTCCTCCATGTGCGGGCGGGCGATGTCCCACAGGCCCAGCGCCGAGACGTAGGCCATCCCGAGGGTCAGCACCTTCGGGGTGAGCACGAAGCCGCCCTCGGTCGAGCGCACGAAGCCGAGCTCCTCCAGCGTGAGCAGCAGGCGTCGCGCCGTCGGTCGTGCCAACCCGGCTCGGGTGGCCACCTCGCTCAACGTCATGCTCCGGTGCGAGGCGTCGAAGCACGCGAGCACGTCCAGCCCCCGGGCCAGCGACTCGACGAAGTCGGGCCCCTCTCCCCGTCCAGCCATGACTTCCTCGATCCCGTGTGGCAGGTGGCGTGCGGTCGCAGCGAGAGCCTAGGACTCCTCGGTCACGCCCGAACCCGGCTCGCCGAACACCGAGCCGCGGGCACCGTGCGTGGAGTCCGACTTGTAGCCGGTGTACTGGTAGGGGTTGTCGAGCACCTCGCCGTCCTCGGGCAGCTGCGGGTTCATCCCCTGCTGCCACAGCTCCTCGCCGAGGGTGCCGCGCAGGTGGTCCACCGTCGCCTCCACGGTCGAGCGGACCGCTGCCGCGTCGTACCCCACCAGCTCGTGCTCGTGCTTGACCACCCGGCCGTCGACGATGACGGTGTGCACGTCTCCGCGCTGGGCCTGGAAGGCCACCTGGCCGTAGGGGTGGAGCACCGGGAAGGAGACCGGTGAGCGGTCGTTCTTGATCAGCACCACGTCGGCCTTCTTGCCCGGCTCGAGCGAACCGAGGTCGTCGCGCCCGAGAGCCTGCGCACCACCACGGGTGGCCCACTCGACCACCTGCTCGGCGCGCAGGTGCACGTTGGTCACGGTCTCGCCCGCGGCGTGGGCCTCGAGGTGCTCGCGCGAGCGGTCGGCGCCGAGCGTCGTTCGCATCGCGCTGAACAGGTCACTGCTCCACCACACGCTCGTGTCCATCGAGATCGAGACGGGGATGCCGTGGCGGCGCAGCTGCCAGGTGGGCGGGTAGCCCTGGCCCGCGCTCTGCTCGGACTCCGTCGAGACCGACGCCGAGCCACCGGACGCGGCGATCCGTTGGTAGGAGTCCGTGCTCAGGGTGGCGGCGTGCACGTAGATCGACTCGGGGGTCATGAACCCGTTCTCGTGCATCAGCCGGATGCCGTCGTCGTTGGTGGCGCCCCAGACGCCCGCGTGCGTGGTGACCGCCAGCCCCAGCTCGCGGGCCACCTCGAAGGCAGCCTTCTCCGGGAAGGCGGGGTCGCCGGTGACGTCGAAGGCGAGCTGGAAGCCGAGCATGTCGCCGGCGCCTGTGCGGCGGCGCTCGAAGAAGTCGCGTACGGCGGGGTCGGCGGTCCACTCCCACGGGCCGGCCTGGATGTTGCCGTAGGCGAGCACGAACCTTCCCGGGACGGCCTGCAAGGCGTCCACCGCGGCGTCGGCGTGCTCGACGCTCTGCAAGCCGTGGGACCAGTCGACCGTGGTGGTCACGCCGGCCTCCAGCGCGTCCCAGGCCGAGAGCAGGTTGCCGGCGTGGACGTCCTCGGGGCGGAAGGTCTTCCCGTGCTCGAGGTAGTACCAGACGAAGTACTGCGTCAGGGTCCAGTCGGCGCCGTAGCCGCGCATCGCGGTCTGCCACATGTGCCGGTGGGTGTCGATCATGCCCGGCATCACGATGCCGCCCGACGCGTCGATCTCCTGGGTGCCGTCCGGCACCGCGAGGTTCTCCCCCACGGCCTCGATGCGGTCGTCGACCACGAGCACGTCGCCGGCCAGGAGGACCGTGTGCGCGTCGTCCATGGTGAGCACGGTGCCGCCGCGCAGCACGACGGGACGGCCGGCGGCGGGTGCTTCGGCCCCCGCGTGTGTCGAGTGGGTCATCGGAACGCTCCTCCGAATGCGGACAGGTGTCCGGTCTGCGGGCAGATGGCTGTTCAGCCACTGTGACCGCGATCACTCGCCGACGTCAAGAGTTCCTTGACAGAGCCGAGGTGACCGTCCAAGACTGCTGAGAACCCGAGCGGACGTGTGTCCGTGTTTGGCGTGAAATGGGACGGAGCGTGCATGGACGAGGACCCGACCGCCGCACCCTCGGGCCCGCTCGCCGGCCTGCTGGTCGCCGACTTCTCGCGGATCCTGGCCGGTCCCTACGCGACGATGCTGCTCGCGGACCTCGGCGCCGAGGTGGTCAAGGTGGAGGGCCCCCAGGGTGACGACACCCGCACCTGGTCTCCCCCGCTGCGCGACGGCGTCGCGACGTACTTCCTCGGGATCAACCGCAACAAGCGGTCGATCGCCCTCGACCTCAAGGACCCGGACGACGTCGCCGCCGCCCAGGAGCTCGCCCGCCGCGCGGACGTGATGATCGAGAACTTCCGCCCCGGCGGGCTGGCCCGGTTCGGGCTGGACTACGACTCCGTGGCCGCCACCAACGAGCGGATCATCTACGCCTCCATCAGCGGGTTCGGCACCAGCCCCGAGGGGCGGGTGCTGCCCGGCTACGACCTGATCGTCCAGGCGATCTCCGGCCTGATGAGCCTCACGGGAGACCCCGACGGTGACCCGTTCCGGGCCGGGGTCTCGGTCTTCGACGTGATGGCGGGGCTGCACGCCACGATCGGGGTGCTCTCCGCCCTGCACCGGCGTCACGACACCGGCACCGGTCAGCACGTCGAGGTCAACCTGCTCTCCTCGGCACTCTCCGGGATGGTGAACCAGTCGAGCGCGTACGTCGCGGGCGGCGTCGTACCCATGCGGATGGGAAACAGCCACCCGAGCCTGTTCCCCTACGAGCCGTTCCCGTGCTCGGACCGCGACCTGATCGTCACGGCGGGCAACAACGGCCAGTTCCGCAAGCTGACCGAGGTGCTCGGCGTACCCGAGCTCGCCGACGACCCGCGGTTCGCACGCAACGAGGACCGCACCGCCAACCGGGACGAGCTGCGGCCGTTGCTCAGCGCACGGCTGCGCACCCGCACCGCCATGGAGTGGTTCCGCGACATCATCGGCGCGGGCGTCCCGTGCGGTCCGATCAACACCGTGGACGCCGGCGTCGCGTTCGCCGAGGACGTCGGCCTCGAGCCGGTGGTCACCGTCGGCCCCGACGCGATGCCCTCGGTCCGCAACCCGATCCGGTTCTCCGAGAGCCCGGCCGACTACCGCCTCCCCCCGCCGTCACTCGACGAGCACGGTGCGGAGATCCGGCAGTGGCTGGCGACCGCCACCGCCGGTGGTTGAGGAGGGCGAGGAACGAGCCCGTCTCGAAACCACTCCGGAGCCCGAGGACCGCCCGTGACCGACCCCCACGAGATCGACGGCCTGGAGTTCCCCACCTCCCTGGGCACCTCGACACCGGACCGGATCGGCCTGCTGGGCCAGGACCTCACGGCGGACCTGATGGGCAAGGTCGGCTTCGGGGAGCTGGCCTTCTGGCTGGTCGCGATGCGGCGTCCGACGCCCGGCGAGGTGCGGGTCTTCGAGTCGGTGCTGGTCGCCCTCGCCGACCACGGGTTCACCCCGACGGCGATCGCCGCCCGCCTCACCTACCTCTCGGCCCCCGACTCGCTCCAGGGCGCGCTGGCCGCCGGCCTGCTCGGCGGCGGGTCGCGGTTCCTCGGCGTCACGGAAGACTGCGGCAGCTACCTCCATGCGGTGCTGGAAGCGCACGACGGCGACCTGCCCGACGACCCCGACGACACGGCCGGCTGGGACGCGCTCGCGCTGCAGGCGGTCACCGAGACCCGCGCCGCCAAGCGCTTCGTCCCCGGCCTCGGACATCCGGTGCACAAGGAGGGCGACCCGCGTACGCCCGTGCTGATCGCGATCGCCGAGGAGGAGGGCCTACGGGGTCCGCACCTGCGGCTGTTCGAGGCCATCGGACGGGTGCACGAGCAGGTGCTGGGACGCCGGCTGCCGCTCAACGGCGCGGGGGTGTGCGGCGCTGCGCTCGCCGACCTCGGCCTGCCGGTGGAGCTGCTGCGCGGGTTCGCGCTGCTGGCCCGGGCGGCCGGGCTGCTGGGGCAGCTCGCGGAGGAGCGCCGACGACCCATCGGCAACGACATCTACCTGACCGTCGACCGCAACGCGGCGTACGTCGACCCCGACGGCCCCGAGACCGGCCCCGAGCAGGAGGGAGGAGCCTGATGGCCACCGTCTGTGCCGTCATCGCCTCGACGCACCACCCGTTCTACTACCGGGCCAGCACGTCGGTCGGCGCGGACCGGCCGCCCTTCGCCGACGAGTGGGTCAGCAAGATCGAGGCCTTCCGCGAGACCCTCACCCGGGCCCGGCCCGACATCCTCGTGATGGTCGGGAGCGACCACTTCCACCAGCTCTGGCTGGACAACATGCCGCAGTTCCTGGTCGGCAAGGCGCCGTACTTCGACGCCAACTGGCACAACGAGGAGCGCGAGTTCGGCCTGCCCCGGATGCGCCTGGAGGGCGACGAGGCACTCGCCGCGCACATCCTGCGCAACGGGCTCGACGCCGACTTCGACCTCGCCTTCAGCAACGAGCTGCGGATCGACCACAGCATCACCTGCCCGATCATCACGCTGCGGCCGGAGGCGGACCTGCCGATCGTGCCGATCTACACCAACATCTTCGCGCCGCCGCTGCCGCAGCCGAAGCGGTTCGTGCAGCTCGGCCGCACCATCCGTCAGCTGGTGGAGTCGTGGCCGGTCGACAAGAGGGTGGCGATCGTCGGGACCGGGCACCTGTCGCTCGAGCTGGGTGGTCCCCGCCAGTTCGGCGAGCACGGACCGGACCCGGAGTTCGACCGCAAGGCGGTGGACTGGATCGCGCGCGGGGACCTCGAGGGGTGCCTGGGCGAGGTCACCCTGGACAGCCTGCACCTGCCGGGCAACGCCACCCACGGCTTCATGGACTTCATGCTGATGATGGGAGTCGCCGGCGACGGCATCAAGGCCGACCACGTCGACTCGCTCGACCTCTTCCACACGATGGAGGCCTACTTCACCTGGTATCCGGAAGGAGCCTTGTCGTGAGCAAGTACCTCCTCGACAAGTTCCTGTTCACCGTCGACCGCGACCCGGACCTCGTCGAGCGCTACCGCGCCGAGCCGGAGGAGCTGGTCGCGTGGTGGGAGTCGGAGATGGCCAACCGGCTGCTCAACTGCGTCGACCAGGAGCAGTCGACCTGGCTGGCGTTCACCGCTGAGGAGCGCACGGCGCTGATCGAGCAGGACCACGTGACGCTGTTCTCGATGGGGGCCCATCCGTTCCTGACGCTCACGCTGTTCATCGCGATGTTCGAGCGCGACCACGGGCCGCTGGAGTACCAGATCGCCTACGGCAAGGCGATGGAGCACCTCACCCTGCCCTACCCGGACATCTCCACCTGACATGCGCGCTGTCCTCGTGCGCGAGCTCGGTGCGGTGCCCGTCGTCGACGAGCATCCGGACCCTCAGCCGAGTCATGGGGGTTCGCTGGTCCGCGTCGGTGCCGCGCCCGTCGTACCTCTCGACGTGCTGTGTGCCTCGGGCACGTCGTACTTCGGTCGCCGGCGCACGCCGTACGTCCCGGGCGTGCAGGGGGTCGGCGTGGTGGAGGAGTCCGACGCGCTGCCGGCCGGGACGCGGGTCTGGTTCGCCACCAGCGCCGGGATGGTGGACGGCGACGGCTCCCTCGCCTCCTGGTGCGCAGTCGCGGACGACGACCTCGTGCCGGTCGATGCCGAGGTGACGGACGCGGCTCTCGCCGCTCTCGGCCTCTCGGCAGTCGCCGCGTGGATGTCGCTGACCTGGCGGGCCGGACTGCGGCCCGGGGAGCGGGTCCTCGTGCTCGGCGGTGGCGGAGCCGTCGGCCAGTCCGCGATCGGCGCCGCCCACGTGCTCGGCGCCGGCCAGGTGGTCGCCGTGTGCCGGTCGGCGGAGGCCGCGGGACGCGCCACCGCGGCCGGTGCCGACGCGGTCGTCGAGCACGTCGACGACGTGTCCGAGCTGACCGCCCGCATCTCGGCGGCCTGCGCCGGTCCGGTCGACGTGGTGGTCGACCCGGTCTTCGGCGCCGGCGCCGCGGCAGCCACGCAGGTCCTCGGCGACTCCGGGCGGCTGGTCACTCTCGGGGGTGCCTCCGGCGACGCGGCGACGTTCTCGTCGGCGACGCTGCGCAGCAAGTCGATCTCGGTCCTCGGCTACACGAACAACTCGATCTCCGTGGCCCAGCGGGCCGAGGCCGTCACCCGGATCGCCGAGCACGCAGCCGCGGGTCGGATGCAGGTGGCGCACCACGACCTGCCGCTCGACCGCGTCGCCGAGGCCTGGCAGGCGACCGCCGAGGGCCGGGCGAGCCCGCGCCACGTGCTGGTCCCCTGAAAGCTTCGCCGACCGGCTCGCCACCCTGGAGGCTGCTGGCGCGAGCGCCGACGTGCCGCTGAGCAGCAGCTCGTCAGGCGGTGCAGACCTCCGGTACGGCGGCGGCAAGCGTGTGCCGGTGCTCGGTGAGCACGCGACGTACCGCGAAGACGCACGAACCGCAGTCGCGGCCGGCGTTCGTGGCGTGGCACACCTGCGCGAGGCTGCGTGCGCCCGAGGCCACGGCCTGGGTCACCGACCGGTCGCTCACGACCGCGCACTGACAGATGATCATGATGCTCTCCCTGGATCTGTCGCGGTGGTGGCCCTCTGCGCCTTTCTCCGAAAGGCTAAGTTCGCTGGATCGTCGCTGCTGTGCCGATCGAGACAGATCTCTTGACTTCTCGTCTCACGAATCCAGGACCTGCCTGGCCGTGGGTGGTTCTAGTGGGCTGGTGACCAGGAGGATCCCGGCCAGTGAGAGGGCGCCGATGAGGAGGGTCCCGGCGGTCGAGACGACCATCACGGCTCCGCTGCCCTTGAACAGCGAGGCGATCTTGACGCTGCATCCCATGCCGAACAGGGCGGCGCCGAGCGCGGCGACCTGGACGTGGGTGATCCAGCCCAGGGCGCTCTCGGGCAGCACGCCGGTGCTGCGCAGGGCGACACAGGCCAGGAACCCGAGCACGAACAGCGGCACCAGCGGCGTCTTGGCCTTCTCGGTCGCCGCTGCCGGGGACTTCATCCGCTGCATCACGCTGACCCCGGCCACGACCGGTGCGAGCATCACGACGCGGGTGAGCTTGACGACCACGGCCATCGCGACCGCTGCCGCGCCGGCGGGGCTGGCCGCCGCGACCACCTGGCCGACCTCGTGGATGCTGGCCCCCGACCACATGCCCAGCTGCAGGTCGGTCAGGCCGAGCGGCCCCTGGAGCAGGGGCAGCAGCACCAGCGCCAGGGTCCCGAAGAGGGTGACCATCGCGATCGAGACGGTGACGTCCTCCTCATCAGCGCCGGCGGTCTCCTCCATGCCCGCGATCGCCGAGGCTCCGCAGATCGAGAAGCCCGTGCCGATCAGCAGCGCCCGGGGGGCACTGAGACCCATCCGGCGTCCCAGCCAGGTCGTGAACACCAGCGTGCTCACCAGGCTGACGGCGACGACGGCGATCAGTGGCAGGCCCAGGGCGGCGATGGAGGCGAAGGAGACCGAGAACCCGAGCAGGACGATGCCCACGCGGAGCAGCTTCTTGGTCACCACGCCGAGCCGCTTGCTCCCCGAGCTGGGCAGCACCCCGAGGTTGGCTGCGACGACACCCAGCCCGATCGCCCAGGTCAGGATCCCCACCTGCGGGACCAGGCGGTGACCCAGCACCGCCCCACCCAGCCCGAGGGCCATCACAGCCAACGGGACCGCGAAGTCGACCCACGTCCGGACCGGCCGCTCCTCGAGAGGAGCCCGGTCGACAGCGACCAGCTCCTCGAGCACGTCCGCACGAGTGTCCAGGACAGTCATCGGATTCTCCCTGGATCTGCGCGGTGGTGGCCCTCTCGACCCTTCTCCGAAAGGCTAGGTCCGCCCGACGGCGGCTGCTGTACCGATCGAGACAGATCACTTGACCTTTCGTCTCAGTTGTTCGGCTGCCTCGGACCGGTGTCCCTCGGTGAAGCCGCAGCCAGAGCAGTGGATCCGGGCTCGGGAGCCCAGGACCTGCCTGGCCATGACCGCGAGTCCAGCGCGCCCTGGGCGATGCCGACCGCCTGCGCACCCACGGTGACGCGGGTGTGGTCCAGGGTGCGCAACGCGATCTTCAGGCCCTCACCGGGCTCGCCGATCATGCGGTCGGCCGGCAGGCGCACGTCGTCGAAGTAGAGCTCGCGGGTGGGTGAGCCCTTGATCCCGAGCTTCTTCTCCTTCTCGCCGGGTGTGCGTAGGTGGGTCAGGGGCCGGTGTCGGCGGCTCACGGCTCCAGCACGTAGCGACCGGGGGCGGCCTCGATCGGCCGGTGGCGCCTGCTGCCGAGGGACCTCGGGGCGGGACGCTCCTCGCCCGACCGGGCCTTGGCCCACTCGGCCCAGTGCGACCACCAGGTGCCCTGCTCCGTGGTCGACTCCGCGAGCCAGGCCTCCGGGTCCGGGCCGGCTTCCTGGCCGGTGCGGAAGTGCGCCTTCGGGTTGCCCGGCGGGTTGACCAGGTGCTGGATGTGCCCACCGCCCGAGAGCACGAAGGTGGAGTCGCCGCCGAACACCTGGGTCGTGCGGTAGGCGCCGTGCCACGGGACGAGGTGGTCCGTCTCGGCACCGACGACGTAGGTGTCGGTGGTGACGCAGCCGAGGTCGACCGGTGTGCCGAGCACCGTGAGCCCGCCGGGGGTGGCGAGCTGGTTGTCCACCGCGATGGACAGGAAGTCGCGCTGCACGGCACCGGACAGCCGGGTGGTGTCGTTGTTCCAGGCGAGGATGTCGTACTGCGGCGGCTCCTTGCCCATCAGGTAGTTGTTCACCCACTGGTTCCAGACCAGCTCGTTGGGCCGCAGCCAGGAGAAGACCGCTGCGATGGATCGCCCGTCGACCACGCCGGCAGCATCGGTCGCCGCACGTGCTGCGGTGAGCAGTGCGGGGTGGAGCGCCAGTCCGGCGACGTTGGGAACCGACATGTCGAGCTGGCTGACGCCGAACGCCGCGTGGGCCACGCGGTCGTCACCGATGTCGGTCAGGTGCCCCATCGTGGCGGCCAGCAGCTGTCCGCCGGCGCAGAGTCCGATCGTCCCGATCTCGTCGCTGCCGCTGATCTCCTGGACGGCATCGGTGGCCTGGAGGAGCGCCTCTGCGTAGGTGTCGAGGTCCCAGTCGCCGTGCTCGGGTCCGGGGTTTCGCCAGCTGGTGACGAAGACCTGGAACCCCTGGCTCACGGCGTACTCGATGAAGCTGCGGTCCTTGGCGAGGTCGAGGACGTAGTAGCGGTTGATGACCGACCAGACGATCAGGAGCGGCACCGCGTGCACCGTCGGGGTCGTGGGCGCGTACTGGATGATCTCCACGACCTCGTTGCGGTAGACCACCTCGCCCGGCGTCGCGCCGACGTTCTCGCCGACGCGGAAGGGGCTGCTGTCCACCTGCCGGGGCATGCCCTTGTTGTGCCTGAGATCGGCGAGCAGGTTGCGGCCGCCCCGGACCAGGCTCAGGCCGCCGGTGTCGAAGGCATGCTTGAGTGCGGTGGGGTTGCCGGCGAGCATGTTGGTCGGTGCCAGGCCACTCGCGAGGATTCCCGCGACGAACCGTGCTCGCTCGCGAGTGCGCCAGTCGACGTCAGCATCCTCCACGGCCTCGCCGATCGCCTGCTCGACCGCCAGGTAGGCCTGGGCGAGCCTGCGGTACAGCGGGTTCAGGGACCAGGCCGGGTCGAGGAACCGCTTGTCTCCCTTCACCGGGTCGAGCGTCGACCGCCCGGCGAGGGCCGATGACGACGCCACTCGCCAGCGAGCTGCTCCGGTCGACCAGGTCGGGGGTGCGTGCCAACGCCTTGACGAAGGCTCTGGCGCTGCTGCCCGGTTTTTCCGGGGCCAGCGTTTCTTCTTCCACGAGGTGCATCTGAATCCGTTCTCCGTACCGGCAGCCGCTCGGGCGGCCGGCCACACGATCTTGGGTAGTGGGTGTCTTCTAGTGGCTGGTGACCAGGAGGATCCCGGCCAGTGAGAGGGCGCCGATGAGGAGGGTCCCGGCGGTCGAGACGACCATCACGGCTCCGCTGCCCTTGAACAGCGAGGCGATCTTGACGCTGCATCCCATGCCGAACAGGGCGGCGCCGAGCGCGGCGACCTGGACGTGGGTGATCCAGCCCAGGGCGCTCTCGGGCAGCACGCCGGTGCTGCGCAGGGCGACACAGGCCAGGAACCCGAGCACGAACAGCGGCACCAGCGGCGTCTTGGCCTTCTCGGTCGCCGCTGCCGGGGACTTCATCCGCTGCATCACGCTGACCCCGGCCACGACCGGTGCGAGCATCACGACGCGGGTGAGCTTGACGACCACGGCCATCGCGACCGCTGCCGCGCCGGCGGGGCTGGCCGCCGCGACCACCTGGCCGACCTCGTGGATGCTGGCCCCCGACCACATGCCCAGCTGCAGGTCGGTCAGGCCGAGCGGCCCCTGGAGCAGGGGCAGCAGCACCAGCGCCAGGGTCCCGAAGAGGGTGACCATCGCGATCGAGACGGTGACGTCCTCCTCATCAGCGCCGGCGGTCTCCTCCATGCCCGCGATCGCCGAGGCTCCGCAGATCGAGAAGCCCGTGCCGATCAGCAGCGCCCGGGGGGCACTGAGACCCATCCGGCGTCCCAGCCAGGTCGTGAACACCAGCGTGCTCACCAGGCTGACGGCGACGACGGCGATCAGCGGCAGGCCCAGGGCGGCGATGGAGGCGAAGGAGACCGAGAACCCGAGCAGGACGATGCCCACGCGGAGCAGCTTCTTGGTCACCACGCCGAGCCGCTTGCTCCCCGAGCTGGGCAGCACCCCGAGGTTGGCTGCGACGACACCCAGCCCGATCGCCCAGGTCAGGATCCCCACCTGCGGGACCAGGCGGTGACCCAGCACCGCCCCGCCCAGCCCGAGGGCCATCACAGCCAACGGGACCGCGAAGTCGACCCACGTCCGGACCGGCCGCTCCTCGAGAGGAGCCCGGTCGACAGCGACCAGCTCCTCGAGCACGTCCGCACGAGTGTCCAGGACAGTCATCGGGGGTCGTCCTCGCGGGTGAGCCGGTCCACGGTGGCCGGGTGCATGCAGAGCCACGTGGCGATCAGGACCCGGGTCCGGGCGATGGCACGATCGAGAAGTCGAAGCACCATCAGTCAGCCCGTCACGAGCTCACGCTTGAGGATCTTGCCGGTCGAGGTCATCGGAAGAGCCGGGACGAACTCGACCATCCGCGGGTACTTGTAGGCCGCCATCTGCTCCTTGCCCCAGGCAAGAAGCTCGTGCTCGGTCGTCGTGGCTCCGGAGTGGAGGATCACGAACGCCTTGACCTCTTCGCCGTGCGAGTCGTGCGGGACGCCGACGACGGCGGCCAGCGAGACGTCGGGGTGGGACAGCAGCACTTCCTCGATCTCGCGCGGGTACACGTTGAACCCGCCACGGATGATCATGTCCTTGGCGCGGTCGACGATGTAGTAGTAGCCGTCCTCGTCGCGCCTGGCCAGGTCACCGGTGCGGAACCATCCGTCCCGCATCACCTCGGCGGTGGCCTCGGGCCGGTTGTAGTAGCCCTTCATGATGTTGTGGCCACGGATGGCGATCTCGCCGATCCCGTCGGTCCCCTCGACGGCGTTCCAGTGCTCGTCGACCAGCGTGCACTCGACGCCCCAGATCGGCACGCCGATGGAGCCGGGACGAGGTGCGCGGTCCGGGTCGGCGAAGGTCGCCAGCGGCGAGGTCTCCGAGAGCCCGTAGCCCTCCAGGATCTGCACGTGGAAGCGGTCCTTGAACTCCTTGATGATCTCCACCGGGAGACTGGCTCCGCCGGAGACCGCGACCCGCAGGTTCGCCGCGATGCGGTCGACGTCGACGTCCTCGGTCAGCGCGCCCAGCAGGCCCCAGTACATCGTGGGCACGCCGGCGAAGAAGGTGACGTTCTCCTTCTGCAGCAGGGCAACGGCCTCTTCGGCGTCGAACCTGGGCAGCAGCACGAGCGTCGCGCCGACGGCGATGCCGGCGTTCATCTGGACGGTCGAGCCGAAGGAGTGGAACAGCGGCAGCGTGATCAGGTGTACGTCGTGCTCGACGGCGCCGAACTGCCGGTTGCAGGTGAGCGCGTTGAGCAGCAGGTTGGCGTGGGAGAGCTCCGCGCCCTTGGGCTGGCCCGTCGTACCGCTGGTGTAGAGGATCACCGCGGTGTCGGTCGCCTCGGTCACCACGGTCTGGAAGGTCGTGGGCTGGCCGGCCACGGCGGAGTGCAGGGTCTCCGCGCCGTCGATGGGGGAGTCTGCGCCCGGTGTGGCGGTGATCAGGAGGAAGGTCTCGCAGCCCTCGGCCTGGTGGAAGCCGGACCAGCCCTCCGCGGCCATCGGGAGCTGCGGCGTGCCCTCGAAGCAGACGTAGGCCTTCGCGTCGGAGTCCTCGAGGTGGTAGGCGATCTCGCGGCCCTTGAGGAGCACGTTCAGCGGGACGACGACGGCGCCTGTCTTCAGGATCGCGTAGTAGACCGCCGGGAACTGGGGCAGGTTCGGGCACGAGAGGGCGACCTTGTCGCCCGGCTTGATGCCCCGGGCGACGAGCAGGTTCGCGACCTGGTTGGCCTTGGTGTCCAGGGTCTTGTAGTCGATGCGCGTGTCGCCCAGCACGACCGCGTCGCGGTCAGGGTGCCGGCGGGCGGTGTCCTCGAGGAGGACGGAGAGAGCGAGCATGGTGGAGTTCCTTCGGGTGCAGGGTGGTGAGGAAGTGGGCAGGTCGGGACTCGCGATCCCGACGGTGGTCGGTCGCGTGGATGGCCGCGGGTGGGGCCGGGTCCTGGGTGGTCTCAGGCGGTGCGGAGCGGTTCGCCCGCGTGCAACATGCCGCTGAGCACGTCGAGCAGGGCCTCGGCTCCGGGCCACTCGCCGTACCCCGAGGCAGGGTTGAGGTGCCCGACGGGCCCGATGTCGATGAACCGGCTCCCCCAGGCGCCGGCGAGCGCGCGCACGTTGTCGAAGTCACCGAGGGCGTCGTTGGTGCTGGCTGCCAGGATGCTCGGGAACCGCAGCCGCTGCAGGGGAAGGGGCAGCCAGCCGTTGGCCCGGAGCTCGCCCAGCGAGGGGTACTCCGGGGGCAGGGGCCTGGCCAGGTCCGGAGGCGTGGCCAGCAGGGCGCCGCGCACGGGCAGGTCGTGCTGCCGGGCCCAGTGCACGGTGGTGAGGACCCCGGCGCTGTGGGCCACGATGGTCACCGGGCCGGCGGCCTCCGAGACCACCTGGTGGAGGTCGGCCACCCGACCGGCGAGGTCGTGCTTGGGCCGGTCGAACGAGGGAACGACGACGGCGTCGGTCAGCCGGGCGGCGAGCCTGGTCTGCCAGTGGTCGTCGACGTGCCTGCGGAGGCCCGGCACGATGACGGTGGTGGACGGTTCCCGAAACATCATGCCGGGTCTCCTTTCGAGGGTGGGTTGATCAGGCCGAGGCGACGGCGCCGGCTCGGCGGATGCTGCTCGGGTAGGCCTTGCGCCCGATGAACAGCGCGATGATCGCGAGCACCGAGACCAGCGGCACGAACTTCATCGCGTCGACCAGTCCGATCTGGTCGGCGAGGAGGCCGACCACGAACGGGCCGGCGGCCAGGCCGAGCAGGTTGTTGGCCAGGGTCAAGGTGCCGAAGGCGGTGGCGCGGATCGAGGCGGGGGTCAGGTTCGCCACCATGGCGCCTGCGGGACCGGTGGTGCCTGCGGCGAAGAAGGCGCCGGCCGCGATCAGGACGATCTGCAGCGTGCCGGGGTCCTGGGCGAAGCCCAGGGGCAGCAGCACCAGGGACAGCGAGGCGTAGACGAGCGCGGTGGTCCACTTCCGGATCGGCCGGGTGAGGGTGAGCCGGTCGGTGACCATGCCGCACACGATCATGCCGACGCCCATCAGCAGGATGAAGCCGGCGGCGGCGATCCCGGCCTTGTCGGGGGCGAGACCGTACGCGCGGTTCAGGTAGCTGGGCATCCAGGCGAACAGGGAGCCGACGATGAAGAGCTGCAGGCCGCTGCCGAGGTAGGCGCAGATGACCGACGGGGTGGAGACGAGCGTGCGGAGCTTGGCGCGCCGGGTCCGACCGGAGGTCCTGTCGGCCGGCAGGTTGCCGGGGTGCTGGTTGCGGGCGAGCTTCGCATCGCTGACCAGCACGAGGTACAGCGCCACCAGGACGATGCCGAGCAGGGCCATCACGCCGAACGACCAGCGCCAGCCGAGGTGCACGGCGAGGATGCCGCCGAGGAAGACGCCGAGCACCGAGCCGAACGAGCCGCCGGCCATGAACGCGCCGGACAGCGAGGCACGCCTGGCGGGTGAGAAGACCATCAGCACGACGGCGAGGCCGACGCTTCCGTACGCCGCTTCGCCGAGCCCGACGAAGAACCGGGCGATCATCATCTGGTCGTAGTTCGCAGCAACGGCCGAACCGAGGGTCGCGAGGCTCCACAGGGCGCCCATCGCGACGATGGCCTTGGAGCGTCCCCAGCGGTCGCCCAGCAGGGACAGCGGGACCGCGAGCAGGCCGACGGTCAGGGCCACGATGCTGGTCATCCCACCGAGCTGGGTGTCGGTCAGGGACCATTCGACCTTGAGGAACGGGAAGACGGCCGAGAGCACCTGGCGCGACATGTAGTCGGACAGCAGCAGCCCGAAGGTCAGGACGAAGACGAGCAGCGGGAAGACCCGCGAACGGGTGCTGGCCGCCGGCGTGGTGGGGGTGATGGTGGTGGTGAGGGACGGACGTTCCAAGACGGTTCCGTCAGTTGCGTGGGGTGGCATGTTTTCTCCAGGGTCAGGTGCGGGATGGTGCGGACGTCGTCGGCCGCGGAAAGCAACGAAACTCGGGGAAGCAACGTGGGGAAGGAACGTGGGGCACGGGCATGACACCCGTGCCCCACGCGTCTGTGGGGCCCGTCGGGCCAGAGCTCAGGCGTGGAAGGTGAAGCCGAGCTCGCCGGGCTTGCGGTTGGGTGCGTAGCCCAGACGGGCCAGGGTCTCGTCGACCGAGCCGTAGGTCTGGCCGATGCGGTACATGTCGTGCGCGTCCTTGCCGGTGGCGATGTCGCGGCCCAGCTCGGTGGAGATGCGGACGAGCTGCTCGATCTGCTGAACGGACGTGTACTTCTCGCCCTTGCGGCCCCACAGGGTGTCCTCGTTGCCGCAGCGGGCGTGCAGACCCATGGCGATGGCCATCGTGTTCACGGGAAGCACGCTGCGCATCAGCGTCTCCAGGGTGAGGTTGGCGCCGTCCGGGACCCGGTTGATGAAGTTCATCATGTTGTAGGGGTTCGGGCCGTCGAAGCCGCCGCCGATGGCAACCCAGGTCAGGTTCACCGGGCCGTTGTAGTGGCCGCCACGGATCAACCGCTCGACCGTCTCCAGCTGCGGGATGCTCGAGAGCTGGAAGTGCGGCTGGATGCCGTTGGCCGTGAGGCGCTTGAGGTGCTCCTTGACCCAGCTCGGGTTCGCGGGGACGTACATCTCCCGGTAGGCCTCGTAGATCTCGGGGCGCTCGATCGAGGTGCCGGCGATGTCGTCCTCGGTCATCAGCTCGACGATGTTCATCTGGCTGGTGTTGATCGCGATGGTGACCTGGTCGGGCTTGGGGTCGAGGTTGGCCAGCATGTGCCGGGCGTCGTCCTCGAGCCACTTGGCGTCCGAGCCGTCGCCCTCCGGGGCGAAGGAGATCGAGCCGCCGACCTGCAGGATCATCTCCGGCACGGCCTCGCGCAGCCGGCCGAGCAGCTCGTTGAACTGTGACATCCGCTTCGAGCCCTTGCCGTCGAGCTCACGCACGTGGATGTGCAGCACGGTGGCGCCGGCGTTCCAGCAGTCGACCGCCTGCTGGACGTGCTCGTCCATCGTCAGCGGCAGGTCCTCGCGGAAGTCCGCGGGCTCCCACTCGGGGCCGTAGGGCGCGGCGGTGATGACCAGGGGCTCCTGGAGCTCGGGGAACAGTGCGTCGTCGTGGAAGTGCATGGTGTGTCTCCTTCGGGTGGTGGTGCGGGGTTAGGGGTTGGTGGTCAGAAGGTCTTGTCGCCGACGATCCCGGCGCGCTCCATCTTGCGAACGTCCGGCCAGTAGTCCTGGACGGCGTAGTGCTGGGTGCAGCGGTTGTCCCAGATCGCGAAGCTGTTGTTCGTCCAGCGCCAGCGGACCTGGTACTCGGGGACGGCCGCCTGACGGATCAGGTAGTTGAGCAGCTCGCTGCCGCCGGGGCTGTAGTCGAAGCCGTAGCGGACGTTCTCGGCGTTGTGGAAGTTGGTGAAGTGGGTCGTGAACGCGTTGACGAACAGGACCTTCTCGCCGGTCTCGGGGTGCGTGCGCACTACCGGGTGCTCGGCGTCCGGGAACCGCTCCCGGAGCGCGAGGCGCTGCTCGAGCGGCATCGAGGCACCGAACGTCGACTCGATGCTGTGCCGGGCGCGGAGGTCCGCGATCTGCGTCTTCACGGTCTCGGGGAGGCGGTTGTAGGCCTCGACCATGTCCACCCAGATGGTGTCGCCGCCGACGGCGGGGCCCTCCACGCAGCGCAGCACCGAGCCCATCGGCGGGGCCTCGCGCCAGGTGGCGTCGCAGTGGTAGGCGTTCTCGTACTGCTCGGCCGGGCTGTCCAGGTCCTTGTAGATCCGGACCAGGCCGGGGTGCTCCGGGTCGCTGCCGAGCGCGGGGTGGCCCTCCAGGGGGCCGAACCGCTCGGCGAGCTTCACGTGGTCGGCGCGGCTGATGTCCTGGTCACGGAAGAACAGGACCTTGTGCTCGAGCAGGAGCTGGTTGATCTCGGCGAAGACCGCGGGGTCGTTCGCCGCGTCGGCGAGGCTGACGTTGCGCAGCTCGGCGCCGATGAAGCTGGTCAGCCGGTGCACCTCGATCGTGGCTCGCGGACGTGCGCGGCCTCGCTCCCCAGTCTCAGGGGCTCGGGACTCGGTGATGGTCATGGGGGACTCCAGTTCGTTGTCGTGGTTGGGAGGGACTGGGGATGGCGGGGGCTTACAGGCCCGACTCGAGCTCGAAGACGGACGAGCCGATGCTGCGACCGGACTCGAGGTCCTGGTGGGCCCGGACGGCGTCGTCGAGGGTGTAGCGCTGGTTGATCTCGATGTTGATGCGGCCCGGACCCGACGTGGTCGAAGAGCTCGCCGGCGAGCTCGGCCCGCTCGGCAGGGTCGGCGATGTAGTCGGCCAGCGCGGGGCGGGTCACGTAGAGCGACCCCTTCATCGGCGAGCTCCATGGCGTTGATCGGCGGGACCTGACCGGAGGCCGTGCCGAAGCACACGAGCAGGCCGCGGCGCGCGAGCGAGTCGATCGAGCTCTGGTACGTGGTCTGCCCGATGCTGTCGAAGACCACCGGCACACCCTTGCCGTCGGTGAGCTCGCGCACCCGGGTCGCGACGTCCTCGCGCCTGTAGACGATGGTGTGCTCGCAGCCGTGTGCACGAGCCACGTCGGCCTTCGCGTCGGTGGAGACGGTGCCGATCACCTTGACACCCAGCAGGCTGGCCCACTGCGTGAAGATGAGGCCGACCCCGCCGGCGGCGGCGTGCAGCAGCACGGTGTCGCCGGACTTCAGCCCCGGCGCGATCCGCCGCAAGCAGGTACGACGAGGTCAGACCCCGCATGGTCATGGCCGCCGCGGTCTCGAACGGGATGGTGTCCGGGAGCTTGATCAGGTGGTCCGCCGACATGACGCGCTCGGTGCTGTAGGCACCCAGGGGGCTGCCGGTGTAGGTGACCCGGTCGCCCTCGGCGAAGTCGGTGACGCCGGTCCCCACTGCCTCGACGACGCCCGAGGCCTCGACGCCCATGCCCGCGGGCAGCGGGGCGGGGTACAGGCCGCTGCGGAAGTAGGTGTCCGCGAAGTTGAGACCGACGGCGGCGTGCCGCACACGGACCTCGCCGGGGCCGGGTGCGCCGACCTCGAGCGACTCCCACTGCATGACCTCGGGGCCACCTGTCTCGTAGAAGCGGATGCCTTTCGCCATGTGCGGTTCTCTCCTGTGTTCGGGTACGTCGGTGCTGCCGACCTTCGGTCGGCTGCTGGGGTGGGGCGGGGACGGGGGCCTGGGCTACTTGCTCCGGGCCACCTTCCTCGATGTAGAGAACGTTAGGTTCGGACGAACCTGGGTGCTTTACCGATGGGGACGAGGTACTTATCCTTTGGGGACAGTCCCGGAAGCGACTCCCATGCATCCTCTTGTCCGCACCGCCACCCTCAACGGGTACGCCGGACTCGCACGCTCACTCGACCTCGACGCGGCCCAGCTGATGAGAGACGCCGGGCTGGACCCGGTGGACCTCGCCTCCCCGGACAAGTGGGTCTCGGCGGCTGCGGTGTCCCAGCTCCTCGAGGACTCGGCCGCCGCGTCAGGACGCGCCGACTTCGCGGTCAGGCTCGCTGAGCTGCGTCGCCTCTCCACCCTCGGTCCGCTGAGCGTGGTGCTGCGCGAGGAGCCTGACCTGCGCAGTGCACTGACGCTGCTGCTGCGCCACATGCACAGCTACAACGAGGCGCTCCGCATGCGCCTGGACGAGTCGCAGGACATCGCCACGATCCGGCTCTGGTTCGAGTTCGGTGAGCCCGCCCCGGCGAACCAGGCACGGGCACTGGCGGTCGCCGCCCTGCACGGCATCATCCGTGAGTGTGTCGGGACCAGCTGGCGACCGCTTGCGATCTGTTTCCAGCACCGTCGGCCCGCCGACCTCGGAACGCTGCACCGGGTCTTCGGCCCGGGGCTCCAGTTCGAGCACGACTTCACGGGTCTGGTGATGTACACCAGTGATCTCGACGCGGCCAACTCGCTCTCGGACCCGCTGATGCGGCCCTACGCGCAGCTGTTCCTCTCGTCCCTCGTCGCCCCGAGGGCCCAGAGCGAGCCCGAGCGGGTGAGGGAGCTGGTCGAGCTCTTCCTCCCACTGGGAAAGTGCTCCGTGGACCAGGTGGCCCGCGCCCTGGGCATGGATCGCCGGACCCTGCACCGCCGTCTGGCCGAGGCCGGTGAGTCGTTCAGCTCGATCCTCTGCGCGACCCGAGCGGGGCTTGCCGAACGCCACCTCGCCAACGACCGGTATTCCATCACCGACGTCGCCTACCAGCTCGGCTTCACGGCACCCAGTGCCTTCTCCCGCTGGTTCCACCAGCAGTTCGGCGTGAGCCCGCGCGCATGGCGAGAGGCCGCCAACGCAGCCGGGTCGCGAGCGTGACCCTCGTGTTGTCTACCCGGCCTCGTCGAGCCCGAGGCGGCCGCGCAGTCCTGGGTTGCTGACGCTTCGTGCCAACGGTTCGCTGACCGCGTGCCCGGCTGCCACTCCCGTCTGCTGCGCGAGCAGAGCGGCGGCCAGCTCGGGGCCGAAGCGGTGCCAGTCCAACGAGTCGTCGGTCGCGGCATCGACGCCGACGCCTTCCGCCACCAGGGAGGCGACGTTCGCAGAGGCCGATGGGTCGGTCGGCGCGGCGGCAACCTGCTCTCCGACCCCCAGGTCGAGATCCGCCTCCAGGAGTGCGCGCGCATCCACGATCCCGGGACCCATCTGGTGCGAGTCCCAGGGCGTGGGTCGGCGCGCCGTGGACTGCAGCAACCGGCGGAACATCACCTGCACGGTCTCCCCGCGGGCACGGGCCGCGGACACCACGGTGTCCCGTCCGTGGTGGGCGAGCCACAGTGCCGCGACTCCTGCCGTGAGAGCCACCGCGAAGCTCGTGCCCTGGCCCTGCCCGACCGTGTCGGCGGCACTGGGACCACTCGGGGGCACGACCGCGCGATAGACGTTCTGGCCCGGTGCCGAGATGTCGACGGAGGCGCCGCGGCAGGTGCCCGGCCAGGGCTGGTCGTCGGAGTTCGTGGCAGCCACGGCGATGCACTCGTCGTACCGGGCCGGCCAGACGACCAGCCGGACGCAGTTCCCGGCCGCGGCCATGACGATGATGTCGGCGTCGACTGCTCGCCGGATCGCTCGGTGCAGGGCGCTGGCGGGGATGCCGCCGAGGCTCATGGTGATGACCTGCGCACCTTCCTGGATCGCCAGGTCGACCGCCCGGGTGACCGTGACCTGCCTGATCCGCACCACGCTCTCGATGGTCCGGATCGGCATCAGCCGCGCCCGGGGGGCGGAGCCGGTGACCACGAAGCTGTCGAGCGACACGAGCACGCTGGCGGTCCCGGTGCCGTGCCCGGGGTTGAGCGGCTCGGTCAAGGGGTCGGTCGGGTCGTCGTCGTCGTCGATCACGTCGAAGCCGGGCACGAAGGCGACGCCGGCCAGCTCGACGTGCGGGGTGATGCCCGTGTCGGGCTGCGCGACGACGACGTCCTCGCCGCGGCTCGGCCGGCCGCTCTCCTCGGAGAAGGCCCACGCCCCCGGCACGTGCATGTTCTCGATGGCCCAGTGAGGGGTGGCCTCGAGGGCGGGTTGGGGTGCGACCGAACAGCCGGGCGGGAAGCCCGACAGCCCCTCACCCGTGAACACCTCGGCGGCCGTGTCGTGCTCGGGGAAGAAGGCGGTCGGCAGGTCGGGCTCGGCGCCGATGAGGTCGAACCGGTCCGCCAGGGCATAGCCGGCGGCGAAGCACGCGTCGGGCCTCGTGGTGACGAGCGCCCTGTCGAGGAGGTCGAGGAGCAGCATCTCCGGGTCCGACGCCGACAACGGGGAGACCCGCGCTGCCATGCTCGCCAGCACCCGTTCGACCGCGGCGCCCACGGCGGCAGGGTCCTGGCTGGGACGAAGCTCGAGGGCGAAGCGGGCCGCCAGCGGATCGACGCTCTCGGTCCTGGGCACCGTGGCGGCACGCACATGGGCAACGACCGGGGCGTCGTCGTCGGCCATCGCGCTCACCTACAGCCCCCGACAGGCTCCGGTGGCGTTGCGCACATGGCGACCTTTCCACTCCACGACCGCAGAGTGCTTGTCGACCCTAGCGTCCGGGATTGGCGCCGTCGAGGTGGTCAACAGGGGCCGAACGGCGCCCCTCCATGGGTCGCTCACGCCGGTGTCGGCTCAGGTCAGTGGGCCATGTCGACGAAGCGCGAGTAGTGGCCCTGGAAGCTGACCACCACGTCGCGGGTGGGGCCGTTGCGGTGCTTGGCGACGATGATGTCGGCCTCGCCGGCGCGCGGGGACTCCTTCTCGTAGACGTCCTCGCGGTGGAGCAGCATCACGATGTCGGCGTCCTGCTCGATCGAGCCGGACTCGCGCAGGTCGCTCATCATCGGGCGCTTGTCGGAGCGCTGCTCGGGGCCACGGTTCAGCTGGGAGAGCGCGACGATCGGGACGTCGAGCTCCTTGGCGAGCAGCTTGATCTGCCGGGAGAACTCCGAGACCTCGACCTGGCGGGACTCGACCTTCTTGCCGCTGGACATCAGCTGGAGGTAGTCGATCACGATCAGCTTCAGGTCGTGACGCTGCTTGAGCCGCCGGGCCTTGGCCCGGATCTCCATCATCGTCATGTTGGGGCTGTCGTCGATGAACATCGGCGCTCCGGAGACCTGGCCCATCTTGGGACCGAGCTTGTTCCAGTCGTCGTCGGTCATCGGACCCTTGCGGATGTTGTTGAGCGGGATCTTCGCCTCCGCCGAGAGCAGCCGCATGGTGATCTCGCTCTTCGACATCTCCAGGCTGAAGATCACGCTGGTCAGGTTGTTGTGGATCGAGGCCGACCGGCAGAAGTCCAGGGCCAGCGTCGACTTGCCGACCGCGGGTCGCGCGGCGACGATGATCATCTGCCCGCCGGAGAATCCGTTGACCAGCTCGTCGAGGTCCGCGAAACCGGTCGGGACGCCACCGGTGGTGCCGTCGTTGCTGGAGATCGCCTCGATCTCGTCGAGCGTGTCCTCCATGATCGCGGACAGCGGCGCGTAGTCCTCCTGCTGCCGCTTCTCGCCGATCGCGTAGATCTCCTGCTGGGCCACGTCCACCGTCTGGTCGACGTCGCCCTCCCCGGCGTACCCCATCTGCGCGATCTTGGTGCCGGCGTCGACCAGCCTGCGCAGGATCGCCTTCTCCCGCACGATGGTGGCGTAGTAGCCGGCGTTGGCGGCGATCGGGACGCTGGCCGAGAGCGTGTGGAGGTACGGCGCCCCGCCGACCTTCTGCAGCTCACCCCGACGGTTGAGCTCGGCCGAGACCGTGACCGGGTCGGCCGGCTCGCCGCGGCCGTAGAGGTCGACGATCACGTCGTAGATCGACTCGTGGGCCGGCCGGTAGAAGTCGGCACCACCGATCTGCTCGTTGACGTCGGCGATCGCGTCCTTGGAGATCAGCATCGAGCCGAGCACGCTCTGCTCGGCGTCGGGGTCCTGCGGGGGCATCCGGCCCGACCAGTGCTCTTGGTTGCCGGTCGGTGTCGTCCCCGAAGCCGGGCGCGTAGGAGGGGTAGGACTCGGTCCAGGACTCGCTCATGGCGACCCCCGCCGAACCGGACGCCCCGGACTCGCTCACGCTCATCGGCTGGCCCTCTCCCTGTGCCTCGAAGCTCCCGTGCTCGACAAGGTAGGGGCTCGCACCGACACCCTTCCGAGCGCAGCCGAACGCCCCCCGTCAGGGGTGCCTGGCTGGTGATTCCGGACCGCGGTCCCGTGCGACTCGCTGACCCGGAAGCCAGACCTTAAGCCCGTGCCGACGCCACCACCAAGCCCGTTGTCCACAGGCACCTGTGGATAACCCTGTTGATCGTGTGGAACACGCCGCCGAGGGTGTGCACACCCTGTTGGTGCCGCTGTGGACAGAGATTTTCTTTTCGCGGGCAAACGCACTCTGACCTGCGGTTTTGGCCATCGACGGGATGTGGAGAAAAGTTTCTCGGTCGTCGGCAGTTAACCTGCTCGACATCTGGGACCCTCCTGTTCGTTTGTCGACAAAGCCCCTGGCGCCGATGGATACCCACAGAAACAGCGGGTTTTACACAGGTTTTCCTGTCCTCTAGCGTCACCACGTGATATCGGCGGGGGAGAGCGGCAGTCCGGCTGCCTCCCCGCGGGAGCACGACCGGGAGATCCTGCGACTGGCCGTCCCCGCCTTCCTCGCCCTGGTCGCCGAGCCGCTCTTCCTGCTCGCCGACTCCGCCATCGTGGGTCACCTCGGAACCCGCGAGCTGGCCGCCCTCGGCATCGCCGCGGCGATCCTCGGCACGCTCGTGAGCCTGTCGATCTTCCTGGCCTACGGCACCACCGCCTCGGTGGCCCGCCAGGTCGGCGCCGGGAACACCCGTGGCGCGCTCGCGCAGGGGATCGACGGACTCTGGCTGGCGACCCTGATCGGACTGCTCGTCACGGTGGTCGTACTGCCGCTGACCGGACGTCTGGTGGGCCTGTTCGGACCGGGCGAGGCGGTCGCGGACCTCGCGGTCACCTACCTGCACATCGCCCTGCTGGGCACCGTGCCGCTGCTGCTGATGCTGGCCGCCACGGGTGTCCTGCGCGGGCTCCAGGACACCCGCACCCCGCTCGTCGTCGCGGTGCTCGGCAATGCCGCCAACATCGTGCTCAACCTCGTCCTGGTCTACGGCATCGGCTGGCTGGGCCTCGAGGGGATGGGCATCGCCGGCTCGGCCCTGGGCACCCTGCTCGCACAGCTGGGCTCGGCCCTGGCACTGGTGTGGGTGGTGGTCCACGCCGCCCGGAAGGAGCACGCCTCGCTGCGGCCCCACGTTCCCGGGATCAGACGCGCCGGGCGGGCCGGCGTACCCCTGATCGTGCGGACCCTGATGCTGCGCGCCTCGCTCCTGGTGATGACGTACGCCGCCGCGCGGCTCGGCGAGGACGACCTCGCCACGATGCAGCTGGCGCTCACGATCTGGACCTTCCTGGCGTTCACCCTGGACGCCGTCGCCATCGCCGCCCAGGCCATCACCGGGCGCTACCTCGGGGCCGCCGACGCCGCGGGGACCCGGGCGGTGACCGCCCGGATGGAACGCTGGGGCTGGCTCAGCGGCCTGGTCACCGGGCTCGCCCTCGCCGCCCTGTCGCCGTTCCTCGGCCGGCTGTTCACCAGCGACCCGGACGTGCTGGACCTGCTCGTGCCGGTGCTGCTCGTCGCCGCCGTGGCGCAGCCGGTGGCCGGCATCGTGTTCGTCCTCGACGGCGTGCTGATCGGCGCCGGTGACGCGGTCTACCTGGCCTGGGCACAGCTCGCGACCTTGCTCGTCTTCGCGCCCGCTGCCTGGCTGGTCGGCGGTCGGGGCCTGACCTGGCTGTGGGCCGCGTTCGCGCTCTTCTTCATGGGCGGCCGTGCCGTGACGCTGCTCTGGCGCGCCCACGGGGACCGCTGGATGCGTCTGGGGGCCTGACCCGACACGGGTCTGACCCGAGACACAGCTCTGAATCAACCACCTACGCTGGCGCCATGTCGCCGCTGCAGAAGATCGCCATGGGCCTGGTGATCGTCATCGGCACGGCACTCTTCCCCGCGCACCCGTCGCCCTCGTGGGCGCGGTACGACGCACTGCCCGACCCGCTCGGCTGGCTTCTCGTGCTCTTCGGGACGTTCGCCCTGACGCGGGCCAACGCGGCCTTCGACTCCACCCGCTGGCTGGCCGCGCTCGCCGGGGTGGTGAGCGTGCCGATGTGGTTCCCGCAGCTCCAGCACCGGCTCGACGCCCCGGGAGAGTGGTTCGCCTCGCTGCCCCAGGTGGTGTTCTGCCTGGTCCTGGCGCGAGCCATCGGGATCCAGGGCGCCCACGAGCTGCCGGCGGACTCCTACGTCGCGAAACGGTTCGGGCTGCTCGTCTGGGCGTTCGCCGTGGTCGGCGTACTCCCGGTGCTGGCGATCGGCGGAGGTCTCTCCCAGCTCGTCTCGACCACGCTGCTGTTCTCGACCCTGGTCAACGTGGCCTTCGTCTACTTCCTGTTCCGGGTGCACCGCCGCGTGTGGCTGGGCGGACCGGGTCCCCTCGAGGTCCACCCGCGGCCACGAGCGGAGAAGCGCGAAGACCGCCCGCCCTCGGACTGAGGGGGACGGCCTTCGACAGGCTGTGCGAACGCGTCAGGCGGAGACCACGTTGAGGCTGACCTGCGCCTCGACGTCGTCGTGCACCTTGACGGTGACCGTGTGCGCGCCGAGCGACTTGATCGGGTTGCCCACCACGATCGTGCGCTTGTCGACCTCGCCACCGGCCTCGGTGATCGCCGTGGCGATGTCGGCCGCGGTGACCGCACCGAAGAGGCGGCCGCCGTCACCGGCGCGGACCTTGACGTTGTACGTCGAGCCCTCCAGCGTGGCCTTCACCTGGGCGGCGTGGTCGGCGTCGCGCACCGAGCGGGCGTCGCGCGACTTCTTGATCGACTCGATGGTCTTCTCGCCGCCACGGGTCCAGCGGATGCCGAAGCCACGCGGGATGAGGAAGTTGCGGCCGTAGCCGTCCTTGACCTCGACCACGTCGCCTGCGGAGCCGAGACCGGTGACTTCCTGGGTCAGGATGAGCTTCATCTTCTCGTCTCCTCTCAGCGTGCCGTGGACGTGTAGGGGAGCAGCGCGACCTCACGGGCGTTCTTCACGGCCGTGGCGACGTCGCGCTGGTGCTGCACGCAGTTGCCGGTCACCCGACGCGCGCGGATCTTGCCGCGGTCGGAGATGAACTTGCGCAGCAGGTTGGTGTCCTTGTAGTCGACGTAGGACACCTTCTCCTTGCAGAACTGGCAAACCTTCTTCTTGGGCTTGCGGATGACTGCCTTCGCCATTGTGGTGCTCCTCCTCGAGCCCGGCCGTGCGGCCGGAATGGTGTGGGTGGTGGATGTGGAGTTGTGGTGCGGTGGTGTCGAGGAGCGGGCTCCTCATGCCACCAACAGGATCAGAACGGGGGCTCGTCCGAGCCCGGGGTCGCCCACGGGTCGCTCGCCGGCTGGGCGCCGCCCTGCGGCTGGCCCCCACCCTGCTGACCGCCCCAGGAACCGCCCTGGTTGCCCTGGTTGCCCTGGGCTGCCGGCTGGGCAGCGCCCTGACCGGCTCCCTGGTTGGACTGGGCGGGGCTGGAGGCCCACGGGTCGTCGCCGCCGCCGCCCTGGCTGCCGTAGCCGCCGCCTCCGCCGCTGCGCTGCACGCGCGCGACCTTGGCCGTGGCGTACTTCAGGCTGGGCCCGACCTCCTCGACGTCGAGCTCGACGACCGTGCGGCGCTCACCCTCGCGGGTCTCGTAGGAGCGCTGCTTGAGCCGTCCCTGGACGACGACGCGCATGCCCTTCTGGAGCGACTCGGCGACGTTCTCCGCCGCCTGGCGCCAGACCGCGCAGGAGAGGAACAGCGCTTCGCCGTCCTTCCACTCGTTGGCCTGGCGGTCGAAGGTGCGTGGCGTGGACGCGATCCGGAAGTTCGCCACCGCGGCACCCGAGGGGGTGAAGCGGAGCTCCGGGTCGTCGACCAGGTTGCCGACGACGGTGATGACTGTCTCGCCTGACATGTGGGTCTCCTCTGGAGGTCTTCTTGGACGGCCGCTGGTCAGCGAGCGTCGGGGCGGATGACCTTGGTGCGGAGGACCGACTCGTTCAGCGTGAGCTGACGGTCGAGCTCCTTGACGGTCGCAGGCTCGGCCTGCAGCGACACGACGGCGTAGATGCCTTCGGCGTTCTTGTCGATCTCGTAGGCGAGACGACGGCGACCCCAGACGTCGACGTTGTCGACAGATCCCCCGTCGTTGCGAACGACGTTGAGGTACGTGTCGAGCGACGGCTGGACGGTTCGTTCCTCGAGGTTGGGATCGAGGATGACCATGAGTTCATAGGTACGCATAGCGTTCTCCACCTCCTTCGGACTAGTGCGGCCACGGCGTTTCCGTGGCAGGAGGGCTGATGCGGTGTCACGACTCCCATCCGGGGAGCGCGACGCGCAAGGTTAACAAGCAGGGGGCCTCGCACGGAAATCGTCGTCCACAGGCGCTGGTCCTCAGTCTGGGGACCCGAGATGCCGGTGGGCGCTGTCCGTGCGGCGACCTAGTCTGGGCGACATGAGTTCCAGCAGCCAGATCTCCATCGGTGCCCACGTCGAGCAGACCGACCCGGTGGCCGAGGCGCAGGCGCGCGAGACCACCCTGGTGCAGTTCTTCCTCGGTGACCCGCAGGGCTACAAGGGCCCCGAGATCCGCTATGCGGGCGGGGCCGAGGGGCTGCGCGCGGATGCCGAGGCCGCCGGGGTGGACCTCTACGTGCACGCGCCCTACATCGTCAACGTCGCGACGACCAACAACCGCATCCGGATCCCGAGCCGCAAGCTGCTCCAGCAGCACATGGATGCCGCGGCCTCGATCGGGGCCAAGGGCCTGATCGTGCACGGCGGGCACGTCAACAAGGACGACGAGCCCGCGAAGGGGTTCGACAACTGGCGCAAGGCGATCGAGGCCACCGACATCAAGATCCCCCTGCTGATCGAGAACACCGCGGGCGGCGACAACGCGATGGCCCGCCACCTCGACCGGATCGCCGGGGTCTGGGACGCGATCTCCCGGGCCGAGGGCTTCGAGGACGTCGGCTTCTGCCTGGACACCTGCCACGCCTGGGCGGGCGGCATCGAGCTGCCCACGGCGGTGGAGAAGGTCCGCTCGATCACCGGGCGGATCGACCTGCTGCACGCCAACGACAGCCGCGACGCCTTCGACTCGGGTGCCGACCGCCACGCCAACTTCGGCAACGGCCAGCTCGACGAGGACGACTTCGCGGGCGTCGTACGCGACGCCGGCACGCCAGTCATCTGCGAGACCCCCGGTGGCGCTGACGAGCACCGGGCGGACTTCGCGTGGCTGCGCGAGCACGGCGTCTGAGCCCCGACCGACCGCTCACCCGTCGTGGGATGCTCACCGCCACCGCGGCGGGTGCCCTGCTGGCCGGGTGCGGCGAGGACCCGGCCACGAGCTCCACACCGGCTGGCCGGAAGAGCCAGCGGGTCCGGTACGGCGACCAGCGGTCCCAGTTCGCCGACCTGCGCCTGCCCGACCGCGACCCGGTGGCCACGCTGGTCCTGCTCCACGGCGGCTATTGGCAGCCGGGCTACGGCCTGGAGCTGATGAACCCCCTCGCCGAGCGGTTCACCGACCTCGGCTACGCGACCTGGAACGTGGAGTACCGCCATACCGGCGACCACTACGAGGACACGCTCAGCGACGTCGCCGCTGCCGTGGACCGGCTCGCACTCGGCAGGACGACCGCGGGCCGGGACCAGGACGTCGTCCTCCTCGGGCACTCGGCCGGCGGACACCTCGCGGCCTGGGCGGCCTCCCGCAACGCCGACCACCCCCGGTGGCGCACCTCGGGTCCGTGTCCGTGGTGCCGTCTCGCTCTCCGGGCTGCTCGACCTGACCCGGGCCGCGTCCGACCCGCTGCTCGCTCTCCCCGGTGATCGCGTTCATGGGCGGCACCCCCGGCGAGGTGCCCGACGACTACGCCGTCGCCGACCCCGCCCTGCTCGTGCCGGCGTCCTGCCCCGTCTGGGCCGTCCACGCGGCCGACGACCAGGTGGTCGACCCCGAGCAGAGCACCCGCTACGTCGCCCGCGACCGTGCCGCCGGCGGCACGGCGGAGGCGGTCACCGTGCCGGGCGACCACTTCACCCTCATCGACCCCGGCTCCGCCGCCTTCCCGACGATCCAGAAGCTGGTGGCCGAGGCGGCAGGCTGAGGGGAGCCCTGGGCGCTGGCGGGCGCCTCGGCGGCATGCGAATGTCGCTCGTGGTGCTGCTGAACGCCACTCCAGGCAGGCGCGCGACATTCGCATGCTCCGGGGCGCACACATCCACCGCACTCCCCCGAACCGACCCCGTTAGGCTCGCCGGGTGAACTCGACCTCCTTGACCGTGCGCACGATCAGCGCAGCGGAGCACCTCGCGTACATCCGCACGCTGACCGAGGTCGAGGGTGGATCGGCGAGCTTTCTGCAGACCCCGGGCTGGGCCGCGGTCAAGCCGGAGTGGAAGGCGGAGTCGATCGGCTGGTTTCGAGACGAGGTGGTCGTCGGCGCCGCGCTGGTGCTCTACCGCCAGCTGCCCCGGGTCAAGCGCTACCTGGCCTACCTCCCCGAGGGACCGCTCATCGCCTGGGACACCGAGAACCTGCGCGCGTGGCTGGACCCGATGGCGGCCCACCTGCGCAGCCAGGGTGCCTTCGGCATCCGGATCGGGCCGCCGGTGGTCACGAGCCGGTGGAGTGCCGCCCAGGTCAAGGAAGGCATCGCCGACGAGTCGGTGACCTCGTTGACCGCGCTGCCGCCCACCGAGCGCAGCCAGTCCGGCGCCCGCGCCGTCTCCCAGCTCCACGAGCTCGGCTGGCGGCCCCAGACCGTCGAGGGGGGCTTCGCGGCCGGCCAGCCGCAGTACAACTTCTGGATCCCCCTGCGCGACGCGGACGGCAACGCGCGCACCGAGGACGACGTGCTCAAGGGGATGAACCAGCAGTGGCGCCGCAACATCAAGAAGGCCACCAAGGCCGGGGTCGAGGTCACCTCCTACGGTCCGGAGGCGGCCACGGAGCTCAAGGCCTTCCACGACCTCTACGTCCTGACGGCCGGCCGCGACCACTTCACGCCCCGACCGCTGAGCTACTTCGAGACGATGTTCCAGGCGCTGGGAGCCGAGGAGCCGGACCGGATCCGGCTCTACCTGGCCCGGCACGAGGGTGACCTGGTCGCGGGCACGATCTGGATCCGCGTGGGCGCGCACACGTGGTACTCCTACGGCGCCTCCTCGACCGAGAAGCGCGACGTCCGCGGCTCCAACGCCGTGCAGTGGCAGATGATCCGTGACTCGCTGGCGGTCGGGGCGCACGTCTACGACCTGCGCGGGATCACCTCGACGCTCGACGCCGACGACTCCCACGTCGGGCTGATCCAGTTCAAGGTGGGCACCGGCGGCGAGGCAGTGGAGTACGCCGGCGAGTGGGACCTGCCCCTGAACCGCGCGATCTACAAGGCCTTCGACCTCTACATGTCGCGGCGGGGCTGAGCATGGGCCTGAGGATGTACGTCGACGGCGAACGCTGGCGCTCCCACCTCAAGGCGGTCCACGAGGCCAACCCCGGGCTCGTCCCGGTCGCCAAGGGCAACGGCTACGGCTTCGGACTGGGGCGTCTCGCGCGCAAGTCCCAGTGGCTCGGGGTCGACACCGTCGCCGTGGGCACCTACGAGGAGCTTCCGGAGCTGGCCACGCGCTTCGACGGGTCGCTGCTGGTGCTGACCCCCTGGCGCCCGCACGTCCCGACACCCGACGGCGTGGACCGCGAGCGGGTGATCCACACGGTCGGCCGCCTCGAGGACCTGGAGGCTCTCGCCGAGCGTGGCGGGGCGACGGACCACCGGCCCCGCGTGGTGCTGGAGCGGATGACCTCGATGCTGCGCCACGGGTTCACCGCACGCGACCTCCGGGAGGCGAGCCGGATCGCGGCGAAGCAGGGCGGCGTGGTCGTCGAGGGCGTGGCGATGCACCTCCCGCTGGCCAAGATCTCGCACCTCAGCCAGGTCGAGCGACTGATGAACGACGTGGTCGCCGCCGGCGTCGGCGAGCTGGGCGGGCCGAGCAGCCGGACCGTCTGGGTCTCCCACCTGACCCGTGCCGAGCTGGACACCCTCAGCACGAAGTACGCCGACTTCACCTTCCGCCCGCGCATCGGCACCGGCCTGTGGCTCGGCGACCGTGGCGCCCTCTCGGTCAAGGCCACGGTGCTCGACGCCCATGCGGTCGAGCGCGGGGACACCTACGGCTACCGCGGCCGTACGGCGCCGCGCGCGGGCACGATCCTGGTGGTCTCGGGCGGAACCGCGCACGGCATCGGCCTCGAGGCACCGACGGGCGAGGCCACCCTCAAGGCCCGCGCCGCCTCCATCGCGCGCGGTGGCCTCGACGCCGCCGGCCTGGTGCGGTCGCCGTACAGCGTGGGCGGCAAGCAGCGCCTGTTCGCCGAGCCACCGCACATGCAGGCCTCGATGCTGTTCATCCCGGCCGGTTCCGCCGTGCCCGAGGTGGGTGACGAGGTCGACTGTCGGGTGCGGTTCACCGCGACCAGCTTCGACCGGATCGACATCAGCTGAAGGCCGGCGCTCGCTTCGGGACGGTCGCGTCCACGCGGACGGGGTCGTTCTCGGGACGCAGGACGTCGCGGACCACCACGGCGACCAGGTAGAGCTCCGCGGCGACGCGGATCCAGATCGCCAGGTCGTAGAACGGCGAGACGCCCCCGGTCGCACCCTCGAGCCAGCCACCCAGGCGGGCCCACACCGCCATCAGGTACAGCAGCTCGCCGGCCTGCCAGACCAACAGGTCACGCCACCGTGGTCGGGCGAGGACTGCCAGCGGGAGCAGCCAGAGGACGTACTGCGGCGAGTACACCTTGTTGACGATCAGGAAGCCGGCCACGACCAGGAAGCCGAGCTGGGCCAGCCGCGGCGTCTGCGGAGCCCCCAGGCCGAGCAGGGCCACCGCGAGGCAGACCGCGCCGAAGAGCACCCAGGACCACAGGTTGATCGCGGCCGGTGAGAACGCGTGCCCCGCGTCGGACAACGAGAGCCACATCGAGCCCCAGTCGGCGCCCCTGGTCGCGTTGAACTTCCAGAAGACCTTCCACTGCTCGTAGCCGGTCGCCCACGCCGGGAGGTTGGCCAGCACCCAGGCCGCGACGGCTCCGAGGGTGGCCCACCCGAACGCGCCCATCCGGCGCTCCCGCCAGGCGATCACGAGGACCGGGCCGAGCAGGAAGAGCGGATAGAGCTTGGTCGCGGCACCCAGGCCGAGCAGCACCCCGGCCAGCAGAGGCCGGCCGCGCGCCCAGGCCCACAGGGCACCCGCGACCATCGCGACGGCCATCAGGTCCCAGTTGATCAGGCCGGTGACGAGCAGGCAGGGCGACAGCACGAACGGCAGCGCGTCCCAGGGCCGGCCCCGGTGCACCCCGGCCATGAACCAGGTCGCGCACAGCCCGAAGAGAAACAGCAGGAGTGCGGTCCACAGGAAGTAGGAGTTGACCTCCTTGGCCATCCCCGGCAGCGACCACAGCAGCGACGCGTCGACAGCATGGCGCTGTGCGTCGGGCGGCCCCGAGGGGTGGAGCCGGGTGATCCCGGCGGCGGCCCAGGCGAGGTAGGAGATCCCGACGGGGTACTCCATCACCTGGAACCGGCCGTCGGAGTCTGCGTAGGGCCACTGGCCCTCGGCGAAGCCGCGCTCGGTGTAGAGGTAGGGGATGTCGGAGTAGCACCCCTTGCCGTAGCGAGCCTGGTCGCCCGCCCAGTTCGTCTGGATGCAGGGCACGTGGTGCACCAGCGAGAGCACGAAGACGACGGAGAAGAGCGCGAGCAGCACCCGGACCGGGGTCCACCAACGGTGCGGCAGGCCGTGTCGGCCGACGGGGCCGCCGACGACCTCGCTCATCGAGCGCGCGAACGGGTCCTCCCTGGTCGGCGCGACGACGGCGGCCGCACCGGTGGCGTCCTCAGACGTCACGGGTTACAGGTCGGGTCCGTGGGATCACAGTCCGCTCCGGGCGCCGGCTTGCTCGGCTTGGGCTGCGGAGCGTCCGGCGGCTGGGGGGCCGGTGCCTGGGTCGTCGGGGTGGCGCGGGTCGGCGTCGGCTTCGGCTTCGGCTTGGCCTTCTCGGTCTTCTTGGGTGCTGGTGCTGGTGGTGGCGGCGGCGGCGGGGTGTACGGCGCGTGCCCCTCGACCGGGGCGTCCCCGTCGACGTTGGCCGGCGGCGGGAAGTCCTCGATGTCGGTGCCCTCGAGGATCCCTTCCATGATGGCGCGCCAGGTGTAGGTCGGGAAGTTGGCGCCGAAGTAGCTGGACAGGAAGCCGTTGAGCGCCTCGTTGCCCTTGCCGCGCACGTACATCACGGCCGTGGCGACCTGGGGGGTGTAGCCCACGAACCACGACGAGGACACGTCACCGTCCTCGTTCGTCGCCGTGCCGGTCTTGCCGGCGGCGGGCCGCCCCAGCTTCTGGGCGTTCTGCCCGGTGCCGCTCGTGACCACCTGCTGCAGGGCGTAGCTCACGTCACTGGCGATGTCCTCCGAGAGCGCCCGGTTCGTCTTGCGCGGCGCCCGCCACAGCACCTTGTCGTCGGACGCCTGGGTCACCCTCCGCACGGTGAACCAGTCGTGGTGGACGCCACCGTTCGCGATGGTGGCGTAGGCGTTGGCCATGTTGATCGGGCTGATCGTCGCCGACCCCAGTGCGATGGCCCGGTTGGGCTCGAGGCCGGGGCTGCTGCGCGGGATGCCCATCGACACGGCCGTGTTCAGGACCTTCTGGGGCCCGTCGGGAAGGGAGTCGGTCAGGTCGGCGTACGCCGTGTTCACCGAGTCCTCGGTCGCCTTGGTCAGGCTGATCGCCGAGCCGTAGTCGGTGCCGTCGCCACCTCCCTCGTTGACGACCTGGCCGCCGCCCTCCTTGTACTCGTAGGGGGAGTTGCCGTCGAACGTGTCCTTGAGGCTGAACCCACCCTTGATCCCGGCGGAGAGGGCGAACGGCTTGAAGGCCGATCCGGGTGAGCTGCCGAGCCGAGCCCAGTTGAGCTGGCTCTCGAGGTAGTTCTGGCCGGCGTAGAAGCCGCGCAGCGCGCCGGTCTTCACGTCGACCGAGGCGGAAGCGACGTGCAGCTTCTTGAGGCCCTGGGGGCGCTGGTCGAGCACGCCTTGCTCGCTGGCCTTCATCGCGTTGCGGGTGAACGTGGTCTCGACCCGCAGGCCACCGGAGTCGATCTGGGTGTCGTCGAAGCCGATCCGGTGCAGCTCGTCCCTGACCATCGTCAGCATGAAGCCGCGCTGGCCGGCGTACATGTTGCTGGCCTTGGGCTTGCCGAGCCTGGGCAGCTTGCCGTGGTACTTGTCGGCCTGGCTGGCGTCCAGCGCGCCGCTCGACACCATCCCGTTGAGCACGTAGTCATAGCGCTCGATCAACGCGTCCCGGCCCGCTGCGCCACGATCCGGGCTCAGGTAGTTCGGTGAGTTCACGACGGCCGCGAGCATCGCCGACTCCGGGACGGTCAGCTCCTTGGCCGGCTTGTCGAAGTAGGCATTGGCCGCGGCCTGGACGCCGTAGGCCCCGCGGCCGAAGTAGATGGTGTTCAGGTAGCCCTCGAGGATGTCCGACTTGGACTTCTCCTGCTGCACCTTGAGCGACAGGAAGGCTTCCTTGACCTTGCGGGAGAGCGTCCGTTCCTGGCTGAGGTAGAGGAGCTTGACGTACTGCTGGGTGATCGTGGAGGCGCCCTGGGTGGCGTTGCCCTTCGCGTTGGAGAACGCGGCGCGGATGATCCCCTTCGGGTCGATGCCGCTGTTGCTGTAGAAGGTGCGGTCCTCGGCTGCGATCGCCGCGTCCTGCATCGACTGCGGGATGTCGGCCAGCGGGATCGACTCGCGGTTCTGGTCGGCGAAGCGGCCGATCTTGCCCTTGCCGCCGGCCCAGTAGACGAAGCTCGACTGTGCCTCGAACGCCTTGTTGGCGTCGGGAATGCTCGTGTTGCGGTAGGCGAAGTAGCCGATGCCGGCGAGAATCACCGCGAACACCAGGCCGGTGACCAGCAGCCACTTGAGCACGTTGAGCACGCGTCGACGAGGCGTGGGCTTCTCGGCGGTCTTCGTGCCGGCCGTCTTCCCGGTCGTCTTCCCCGAGCCGGAGGCCTGGGTCTTTCCCGGTTTCTTCGCCGGTTTCTTCGCCGGTCCCGGGGACTTCTCGCTGCCGCTCAATGCACTTCTCTCGACTCGTCGATCTGGTCTCCGCCGAGGGTACGGGGTTCCGCTGTGCCCGATATGCGTTCTCCGTGGACGGAGTGGCGATTCGCACACGATATATCGATGCGATAGGTTCTTTTGATGTAACGACTTCGCGCGACGGAGTCGTCGGCGCACCACACTCGACGTACGGAGGGGGCAGACGGTGGCGAGCAAGGGCGCAACGCTCGAGCTGGCGGTCCTCGGGCTGTTGCACGACTCCCCGCTGCACGGCTACGAGCTGCGCAAGCGGCTCAACCTCCTGCTCGGATGGACCCGGCTGCTCTCCTACGGCTCGCTCTACCCGGCACTGAAGCGGATGCTGCGCGCGGGCCTGGTCACCGAGGTCGCCACCGCGTCGCCGGGGGTCTCCCGACGGCAGCGGATCGTCTACCAGATCACGCCCGCCGGCACCGAGTACTTCGCGGGCCGGATCACCGACGTCGGCCCCTCGGCCTGGGAGGACGAGGACTTCAACATGCGGTTCGCGTTCTTCTCGCGCACCGACTCCGAGGTGCGCCTGCGCATCCTGGAGGGCCGCCGGAGCCGGCTCCAGGAGCGGCTCGACCGGGCACGCACCAGCCGTGGCCCCGCGGGAGCCGACCGCTACGTCACCGAGCTCCAGCGCCACGCCATCGAGTCCGTCGAGCGGGAGGTGCGCTGGCTGACCGACCTGATCGCGGCCGAGCGTTCCGGCCCGGAGCCCGTGCCGCCGGCAGCCGGACCACCGGCACGACCGCGCCGGACGCGCCAAGGCACGACCACCAGCCACGCGGAAGTCAGCGAGAGCCGCGGACGCCGGACCACCGTCCGGCGAGATCCAGTCACAACCAACCACCAGCACCAGTCGTGAGTGAGGAGAACCCCATGGGATCGGTACGAGTAGCGATCGTGGGAGTCGGCAACTGCGCCAGCTCCCTCGTCCAGGGCGTCGAGTACTACAAGGACGCCGACCCGTCCGGCAACGTGCCGGGCCTGATGCACGTGATGTTCGGTGACTACCACGTGCGCGACGTGGAGTTCGTCGCCGCGTTCGACGTCGACGCGAAGAAGGTCGGCTTCGACCTCTCCGACGCGATCAACAGCTCCGAGAACAACACCATCCGCATCGCCGACGTGCCCCCGACCGGGGTGAGCGTCCAGCGAGGCACCACCCTCGACGGGCTCGGCAAGTACTACCGCGAGACCATCGAGGAGTCCGACACGGAGCCCGTCGACGTCGTACAGGCGCTCAAGGACGCCGAGGTCGACGTCCTGGTCTCCTACCTCCCGGTCGGCTCGGAGAACGCCGACAAGTTCTACGCCCAGTGCGCGATCGACGCGGGCGTGGCCTTCGTCAACGCGCTGCCGGTCTTCATCGCCTCCGACCCCGTGTGGGCCAAGAAGTTCGAGGACGCCGGCGTCCCGATCATCGGTGACGACATCAAGTCGCAGGTCGGTGCGACGATCACGCACCGCGTGATGGCGAAGCTGTTCGAGGACCGTGGCGTCGTGCTGGACCGCACCTACCAGCTCAACGTCGGCGGCAACATGGACTTCAAGAACATGCTCGAGCGCGACCGCCTGGAGTCCAAGAAGGTCTCCAAGACCCAGGCCGTCACCTCCAACATCGGTCACGACCTCGGCGCGCGCAACGTGCACATCGGTCCGTCCGACTACGTGCAGTGGCTCGACGACCGCAAGTGGGCCTACGTCCGGCTCGAGGGTCGCGCCTTCGGCGACGTGCCGCTCAACCTCGAGTACAAGCTGGAGGTGTGGGACTCCCCCAACTCCGCCGGCATCATCATCGACGCCATCCGCGCAGCGAAGATCGCCAAGGACCGCGGCATCGGTGGCGCCCTGCTCGCCGCCTCGTCGTACCTGATGAAGAGCCCGCCCGTGCAGCGACCCGACGACGAGGGTCGGGCGTCCGTCGAGGCCTTCATCCGAGGAGACGTCGACCGCTGACGCTCGAGCCAACCTGATCCATCGTGCCCGATCAGTCCGTTAAGGACTGGTCGGGCACGACTTTTGTGTCCGGTCGGGTGATCGACACGGGCGCCGGACTTTGGGATGGTTCGGCCATGAGCGAAGGAACGCCTCCTCCCCCTCCCTCCGAGAACCCCTACGGCGCACCGCCCCCGCAGGGGGGCGGAGCGCCACCGCCACCGCCCCCGGGGCAGCCGGGTGGCTACACGCCACCTCCGAGCGACACCCCACCGCCACCACCACCGACCCAGCCGGGTGGTGGGTACCAGTCGGCCCCGCCCCCGCCGCCGCCTCCGCCACCTGGAGCCGGTGGGGCCTACAGCGCTCCGGACTCGTTCTCCTACGGCTGGAACAAGTTCAAGGCCAAGCCCGGCGAGATGCTCGTCCCGGTGCTGATCGTCCTCGTGGTGGTCATCGTCCTGGAGGTGATCGTCCAGCTCCTGCTGCGCGCCACCATCCTCGGGACGCACGACTGCACCACCACCGTTCTCGGCCAGTCGGTGGTCACCCAGTGCGGTCCCAGCTTCTGGGTCTCCCTGCTCGGCGCGGGTCTGGCCGGCCTGGTCGTCAGCCTGGTCACCCAGGCGCTCGGCGCGGGCCTGATCAAGAACGCGCTCAACATCGTCGACGGCAAGCCGGCCTCGATCGGTGAGATCGGCACGTGGGCGACCAACGGGCAGGTGATCCTCGCCGCGCTGATCATCGCCGTCGCGACGTTCGTCGGGACGCTGCTGTGCTACATCCCCGGCCTGATCGTCGCGTTCCTGCTCAACTGGACGATGTTCTTCGTCGTCGACCAGAACATGAAGGCGATGGACGCGATCAAGGCCAGCGTCAACTTCGTCACCTCACACCTCGGCGACACGATCGTGTTCTGGTTGCTCGGCCTCGTGACGATCATCGTGGGCACGATCCTGTGCCTCGTGGGTCTGCTCGTCGCCGTCCCGGTGCTGCTCATCGCCGCGGCGTACACCTACCGCGTGCTCAACGGCCAGCAGGTCACCCCGGCCGCCTGAGTCCGTCCACGCAACCTGCACGGACCCCGCTGGGCGACTGCTCAGCGGGGTCCGTGGGTGTTCAGCCAGAGGACGGGTTCGGGCAGCGTGACCGTGCCGACGAGGTCCCGGACGGCGGCGAGCGCCTTGCCGGTGTAGACGGGCTCGAGGGTGAGGCCCCGGGTCGCCGCGTCCGCCACCGCCGTGGTCGAGGCGGGGGTCGGGTCGCCGTACGTCGTGCCCAGCCAGTCGGCCCGCATCGTCACGTCCTCGGGAACCAGCGGTGGCAGGTCGAGCACGGCTCCGCGTTCGCGCAGCAGGTCGGCGGTCCGGTTGGCCAGCCGGACGATGACCGGTGCCGTGAGCGGGAACATGTCGTTGACCACCACGCCGAGGACACGCGTGCGCAGGCCGGCCAGGCGCAGACCCAGCGCCAGTCCGGCAGCCGTCCCGCCGGACCCGACCGCGGTCACGACCGTGGCCGGCTCGGGGAGCTCGCCGGCGTGGACCTGGGCGGCGATCTCGAGTGCGGTGTCGACGTACGCCAGGGCGCCGAACTCGTTGGAGCCGCCCGCCGGGAGGTACCACGGCAGCTTCCGGTCACGCAGCGCCGCGGACGCGATCAACCCGGGGGCAGCCAGCTTGAGTCGACGTGTGTCGCGATAGCGGTGCAGGTCCGCACCCGACGCCTCCAGCCGCGCCAGCTGCTCGCGGACGTGGTCGTCGACCGGCTGGTCCACCAGCCCGAGCATCGTCCGCAGCCCGTGCTCGCGACCGTAGAGCGCGGCGGCCAGGCCCCAGTGGGTGCCGATCCCGCCCACGGTGAAGAGCGTCCGGGTGCCCCGTCGGCGAGCCTCGCCCAGGATCCACTCGAGCTTGCGGACCTTGTTGCCGCCCCAGGCGCCGTCGCCGAACCGGCCCTCGTCCTTCACCCACACCTCCGCGCCCTGCACCAGTCCGTCGGCCAGCGGGCCGACCGGGGTCGGGGCGGTGCCCAGGGAGAGGTGCGCCAGGTCGACCCCGGGCAGGTGGTCCTGGATCAGCGGCATCAGGCGAGGCTCCTCATCGGCAACGAGAGAGCCCATCGAATCAGACGTAGCGGAACGCCCGACGTTCCCTGCGTCGGTAGCCGCCCTCGAGAAGCCGGAGGACCAGGCCGTAGCCGGGCGGAGTGCTCGCCAGCATCCGTGCGCGAGCCTCGGCCGGCAGGCCGTCCATGGCCCAGGGCAGGCCGAAGGGCACGATCCGCAGGGGGTAGTTCGCGATCCTGTTCGGCCTCTCGATGGACTACGAGGTGTTCCTGCTCTCGCGGATCCGGGAGGACTACCTCCGCACCGGTGACCCCCGCGGCAGCGTGGTCCGTGGGCTGGCAGCGACCGGTCGGGTGATCTCCTCGGGTGCGGCGATCATGGTGGTGGTGTTCCTCGGCTTCGCCACCGAGGCCGACGTCGTCGTCAAGCAGCTGGGGATCGGGATGGCTGCCGCCGTCCTCCTGGACGCGACGCTCGTCCGGATGGTGCTGGTGCCCTCGACGATGGCGCTGCTGGGCCACCTGAACTGGTGGATGCCCGGTTGGCTGGACCGGAGGCTGCCGCACCTCGACGTCGAGGACGCCGGCGCACCGAGCGAGGAACCCGTGCTCGTCGGCGCGCGGTGACGCCTCACGCGCGCTTGGCGGCCGCCCACTCCAGCAGGGCCGATCTCGCCTGGTCCTCGGACATCGGGCCGCGGTCGAGGCGCAGCTCGAGCAGGTGCCGGTAGGCCTCGCCGACCTCCCGGCCGGGTCCGATGCCCAGGATCTCCATGATCTGGTTGCCGTCGAGGTCCGGCCGGATCGAGGCCAGCTCCTCGGCCTCGGAGAGCTTCTCGATCCGCGCCTCGAGGTCGTCGTAGGTGCGCCGCAACCGGTCGGCCTTCTTCTGGTTGCGGGTGGTGCAGTCGGCGCGCGTCAACACGTGCAGCCGGTCGAGCTGGTCGCCGGCGTCCCGCACGTAGCGGCGTACGGCGGAGTCGGTCCACTCGCCCGAGCCGTAGCCGTGGAACCGCAGGTGCTGCTCGACCAGCTGGGCCACGGCGTCGGTCTGCTCGCGCGAGAACCTCAGCGCCTGCATCCGCTTGCGGGTCAGCTTGGCGCCGACGACGTCGTGGTGGTGGAACGTGACCACCCCGTTGTCGGCGAAGCGTCGCGTGCGCGGCTTGCCGACGTCGTGCATCAACGCCGCGAAGCGGGACACGAAGTCCGGGCCGCCGTCGCCGAGGCGGCTCTCGAGGTCGATCGACTGCTCGAGCACGGTCAGGGTGTGCTCGTAGACGTCCTTGTGGCGGTGGTGCTCGTCGCGCTCGAGGGCCAGCGCCGGCAGCTCGGGCAGGACGTACGCCGCCAGGCCGGTCTCCACGAGCAGGCGCAGGCCCCGCACCGGGTCGGGAGACACCACCAGCTTGACCAGCTCGTCGCGCACCCGCTCGGCCGAGACGATCGTGATCCGCTCGGCCATGTCGGTCATCGCGGCGACCACCTCCGGCGCCACGGTGAAGCCCAGCTGGGCGGTGAACCGGGCGGCCCGCATCATCCGCAACGGGTCGTCGGAGAACGAGTCCTCCGGTCGCCCGGGGGTCCGCAGCACCTGGTGGGCCAGGTCGACCACACCGCCGAAGGGATCCTCCAGCTGCTGCTCGGGCAGCACCAGCGCCATCGAGTTGACCGTGAAGTCACGCCTGGCCAGGTCACCCACCAGCGAGTCGCCGTACTGGACGGCCGGCTTGCGGCTCTCGGGGTCGTAGGCCTCCGAGCGCCAGGTGGTGATCTCCACCTGCCACTCGCCCCGTCGGCAGCCGATCGTGCCGAACGCCCGACCGATGTCCCAGGTGGCGTCGGCCCAGCCCTGGAGCAGTCGCTCGGTCACCTCGGGGCGCGCCGAGGTGGTGAAGTCGAGGTCGGTCTGCAGGCGGCCCAGCATCGCGTCCCGCACCGGTCCGCCCACCAGCGCGATCTGTTCACCCGCAGCCGCGAACCGGGCGCCGAGCTCGTCGGTCACGGGCGCGATCCGGGCCAGCTCCGCGACCACGCGCGTCTGGACGTCGCTGATCAGCAGGGGCTCCTCGGACACAGGAGACCACTCTAGTTGAGTTGAGAGGTCCCCCTGACCGAGCCCGGCGAGGGCAGCCCGGTGGGGCCGGGCACGCTGGATAGCATCCGGCTGTGAGCCCCGCCCGCCCGATCTCCCGTGCGCTGGCGAGGATGACCCTCGGTGGAGCACTCGGGCTCGCCCTGGCGGGTGCCTCCCTGGTCGGTCCGCTCGCTGTCCCTGCGCACGCAGGTGTGTCGGCGCTGCGCCCGTCGGCCGACGAGGCCGAGCTGACCCCGCTCTCCGTGGTGATGACCTCGCTCACACCCTCGGTGATCCCGACCTCCGGTGTGATCTCGATCAGCGGGGTGGTGGCGAACACCTCGAAGGAGGAGTGGCAGGACGTCAACCTCGCTCCCTTCACCTCCTCGACACCCATCACCACGCGCGACGACCTCGACGAGGCGGCGCGCACCGCCCCCGAGACGACCGTCGGCACCCGGCTCGACGACCCGGCGACCAACGTCTCCGTCGGCGATCTCGCGCCCGGTCAGCGGGCCCCGTTCACGATCCGGGTGCCACGCGCTTCCCTCGCCATCTCCGGAGACCCCGGCGTCTACTGGATCGGTGTCCACGCCCTCGGCGCCACCGAGGCCGGGCGCGACCTGGTCGCCGACGGGCGCGCCCGCACCTTCATCCCGCTCGTGACGCCGGAGCAGGCGGCCAGCAGGACCGTGCCCGTGTCCATCGTGGTGCCGATGCGGGAGCGGGCCCGCCGCGCGCCCGACGGCAGCCTCAACGGCCCGACCAGGTGGGCCGGGCTCACGGGGCCGAACGGACGGCTGACCCGCCTCGCCGACTTCGGGGCCTCGTCGGGGAACGCGCCGATCACCTGGCTGCTCGACCCCGCCGTCCTCGACGCCCTGGACGACTACGGCAACGGCAACCCCCCGCTGTCACTCGGTGCCACCGACGTCGAGCAGAAGAAGTCCGACGACGAGCAGCCGGACGCCAGCCCGTCGCCCAGCCCGTCGTCGAGCACCCGGACGCACGGCGCCGAGCGCCGAGGAACGGGCCCGGTCGACCAGCGTCCTGGAGACCTTTCTCGGTACGGCGCGCACCAACGACCTGCTCGGCCTCGGGTACTCCGACCCGGACGTGGCCGCCCTCGCCCGCAGGGCTCCCAGCCTGCTCACGCGGTCCACCGTGCTGTCGTCTCGCCGGCTCGGGGCGCGTGGTCTGACGGCCACGCCGGTGGTGGCACCGCCGCCCGGCTACTTCGACCCCACGCTGCTCCCCCGCATCCCGCGGGCGACGACGTTGCTCCTCGGCGACCAGGGCTCGCTGACCAGCCAGCCGCAGTCCCGGCTCCCCTCGGGCCAGCAGCTGGTGCTCAGCGACGACCGGGCCGGGTCCGGCGGTCCTGCTCCCACGGATGCCCACGATCCGCTGGCGATGCGACAGCGCATCCTCGCCGACGCGGCACTCGAGGCCGAGAAGGGCGGCCAGCCTGCCCGCGAGGTCATCGTCAGCCTGCCCGCCGACTGGAACCCCGGCCCGCAGTGGCGCCAGGCCGACTTCTTCGGTGGTCTCCAGGTGCCCTGGGTCCGCATCGTTCCGCTGGCGTCCGGGGTGACCACCCCCTACCGGGGCGAGCTGGAGTACGACCGAGCCCAGCTCGCCCGTGAGATCGGCCCGGGCAACATCATGGCCACCAGGACGCTGACCCGCACCGGAGTCGTGCTCGAGCACCTGCTGACCAACCGCAACGACGCCAGCAACCGGCTCACCGGGGCGGCGTTGCAGGCCTCGTCGTACAGCGCCCGCGGGACCCGGATGCTGGCGAGCGACCAGGTCCTCGCCCTGAACGCCAACACCCAGAAGCAGATGGACGAGGTGCAGGTCACCGGCACCGACTTCGTGACCCTGTCCGGTGGTTCCGGCTCCTTGACGGTGACGCTCGTCAACGGTCTCGAGCAGCCGGTCACGGTGGGGCTGCGTGCCCACACGGACAGCCCGGACGTCAAGGTCGCGACGCCCGACCCGGTCCGGATGCAGCCGGGTCAGCGGATCACCCTGCGCCTGCCGACGACGAGCTCGGTCGGCGTGCACGAGGTGCGGCTGACCCCGATCACCGCCAAGGGCGAAGAGGTCGGCACCCCGCTCAGCTTCAGCCTGCGCACCAGCCAGGTGGGCCGGTTGATCTGGTTCGTCATCGTGGCCGGCGGGGTCCTGCTCGGAGTGATGATCCTGCGTCGCATCGTGCTCCGGGTTCGCAACCACCGCTGGCGTGTGGGTGAGTCCGAGTGAGCGAGACACCGGAGGCCCGCCGGGACTCGAGCTCGCTGCTCTCGGCGACGGCGGTGATGGCCGCCGGCACGATCTTCTCCCGGCTCAGCGGCTTCGTCCGCGGCATCCTGCTCGCGGCGGCACTGGGCGTGGGACTGCACGCCGACGTGTTCAACATCGCCAACACCGTGCCGAACATGCTCTACATCCTGCTGGCGGGCGGGGTCGTCAACGCGGTGCTCGTCCCGCAGCTGGTGCGAGCGATGAAGGACGACCCGGACGGCGGCGAGGCCTACACCAACCGGATCATCACCCTGGCGGGGTTGTTCCTCGCGATCGTGACCGTGGTCCTGGTCGTCGCCGCGCCGCTGCTGATGCGGCTCTTCCTCGACCCGGAGTTCTTCACCCCCGAGCTGGAGGCGCAGCGGGAGTCCGCGATCGCCTTCGCGCGGTACTGCCTGCCCCAGGTCTTCTTCTACGGCATGTTCGTGCTGCTGGGCCAGGTGCTCAACTCGCGACGCCGGTTCGGCCCGATGATGTGGGCGCCCATCGCCAACAACGTGGTGGCCGTGGCGGTGCTCGGCACGTATCTCGTCACGATCGGCCCGGCGACCGGCGCCGAGAAGAACGGCGGTTTCTCCGCCGGCGCCGAGGCGCTGCTCGGCATCGGCTCCACGATCGGCATCGTCATCCAGCTGCTGGTGCTGCTGCCCTACCTGGGGTCGGCCGGGTTCCACTACCGACCACGCTTCGACTTCCGGGGCACCGGACTCGGGCACACGCTGCGCCTGGGCCTCTGGACCGTGCTGTTCGTGGTGGTCAACCAGGTCGCCTACACGATCGTCGTACGGCTCGCGAGCAGTGGAACCGTGAACCTCCATGGCGGCTCCGACAACGGGACCGGCTACACGATCTACTCCAACTCGTTCCTGCTGACGATGGTCCCGCACTCGATCATCACGGTCTCCCTGGCGACCGCGATGCTGCCGATGCTCTCGTCGTACGCCGCCTCCGGGAACCTCACGGCGGTGGCGTCCACCGTCTCCTCCACGCTGCGCTCGGCCTACGCGCTCGTCGTGCCGATCGCGGTGCTGTTCACGATCATGGCCCTGGACATCGCCCAGGTGATCTGGGGCTACGGCAGCGCGGCCGCCGACTTCGGCAACTTCGCCCCGTCGCTCGCGCTGTTCGGCATCGGGATGGTGCTGTTCACCGCGCACTACCTGATGCTGCGTGGCTTCTACGCCCTCGAGCAGACCCGCCGGGTGTTCATGATCCAGTGCGGGATCGCCGCCACCAACATCGTCGCGGCCGTGCTCCTGACCCGCGACGCGCCGGCCTCCGAGATCGCCCCTCGCCTCGTGATCGCCTACGCCTGCTCCTACGCCGTCGGCGCGGCCACGTCCTACACCCTGCTCTCCCGCGAGGTCGGCGGACTCGGAGGACGCCGTCTCGTCCGGTTCCTCGTCCGCCTCGCCATCGCCGTCGGCGTGAGTGCGGGCGTGGGCCTCCTCGTCTACCTCGGCCTCCAGCGGGTGCTCGACTTCGAGGGCACCCTGCGGGCCGTGCTCGACCTGGTCGTCGTCGGGCTGGCGTACTTCGGCGTCTACTTCGCCCTGGCACGTCTGCTTCGGATCACCGAGGTCACCGAGGTCCTCGCGCTGGTCGGCCGGCGTGTGCGCGGGGGGCGCTGAGCGCCATGCAGGTGTGACCAGCCGCCACGACCACGGGCCCTACGATGGGCAGCGAGCAGTCCCGGTCCCAGGTCTGCGAGAGATGGCGTCGAGCGCGAGGGGTGGTGTGACGTGAGCAGGCACCGCACGCGTCCACACCCGCAGGGACCGCGATGACCGGCCCGATCGGCCCCGGCACCGTCTTCGCCGGGCGCTACCGGCTCGACGACCTGCTCACCGAGAGCGACGGCGCCCGCTTCTGGAGGGCCACGGACACGATCCTGGCGCGCAGCGTGGCGATCCACGCGGTGTCGAGCTCCGATGAACGAGCGCCGCACCTGCTCGAGGCCGCCCGCGTCTCGGCGACGGTCACCGACCCGCACCTGCTCCGCGTCCTCGACTGCTCCGACGACAACGGCGTCACCTGGGTGGTCCACGAGTGGGGTGACGGCATCTCGCTCGACCTGATGCTGCAGCAGGGCACCCTGCCGCCCTCGCGCGCGGCCTGGCTCGCCCGTGAGGTCGCCGAAGCCATCGCCGCCGGCCACGCGCAGGGCGTCGCCCACGGTCGGCTGAACCCGGAGGCGGTGCTCGTCACCCACGCCGGAGCCGTGAAGCTGATCGGGTACGTCGTCGACGCCACCCTCGAGCGACCACGACCGCCGGACCCGTTGTACGGCGAGCTGGACGAGCGCGAGGCAGACGTGATCAACCTCGCCGGCATCCTCTACGCCGCCCTGACCGGTCGGTGGCCCGGCGTCGCCCGCTCGGCCGTGCCGACCGCACCCCGCGAGTCGCGTCGTCCCCTCCGGCCGCGTCAGGTCCGCGCCGGGGTGCCGCGCACCCTCGACGTGATCTGCGAGCGGGTGCTGCACAAGGAGGCCTCCCAGCACGCGCTGCCGATCGAGACCGCGCACGAGATCGCCGCGGCCCTCGCCGACTACGTCGGCGATCCGGGCCTCAGCGCGCCGATCGACGCCGCCGGCATGCACGCCGAGGCGACGGTCTCGATCCACCGGGACGCGCTGCCCACGGCTGCAGGAGTGGCAGCCGCCCCCGAGGTCTCGAACGGGCACCCCGAGGCCGAGGGCCCGGGCGAGCAGACCCAGGCGTCGCCGACCCAGCCGGCCGAGGACGAGACCCACGTGACGTCGGCCGTGGACGAGTCCGAGGACACCGCCTACTACCGCGAACCCCTCGACGACGCGACCGCGTTGTCGCCGCTGCACCCTCCGCTCGAGGAGGTGACCCCGCCACCGCCCTTCGAGGAGCCCCCCGAGCGGCCGCTCTTCGCCACGACCGAGAGACGTGTCCCGGCGGCAGCCCGGGCGGCCGCCGCGCAGACGGCCGCGTCGACGGGGCCTCCTTCCGGGACCGGAACACCCTCCCCCGGCGGTGCGGCGGGTCCGCCTCCACCCGGCGCGACGACCGACACCGGGACGTCCGGCTTCTGGCCCTTCACCGACGAGGCCGAGGAGCACAACGAGGTCCACACCGGCAAGGAGGGTCGCGGCTGGTTGCGGGTGGCGATCCTCGTCGCCGTGCTCCTCGTCCTCGTGGTGGCGATGGCCATCGCCTTCAACCGCGGCCGCCAGGACGGCTCGCCGTCGCAGGGATCCAGCAGTGCTCCGGACACGTCCTCGAAGGCCAAGTCGTCCCCCGTCAAGATCGCCGGGGTGACCGACTTCGACCCCTTCGCCGACCCCCCGGAGGAGAACCCGGACACCGCGAAGAACGCGATCGACGGGAACAGCGCGACGTCCTGGATGACCAGCACCTACCGCGGCGACCCGGCGCTGGGTGGCCTCAAGCCCGGAGTCGGGTTGATGCTCGACCTCGGCAAGGACACCGAGGCCGGCTCGGTCACGGTGGAGCTCACGGGCAAGCCCACCTCCTACGAGGTGTACGCCGCGTCCGCCGGTGTGACCGACCCCCCCGACAGCCTCGACCAGATGGACAAGGTCGGCTCGAAGGCCGATGCCGGGGAGAAGAGCACCGTGCGGCTGGACCCGGCACCGAAGACCCGCTACCTGCTGGTCTGGCTCACGAAGCTGCCGGCGGTCTCGGGTGGCTTCCGTGGCGAGATCGTCGACATCTCGGTCAGGTCGTGACCGGGCCGGGTCCAGACCTCGAGCCTCGGCCACGCGACGTACGCGATGACGCGGGCCTGGTCGCGGCCCACCTCGCCGGGGACCCGGATGCGTTCGCCGAGCTGTTCGCGCGGCACCGGGACCGGCTGTGGGCCGTCGCCCTGCGCACGACCGGCGACCGGGAGGACGCGGCCGATGCCCTGCAGGACGCCCTGATCTCTGCCTACCGTCGAGCCGACTCCTTCCGCGGCGACTCGGCCGTCACCACGTGGCTGCACCGGATCGTGGTCAACGCCTGCCTCGATCGGCTCCGGCGCCGGAAGGTCCGGGCCGCCGAGCCCCTGCCCGAGGACCTCGAGGGGCACGCCTCGCGCGGTTCGATGCTCGGCACCAGGGATCCCCGGGCGGCCGAGTCCGACCCGGAGGCTCACGCGCTGGCCGGTGAGCGGCGAGACCGCGTCCTCGCCGCGCTCGACACGTTGCCGGCAGACCAGAAGGCGGCACTGGTGCTGGTGGATCTCGAGGGGTATCCCGTGCAGGAGGCAGCGGAGATCCTCGAGGTGCCGGTCGGCACCGTCAAGAGCCGGTGCTCCCGTGGACGGGCCAGGCTGGCCGTGCTGCTCGCCGATCTGGCCCGCTCCCCCGGAACCGGTCCGGGGTCCGTTGCGTCCCATCTCGAGGACCCCGGCCAAGGAACCGGCCAAGGCCCAGCCGAAGATCCGGCCATCCACCCGAACGCAGCGACGAGAACCACCAGGAGGTGAGCGGACATGAATGAGCACGAACCCGAGACCGACCCCACGGTCGACCCCGAGCAGGAAGCACACGTCCGGTCGCTGCTCGGCGAGGTGGGCGCACAGCACGAGCCGATCCCGGACGACGTGTCCGCGCGGCTCGACGAGACCCTGGCGATGCTGCGGACCGAGCGGGCGCAGTCGGGTGAGCCCGCGGACGTCGTACCGCTGCGCAGGCGGTGGCTCCCCCGCGCGGCCGGTGCTGCGGCGGCCGTCATCGTCCTCGGTGTGGGTGGAGTCGCGGCCGTCCGGCTCGGCACGGACAGCTCCGAGGACACGGCCGCCTCGCGGGGAGCGGCGAGCGACGAGACCCCGTTGTCCCAGGCACCCTCCGACGCGCCGGTGCCCTCTGCCGGTGCCGGGGTGACACCCGGCTCGAAGTCGCGTGCCCTGCGTGAGTCCGCCGAGGCGGTCCGGACGCTGCCGGCGCTCACCACGGCTTCCTTCCACGCCGATGTCGCCGGGCTCCTCCGCACGGACACCGGCGTGGTCACCCCGGACGAACGGTCCACCGACCAGTCCGGCGCGGAGTCCGGTTCGACGTCGGAGGAGCCCAGCGCCGCCCAGCAGTCCAAGACCGATGCGCTGCTCACCCGGGCGTGCCCGGGCCCGGCGGTCACCGACGGTGCCGTGGCCAACCCGGTGCGCGTCGACGGGTCGCTGGCCGTGCTCCTCGTCCATCCCGAGAAGGACGGCGAGCAGCTGGTCGAGGCGTGGACCTGCGACGGCGACCGACGGCTGGGCAGCACCCAGTTGACCGGGGCCGACGTCACGCCGTGAGACTGGTGCCATGAACAGCGCCGTGCCCCGCACCCGTTCGGTCTCCGCCGAGGTCGAGCTCGACGTACGCGAGGAGGCCGAGCTGGTCTGGTCGGTGGCGGTCGCCCAGCACCCGGAAGCGGGTCCGCGGCTCTCCTCCGAGACCCTCGAGGTCACCGTCGACGGTGCCCCGATCGCGGTCGAGGAGCTCCGGGTGGACGACGGCGGACGGCTGCACGTGTGCACGGCGAGGCCCGGACGGCTGCGCCTGACGTATGCAGCGGAGGTCTCCGGTACGGCGCCGCCGGCGAAGGTCGAGCCGGTCGACGACATCGTCTACCGCCGCCCGAGCCGCTACGCCGAGTCCGACGAGCTCGGTCCGACCGCCTGGGGCGAGTTCTCGATGCTCGCGGGCAAGCAGCTGCTCGACGCCGTGAGCTCCTGGGTCGGCACCCAGCTCTTCTACGTCAGCGGATCCAGCCGGCACACCGACGGCGCCACCCAGACGCTGCTGGCGCGCCAGGGGGTCTGCCGCGACTTCGCCCACCTGGTGATCGCCCTGCTCCGGGCCCGCAACGTCCCCGCCCGGCTGGTGGCCGTGTACGCCCCCGGCCTCTCCCCGATGGACTTCCACGCGGTCGTCGAGGCGGCGATCGACGGGCAGTGGCGCGTCGTGGACGCCACCACGCTGGCTCCGCGCGAGACCCTGGTGCGGATCGCGACCGGTCGTGACGCCTCCGACACCGCGTTCCTGACCGTCCAGTCCGGGCGGGCCGACCTGGTCTCGATGAACGTGAACGCGACGGCCACCCCGTCCCTGCCCGACGAGGACCTCACCAGCCTCGTCTCCCTCACCTGACGCATCCGTCCCGAGCCCTCGCGTCCCTGCCACGGCAGGAATGTCCGGTGCCTAGGATCTGTTGAGCAGGCGTGAACCGACGTATCGAGGAGTGGCAGTGACGGAGACAGCGACACACCAGGGCGAGACCCGCAACGTGATCATCGTGGGGTCCGGCCCGGCGGGTTACACCGCAGCGGTGTACGCCGCCCGCGCGAACCTCGCACCCCTGCAGTTCGAGGGGTCCGTCACCGCTGGTGGCGCCCTGATGAACACGACCGAGGTCGAGAACTTCCCGGGCTTCCGCGACGGCATCCAGGGCCCGGCCCTGATGGACGAGATGCGGGCGCAGGCCGAGCGCTTCGGCGCCGAGATCGTCTCCGACGACGTGATCGGCCTCGACCTCACCGGTGAGACCAAGGTGGTCACGACCGCCGAGGGCACCTTCTACGCCCGGGCCGTGATCCTGGCCATGGGCTCGGGCTACCGCAAGCTCGGCCTGCCCGACGAGGACCGGCTCTCCGGACACGGCGTGAGCTGGTGTGCGACCTGCGACGGCTTCTTCTTCCGCGAGCAGCACATCGCCGTCGTCGGTGGTGGCGACTCCGCGATCGAGGAGGCGACGTTCCTGTCCCGCTTCGGCTCGAAGGTCACCCTGATCCACCGCCGCGGCGAGCTCCGCGCCTCCAAGATCATGCAGGAGCGCGCTTTCGCCGACCCGAAGATCGAGTTCGCCTGGAACTCCGAGGTCGCCGAGATCCACGGTGACGACAAGGTCACCGGGGTCACCTTGCGTGACACCGAGACCGGTGAGACCCGCGAGCTCGACGCGACCGGCCTGTTCGTCGCCATCGGTCACGACCCGCGCTCCGAGCTGCTGCCCGGACAGGTCCGGCTGGACGACGAGGGCTACGTGCTCGTGGACGCCCCGTCCACCCGCACCAACCTGACCGGGGTCTTCGCCTGTGGCGACCTCGTCGACCACCACTACCGCCAGGCGATCACCGCCGCCGGCACCGGTTGTGCTGCGGCCCTCGACGCCGAGCGTTACCTGTCCGACCTCGACTTCGCGGCGACCACCTCCGCCGGCGCCGCGACCGTGGGCGCCAGCGCCTGATCCGACCAGCCCCTGTTCCCGTCCCACGGGAAGATTTGTCGGGGGCATGGTGTTCACTCCAAGCACGCCGAAATCCACCAGTCTTCAAGACGAAGGAGCACCACATGTCCGACCTGCAGGCCGTTACCGACGACAACTTCGAGGCCGAGGTTCTCAAGTCCGACAAGCCCGTTCTCGTCGACTTCTGGGCCGAGTGGTGCGGCCCCTGCCGTCAGGTCGGGCCGATCCTCGACGAGCTCGCAGCCGAGCACGGCGAGAAGGTCACCTTCGTGAAGATGAACGTCGACGAGAACCCCGTGACGCCGTCCACCTACCGGGTCAACGGCATCCCGACGCTCAACGTCTACAAGGACGGCGAGGTCGTCAAGCAGATCGTCGGCGCCCGACCCAAGGCTGCCCTGCTCAAGGAGCTCGCCGACTTCATCGCGTGAGCGTCGCGAAGTCAGGCAGCATCATCCAGGGTCTAGTCTCACCTGCGTGAACGCGGTCTTCCGGCTCGGGGACTCGGGTCCCGCCGTCGCCCAGATCACCGGTCTGCTCGAGCGGATCGGTCTGCTGGACGACGGCGCAGCCGGTGACCTCGACCAGCTCGGTGAGGCTCCGCAGTTCGACGCTCGCGTCGAGCTCGCCGTACGCACCTTCCAGCAGCAGCGCGGCCTGACCGTGGACGGCGCCGTCGGCCCGCTGACCTTCCGGCGCCTCGACGAAGCGCGGTGGCGGCTCGGCGACCGGATCCTGACCCACCTCGCCGGCAACCTGCTGGTCGGGGACGACGTCTACACGCTCCAGCGCCGCCTGCTGGACCTCGGGTTCGGGGTCGGCCGCGTGGACGGCTACTTCGGACCGGAGACCGAGGCGGGCGTGCGCGAGTTCCAGCGCAACTTCGGCATCCCGCCCGACGGCACCTGCGGCCCCGCGACGCTCAAGGCCCTGACCCGGCTCAGCCCGATGGTCAAGGGCGGCGCCCCCAACGCGCTGCGTGCCCAGGAGCACATCCGTGAGGCGGGACCCCACCTCGGCGGCAAGGTCGTGGTGATCGACGTCGGTCGGGGTCACAACCTCCCCGACGAGTACGCCGCGACGTCCGACTCGATCCTGCACGACCTCGCCCAGCGGGTGGAGGGCCGCCTGGTCGCCACCGGCGTCCAGGCCTTCCTGACCACCCCGCGCTGGGCCCCCACCCCTGGTGAGGAGGCTGATCGGGCCGCGTTCGCCAACCGCACCGGTGCCGACCTGTTCCTCAGCCTCGCCCTCGACACCTCCGGCAACCCGGACGCCTGCGGCGTCTCGACCTACTTCTTCGGCGACGCCGACCACGAGACCTGGTCCTCGGCCGGCGAGCGGTTCGCCGGCCTGGTGCAGCGCGAGATCGTCGCCCGCAGCGACCTCGTCGACCTGCGCTGGCACCCGAAGACCTGGGACCTGCTGCGCGGCACCCGGATGCCGGCCATCCGGCTCGACGTCGGCTACCTGACCAACGTCGGTGACGTCGAGCGCCTGCGCGACCCTGACTTCCGCGACGTGCTGGCCGAGGCCGTCGTGGTGGCGGTGCAGCGCTTCTACCTCAGTCCGGAGGTCGACGCACACACCGGGGTGCTCCGGGTCAGCGAGATCCGGGACAGCTTCCAGGGCACCTGAGCGCTGCCGACTTCTGCGGCCCACCGTGGAAGGTTCGGTCGCTCGCGGCCGGCTCAGCGACGTACGGCGAGGAGCAGGTGCACCCTTCCGCCGAGGTGGACGCCGTCGGCGCGGGCACGCTCGGTGAGCTGGGCCTCGAGATCGCGAGCCGCGGCGGCGACCACGTCGGTCGGCGCGTCGTCCAGGAGGACGCCCGCGTGACCGGTCTCCAGCATTCCCCGGGCCACGGTGGCGAGGTCGGCGGCGGGTCCGGCGACCGGCAGCAGCGGCTCCTCGCTGCGGATCTCGACGTCGCTCCATCCCGCGGCCGTCAGCAGGGAGAGCGCCTCGTCCTCGCGGCCCATCGAGAACGGTCCTCGCTGCGGGTCCGGCTCGTCGGGCTCGATCCCCGCCTGCGTCAGCGCGCGCAGGGCCGCGGCGTACGGCAGGGCGAACTGCTCGACCTCGTCGCGGGCTGGCCACACGGCGACCGCGAGCCGACCGCCGGGCCGGGTCGCACCGGCGAGATGCGCGAACGCGGTCATCGGATCGGCGAAGAACATCACCCCGAAGCGGGAGATCACCGCGTCGAAGTGCGCGGCGGGCAGGGCCACCTCGGTGGCGTCTCCGGCGAGCCAGCGCACCTCTGGCTCCTGCACCCGGCGGGCGGCCTCCGCGACCAGCTCGGGCGCGAGGTCGAGCCCGGTGACCGTCCCGCCCGGTCGTACGGCGAGCGCTGCGGCCCTGGTGGTCGGCCCGGTGCCGCAGCCGACGTCGAGCACGTGCTCGCCGGGGACCAGGCCGGCAGCCTCGAGCAGCACCGTGAGCACCGGCTCCAGCCCGCGTTCGCGCTGGTCGGCCACCGACAGCCAGCGCTCGGTGTCCTCCTGGCGCCAGGTGATCGGTGCGGTCATCCCGCCGTCCCGCCGTCGCCACGCTGCACCGGCGACGGATGGCGCTTCACGGGTGATGCCTGCGGCTGACGATGCTTGACCGGGGCCAGCAGGCGTTCGAGTCCTCGCTCGAGCTCCTCACGGATCGAGAGCGTGGTGCGCAGGTCCATCCGCATGCGGGGGTTGACCGCGTGCGGGCGGTGCGTGGAGAAGCCCACGGAGAGCAGGAAGTCCGCCGGTACGACGTGTCGGCCGGTGCGCCCGCGGGTGTCCCCGAACGCCTCGACCGCCTTGACCCCGCCGTGCTTGATGAGGTCCTTGGCCATGCCCTGCACCAGCATCCGGCCCAGTCCGCCGCCGCGGTGCTCGGTGGCGACGTGGGCCGTGGTCATGATCACCGCGTCACTGCTCACGGGCGACGTCGGGAAGCCGTCGGCCGCCGGCACGTGGACCGGCGGGCGCCCAGATCATGTGGCCGACCACCTCACCGTCGACCAGGGCGACCCGTCCGCACGAGCCCCACTCGCGCAGGACCATCGAGACCCAGGCGGCCTTCTCCTCCGACTCGTGACCACACACCGCGTCCCGGCGTACGGGATCGAGCTCCCAGAAGACGCACTCGGCACACCCGCCGGGCAGCCCGTCGAGGTGGTCCAGCGTCAAGCGCTCCGTCTTGCGTCCCACTCGCCCATCGTAGGTGCGGCCGGGTGCACGGGGTGGGCCGGAGAACGGGTAATCCCATGCAATCGGACCCCTCCGGGACGCCCAGGAGGGTCCGTTTGCAGTGGGACTATCCGGTTTCAGGCGCGCTGGGTGGCCAGGAAGTCGGCGATGCGGCTGATCGCGTCGGTGAGGGTGTCCAGGTCGGGCAGCGTGACCAGGCGGAAGTGGTCGGGCTCGAACCAGTTGAAGCCGGTGCCGTGGGTGACCAGGATCTTCTTGGCACGCAGCAGGTCGATGACGAACTGCTCGTCGTCCTCGATCGGGTAGACCGCGGGGTCCAGCCTCGGGAAGCAGTACAGCGCGCCACGGGGCTCGACGCAGCTGACCCCCGGGATGTCGTTGAGCAGCTTCGCGGCCGTCTTGCTCTGCTCGTAGAAGCGGCCGCCGGGATGGATGTACTCCTCGATCGACTGGTAGCCACCGAGCGCCGTCTGGATCGCGTGCTGAGCGGGGACGTTGGGGCACATCCGCATGTTGGCGAGCAGGGTCAGGCCCTCGAGGAAGTCCTCGGCCAGGTGCTTGGGACCCGAGACCATCACCCAGCCGGCCCGGTAGCCGCAGACCCGGTAGGCCTTGGACAGACCGCTGAAGGTCAGGCACAGCACGTCGTCGTGGACGTACGACGCGGTGTGGTGGTGCACGGCGTTGTCGAAGAGGATCTTCTCGTAGATCTCGTCGCTGAAGATCACCAGCTCGTGCTTGCGGGCGATCTCCACGAGCCCACGGACGGTCCCCTCGCTGTAGACGGCTCCGGTGGGGTTGTTCGGGTTGATGATCACCAGGCCCTTGGTCTGGTCGGTGATCTTGGACTCGATGTCGGCCAGGTCGGGGTCCCAGCCGTTCTCCTCGTCGCAGCGGTAGTGCACCGGCGTGCCGCCCGAGAGCGAGACCGCCCCGGTCCAGAGCGGGTAGTCCGGAGCCGGCACCAGGATCTCGTTGCCGTCGTCGAGGTAGGCCTGCAGCACCATCGTGATCAGCTCGGAGACGCCGTTGCCGATGAACACGTCGTCGTTGGCCGTGTCGGTGAGCCCGTGCGACTGGTAGTACTGCGCGACGGCCGTCCGCGCGCTGTAGATCCCGCGGGAGTCGGAGTAACCCTGGGCCTCGGGCAGGTTGTGGACCATGTCGGCCACGATCGCCTCAGGTGCCTCGAAGCCGAACGGCGCCGGATTCCCGATGTTGAGCTTGAGGATCTTGTGCCCCTCGGCCTCGAGGCGCTGGGCCTCGACCAGGATGGGGCCGCGCACGTCGTACCTGACGTGCTGGAGCTTGCGGCTCTGGACGATCGGTCGCATGGGGACAGTCTCGCAGAGCGTGGCCAGTGGGTTTCCGGGTGCTCATGGCACGATCAGGGCACCCGACCCCGGTCGGGCCGACCTGACCGCCGTACGCCGAGGACGCCCATGCGCGACATCACCTACCCGCCCATCATCGTCACCGCGAAGACGCTGTTCCGCGTGCTCGGACTGAGCTTCCAGATGAGCGGCACGGACAACGTGCCGAGGACGGGCGGGGCGCTGCTGGCGTTCAACCATGTCTCCTACATCGACTTCGTCCTCGGCGGCCTGGCAGCGCACCCCTCGAAGCGGCTGGTGCGCTTCATGGCCAAGCGCGAGGTCTTCGACCACGCCGTGGGCGGACCCGTGATGCGCTCGATGCACCACATCTCGGTCGACCGTGGCGATGGTGGCGCCTCGATGGAGGAGGCGCTGCGCTACCTCCAGGCCGGTGAGGTGGTCGGGATCTTCCCCGAGGCCACCATCTCCCGCTCCTTCCAGGTCAAGGAGCTCAAGTCGGGCGCGACCCGGATCGCCGCCGAGGCCGGCGTGCCACTCATCCCGGTGGCCCTCTGGGGCACCCAGCGGCTGATGACCAAGGACCACCCGCGCGACTTCGGCCGGGGCAAGACCATCGGGATCCGCGTGGGCGAGCCGATGCACCCCACCGGCGAGGACCCCGTCAAGGAGACCCTCGAGCTGCACGACCGCCTGTCCGCGTTGCTGGACGAAGCGATCGATGCCTACCCGGCCGAGCAGCAGCCCCCCGGCTCGTGGTGGCTGCCAGCCTCACGTGGAGGATCCGCGCCGACCCCGGAGCGGGCCCTCGAGCTCGACGCCGAGGAGAAGGCCGCACGGGCCGCCCGGAAGGCGAAGCGAGCGGAGCAGGTCGACCCGGACGTCGACCCGGACGTCCACCAGGACGGCGACCCGGCCGTCGGCTGATCTCCGTCTCACGTGTCTTTGTCGACAAATCGATCTAACGCTGAATCGATCAGTCGGTAGAGAGCTAGATCGGCCTGTCGTCCCGGTTTCGCGGGTCGATCACCGCCACGATGCGCTCCAGATCGGTCAGCGAGGCGAACTCGATCGCGATCTTGCCCTTGCTGCGTCCGAGGGTGAGCTTGACCCGGGTGTCGAGTCGGTCGCTGAGCCGGTCGCCCAGCTCGGTCAGGCCCGGGGCCGTCGGCCGCGGTGGGCGCACCCTCGGACCGGCGTCCTCGCCGACCTCGCCGACGGCGACCAGCTCCTCGAGCCCGCGCACGGAGATCCCCTCGGAGACGACCCGGCCGGCCAGGCGGTCCTGGGCGGCGGCATCCGAGACCCCCAGGAGCGCGCGCGCGTGCCCGGCGCTGAGCACGCCGGCGGCGACGCGGCGCTGCACGGCAGGCGAGAGGTTCAGCAGCCGCAGGGTGTTGCTGATCTGGGGTCGGCTGCGCCCGATCCGCCCGGCCAGGTCGTCGTGGGTGCAGCCGAAGTCGTCGAGCAGCTGCCGGTAGGCCGCCGCCTCCTCGAGCGGGTTGAGCTCGGAGCGGTGGAGGTTCTCCAGCAGCGCGTCCCGGAGCATGGCGTCGTCACCGGTCTGGCGCACGATGGCCGGGATCGTGTCCAGCCCGGCCTCCTTGGTGGCCCGCCAGCGCCGCTCGCCCATGATCAGCTCGTAGGAGGAGTCCCCGGTGCGGCGTACGACGATCGGCTGGAGCAGCCCGATCTCCCTGACCGAGTGCACCAGCTCGGCCATCGCCTCCTCGTCGAAGACCTCACGCGGCTGTCGCGCGTTGGGCACGATCGCCTCCACCGGAAGCTCGGCGAAGTAGGCGCCCGCGACCTCCACGGGAGGTGCCGCGCCGTCCACCACGGGAGACTGCCCCTCGGGCGTCGAGGCCGCGTGCGCGCCGCCGGACGACAGGGCGGGCGCCTGCGTCGGAGTCTCGACCCGCCGGATCGTCTCCTCGGCCCGGGCGCTCGGCTGGGTGGGGGCGGTCGGGATCAGCGAGCCGAGGCCTCGGCCGAGTCCACGACGCTGGGTGGGCTGGTTCATCGGTCTCCTCCGACGTCGGTGCCGGCGCCACGGCGGGCCAGCTCACGTGCTGCTTCGAGATAGCTCAAGGCTCCCGGCGATCCGGGATCGTAGGTCATCACGCTCTGGCCGTAGCTCGGAGCCTCCGAGACCCGCACCGAGCGGGGGATGGCGGTCTTGAGCACCTGACCGGCGAAGTGCTCACGGACCTCGGCGGCCACGCCGGCGGCGAGGTTGGTGCGGGAGTCGTACATCGTCAGCACGATGGTGCTCACCTCCAGCTCCTGGTTGAGGTGGGTGCGCACCATCTCCACCGTCTCGAGCAGCTGCCCGAGGCCCTCGAGGGCGTAGTACTCCGCCTGGATCGGGATCAGCATCTCCGCCCCGGCCACCAGGGCGTTCAGGGTGAGCAGCCCCAGCGAGGGCGGGCAGTCGATGAGGACGTAGTCGTAGCGGTCGTCGCCCTGGGATCCGATGAGCGGGTGTGCCGTGATGGCCCGGCGCAGCCGGCTCTCACGCGCCACCACGCTGACCAGCTCGATCTCGGCCCCGGCCAGGTCGATCGTGGCGGGGACGACGAACAGGTTGGCCAGCTCCGGGTGCGGCTGGACGACGTCGGCGAGCGGGGTGCCCTCGACGAGCACGTCGTAGGAGGACAGCGTGCCCCGGTGATGGTCCACCGACAGGGCCGTCGAGGCGTTGCCCTGGGGGTCGAGGTCGATCACCAGCACCCGCAGGCCGTCCTGGGCGAGCGCGGCGGCCATGTTCACCGCCGTGGTGGTCTTCCCGACTCCGCCCTTCTGGTTGGCCACCACCATCACCCGGGTGTGGTCGGGTCGCGGCAGCGGCTCACCGAAGCGCCGGCTCTGGCGGACCAGCAGCTGCTGCTCGACGGCGCGGGCCATCGGGGTGGACTCGTCGTAGCGACTCCGTTCCGCGGCCAGCTCGCCCGCCGTACGCACCCGGGTGCGCTCCTGCGTCGTCGCGGCGCCGGCATCGGGGCCGGTCGCGATGGTTGCCGTCTCCAACTGGTTCACTGCGTCATCCTTCTGTGTGGACTGGTGTCCCGCGTGCTTGTTTCACGTGAAACGGGCCCAACCTGTGGAAAACCTGGCTCGATCTGTGGACTCGTAGGCTCAATCGTGGCCTCCGGCGTCGGTGGATAACCTCGCGGCGCGCACTCAGGCCTTCCCGCCCCGACGTACGGCGATGACCCGCACCGGGTGGTCCAGCCAGGGCTCGTCGATGACCCGGACGCCCGCATCCACGCCGCCGAGCCGCCGGACCAGCGGCCTGGCCCCGTCGAGCTCGTCCTGGGCGGAGGAGCCCTTCATCGCCAGGAGCAGTCCTCCGTCACGGACCAACGGGAGCGACCAGCGGGCCAGTCGGTCGAGCGGCGCCACCGCGCGCGATGTCACCACGTCGAACCCCCCGTCAGTCGCTGCGTCATCGTGGAACTCCTCGGCCCGTCCCCGGCGGACGGTCACGTTGTGCAGCTCCATTGTGGACACTGCGAGGTCCAAAAACGCGGTACGACGCAGCAAAGGCTCCACCAATGTCACGCGAATGTCGGGCCTCCGGATGGCGATCACGATGCCCGGCAGCCCGGCGCCGCTGCCGATGTCGCACACGGAGCTCCCCTCCGGGATCAGCTCCGTGAGCGCGGCGCAGTTCAGCAGGTGGCGCTCCCACAGGCGCGGCACCTCACGTGGCCCGATCAGGCCACGGACCGTCGCCTCGCGGGTCAGCAGGTCGGCGAACTCGACGGCGCGGGGCAGCTGATGCGAAAACACCCCCCGCGCACTGGGCGGCGCGGGGGGTGTTTCACGTGAAACCTGGTCGTTCATCGCGGAGGCGCGATCCTCATGCGGGCAGCACCACGACGTAGCGGCGCGGCTCGGCGCCTTCGGACTCGGACTTCAGGCCGGCGGCCGAGACGATGTCGTGGACCACCTTGCGCTCGAACGGCGACATCGGCTCGAGGACCGCCTGCTCGCCGGACTCCTTGACCTGGGCGACGATCTCGGTGGCCTGCTCCTCGAGCACGCTGCGCCGGTTGGCCCGGTGCCCGCTGACGTCGAGCATCAGCCGCGACCGCTCGCCCGTCTCGCGGTAGACCGCCAGCCGGGTCAGCTCCTGCAGGGCCTCGAGCACCTCACCCTGGTCACCCACGAGCTGGGGGAGCTGGGCCCCGACGATGGAGACCGTGGCCCGGTCGCCCTCGACGTCCATGTCCAGGTCACCGTCGAGATCGGCGATCTCGAGCAGCTCCTCGAGGTAGTCCGCGGCGATCTCGCCCTCCTGGACCAGACGCTCGGACCGGCTGGGTCGAGCGGCCCCGTCCGCGTCAGCACCGTCGTCCTCGGCGTCGTCGGTCGTCGGCGTCATCGGCGTCGCTCTCGGCCACCGGCTCGGTCGGCGCGGCCACCTCGTCGGTGTCGACCACGTCTTCGGGTGCCTCGGTCTCAGCAGCCTCGGTCTCGGCAGCCTGGCCCTCAGGCGCCTGGGTCTCGGCCGCCTCGACCTCGGGGGTGGCGGTGTCTACGTCGGTCACTGGTTCAGTCCTCGGTTCACTCATGGGGTGTCTCCCTCGTCGCTGGAAGGCTTGCTCGGTTGGTTCGTGGGGTTGCCGCCGCCGTTGCTGCCCGGGTTGCCGGGCTTGTTCGCCGGGCTGGTTGCCGGGCTTGCTGCCCTTCTTGCGCTGGGAGCGCGGCTGGTTGCGGGGCTGCTGGCGCTGCGGGGGGCGAGCCGGCTTGGTCGGGGTGTCCTGGATGGTCGTCCCCGTGTCGGGGGAGTCCTGGGGTGCAGACCCACCCTTGCGCAGGCGCTTCTCCTCGTCGCGTCGCTCCTTGGCCCTGGCGGCCTCGGTGTTGGGCGCCGGGTTGTTGCGGATCACGTAGAACTGCTGGCACATCGTCCACAGGTTGGAGGTGGTCCAGTAGAGGAGGACGCCGATCGGGAAGGCGATGCCACCGACGGCGAAGACGACGGGCAGCACGTAGAGGAGCAGCTTCTGCTGCTGTGCGTAGGGCCCCGTCAGCGCGTCGGCCGGCATGTTCTTGCTCATCAGCTGACGCTGGGTCAGGAAGGTCGTGGCGGTCATCGCCACGACGAGGATCCCGGCCATCACCTGGACGGCGACGACGCCGTCGGCGTTGGTGAACGAGGCGGAGATCGGGACGACGCCGAAGATCTTGGCGTCCGCGAACTGCTGGGCCTGCTCGGTGGTCAGGACTCCGTGCGCCTTGCCGTACTTCGAGGCCTGGTCGAGCAGCCGGAACAGCGCGATGAAGATCGGCATCTGGATGATCAGCGGCAGGCAGGAGGCGAACGGGTTGGTCTTCGTCTCCCGGTAGAGCGCCATCGTCTCCTGGGCGAGACGCTCGCGGTCGTGGCCGTACTTCGCCTGCAGCTCCTTGACGCGGGGCTGGAGCAGCTGCATGTTCCGGCTGGACTTGATCTGCTTGACGAACAGCGGGATCAGCGCGGCCCGGATGACCAGGGTCAGACCGATGATCGACAGTGCCCACGAGGCACCCGAGGCGTCGCCGAAGATGCTCCCGAAGACGTTGTGGAAGAACACCAGGACGACGCTGATCAGGTAGTACAGCGGCTCCATGATGAAGCTACCGATGTCGCTCAGGAAGGACACTCAGACTCCTCGAGTCATCTTGGTGGAGGTAGGAACTGGGTCATATCCACCCAAAGCCCACGGGTGACACCGCAGCACCCGTCGTACGGCGAGCCAGGACCCGCGGACGCTGCCGTGGATGCTGATCGCCTCCAGCGCGTACGCCGAACAGGTCGGGTGGTAGCGGCAGACCTGCCCGTACAGCGGGCTGATCATGAACCGGTACCCACGCAGCAGCGCGATCAGGATGTGCTTCACGGGGTGGCTCCCTTGGCCGGCGACCCAGCCGAGCCGCCTCGGGCCTTGTCCAGACATCTGTCGAGCTCCTGGGCGAGCTCGGCAAACGTTGCCGTCGCAGCGGCAGGCAACGCCCGCACGACGAGCATGCCATGAGGGGGAAGGCCGGCCGTGCGCTCCCGCGCCAGATGCCGCAGCCGGCGCTTGACCAGGTTGCGGGTCACGGCCGGGCCGACCGCTCGTGAGACCACGAAGCCGACCCTCGGGGTCGCCAGGATCTCCGGGGTGGCCGGCACCAACAGGTGCACCACCATCAGGGGACCGCCGCCACGGCGGCCTCGACGTACGACCTCCCGGTAGTGAACAGGTGAGGTCAGGCGGTTGCTGGAGGAGAGCACGCCCTGCTGCTCACGCCTCAGGCGGCGAGGCGGTTGCGACCCTTGCGTCGACGCGACGACAGGATCGAGCGACCCGCGCGGGTCCGCATGCGCAGGCGGAAACCGTGCGTCTTGTGACGCCGACGGTTGTTCGGCTGGAAGGTGCGCTTGCTCAACGTGTTCACTCCACTCAGGGGGATGGGACAACAATGCGGTGACCCGGGTCGTAGGACGAGAAAGTCGCCAGTTGAAGGTCAACTGGCACCGCTCGCCCACGACACGTTCGGTCAACGGACTGTCATGGACATGCGGCACCGGTCGACACCGGGTTTCGACCTGCCAACGGTACGCGTTGCGTCGCGACAGGGTCAATTCGAACGGATTCCGCTGGACCTGCGCAGATGTGCCCCGGAGCCGGGTTGTCCACAGCCCGTTGGCGTGTTGCTCCACGACACGCCGCAGGGTTGGGGAAATCGCCGGGGAACCTGTGGACAACCAGTTGATCCACAGGCGCCCGAGGGACTAGCGTCCATCCTCCGGGAAGCCCCATTGCGAGCCGGTGCCCACGCGGCGCTCGGCGGGTCGATCTCCACGGTCACGGCCTCAGAGCCTGGTGATCGGGGATCTGAGGGTCAGCGGGCAGGCGCAGCACGAGCCGGAGAATCCCAATTCGGGACATCCTTCGATATTGCACAACCTGTGGACAAACGTGTGGAGTCACCGGGATACCGTCCTCCGCACTGCCAACAGGGAAGCCAGCCGAGAAGGGGAGCGCGACGGGGCGTGGATGCAGCACAGAACACCGGACACAACCAGGGGAGCCGGCTCGAGGTCCTCTGGCCGGGGATCGTCGACAGCCTGCCACCCAACCAGCGCGTCTGGCTGGCCTCCAGCAAACCGCTGATGCTCGCGGAGAACACCGCGGTCGTGGCTGTTCCCAACGAGTTCACGCGCAACCAGCTCGAGGGGCGCCTGCGCACCCGCATCGAGGACACCCTCAGTGAGCGACTGGGCAAGCCGGTCCGGCTCGCGGTGAGCGTCGACCCGGACCTGGACGTCGACGGAGACCTGGCCGGAGATCCGCACAGTGATCCGCACAGTGGCTGCGGCGGGCTGGGCGGATCACTTGGCGGTGCGCTCGACGAGCCCGAGACCGACGACCGAAGCCCGTTCCAGGCGTCGACCGGGCTGCACTCCCCGAACCAGGGACGGCACCGCGAGCAGCGGCGCCCGTCGCAGGACCACCTGCACTCATCGACAAGTCGCCACAGCGACATGTCGACAAAGTCACCCAGCGCGTCGTTGACCACCGGGATCCCGGACAGCCCGCTGAACCCGCGCTACTCCTTCGAGACCTTCGTGATCGGGTCCAGCAACCGGTTCGCCCACGCGGCCGCCGTGGCCGTGGCCGAGGCGCCCGGCAAGGCCTACAACCCCCTGCTGGTGTACGGCGACTCCGGACTCGGCAAGACCCACCTGCTGCACGCCATCGGGCACTACGTGCGCAACCTGTGGACCGGGGCGAAGATCCGCTACGTCTCCTCCGAGGCGTTCACCAACGACGTGATCAACGCGATCAAGGACGCCAACACGGCCGCCCTGCAGCGCCGCTACCGGGACGTCGACGTGCTCCTCGTCGACGACATCCAGTTCCTCGAGGGCAAGCAGCAGACGCAGGAGGAGTTCTTCCACACCTTCAACACGCTGCACAACGCCAACAAGCAGATCGTGATCAGCTCCGACCGGCCGCCGAAGCGGCTCACCCAGCTCGAGGACCGGTTGCGCAACCGCTTCGAGTGGGGGCTGCTGACCGACGTCCAGCCGCCCGACCTGGAGACCCGGATCGCGATCCTGCGGAAGAAGGCGGCCGCCGACCGGCTCTCCGCGCCGGCCGACGTGCTGGAGTTCATCGCCTCGCGGATCCAGACCAACATCCGTGAGCTCGAGGGCGCCCTGATCCGGGTGACGGCCTTCGCCAGCATCAACCAGCAGGAGGTCGACATGACCCTTGCCGAGATCGTGCTCAAGGACCTGATCCCCGAGGGTGGGGAGCCCGAGGTCACTGCGGGGCTGATCATCGCCCAGACCGCGACGTACTTCGGGTTCAGCATCGAGGACCTCTGCGGTCCGAGCCGCACGCGTGCCCTGGTCACCGCCCGCCAGATCTCGATGTACCTGTGCCGCGAGCTCACCGAGCTCTCGCTGCCCAAGATCGGCCAGCAGTTCGGCGGTCGCGACCACACCACGGTGATGAACGCCGACCGGCGGATCCGCAAGGACCTCGCCGAGCGTCGCAACGTCTTCCACCAGGTCACCGAGCTGACCACCCGGATCAAGCAGCAGGCCAAGCAGAGTTGAGGCCGGCGGCTGAGCCCCGTGTCGCGAACCCACGAATGACAACGGTGCAAGATGTGGTTCGTCGGACCAATTTCCGTGGAGCGTCGCGGGAAAGCCTGTGGACAGACCGCGGGCTCGACGCACAACGCGCGTCACGAAGCACAGGAACCTGTCGTTTCCCGGCGCTCGGTGCACAGGCCGGGACGCACAACTTTGCCGGGCTGACCTGCAACGACGCAGGTTTTCCACAGAATCCACCGGCCCTACTACTACGACTGAATTCCCAATTGATCCATCGCCGCGTCACAACCGGGAGCACCGTCCGGTGTGGAGAACCCGAACCGTGGCAGGATGCACTCCCCGAAGTGGAGAGGAACCATCAGTGAAGTTCCGCGTCGAACGTGACGTCCTCGCCGATGCCGTTGCCTGGACGGCCCGTGCGCTACCGATCCGCCCGAGTGCCCCGGTGCTCGCCGGCCTGCTCATCGAGGCCGGCTCCTTCGAAGGGTGCGGACGGGCTCCAGCTCTCGACCTTCGACTACGAGACCTCGGCCCGGGCCACGCTGAACGCCGACGTCAGCGAGGAGGGTCGGGCGCTGGTCTCCGGTCGACTCCTGGCCGACATCTGCCGCAGCCTGCCGAACAAGCCGGTGGACATGGTGATCGACGGCCCCAAGGTGACCCTGACCTGCGGCTCGGCCCGGTTCAGCCTGCAGACCATGCCGGTCGAGGACTACCCGACCCTGCCGCAGATGCCCGAGGCCCGTGGCACGGTGCCCAGCGAGCTGTTCTCGCACGCGGTCGCCCAGGCGGTCACGGCTGCCGGGCGCGACGACATGCTGCCGGTGCTCACCGGTGTGCGCGTCGAGCTGCAGGGCGAGGCGATCGCGATGCTCGCCACCGACCGCTTCCGGCTCTCCCAGCGCGAGCTCGCCTGGAGCCCCGGTGCTCCCGACATCGACGCCGCCGCCCTGGTGCCGGCGAAGGTCCTGGCCGACACGGCGAAGGCGCTCACCGGCGGCACCGAGATCTCGATCGCCCTCTCGCTGCCCGGGTCGGGCGGAGGGGCCGGCGAAGGCATCATCGGCTTCGAGGGCTCGGCCGGCGGCGGGGTCCGGCGTACGACGACACGGCTGCTCGACGGCGACTTCCCCAAGGTGCGTTCGCTGTTCCCGAGCGAGCACCTGACCGTGGCCCGGGTCGACCGGGCCTCGCTCGTCGACTCGGTCAAGCGCGTCTCGCTGGTCGCCGAGCGCAACACCGCGGTCCAGCTCGCCTTCACCGACGGGGTGCTCACCCTCGACGCCGGCTCCGGCGAGGAGGCGATGGCCAGCGAGTCGATCGAGGCCAACGTCACCGGGGAGGACATCACCACGGGCTTCAACCCGACGTACCTCCTCGACGGGCTGACCGCACTCGAGGCGCCGTTCGTCGAGCTGGCCTTCACGCAGGCGAGCAAGCCCGTCGTGCTCTCGGGTGTGGGCTCCCTCGAGGGAGACTCCGACGCCGACTTCCGCTACCTCTTGATGCCGCGACGCCTACTGTCGTAGACAGGACCATCGGTCGTCACATCTCCGACGGCCGCCACCATGTCGACGAGACATGCGACCGAAGGGAACCTCTCTCATGCACCTCGGACTCGTCGGCCTCGGGAAGATGGGTGGCAACATGCGCACCCGCCTGCGCAACGCCGGACACACGGTCGTGGGCTACGACCGCAACCAGGACCTCAGCGACTCCGAGAGCCTGGCCGACCTGGTCGCGCAGCTGCCCGACGACGGGCCGAAGGTGGTCTGGGTGATGGTGCCGGCCGGCGACCCGACCAAGCAGACCATCGAGGAGCTCGGCGGGCTGCTCGGCGAAGGTGACCTCGTCGTCGACGGCGGCAACTCGCGGTGGACCGACGACCAGGCCAACTCCGCGATGCTCGAGGAGAAGGGCATCGGGTTCGTCGACTGCGGCGTCTCCGGCGGCGTCTGGGGCCTGGAGAACGGCTACGCCCTGATGTACGGCGGCGGCAACGAGCACGTCGAGAAGGTGCTGCCGGCCTTCGAGGCGCTCAAGCCCGAGGGTGAGGCCGGGATGGTGCACGCCGGTGAGTCCGCGGGCGCCGGGCACTTCGCCAAGATGGTCCACAACGGCATCGAGTACGCCATGATGCAGGCGTACGCCGAGGGCTGGGAGCTCCTCGAGAAGATGGACATCGTCGACAACGTCACCGAGGTCTTCGACTCCTGGCGCGAGGGCACGGTGATCCGGTCCTGGCTGCTCGACCTGCTCGTCGCCTCGCTCAAGGACGACGAGCACCTCGACAAGATCCGCGGCTACGCCGAGGACTCCGGCGAGGGCCGGTGGACGGTCGAGGCCGCCATCGACAACGCCGTCCCGATGCACGTCATCGCCGCCTCGTTGTTCGCGCGCTTCAGCTCGCGCCAGGACGACAGCCCCGCGATGAAGGCCGTGGCCGCGATGCGCAACCAGTTCGGTGGTCACGCCGTCCAGGCCGAGGGTCCGCCGACCACGCACGACGTCGACTCGCCGGCCGACAAGTAGTCCGAGGTAGTCGAGCCGCTTGTACGTCGCCCACCTGACACTGCACGACTTCCGTTCCTACGCCGACCTCGAGATCGAGCTGGAGCCGGGTGTCACGTCGTTCATCGGGCGCAACGGGCAGGGCAAGACCAACATCGTCGAGGCGATCGACTACCTCTCCAGCCTGTCCTCGCACCGGGTCGCTGCCGACCTCCCGCTCGTACGGCGAGGCGCCAGCCAGGCGGTGGTCCGAGCCGCGGTGGTGCGCGACGAGCGTCGCGCGGTGCTCGAGATCGAGATCAACCCCGGCAAGTCCAACCGCGCCCGGATCAACCGGTCGCAGCTGCCGCGGGCGCGCGAGCTGCTCGGCCTGGTCCGGACCGTGGTGTTCGCGCCCGACGACCTGGCCCTGGTCAAGGGCGACCCGACCGAACGTCGCCGGTTCAGCGACGACCTGCTGGTCCTGCACCGCGGGGCGAGGTACGCCGGCACCCGCAGCGACTACGACCGGGTGCTCAAGCAGCGCAACTCCCTGCTGAAGACCGCACGTGGCCGGGGCAGCTCGGCCGAGTCGGTGCTCTCCACCCTGGACGTGTGGGACGAGCGCCTCGCCCGCCTGGGGGCGGAGATCATGGCCGCGCGCGCCCGGCTGGTCGAGGAGCTGAACCCCTTGCTGGGCAAGGCCTACGAGGCGGTCGCCCGCGGGGCGAGCCGCGACGACGCGTCGATCACCTACAAGCCCAGCTTCTCCTTGGTGGTTGAGGAGCGTCAGCGACCGTCGAGCCCAGGACGAGACGGCCCTGCCTCAACCACCGGGGGTGGACCTCGAGGCCGCCATGCTGGCGGAGATCCAGCGCCGACGCCCCGACGAGCTCGACCGCGGCGTCTCCCTCGTCGGTCCACACCGTGACGACCTGCTGTGCTCGCTGGGCGAGTTCCCGGTGAAGGGTTATGCCAGCCACGGGGAGTCGTGGTCGTTCGCGCTGGCGATGAGGCTCTCCTCCTACGAGCTGCTGCGCAGCACCGGCGAGGACCCGGTGCTGATCCTCGACGACGTCTTCGCCGAGCTCGACACCGGGCGCAGGGCGCAGCTGGCCGATCTCGTCTCGGGTGCGGAGCAGGTGCTGGTGACGGCGGCCGTCGCCGACGACATTCCCGCGGGTCTGCGCGGGAGACGCTTCGACGTCGTCGACGGGTTGGTGACCCCGGTTGAGTGAGGACGAGCCCACCCCGCCGCCGGAGGATCCGGACAGCGACCGTGAGGACCGACCGGACGACCACGACGAGTCCGGCCTGGACCTGGCCCGGTCGGTGGCTCGCGGCCTGGCCGGGAAGACCCCGCGACGGGCCCCCACGTCCACCAGCCGGCGACGGCGGCACCGGGACACCACCAGCAGCAGCGCCCACCCCGACGATCGCGACCCCCAGACGATCGACACCACCCTGGGCCGGTTCGTCGACGAGCAGGGCTGGGAGACCGAGCTGCGGGTGCACGGCGTCTTCTCCCGCTGGGAGGCGATCGTGGGGCGCGACGTGGGCCAGCACGTGACCCCCGAGTCGTACGCCGACGGCCGGCTCGTCGTACGCACCGACTCCACGGCGTGGGCCACCCAGATGAAGCTGCTCACCCCCGACGTGGTCCGCCGGCTCAACGAGGTGCTCGGCGACGACACCGTGCGCGTGATCGACGTCGAGGGCCCCCGCGGACCGTCCTGGAAGCGTGGGCGTCTCCGGGTCAAGGGCCGCGGGCCGCGGGACACCTACGGCTGAACCGCTCGCCTCCCGGCAGCGGCCCGAAACGCACCTCTGGCCGTACAGGGACTAGAGCGACCCCCCAGCACAGGCTGTCCGGCCCGGTTCTGGGGCTCTGAGAGGACATTTCCGGGCCGGATCCCCCCATTTCGTGGGCAGCACGCGTGATTGTGGGCCACTGACGGGTAGACTGGGCTCTGGTCGCCGACCCATGTGTGAGGCGGCCATTGCGATGCCATCACCATCATCCAGGCGCCCACGGGCGGGTGGATCACAGCAGAAGAGGAAGCCTTCGTGGCGGACGAGAATCCCAGCACTGCTCCTGTCGACGGCACCCCCGAACACCCACCCGTACCTGACGTGGTCCCGGCCAGCATCCTCGAGGGCCACGCCGTCGCCGCCGGCTCCTACGACGCCAGCGCGATCCAGGTGCTCGAGGGTCTCGAGGCCGTCCGGAAGCGTCCGGGCATGTACATCGGCTCCACCGGCGAGCGCGGCCTGCACCACCTGGTGCAGGAGGTCGTGGACAACTCGGTCGACGAGGCCCTGGCCGGCTACTGCGACCACGTCGACGTCACGATCCTGGCTGACGGCGGCGTCCAGGTCTCCGACAACGGTCGCGGCATCCCCGTCGACATCCCGGAGGGCCAGGAGCTCCCCGCTGTCACCGTCGTGCTCACCGTGCTGCACGCGGGCGGCAAGTTCGGCGGCTCCGGCTACAAGGTGTCCGGTGGTCTGCACGGCGTCGGCATCTCCGTGGTCAACGCGCTGTCCAAGCGGGTCGAGGTCTCGATCAAGCGCGACGGCTACCACTGGTTCCAGGCCTTCGAGATGGGCGTGCCCACCGGTCCGCTGGAGAAGGGCGAGGCCACCGACGAGACCGGCACGACGACCCGGTTCTGGGCCAACGACGACATCTTCGAGACCACGGACTACTCCTTCGAGACGCTGTCCAACCGCTTCCGCGAGATGGCCTTCCTCAACAAGGGCCTCGAGATCGTCGTACGCGACGAGCGGCCCGCCGCCAGCTCGGTCGTCGAGGCCGTCAACGACGACACCGTGGACAACGAGGTCGACAACGCCGGCTCGGACGCCCTCCGCAGCACCGACACCGGAGGGATGGAGCGCCGGTTCAAGTACGACCGCGGGCTGGTCGACTACGTCGAGCACCTCAACCGGCGCAAGGACAAGGCCAACCCGAGCATCATCAACTTCGAGGCGGAGACCCCGGAGTCGGCCGAGGACCACATGAGCCTCGAGCTGGCGATGCAGTGGAACACCTCCTACCAGGAGTCGGTGCACACCTTCGCCAACACGATCAACACCCACGAGGGTGGCACCCACGAGGAGGGTTTCCGCGCGTCGCTGACCACGCTGATCAACAGCTGGGGCGAGGAGTGGGGCCTGATCAAGAAGCGCGAGGACCGCGTCTCCGGTGACGACATCCGCGAGGGCCTGACCGCGATCATCTCGATCAAGCTGGCCAACCCGCAGTTCGAGGGCCAGACCAAGACCAAGCTCGGCAACACCGAGGCCAAGGGCTTCGTGCAGCGCCTGGTCAACGACCAGCTCGGTGACTGGCTGGAGAAGAACCCGGCCGAGGGCAAGGACATCGTCCGCAAGGCGCAGGCTGCCGCGTCCGCCCGGATGGCGGCCCGCAAGGCGCGCGACCTGGCCCGCTCCCGCAAGGGCCTGCTCGGTGGTGGCGGCCTCCCCGGCAAGCTCAGCGACTGCCAGTCGACCAACCCCGAGGAGTGCGAGGTCTTCATCGTCGAGGGTGACTCGGCGGGAGGCTCCGCCCGTCAGGGACGCGACCCGCGCATCCAGGCGATCCTGCCGATCCGCGGCAAGATCCTCAACGTCGAGAAGGCGCGGATCGACAAGGTGCTCGCGAACGCCGAGGTCCAGGCGATCATCTCCGCGCTCGGCACCGGCGTGCACGAGGAGTTCACCCTCGACAAGCTGCGCTACCACAAGATCGTGCTGATGGCCGACGCCGACGTCGACGGCCACCACATCAACACCTTGCTGCTGACGTTGCTGTTCCGGTTCATGAAGCCGCTGATCGAGAACGGCTACGTCTACATGGCCCAGCCGCCGCTCTACCGCCTTCGCTGGAACAAGCCCGCGGAGCACGAGTTCGTCTACTCCGACTCCGAGCGCGACCTGCTGATGCGCGACGGCATCGCCCAGGGCAAGAAGCTGCCCAAGGAGAACCCGGTCCAGCGCTACAAGGGCCTCGGCGAGATGAACGCGGAGGAGCTGTGGGAGACGACCATGGACCCCAACCAGCGACTGATGCTGCAGGTCAGCATCGAGGACGCCGCGCAGGCCGACGAGATGTTCTCGGTGCTGATGGGCGAGGACGTCGAGCAGCGCCGCTCCTTCATCCAGCGCAATGCCAAAGACGTGAGATTCCTCGACATCTGAGCGCTCGATGCGTTGCACGGCAGCGAGCGTCAGTCGACGGCCGCTCTCGAAACCGCCTTCCCGCCCCTTGACACGCACGTCGCGACGTCAGTCACGAAGGACAGTGAATGACTGAGAACACCACCGAGGGCCCCGGCGGACCCGAGGGACCCGAGGACAACCCGCGCGTGCGCGTGGTCGAGCTGCGCGACGAGATGCAGCAGTCCTACATCGACTACGCGATGGCGGTCATCGTCGGCCGGGCGCTGCCCGACGTGCGCGACGGCCTCAAGCCGGTGCACCGGCGCGTGCTCTACGCGATGTACGACGGCGGCTACCGCCCCGACCGGGGGTTCTCCAAGTGCTCGCGCGTCGTGGGTGACGTCATGGGTCAGTACCACCCGCACGGCGACTCGGCGATCTACGACACCTTGGTGCGCCTGGCCCAGCCGTGGGTGATGCGCGCGCCGCTGATCAACGGCCAGGGCAACTTCGGCTCGCCGGGCAACGACGCCGCCGCGGCCATGCGGTACACCGAGTGCCGGATGGCGCCGCTGGCGCTCGAGATGGTCCGCGACATCGAGCAGGAGACCGTCGACTTCCAGCCCAACTACGACGGGCGTTCCGAGGAGCCGACGGTGCTGCCGTCGCGCTACCCCAACCTGCTCGTCAACGGCTCGGCCGGCATCGCGGTCGGGATGGCCACCAACATCCCGCCGCACAACCTGCGTGAGGTCGCTGACGGTGCCCAGTGGGCGCTCGAGCACCCGGACGCCTCCCGCGAGGAGCTCCAGGACGCCCTGGTCGAGCGGATCAAGGGCCCCGACTTCCCCAACGGCGCGCTGATCGTGGGCCGCGAGGGCATCGAGCAGGCCTACCGCACCGGCCGTGGCTCGGTCACCCAGCGCGCGGTCATCGAGATCGACGAGGACAACAAGGGCCGCACCTGCCTCTCGATCACCGAGCTGCCCTACATGGTCAACCCCGACAACCTCGCGCTGAAGATCGCCGAGCTCGCCGACGCCGGCAAGGTGCAGGGCATCGCCGACGTGCGTGACGACTCCTCGGGCCGCACCGGCCAGCGCCTGGTCGTCGTGCTCAAGCGCGACGCGGTCGCGCGCGTGGTGCTGAACAACCTGCTCAAGCACACCGAGCTGCAGACCAACTTCAGCGCCAACATGCTGGCGCTCGTCGACGGTGTGCCGCGCACGCTGACGATCGACCAGTTCGTCAGCAACTGGGTCACCCACCAGATCGAGGTCATCCAGCGGCGGACCCGCTTCCGCCTCGACGAGGCCGAGCGTCGCGCCCACGTGCTGCGCGGTCTGGTCAAGGCACTCGACATGCTCGACGAGGTGATCGCGTTGATCCGCCGCTCACCGGAGGTCGACGATGCGCGCCAGGGCCTGATCGAGCTGCTCGAGATCGACGAGGTCCAGGCCAACGCGATCCTGGACATGCAGCTGCGCCGCCTGGCCGCCCTGGAGCGCCAGAAGATCATCGACAACCTGGCCGAGATCGAGCTCGAGATCGCCGACCTCGAGGACATCCTGGCCAACGAGAGCCGCCAGCGCTCCATCGTCTCCGAGGAGCTCGCCGGGATCGTCGAGAAGTACGGCAACGACCGTCGTACCCAGATCATCGCCGCCGACGGCGACCTCTCCATGGAGGACCTGATCCCCGACGAGGACCTCGTCGTGACGATCACCCGCGGTGGCTACGCCAAGCGCACGCTGGCCAGCAACTACCGCACCCAGAGGCGCGGCGGCAAGGGCGTGCGCGGTGCGGCACTGCGCGGCGACGACGTGGTCGAGCACTTCATGGCCACGTCGAACCACCACTGGCTGTTGTTCTTCACCACGGCCGGTCGCGTGTACCGGACCAAGGCCTACAACCTGCCCGAGGCGTCGCGTGACGCCAAGGGTGGTCACGTGGCCGGGCTGCTCTCCTTCCAGCCGGACGAGCAGATCGCCCAGGTGCTGGCGATCCGCGACTACGACCAGGCGCCGTACCTCGTGCTCGCCACCCGCAACGGCCTGGTCAAGAAGACGCGTCTGGGCGACTACAACAGCCCCCGCCAGGCCGGCGTCATCGCGATCAACTTCCGCGAGGACGACGACGAGCTGATCGGCGCCGAGCTGGTGGAGGCCGAGGACGACATCCTGCTGGTCTCCCGCAAGGGCCAGGCCATCCGGTTCACGGCCGACGACGGCCAGCTGCGGCCGATGGGTCGTGCGACCGGCGGCGTCATGGGGATGAAGTTCCGTGACGGCGACTCGTTGCTCTCGATGTCGGTGATCCGGGCCACCCAGGTGGCGGCCGAGGAGGCCGTGGAGGGCGAGGCCGCGCAGGCGCCGGACGTGGCCGAGCAGTACGTCTTCACCATCACCGACGGTGGGTTCGCGAAGCGCACCCGGATCTCGGACTACCGCACCCAGTCGCGTGGTGGTCTCGGCATCAAGGCGATGTCGCTGGCCAACGAGGAGCGCGGCAGCATCGTCGGCGCGTTCATCGTCGTCGAGGGCGACGAGATCCTCTGCATCACCTCGGGCGGCCAGGTCGTCCGCAGCCCGATCGACGACCAGTTCCGTGCCACGGGTCGCTCCACCATGGGGGTGAAGTTCGTCAGCCCCAAGAACGGTGACAGCGTCGCCGTCGTGGCCCGCAGCGTCGAGAAGGACAGCGAGGTCGAGGAGGCGGTCGAGGAGGCCATCGCCGAGGAGGCCGGGGCCGAGACCGGTGCCGCCCCCGAGGAACTGGCCGAGTCGAGCGAGGACCAGGACAGTGCAACAATCGGGTCCGAGGACGACACCGCGCCGGACGGCGACGGGTCGGACGCCGAGGAGCCTGAGTCCACCGACGAGGGGGAGAGCTGATGGCGGAGAGCAACGACGGGTCGATAGCGCCCCGCCGCAGCCTGGGCGGGCCGATCCTGCCGCCGCCGCCCCCTGAGCTCGCCGAGGACGCCCGCAAGGCCGAGGAGGACAAGGCCGCGGCCAAGCGTGCCGAGGCCCTGCGGGAGGCGGACAAGCAGGCGCACGCCGCCGAGAAGCAGGCACGCGAGTCCGCCCGCCAGCAGCAGGCGGCCGAGAAGCAGGCCCAGAAAGAGGCGCAGAAGCAGGCGGCCCAGCAGGCCAAGGAGGCCAAGCGGGCCAGGTCCGTCAAGCCGGCCAAGGGCGCCAAGGCCCCCGTGCAGGCGACCGGTGCGGCCGGCGCTCCCCGGCGTACGCGTCGCGCTCAGCTGCGGCTCGTCCAGATCGACGCCTGGTCGGTGATGAAGACCTCGTTCCTGCTCTCGATCGCGCTCGGCATCGTGCTCGTGGTCGCCGTCGCGATCATCATGGGCGTCCTCGGCGCCGCCGGCGTGTGGGACTCGATCAACTCGATCGTCCAGCAGGCGGTCGGCGGCGACAGTGGCAAGCAGTTCGACATCGAGCAGTACGTCGGCACCTCGCGGATCATCGGTTTCACGATGATCGTGGCCGTGATCGACGTCATCCTGATCACCGCGATCGCCACCCTCGGAGCGTTCCTCTACAACCTCGCCGCAGCCCTCCTCGGGGGCATCGAGGTCACCCTCGCAGAGGACAGCTGACCCCGCTCCCAGCCGGGCAAACTGTCGTTTTGTAGGGGCTCCGCGCGATGGGGTAGCCTTCCCTCTCGGTCCACCCGCCACGTGTCGGGTGCGCCATCCCGGGCCTATAGCTCAGACGGTTAGAGCGCTTCCCTGATAAGGAAGAGGTCAGAGGTTCAAGTCCTCTTAGGCCCACTCACACCCACCCGAGGAGCCCGCCAGATGAAGAAGATCCTGATCGTCGCCGTCGCAGCGGCCGGCGCCGTCTTCGCGAAGAAGAAGATCGACGAGGGCAAGAAGGAACAGGCCCTCTGGCAGCAGGCCACCGACCCGGTCGAGAAGGCCTGATCCTTGTTCGGTGGTTGAGGAGCGAGCGAAGCGAGCGTCTCGAAACCACCCGCCAGGGGCCTTGGCGCAATTGGTAGCGCACCTGCTTTGCAAGCAGGGGGTTAGGGGTTCGAGTCCCCTAGGCTCCACCACTCTCGCGGCCTTGGCGCAATTGGTAGCGGCTCCGTCATCTCTGGGCTTTGCAAGCAGGGGGTTAGGGGTTCGAGTCCCCTAGGCTCCACCGGCAGCGCTGTACGGCCGTCATCGGGCTGCACCAGGTGAGCCGGATCCACCACTGTCCATACTGGCGGCATGGCTGCCGACGTCTCCTCCCTGAGCTGGTCGGACCCGTCCGGGCCCGACCTCGACGCCCGCACCCTGTACGACGTCCTCGCGCTGCGCGCGGCGGTGTTCGTCGTCGAGCAGGAGTGCGCCTACCAGGACCCGGACGGGCTCGACCTGGTCGAGGGCACCCGTCACCTCATCGGTCGCAGCGGCGACGGGATCGCGGCGTACGCGCGGGTGCTCGCGCCCGACGAGCAGCACCAGGCGCCGCGCATCGGTCGGGTGATCGTGGCTCCGGAGGCGCGGGGGCGGCAGCTGGCTCGCGCGCTGGTGCAGCGGTCGCTGGAGATCTGCGAGGAGCACTGGCCCGGTCGCGCTGTGGAGCTCGGGGCCCAGGCTCACCTGAGCGCGTTCTACGGGAGCTTCGGCTTCGTGGCGCAGGGCTCGCCGTACGACGAGGACGGGATCCTGCACGTCTGGATGCGGCGCGGATAGCGGCCCGTACCCTTGCCCGGTGCCCACCCTGCTGCATCCCCGCTACTGGGGCGCGCACCTGCTGATGCTGGTCGCGGTCGCCGCGGCGGTCCTGCTGGGGATCTGGCAGCTGCACGTCTGGCAGGCCGCGAGGGACGCCGAGGCGAGCGATCTCTCCCACGCCAAGCCGCTGGCGCTGAGCACGGTGATGGGCGGCGACGACCCGTTCCCGGGGAAGTACCTCGGGCAGCCGGTGTCGCTCGAGGGCACCTGGCTGCCGAAGGGCACGCTCTACGCCTCCGACCGCGATCTCGACGGGAAGGTCGGCTACTGGGTGGTGACCCCCGTGCTCGTCGGGGACAGCGCGATGCCGGTGGTCCGTGGTTGGTCGCTCACGCCGAACGCGCCGGCGCCGAGCGGCCCGGCGCGGGTGACCGGCTGGCTGCAGGCCTCGGAGGGAGCCGGGCGTCCCGGACGACGACCCGCACGACGACGTGATCCCGGAGATGCGGGTCGCCAGCATGGTCGAGCACGTCGACGCCGACCTCTACAGCGGCTTCGTGGTGGAGCGTGGCGCCGAGGACGGCCTCTCCCAGGTGACGCCCGCCTCGATCCCGAAGGTCTCCAACACCACGTCGCTGCGCAACCTGCTCTACGCCTTCCAGTGGTGGATCTTCGCCGGCCTCGCGATCTTCATCTGGGTGCGCTGGTGCCGGGACGCCCTCGAGCGCGAACGGGTCGATCTGGAGCCTTCGCCAGCCGGGTAGGTTGGGCGCCGTGCGCAACCTCTTCACCACCTACCGGGTCCTGGCGATCATCGTCGGGATCCTGCTCACCGTCCTGGTCTTCGTGGCGATGCCGCTGAAGTACCTCACCACCGACGGCACCTCCCTCCAGGACTTCGGCACCGAGCTGACCTCGATCGTCGGCGTCGTGCACGGGTGGTTCTACATCGCCTACTTCGTCGTGTCGTTCTTCCTGGCGCGGCGCTCCCGGTGGGACCTCGGCTTCACCGCCCTGGTGCTGCTCGCGGGGCTGATCCCGATCCTGATCTTCTGGGTGGAGCACAAGGTCACCCAGCGTGTCCGGCGCGAGAACCCCGAGCTGGCCCCGGCAGGCACGGCTAGCCTCGGAGTGTGACGTCAGGTCGCACCGCCTTCGTCCTCGGCGGCGGCGGTCTGCTCGGTGCCGTCGAGGTCGGCATGCTCCGGGCGCTGTTCGAGCGTGGGGTCCGGCCGGACCTGGTCCTGGGCACCTCCATCGGCGCCCTCAACGGCCTGGTGGTGGCGACCGACCCCACCCCGCCGGTGATCGACCGGCTGCGCGAGCTGTGGCAGGAGATCGGCGAGGGCAACGAGGTCTACTCGGACCGAGCCTGGCGCCAGCTGCAGCGAGCAGTGCGCACGGGCACCCATCTCTACTCCGCCACCCCGCTGCGGGAGCGGCTCGAGCGGGAGTTCGGTGACCTGACCTTCGCCGACCTCGCCGTGGAGTTCCAGTGCTGCGCCGCCAGCATCGAGCGGGCCGCCGAGCACTGGTTCACCGAGGGCGAGGTGGTCCCCGCTGTGCTGGCCAGCGCGGCGGTTCCCGGGCTGCTGCCCCCGGCACGGGTCGGTGACGAGCACTACCTCGACGGCGGCATCGTCAACTCGATCCCGGTGGCCCGGGCGGTCCAGCTGGGTGCCGAGCGGGTGTTCGTGCTCCAGGTGGGCCGGGTCGACCGGCCGCTGCGAGCCCCGCGGAAGCCGTGGGAGGTCGCCCGGGTCTCCTTCGAGATCGCCCGACGCCACCGGTTCGTGCGCGAGATGGCCGAGCTTCCCGACGGGGTGCAGGCGCACGTGCTGCCCGCCGGCGGCAGCGAGAAGGACGACTCACCGACGGCGTTCCGCGACACCAGCCTCGTGGCCGGGCGGATCGAGACGGCGTACGAGCAGAGCATGGCCTATCTCGAGAAGCACCTCTGATGCCGCCGCGGGTCGCGTGGTTCCTCCAGCGGTTCGTGGTCGCGCCGCTGATGATCGTGCTGACGGTGCTGATGTGGACGACGCTGCCGCTGTGGTTGGTCGGCGCCGGACTGCTGTCCCCGTTCGTGCCCGGTTGGCTCCGGCCGGTGCGGCTGCTCTGGCTCGGGGTGGTGCACATGACGCTCGAGAGCATCGCGCTGGTGGAGCTGTTCGGGCTCTGGATCGCGTCCGGCTTCGGCTGGCGGATCCGGTCGCCGTTCTTCGAGCGGATCCACTACGACATCGTGCAGGCCTACCTGGTGGTGTTCTTCCGGGAGTCACGACGCGTGCTCCGGCTGAAGATCGAGACCGTGGGTCCGGCTCCGGACGCCTATCCCGGGCAGCCGCTGCTCGTGTTCTGCCGGCACGCGGGACCGGCGGACTCGTTCACCCTGATCTACGCCCTGATGCACTGGTACCACCGGGAACCCCGGGTGGTGCTCAAGGACACCCTGGCCTGGGATCCGGCCATCGGGGTGTTGCTGAGCCGGCTGCCCAACCGGTTCATCTCCACGAACCCGGGGTCGGGCAGCAGCGTGGACTCGGAGGTCGGGGAGCTGGCCAGCAACCTCGACGAGAACGACTGCTTCGTGATCTTCCCCGAAGGCGGCAACTTCACGCCGCGGCGTCGTGAACGGGCCATCAACCGGTTGCACCGGAAGGGGATGACCCGGATGGCGCGGCGTGCCGAGGAGATGACCCACGTGCTCGCACCCCGACCCGGGGGCGTGCTGGCCGCGCTGGACGCCGCCCCCGAGGCCGACGTGCTCCTCGTGGCGCACACGGGCCTGGACCACGTGATCAGCCTGGCGGACATCTGGCACTCCCTGCCGATGGACAAGCGCCTGCTGATGGGCTGGTGGCGGATCCCGCGCGAGGACATCCCGCTGGACCGCGACGGCCGGATCGAGTGGCTCTTCGGCTGGTGGCAGCAGGTCGACGAGTGGGTCGAGGAGCACCGTCCCGTGGACCTGCCCGGCAGGTGACCGCTCCCTGGGCCTTGGTCGATGGTCCCGGTCAAGGACTCCGGTGCATGAGCAGACCCGCCGCACCCTGCGGTGCGGCGGGTCCCAGGTTTCTCAGGTGCCTGCGCTCAGGTCGTCAGGACTTCGTCGCGGGCGGGTCCTTGATCTCGCTGACGTCGACGGCCTCGGAGGGCGAGTCCGGAGTCGTCACCGTGTGCGGCTCCTCCACGGAGTCCGCGAGGGCCTCGCCCGGGGTGGCACCAGTGGCGTCGTCGACGCCGTCGACCGAGGCGTCGGCCAGGTGCGCGCCGGCCTGCGGGGCCGACGGGGTCGCCGGAGCCGGGGGTGCGGCCGGAGCGGGCGCAGGCGCCGGGGTGTACGACGACTGCCAGTTGGCCGACTCGTTGCCCCCACGGAGCTTCGTCCACGCGTAGGCGGCGCCGCCAGCGAGCGCGGCGATCACGAACCACTTCTTCTTGCCGCCCTTGCGCTGGACGTCCTCGCCCTTCAGCGCGGCCGCGGCGAGGTCGCCGCGACGCAGGGCCTCGTCGGCGATCGGGGCCGCAGCGTCCTTCGCGTCGCTGGCAGCCTGCTTCACCGCGGGCACGAGGTCGTTGACGATCTTGTCGCGAGCCTCTTCGAGGTACGGCGTGACGGCGTCGCGGGCGTCCTTGACGTAGGGGGAGGCGGCGTCGCGAGCGTCCTTGACGTAGGGCGTCACGGCGTCGCGGGCGTCCTCGACGCGAGGGGCGATCTGGTCCCGGGCTTCGGCCAGCCGCGGGCCGAGCTCGTCACGGGCCTTCTCGAGGTGCGGAGTGATGGCTTCGGTGAGGTCGTTCGCGAGGTCTTGGGCCTGCGAGACGAACGTCTCCTTGCGGGTCTTGGCAAACATCGGTTGCGAGACTCCCTCTCTTGGAGTGTGGCGACTAGGTGTCGATCATGCCCGTCCGCGCGGCGTAAATAAACCCGTGTCAGCCCGCGGGCAGTGGGTAGGCGCGCAGGTCAGGGCGACCTGCCGGGTGGCTGGAGTCGCGTGGGAGGATCGTGGCGGACTGCTCACAAGACTTCCTGCGAAAGGCTCCCATGTCTGACCTCAAGGCCACGTTGAAGACCAACCGTGGTGACATCGCCATCAACCTGTTCCCGGACCACGCACCGGCCACCGTGGAGAACTTCACCGGCCTTGCCGAGGGCACCAAGGACTACCGCGACGATGCGGGCCGCAGCGGCGAGCCGTTCTACGACGGGCTCGGCTTCCACCGAGTGATCGACGGGTTCATGATCCAGGGCGGCTGCCCGCTCGGCACCGGCACCGGTGGCCCGGGCTACAAGTTCAAGGACGAGTTCCACCCCGAGCTCCAGTTCGACCGGCCCTACCTGCTGGCGATGGCCAACGCCGGCCCGGGCACCAACGGCTCGCAGTTCTTCATCACCGTGGGTCCCACGCCGCACCTGAACCGCCGCCACACGATCTTCGGCGAGGTGGCCGACCAGGCCGGGCGTGAGGTCGTCGACGCGATCGCCACGACCGCCACCGGTCCTGGCGACCGCCCGGTCGAGCCCGTGGTCATCGAGCACGTGGTGATCGAGCGCGGGTGACCCAGGGGTGACCCAACCGCCCGACGCGGGGCCGTCCGGGGCGCAGAGCGTCCCGGCGGCCGCGCCGACCTGCTACCGCCACACCGACCGGGAGACCTGGATCCGGTGCCAGCGCTGCGAGCGGCCGATCTGCCCGGACTGCATGCGGTCGGCCTCGGTCGGTTTCCAGTGCCCCGACTGCGTCAAGGAGGGTGCCAAGTCGACCCGCCAGGCGAGAACGCCGTACGGCGGGCAGCGGGTGGGCGACCCGCGGCTGACCACCTTCGTGCTGATCGGCATCAACGCAGCGGTCTGGCTGCTGATCATGGCCACGGGCGGGCGTGCGAGCACGCTGGTCGACAAGCTGGCCCTGCTGCCGGCCTCGTCGGTGCGACGGCTCCCCGACGGGAGTGTCACCCTGGTCCGCGGAGTCGACGACGGGGCCTGGTGGCAGCTGGTCACCTCGATGTTCACCCACGTGGAGCCGCTGCACATCGGCTTCAACATGCTGGCGCTGTACTTCCTCGGCCCGATGCTCGAGACCGTGCTCGGCCGGGCGAGGTTCCTGGCCGTCTATCTCGTCTCGGGCCTGGTCGGGTCAGCGACCGTGATGGTGTTCTCCAACCCGCACGTCCAGACGCTCGGTGCCTCGGGCGCGATCTTCGGCCTGATGGGCGCCCTGGTGGTGCTGGCCATCAAGGTCGGCGGGCAGGTCCAGACGGTGCTGATGTGGATCGGCCTCAACCTGGTGTTCACCTTCACCGCGAGCGGCGTCTCCTGGGAGGGCCACCTCGGTGGCCTGCTCGGCGGGGTCCTGCTCGGTGCCGCCATGGTCTACGCCCCGCGCGAGCGGCGTTCGCTGGTGCAGTGGAGCGCCACCGCGGGAGTCCTGGTCATGTCCCTGGCCGTGGTGGCGGTGCGCTGCGTGGCACTGGCCTGAGAAGAGTTGTCCACACCTGGGGACAACCCTGTGGAGAACTACACCCGTGTAAGTAAGGGCCTTACTCCCACTTGGTGGCGAAGGTGAAGCCGACGGCCATGAAGCCGATGCCGACCAACAGGTTGTACTGCCCGAGGTCGCCCATCACCGGGACGGACTCGTTGCCGCTGACGAAGTAGAACGTCACGATCCACAACAACCCGATCAGGAAGCAGCCGAGCATCCCGACCACCACGCCGCGCCCGCGGCCGAGCGGGGTGGACTTGTGGGCGGAGACGGCCAGGCCGACGAAGATCATGCCGAAGCCGATCGCGTAGTTCCACTTCTTCAGGTCGGCCATCCACGGCAGCGGGTTGTCGGGCTTCGTGCCCAGCCCGGCCGTGTAGTTGGCGGCGTCCTGCGCGAAGACCACGTAGACAGCGATCCAGGCGATGCCGAGGACGACCAGCAGCGCAGCAATCGCGGTGCGCACCACGGAGGTCTCGTAGCCACTTGAGATCACAGTAGGCTTGCGCGCGGATGGCTTGGACACGGTCGATCTCCTCAGGAGTCGGGTGGAGGTCGCGGCTAGCGTAGTCAAGCCTCCGCTACCAGAGAGCAGGCGCCCCGTTGAGCACGCACCGGCATCGACAGCGGCGTGTCTGGCGTCTCGTCGCCGTCGCCGTGTTCGTGGTGGCCGGTGCCCTGTTCGTCACGAGCGGGCTGGACGCCGGCGGGCTGGACCTGCGTGCCTCCAGCGTGACCGACCTCGACACCGTCGTCCGGCAGCAGAGCGAGCGGACCGACGACCTGCAGCACAAGGTGGCCGAGCTCAAAAGGGACGTCGACACCCTGGGCAAGTCCGTCGACGACCAGCAGGTCACCGACCTGCAGAGCCGTGTCGACCAGCTCAAGGGTCCCGCCGGCTTCGAGAAGGTGCGCGGTTCGGCCGTCACCGTCGTGCTCAAGGATGCTCCCAAGGAGGAGATCGACCGCGCCGTGGAAAGCGGCGAGGTGACCGCGGACCAGCTGGTCGTGCACCAGCAGGACATCCAGGCCGTGGTCAACGCGCTGTGGAGCGGCGGCGCCGAGGCGATGACGCTCCAGAACCAGCGGGTGGTCAGCACCACCGGCATCAAGTGCGTCGGCAACACGGTCGTCCTGCACGGTGTGCCCTACGCCCCGCCGTACGAGATCACCGCGATCGGCGACCCCGCCGCGCTACGCGCGAGCCTGGACTCGAGCGACTACATCGCCGGCTACAAGACCTATGTCGACGCCCACAACCTCGGCTACGAGGTGACCACGGACAACGACGTCACCCTGCCGGCGTACGGCGGCACGGGCGGCCTGCGCTACGCCAAGGCCGGCTCGGACCCGGCGCCTGATCGGGACTGACGAGGGGCTGGCGCCTCAAGGACTGGCCGCCAAGGACTGGTCGCTAAGGACTGGGCGCCAAGGACTGGGCTTAAGGACTGGGCGACGCTGACGGCGAGATGCTCGGCGAAGGAGTCGGGGTCGGCTTCGGGGCCTCGTAGGTCGAGACCACGATCGTCACGGTGCTGCCCTTGTCCAGCGACTGGCCGGCCGACGGGCTCTGCTGGAGGACGGTGCCCTTCTTGGCCTTGGTGGTCGCGTCGGTCACCCGGCTCACCTTGAAGCCGGCGTCCTCGATCAGCTGGGTGGCTGCGGACTCGGTCTTCCCGACGACGCTGGGCACCTCCTCCGGACCGTCGGACCAGAACAGGGTCACCTTCGAGCCGTCCGCGACGCGGGTGCCGCTGGGCGGCTGCATCTCGACGACCTCGTCCTTGGGGTCGTCGGCGTCACGCTGGGTGAGCACGACGCGCAGCCCCTCGCCCCGCAGCTGCTCGGCAGCATCGTCCTTGTTCTGCCCGACCACGTCGGGCAGGGCGACCTGCGGCTTGCCGGCCGAGACCACGAAGTCGACAGAGCTCCCGGGATCCACCTTCTCGTCGTTCTGGGGATCCTGCGAGATCACGCGTCCCTGGGCGACGTCCTCGCTGGCTGCGGCGGTCACATCACCGACCTCGAGCCCGCTGCTGGTGATCGCTCGTTCGGCCTGCTCACGAGTCAACCCGGTGATGGTCGGCACCGACTGCTTGTCCGGTGGGGACGAGAACAGCTTGGGACCGAAGATCAGGGCCGCCGCGATCAGGGCGAGGAGCAGGAGGACCAGGAGGATGATCGGTCCACGCCGCTTCTTCCCGGGTCGCTCGTCCTCGGGCTCGTCGGCGACCAGAGCCGCCGGGTCGCTCATGACTCCGGTGGCGACTGCGACCGCCGGCGCCTGCACCGGTTGCCCGGCGAGGTGCCGGTCGATGTCGGCCTTCATGGCGGCTGCGCTCGGGTAGCGGTCGCCGACGTTCTTGGCGAGCGACTTCATCACGATCGCGTCGATCTCGGGCGTGAGCTCCTCGTCCAGGCTCGACGGCGGGGCCGCCTGCTCGCGGACGTGCTGGTAGGCCACCGAGACCGGGCTGTCGCCCACGAACGGCGGTCGGCCGGTGAGCAGCTCGTAGAGCAGGCATCCCGTCGAGTAGACGTCCGAGCGTGAGTCGACCGTCTCGCCACGCGCCTGCTCGGGAGAGAGGTACTGAGCGGTGCCGACCACCGCGGCGGTCTGCGTCATCGTGCTCGACGCGTCGGACATGGCGCGGGCGATCCCGAAGTCCATCACCTTGACGTCGCCTGCGGGCGTGAGCATCACGTTGCCGGGCTTGATGTCGCGGTGGATGATGCCGGCGCGGTGGCTGTAGTCGAGGGCGGCGAGCACGCCGGAGGTGATCTCCAGGGCTCGCTCGGGCAGGATCTTGCGGCCCTCCCGGATGATGTCGCGCAGGGTCCGCCCAGCGACGTACTCCATCACGATGTAGGGCTGGGCGACGTTGCTGCCGTCGGTCGACATCTCCTCGCCGGTGTCGTAGACCGAGACGATGGCGGGGTGGTTCAGGGAGGCGGCCGACTGCGCCTCGCGACGGAACCTCGCCTGGAAGGTGGCGTCGCTCGCGAGGTCGGTGCGCAGCCGCTTGATGGCGACGGTCCGGCCGAGGCGGACGTCAGTGCCCTTCCGGACCTCGGCCATGCCACCACGACCGAGCAGCTCGCCCACCTCGTAGCGGCCGCCGATCCGGTGTGGATCGGTCATGGCGCAGCCCCCTCACTGGCGCCCGGTCCGGGCGACGCCGTGGTGTCACCCGGGCTCGTGTCCGTGGCCAGGCCGGGCGAGGCCCTGCCGTTGCCCGGGCTCTGTCCGCTGTCCTGGCCGTTCCCCTGGCCGTTGCCGTTGCCCTGGTTGCCGTTGGGCGCGAGGCTCTCCTCCGGGACGGCGGGCTCCGAGGTCTCGGGCTTCTCCGGCTTCGGCGCCTTGCCCCAGGCCTGGATCGTGACCAGCGACCCCTTGTCGAGGGTCCCCGTGGGATCGAGGTCGGCGACGGTGCCGGCCTTCTCACCGCCGGGGTTGTCCTTCTTCTCGGTGCGCGTCTTCAGGCCACGCTCTTGCAGGGTCGCCTCCACCTGGCCGACCGGCTCCCCGATGAAGTCGTCGCGGTTGACGTCGACGGTCTCCGGCTCGGGGTCGCCCTGCTGGTCGTCGGAGGGGGCCGAGGAGCTCGGGGTGTCGCTCGGCTGGTCGGTGTCCGTCGCGTCGTCCGAGGACCACGGTGAGGCGATGAGCAACCAGGCGAGCAGGACCGCCGCGACGGCGGCGAGGAGGAAGATCCACCACTTCGAGCCCTTCGACTTCTCCTCCGGCGTGGGCGGCACCACCGGGGCCGTGGCGCCCATCACCCGGGTCTCTTCGGCCGGTGCCGGCGGAACCACCGCTGCGGCACCCGGCTTCGAGCCGGTCGCGTTGCGGAGGGCAGCGGCCAGCTGCGCGCCGTCGGCGTAGCGGGCGGCGGGGTCCTTGGCCAGGCTGCGCTGCACCACGGCCGCCAGGTCGGCGGGCACGGAGGCGGGCAGCGGCGGGATGTCCTTCTGGATGTGGGCGAGTGCCGTCGCGACCGGGCTGTCTCCCTCGAAGGGCCGCTGTCCGCTGAGGCACTCGAAGAGCACCACCCCGAGGCCGTAGACGTCGCTGGCGGCCGTCGCCGGCTCGCCCGCGCCTGCTCGGGAGAGAGGTAGTGCGGGGTGCCGATCACCTCACCGGTCTGGGTGAACGTGGCCGAACCGATGGCGCGGGCGATGCCGAAGTCGGTGATCTTCACCTGGCCCTCGGGGGTGACCAGGATGTTCGCGGGCTTCACGTCGCGGTGCACCACCCCGGCGGCGTGCGCCACCGCGAGGGCCTCCGCGATCTGGAGCCCGAGCAGCCTGGCCTGCTCGGGGTCGATGTCGCGGCCCTGCGCGATCAGTTCCGCGAGCGGCAGGCCGTCGACGAGCTCCATCACGAGGTACGGCGTGCCGGTCTCCTCCAGGACGCCGTAGTCGAAGACGGATGCGATCCCCGGGTGGTGGAGCGCCGCCGCATGCCGGGCCTCGGCAGCGAAGCGCGCGCGGAAGGTCTCGTCGGTGGCGTACTCGCGCTTGAGCAGCTTGATCGCCACCTCGCGTCCGAGGACGGTGTCCCGGGCACGCCACACCTCGCCCATGCCCCCCGTGGCGATGAGCCCTGGCGCTCGTAGCGCCCTCCCGGCTCGGTGGTGAGTCCACTCACTTGCCGATCACCGCCTCCATGATGGACTTGGCGATCGGCGCGGCCAGGCCGCTGCCCGAGATCTGGTCGCGCGCCACGCCCGCGTCCTGGACCAGCACCGCGACGGCGACCGCCGGGGTCTGGGCCGGGGCGAACGACACGAACCAGGCATACGGCGGTCGGTCGGGGGCGCTCTGTGCCGTGCCGGTCTTGCCGGCCACCTCGACACCCGGGATCTGGGCTGTCTTGCCGGTGCCGTTCTCCACGACGGAGACCATCATCTGGGTGAGGTCGCGGGCGTTGGACGGGCTCATCGCCGGCTGGTCGGGCATCGGCTCGGGATCGTCTTGCCGATCACGTCGAGCTTGGGGGACTTGATCTCGTCGACGAGGTAGGGCTTCATCACAGTGCCGTCGTTGGCGATCCCGGCACCGACCATCGCCATCTGCAGCGGCGTCGCCCGGACGTCGAACTGACCGATGGCCGACAGCGCGGTCTGCGGCTTGTCGGGGTCCTCGGGGAACTGGCTGACGGCCTGGCGGGTCAGCGCGTCGTCGAGGTCGTGGAAGGTGCGGGTGCCGAAGCCGAACTTCTCGGCCTGCTTGCGGAGCGCGTCGTCACCGACCTTGAGGCCGACGTCGCCGAAGGAGACGTTGCAGGAGACCTCGAGGGCCCTGGTCACAGGTGATCTTGTCGGCACCGCAGGCGCCGCGGCTCTCGTTGACCAGGTTCTTGCTGGTCTGCGGCAGGTCCAGGGCGGCGCCACCGGGGACGAGCGTGTCCGGGGTGTACTTGCCCGACTCCAGGGCTGCGGCGGAAGTGACCAGCTTGAACGTCGAGCCCGGCGGCAGCACCTCCTCGATCGCCCGGTTGTTGAGCGGGCTGAGCGGGTTGGCCTCCAGACGCTGCTTGGTCTTGCCCACCGAGGAGAAGTCGTGGGTGGCGAGCCGGTTGGGGTTGTAGGTGGGGCTGGACGCCATCGCCAGGATCTTGCCGGTGCGCGGCTCAGCGCGACGGCTGCTCCCTGGATGTTCGGGCCGAGCTTCAGCAGCCCGTCGTACGCCGCCTTCTGCGCGTCGGGGTTCACGGTCAGGGTGACGCTGCCGCCCTTGGGCGACTCGTTGTCGACCAGGTCGATCACACCAGTTACGAAGGCTTGGAGTCGCTGCCGGAGAGGATCGAGTTCTCGGTCGACTCGACGCCGCCCAGACCCCAGGTCGCGCGAGAAGAACCCGGTCAGGTGGGCGTACTCGCGGGCCTGCGGGTCGACGCGCTGGTACTTGTAGGCGTCGTCGAACAGGGTTGCTCCGGCGACGGCCTTGCCGCGGACGAGGATCGCGCCACGTTCACGCGCGAACTCGGCGTCGCGGACTCGTTTGTTGTCCGGGTGCTGGCTGAGCGAGGTGAGGTCGTCGGCCTGCCAGTACTGCACGAAGCTGGCGTTGATCAGCAACGCCATGAACAGCAGGCGCGTGCGGCCGACGGCGAGGTTGCGGATGGGCTTGTTCATCTGCGGATCCTCACCACCTGGGTGGCGTCGGCGTCGAAGTCCCTCATCAGGCTCGATCAGCTCTGGCGGCGGTCGTCGGGCCTGGTCGATCGCGCAGCAGCAAGGCGATGATCGCCCAGTTCGGCGACCAGGCTGGAGCCGCCGTACGACATGAACGGTGTGGTCAGACCGGTCAGCGGGATCAGCTTGGTCGACGCCCGCCGATGACCACGAAGGCCTGCAGGGCGATCACGACCGCGAACCGGAGGCCATCAGCTTGCCGAAGTCGTGGCAGGCGGCAGATCAGGGCGGTGCGCAGGCCGCGCTCGACGACGATCCCGTAGAGCAGGATCACCGCCATCACCCCGGTCAGGCCGAGCTCCTCGCCGATCGAGGGCAGGATGAAGTCGGAGATCAGGAGTCACGGCGTGATCTGCCGGTTGCCCTGGCCCGGCCGCGCCCGACCAGGCCCCCCCAGGCCATGCCGTAGAGGCCCTGGACGATCTGGAACGCGCGTGCGTCGGGGTCGAACGGGTCGAGCCACGCCTGCACGCGCAGCTGGACGTGACCCAGCAGCAGGTAGCCGACGTAGGCGCCGACCGCGAACAGGGCGCCGCCGACCACCAGCCAGCCGGGACGCTCGGTGGCGACGTAGAGCATCACCAGGAAGAGCCGAAGAACAGCAGCGAGGAGCCGAGGTCGTTCTGGAAGATGAGGATGCCGAGGGAGACCAGCCACATGGCGAGGATCGGTCCGAGGTCACGGCCGCGGGGCAGGTGGACGAACAGGAACCGCCGTCCCGCGAGGGCGAGGGCGTCGCGGTGCAGCACGAGGTAGCCGGCGAACGCGATCACCAGCAGCACCTTGGCGATCTCCCCCGGCTGGAAGCTCAACGGGCCCAGGTCGATCCGATCCAGGGCGCCGTTGATGTTGCAACCGATGCCGGGACCAGCGGCATCAGGAGCAGCACGATGGCCGCGAGTCCGGCGGTGTAGGTGAACGCCTGCAGCAGGCGGTGGTCGCGCAGCAGCACGATCACGGCGATGAACAGGGCCACCCCGATGGTCGTCCACACGAGCTCGGTGCCGGCGAAGGTGCGCGCTCCCGGGTCGGCGGAACCTCGTTGGCGAGGTCGATCCGGTGGATCATCGCCAGCCCGATGCCGTTGAGCGCCGAGACGATGGGCAGCAGGATCGGGTCGGCGTACAGCACGAAGATCCGGATCACCACGTGGCAGGCGACCGTCGAGCAGGCCAACCAGGCCCCGTAGGTGAACAGGTTGACCGGAGTCTCCCGTTGACCCCCAGCCCGACTGCGGCGTAGGCCCCGATCCCGACCACCAGGCTGAGATAGGCATGCAGGCTCCGCGCGCCACGGCGACGGCGGTGGACGAAGCCCATCAGGCCCTGGGGAGCGTGCGGCTCGGAGCGCTGGCTGCTCATGGCGCCTCGGTGCCGGCGGCCGGCGTGGGCGTGGCGCTGGGGCTGGGGGACGCGCTCGGTGACGGCGAGGCAGTGCTCTTCCGGCCGGGCTTCGCCGTGGCGGTGGCCTGGGGGCTGGCGGTGGCCCGGGGGCTCGGCGTCGCGGACGGCGTCGGGGTCGGTTCGGGGCACAGCGCGAGGCGCCTGAGCCGGGACACGACGCCGCGGGCGTCGTCGAGGCTGCTGGCGCTGATCCCGTCGCGGACCTGGCGCTGGTTGTAGGTCGGCAGGTCGCCCAGGGTCAGGGTGCTGGTCTCCTCGACGTGGTGCATCCGGATCCGGGTACGTCGGCCTCGACGCCCCGGTAGATCACGACCTGGTCGCCGCTGTCCGCGACGTAGAACTGGTTCTGGGTCCACTTGTAGCCAGCGATCGCGACGATGGCGAGCAGCACCAGCACGAGGGCAGCGACGGCGAGACGGCGTGCCCAGGTGTACCGGCGCGGCGGCCGTAGGGGGCGTAGCGCATCTCCTCGGGATCGGGTGATGTGCCGTCCCCGGACTCGTCCGCGACGGGTTCCAGCTCGCCGGTGTCCGCGCCGCGCGCCGCCCGGGCGTTGCCGAGCCCGCGCCTGCGGGCAGCACGGCGGCGGCACCCACCAGCATCGGGCCGGTCAGCGACACCGCGCGGTGGTCTCCGGGTCGTCGACGGCGTCGTCCTCGACGAGGTCGGCGACCACCACGGT
>CAWJGX010000013.1:0-226407 GCA_963842565.1 uncultured Actinomycetota bacterium | reverse complement strand
TGTCCAGGACGATCTCTCTCACCCAACCGATGGGGGGACCTTCACCCCGTGCGACATGGGTCGAAGCCTCGCAGACGAGGGTGCCACGTCGAACGCGGCAGATGCGGTCGTTTTCGTGGGAGGCCGAACCGTCAGCGCGAAACCGCTGCCGCCTTCGCCGCCACCCAGGGGCATCATCGATGAGGCGTTGCGTTTCTTGTGGCAGCGCAGGCAGATCTGGTCGTTCGGATCGTCGTGACCGGCTCGGCGCACGTACTGGTGCCATCCGATGCGGCACTTCCGAGGGCTTGCCCATGGCCTCAAGTCTGCTCCTCCCGGGCGCGCCGGGCACCGAAAACTTCTGGCGGTGTAGACCGTGAGCAGGCACCGGCTACAGAGCCATCTCGATGGAGCGTGGAGCGGTCGGCTGGAAGCCGTGTCGTGTCGGCACGAGCGCGTAACCGTCTGTCACGACCCCAGCCTGACAGGCCCGGCACGGCCAGCGTCTGCCCGAGTCGGTGGGCCGACATCCCGGCCTGGGCAATGCCGCGACCGATGAGTCCTGGTCGCGGGGGCAGTCATGTACCCTAGACGCCGTCGAGACCTTGGAGAGACTCATGGATCCCTTGCAGATCGCCGAGGCCTTCTCGGGCCACCGATTCACCGAGACCTACGACGAGCTGGCAGCCAACGTGCGCTGGGTACTGCCCGGCCATCCTCCGATCGAGGGGAAGGAAGCCGTCGTCTCGGCGTGCAGCTCCGCGGCCGACGAGATGGCGCAGCTCGCCAGCAGTCAGTTCTCCCGCTTCGTCTCGGTCGCCGGCGACCGGGTCGCGGCCGTCGATGCGGTCGGACGCTACGTGAGCTCGGACGGCGGCGTCTCAGTCGTCTCCTCCGCCGACATCTACGAGTTCGACGAGCAGGGTCTGGTCGCCACGATCACGTCATATGCAGTCGAGCTCGACTCCTAGGTCACTGCTGACGCGCGAACGACCTCAGCGCCTTTCTGCGTCCACCGCACTCGCACGAGTCGTCGTGTCGTGTCACGTCCGCTCTCCGGCATCGTTGCGCGGATCCGGCGCGTGAGTGCGTTTGCTGGGGTGTGGGCGCTGCCCGAACGTCCCAGTTGTCGGTGTGAGTGTGAGCATGAATACCGGACCTATGGTGGCTGCCATGGACAACAAGCAGCGGGTGCTGGAAGCCATGCGCGCGATGTCGCAGGGCTACGTCGCCCCCCTGCTCGCCGCGATGGCCGATGACGTGACCTGGCGTTGGATGGGTGTCCACCAGTGGTCTCGCACCTTCGAGGGGAAGCAGTTGGTGGTCGACAAGCTCTTCGGGGGCGCCACTGGAGACACTCGGCCCGTCGTCCAGCACCGAGGTGCATCGCATTCACGCCGACGGCGATTCCGTCGTCATCGAGCACTCGGGACGCAACCAGCTGCCTGATGGCCGCCGATACGACAACAACTACTGCTGGGTGTTTCGATTCCAGAACGGATTGATCCAGGAGGTTCGCGAGTACATGGACACTCAGCTGGTCACTGAGACCTTCGGAGACGACGAAACCGCGTAGCGCCAACTGACAGCGGCAGACCCCGGACCTTCGCGTGCCAGCCGCCCCGAAGCAGGAAGGTGTCCGGTGGAACTACGAACGGTTAGGGCTGCCGCCTTCACCGCTCCAGTAGAAGCAGACGTCAGGTGTGACGGGCACGTTCGTGAACGCGAGTGCGTCGAAGAGGCTCCATCCATCAGGGCTCGGCGCAGCCACGACCTCCCTGGCTCCCTTGGTGGCGCCCCAGGCAAGAACGCTGGAGACGAGCGCTGTGCCGACACCGCGTCGTTGAGCCGAGTGTCGGACCGCCACATCAACGATCTCGACATAGGGCCCGCTGACCCAACCCCGCACCATCCCCACTGGTCGATCAACTAGACGGGCGAGCCATGATGCCCCGAGCGGGTCACCAGCAGCGCCTCGCATCAGGTCGCGACGCGTCATACGGTCATGTCGACCCTCGAACCACCCACAAGCGGAAGCGACGTCGAGCCATTGCTCCAGGTCATCGTCGGTGGCGACGCGAACGACGGTCATGTCTTTCGGTCCGCTCGCGGCGCGCACGTGCGGGCCGTGGTGCAGAAGCCGACCGCACCACCGACCACAGCGCTCGGGGGTCCAGCCGTCGTTGACCAGCACGTGCGTCAAGGCTTCGTTGGGTTCCTCGACCAACCACGAAGCCAGCGCTCGTCCCACCATCTCCCGCAGCTCGTTGAGCAGCGCACCGGTCCGGGACGAACCCTGGCTTGCTGAGGACAGCGTTGAGGTCGTTGGAGCTCGCTCCGGAACGAACGGCGAGCCAGTGCGGTCCGGAGCGGGTGGAGACGGTAGCCGAGATGGCCAGCGTGAGGACGCGGTCCATGGCGCAACGCTGCCCAGCGACCGCGTCAGCTCATCCGACCTCCCCGAAGAACCTGTAGCTGCCATCATCTCGGACACCAGATCGAGAGCGGCACCATCGCGATGCTGCTGTTCACTGGGCCGGATGGAGTGTTCAGACAGCCGCCGTGTGCACGGATCGCGGCATGAGAGTGCGTTTGCCTACCGGGTGGGCATCGTGCGCAGGCTGTCTCGTCCTCAGGAGCTGACGACCCGGAACTCGTGCCGAAGGCTCGCGAGCTCGGCGGCGTAGGGACGCACCTCCACGCTCAGCACGCGTCTCGACCCCCGCGCCGACCGGTGCGTACGCGAGCCCTTGCTCGAGAGCCTCGACGACCAACGCACGTCCGGCGAGGAGCTCGTCGGACGGCACGCGGCGGGCCATCAGTCGCAGCACCACGACGGAGACCGCATGCGTGGCGACCTCCTCTGCCGGGCTGTACCCCAGCACGAGATCCCTGTCGTCGGCCGCTTGGCGCACGGCCAGGCGCACGGTGGCGTTGACCAGCACGACCTGGTCATCCTGAGCGACCAGTGGGCAGCCGGTCAGCACATAGTCTCGGTCGCGGAGGTCATCAGGCCCGGATGAGTGACGTGAGAACAACCCCATGCGTCCGTGGTTCCCCGAGGGCAGGAGTTCCAACCGCTGATCCTTCGCCCCATCGGCATGACAGCGCGGATCGGGGCAGGTCCGGACGTCCTGCGCGGGGCCAGACGAGCCCGGCACCTGACGGGGCATCACGGGAAAGCCAAACGCCCACCGGAGTCGATAGGTCCTGGTGGGCGTCTTGTCGCGCGGTGCTCCTGCGCTAGAGAATGGCTTTCAGAATTGCCTTGTTGGGCTTTGCGGGGGCCGCCGCGTCTGCTGAAGGGGCGAGCGCGCCCAAGGCGACCACTGACAGGAGTGTTGCGGCCACGATCGTGGTGGTGCGGCGAATCCTGCTCATTTGTTCTCCTTGACCTAGTTGCGACCCCGTGTACGTATTCAAGGGGTAATGACGGCCGAGTGCGATGGCCATATCGGACTATCTTTATCGGTCTTTTACTGAGTAACCGGACACAAGCGACAGCGTTTGCCTTGGTGGCAGTTCGTCGGTCAATGGGTTGTCCTGGGCGCCTCTGCTCCTCACCATCGCCCGCAGCACGCGGCATCTCGTTGTGCTCCTACCCGAGTGGAAGGACGCCGCCCTAGCTCCGCGTCACCGCTCGCTGACCTTCAGGCCAGAAGCGCCTGGAGCTCTTCCTCGGGTCTCCGGAATCCGGAGTAGAAGTGCACGACGTCCCCGGCATCGCCGGGTGGAGGCAGGTGGGGCTGGGGTGGATCGGGAGCGGTCGAGACGTAGGTGTGCCCGGTGGGGGTGGTGATCAGCACCTCGTGCCGGTCGCTGGGCAGGGGTAGGGCTCGCCAGCCGGCGGCTTCCTTGGCGTAGTTGCAGGCCTCGCAGAGACCCTGGCCGTTCTCGGCGGAGGTCTCGCCTCCGTCGGACGCCCGCACGGGATGGTCGGCGTGGCGGATGGGGGCGTCGCACCACGGCGTGCGGCAGACCTGGTCGCGGATGACGATGAACTCGCGCAGCTCGCCGTCGAAGGCGCGGCGGCGGGAGTCCATCGCCACCAAGGTGCCGCTGTCAGGGCTGAGGTAGAGGCGGCGCAGCCACGCACGGTGTGCCCGATGGACGAGGTCGCGGGCGAGAGCGGCGTGGATCGGTCCGAATCCGATGACGTGGGCGGGGGAGGGGTCGTCGGAGAGCAGAGTGCTGTCGGTCATCACGACGTGCACCTCGACGTCGACCTCGGAGGCGCTTGCCTGCCCGGTGACGCGCTCGACCAGGGTGTCGGCCATGACCTGACCACGGGAGCGGACGTCCCCGTCGACGCGTGCGGTGTCGGCGGCCTGCCGGAGTGCGGCCAGACAGGCGACGCCCTGCTCGACGGGCAGGAAGCCCGTGAGGTAGCTCATCGTGTCGGGCGCGGGTCGCAGGCTGACGTAGCGGTCGGACCGTGCCCCGCGCGTACGGCGGATCGCGGATCCGGGGTCGAGGCGGTAGCCGATCGCCCGCGCCTGAGCTGCCGTGTCACGGTCGCCGAGGCCGGCGAGCTTCCCGGCGAGCTCGACGTCGACCTGCTGGCGGTGCTCCAGGGACAGGACAGCGGTCTCGCGCACCACCAGGGTGGCGCGCCACTCGCTGATCTCTCCCCGGGTCAACAGGTCGAGGGTGTGCGGCATCTCGCGGACCAGCACCCGCGCCAGGCCCAGGTCTCGCGCGCCGCGGTGGGGACTGGTGCGCCGCGCCAAGCCGATCTCGCTGGCCAGGCCCTGCCCGCGCTTCGCGGAAGGCAACCCTCGCTCTGCCTCGCGGGCCGTGCGAGCCCTGGCCAGGTTGTCGGTGACCCGCGCCTGGGCAGCGGCGATCGCGCCCTTCAGCTTCTCCAGGCACGACACGTACTCGATCTGCTGCGCATCGGTCGCGCCTGCGCCGTCGAGCGCGGCCAGTCGGTCGACGGCACACTCCAGGTCCGCGAGCGTGGGCGCACCCGGCTCCGACCGACCCGGACCCCACTGCGGGGTGCGGGTGGTGACGTGGGACGAGTGATCGAACATGTGTTCGATTTTATCAAACAGGGAAGGCAGTGCAAGCCCGCACGACCATCTGTGGACAGAAAGTCCTCAGGTCCCGCGCTCCTCCTGGAGCACGACGAACGCCGCCGCGACGTCGGCCGTGGTGTCGTGGGTGAGCGAGAGGAGCACCGTGTAGTCGGCCATCGAACGGGCGATCTCGCCATGCAGGCGGATGGCCGGTCGGCCCCAGGCGTCGGTGCGAACCTCGATCTCGCGCAGGTCGACGTACGCCGGGTCGATCACCTCGGGACTACCGAAGCACGTGCTCGACCAGGCCTTGACCACGGCCTCCTTGGCCGCCCAGCGGGCGGCGAGGCTCTCGGCCTCCGACCCGGACCCGGCCCGGGCCGCGCGGCGCTCACCGGAGGTGAACGCGCGCGCGAACCGGGTGCCGGGCTCCTCGAGCTGCTCGGCGAAGGCCGAGATGCCGACCACGTCGACGCCGACTCCGACCGCGCCGGTCAGCGCGTCCGGGGTCTCGACCGACCGCTCGCTGCTCGACTGCCGGTCTGTCTCGTTCACTTCCGACCGGCTCGGGCGTAGACGCCGTCGTCCCCGAGGCGTGCGCTGCCGGGTCGACCAGCATCGCGGTCTCGTCGGCCTTGGTCGCCTTGACGTCGCTGTCGGCGAAGCGTCGCTGCTCGGCCTTCTTGAACAGCGGGTCACCGCCGCACATCGCGTCGAGACGTCGCGCCTCGCCGGCGACGAGCCGAGCCGTCGCCTGCTCCAGCCAGGCCTCGCGCTGCGTCGGCGACAACGCCGCCACGAACGCGCCCGGGTGCGCCACCGCCACCATCGCGGAGACGTGCCCGAAGCCGAGGCTGGTCAGCAGGCCCGCACGGAACGGGCCGGTCTGCAGCGACTCGCGCAGCCAGACCAGGTGCTCGTTCTCCGAGAGTGCCTCGTCGACGCAGTCCAGGCCGCGGTTCGGCGGCAGGGTGCCACCGGCCAGCATCTGGCAGAGCCCGATCAGCTGGAAGGCAGCGGCGCCGCCCTTGGCGTGACCGGTCAGCGACTTCTGGCTGACCACGTAGAGCGGCGAGCCGACCGTGCGACCCAGCGAGGCCGCCAGCTTCTCGTGCAGCTGGGACTCGTTGGGGTCGTTGGCGGCCGTCGAGGTGTCGTGCTTGGAGACCACCGCGAGGTCGTCGGCACCCAGGCCGAGGGCTGCGAGGCCCTTGGCCAGCGGCGACTTGGCGCCACCGATGCCGGCGCCGAGCGCGCCCATCCCCGGTGCGGGGATCGAGGTGTGGATGCCGTCGGCGAAGGAGCCGGCGTAGGCCACGACGCCCAGGACGGGCAGGCCCATCTCGAGAGCGACGTCACCGCGGGCGAGGACGACGGTGCCGCCGCCCTGACCCTCCACGAACCCGCCGCGACGGCGGTCGTTGGGCCGGCAGACGTGACGCTCGTCGATGCCCTTGGCGAGCATCTCGGCGGTGTCGGCGGTCGCGCTCATGTTGCCGAAGCCGAGGATGCCCTCGATGCCGAGGTCGTCGAACCCGCCGGTCACGACGACGCTGGCCTTGTCGAGGCGGATCTTGTCCACGCCCTCCTCGACGCTCACGGCCGCGGTCGCGCAGGCGGCGACCGGGTGCACCATCGCGCCGTACCCACCGAGGTAGGACTGCACGGTGTGCGCCGCGATCACGTTCGGCAGCGCCTCCTGGAGCACGTCGTTCGGGGGCTGCTCACCGAGCAGCGCGTCGACGTACATCTTCCGGGTGGACTGCATCCCGCCGATGCCGGTGCCCTGGGTGTTGGCGAACTTCGTCGGGTGGATCCAGCGCAGCAGCTCGGCGGGCTCGAAGCCCGAGGAGATGAACGCGTCCACCGTGGCGACGAGGTTCCAGGCCGCGAGCCGGTCGACCGACTCGGTCATCGAGCCGAGGCCCCAGACCTTGGGGTCGAACCCGTCGGGGATCTGGGCGCCGACGAAGCGGGAGAGCTTGAACCGGCGCGGCACGCGGATCTGGCCGCCCGCCAGGCGGGTCACCAGCCAGTCGCCCTCCTCGGTCGCGGCGATCCGGGTGTGCTTGGGATCGGCCTCGATGAAGGCGTCCGCCTCGTCCTTGGTGCGTACGACGAACGACGTGTCCTCCTCGAGGAAGACCGGCACCATCAGGGGAGCGGTGTTGTCGAGCATCGACCCGTCGTCGCGGTAGCGACGGATCCCGACGCTCGCCTCGATCTGCTCGCCGTACTTCTCGACGACCTCGGCCTCGGTGAGCGCCTCGCCCGACTCGGCGTCGTGCCAGCCGGCGACCGGGACGTTCTCCCAGACGATCAGGCCGGTGGTCCACGCGAGCTCCAGCACGCCGGCCGGGGACAGGTGGTCCTCGACCTCGAGCTCGAAGCGGGTGCGCGAGGAGCCCAGCGGGCCGACCTCTCCGGCACCGACGATCACGACCATGTCCTCGAGCGAGGCCTTGGTCTCCGGCCAGTCCATCGTGGGCTGCGACACGGCGTACCCGGCGGGGTGCGTCAGCGCCTGCAGCGCCTCGTCCTCGTCCTGGTCCTCCGCGTTGGCAGCGGCCTCGGCGGCCTCCCGCGCCTCACGGGCGAGGGCGGCGAGGTCGAGATCGGCCTCGCCGAGACCACCGGTCAGGTCCTTGACGATCGGTGCGTCGGCGGCGGACTCCCGCGCCTCGGCACCGCACAGCTCGAGCAGCTCGGCGGCCATCTCCTGGGGGGACCAGGTGCGGACCCCGGCCTCGGTGACGGCGTCGACCAACGGGTCGTTGTGACCCATCAGGCCGGTGCCGCGGACCCAGCCGATGTGGGCGTGGACCAGCGAGACGCGCTTGGCCCAGTCCTTCTCGGCGTGCCACCGCGTGACGAAGGCGTCGAAGGCGGCCTTGGCCTCGCCGTAGGCGCCGTCGCCACCGAAGCGGCCACGGTTGGGCGAGCCCGGCAGTACGACGTGCATCCGGCGGCCGATCTTGTGGTCGGCGCCCTCGGCGGCCAGGCCGGTGACCAGGCGCTCCACGCCCCAGAGCAGGATGCGGAACTCGACCTCGGCACGCGAGCCGGCGTCGGCAGCGGTGCCCTGGACAGCCGGAGCGGCGAACGGGAAGACCAGCGTCGGCGAGAGTGCCGGGCGCAGCTCGGTCTTCATGCCGCCGGCGGACTCGACCACGGGGGAGGAGATCCACTCGACGAGCGCGTCCACGTCGGCGTACGACGCGAGGTTGGCCGGCAGCACCCACAGGGCAGCACCGTTCGACGCGTGGTCGCGGTAGAGCCTGCGGAAGAACGCCAGGCGCTCCTTGTCCAGACGCGAGGTCGTCGCGACGACCGTGGCACCGCCACGGAGCAGGTCGGCCACGACGGCGCCGGCGATCGAGCCGGGGGCAGCCCCGGTCACCACGGCCGTGTCGTCGGACCACTCCTGGGTGCCGTCGGCGGCCGAGATCGCCCCGTCGTAGAAGGGCACCAGGTCGGTGCGCTCCTTGCGGGCACGGTCGAGCCACCAGCCGGCCTGCGCGCGGGCGGCCTCGTCGAGACCGGCGAAGCTGCGCTCGCGGGCCTCGTCGTCGCCGATCCACACGCGGGCGAAGTCCTCACGGACCGAGGCCCAGCGGTCGTCGAGCAGGACCGCGCGGCGACCGTCGAAGGACGGCGAGACCTTGCGGGCCCAGTCCGAGCCGAGCTCGGACTCGACCAGCTTGACCAGCTCGGCGTCGAGGTCCTCGGAGTCCTCGACGGCGGGCTCGGCGAGGCCGAGCTTGCCGAGCAGGTGCCGGGCCGTCGAGGCCAGGATGCCGTCGGGGCCGGCGATGGTGTCGCTCAGCTCGTCGAGCGCGGCGGAGTCGACGGTCCCACCCTCGCCACCAGCGGCGGCGGGCATGCTCACGTTGACGCCCTGGGCGGAGCCGACGGCCTGGACGGCGTGGTCCACGACCGCGTTCAGGTCGCTCAGGTCCATGTCGTAGCCCAGCGACCCACCACGGGTCGAGGACCCGTCGCGCAGGCCGGCGGCCAGCTCGGCGGAGACATGGGAGACCCAGCCGGGGCCGAGCTGCCAGGTGTCCTTGACCCGGTCCGCGATCGCGGCCGGCTTGCTGCCGGCGGCACCTGCGAACTTGCGCAGCTGCTCGCTGACGGCCTCGGTCAGCACCGGTCCGAATGCGGAGTAGGTGCGGGCCAGCTTGGTGACCGTGCCGGCGAGTGCCTTCCAGTCGGCTTCGGCAGCACCGTCGATGGCACCGAGCGAGAGCTCCGCACCGAGGTCGACGAGCAGCTGGTTGCGGCGCGAGGAGACGCCGTCGCACAGCGCCTCGATCGTGTCGGCGGCGCCGATCTGGTCGGGACGCACCTTGGTGCGCAGCGCGGTCAGCGTCGCGGTGGCGTCGGCGGCGGTGTAGCTCAGGTCGGCCGGACGATCGGCACCTGCCTCGGCCACGGGGGCGGCCGGAGCAGCCTGCTTGGCCTCGGCCGGGGCGGCCTCCGCCTCGGCGGTCGGCTGCTCGGGCGTCTCCTCCTCCGGCTCCTCGTCGGCCATCGGGGTGTCCGTGGCGAAGACGACGGCGGCGTCACGCGAGGAGTTCACGATCTTCGGCGCGACCCCGTCGTACGACGCGAGCTTGGTCGTCTGCGCGGCCAGGTTGGCCAGCGTCGGCGCGTTGGCCACGCCGACCTCGACGAACTGCTCCATGCCCAGGCCGCCGTGCTCGGGGGAACCGAACAGCAGGTCCTGGGTCTCGATCCAGCGCACCGGGCTGGCGAACTGCCAGGCGAGGAGCTCGATCAGCAGCTCGCGACCGAGGCGGGCCGGGTCGGCCTCCCAGTCGTCCCAGTTCTCGAGGGCCTCACGGAGGACGGGTGCGTCGACGTACTCCGCCACCTCGGCGACGTAGTCACGGTCGAGGGTGAACAGGCGCGGCACCAGGTTGGGGATGTAGCGCCCGACCAGGACCGTGGGGTCGATCGTCGCCGGCAGGAGCGCGTCGAGACGCGCCCGGAAGTCGGCCACGCCGGCGTGCAGCTCGGAGGAGTGGAACGGCACGTCGATGCCGGGGACGAGGATGTAGGCGGGCTTGCCACCGACGCGCTCGCGGCGCTCCTCGACCTCCTTCTCCAGGGCCTTGAGACCGGCGACCGTGCCGGCGATGGCGTACTGGGAGCCACGCAGGTTGTAGTTGACGATCTGGATGAACTCACCCGACTGCTCGGCGATGGCGGCGACGAAGTCGGCGACGTCGTCGTCGGCCAGCTCGATCTGCGAGGGGCGGATCGCGGCCAGGCGGTAGTTGCTCCGGCCGGCAGCGTCGCGGGGCACCAGGTGGTGCATCGCCATGCCGCGGCGGAAGACGATCTCCAGCAGTGCCTCGAGGGGCAGGATGCCGGTGACCGCGGCGAGCGCGTTGTACTCACCGACGGAGTGACCGCAGGTGATGGCGTCCTCGACGAAGACACCGGCCTCGCGCATCTCGGCGACCTGGGCGACGGCCAGCGTGGCCATCGCGACCTGGGTGAACTGGGTCAGGAACAGCACGCCGTCGGGGTGGCGGTGGAGCTCACCGTCGGCCCACAGGTCGGTCGGGTTGTCCCGCACGACCGCGAGGATCGAGAAGCCGAGGGCCTCCCGGGTGTGCTGGTCGGCGCGGTCCCACACCTCGCGGGCCGCGGCGGAGCTGGAGCGGGCGTCGAGGCCCATGCCCTGGCTCTGGATGCCCTGGCCGGGGAAGGCGTACGTCGTGCGCGGGGATGCCACGACCGCCTCGGCGACCATCGTCAGCTCGCCGTTGGCACGGCAGGTCACCTCGACGACGGTGTCGCCACCGTCGACGCCGGTGCGCTCGACGGTGATCTCCACCTCGGCGCCGGGCTGCAGCGGGGCGACCCAGCGGGTCAGCCAGCTGCGGATCGAGCGGGCGTGGTGCGTGGCGCCCACGGAGGCGGCAGCACGCTGCGCCACGGCGGAGAGCCACATGCCGTGCACGATCGGCGCGTCGAAGCCCGCGAGGCGGGCAGCGGCCACGTCGGTGTGCAGCGGGTTGTGGTCGCCGCTGACCGCGGCGAAGGCAGCCATGTGGTGCGGAGCGGTCACGGTGAACCGGTCCATCCGGGCGCGGGGCTTCTCCTCGGCGTCCGGCGCGACGGAGGTCGGGGCGACCAGGTCGGCCGCACCGACGCGGCCGCGCACCATGAAGCGCTCGTGCAGGGTGGCCAAGACGTCGTCGCCCTCGCTGATCCGCACGTCGACCGAGATCACGCGACCGGCGGTCGTCTCGAGGACGCCGGCGCGCGTGGCGGCCAGGCTCAGCTCGGTCCGGACACCGTCGTGCTCGAGACGCTCGAAGCCGGGCGCCACCTCGATCCGGTGGTCCAGGTGGACGAGGTCGAGGAGTCCCTCGACCGGGCCGATGGCGGCGAAGACCGCGGGCCAGGCGAGTCCGACGAGTGCGTCGGGCACGGCCTGCTCCTCCGGGTCGGCGACGGCGTCGCCGCGCCGGGTCCGCTTCGGGCTGGTGACGCCGATGTGGTCGGCGACCAGGTCCGTGGACCAGTCGGCGTGGACGACGGCGGTGCCGTCGACCACCTCCGGGAGGCTGCCACCGGCGGTGAGCGCCAGCAGGGCACCCATCGCCTCGGTGGCGGACTCCTCGGAGATCACCGGCAGCCGCCCGCTCGAGACCCCGGACAGGTCGACGCGCAGGTGCAGGGCTCCATGGGAGAGAGGAACCTGCAGCACGGCGTCGTCGCCGTCGGGCACCAGCTCGGAGGGCGTGCCCTCCAGGCGGTGCAGCGGGTTGGGCACCACGCGCCCGGCCCAGACCACGTCGAGGGAGTCGAACGCGGCGTCCAGGGTCGAGGTGTCCGCACCCACGGTGCTCCGGCTCGTAGCGCTCCTGGGAGAGATGTCGAGCCCCAGAAGGTTCTCGACGAGCGCTGCTTCGAACCGGTCGAGCAGGTCGGCCACCGGCTCATCCTTGACGGTGATCCCACCGACCGCGACCGGGCCGGGGATGATGATCACCTGGTCGGCCCCGTAGGACTCGTCGTGGGCCTGCCACAACGAGTCGGATCGCCACCACCGGCGTACGTCGGCGTCGATCACGGGGACGAAGTTGACCGGCTTGCCCGGGCGACGGCACACCTCGATGAAGAAGTGCACGTCGGCCGGGTGCAGCCGGCAGCTGGTTCCCTCCGGGTAGTCCGCCACGAGCGTGTCGACGGCGGCGGCGGGACCCGACGGGTCCGCGTCGTCGAGCGTGATCCGCTCGATGGGTCCGGAGGTCTCGGGGTGCACCCGTGCCAGGGTGCGGTCGAGCAGCTCGACGAAGCGGTCGCGGAAGGTGACGTCCAGCCAGCCACCCGCGGTCGGCCCGGCCAGCTCGAGGTAGCGCCGCAGCAGCTCCTCGTAGGTCATCTCGGCGACGTCGCCGAAGTAGGGCTTGCAGGTCTCGGCCATCGCCGCGACGAGCTCGTCCTTGCGTGCCGTGGCCGCTTCCAGGTCGCCGGCGACCTGGTCGAGCAGGCTGCCGCAACGTGAGGCCGGGTTGTCGATCTCGTGGATGTCGGCGCCGAGCTGGCTCCGACCGGAGGTGATGCCGCCGTCGCTGCGACCCGCGCCGACCCAGCCGGTGATCCCGGGGGTGTCGACGAGGAGCTGCTTGACGGAGTCGGTGGTGGTGGCTTCCTTGGTCGCCATCGCGGCGGTGCCGATGAGGACGCCGTCGACCGGCATGGCCGCCTCGCCGTGGGCCTGGGCCCATGACCCGGTGAGGTAGTCCACGGCACGTTCCGGCGTACCGATTCCGCCGCCGACGCAGACGACGAGGTTCTCGACGCTGCGGAGGTCGGGGTAGGTGGCCAGCAGGAGCTCGTCGAGGTCTTCCCACGAGTGGTGGCCCCCGGCGACACCTCCTTCGATGTGCGCGATCACCGACGTGTCGACCTCGCGAGCGATCGCGAGCACCTGGCGAATCTGCTTGACCGTTCCGGGCTTGAACACGACATGGCTGATCCCGGCCTCGTGGAGGTCCTCCATGATCGTGACGGCGTCCTCGAGCTCGGGGATGCCGGCGCTGATCACCAGGCCGTCGAACGGGGCTCCGGCCATCCGCGCCTTCTGGACGAGGCGCTGGCCACCGACCTGGAGCTTCCACAGGTACGGGTCGAGGAACAGGGTGTTGAACTGGGCCGTGATGCCCTCGTCGAGCAGCTCGGTGAGCCTGGCGACGTTGTCGGCGAAGATCTGCTCGGTGACCTGGCCACCGCCGGCGAGCTCGGCCCAGTGGCCGGCGTTCGCGGCAGCCGCGACGATCTCCGGGTCGACGGTGGTCGGGGTCATCCCGGCGAGCAGGATGGGCGACTTGCCGGTGAGGCGGGTGAAGGCCGTGTCGACGACCGGCTTGCCGTCGCCACGGTCGATCAGCGCGGGGGCGTACGTCGACCAGTCGGCCGCCGTGGGCACCTCGGCGCCCGCGGTGAAGAGGAGGTCACGTCCCTTGGTCGTGGCGGCGGGGATGACGGTGATGCCGCGACCACGCAGCGCGCGGGCGGTCATGTTGGCGGAGAGGTCGGCCGGACCGAGGTCGACCACGAAGCGGGTCTCGGGACCGGTGGCGTCGGTGAGCTCACGCGGCCAGTCGACGGTCTCGACGCAGATCGCGTGGGCGAGGTGGGCGGCGAGGCCGTCGTCGAGGCCGCAGGCCCGGGCCCACTCGCGCACCATGTCGACGGCGGGAGCCAGGGCGGGGTGGTGGAAGCCGAGGGCGACCGGGATCGACTCGACCGTGGGCTTGAACGCGCGGCCACCGCGGACCTTGGCGTCGAGCTCGGCGGCCTCGGCGTCGCTGCGCTTCTCGATGGCCTTCTGGAGGCGACGGAGGGCGGCCGGCGAGCCGCTCACCACGACGCGGCGCGGACCGTTGACGGCGCCGATGACGACGACGTCCTGGGCGTCGGAGGCCTCGGCCGCGAGGGCCTCGACCTCCTCACGGGTGGCGCCGGAGACGGCGAGCATGGGGGAGTCCTCGCCGTGCGGGACGAGGTTCACGCGGCGGCCGACGATGGTGGCGGCGGCACCGATGAGGCGGGCGATCGCCATCAGGTCGGCGTCGCTGGAGGCGGTGCCCTCGCGACGGCCGGCGAAGGCGGCGACGCCGAGGATGCCCTGGCTGTGGCCGACGGAGGCGACCGGTGCGATCTCGGTCAGGTCGAGGCCCTCGGAGGCGAGCAGGTCGAGGGTGGCGAGCTGGGTGGCGAGCACGCCCGGGAGACCGAGCGCTGCGCCGACGAGGTCGGCCGAGTGCGGGTCCTCGTCGCTGTCGAGCCACACCTGCGGCTCGAACGGACGCGGCAGCGCGGCAGCGATCTGGCCGGCGACCGGTGCGATGCGTCGGCCCGACTCCTCGACCAGGTGGGTCAGCCGGGAGGTGTCGGGGTTCTCGGAGAAGAGCTCGGTGAGGGTGGCGAACCAGTCGGTTCCCTGGCCTCCGAAGGTGACCGCGAACTCCTCACCGTCGCGCAGACGGTCGGCCAGGTTCTGGCCTCGCTGCGACGTCGCACGGTGGTCGTCCGGGTCGGTGGTCAACGTGGTCGGGGGGAGCTGAGTCATATGAGGAGTGTGTCATGTTCACCCCGTGAACCTGAAATCCACCTCATGTTTTTTACGAGGATGACATCAGGATTTCTCGTACCCGTCGGTAGACCGCTGAGTAGGGTGCGGACATGACTCTTCCAGCGCCCTCAGCGCACCATGTGGCCGTCGTGACGGGCGCCTCCAGCGGCATCGGAGCCGAGATCGCCCGCGACCTCTCGCGGCGTGGCCACGAGCTCGTGCTGGTCGCTCGTTCGGCCGACAAGCTGCAGGCGCTGGCCGACGAGCTGGGCACCACCGCGCACGTCGTACCCGCTGATCTCGGGGACGCCCAGGGCCGCGCGAGGCTGGTCGCCGACCTCGGGTCACGTGGCCTGGTCCCGCAGATCCTGGTGAACAACGCGGGCTTCTCGACGCTCGGCCCGGTGCACCGCAGTGACCCGGAGGCGGAGCTGAGCCTGGTCGAGGTGGACGTCGCGGCCGTGGCCGACCTGTGCAGCCGGTTGTTGCCCGGCATGGTCGAGCGCGGCACCGGCGCGGTCCTCAACGTGGCCTCCACCGCGGCGTTCCAGCCACTGCCCGGCCAGGCGGCGTACGGCGCGGCCAAGGCGTTCGTGCTCTCCTACACGCGCAGCCTCTCCGCGGAGCTCAAGGGCACCGGCGTGAGTGCCACGGTGCTGTGCCCCGGTCCGGTGGACACCGGCTTCGGCGAGGCGGCCGGCTTCTCCAAGGGGGACGCCGAGGACGCGCTGCCGGCGTTCATGTGGGTGCCGGCCGCCGACGTCGCCAAGGCAGCGGTCGAGGGGATGGACAAGGGCACCCTGGTGGTCATCCCCGGGCTGGCCAACCGCGCGGGCGCGGCGTTCGCCCACCTGATGCCCAAGCGGGTGCTGCTGCCGATGCTGGCCAAGAACCACCCCGGCCTGCCCTGAGGGGTCAGGCCGCGACGCAGGCGCTCGTCGCAGGCCTGACGCTGGCGCAGGTCGAGGGGGGAGTCGCGTCGGCCCAGGCGCCGGTCGAGCACGGCGGCGGCGCGGCTGCTCTGTCCCGACTGCAGGAGCGCGTGCACGAGGGTGTCCTCGAGCACGTCGCGCTGCGCGACGCTGCCGCCGAGCACGCCGGTGCGGGGCAGGATCGCCTCGAGCTGGGTGGCGGCGAGGGCGTAGTCGCGCTCGACCGTCGCCTGCAGTGCGCGGCACACGGGCGCGACCACCTCGCGGAAGACCGGGTCGGCATGGGCCAGCGAGGTGGTGCGCAGCGCGGCCAGTCCGATCTCGTCGCCCTCGGCCGCCAGGCTCAGCGCCGAGTGCAGGGCGGCGAACGGGGTCGGGGGCGAGATCAGCCAGCCGTCGGGGGCGGAGCCGCAGACGGCCTCGCTCGGCAGCGCGCCTTCCCAGGCGCCGTTGACGTGGCAACGCCACAGCAGGGCTCCGCTGTCCACGAGGGCGCGGGAGCCCGAGACCAGTGGTGGCGCGAGCTCGCGCTCGTAGCGTCGGCGGACCGCGTCGACGTCACCCTGCATCAGCTCGTGCAGGGCAGCGTGCCAGGAGAAGTGGGAGCGGTGGTTGGCCTGGGCCCCGCTGGTCCGGATCCACTCGTCGAGCCAGGCGAGCCCCTCGGTGTGCTGGCCGGTCTCGTAGAAGACGTGCGCCCGGGCGTGCACCGCGTGCCCCGACGCGGGCTCCTCGGCGAGGGCGTAGGAGGCGAGGTCCTCGGCCTCGCTCCAGCGCTCCTGGTCCTGGCGGACGAAGGCCAGCTGGCCGGCGTACCACCAGTCGTCGCCGTAGGTGCGGCCCAGACCCTCCACCAGGTCGGCGGTCTGCCGTCCCGAGGTGAGGCCGCCGAAGGCCACGGTCGGTACGGCGACGCTCACCGCCAGCGCGTCACGGGGGAAGAGCCGGACGTGCCGGAGGAGGGCGGCAGCGCCGGTCGCCTCGTCCGAGCGGAGCCGCGTCGTGACGGCGTCGAGGAAGCTCACCTCCCGGTCGTCGAGGTGGCGCTCCGCCGCGGCGGCGTGGGCAGCCCGCAGGGCGCTGCGCCACGATCCGGTGGCACCCCACTCGTGGCCGAGCAGCGCGAGTGCCGCATGAGCCTGCGCGAAGCCGGGATCCCGCGCGACGGCTGCCTCCAGACCGGTCTCGACGCCGTCCTGGAGCCGGAGCAGGCGCCCGAGCGCGGAGTTGTAGGCCTCCGCCGCCTTGCGGCTGGTCGTGAGCGTCAGGCCGTAGGTGTCGACGGGGCGACTGCGCGTCTCGCCGTGGAGCGCGCGGACGACGGAGCGGGCCACGTCGTAGGCCTGCTCGCGGATCTCGGGCATCGCCGTGGTCTCCCACAGGTTGCCGCGCCGCAGGGCGCCGAGGGCGTAGAGCGGCATGGTCCCGGGCAGTACGCCGAGCACCCGGCCGTCGTCGGAGGTGTCGATGCCGAGACCGGAGGGGCCGGGCCGGACCAGGCCGGTGCGCGCGAGGCTCGCCAGCAGGGGGCTCTTGGCGAGCGCGCCCACCGGGCCGGTGCAGTTGACGATCGCGCCGACCGTGACCCGTTCGCCGTCGGTCAGGGTGGCTTCGACGCCGCCGGGGACTGCGGTGGCCTCCACCACGGTGCCGGCGTGGCGGACCAGACGACCGGAGGTGGACAGCTCGTCGAGCCGGGCCGCGGTCACCGGTGGCATCCGGTGGCGGTGGATGTCCCAGCTCCGGGCGTGGTCGGCCAGGAAGCGCCGCTTGTCGTCCTCGTCGAGTCCCTGCCACAGCTGGGCGGTGACCGGGCGGAGGCCGTCGATCGCCGGTCGCCAGTCACCGGTCTCGTCGACGACGCGGCCCACGTGGGTCCGCACGACGTGGCACAGCTCGTCGAGGGTGTGCGTGCGGGTGATGCCCGGGGGAGGCGGCACGGTCGGGGTGGTCGGCACGAGGTGCACCTCGGGCAGCAGGTCGTGCCGCGAGACGGTGTGCAGCGTGCGGCCGGGCCGGTCGGCAGCGAGCGCGACGTCGACCATCGTCAGGCCGGTGCCGACCAGGAGGAGGTCGCCGTCGGGCAGCTCGCCGGTCCACGGGTCGTCGACGAAGCGGTCGGAGTCGGCCAGCCCCGCCGGCGCCCAGTCGGCACTGGGACGGGCACCGGTGGCGAGGACGACGGCTCGGGTCGCGATCGCCTCACCGGACGAGAGGCGGACCACGAACCGGTCGCCGCGGCGGTCGATCCCGGCCACGGACTCGTGACGTCGCTCGAGGCGGGCGTTGCCCGGGTACTCGGACGCGGTCTGCAGCAGGCCCGACACGTAGTCGCCGTACACGCGCCGGGGCACGAAGTCCTGCGGCTGGGTGTCCGGGTCGTGGTGGGTGCGGACCCAGCGGAAGAAGTGCTCCGGGTCGCGCGGGAAGGCGCTCATCCCGCTCGCCGGCACGTTGAGCAGGTGCCGGTCGTCCTCGGTGGAGTACGCCGTGCCGCGACCCGTGCTGGGATCAGGGTCGACCAGGGCCACGCGATAGCGCGGGGACAGCGCGGTCAGCAGGTGCGAGGCCGTGAGCGCACCGGCGGCACCGGCGCCGACCACGACGACGCAACAGTCGCCTTCTCCACCGCGCATGGCCGCCTCCAAAGTCCAGTAACTATGTAGACTAAGTTACCAAACATCAGGGCGCAAACCGGTAGCTGCGCCGGGCGGGTCGCCGGGCGTGAACGGACTCGGTGGGCTACTCCGCGTCCTTGATCTCGCAGATCACTTCGCCGTTGGTGACACCCGAGCCGACCTCGGCCTTGAGCCCGGACACGGTGCCGGCCTTGTGGGCCTTGAGGGGCTGCTCCATCTTCATCGCCTCGAGCACGACGATCACGTCGCCCTCCTCGACCGAGGCGCCCTCCTCGACGGCGACCTTGACGATCGTGCCCTGCATCGGCGAGGCGACCGAGTCGCCGGACGCGGCGGCCCCGGCCTTCTTGCCGGCCGACCTCTTGGGCTTCTTCGCGCCGCCACCGGCGCCACCGACCGCGGCCAGCCCGCCGGGCAGGACGACCTCGAGCCGGCGTCCGCCGACCTCGACGGTGACCTTGTTGCGCTCCTCGGGCTCGGGTGCGTCGGCGACCTCGCCGCCGTAGGGGGTGATCTGGTTGTCGAACTCCGTCTCGATCCACTGCGTGTAGACCTGGAACTCCTCGGGCTTCTCAGCCGGAGTCCCGATGAAGGCCGGGTCGCGGACGACGGCGGCGTGGAACGGGATCACCGTCGGCATGCCGTCGACCACGAACTCGTCGAGCGCGCGGCGCGAGCGTTCCAGCGCCTGGGTCCGGTCGCGGCCGGAGACGATCAGCTTGGCGATCAGCGAGTCGAAGGCGCCGGGGATGGTCTCGCCCTCCTCGTAGCCGCCGTCGAGGCGGATCCCCGGGCCGGCCGGGGGAGCCCACTTCGTCAGCGTTCCGGGCGCGGGCATGAAGTTGGCCCCGCCGTCCTCGGCGTTGATCCGGAACTCGATCGAGTGGCCCTCGATGCGCGGGTCGTCGTACCCGAGCTCCTCACCGGCGGCGATCCGGAACATCTCGCGCACCAGGTCGATGCCGGTGACCTCCTCGGAGACGCAGTGCTCGACCTGCAGGCGGGTGTTCACCTCGAGGAAGGAGATGGTGCCGTCCTCGGCGATCAGGAACTCGCAGGTGCCGGCGCCGACGTAGTTCGCCTCGCGCAGGATCGCCTTGGAGCTCTCGTAGAGCCGGCCCACCTGGTCGTCGGTGAGGAACGGCGCGGGTGCCTCCTCGACGAGCTTCTGGTTGCGGCGCTGCAACGAGCAGTCGCGGGTGGAGACCACGACGACGTTGCCGTGCTGGTCGGCGAGACACTGGGTCTCGACGTGGCGCGGCTTGTCCAGGAACTTCTCGACCAGGCACTCGCCGCGTCCGAACGCGCTGACCGCCTCGCGCACGGCGGAGTCGAACGCGTCAGGGATCTCCTCGATCGTGCGGGCGACCTTCAGGCCACGGCCGCCGCCGCCGAAGACGGCCTTGATCGCGACCGGCAGGCCGTTCTCCTCCGCGAACGCGATGATCTCGTCAGCGTCCTTGACCGGGTCCTTGGTGCCGGGGGCCAGCGGGGCGTTCGCCTTCTCGGCGATGTGCTTGGCCTTCGCCTTGTCGCCGAGGTTCTCGATCGCCTCGGGGGGCGGGCCGATCCAGACCAGCCCGGCGTCGATGACCGCCTGGGCGAAGTCGCGGTTCTCGGCCAGGAAGCCGTAGCCGGGGTGCACCGAGTCGGCGCCGGACTTCTCGGCCACGGCGATGATCTTCTCGATGTCGAGGTAGGAGTCGGCGGGGGTGGCGCCACCGAGGGAGTGGGCCTCGTCGGCCAGCCGGACGAAGACGGCGTCGCGGTCGGGGTCGGCGTACACCGCGACACTGCCGATGCCGGCGTCCTTGCACGCCCGGATGACCCGGACGGCGATCTCGCCTCGGTTGGCGATCAGAACCTTCTGCAGCGGCTTGACGCTCAGCTCGTTCTTCGGCACGACTCTCCTCGGGGTGCGGTGATCCTCGGGGAGTCTATTGCTCGCGCTCCGGACCGTCCGAGGGTGCCCAGTAGGGTGCCGCCCATGACCACACGCGAGCCGTCGTCGGGGGGTCTGCCGTTCGACCCGATCGACGAGGCCGCCCGGCAGTGGGCCGCGCACTGGGAGGGTGTCCCGCAGATGCATGCGGTGACCTCGCTGATGCGTGTCCAGCAGCTCGTGATCGGTCGCCTGGACGCGCTGCTCAAGCCGCTGGGCCTGACCTTCGCCCGCTACGAGGCGCTCGTCCTGCTCACCTTCTCCTCCCGAGGCTCCCTTCCGCTCGGCAAGATGGGCGAGCGGCTCCAGGTGCACCCGACCTCGGTCACCTCGATCGTGGACCGGCTCGAGGCTGCCGGGCTCGTCGTACGCCGCCGGCATCCCGACGACGGTCGCGCGGTGCTCGCGGAGATCACCGACGACGGTCGTGCCCTGGTCGAGCGTGCCACCGCCGAGCTCGTCGGCGCCGACTTCGGCCTCGGAGCCCTCGAGGACGCCCACCTGCGCGAGCTCTCGGACCTGCTGCGCCCGATCCGGCAGTCGGCCGGCGACTTCTGATGACCACCGCCGACGCCGTACGACGCGTCGGACTCGCGCTGCCCCGGACCTACGAGTTCTTCACCGGCGGCCGCTACAAGCTGAAGGTGCGCCAGATCGTCTACGTCGGCTTCTCGAAGGACGAGTCGAGGATGGGCTTCGGCTATCCCAGGGCGGCGCGCGACAGCCTGGTCGAGTCGGACCCGGACACGTTCTTCCTGCCCACCGGCGGCGACCTGCGCTACCAGTGGGTGTGTGCCCACCTGGACCCGCTCGACGAGACGGAGATGCGCGAGCTGGTCACCGACGCGTGGCGGATGTGTACGCCGCAGATGCTGCACGACCTGCCCGAGGCCGAACCGCCCACCGCGGCCGCCTGGAACGCGATGGACTCCCAGAGGTGGGACGAGCTCCGGCCGCTGCTGCACCCGTACCTGCACTTCACCGACGGCGCGACCACGCTGCGGGGACGCAACCAGGTGCTCCAGCACCTGGCGGACCACCCGACTCCACGGCCGCCCACCGACGTCGAGGTGCGTGACGGCCAGGTCTACCGCTGGATCCGCTAGGCGGAACTAGTAGGACGTCCTACTATCTGGGTATGAGTGCACGCGAACGCTGGCAGGACCGCTACGACAAGTCCCGGGTGCGGGACGCCGACTTCACGACGCTGTCCCAGGTCGAGGTCGAGCCGGCCTACGGCACCGACGACTCCGAGTGGCCCGGCGAGTTCCCCTACACGCGAGGGCTCTACGCCACCGGCTACCGGGGGCGCACCTGGACGATCCGCCAGTTCGCCGGGTTCGGCAACGCGCAGCAGACCAACGAGCGCTACAAGATGATCCTCGGCCGCGGTGGCGGCGGGCTGTCCGTCGCCTTCGACATGCCGACGCTGATGGGCCGCGACTCCGACGACCCGCGCAGCCTCGGCGAGGTCGGCCACTGCGGCGTCGCGATCGACTCGGCCGCCGACATGGAGATCCTCTTCGACGAGGTCGACCTCGCCGAGGTCACCACCTCGATGACGATCAGCGGACCGGCTGTCCCGGTCTTCTGCATGATGCTCGTCGCTGCCGAGCGGGCGGGCGTGGACACCAGCAAGCTCAACGGCACCCTGCAGACCGACATCTTCAAGGAGTACACCGCGCAGAAGGAATGGCTCTTCGGCCCGGAGCCGCACCTCAAGCTGATCGGTGACCTGATGGAGTACTGCGTCGAGAAGATCCCGGCGTACAAGCCGCTGAGCGTCTCGGGCTACCACATCCGCGAGGCCGGCTCGACGGCCGCGCAGGAGCTCGCGTTCACGCTGGCCGACGGCTTCGGCTACATCGAGCTGGGGCTCTCGCGCGGGCTGGACATCGACACGTTCGCGCCGGGGCTGAGCTTCTTCTTCGACAGCCACCTCGACTTCTTCGAGGAGATCGCCAAGTTCCGTGCCGGCAGAAGGATCTGGGCACGCTGGGTCCGCGACGTCTACGGCGCGAAGACGGAGAAGGCGCAGTGGATGCGGTTCCACACCCAGACCGCCGGTGTCTCGCTGACCGCCCAGCAGCCCTACAACAACGTCGTGCGCACCGGGATCGAGGCGCTCGCCGCCGTCCTCGGTGGCACCAACTCGCTGCACACCAACGCGCTCGACGAGACGCTGGCGCTGCCCAGCGAGCAGGCCGCCGAGATCGCCCTGCGCACGCAGCAGGTGATCATGGAGGAGACCGGCGTCATCAACGTCGCCGACCCCCTCGGCGGCTCGTGGTACGTCGAGGCGCTCACCGACAAGATCGAGGCCGAGGCCAACGCCATCTTCGACAAGATCCTGGAGATGGGTGGCTCCGACCTCCGCCACGACCAGGTCGAGAAGCTCGCCGAGTCCGCCCGCAACGGCGAGGACCCGGTCACCCAGGGCCTCCTGCGCGGCATCGAGGACGGCTGGTTCATGGCGGAGATCGCCGAAGCTGCCTTCGCCTACCAGATCGCCCTGGAGAAGAAGGAGAAGAAGGTCGTCGGCGTCAACGTGCACCTCGACTCCGTGACCAGCGAGCTGGAGATCCTCCGCGTCTCCCACGAGGTCGAGACCGAGCAGGTGCGGGTCCTCGCCGAGCGCAAGACCGGTCGCGACGAGGCCGCGATCGCTGCCGCCGTCGAGGAGATGCTCACCGCCGCGCGCGAGGACCGCAACATGATCCCGGCCATGCTCGACGCCTGCCGGGCCGAGGCGACGCTCGGCGAGATCTGCAACCCGCTGCGTGAGGAGTGGGGCGAGTACCGGGAGCCTGCGCGCTTTTGAGCTCGACGCCACAGCGCGCTCTCGGGGTCGAGGAGGAGCTGGTGCTCGTCGACCCGGAGACCCGGCGGGTCACCGCGGTGGCCGATCAGGCGCAGGCAGCCAACGAGACGCCGACCGAGGTCGGGCCCGAGCTGTTCCGGCACCAGATCGAGACCTCCACGTCGCCGACGCACGACGCCGACGAGCTCGAGCAGGCCCTGCGCGACGGACGGCGTGCGGTGGGGGAGGCGGCCGCTGCCGCCGGTGTGCGGGCCGTCGCCGTGGCGACCCCACCGCTGGGTCCGCTGGAGGACCAGTTCACCAACACCCCGCGCTACCTCAGGTTCGAGGGTGAGTTCGGACAGGTGGCCCGCGAGGCCTACGTCTGCGCGATGCACGTCCACGTGGAGGTCGCCGACGAGGCCGAGGGAGTCCGGGTGCTCGACGGGATCCGGCCATGGTTGCCGTTCCTGACCGCGCTCAGCGCGAACTCGCCGTACTGGCAGGAGCGTGACACCGGCTTCGCGAGCTGGCGATCGCAGGTGTGGGGCCGCTGGCCGGCGGCGGGGCCGAGCGAGCCCTTCGGTGACGTCGAGACCTATCGGCGGGTGACCGAGAGCACGATGGCCTGGGGCGGCGCGATGGACCCGGGGATGCTCTACCTCGACGCGCGGCTCTCCGAGAGCTACCCGACCGTCGAGGTGCGGGTGGCCGATGTCTGCGTGGAGGTCGAGGACGCCGTCCTGATCGCCCTGCTGGCGCGGGCACTCGTGGACGCCAGCGCCACCGGGCCTGCGGTCGGCTGGCGCGCCGACCTGCTCCGGGTGGCGGGATGGCGGGCGGCACGACACGGCATCGCCGATGACCTCGTGCACCCGATCGAGCGTGTGCTCGCGTCGCCGCGGGAGGTCTTCGCCGCCCTGTTGGACCACCTCGGCGAACACCTCGGCGACGACCGGGCACGCGTCGAGAGCCTCTTCGCCCAGCTGCTCGCCCGTGGCAACGGGGCCGTTCGCCAGCGCCGCAGGTTCGAGGAGAGCGCAGACCTGGTCGCGGTCGTCGACGACCTGGCGGAGGCCACCGAAGCGTCCTGGCGCTGAGTCCTCAGACCATCGTCGCGCGGGCCAGGGCGTCGGGTGTGGTCGGGAGCGTGAACTCGAAGCAGGTGCCCTGGCCGTCGGGGTTGTCGGTGATCACGATCGTGCCGCCGTGCCGCTGGATGACGCGCTTGCAGATGGCGAGCCCGAGACCGGTGCCCTGGTACTTCTCGCCGCTGACGCGGTGGAAGCTGTCGAAGACCCGCTCACGCTGGGAAGCGGGGATGCCGATCCCGTTGTCACGGACGCGGACGCGCGCCCAGCCGTCGTCGTCGCGCTGGGCGTCGATGATCACCCTGGGCACGACGTCCGGGGCGACGTACTTGAAGGAGTTGCCGATCAGGTTGTCGAGGACCTGTCGTAGCAGGACCCGGTCGACCCAGACGTCGAGCAGGTCACCCTCGGCGAGGATCTCGCCGCCGTTGCGCGGTCGGTCGCGGGTGGCGGCGATGTGCTTGACCAGGTTGCGCAGGGCGACGGACTCGCAGTGCAGGGACTGGTCGCGTGAGACGGCGTGGGCGAGCAGGTCGGCGATGAACGAACGCATCTGCTCGACGCTGGCCCTGATGTGCTGGACCATCGGCACCGCAGCCAGTGCGTCCGCGGTCTCACTCTCGCCGAGGTCCTCCTCGAGTGCCTCGGCCCAGCCGTCGATCACGCTCAGCGGGTTGTTCAGGTCGTGGGCGACGGTCCCCGCGAAGGAGGTCAGCGAGTCGCGGTGAGCGCTGACCGCCGTGATGTCGCGGATCACGATCATCACGCGCTTGGGGGCGTCGATCTCGCTGGGCACCTGGAACGCCGAGACCTCGAGCACCCGGCGTACGCCGTGCTCGTCGATGCTGTGGATCTCCTCGGCCTCGACCACCTCGCCGGCGAGGGCGCGGTTCAACGGGTTCTCCTCGTCGGTGAGGGGTTGCCCGTCCGGCTTGAAGCTCTGGCCCTTCTGCTCGTCCTTCTCCGGAACGCGTTCCAGAGGCTCGGCGGGCTTGCTGCCGAAGGCGGTGAGCAGGGCCTCGTTGGCGTGCAGGACGCGGCCACCCTCCTCGATGATCGCGACGGCGTCGTCGAGGTGGGACATCACCATGTCGAGCTCGTTGGCCCGCAGGCGGAGGACCTCCTCGGAGCGCTCGATGCGCTCGATGGTGCCGAAGAGCTGTCGCCGCGTCACCGCGATGACCATCCCGGTCACCATCAGCACCACCACGAACACCTCGGCGAGCAGCGCCCGGGACTCGGAGTTGCCGACGTTGGCGATCGGGCCGTAGCCGAGGATCGTCATCAGCACGGTGCCGGCACCGGTCAGCAGGCACTGGGCCGCAGCCACCACCACGTTGAACCGGATGGCTGCCCAGACGACCGTCAGGGTCAGCATGAACGTGCTGGGGATCTCCGGGTTGAGGTAGAAGCCCAGGACGAAGATCGCCAGAGTCGTGGTCAACACACCCGCGGCGTTGAGCAGGTCCTCGCGGGAGGGTCGGTTGAACGGCGGGACGCCGCGGTCGTGGTGGTCGGCCAGCCAGCCACCGAGAAGCAGCCCGAAGAGGCCGATCGTGGCCATCGCGGTGGCGCTGCGGCCGAAGCGCCCGTAGGCCATCGACCAGGTCTCCTCGGGGATGACCAGGACCCCGAGGACCACCCGGAGGATGGTGTAGAGCAGGGTGGCGACCGCGATGGCAGCCAGGATCCGGCCGAACTCTCCCAGGCTGTCCATGGGCCGCCGGCCGCCGGCGCCCCAGATGGCCGGGACCCAGCGGCGCATCAGCAGGACAGTGAGCACGACCTGGATCACGGAGAGCATGGAGATCAGGGCCTGCAGGTCGGTCCCGGAGCTGAGCAGGAGCGAGATCATCGTGGCGAAGGACAGCAGGACGGCGTCGATGACGAACCACCGGCGGTCCGGCGAGCTGGCCAGCCAGATCAGCGCGATGCCGGGGCCGGGGGCGACCACACCGACGCTGGCGGGCTCCACGATGATGATCCGGCCGAGGAGAGTGGCCGCCATGAAGGCGACGACGAAGAGGATGGTGCGGGCAGGCATGGGCACGCCTGTGTGCTGAGTTTCTCCCGTCCCCACGGCCGACAGTATTCTCCACTGGTAGCCGAATGTGAGGGAATTCAACCTGTTGGACATGATGGGGTCATGAGCGAGCAGTCATTCTCCCGCCCTGGTGCGGTCGATCTGTCCGGATTGCAGGGATCCGTCCCATCTGCGGGCGGTGGTCCCGGTGCCGGACCGCAGCCGCATGCGGCCTATACCGCCGAGGTGACGGAGCAGAACTTCCAGGAGATCCTGGAGAGCTCGCGATCCGCGGCGGTGCTGCTGGCCTTCGAGAGCCCGGGGCGGTCGCCCGAGAGCGTGCGGCTCGCCGATGACCTGCAGACCTTGTCCGGGGAGTTCGAGGGGCGGTTCCTGCTCGGTCGCGTCGACATCGACGCGAACCCGCAGATCGCCCAGGCGATGCAGATCCCGTCGGTGCCGCTGGTCGTGCTCGTCGCCCAGGGCCGGCCGATGCCGCTGCTCCAGAACGCCGCCCCCATCGAGGACCTGCGCCAGGCCGTCACGGACGTCCTCCAGCAGCTGACGGCCAGCGGCTTCGCCGGGCGCCACCAGCCGCGCTCGGGCGCCGGCGAGGTCGACGAGGAGACCGGTGAGGAGCAGCTCGACCCCCGCTACGCGCCCGCGCAGGACGCCCTGGAGCGTGGCGACGTGGACGCTGCGGTGGCCGAGTACCAGAAGCTCGTCGACGCCAACCCGGCCGACGTCGAGGCCGCTGCGGGCCTGGCCATGGCCCAGCTGCTCAAGCGCACCGACGGTGTCGACCTCACCGAGGCCCGCACGGCTGCGGCCGAGCGTCCCGACGACGTCGAGGCCCAGATCATGGTGGCCGACCTGGACCTGCTGGGTGGCCACGTCGAGGATGCCTTCAACCGGCTGGTCGACCTGGTCCGGCGTACGACCGAGGGCGACCGGGACACCGCCCGGACCCACCTGATCGGGCTCTTCGGCGCTGTCGGCAACGACGACCCGCGGGTGCACCGTGCACGGCGGGACCTCGCCTCCGCGTTGTTCTGACCGGCTCCGCACGCCGGGCCGAGCCCTAGGACCACCAGGTCGCGCCCGGGTTCGCGACCCAGTCGGTGACGTAGGACGCGACGTACCCGACCATGCTGAGGGTCCCGAGCACGAACGCGGCCGTGGCCTTGCCGGACCCGGTCTCCGCACGCCGACCGGCGTACCCGAGCAGGGCGGCCGCCGCGCCGAGGATCATCGGGAGTCCGGACCAGAAGGCCGGGACGATCAGCAGCAGGCCCACGATCCCCAGGGCCAGTGCTCGACCGCTGGCGTCCTCCGAGCGCAGGCCGCGCGCCACCACCAAGGGGTAGAGGAGGCTGACGACGATCAGGCCGAAGGCGACCATGCTCAGGGCCTCGCCGGCGCTGTCGGCGCGAGCCAGGTCGAGGAACGCGGCGACGAGGAAGCTGCCGACCGCGACGGGGACGACGGCGCGCCGGGCACGGTCACGCTCGGTGGTGGCAGTGGAGGTTTCGGTGATGGAGGTCATGACGGTTCCCTTCGGTTGACTGACCTGCTCAGTCTTCGACCGCCAGGGGCGCCCCGTCGTCGCCCTCGTTGACGAAGCAGGTCGTTCGCGCGAGCCACCTCGCCGTCATCCTCAGGAGTGACCCGCGGCCCTGTCGAAGGCCCTAACGTGGCTCCATGAAGCTGCCGGTGGCGGTGCGACGACACGGGGACCTGCTGGTCGCCGTGGCCTTCGCGGTGGCGTACGCCGGTGAGCTGCTCGCCTACGACGACGCGGACCACGCCATCGCTGTTCCGCTCGCGGTCGGTGCCGGACTGGCGCTGGTGCCACGACGGCGAGCACCGCTCATGTCGTTCGTGCTGGTAGCGATTCTCGACGTGGCGGTGGTGCACTGGGCGCCGGGCTTCGACAGCAACTCGGTCGTGTTCGTCGCGCTGTTCCTGTTCAACCTGTTCTCGCTGGGCGCGAACGCACACGGGATCGAAGCCTGGCTCGGCGTCCTCGGTGTCCTGGGCGTGACGGTCGGCTTCGTGGTCGGCGACGGCGCCCACGACGTCTCCGACGTGTTCTTCGCCCTCGTCTTCTGCGGCACGCCGTGGGGCCTGGGCGTGGCCGTGCGTGTCCGCCGGGATCGGGAGCGCGAGCTGGGTGCCCGCAACCGCGCGCTGCAGGAGGAGAACGCCCGCGCGATCGCCACCGAGCGTGTCCGCATCGCGCGTGAGCTGCACGACACCGTCTCCCACGCCATCGCGGTGACGGTGCTCCAGGCCCGTGGCGGCGCGAAGCTGGTCGGGCGCGACGACGAGGCGGTACGCCGCGCGCTGGCGGCCATCGAGCAGACCAACACCTCGGCGCTGGCCGACATGCGTCGCCTGCTGGGACTGCTCCGGAGCGCCGAGGAGGACGGTGCCCGGGCCGAGCCGCAACCCTCGCTGGAACAGCTCGACCAGCTGGTCGACGAGGTGCGCTCGTCGGGGCTCCCGGTGGAGCTCGAGGTCAGCGGGGACCCGTTGCCGGTGCCGCCGGGACTCGATCTCTCCGCCTACCGGATCGTCCAGGAGGCCCTCACCAACGTGCTCAAGCACGCCGGGCCGCAGGCGCGGGCTCGGGTCGAGCTGGTCTACGGCGCCGACTGCCTCGCGGTCGCGATCACGAACAGTGGCAGCACGACCACACCCGGGCTCGGCACCGGCCACGGGTTGGTGGGCATCCGTGAGCGGGTGTCGGTGGCTGGTGGGTCGGTCGAGGCCGGGCCGGCCGAGGGCGGGTACGCCGTACGCGCCCGGTTGCCGTACCTGTTGGGGACGTCGTGATCCGGGTCGTGCTCGCCGACGACCAGCCGCTGGTCAGGACCGGCCTGCGGATGATCCTCAGCGACCAGGACGACATCGCCGTCGTGGGCGAGGCGGCGAACGGCGCCGAGGCCATCGACCAGTGCGCCGGTCTGAAGCCCGACGTCGTGCTGATGGACGTGCGCATGCCCGGGGTCGACGGCATCGACGCCACCCGCTCCGTCACGGCCGTCACCGACCCGCCGCGAGTCCTGGTGCTCACCACCTTCGACCTCGACGACATCGTCTACGACGCGCTCCGGGCCGGGGCCAGCGGCTTCCTCCTCAAGGACGCGCCGGAGGAGCGGCTGATCACCGCGATCCGGGTGGTGGCCGACGGTGGCTCCTTGTTCGCGCCCTCGGTGACCCGGCGCCTGATCGAGGAGTTCTCGCGGCGGCGTGCACCCTCCGTCCCACCCGAGGGCATGCGGTCGCTGACCGAACGCGAGGCCGAGGTGCTCACCCACCTCGCCCGCGGCGAGTCCAACGCGGAGATCGCGGCCGCGCTGTTCGTCACCGAGAACACGGTCAAGACGCACGTCGCCCGGCTGTTGATGAAGCTGGGGCTGCGCGACCGGGTCCAGGCCGTCGTCCTCGCCTACGAGTCCGGGCTCGTCCAGCCCGGGGGATAGACCGTGCCGTTCTGAGGTGGGTCAGGTCTCCGCGGCCAGCTCGAAGTCCGCGAAGTCGAAGCCGGGGGAGACCAGGCAACTGACCAGCGCGTCCTCGGGTCCTGGGACGGTGCGTTGCCAGGTGCCTGCCGGGACGAGCGCCTGCATCATCTGGCCGTGGGCGAGGTCGAGTCCCACGGCGTGCGACGGTCCGCCGGTCTCCGGCACGTCTCCGTCACCACCCAGCTCGAGGCTGACCGTCCCGAGGTGCGCCAGCCACATCTCCTCGGACCTCACCCGGTGCCAGGCAGAGGACTCACCGGCAGGGAGCAGGAAGTGGATCAGGGTCGCGGTGGGACGGACCCGACCGTCGGGCAGTGTCACCGTCACGGGTGAGGCCCAGGTCTGCCGGAACCAGCCACCCTCCGGGTGTGGGGTCAGGTCGAGCTGCTCGGCCAGGGCGGGACGCATGGGTCCATCATCGTGGCCCATGGTGGTCTGGACACGCCTGTTGCCCGGCCTGGTGCGCGGCCGGGGTGTGGGGCGGTCAGGTTCTTCGGGGTGGCCGGCGTGAGCTGGGTGTGACGTCGTACTGGTGGCCGGTCGGCGATGTCCAGGTGTAGCTGCCGTGGTCGAGTCTCTTGTAGTGCCAACTGGTGAAGGTCTTGACGCGGTGGTGCGTGCGGCACAGGGGCGCGAGGTTGGACGGGGTGGTCTGGCCCGGTGGTCCGCCGTCGTCGGTCGGCAGGTATTCGGTGATGTGGTCGAGGTCGCAGTGTCGGGAGTCGCGGCGGCAGCCGGGGAAGACGCAGTGGGCGTCGCGCAGGATCACCTGTTCACGCATGGCCTCGGGTGGGTCGTGCTGGTCCACGGACCAGGTCTGGTCGAGGTCGAGCACGGGTCGAACCCTGATGACGCCACCGGTCTCGGCGAACCGGGCGAGCCATCGGGTGAGCAGGTCGGTGGTGGCGGCGCCGAGCTTCTCGATGGTCGCGGCTCCGGTGTCGCCGGTGAGGTCGGCGACCAGGTCGTCGGGTGTGAGGTGGACGAAGAGGTGGGTGTGGCCGCCGCGGCCATGCGTGGGTCCGGCGTCCTCGCGTCCGGACATCAGGTCGAGGGCGTGCTGGGGGTCGGCCAGGATCCCTGCCGCGCGGGCGCGGCGTACGTCGAGTGGGTCGGGGTCGCCGAGCTCACGGAGGTCGTGGGCGATCCGGGTGATGCTCTGGTCGAGCAGCTCGGCGTCGGGGGTGTCCAGGGTCATCAGCACGTCAGTGGTGGCCGGCGCGCGGCCGGGCTTGACCCAGACTCCGCGTTGCTCGAGGGCGCGTGCCTCGTCGTCGGCGGCGCGGTCGGGGTCGAAGTGGAGCCGGGCCTGGTCGACCAGTGCGGCGGCGTTGACCTGGTCGATCCGCTCGGGGGTAGCCGAGATCATCCGGTCGGCGTAGTCGGCGGCCTCGAGGGTGAGGTCGTGGGTCTCACGGGCGATCGTGCGGGCCTTCCAGACCGGCACGCGGCCGGCGCGGACGTGGTCCCACAGGCGGGGCAGCCGGTGCTTGAGCTCGAGGGCGTCACCCAGAAGCTGTCGGCCTGAGTCGAAGGGGATCCGGAGCGCTGCGGCGAGCTCGACCGGCGCGAACTCCGAGACCCACGGGGCACCGGGTCCTGCGAGTGCACTGATCGACTCGTCGAACAGGTGCCCGTCGCCCCACTCGGCGGGAGCCTCGCCCTCCTTGCAGGGGTGCAGGCGGGCCCATTCCAGGGCCAGCTCCAGCTGCTGGACGGCCGCCTCGTGCTCGGACTCCCGAGCCGCCAGGACACGCTCGATCACCTCGGTGGCGGTGAGGGTCGATGCGGTTGCCATGAAGCAATTCTGGCACCGATCACTGACAAAATCGATAACAAATTCGAATCTGTGGATAGCGCATGAGCGCGGGAACGGCCGGACCTGAGAGCGCTACCGTGGCGACAAACGAGAACGTGTTCTACGAGAGGGAGTACCCATGGGCGCGAGCGCCGAGAAGATACGCGAGGCCGTTGACGCCTACGTCCGACTGGTGGCCAGCGGGACCGCCGACGAGATCGTCGCGCTGTACGCCGAGGGTGCGACCGTCGAGGACCCGGTCGGCTCGGCTGTGCTCACCGAGCGTGCGGACATCCACGGGTTCTACGCCAGGCTCGAGGGCCTCGACGCCGAGACCAACCTGCTCAGCGCCAAGATCGCCGGCGGTCAGGCGGCGTTCCTCTTCGAGATCGTCACCCGAGCCGGCGACCAGACCTACACGGTCACGCCGATCGACGTGATGACCTTCGACGACGACGGCCTGATCACCAGCATGCGCGCCTATTGGGGCGAGAGCGACATGGTCGTCCGCTAGGACGACACACCGGCGCGCCCCCCACCCGTGCCACGATGGTGACCATGGAGCAGGCGCCGGAGCTGTCGGAGTCGCGGCTGTCCGCGCTCGGGCAGCTGTACGTGACCACGGTCGGGGCCGTGGCGCTGGCCACCGTGCTCGAGGGCTCCGAGGTCTTCTACGTCGCCCTGGTCGTGCTGGCGCTGCCGCTGAGCCTGCTGGCGCTCTGGGTCGGGTTCTACAGCGGACTCGCCGTCGGGCTGGTGATGGGCCAGGGGCCCGACCAGGTGTCGTGGCCGGTGGCCGTCGTCTGGGTCGCGGTGTGGACGATGACCGCCTGGCTGAACGCGCAGCTCGGTCAGAAGGTGCTGCGCCGGGGGTGGGCGGCCGTCGCCCCGCGACCGCACGTGCACCAGGACGACAGGTACGACGACTAGTCGGGCAGGCCCCGGCCGCTCTCGGTGTACGCCGGACCGGGCTGGTCGGACAGGTTGCGCAGGGCCGCCTGGATCCGCCGGGCGGTGAAGTCGGCGCACTTCTCGTGCACCTCGGCCATCGTCGCGAACGAGACCGCGCGGATCTCGCGCTCCTGCCGCACGACACCGTCGAGGATCGACGGGTCGTGCACCCCGCCGTCGAAGACCAGGCAGACGGCGTCGTCCCAGCCGCCCCACGGCGGGAGCCAGTCGGTCAGCACGAGGCGACCGGCCGCGATGGTCAGGCCCAGCTCCTCCTCCACCTCGCGGGTGACCGCGAGCTGCGGGGACTCACTGACCTCGACCACGCCACCGGGCAGGTCGAGGTCGCGCTTGTAGGTCAGCTGGCACAGCAGCACCCGCCCGTCGGTGGAGCGGATCAGCATCTGGCTGATCGCGCGCTTGCGGGGGAGGAAGGAGTTCAGCAGCGAGCGGAATCCCTGCGGCTCCTCGAGCGGGGTGTCGTTCACCAGCCGGGCGTAGACGATCCGGTCGGACTCGTCGGCGACGCCACGGGCCACGCCCTCGCGCATCAGCCCGGCGAACGTCGCGACCCGCTGTGCGGTCTGGTCACCGGGGTCGACGTGGGCCTCCACGCGGGTGGACCCACCCTTGAAGGCCGACTCGACGAGCTCGCGGACGGTGTCGGCCGACGTACGAAGCCCCTGCTCCTGCAGGTCGACGGACCACGACACGCGCACCACACCGGGGGAGACGTCGTTCAGCTCGGCAGACACACGGCCACCCTAGGTGAGTGCCACGACGGCGATGCCGGCGGCGACAGCCAGTGGTACGACGAGCAGCCCCTCGAGGCCGAACCGGACCATCGAGATCTGCAGTCCGCGGGCCCGGCACGACCGCAGCCAGAGCAGGTTCGCCAGCGAGCCCCAGGCCAGGATCATCGGTCCCACGTTGACGGCGACGAGGGTCGTCACCAGGCGGTCGGTGGACTGGGCGAACGGCTCGGCGACGAGGTAGGTCGGCAGGTTGTTGATCGCGTTGGCCAGCACCGAGGTCACGACACCGAGCTGGGCCAGGGCCGCGCCGGACTCACCCGTCCCGAAGAGCGTGGACAGGACGGACGAGCCCTCCTCGACGACGACCTCGACCAGGGCGAACAGGGCGATCGCGAACCCGACGACGGTCCAGGGGACCAGGCCCAGCAGCCGACGGGGCCGTACGGCGTCGGGCCGGCGTGCCAGGAAGCCGATCACCAGGGCGACCACGGCGACCAGCGAGACGAGCCAGGCGGGGACGCCGAGCACGACCGCGGGTCCGATCAGCACGACGACGGAGACCGAGAGCCACAGCAGCACCGGGTCGTACGTCGGGAGCGTGCGCGGGACCTCGTAGCTTCCGCGCAGCGCTCGCCGGTGTCGCAGCAGCAGGACTCCGATCACCACGACGAGCACGGCCAGCTGGGGCAGCCACATCTCGCGCACGAACCCGACGGCGCCGAGACCGAGGTGCGACTGCGCGAGCAGGTTGGTCAGGTTCGAGACGGGGAGCAGCAGGCTGCCCGCGTTGGCCAGCCAGATCGACGCGAAGGCGAAGGGCAGCGCGCTGAGCCCGAGCTCGGCCGCGAGCGCGAGCCCGATCGGTGCCAGCAGGACTGCGGTGGTGTCGATGCTGAGCACCCAGGTGCAGACGGTCGCCAGCGCGACGAAGAGCAGGAACAGCGCGATCCGGCTGCCGCGGGCCAGTCGGGCGGCCACGTGCGCGCTGACGTCGAAGAGCCCGGCCTCGTCGCACAGGTCGGCGACGACCTGGATCAGTGCCAGGAACAGCAGGACCGGCCAGACCCGCTCGCCGACGTCGAGGAGGCCGGTGGTCACCGACCCACGCTAGTGCCCCACACCGAACGTTCGCTTCGTGACTCGCACGCCGAGGCACGCCCTGGGCTCGGTCAACGCGGCGCTGCCGCGCCTTCCCTCCTCCGCCTTGCCCAGCACGCACCTGGGCGCGCGACTCATCGAAGGAACGTCCGGCGGGGGACACTAGCGGCGGAGCTGGTGAGCCAGAGAGTGCCCAGGGGCGGGACGCGCAGGCTGACGGAGGCGGGCTGGCCGCCGTGGGGACCGTCGTGTGCCGTCACCGTGCCGAGGTTGCCGACGCCCGACCCGCCGTAGATCTCCGCGTCGGTGTTGATCACCTCGGTCCACTCGCCCGCGAAGGGCAGCCCGAGCAGGTAGCCCTCGTGCGGGATCCCGGAGAAGTTGGTGACGCACACCAGCGGACTCCCGTCGGATCCCCAGCGCACGAAGGCCACGGTGTTGCGTGCCGCGTCGTCCGCCTCGATCCACTGGAAGCCACCGGGCTCCGTGTCCTGCGACCACAACGCGGGGGTGTCGGTGTAGACACCGTTCAGGTCCGCGACGAGCCGCTTCACGCCCGCGTGCGCGGGGTCGTCGAGGAGTCCCCAGTCGAGCTCGCGCTGCTCGGCCCACTCGTTGTCCTGGGCGAACTCCTGGCCCATGAACAACAGCTGCTTGCCGGGGTGGGCCCACTGCCAGGACAGGAACGCGCGCACGTTGGCCAGCTGCTGCCAGCGGTCTCCCGGCATCTTGCGCAGCAGCGAGCCCTTGCCGTGCACGACCTCGTCGTGGCTGATCGGCAGCACGAAGTTCTCGGAGAACGCGTAGACCATGCTGAAGGTGAGCTCACCGTGGTGGTAGCCGCGGTGCACGCTCTCGCGCGCGACGTACTCCAGGCTGTCGTGCATCCAGCCCATGTTCCACTTGAAGCCGAAGCCGAGGCCGTCAGCACTGGTCGGCTGGGTGACACCGGGCCAGGACGTGGACTCCTCGGCGATGGTGATCGCGCCCGGGCACGCGCTTGTAGACGGTGCCGTTCAGCTCCTGGAGGAAGTGCACGGCCTCGAGGTTCTCCCGTCCGCCGCGGACGTTGGGCTGCCACTCGCCCTCCTCGCGGGAGTAGTCGAGGTAGAGCATCGAGGCGACGGCGTCGACCCGGATGCCGTCGATGTGGAACTCCTCGAGCCAGTACAGCGCGTTGGCGACCAGGAAGTTGCGCACCTCCTTGCGCCCGAAGTTGAACACGTAGGTGCCCCAGTCGGGGTGCTCCCCGCGGCTGGGGTTCGGGTCCTCGTAGAGCGGCGTGCCGTCGAAGCGGGCCAGGGCGAACTCGTCCTTGGGGAAGTGCGCCGGCACCCAGTCGACGATCACGCCGATGCCCGCGTTGTGCAGGGCCTGGACCAGCCGGCGGAACCCGTCGGGGTCGCCGAAGCGGGAGGTGGGCGCGTAGTAGGACGTGACCTGGTAGCCCCACGACCCGCCGAAGGGGTGCTCCATCACCGGGAGCAGCTCGACGTGCGTGAAGCCCATCTCCACGACGTACGCCGTGAGGTGCTCGGCCAGCTCGTCGTAGCTGTAGGGGCCGGCACCGGGGTGCTTGCGCCAGGACCCCAGGTGCACCTCGTAGACCGACATCGGCTGCTGGTCGGCCCGTCCGTTGCTGCGCTCGGCCATCCACTCGTCGTCGGTCCACGTGTGGGTGCTCTGGAAGACGCGCGAGGCGGTGGCCGGCGGGACCTCGGTCCAGAAGGCCATCGGGTCGGCCTTGTCGTGCCACTCGCCGTTCGCACCCCGGATGTGGAACTTGTAGCCCTCACCCGAGCCGATGCCGGGCACGGTGGTCTCCCAGATGCCGGAGGTGGCGACCTGGGTCAGCGGGTTGCGGCTGCCGTCCCAGCTGTTGAAGTCGCCGCGGACCTGCACCTCGAGGGCGGCCGGAGCCCAGACACGGAAGGTGGTGCCCGCGGGGACCACGTGGGCGCCGAGGACGTCCCACAGCTGCTCGTGACGCCCCTCGTTGATCAGGTGCACGTCCATCTCACCGATGGTGGTCATCGTTCAGCTCCGATTCGTTCGATGGCCCCGAGAGGGATGTCCAGCCAGCGCGGCCGGTTGCGCGCCTCGTAGACCACTTCGTAGACGGCCTTGTCGGCCTCGAAGGCCTGGATCAGCGCCCACTCCTCGGGGGTGAGGGGGGTGCCGCGTTGGTCGACGTAGCCGTCGAGGAAGGCGGTGCGGTTGCGCGCGACCCACTCCGCGGCGCGGTAGGTCACCTGCGGTCCGGGGTCGCCGGCGGAATGGAGGTCCTTGACCACCGACTGGGCGGCGTAGTCGAAGGAGCGCAGCATCCCGGCCACGTCGCGCCAGGGCGAGTCCGGGAGCCGGCGCTCGGCGAGCGGGCGGGCCGGCTCGCCCTCGAAGTCGACCAGCTTCCAGCCGAGGGAGGTGCGCAGCGTCTGGCCCAGGTGCAGGTCGCCGTGGACGCGCTGTGCCTCGCCCTTGGTGTCACCGATCCGGGCGTAGACCTCCTCGAGCGCGGCGGCGTGCTCCGCGAGCTGGGGTACGGCGGCCACTGCGGCCGTCAGCCTCCGGCTCATCCCCTCGGAGATCCTGGTCGTGTCGACGGCCTCGGTGCCGAACTGCTCACGGAGGACGACGTGCACCTCGGCCACGGCCGCTCCGAGCCGCTCGGCCTCGCCGGCGAAGTCGCCGCCCACCTCGTCGGCGTGCAGGTCGGCCTCGGCCATCAGGTTGCGGACGCTGCCCAGGGCGAGGTCCCAGCCGTCCGCGGCCGTGCGCAGGAACTGCTGGATCATCCCCAGGTCGTCCTCACCGGCCTCGATCCAGCCGTAGAGCGCCGCGACGTTGGGGTTCTCGGCCTCGGTCAGGGCGCGGTGGATCTCGATGTCGGGGTTGCGTCCGGCCGTCACCTTGCGGAACACCTTGAGCAGGCTGTCGTCGCCGAAGGCCACCGAGGAGTTGCTCTGCTCGCCGCTGAACAGCGTCGAGTGCGACTCCAGGTCCAGCTCGTGCCCGGTCAGCCGGTGGAAGGTGAGCCCGCCGTAGGGCATCGAGGAGTTGCCCGGGGTCTGCGCGAACGTGCGCAGGTAGACGGCCATCGCCTCGCGGTCGTGGACCGCGTCGTAGGAGTGCATGAAGCCGAGCTCGTCGTCGGTGTGCGGCCCGATGTGGGCGTGCCCGATGCGGTGCTGCTCCTCGGGGTAGTGCGACACCGGCATCTGGTAGCGCTCGGTGACCGGCTCCTCGCCGTCTGCGGCATTTCCTGGGGCGGCGTACTGCACGGTGAGGATGTCGATGGTCACGACCGGCGGCCCGGGCAGCGTGCCGACGCGGACGACGTCGACCACGTCGTAGTCGAGGCCCTTGCCGGCGAACCAGCGGGCTTCCGCGAGGTAGGCGGTCATCTGTGGATGCCTGCTCATGCGCCGGGCACCCCCTGGTCGCCGTCCTGGTCTCCCGGAGCCGGCAGCCGGATCCAGTAGAAGCCGTAGCCGCCGAGGGTCAGCAGGTAGGGCAGCTCACCGATCTGGGGGAAGCGCACGCCGCCGATCAGCTCGACGGGCACCACGCCCTCCCAGCGGCGCAGGTCGAGCTCGACCGGCTGCGGGAAGCGGCTCAGGTTGTTCACGCACAGGACGCTGTCCGCGGTGCCGTCGTCGTCGACGAACTCGCGCACGTAGGAGAGCACCGACGGGTTCGAGCCACCGAGGTCCTGGAAGTCGCCGAGGCCGAAGGCGGGATGCTGCTTGCGCGCCTGGATCATCCGCCGCGTCCAGTGCAGCAGCGAGGAGGAGTTGTCCAGCTCGGTCTCGACATTGACCCGCTGGTACCCGAAGACCGGGTCCTGAACCGGCGGCAGGTGCAGCTTGCCCGGGGTGGCGATGGAGAAGCCGGCGTTGCGGTCGGGGGTCCACTGCATCGGGGTGCGTACGCCGTCGCGGTCACCGAGCCAGATGTTGTCGCCCATCCCGATCTCGTCGCCGTAGTAGAGCACCGGCGAGCCCGGGAGCGAGAGGAGCAGGGAGGTGAACAGCTCCATCCGGTTGACGTCGTTGTCGAGCAGCGGTGCCAGCCGGCGGCGGATGCCGATGTTGGCCTTCATGCGGGGGTCCTTGGCGTACTCGTCCCACATGTAGTCGCGGTCTTCGTCGTTGACCATCTCGAGGGTCAGCTCGTCGTGGTTGCGCAGGAAGATGCCCCACTGGCACCCGTCCGGGATGGGCGGGGTCTGCTCGAGGATCTCCGAGATCGGGAACCGGTTCTCGCGGCGTACGGCCATGAAGATGCGCGGCATCACCGGGAAGTGGAAGCACATGTGGCACTCGTCGCCGGCGGAGAGCCATTCGCCGGACTCGGGGTCCCGCTTGCCGCCGAAGTAGTCGACGACGTCGGACGGCCACTGGTTGGCCTCCGCCAGCAGCACCCGTCCGGGGTAGTGGTCGTCGACGTAGCGGCGGACGGTCTTCAGCGTCTCGTGGGTCTCGGGCAGGTTCTCGCCGTTGCTGCCGGGACGCTCGAAGAGATAGGGCACGGCGTCGAGCCGGAACCCGTCGAGGCCCATGTCGAGCCAGAAGCTCATCGCCTCCAGGATCGCCTCGAGGACCTTGGGGTTGTCGTAGTTGAGGTCGGGCTGGTGGGAGAAGAACCGGTGCCAGTAGTACTGCTGGCGCACCGGGTCCCAGGTCCAGTTGGACGGCTCGGTGTCGACGAAGATGACCCGCGCCTCCTGGTAGAGCTCGTCGGTGTCGGACCACACGTAGAAGTCGCCGTACGGCCCGTCGGGGTCCTCGCGACTGGCCTGGAACCACGGGTGCTGGTCGCTGGTGTGGTTCATCACGAAGTCGATGATCACGCGGATGTCGCGCTTGTGCGCCTCGTCGAGGAAGTGGTGGAAGTCCTCGACGGTGCCGGCCTCGGGAAGGATGTTGGTGAAGTCGGAGATGTCGTAGCCACCGTCGCGCAGGGGCGAGGAGAAGAACGGCGGCACCCACAGGCAGTCGACGCCCAGCCAGTGCAGGTAGTCGAGCTTCTCGGTCAGTCCCCGGAAGTCGCCGACCCCGTCGCCGTTCGAGTCCTTGAACGAGCGGACCAGGACCTCGTAGAAGACGGCCGTCTTGAACCAGTCGGGCTGCTCGAAGTGCGCCGGGGTGGGATCGCCGGTGGTGCTGGGGAGTACGCCGCTCTCCTGGCCGTCGTCGCTGGCGTCGGTCGGGCTGGTCGAAACCACGGATGTCAAGCGGGCCTCCTGACCGACAGCACGTGCGCCGGTTCCTGGTAGGGGTCGAGGTGGACGAAGTTGTGGGCGCCCCACTGCCAGTCCTGGCCGGTGATCTCGTCGTGCACGGCGAAGGAGTCGTCCCAGCCCAGTCCGAGAGCGGGCAGGTTCAGGTGCACCATCGTGGTGCGGGGTGCGTGCGGGTCGACGTTGACCACCACGATGACGATGTCGTCGTCCCCGCCGTCGACGGAGAGGTGCTTGCTGTAGACCAGCACCGCGTCGTCGTCGCTGGAGTGGATCGTCACGTTGCGCAGCTGCTGGAGCGCGGGGTGGGCGTTGCGGATCTCGTTGAGCCGGGTGAGGTACGGCGCGAGCGTCTGTCCGCTCCGCTCGGCGGCGTCCCAGTCGCGGATGCGGATCTGGAACTTCTCGGAGTCGAGGTAGTCCTCGGTGCCCGGCCGCAGCGCCATGTGCTCGTAGAGCTCGAACCCGGCGTACACACCCCAGCTGGGCGACCCGGTGGCGGCGACGGCCGCGCGGATCTTGAAGGCCGGCGGACCGCCGTACTGCAGGAACGCGTGCAGGATGTCGGGGGTGTTCACGAAGAAGTTCGGCCGCATGAACGCCGAGGTCTCGTGGGACACCTCCTGGAGGTAGGTCTCCAGCTCGGTGCGGCTGTTGCGCCAGGTGAAGTAGGTGTAGCTCTGGTGGAAGCCGGCGACCGCGAGCGCCTGCATCATCGGCGGCTTGGTGAAGGCCTCGGAGAGGAACAGCACGTCCGGGTCGGTCTCCCGGATCCGGCCGAGCGCCCACTCCCAGAACGCGACCGGCTTCGTGTGCGGGTTGTCCACGCGGAAGATCCGGACGCCGTGCGACATCCAGTGCCGCAGCAGCCGCTCGGACTCGGCGTAGATGCCCTCGGGGTCGTTGTCGAAGTTGATCGGGTAGATGTCCTGGTACTTCTTGGGCGGGTTCTCGGCGTAGGCGATGGAGCCGTCGGCACGCGTGGTGAACCACTCGGGGTGCTCGGTCGCCCACGGGTGGTCGGGCGCGGCCTGGAGGGCGAAGTCCAACGCCACCTCGAGGCCGACCCGCTTGGCCTCGGCGACGAACGCGTCGAAGTCGTCGATGGTGCCGAGGTCGGGGTGGATGGCGTCGTGCCCGCCGTGCTTGCTGCCGATCGCCCAGGGTGACCCGGTGTCGTCGGCGCTCGGGGTGAGCGTGTTGTTGGCGCCCTTGCGGTTCACCTCGCCGATCGGGTGGATCGGCGGCAGGTAGATCACGTGGAAGCCCATGTCGGCGACGGCCTGCAGCCGCTCGGCGGCGGTGCGGAGCGTGCCGCTGACGACCTTGCCGGTCTTGGCGTCGACGAAGGCGCCCTCGGACCGGGGGAAGAACTCGTACCAGGAGGAGTAGAGCGCGCGGGCGCGGTCGACGAAGAACGGGTAGGGCCCCTCGACGGTGAGCAGGTCACGCAGCGGGTGGGCGGCGAAGACCTGGGCCAGGGCGTCCGACTCGGCAGCGGCGAGCCGCGCCTCGACCGGGCGGTTCGTGTCCTTGACCGCCTTGATCGCGTCCGTGACGACCGCGGCTTCGGTCGAGCTCGTCGAGACCTCGCTCGCCACCCGCTCCAGCAGCAAGGCGCCCTCGGTGAACATCAGCTCGACGTCGACGCCTGCCCGGATCTTGATGCCCGCGTCGTGCAGCCAGGTGCCGATCGGGTCGCTCCACGCCTGGATCTCGAAGGTCCAGGAGCCCTCGACGTCGGGGCGGACGGTCGCCATCAGTCGCGAGACGTCGCGCTGCGCGTCGTACATCCGCACGGGGGGTCGTCGTACGCCGCTGGGATCGGTGAGCACGACCTCGGCACCCAGCTGGTCGTGTCCTTCGCGGAACACCAGCGCGGTCACCTCGAAGACCTCGCCGACGGCAGCCTTCGCGGGGTGCCGGGCGTGGTTGACGACGGGGGTCACATCCAGGACGGGGATGCGACCGATGTGGGTCTCGACCATGCTCCCCACACTTGCGAAGTCCGGCCGTTCACGCAAATGGGGGACCGCGACGGTCCGGACGCTGCCTTTTGCCGGTCGCAGGTGCTCGCACCGGGTTACGCGCCGGTCAGGTCGAGCGTCCGCCCACCGGTCACTAGGCCAGTGCCCGACACAATTGGAACGTTCAAGTATCACGCGATACCGTGCCGCGCATGCGCGCGATCCGACGGTTCACCGTCCGCCCTGTCCTGCCCGAGCCGCTGCGCCACCTCGGCGACCTGGCCACCAACCTGCGCTGGTCCTGGCACCCGGAGTCGCAAGACGTGTTCGCCACGATCGACCCCGACATCTGGCGCAGCAGCGGGCACGACCCGGTCAAGACCCTGGGTGCCGTGTCGACGGCGCGGCTGGACGAGCTGGCTCAGGACACCGGCTTCCTGCAGATGCTCGAGACGGCCCACGCCGACCTGCAGCAGTACCTCACCGGCGACCGCTGGTTCCAGAAGGCGTCCGCGGGCGCCGACGGTGCTTCGTTGCCCAAGGCGATCGCGTACTTCTCCCCGGAGTACGGCATCACCTCGGTGCTCCCGCAGTACTCCGGCGGCCTGGGCATCCTCGCGGGCGACCACCTCAAGACGGCCAGCGACCTCGGCGTACCCCTGATCGGCGTCGGCCTGCTCTACCAGTTCGGCTACTTCCGCCAGCAGTTCTCGCGCGAGGGCTGGCAGCTGGAGAGCTACCCGCTGCTCGACCCCGACGGCCTGCCGATCACCTTGCTGCGCGAGCACGACGGCACTCCGGCGCAGGTGCGCATCGCCGTCCCCGGCGAGACCGAGCTCGCGGCGCACGTGTACGTCGCCCAGGTGGGCCGCGTGCCGCTGCTCCTGCTCGACACCGACATCGAGGAGAACCCGGTCCCGCTGCGCGAGGTGACCGACCGGCTGTACGGCGGCACCACCGAGCACCGCCTCCTCCAGGAGCTGCTCCTCGGCATCGGCGGGGTCCGCGCCCTGCGCACGTTCTCGCGGATCACCGGGGCCGAGCAGCCCGAGGTGTTCCACACCAACGAGGGCCACGCCGGCTTCCTCGGCCTGGAGCGCATCCGCGAGCTGACGGTGGCCCAGGAAGGGCCCGGCCTCGACTTCGACACGGCCCTCGAGGTGACCCGTGCCGGCACCGTCTTCACCACGCACACGCCCGTGCCCGCGGGCATCGACCGCTTCCCGCGCGACCTGATCGAGCAGTACTTCGGCCCGCAGAGCCCGGTCGCCGGCGTGCCGATCGACCGGATCCTGCGCCTGGGCGCGGAGGACTACCAGGGCGGCGACAGCGGCGTCTTCAACATGGCGGTGATGGGCTTCCGGCTCGCCCAGCGCGCCAACGGCGTCTCCGAGCTGCACGGCGAGGTCAGCCGCGGGATGTTCAACGGCCTGTGGCCCGCCTTCGACGAGGCCGAGGTGCCGATCACCTCGATCACCAACGGCGTGCACGCCCCGACCTGGGTGGCCCGCGAGGTCTTCGAGCTCGCGAGCAAGCAGGGCGCCACGGTGTCTGACTTCGGGCAGACTCCGACGCCGCCGAGGTCTGGAACGTCGTCGACCGGGTCCCGTCCACCGACCTCTGGTCGACCAAGCGCGAGCTGCGCCAGCGGCTCGTCGAGGACGCCCGCGGCCGGCTGCGCAAGTCGTGCCTGAAGCGCGGCGCCTCGAAGGCCGAGCTCGGCTGGACCGAGACCGCCCTGGACCCCGACGTCCTGACGATCGGCTTCGCGCGCCGCGCCGCGTCGTACAAGCGCCTGACGCTGATGCTCAGCGACCCGGAGCGGCTCAAGCGACTGCTGCTGCACCCCGAGCGCCCGATCCAGCTGATCATGGCCGGCAAGGCGCACCCCGCCGACGACGGCGGCAAGAAGCTGATCCAGGCGATCGTCCAGCTCGCCGACGACCCGGAGGTGCGCCACCGCGTCGCCTACCTGCCGAACTACGACATCGCGATGGCGCAGCCGCTCTACCCCGGCTGCGACGTGTGGCTGAACAACCCGCTGCGCCCCTACGAGGCCTGCGGCACCTCCGGCATGAAGGCCGCGCTCAACGGCGGTCTGAACCTCTCCATCCTCGACGGCTGGTGGGACGAGTGGTACGACGGCACCAACGGCTGGGCGATCCCGTCCGCCGACGGCGTCGAGGACCCCGACACCCGCGACGACCTCGAGGCCAACGCGCTCTACGACCTGATCGAGAACGAGGTCACCCCGCGCTTCTACGACCTGGACGAGTCGGGTGTCCCGTCCCGCTGGATCGAGATGGTCCGCCACACCCTGAAGTCGCTCGGGCCCAAGGTGCTCTCCACCCGGATGGTGCGCGAGTACGTCGACCGTCTCTACTCCCCGGCAGCCGTCTCGTCGCGGGCGATGAACGACGACTACGCGGGGGCCACCGAGCTCGCGGCGTGGAAGTCGCGCGTCCGCGCCGGCTGGTCCGAGGTGAAGGTCGACCACGTCGAGACCGAGGGCCTCTCGGACATGCCGGAGATCGGCGGCGGGATGGACCTGCACGTCTTCGTCTCGCTCGGCTCGCTCGCCCCCGACGACGTCTGCGTCGAGGTCGTGCACGGGCGGGTCAAGGGTGAGGACCAGCTCGTCGACACCGAGACCACCGAGCTCTCGCTCGCGGAGACCTACGAGGGTGGCCGGCACCGCTTCGACGGCCACCTCCAGCTCTCCCGCGCCGGCTCCTTCGGCTACACCGTCCGCGTCCTCCCCCGCAACGGCGCCCTCGCCTCGCCTGCCGAGCTGGGGCTGGTCACGCTCGCGTAGGGGTGCAGGGATACCCGGTTAACCGGGTACTCATGGCGAGTTCGGCCGTTGCAACACCCGAAGACGTCAGGGACTGCCCGTGGAGTCCGCCGGTCTTGTCCGCCGGATGATGATCTCGGCGATGGTCAGGTTCACGATCCAGCCGAGCCACTGGCCGTAGGGGATGCTCGCGCTGACTGCGGCCTGCACGTCGCCGTCGTACCAGCTGCCCATCACCGGCACCTGGAGCAGGAGCAGCAGCGGCGTGACCATCCGGGCAGTGATCGCGAACAGGGTGAGCGCGTAGAGGCGGGTCATCCACTCGCGGTGCCGCGATCACGTCGCGGCGGCGGATCGCGCGCCAGGCGGTGACGGCGACGACCGGCCACGCCACTGCCGGGATGAGTACGCCGAAGCGGGTGATGTTGCCGTCGGGCGTGGTCAGCGCGAGCGGGATGGCGGTGACCACGAACGCCAGCGTGCCGACCGTGAGGAAGGTGCGCCCGATCAGTCGGTGCCGCTGGCGGTCGGCCCTGATCCGCGGGACGAACTGGAGCGCGCCGAGCACGGCCGCGAGCGACGCGGCCGGGACGTGGATCACGAGGGCGATCCACATCAGGTCGGTCTGCACGTCGATCCGGCTCGCGTCGCGGTCGAGCAGCACGTAGGGGAAGGCGAGCACCGGGATCGCGATGGTCAGCACGACCAGGATCGCCACGACGAGTCGCGGAGTTCGTGCGGGGGCACGGTCCAGGTCCCGAGTGGTGGTCATGCGACCAGCCTCGCCGATGCACGCCACCTCCGGCATCGGGGATCACCCCGGACCCGACCCTGGGGACGCGAGGCGCGAACGTAGGCTCGCCTGCGTGATCGAACTCCGAAGCCCTGCCGAGATCGAGCAGATGAGGCCCGCCGGGCGCTTCGTCGCCGAGGTGCTGACCAGCCTGGAGCAGGCCGCCGACGTCGGCGTGAACCTGCTCGAGCTCGACGCCCTCGCCCACGAGATGATCCGCGAGCGCGGAGCCGAGTCCTGCTACATCGACTACCACCCGTCGTTCGGCGCGATGCCGTTCGGCAAGGTGCTGTGCACCTCGGTGAACGACGCTGTCCTGCACGGGTTGCCGCACGACTACGTCCTGCGCGACGGCGACCTGGTCAGCCTCGACTTCGCCGCGTCGGTCGACGGCTGGGTCTCCGACTCCGCGATCAGCCTGGTCGTCGGTACGCCGGACGAGCGGGACCTCGCGCTGATCGACACCACCCGTCGCGCTCTCGACGCGGCGATCGACGTGGCCCGGGACGGAGCCCGGGTCGGCGACATCTCGGCGGCCATCGCTGCCGTCGCGCACGCCGAGGGCCTCTCGATCAACACCGACTTCGGCGGCCACGGGGTCGGCCGGACGATGCACGGCGACCCGCACGTGGCGAACAACGGACGTGCCGGCCGCGGCTACCGGCTGCGACCGGGCCTGGTGATCGCCATCGAGCCGTGGTTCCTGCAGAGCACGGACCAGCTCTACACCGACCGGGACGGCTGGACCCTCCGCAGCACGGACGGTTCTCGGGGCGCGCACTCCGAGCACACGATCGCGATCACCGCGGACGGGCCGATCGTGCTGACCGCCCGCGACTGACTGCCGGACGCTCCGTCATACGAACGGGCGGACTTCACGGGCAGTCCCTGACGTCTTCGGGTGTTGCAACGGCCGAACTCGCCATGAGTACCCGGTTAACCGGGTACTCCTGCACCCCTCACGCCTGCTGCAGCAGCACCAGCGCCCGCGCGGACAGGGTGATCGTCTCCCCGGCGACGACCTTCGTCTCGAGTGGGATGGCGGGGTCGGTGGAGAGGACGACGACGCCCTGCTGGACCCACTCGTTCATCGGGAGGGTGACCTCGCAGTCGTGGGGCGAGCCGTTGAGCCAGAGCTTGAAGCTGGTGTCGCGCTGCTGCTCGCCGCGAGGGCCGGGGGAGCGGAGCGGGTCGCCGGAGACGAACATCCCGAGCACGCGCAGGTCCGGGTCCTGCCAGTCGTCACCGGTCATCTCGCGTCCGGCGGGATGGATCCAGGCGAGGTCCTTCGGGCCGCCGATGATCGTGGGTCGCCCCTCGAACCAGTGCCGCTGCCGCAGCGCCGGGTGCTCGCGCCGGATCCGCAGCGCCGTGCGGGTGATCTCGAAGATGTCGAGCCACGCGTCGTCGGGCCGCCAGTCGACCCAGGAGATCTCGTTGTCCTGGCTGTAGGGGTTGTTGTTGCCGCGCTGGGTGCGGCCGCGCTCGTCGCCGGCGGTGATCATCGGCACCCCGTTGGACAGGCAGAGCGTCGCGATCAGGTTCGCGGCCTGCTGGTGCCGCAGCGCCAGGATCTCCTCGTCGTCGGTCTCGCCCTCGACCCCGCAGTTCCACGAACGGTGGTTGTCGGTGCCGTCCCGGTTGCCCTCGTGGTTGGCCTCGTTGTGCTTGGTGTCGTAGGAGACCAGGTCGCGGAGCGTGAACCCGTCGTGGGCGGTGATGAAGTTGACCGAGGCGTACGGCGACCGGCCGTCGTCCAGGTAGAGGTCCGAGGACCCGGCCAGCCGGGTGGCGACCGTGCGCACCCCGTCGCTGCGTCCTCGCCAGAAGTCGCGCATCGTGTCGCGGTACTGGTCGTTCCACTCCACCCACGGCGGCGGGAACTCGCCGACGCGGTAGCCGTCCATCGAGGCGTCCCACGGCTCCGCGACGAGCTTGACGTGGCGCAGCACCGGGTCCTGGCCGATCGTGGTGAGCAGGTGACCCATCATGTCGACGTCATGACCGGTGCGCGTCAGCGCCGACATCAGGTCGAAGCGGAACCCGTCCACGTGCATCTCGGTGACCCAGTAGCGCAACGAGTCCAGGATCAGGCGCAGCGCCGCCGGGTTCTCGGCGTCGACCGTGTTGCCGCACCCGGTGACGTCCCAGTAGGTGGCCGGTTCCCGGCTGTCCTCCGGGTCGGTCGAGACCCGCTTGTAGAAGCCGGCGTCGTCGAGCCCGCGGAAGGACAGCGTCGGTCCGTCGACGCCCGCCTCGGCGGTGTGGTTGTAGACGACGTCGAGGAGCACCTCGATCCCGGCCTCGTGGAGGCTCTTCACCATCTGCTTGAACTCGGTGACCTGCTGCCCGCGGTCGCCGGTCGAGCTGTACGCCGCGTCCGGGGCGAAGTAGGCGAGCGAGTTGTAGCCCCAGTAGTTCTTCAGCCCGTCGGCGGCGAGCCGTGGCTCGGAGACGAACATGTGCACCGGCAGCAGCTCGACGGCGGTCACCCCGAGGTCGCGCAGGTAGTCGATGACCACGGGGTGCCCCAGGCCGGCGTACGTCCCCCGCAGCTGCTCGGGGATCCGGTCGTGCAGCTTCGTGAACCCCTTGACGTGCAGCTCGTAGACCACGCTGTCCCGCCAGCGCGCGCCGATCTTCTGGTCGTCGCCCCAGTCGAAGGTGTCGTGGACGACCACGCTGCGTCCGACGTACGGCGCCGAGTCGCGATCGTCGCGCACGGTGAGGTCGTCCTTGCCGTCCTCGCGCTTCACGAACCCGAAGACGGCCGGGTCGGAGACGAACTCGCCGCTGACGGCCAGGGCGTAGGGGTCCAGCAGCAGCTTGTTCGCGTTGAACCACATGCCCGCGGCCGGGTCCCACGGCCCGTCGGCCCGGAAGCCGTAGCGCTGCCCCGGTGCGATGCCGGGCAGCGCGCCGTGCCAGGTGCCCAGGCTCCGCTCGGTCAGCGCGTGCCGCGTCTCGCGACCGTCGTCGTCGAAGAGGCAGACCCACATGGCGGTCGCATCCGGTGCGCGGACGGCGAAGTTGGTGGACTCCTCGCTCCACGTCGCGCCGAGCGGCCAGTTGCGTCCCGGCCACACGTCGACGCGTTCGCCCGCGCTCGACCACTCTCCTGGTGTCACGCGCCGATTATGCAGGTCAGGCGCGGTGCGGGTTCACGGGACGACGTAACGGGAGTCCCGGACGTCGGTGATCGCCATGTGCCCGGGGGCGTGCCCGATCGCGAAATCAGGCCGTGACGCCATCACCGCCGCCTGCGGCGTGACCCCGCAGGCCCAGAAGACCGGGACCTCGTCGGCACCCACCTCGACCGGCTCCCCGAAGTCCGGCCTGGCGAGGTCGGTGATGCCGATCGCGGCCGGGTCGCCGACGTGCACGGGCGCACCGTGGACGGCCGGGTAGCGCGAGGTCACCCGGACGGCCGTGGCCACCAGGTCTGCGGGAACGGGGCGCATCGAGACCACGAGCGGGCCGTGCAGGGAACCGGCCGGGCGCGTGTCCGTCGAGGTGCGGTACATCGGGACGTTGGTGCCGGCCTCCACGTGGCGCACCGGGACGCCTGCCTCCAGCAGCGCCGTCTCGAAGGTGAAGCTGCACCCGATCAGGAACGGCACCAGGTCGGGGCGCCAGTGCTCGCGGGCATCGGTGACCTCGGCGACGGGTTCACCGTGCTCGTAGACGACGTACGCCGGCAGGTCGGTGCGGAGGTCACCCTCGAAGATCGACGTCGAGAAGCCACCCGGCTCGCCGACGTCGAGGACGGGGCAGGGCTGCGGGTTGCGCTGGGCGAAGAGCAGCACGTCGTACGCCAGCTCCTCGGGTACGGCGATCAGGTTGGCCTGCGTCCAGCCGGTGCACCAGCCGGACGTCTGGGCGCGCAGGCCTGCCCGGAACAGCTCGCGGGCCTGCCCGGGAGCCAGCGAGCGTCGCTCCTCGGGGGAGGGGAGCGCCGGGGTGGTCATCCGTCCTCCTTCGCGGACAGGTCGGGACCCGAGACCGCGCGCAGGCGGATCCCCTGTCCCGGGGTGGCCTGGGCAGCGAGGGAGAGGTCCTCGGTCACCACCACTGCGATCACCGGGTAGCCGCCGGTGACCGGGTGGTCGGCGAGGAACAGCACCGGCAGCCCGTTGCCGGGGACCTGGAGGGCTCCGGCGACCGTGCCCTCGCTGGGCAGCTCGTCGTCGACCTTGCGCTCCAGCGCGGGGCCCTCCAGCCGGAGGCCGACCCGGTTGCTGCGCTGGTCGACGGTCCAGGTGGTCTCGAGCAGCGCCCGGCGCCCGCGCTTGGTGAACCAGTCCGCGCGCGGCCCGGGTACGACGCGCAGCTCGATCACCCCGTCGGTGGGGGTGCGGCTCGGCGCCTGGTCGACACCCGGCACCGGGCGCTCCGGGTCGGGCCCGACCGGCAGCTCGTCGCCCTCCTCGAGGGGTGCCCCCAGACCCGAGAGCAGGTCGGTGCTGAGCGAGCCCAGCACCTGGTCGCGCTCCAGCCCGCCGCGCACGGCCAGGTAGCTGCGCAGCCCGCGCGTGGGGGCGCCGAGCTCGACCAGGGCGCCGTCGGGCACCCGGATCGAGATGTCGCAGCCGTGCGCGCGTCCGTCCACGCTCACCGGCACCGGGGCGCCGCTGACCGCGAGCACCAGCGACCCGTGCGCCCGCAGCGAGGCCTGCCCGAGGGTGACCTCCAGCCCGGCCGTGCCCTCCTCGTTGCCGACCAGCCGGTTGGCGAGCCGCAGGGCGGCGGGGTCGAGCGCGCCGGACTCGGGCACCCCGAGCGAGGCCAGCCCCGGCCGGCCGAGGTCCTGGACCGTGAGCAGGGGACCCGGCTGCTCCACCACCAGTCCGCGCTTCACGAGCTCGCCTGCTCGAAGCGGACCAGGTTGCCGGGCGCCAGCAGCGCCGGTGACGCGCGTTCGGGGTCCCACACCTTCGCGTCGGTGCGGCCGATCAGCTGCCAGCCGCCGGGGGAGGACCTCGGGTAGACCCCCGTGAACTCGCCGGCCAGGCCGACCGCGCCCGCCGGCACCTTGGTACGCGGGTCCTCCCGCCGCGGGACGTGCAAGGACGTGTCGTCGCCGACGAGGTAGCCGAACCCCGGCGCGAAGCCGGTGAACGCCACCCGCCACTGCACCTCCTGGTGCCGGGCGACCACCTCGTCACGGCTCATCCCGGTCAGCGAGGCCACCTCGTCGAGGTCCTCGCCGTCGTAGACCACGGGGATGGTGACCTCCTCGCCCGGCTCGGGCGGCTCGTCCGGCAGGTCGAGCGACCGCACCAGTGCGGCGACGCTGCGGACCCGGTCACCGCCGGGTCGGCAGCGAAGGAGCACGGTCCGGGCCGCGGGCACCACGTCGATGACGTCGTCCAGCGCACCGGTCTCCCGCTCCGCGTCGAGCGCCGCCACGAGGCGCAGCACGGTGTCCAGGTCCTCCACCTCGACCAGGAAGGCGGCGTCCCCGCACGGCAGCAGCCGCCGTCGCGCACTCATCCGGTTGCTCATCCGGCCGGCGCGAAGGGGGCCAGGGTCACGCCGGCGTCGGTGAGCCTCGCCCGGACAGCCCGTGCCATCTCGACCGCTCCGGGGGTGTCCCCGTGCAGGCAGATCGAGGCGGGTTCGACGTCGACGAGCGAACCGTCCACTGCCTCGACCTGGTGGTCCACCACCATCCGCAGCACCCGGTCGGCCACCTCCTCGGCGTCGGTGAGGACGGCGCCGTCCTCGCTGCGCGGCACCAGGGTGCCCTCCGGCGTGTAGCCGCGGTCGGCGAAGGCCTCGGCGTACGTCGTCAGGCCGGCCGCCTCGGCGAGCGCGAGCCACCGGGAGCCGGGCAGGCCGAGGACCGGCAGCCCCGCGTCGTAGGACGTCACCGCCTCGACCACCGCTGCGGCCTGCGCCTCGTGGTGCACGATCGTGTTGTAGAGCGCGCCGTGCGGCTTGACGTAGGAGACGCGCCCGCCTGCGGCCCTCGCCAGCCCCTGCAGCGCCCCGATCTGGTAGATCACGTCGGCCGTGAGGTCCGCCGGGTCGACGTCGATGAACCGCCGGCCGAAGCCGGCCAGGTCGCGGTAGGCCACCTGCGCGCCGATCGAGACGCCCTGCTCCACGGCCCATCGGCAGGTCTGCAGCAGGGTGCGTGGGTCGCCGGCATGGAAGCCGCAGGCGAGGTTGGCGCTGGTGACCAGACCCACCATCGCCTCGTCGTCGCCGAGCGGCCAGATCCCGAAGCCCTCGCCGAGGTCGCTGTTCAGGTCGATCGTCATGCGAAGAGGTCCTTGAGCCCGGTGATCGACTCCCAGCCGAGGTAGATCGTGAGCAGCCAGGCGGCCACCCCCACGGCCAGCAGCCACCGTGGGTAGACGTAGCCGAACATCAGGTCACGGGTACGCCGGAACGCGATCCACAGCAGCAGCCCGAGCCCGACAGGGAGGATCAGGCCGTTGAACGCGCCGGCGAAGATCAACAGCTTGACCGGCTCGGCGCCCAGCAGCAGGAACAGGCCCGTGGAGACGACGATGAAGGCCACCACCACCCAGCGTTCCCAGTGGGTGACCCAGCGCCCGAACACCTTGAGGAACGACGTGGAGGTGTACGACGCCCCGATCACCGAGGTGATGGCCGCGCTCCAGATGACCACGCCGAAGACGATCTTCCCGGTCTCGCCCAGGGCGGCGTCGAACGCCGAGGCAGTGGGGTTGCCCTCGTCGATCTTCGCGCCGCCGGTGATCACGCCGAGCACCGCGAGGAAGAGCACGACCCGCATCACGGCGGTGATCCCGATGCCGAGGACCGAGGCCCGGGTGATCTCCTTGACGCTCCCGACGCCCTTGACCCCGTTGTCGACGAGTCGGTGCGCCCCGGCGTAGACGATGTAGCCGCCGACGGTGCCGCCGATCAGCGTGGTGAGCGCCAGGAAGCTGAACGTGTCCGGTGCGATCGACTGCTTGAGCACCTCGCCGACCGGGGGCTCGGTGATGATCGCGACGTACGTCGTCAGCGCGAGCATCACGACGCCGAGCAGGATCACGACCCGGTCCATCGCGAGGCCCGCGCGTCGGACCAGGAAGATCCCCGTCGCCACGACGGCGGAGATGACGCCGCCCACCCGGACGTCGAGGCCGAACAGCGCCTCGAGCCCGAGCGAGCAACCGGCGATGTTGCCGATGTTGAAGACGATCCCGCCGAAGACGTCGAGCGCGGCCAGCAGGAAGCCTGCTCCTGGCAGGGCGTGGTTGGCGAGGTCCTGCGCACGCCGGCCGGAGATCCCGATGATCCGCCACACGTTGAGCTGGATCGCGATGTCGACGATCACGGTCACGAGGATCACGAAGGCGAACGCGGCGCCGAGCTGCACGGTGAACGTCGTGGTCTGGGTCAGGAAACCGGGTCCGATCGCCGACGTGGCCATCAGGAACATGGCGCCGAGGAAGCCGCCACGGCCGGTGTGCCGCAGGGCGGTGGACTCCTCCGTCACCGGCTCGTCGGTCTCGGCAGGATCCGTGGACGAGGGCGGCTCCGAGGCTCGATGACATGCCTCACGGTATGAATGGGGCGACACAACGGTCAACGTGCGCGGGCCAGCGGTCGCGCCGCAAGGAGGAGTCATGGGTGAGTTCGTTCGCCTCGAGGTTGCCGACGGGGTCGGGACCATCCGGCTCGACCGGCCCAAGATGAACGCGATCAGCATCCAGGTCCAGGAGGAGCTGCGGGCCGTGGCCGCCGAGGCGACCGACCGTGACGACGTCAAGGCCGTGGTCGTCTACGGCGGCGAGCGTGTCTTCGCCGCCGGCAACGACGTCAAGGAGATGGCCGACCTGTCCTACACGGACATGGTCAAGCGCTCCGGTCCACTGCAGTCCGCGGTCACCGCGGTCGCGCGGATCCCCAAGCCGGTCGTCGCCGCTGTCACGGGCTACGCCCTCGGCGGCGGGTGCGAGCTCGCACTGGCGGCTGACATCCGGATCGCGGCCGACGACGCCACGCTCGGCCAGCCTGAGGTGCTGCTCGGCATCATCCCCGGCGCCGGTGGCACCCAGCGGCTGAGCCGGCTGGTGGGTCCGAGCCGCGCGAAGGACATCATCTTCACCGGTCGTTTCGTGAAGGCCGACGAGGCGCTGGCGATCGGCCTGGTGGACAAGGTCGTGCCCGCCGAGGACGTCTATGCCGAGTCGGTGAAGTGGGCCGGTCAGTTCACCGCCGCCGCGTCGTACGCCCTCCGCGCGGCCAAGGAATCCATCGACAAGGGCCTCGAGGTCGACCTCGAGACGGGCCTGGAGATCGAGCGCCAGCAGTTCGCCGCGCTGTTCGCCACGCAAGACCGCTCCACAGGAATGGACTCCTTCGTCCACAATGGGCCCGGTAAGGCCCGCTTCGAGGGCCGCTGATCTCGATCTCACGCCCATCAGGAGTTCCTGTGCCCCCGAAAGAAGCCACCACCGACGAGGCCGGCAAGGCCCCCAAGAAGCGGCCGGGCGCGACGACGGACGCACTCCGGGCCAGGCTCGCCAGGATCGTGCGCATCGTCTTCGGGGTGCTGGCCACGATCCTCGCCCTGGGCGCGGTGCTCGTGGTGCTCGGCGGCAACGTCAACACGGACAACTCGATGGTCAAGTTCATCATCGACACCGCTGACGCGATCTCCGGTCCGTTCAGCAAGGACGACGGGATCTTCTCCTTCTCGGGCAAGAACGCCGAGTCCAAGAACGCCCTGCTCAACTGGGGCATCGCGGCGATCGTCTACCTGCTGATCGGTCGCGTGCTGGCCAACCTGATCGCCCCGAAGGGGGCCCGCTCCTAGGCCTCGTGACGTGCCCCGTCATCGCCGCGGCCTGTGACAGAACCCACCCCTGCCGGTGTTTCTGCCGGGGTGACTCGGCGGTAGCCTCACCTCGGGGTTCGATCCCACTCATCTCTAGTTCAGGAGGGGCCCGTCCAGGGCCAAGTGACCAATGAACATTGTCGTCTGTGTGAAGTACGTCCCCGACGCGACTGCCGATCGGCACTTCGAGTCCGACAACACCGTGGACCGCGTCGGCGTGCCCGGCCTGCTCTCCGAGCTCGACGAGTACGCCGTCGAGCAGGCGCTGCAGCTCAAGGAGAAGACCGCCGAGAGTGTGGGGTGACGAGGTCACGGTGACCGCCCTCACCGTCGGTCCCGACGACGCCTCGGACGCCATCAAGAAGGCGCTCCAGATGGGTGCCGACAAGGGCATCCACGTCGTCGACGACGCGATCGCCGGCTCCGACTACCTGGCCACCTCGCAGGTGCTGGCCGCCGCGATCGAGAAGATCGGGGACGCCGACGTGATCATCTGCGGCATGGCCTCGACCGACGCCACGGGCAGTGTCATCCCGGCGATGCTCGCCGAGCGCCTCGACCTCCCGCAGGTCACCCTGGGCTCGGTGATCGAGAGCCAGGGCAAGGAGTTCCGGATCAAGCGTGACGGCGACACCTCCACCGAGGTCATCGGCGCCACCGCCCCGCTCGTGCTGTCGGTGACCGACCAGTCCGGTGAGGCTCGCTACCCCTCCTTCAAGGGCATCATGGCCGCGAAGAAGAAGCCGCTGGACACCTGGTCGCTGAGCGACATCGGCGTCGAGGCCGACAAGGTCGGGCTGGACGCGGCGTGGACCGCGGTCGAGGACACCGAGGAGCGCCCGCCGCGCACCCAGGGCGAGATCGTCACCGACGAGGACGGCTCGGGCGCCACGGCGCTCGTCGAGTTCCTCGCGTCCAAGAAGTTCATCTGAGCAGGAGACTGAGAACCCATGTCTGAAGTTCTGGTACTCGTCGACCACGTCGACGGCAAGGTCCGCAAGCCCACGTTCGAGCTGCTCACCATCGCCAAGCGACTCGGCGAGCCCTCCGCGGTCTTCATCGGCGGCAGCGACAAGGCCGACGGTGTCGTGGACGCGGTCAAGAAGTACGGCGCCGAGAAGGTCTACGTCGTCGACGACGCCGAGATCAAGGGCTACCTCGTGGCCCCGAAGGCCGAGGCGCTCCAGCAGATCGCCGAGAAGGCCGATCCCGCCGCGATCCTGATCCCGTCGAACGCCGAGGGCAAGGAGATCGCCGGTCGCCTCGCGATCAAGCTCAACTCCGGGCTGATCACCGACGCGGTCGACGTGCAGGAAGGCCCGGTCACCACCCAGTCGGTGTTCGCCGGCAGCTACACCGTCCAGGCGAAGGTCACCAGGGCACCCCGATCATCACGGTCAAGCCCAACTCGGCTGCCCCGGAGGAGTCCGAGGGCGCGGCGGCCAAGGAGGAGTTCGCGGCCGCGATCTCCGACTCGGCGAAGAAGGCCAAGATCGTCGCGGCCCAGCCGCGCAAGGCCAGCGGTCGCCCCGAGCTCAACGAGGCCGCGATCGTGGTCTCGGGTGGCCGCGGCACCGGTGGCGACTTCTCCGAGGTCGAGGGCCTCGCCGACTCGCTCGGCGCCGCCGTGGGTGCGTCCCGCGCCGCCGTCGACTCCGGCTGGATCCCGCACGCCTTCCAGATCGGCCAGACCGGCAAGGTCGTCTCGCCGCAGCTCTACATCGCCAACGGCATCTCCGGTGCGATCCAGCACCGCGCCGGCATGCAGACCTCGAAGACCATCGTGGCCGTCAACAAGGACGAGGAAGCCCCGATCTTCGAGCTCGTCGACTTCGGCGTCGTCGGGGACCTGCACACGGTCCTCCCGGCTGCGACCGAGGAGATCACCAAGCGCAAGGGCTGAGCCCGCCGCTCGTCCCGCAACGTCATACGACCTGGTCGCCACCGCGGCCAGGTCGTATGACGTCCGGCGGCCGCCGCTGGCCTCAGCCGAAGGCGCGACGGACCAGGGCGAGGGCCTCGGTCTGGTCGACACCGAGCGCCTTGAGCTTCTCGGCGTACTCGTGCGCGGCCTCCCGGGCTGCACGGTCGGTGCCCGCTCCGGTGACCACGCTGCCGGCCCGTCCCCGGGTCTCGATCACGCCGAGACCCTCGAGCTCCCGGTAGGCGCGCGCGATCGTGTTGGGGGCCAGGCCCAGCTCCGTGGCCAGGCCGCGGACGGTCGGCAGCTTCGTCCCGGGAGTCAGCGATCCGTCGTCCACCCGGGCCTTGATCTGCTCGCGCACCTGCTCGTACGGCGGGGTGGGGGAGTCGTGCTCGACCGTGATCGGCTGCATGTGCGACAGGGTCCCAGAAGTGCGACCTGAGCGGCATCCGGGCGACCCGGAGCACCGCGTAGTCTTGACCAGCATGATCACCCCAACAAAACGCTCGCTGCGCTCCCGTTTTCCCGGGGACCCCGGATGACCGTTTATCTCGACCACGCGGCGACCACGCCGATCCTTCCCGAAGCAGCAGCGGCGATGACTGCCCAGCTCGGTCGGGTCGGCAATGCGTCGTCCCTGCACGGTTCCGGCCGCGACGCCCGACGGGTCGTCGAGGAGTCCCGCGAGACCATTGCGCGGGCGCTGAACAGCCGGCCGGGCGAGGTCGTGTTCACCTCGGGCGGCACGGAGTCGGACAACCTCGCGGTCAAGGGACTGTTCTGGGCGCGGCGGGCGGAGGACCCGCGTCGCACGCGCATCCTGAGCACCCCGATCGAGCACCACGCCGTGCTCGACCCGCTGCACTGGCTCGCCGACGAGGGCGCCAAGGTCGAGCTGGTCGAGGTCGACCACCTGGGCCGGCTCGACGTCGACGCCTTCCGGGCAGCCGTCGAGAGCGATCCCGCGAGCGTCGCCGTCGTCACGGTGATGTGGGCCAACAACGAGGTCGGCACGGTCCAGCCGATCGCCGAGGTCGTCGAGATCGCCCACGCCCACGGCATCCCGGTGCACACCGACGCCGTCCAGGCCCTCGGTCAGCTGCCGCTCGACTTCGCCGGCTCGGGCGTCGACGCGATGACGGTGACCGGCCACAAGATCGGCGGTCCCTACGGCGTCGGTGCGCTCGTCGTACGACGTGAGCTGCAGCCGACCGCCCTGCTCCACGGCGGCGGCCAGGAGCGCGACATCCGCTCGGGCACGATCGACCCGCCGGCGATCGCCGGGTTCGCGGTGGCGTGCAAGGTCGCCGTGGAGCGTCAGCCGGAGCTGGCCGCGAGGCTCGCCGGTCTGCGCGACGAGCTGGTGGCCGGCGTACGCCGCGAGGTGCCGGACGCGATCTACAACGGCGACCCGGAGCTGGGCCCCGAGCACCGCCTCCCCGGCAACGCCCACCTCGAGTTCCCCGGCTGCGAGGGGGACTCGTTGCTGATGCTGCTCGACGCGCGTGGCATCGAGTGCTCGACCGGGTCCGCCTGCGACGCGGGCGTGCCGCAGGCCTCGCACGTGCTCCTGGCGATGGGCTCCTCCGACGAGTTCGCGCGTTCCTCGCTGCGGTTCTCGCTCGGCCACAGCTCCACGCAGGCGGACGTCGAGGCCCTCATCGAGGCGATCGGTCCGGTCGTCGAGCGCGCCAGGAACGCTGGCCTCGCGACCCGGGCTCCAGCCGGAAACAGGGTCTGATGCGAGTCCTGGCAGCGATGTCGGGCGGCGTGGACTCGGCCGTCGCCGCCGCGCGGGCCGCGGAGCAGGGCCACGACGTCACGGGCATCCACCTCGCGCTGTCCCGCAACCCGAAGTCCTACCGGACCGGCGCGCGCGGCTGCTGCACGATCGAGGACGCCAACGACGCACGCCGGGCTGCTGACGTGATCGGCATCCCGTTCTACGTGTGGGACCTGAGCGAGCGCTTCCACGAGGACGTGGTCGAGGACTTCCTGAGCGAGTACGCCGAGGGACGCACGCCCAACCCCTGCCTGCGCTGCAACGAGAAGATCAAGTTCGCGGCCGTGCTCGACCGGGCCGTCGCGCTGGGCTTCGACGCGGTGGTGACCGGCCACTACGCGCAGCTGCACACCGATCCCGACGGCCTGATCGAGATGCACCGCGCCGAGGACATGAGCAAGGACCAGAGCTACGTGCTCGGCGTGCTCACCCAGGAGCAGCTGGCCCACTCGATGTTCCCGCTGGGCGACACCCCCAAGCCCGAGATCCGGCTCGAGGCCGAGCGACGCGGGCTGGCGGTCGCCGCCAAGCCGGACAGCCACGACATCTGCTTCATCAGTGACGGCGACACCGGTGGCTGGCTCTCCGAGAAGCTGTCCTCGGTCGACTCCGGGTCAACCGCAGCGGGTCCATCGTCACCGACGACGGCGAGGTGCTCGGGACGCACGAGGGTTCCTGGCGCTACACGATCGGGCAGCGGCGCGGCCTGCGCATCGGGACCCCTGCGCCCGACGGGCAGCCGCGCTACGTGCTCGACATCGAGCCCACGTCCGGCACCGTCACCGTGGGTCCGCGTGCCGCCCTCGCTGTCGACGGGCTCACGGCGATCAGGCCGCGCTGGTGCGGCGCGGTCCCGGAGGCGCCGATGGAGTGCACCGTCCAGCTGCGTGCGCACGGCGACGAGCACCGGGCGGTGGTGAGCGTGGACGGCGAGTCGGTCGACGTACACCTCCTCGACCCGGCCTCCGGCATCGCTCCCGGCCAGGCGGTCGTGGTGTACGACGGGACCCGGGTCGTCGGCTCGGCCACCATCGACGCCACCCGTCGCGCCCCGCTCGAGACGACCCGGTGACCGCCCGCGCGACCGGTGTCGGCTCCATGCCCGGTGAGGACTTCGCCGAGTCGCTGCGCATCGTCCTCGACCAGCTGCCCGACCTCCCGCACCTCCCCGAGCTGCCGGGTCGCGGAGCGATCGCCGACCTGACCGGCCGTGCCGTCGCGATCACCGCCGAGCTCGGCTTCGACCTCCAGCCCGCCGGGTGGCGGCTGACCGACGCACCGGGCGTCGACCACCGCCGGGCGCGTTCGCGGCTGGCGCAGGACCTCGACGTCCTCGAGGAGCAGACCCAGGGGTACGCCGGCCCGCTCAAGGTCCAGGTCGCCGGTCCGTGGACGATCGCCTCGACCATCGAGAAGCCCCGCGGCGACAAGGTGCTCAGCGACCACGGCGCGCGCCGCGAGCTCGCCCAGGCACTCGCGGAGGGTGTGCGCGTCCACCTCGCCGACGTGCAACGGCGCGTCCCGGGCGCCGAGCTCGTGCTCCAGGTCGACGAACCGGCCCTGCCGTTCGTGCTGGCGGCTCAGGTCCCGACAGCCTCCGGGTTCAGCCGGCACCGCGCGGTCGGCCCGCCCGCCGCGTCGGAGGCCCTCGAGTGGGTCTTCGCCGCAGCTGGTGACGCGGCCACCGTCGCGCACTGCTGCGCTGCCGACGTGCCGATCTCGCTGCTGCGTGGCGCCGGCGCGGCCGGCGTCTCGCTCGACCTGGGAGTCCTCGCGGCCAGCGGCTACGACGACCTCGCGACCGTCCTCGACGAGGGGGGCCAGGTCTTCCTGGGAGTGGCGCCGTCGACCGGCACCTCGGCCCCGTCGGCCAAGTCGGTCATCGAGCGCGTCCAGCGGCTGCTCGACATGATCGGGCTCGACGCCGGCGAGGTGTCCGAACAGCTGGTGCTGACTCCCGCCTGCGGGTTGGCCGGCGCCACGGCGTCGTACGCCGCGCAGGTGCTGGGTTCGCTCCAGGAGGCAGCCGGGGAGCTCGGCTGAGGCGTGTCCTGCACGTCATCGGGTACGAGCGACGAGTACCCGAGCACGAGGAGTGACATGAACGACCTGACCGGCAAGAAGATCGCCATCATCGCGACCAGCCACTTCGAGGAGGCCGAGCTCGTCACCCCGCGCGACGAGCTGGTGAAGGCCGGCGCCGAGGTGAAGATCTACTCCGCGGACACCGACCCGATCCAGGCTGTCGAGGGGGACACCGAGCCCACGCAGAAGATCGACGTGGACGGCACCTTCGGCGACCTCGACGTGTCTGGAGTCGACGCGGTCGTCGTACCCGGTGGCACGATCAACGCCGACCACATCCGCACCGACGAGGACGCCCAGGAGATCGTCAGGCAAGTCCTGGACTCCGACAAGGTGCTCGCGGTGATCTGCCACGGACCGTGGCTGCTGGTCTCCGCCGGGGTGGCCGAGGGCCGCACCCTGACGAGCTACCCGAGCCTGTCGATCGACCTCGAGAACGCCGGTGCCACCTGGCAGGACGAGGAGGTCGTCGTCGACGGCACGCTGATCACCAGCCGCAACCCCGACGACCTGCCCGCCTTCGTCGAGGCGATCAGCGAAGCGCTGGGCTGAGCAGCCGGAGCGCCGTACTCCCCACGAAGAACTGCCACTTCCCCCGCGTTGCAACGCGGGGGAAGTGGCAGTTTCACTAGGTACCTTGTGAAACCGACGGCTCAGCCGACGGCCACAGCCTCCACCGGCGGCCCGTCGGTCGCGAGCTCCTGGTGCTTGACGTTGAGGAAGATCCACGTCACGAGCGACGCGATCACCATCAGACCCGCTGCCAGCACGAACGCCGCGGTGGCGCCCTCGGTGAACACCTGGTGCCCGGCGACCACCTGGGCCGCCTTCTGCTGTGCCGCGGAGAGCTGCGGTCCGCCCGCGGCCGCGGCCTTCGCAGCAGCGGCCCCCAGCACGTGCACCCGGTCGTCGATCGTCTGGGTCGCGATGGTGCCGAGGAGCGAGAGCCCGAGCGCCCCGCCCACCTGCTGCATGGTGTTGAGCACACCGGAACCGATGCCGGTGTCCTCGTTGCGGAGGTGGTGCACGGCGGTCAGCGTCAGCGGCACGAAGGTCATCCCCATGCCGAAGGACATCAGCAGGATGAACGGCAGCAGGTCGGTGACGTAGCTGCCCTGGACGTTGCTGATCGGGAAGGAGGTGTCGTAGGGCAGCCGCGAGAAGCCCCACAGCGCGGCCGCGGCCATCAGGGTGCCGACGCCCGCGAGGTAGCGGGGGTCGATCCGGTTCACCAGGCTGGAGGAGATCCCGGCGGCCGCCACCAGTCCGAAGCAGAACGGCAGGAACGCGACACCGGCCCGGATCGGGCTGAAGTCCATCACCACCTGGATGTACTGGCTCAGGTAGAAGAACATCGCGAACATCGCCGCTGGCGCGAAGAACATCGCCACGAAGCTGGCCGCCCGGGTGCGGTTCGCGAAGACTCGCGTCGGCAGGAGCGGGTGCTTGACCCGGCTCTCGATCACCAGGAAGACGACGAGCAACGTGATGCCGGCGACGAGGCTGATGATCGTCCAGGTGTCGGTCCAGCCGTCGGTGCCCGCGCGGCTGAGGCCGTAGACGAGGCCGAGCAGGCCGAAGGTGCCGGTGACGGCACCGGGGAGGTCGAGCTGGCCCGGGTGCGACTCGGACTCGGCGAGGAAGCGCGGCGCGAGCAGGGCCGTGATGATGCCGATCGGGGTGTTGATCAGCAGGGTGAGGCGCCAGCCCTCCACGTCGAGGCCGAAGACGCTGTCGAGGCCGGTCAGCCAGCCACCGAGCAGCAGGCCCACCGCCGCGCCCACGCCCGACATGGCGGCGTAGATCGCGAAGGCGCGGTTGCGCATCGGGCCAGCGGGGAACGTCGTGGTGATCAGCGCGAGGGCGGCCGGTGAGGCCAGCGCCGCGCCGAGACCTTGCAGGCCTCGCGCCGCGAGCAGCTGCGCCTCGCTGGTGGCGAGGCCTCCGAGCAGCGAGGCGACGCCGAAGACGACCAGGCCGATCATGAAGACCTTGCGGCGCCCGAAGAGGTCGCCGAGGCGGCCACCGAGCAGCAGCAGGCTGCCGAAGGCCAACGCGTAGCCGGTGACGACCCACCGGAGGTTGGCGCTGGCGATGTCCAGGTCCTGCTGGATGAACGGCAGGGCGATGTTCACGATGGTGCCGTCGAGCACCACCATCAGTTGCGCGATCGAGATGAGCACGAGGGCCCAGCCGAGACGGTGGTTTCCCGGCGTCTTCTCATGGCTGTCAGCGCTGAGGGGCGCGTGAGCCGCAGTGGTGTCGGTCATGAGGTCCTTGCTTTCTTCTTGGAGTTCGTGGGGGGTACGCCGGTCGCGGGATGGCCCACGGCGGGCAGGATCACGTGGTCGACCACGCGCTGGACGGTGGCGTCGTCGGGAATCTCGCCGAGCACGAACGAGCGGTGCAGCAGGATCCCCGCGAGGGCGGGAGCGACGATCTCGAGGTCGACGTCGGGGCCGATCTCGCCGCGCTCGACAGCGCGGTCGTAGATCTGCCGGGAGGCGGCAACCTTCGGGGCGATGAACTTCTCGCGGAACAGGGCGGCGAACTCGGGGTCGCTGCTCAGGGCGGTGATCACCGAGCCCAACACCCCCGTGGCGGCGTTGCGGTCGATGCCGTGCGCCCCGCAGAAGGTGGCGAGCAGGTCTCCGCGCAGCGAGCCGGTGTCGATCGGGTCGATGGAGGGAGCCTGCTTGGCGCGCACCATCGCGTCCACGACGAGGCTGGGCTTGGTCTCCCAGCGGCGGTAGAGGGTGGCCTTGCTCGCCCGGGAGGCCTTGGCGACCGCGTCCATCGTCAACCGGTCGTAGCCGACCTCGAGCAGCAGCTCGAGGGTGGCGTCGAGGATCTCGTCCTCACGGGCACCCTCCACGCGGGGTCGGGAGCTGGTGAGCTTGTTCATCGACCCTCCTGTCACGCGTCGGAAACATGGATGAAACGAAACCGTTCCGTTTCATCCGATGTAGGGCGACAACCGGAGGCCTGGCGAATCCATTCCCGCTGGTCCAGAAAAAGTTGGCCCAGTTTCGTGGGCCGGCGTGCGCGGACCTCAGGGTTGGGTCGAGGGCTCCGGGTCGGGGGTCGGCGTCACGGGGTCGGACGCGGGCGGTTCGGGCGCGGGCGTGGGGTCTGCCGAAGGGGTGGGGGTGGGGGTGGCCGGCGTGCTGGGGGTCGTCGGCCCGGCCTCGTCGCCGGCGCTCCCGCTCGTGTCGGAGTCCTTCGTCGGGGTCTGTGTGGTGGAGTCGCCCTTCTCGGCGGTCGAGGTCCCGGAGTCCTTCTGGGCGGCCTTCGAGTCGCTCGAGCCGATCGCACTGCCCAGCGTCGTACCCGTCGAGTCGCTGCTGCCGGTGTAGGAGGACACCGGCTTGCCGGTCGCGGCCTCGATCGCGGTGATCCCGCCGAGCCCGAGCGCCATCACCGCGACGCTGGTCAGGGCGACCTTGCCCCAGGGCAGGTTCCCGGTCTGACGCTCGGGTCGTTCCGCCGGCATGCGACCTGACAGGCGGACCTGGGCGGCGGTGCGCTTCACGGCGTCACGGGTGCGCTGCAGCGACCAGGTGTACGTCGCTGCGCCGACCGTCACGATCACGCTGCCCACGGCGGCGCCGACGATGGTGCCGGTCGTACCCGCCCAGGAGGCGAAGAAGGCACCGGACATCGCCGCCAGGGCGCTGCCGGTGATCTGGGTGGTGGAGAGTTCGAGCTTGCGCCCGCGGTGTTCGGGGTTCATCAGCCTGTCGATCGTAGAAAACACGTGCACCTGTAGGACGAAGACCGGCGTGCAGTCGTTGCACTTCGCGAGGGTGACCTCGGACACCCGCATCCAGCGGTCGTCGCAGCAGCGCTGGTGGAGACCCGGCTCTACGGCGCTTCGGAGGCGTTCGAGGAGGGCTGGCTGTCCGGCGAAGTCGTCTCCGAGGGCTCGGTGGACGGGCTCGGCTCGCTCGAGGGCTCGGGCTCCTGGGAGGGCGCCTGCGTCTCCCCGTCACCCGGCTCGGGGGTGCTCGTCTGCTTGTCGCTCGGGGCCGGCGTCTTGTCCTGGTCGTTGCTGTTGTCGAGCACGTTGCCGACCGTGGTGTTCTTCGAGTCGTCGTTGCCGCTGAGCGAGGACATGGACTGCCCGGTCACCACTTCCAGGACCGTGATGCCCAGGATCGAGAGCGCCAGGACGGCGCCGGTGGCGAGGAGCGTCTTCTTCCACGGGAAGCCGTCCCACCGGCCCGTCGGCGCATCAGGGTCCACCTCGGCCTCGGCCGCGGCCTGCTCGGCGGGGGTCAGGACCGAGGTCTCCTCGTCTGTCTCGGCAGGGTCTGAAGGGAGGCCCTGAGCGTCCGCCTCGTCCGACGCGGCAGATGGCTTGCGCAGCGGGCCCTGGGCGACGGTGCGGGGGAGGCTGTTGCTCTGCAGGGCGGTCTGGCGCACCTGCGCCGCGGTGTGCTTGACCGCTGCGCTCGTGCGATGCAGCGACCAGCTGTAGGCGGCGGTCCCGACGGTCGCGATGACGCTGCCGAGGAAGGCGCCGAGGATCGTGCCCTTGGTGCCGAGCCAGGAGGTCAGGAACGCCACCGACATCGCCGCCAGCGCGCTCGCGATGACCTGCGTGGTCGAGATGCTGAGCTTGCGCTCTTCCGGTTCCTCACTCATTGCCGACAGGCTAGATCAGGAGGACCAACATGCGCTGACGGGCCTCAGGAGACCGGAGCGCGCAGGCCCGAGCGGCGCAGCGTGGGCACCAGCGAGAGCAGGCCGACCAGGGGCAGAGCCGCCAGCCCGAGCAGCGCCCAGGGAATGCCGAACACGTCGCCGAGGCCGCCCACCACGGCCGAGCCGACTCCACCGCCGACCAGGAAGAACAGCGTGGCGATCCCGAGGGCGACGCCGCGGACGTCGTCGGCGACCGCGTCGCCGACGGCCTCCATGAGCGCCGGCTGACCCAGCCCGAAGGCGAAGGTCACGCCGCTCACGGCGGCGACGAGGAGCACGGCCGAGACCGACTGCGCGCCGAGCGCGGCCACGCCCAGAGCGACGAAGGCCACCAGTGCCGCAAGCGCCAGGGCGGGCGTCGGCCCGATCCGGTTCAGCAGCGGGCTCGCGATACGGGGAGCGAGCAGGCCGACCGCGGCGCTGGGCAACAGCGCCACGCCGACCTGCCACGGCTCCCACCCGTCCCCGACGAGCACGACCGGAACGGCGATGAGCAGGGCGAACCAGGCGGCCGGCACCGCGCCGGCGGCCACGGCGCTGCGTACGACCACCGCGTTGCGGATGACGCTGACCGGCAAGAAGCCGTTCGGGCGGTGGCGGACCCACAGCGTCAGGGCGGGGACACCGAGAACCGCGAGCACCGCGCCGACGATCGCGACGAGGGGACCGGTCGACGGTGACTGGACGAGCAGTACGACGCCGGCGGCCGTCGCGGTCACCAGGCCGGCGCCGAGCAGGTCGAGGCGAGCGCCGCTGCCACCCGTGGGCAGCGAGCGCCACAACAGCGGCAGGAGCAGGGCTCCGAGCATCGGCAGGGCGAACACCGCTCGCCAACCGACCAACCCCTCGACAACGCCACCGGCCAGCGGACCGAGACAGCTGACCGCCGCGGCGAGGCCGGCGACGCGACCGAGCGCGACGCCACGGGAGGCGCCGGCGAAGCGGGCACTGACGATCGCCACGCCCAGGGTCGGGACCGCGGCCGCGCCCGCACCCTGGATGACCCGGGCGCCCAGCAGCACGCCGAAGTTGGGAGCCAGCGCAGCCGCCAGCGCTCCACCGGTCATCAGGCACACGCCGACGAGGAGCGGGAGCCGCTGCCCCACGAGGTCGGAGATCCGCCCGTACACCGCGGTCGCGACCGCCAGCATCAACGCGTAGAGGCTGATCGCCCAGGCCGAGACGCCGGTGCTGACGTCGAGGTCAGCGGCCATCACGGGCAGCGCGATCGCGGCCGAGGAGCTGCCCAGCCCGGTCAGGCCGAAGAGCAGGCCGATCAGGATCGGCACCCGGGCGGCGGAACCGCGCCCGGGTCCCGCTCGGGTCCCGCTCGGACTCGACGGGCTCGGTCAGGGTCGGGACCGGCATCGGGTCCGAGGTGCGGGAAGTCATTGCGTGCGTCAACCAACGACCGTGGCCAGACATTCCGCCGGACGTCGCCCGACGGTCAGCGCTCGCGGCGTACGTCCGCTGCGTTCCCGCTGGCCCGGTCCTGCTCGGCGCGACCGAGCACGTCGAGCGAGGCTTCCACGGCGAACCGGTTCCAGCGCCCGGGGTGGGCCAGCATGTAGTGCCCGAGCCGGCCCAGGTCGACGAAGTCCGCAGACGCGGCGACACCCCGCGCCCGGTCGACGTACTTCCGGGTCATCCTCGCCGACGTGATCCGGTCGCGACTGCCGTGCCCGGCGATGACGTGCCGGTCGGTCAACGCCGTGACGGGGTCACCGGGCTCGAGCCACGGGGCCAGTCCGACGACCCCGACGACGTCCGGGTGGTCGGCCGCGTGGACAGCGGTGCGGGCGCCCATCGAGTGGCCCAGCAGCACGACCGGCACACCGGGGTGCTCGCGTCCGACCTGCTCGAGCGCCCAGCGTGCGTCGGGGACGGGCGAGGGCTCGTCTCCGACGCCGAGGTTCCAACCCCGGACCCCGAAGCGCAGCAGCCACAGCGACACCCCGGCCTCGTGGATGCGGGCCTGGATCGAGTCACGCATCCGTGAGGTCCGCCAGAACGAGGCGCTGCCGTCGGCGACGGGCTCCGTCCCGGTCTTCGCGCCCCCGTGCAGCATCAGTACGACGCCGCGCGAGGCGCCGTCCGGTTCGGAGCGGAAGAGTTCGGGCGTGGGCACGCGGCCATCCAATCGGGTGGGTCCAAGGCTGTCGACGACCAGTGGTTCGCCACCGCTCCCTGGACGGATGGGTCGGGCAGGTCATGGGTGGAGTGTCGGTGGAACACGGCAAGATGGACCCGTGAGCGAGGCCGAGATCAGCAACGACAGCAACGAAGGCGTGGTCACCCCGGAGACCGATCCCGTCGCCGAGCAGCGCCAGGAGCACCGGGCGCTCGCGGAGGAGATCGAGGACGCACGCTGGCGCTACTACGTGCTCGACGACCCGACGCTCTCCGACATCGACTTCGACCTGAAGATGCGACGCCTCGAGGAGCTCGAGGAGCAGGTCCCCGACCTCCGCACGCCGGACTCGCCGACCCAGCGGGTCGGTGGCGCGGTGTCGACCGAGTTCACCGCGGTCGACCACCTCGAGCGGATGGAGAGCCTCGACAACGCCTTCTCCTACGACGAGCTGGAGACCTGGGTGGGCCGCCTGGCACGCGACGGCGTCAAGGACCCGGCGTACTTGTGCGAGCTGAAGGTCGACGGGCTGGCGATCAACCTGCTCTACGAGGACGGGCGACTCGTGCGGGCGCTGACCCGCGGTGACGGCCGCACGGGCGAGGACGTCACGCCCAACGTCAAGACGATCGACTCGATCCCGCACCGGCTGAAGAAGAGCAAGGAGTTCCCGACGCCGAGCCTGCTCGAGGTGCGCGGCGAGGTGTTCCTGCCGGTCGAGGCGTTCGAGCGGCTCAACGAGTCGATGGTCGACGCGGGCAAGCCGATGTTCGCCAACCCGCGCAACGCCGCTGCGGGCTCCCTGCGCCAGAAGGACCCCAAGGTCACCGCGACCCGCGCGCTCGGGATGGTCTGCCACGGCATCGGCGCCCGGAAGGGCTTCGAGCCCAAGGCGCAGTCACACTCCTACGAGGCGCTCGCGGCCTGGGGGCTGCCGGTCTCCGACCAGGTCAGGGTCGTCACGACCCTCGAGGACGTCGAGGCCTACGTCGAGAACGCCGGTGAGCACCGGCACTCGATCGTGCCCTACGAGATCGACGGCGTCGTGGTGAAGGTCGACGACGTCTCCCTCCAGCGCCGGCTCGGCTCGACCAGCCGCGCGCCGCGCTGGGCGATCGCGTTCAAGTACCCGCCCGAGGAGGTCAACGCCGAGCTCCTCGAGATCCGGACCAACACCGGTCGCACCGGCCGGGTGACGCCGTTCGGGGTGATGACCCCGACCAAGGTCGCCGGGTCCACCGTCGAGCGCGCCACCCTGCACAACGCGCACGAGGTCAAGCGCAAGGACGTCCGCCCCGGCGACACCGTGATCCTGCGCAAGGCCGGCGACGTGATCCCCGAGATCCTCGGACCTGTCCTCGCTCTGCGGCCCGAGGGCCTGGCCGAGTGGGTGATGCCGACCGAGTGCGAGTCGTGCGGCACCACGCTCGTCGAGGAGAAGGAGGGCGACAAGGACCTCCGGTGCCCCAACCACCACACCTGCCCGGCACAGCTGCTCGACCGCGTCTTCCACGTGGCCGGCCGGGGTGCCTTCGACATCGAGGGGCTGGGCTCCGAGGCGGCCTACGCGCTCTGGAAGGGCGGCGTGATCCAGGACGAGGGCGATGTCTTCGACCTCGACCGCGACGCCATCGCGACGACCGACCTGTTCACCCGCGCACCGAAGAAGGGCGAGGAAGGACCTCAGCTCTCGGCCAACGGGCACAAGCTGCTCGAGAACCTCGACAAGTCCAAGGACGTGCCGCTGTGGCGCGTCGTCGTGGCCCTCTCGATCCGGCACGTGGGTCCGACGGCTGCTCGTGCCCTGGCCACCGAGTTCGGCTCGATGGAGGCGATCCGGGCTGCCTCCGAGGCCGACATCGCGGCCGCCGAGCAGGTCGGCCCGACGATCGCGGCCTCCGTGCGTGACTGGTTCGACGGGCCGGAGTCCGACTGGCACAACGCCATCGTCGAGAAGTGGACCAAGGCAGGCGTCCGGATGGCCGACGAGCGCGACGAGTCCACGCCGCGCACCCTGGAAGGCCTCACCCTGGTCGTCACCGGCTCACTCGTGGACTTCAGCCGCGACGGCGCCCGGGAGGCGATCCTCTCCCGGGGCGGCAAGGCGTCCTCGAGCGTGTCGAAGAAGACCGACTACGTGGTGGTCGGTGACAGCCCGGGCTCCAAGGCCGAGAAGGCCGAGCAGCTCGGCGTGACGATCCTCGACGAGGACGCCTTCAAGCACCTCCTGGAGCACGGGTCAGTGTGAGGCCCGTGCAGCCTTCTCCACCAAGGCAGCCACGGCTTCCTGCTCCACCGCGAACGGGTGGAACCGCGCGGCCCGCTTCTGGTCGTTGACCGTGCCGTTGATCCACGGGTCGTCCGAGCAGACGTCGTGTCCCTGGCTGGCGGACCACACGTCGACGTACGTCGATCCCGATGCCTTCGCGGCTCCCTCCACGGCCTCGGTGAGGGCACGGTTCACGCGCTCGGCGTAGGCGTAGTCACCCTTGGCAAGCGGCAGCTTGCTGCAGACGTTGTCGGCGTTCACGATCTGGGGATAGCCGACGAGCAGCACCTTCGCCTGCGGGGAGAGTCGGTGCACCGCCTTGGCGACCGCGGTCAGTCGTCGCTGGGTCTGCGCGAGGCGGGCCAGCATGACGTCCTTGCCGGACGAGCTCATGGCGGCCTTGCAAGGCGCACCACCCGGGTCCTGGCTGCGCAGCGCAGGACAGCGGTTGATGAGGGTGCCGAACACGGCGCCGTCGTTGCCGCCGAAGCCGACGGTGACCAGGTCGGTGTCGGCCTGGAGTGCCGTCTTCTGGGCCGGGATGCCAGGCCGCTGGCTGGTGGCGAACGACGCGGTGTCGGCGCCCGCACAGCTCCGGTCCGCCAGCTGGGAGCCGAGTGCCTTCGCGGCGAGGGTCGGGGTAGTTGCCCGAGGACCGGAAGCACCCGTTGGCCACATCGGTGACCGGCACCAGGGGAGCAGAGGTGTAGGAGTCACCGAGGGCGACGTACTTCGCGATCTCGGGCGGCTTCTCGGCTGCGACGGAGTCCGACCCGTCCTTCGAGCTCGTGCTCGGTGCGGAGTCCCGGCCTGCGGCTGAGCAGCCCGCGAGCGTCCACACGAGCAGGGCGAGCAGCAGCGTGGTCGCTGCACGCAGCGCGCGTTGCCTGGTGACGTTCCTGGACATGGCCCTCCCTGGGATGGTCCAGACGGTAGCCGTCACCTGGTGGTGCTGACGGCAGCAGGCACCAGCACCACGCTCGTCGTCTGGGTGCGAGAGATCGCGGCCAGTGGCCGCGCCCACCACGCCACCAGCAGGCTGACGACGGCCAGCACGGCGAAGACGACGCGGCCCCCGGTGACCTCCACCAGGGCGGGTGCCGCCAGGGCGCCGATGAGGGCGGCGGCGATGATGATCGAGTCGTTCAGTCCCAGGATCGTGGCGCGGACCTCGTCGGGAACCGACTCCTGCAGGACACCGGTGGCGGCCGCCTCCACACCGACCGAGGCAGCGCCGAGGACCGCGATCGGCACGAGGGCCCAGGCCAGACCGGGCGCGGGGGTGAGCAGCACCAGGCCCAGTCCTGCCAGCACCAGCCCCCGGCGCATCGTCCGTGACGGCGTCGGACCGAGTCGTCGCAGCGCGGGCGCGGCGAGCGCGGAGAAGCCGAGCACGCCGGTGGCGATCCCGTAGCCGGTGGCGCCCGCGGACCAGGTCTCCAGCGCGATCGGTAGCAGGGCCAGGGCGGCGACTGCGTCGACGAGGTTGACCACGGCCATCACCGCGATGGCGCGGCACGCGGCCGGGGACTCACGCAGGGCCGAGAGCCCCGATCGGCGAGCCACCGGTCCCTCCTGTCGTTCCGGAGCAGGCATCGAGACGGGCAGCACCAGCACCAGCGCGAGGACGGTCAGCACGACGGCAGCCCACGGCACGATCTCGCGCGTGGACGGATGGAGCAGCAGTCCCCCGAGTGCTGCCCCGACGACGAAGGACCCGACCTCGATGGTGACCAGCAGGTGTGTGGCCCGGCGGTACTGGTCGCCGGCCACTCCGGGCATCGCGGCGACGACTGCGGGGTACGCCGGGGTCGCCACCGCCACGGCCAGGGTGGTGGCCGCCACGGCGACCCAGACGTGACCCTCGACGACGGCGAGGGCCGCCACGAGCAGCGTGACGGTGCGGACGACCAGGGTGGCGCGGACGATCAGGTCGCGGCGCATCGCGTCGGCGAGCCGGCCGCCGACCCAGGAGCACAGCACGAACGGGAGCATCCGGGCCGCGCCGGCCAGTCCCAACAGCCACGGGTCGTCGCTCTGCTCGGCGACGAGGACGAGGAGCAGCGGCCAGGGGAGTGACAGCGCGAGCGCGCCGAAGGTGTGCGACACGATCACCCGTCGAGTGGGTGCGTCGAAGGTCACGGCTCGGTCGACCCCGTCATCGTCGGCAGGGGCTCGAAGCCGTTGAACCCCACGCTGGAGTAGCAGCTCGTGTAGGCCCCGGCGGACAGCAGCCGGACCTCGTCGCCCTCGGCGAGCGTGACCGGGAGGTCGACCATCTGCTCCTCGTAGAGCACGTCCGCGCTGTCGCACGTCGGGCCGGCCAGCACGCAGGGACCGGTCACACCGCCGTCGGCGGTGGTGCGGAGGCGGTAGCGGATCGCCTCGCCCAGCGTCTCGACCAGTCCGGTGAAGACACCGGCGTCCAGGAACACCCACCGGACCGGGCCACGCTGGATGACCGCCACGACGGAGGCGACCAGCGTGCCGGAGTCACCGACGATGCCGCGTCCCGGTTCGACGATCGTCTGGGGGCGGTCGTTGCCGAAGGCGAGGTGGAGGTGCCGCTCGACGGTCTCGCCGTACGCCTCGATCGGCGGGCAGCCCTCGTCGTACTCCGCCGGAAACCCGCCACCGAGGTCGAGGATCCTGGGGTCGAGGCCACTGTTCCGCAGCAGCGTGAAGACCCGGCCCGCGGCGGCGATGGGCTCGGCCCACGCCTCCGGGTCCCGCTGCTGCGAACCCACGTGGAAGCAGAGCCCGGCGGCGTCGAGACCGAGCTCGTGCGCGGCGATGAGGATCTCGACGCTCTCGTGGCTCGAGCAGCCGTACTTGCGCGACAAGGGCCAGTCCGAGCCCTTGCCGGACGTGACCAGCCGGCAGAGGACCTGGCTGCCGGGCGCAGCCTCGGCGACCTTGAGCGTCTCGGCCAGCGAGTCCACGACGAACACCCGCACGCCCATGGCCGCGGCCTCGGCGATGTGGTCGCGGCGCTTGACCGGGTTGGAGTAGACGAGGTCGACCGGCTCGGCACCGGCCCGGAGCGCGGAGCGCACCTCCGCGGGGCTGGCCACGTCGAAGCGGCAGCCGACGGCGGCCAGCTCGGCGAGCAGCCGGGGGTGCGGGTTCGCCTTCACCGCGTAGTGCACGGCCGTGCCCGGCAGGGCGGCGGCGAGCGCCTCGTACTTCGCGACGGCTGCAGGCACGTCGAGCTCGAGGTACGGCGTGGTGGGGCGGGGGGCACGGGTGTGACGCTGCTCGAGCCTGGACGTCGTGGGGGTCAACGTGGTGGTCATCGGGGGACTCCTGTTTGCCTCGTTGATGAGCAGGAGCGCGGGGGGCCTCGCCGGATACGGGTGGACACGCACTGGTCCAGTTCCGGCGTCCCGAGGGGTGGGATCCGGGGCCTGAATCCGGCCGCGGACCGGCTGACTAGGATGGCCGCCATGCCTGAAACCGCTGGACCGAGCCGGGTGGAGATCACCCGGGACGAGGTGCGCCACCTGGCCGACCTCGCCCGGATCGACCTCGACGACGACGAGCTCGACCACCTGGCGCCGCAGCTGTCGGTGATCCTCGACTCGGTCGCCTCGATCAGCGAGATCGCCGCCGACGACATCGCGCCGACCTCCCACCCGATCCCGGTCACCAACGTGTTCCGCGAGGACGTCGTGCGTCCCTCGTTGACCGCGGAGCAGGCGCTCTCGGGCGCCCCGGCCGTCGAGGAGCAGCGGTTCCTGGTGCCCCGGATCCTGGGGGACGAGCAGTGAGCCTCCCCTTGATCCAGCGGAGCGCGGCCGACCTCGCCAAGGCCCTCGCGGCGGGCGAGACCACCAGCGTGGAGCTGACCCAGGCGTTCCTCGACCGCATCGCCGCGGTCGACACCGCGGCCGACGGGCGGGGCATCCACGCGTTCCTGCACGTCGACACCGAGGGTGCCCTCGCGGCCGCGGCGGCCTCCGACGAGCGACGGGCTGCCGGACGGCTCGCCTCGGGGCTCGACGGGATCCCGGTCGCGGTCAAGGACGTGCTCGCCACCGAGGGCCTGCCGACCACGTGCGGCTCGAAGATCCTCGAGGGCTGGGTCCCGCCGTACGACGCCACGGTGGTCGCCAGGCTGAAGGCAGCCGGGCTCCCGATCCTCGGCAAGACCAACATGGACGAGTTCGCGATGGGCTCCTCCACCGAGCACTCCGCCTACGGACCGACCCGCAACCCGTGGGACCTCGACCGGATCCCCGGCGGCTCCGGCGGCGGCTCGGCCGCGGCGGTGGCGGCGTTCATGGCGCCCCTCGCGATCGGCACCGACACCGGCGGCTCGATCCGTCAGCCCGGAGCAGTCACCGGCACCGTCGGCGCCAAGCCCACCTACGGCGGGGTCTCGCGCTACGGGCTGGTCGCGATGGCCAACTCGCTCGACCAGGCCGGCCCGGTCACCCGGACCGTGCTCGACGCGAGCCTGCTCCACGAGATCATCGGCGGCCACGACCCGCTCGACTCCACCAGCATCGACCAGCCGCTTCCCCTGCTCGAGGAGTCGGCTCGCGCTGGTGCCACCGGAGAGCTCGCCGGGCTCCGCATCGGCGTCGTCACCGAGCTCGGCGGCGAGGGCTACCAGCCCGGCGTGCAGCAGCGCTTCGACGAGGCCGTCGAGCTGCTCGTGAAGGCCGGTGCCGAGATCGTGCAGGTCTCGTGCCCCCACTTCGTGCACGCGCTCGCGGCGTACTACCTGGTGATGCCGAGCGAGGCGTCCTCCAACCTCGCCCGCTTCGACGCGATGCGCTACGGCCTGCGGGTGCTGCCCGACGGCGTGGACTCCCCGAGCGCCGAGGACGTCATGCGGGCCACCCGTGACCAGGGGTTCGGCGACGAGGTGAAGCGCCGCATCATCATCGGCACCTACGCCCTGTCCAGCGGCTACTACGACGCCTACTACGGCCAGGCGCAGAAGGTGCGCACGCTGATCAGCCAGGACTTCGAGAAGGCCTTCGAGCAGGCCGACGTGCTGGTCTCGCCCACGGCGCCGACCACGGCGTTCAAGCTGGGGGAGAAGCTCGACGACCCGCTGGCGATGTACCTCAACGACGTGGCGACCATCCCGGCCAACCTCGCCGGGGTCCCCGGCATCTCCGTGCCCGCCGGCCTCGCGCCCGAGGACGACCTGCCGGTCGGCTTCCAGGTGCTCGCGCCGGCGATGGCCGACGACCGCCTCTACCGCGTCGGCGCCGCCCTCGAGACCCTGCTGCAGCAGCAGTGGGGCGGACCCCAGAGCCCGCCCGCGCACGCCGTCGAGGGAGGCGCAGCATGACGTCCACCAAGCCCGAGCTGATGTCCTACGAGGACGCCCTCGCCGCCTTCGACCCGGCCATGGGCCTCGAGGTCCACGTCGAGCTGAACACCGCGACCAAGATGTTCTGCGGCTGCCCGGCCACCTTCGGCGGCGAGCCGAACACGCAGACCTGCCCGACCTGCCTCGGACTGCCCGGCTCGATGCCGGTCGTCAACGGCAAGGCGGTCGAGTCGGCGATCCGGATCGGGCTGGCGCTGAACTGCGAGATCGCGGAGTGGTGCCGGTTCGCGCGGAAGAACTACTTCTACCCGGACATGCCGAAGAACTTCCAGACCAGCCAGTACGACGAGCCGATCGCGTTCGACGGCTGGACCGACGTCGAGATCATGGGCGACGACGGTCCCGAGACCTTCCGCGTCGAGATCGAGCGCGCGCACATGGAGGAGGACACCGGCAAGTCGCTGCACGTGGGCGGCGCGACGGGCCGGATCCACGGCGCGGACCACTCGCTCGTCGACTACAACCGCGCCGGGATCCCGCTGATCGAGATCGTCACGCGCCCGATCATGGGCGCCCGCGAGAAGGCCCCCCTGGTCGCCCGTGCCTATGTCGGCCAGCTCCGCGAGCTGCTGCTGGGCCTCGGCGTCTCCGACGTACGCATGGAGCAGGGGTCGCTGCGCTGCGACGTCAACCTCTCGCTGGCGCCGACCGGCACCGGCGAGCTGGGCACCCGCACCGAGACCAAGAACGTGAACTCGCTCCGCTCGGTCGAGCGCGCCGCCCGCTACGAGGTCGGCCGTCAGGCGGCGATCCTCGCCGGCGGCGGCTCGATCCTCCAGGAGACCCGGCACTGGCACGAGGACACCGGGGTCACGACCTCGGGCCGCGAGAAGTCCGACGCCGAGGACTACCGCTACTTCCCCGAGCCCGACCTCGTCCCCGTCGCGCCGTCGCGTGCGTGGGTGGAGGAGCTGAAGGGCTCGCTGCCCGAGCCGCCGCGCGAGCGCCGTGCCCGGCTGCAGAGCGACTGGGGCTTCTCCGACCTCGAGATGCGCGACACCGTCGGCGCCGGAGCCCTCGAGCTGGTCGAGGAGACCATCGCCGAGGGAGCCTCTCCCCAGTCCGCACGCAAGTGGTGGCTCTCCGAGCTGGCCCGCCGTGCCAACGAGCTGGCCACCGACCTCGCCGCGCTGCCGATCACCCCGGTCGACGTGGCCCGCATCCAGGCCCTCGTCGACGAGGGCGCGATCAACGACAAGCTGGCCCGCCAGGTCTTCGACGGCGTGCTCGCCGGAGAGGGCACCCCCGACGAGGTGGTCGCCGCCCGCGGGCTCGCGATCGTCTCCGACGAGGGCGCCCTGGGCGACGCCGTCGACCGGGCGATCGAGGCCAACCCCGACGTGGCGGAGAAGATCCGCGACGGCAAGGTCGCGGCAGCCGGCGCCCTCATCGGCGCGGTGATGAAGGAGATGCGCGGCCAGGCCGACGCCGGCCGCGTCCGCGAGCTGATCCTCGAGCGCCTGCAGTAGCCCTGCTGACGAGACCGCGCACGATTGTCACGAGGTGCGCGCGGGAGCACACTGGGATGTGCGCGGCTACTTCCACTGACCTGGGGAGACCTCATGCCTGCACGTTCAAAGCGCCTCGCCATCGGGACAACGGTCGTGCTGGTGTCCGGTCTGGGGGTCACCGGTCTGGCGGGACCGGCGTCGGCCTCCATCGAGGACGGGTCCTGCCCGGGGATGACGGCGCCCCAGAACAACCGCACCGTCAACCAGGCGCCGGTGCCCGCGAACGACAAGGCCACCGTCCTGGCGGGTCAGATCGTTGCCATCCGCCCGCTGAGCAACGACACCGACCCCGACGGGGACCGGCTCGCCGTGGTCAACGTGTCCACCCCCGGGCGCGGAGAGACCTGCCTCAGCAGGACCGGGACCATCGAGTACCTCGCGCCGCCGAGCACGCGGAACTCCACCCAGAAGCTGACGTACGGCGTCACCGACGGTGAGCGCTACCGGACCGCGACCGTCGCGGTCAGCGTGGTGGGGATCAAGCCCGTCCGCGTCACGGTCACCCAGCGCCTGACGTTCAAGAAGCACACCCACAAGGTCAAGACCCGCGCGCGGGTGGCCTTCACGAACCTCAACAAGGTCAGCATCGTCGTGCTGGCCGGGAGCCCGAAGAAGCCCAACCCCAGCTTCCACGCGGACCGTCGCTCCCGGCAGGACCGTCGTCTTCGTCACCAAGATCCGTCCCCGCGTTCGCTACGTCAGCTTCCTCCGGAACAGCGACTACTTCGATCTGGTCAGCGGCGGCCGCGTCAACACCCTGACGGGACGCCACGTCCGCGAGATCGACGCGGACGACTTCGACGAGGGCCTCCGGACGACGGCGGGTCGGAGGACCACCACCAGCGACGCCTGGTCGCTGCACTGAGTCCCGGGGCCCGGGTCCCGCCAGCTGACCGCTCGAGGAACTGGATGGAGATCCTGCGCCGTAGCGGTGTTAATCTTCGGCTGCCCCGTCGGGGCACACCTCCACATCATCACGTCCGTCATCAGGGGAAGCCGGTCCGAGTCCGGCGCTGACCCGCAACCGTAGGCCGACTCCATTCCAGGAGCCGACGAGCCGGAGCACCTGTGACGCGACGTCTCCACACAAACACGCTGTCGTGGAAAACAGCGGGTCGGTGCTGACGTACCCCCCGCTGTGCAGCGGGAAGGAACACACCATGCGTGGACACACGCGCACCGGCCTCCGCATCGGGGCGTACGTCGCCTCCGGTGCCCTGGCCCTCTCCGGCGCCGTCCTGGCCGTCACCCCGGCCGAGGCTGCGCCGCGACCCGGTGCCGGCCAACCAGGCGGCGCGCTGGCTCGTCGGGCAGCTGCACAACGGGATGGTGCACAACGGCCAGTACGACTTCGACGACCTGCGGCTCTGACGACGACCACGGCGCTGGCCATCGACGCGGTCGAGTCGCTCGGTGGACGCGCAGGTCAGCGACATCGTGCGACCGATCGAGCCAACGCTCATGACGAGTGCGTCACGAGGCACGTTCAGCGGCGTGACGACCACCGTACGCGGGCCCGGTCGCGCCAAGCTCGCTCGTCCTGGCCCAGGTCGCCGGGCGCAACGCCGACGATCTTCGGTGGAGGCAACCTCGTCCAGCAGCTCGAGGACCGAGTCGCGGACGCAGCCCGATCGCCGGCCGCGATCCAGGACGCGAATGACGCCTTCGGCGACGCGCGACACGATCGGCCAGACGTTCGCAGCCCGCGCCCTGACCACGGCCGGCTCGCCCAAGGCCGGCTCGACGTCACCGACTTCCTGCTCAAGCAGCAGTGCTCCAGCGGCTACTTCCGCCTGAACTTCACGGCAGCAAGACCGCCGACCAACCAGTCGTGCGTCGAACGGCACCGACGCGCCCGACACCGACGCCACCGCGATCGCCGTGCTTGCAGCTCGCCTCGCAGAGTGCGACCCGGACGTCGCCGCCGCCATCGCCAAGGCGAAGTCGTGGCTGGTGGCGCAGCAGCGCTGGACGGCTCGTTCGGGGGCGGCACGAGCACCGAGGGTTCCAACGCCAACAGCACGGGCCTCGTCGCCTGGGCCCTGGGTGACACCCCGGCCTCGCGCCAGGCAGCGACCTGGTTGCGCGCGCACCAGGCGACCGCCGCTGACGCCGGCAACGACCTGGCCACGGAGACCGGCGCCATCGCCTACGACGACGCGGGTCTCGCCGCGGGTCGCACCGACGGCATCACCGACGCGGCCAGCGACCAGTGGCGCCGCGCCACCGCCCAGGCGGCTCCCGGGATCGCGTGGTTCTCCAGCGACCCGACGCCGGCGATCAACCTGACCGGGCCCACGGGGTACTTCAAGCAGGGCACCCGCGTGGCGCTGCGGACGACCGGCGCCGCAGCCGGGCACCGTCCTGTGCGTGAGCCGCACGGGCACCCCGGTCCGCGGGATCGCCTCCGCCAGCGGACTCAGCAGCGACCGTCACGCTCCCGGCCGGGACGGCACCCGCACCTACACGGTCAAGGACGCCTTCGGTCACCGCGACACCGCGCAGGTCAGGGTGCTCGGCGCCAAGACGCTGACCGTGACCCGGACGCCCGGCATCGTGAAGCGCGTGCGCAGGTCACTGTCGCCGCGCGCGGGCTCGCCGCTGGTGAGGCCGCCAAGATCTACTACGGCAGCACCTTGGTGAAGTCGGGCGCCGCCAGCGCCTCGGGCAACCTGGTCGCGCGGTTCTCCTCCGGCTCGTCCCTGGGCACGAAGAGCATCCGGGCCTACGGTCGGTTCACCGACATCCGCAAGGGTGCGACGACCGTCAAGGTGGTGCGGTGACCTCCGTCCCCGTCTCGCTGGCCTGGTCGTCGCGGCAGTCGCCGCGGCGGCCGGGCTGGTCGGCGTGACTCATCGGTCCCGGCATCCGCCGCGCTCTGCTCGGCGCGGCGGGGTCAACGTGGTCGTCGACTTCCACGGAGCTGGGCGGTGGGGTCCAGAAGGGTTGCGACCCCAACGGCGCGAACAAGTCGTCGGACGCAGGTCTTCCCGGCGGCGGGGTTCCACGCTGTCGTACGCGCAGCGCAACCGGGTTTCGTCTGCCGGGTCAACGGCAAGTCGCCGGACGACCCGTGCGTGAACACGTCCCCGGACAACGCCTACTGGGGTCTGTACTGGTCGAACGGCACCGCGGGCAAGCTGGACCTACGCCACCACGGGAGTCGCGGGCCTGAGCGTCCCGGAGGGCGGCTTCGTCGCGTTGGCGTCCTGGCAGGACGGTGGTGCCGCCGACCCGCCAGGCGTGGTCCGTCCCAGTGAACAAGCAGCCCACGCCCACCCCGAAGCCGACCAAGGCGCCCCCCAAGGCGTCGAGCGGCAGTGCCGGTGGCAGCGGTGGGGGCGGGTCGAAGCCGACGAAGGCAGCCGAGCCGGCCAAGGGCGCCGGGCCGAACAAGGCCGCGACGACCGCCACGACGGCCGCGCCGACTCCGGCTCCTGAGCCCCTCCGCCCGCGCCGCAGCGAAGGCACGGGCGAAGGCGAAGGCGAGGGCGAAGGCCAGCGCGAGTGCCCGTCCCTCGCCGAGCGTCTCCGAGTCGGTGTCGCCGCCCACGGCCGATGACAGCAACGCGGAGGCGACCAAGAAGACGAGTGGTGAGTTCACCCCGGCGGAGCAGGACAGCGGCCTGCCCGTCTGGGTGCCGATCGTGGTGCTCCTCGGGCTCGGTGGTGCCGCTGGTGGTGCCGTCTGGTGGCGTCGGAGGACCGGCGCGGCATGACCGGGCCGCGGCCGGCGAGGGACCTGCACCCGGGAGCGTGGTGGATCTGGGCGATGGGCCTCGCCACCGCGGCGACCGTCACCACCAACCCCTTTCTCCTGCTGCTGATCGTCGGGGTGGCCGGCCTCACCGTCTCGCTCCGGCGGTCGGACCACCCGTGGTCGCGGTCGTTCCGGCTCTACCTCGTCTTCGGGCTGGTGATCGTGTGCGTCCGCGTCGTGTTCCGGGTGCTCCTGGGCGGCGGCTACGGGCACGTCGTACTCGTGCACCTGCCGCTGGTCCCGCTGCCCCACTGGGTGGCCGGCGTACAGCTGCTGGGGCCGCTGACGCTGGAGTCGCTGCTCGCCGGGCTGTACGACGGCATGCGGCTCGCCACGATCGTGATCTGCGTCGGCGCGGCGAACTCGCTGGCGAACCCGAAGCGGCTGCTGAAGTCGATGCCGCCCGCGCTCTACGAGATCGGCACCGCCATCGTGGTCTCGGTCGCGCTGCTGCCCCAGCTCGCCGACAGCCTGCGCCGCGTGCGGGCCGCGCGTCAGCTGCGGGGCGTGCCCGGCGGCCGCATCGGTCGGTTGCGCGGCATCGTGGTCCCGGTGATGGAGGACGCCCTCGAGCGGTCGATGGCACTCGCTGCCGGCATGGACGCGCGGGGGTACGGCCGCGCCGGTGAGCTCGACGACCGGCAGCGGCGTACGACCGGTGCGTTCATGCTGGCCGGCCTGGTCGGGATCTGCATGGGCACCTACGCCCTCCTCGACCAGACGGCGCCGCGCTGGCTGGTGCTGCCCGGCCTGCTCGGCGGCGTGTCGCTCGCGGCCGCGGGGTTCTGGTCCGCGGGCCGACGGGTCCAGCGCAGTCGCTACCGCCCGGACCCGTGGCGGTGGGAGGAGACCGGAGTCGCGTTCAGCGGTCTGCTCGTCGCGGGAGGCACGTTGTTCCTGCTGCGGGGCGACCCGGTCCTGCACCCGCCGCTGGACGCGATGCCCACGGTCACGCTGACGTCCCTGCTCGTGGTGCTGTCCGGCCTGCTCGCCGCCGCCGTCTCCCCTCGGCCGGTGCTCACCCAGTCCGTTGCTCCTGCCGCCCGGGAGGTGGCCGATGCTCGAGCTGCGTGACCTCACCTTCAGCTACTCCGCGACCGGTGCCTCCTCGCCCGACGAGGTGCTGCGGCACGTCGACCTGACCCTCGACGAAGGTGAGCTGGTCCTCGTCGCCGGGCGCACGGGCATCGGGAAGTCCACGCTGCTCGGGGTGTTCAACGGCCTGGTTCCGGCCTTCACGGGCGGCCGCCTGGAGGGCGACGTGCTCCTCGACGGCGCGAGCATCCTGCACCTGCCGCCGCGCGACCGCGCCCACGTCGTCGGGTACGTCGGCCAGGACCCGACCGCCGGTTTCGTCACCGACACCGTCGAGGAGGAGCTGGCCTACGGGATGGAGCAGCTCGGGCTCGATGCGGCCACCATGCGCCGTCGGGTCGAGGAGACGCTCGACCTGCTCGGCATCGCGGAGCTGCGCAACCGCGACCTGCGCACCCTCTCGGGCGGGCAGCAGCAGCGGGTCGCGATCGGCTCGGTGCTGACCATGCACCCCCGCCTCCTCGTGCTCGACGAGCCCACCTCGGCGCTCGACCCCACGGCTGCCGAGGACGTGCTCGCGACGCTCACGCGCCTGGTCCACGACCTCAGCGTCACGGTGGTCCTCGCCGAGCACCGGCTCGAGCGCGTGGTCCCGTTCGCGGACCGGATCGTGCTCGTGGAGGGTGACGGTCGGGTCAGCGTGGGCGAGCCCGCGGAGATGCTCGAACGGTCACCGGTCGCGCCCCCGATCGTGGAGCTCGGCCGCTGGGCGGGGTGGTCGCCGTTGCCGCTGAGCGTGCGTGACGCCCGCCGTCGTGCGGCCCGGCTCACGCTGGTGCCGACGCCGCAACCCGTCCCGACCGGCCCGGCGCCCGAGGCCCTGCTCGAGGCGAAGGGCGTCACGGTGACCTACGGCCGCCAGGTCGCCGTCCAGAAGGTCGACCTCACCCTCGCCGCCGGGCAGGTCCTGGCGCTGATGGGCCGCAACGGATCGGGCAAGTCCTCGCTGATGTGGGCGCTGCAGGGGTCGCGCAAGCGCGCCGGTGGGACCGTGGCGGTCGCCGGCCAGGACCCGGAGGCGCTGCCCGCCGACGAACGGCGACGTCTCGTGGGTCTGGTCCCGCAGACCGCGGCGGACCTGCTCTACCTCGAGACCGTGACCCAGGAGTGCGAGGCGGCCGACGCGGAAGCAGCAGCCCCGGCCGGTACGGCGCGCCGGCTGCTCGACCGGCTCGTTCCCGGCATCGACCCGGACCGGCACCCGCGCGATCTCTCCGAGGGGCAGCGGCTGGCCCTGGTCCTCGCGGTCGTGCTCACCGCCGAGCCGCCGGTGATCTGCCTCGACGAGCCCACGCGCGGGCTCGACTATCCCGGCAAGGAGGCGCTCGCGGACATCCTCGCCTCGTTGGCAGGGGAGGGTCGTGCCGTGCTCGTGGCGACCCACGACGTGGAGTTCGTGGCGCAGGTGGCCGACCGGGTCGTCGTACTCGCCGAGGGGGAGGTGGTCTCCGAGGGACCGACCGCGCGCGTCGTCGCGGAGTCTCCGGCCTTCGCCCCGCAGGTCCACAAGATCCTCGGCGCCGGTTGGCTGACCGTGGACCAGGTCCGGGCCGTGGGAGCGGCCGGATGACCGCGACCGCGCACCCGGAAGCCGCCACCTCGCCGACCCCGCGGGCGATCCCGGTCCGGCCTCGGTCGGCCGCGGTGCTGGCCGTGGCCTCGCTGGCCGGGCTGCTGATGTTCTGCTGGCCGCTGCTGGTCAAGGTCCGTGTCGAGGACCAGGTGGTGCAGCCGCCCTTCGTCTTCCTGCTGCTGCTGCCCGTGGTGATCCTCGTGTGCCTGGCCGAGTTCACCGAGGGCGGGATGGACTCCAAGGTCCTGGCCATGCTCGGCGTGCTCACCGCCATCAACGCGGTGATGCGCGGCCTCTCCGCGGGGATGGCCGGGATCGAGCTGGTCTTCTTCCTGCTGATCCTCGGCGGCCGGGTGTTCGGGGCCGGGTTCGGCTTCGTCCTGGGCTGCACCTCGCTGTTCGCCTCGGCGCTGCTGACCGCCGGCGTCGGACCGTGGCTGCCCTACCAGATGCTCGCCTCGGCGTGGGTCGGGATGGGGGCCGGCCTGCTGCCGCGACGGGTCACCGGCAAGGCGGAGATCGCGATGCTGGTGGCCTACGGGATCTTCGCGGCCTACGCCTTCGGCCTGCTGATGAACATGTCCAGCTGGCCGTTCACCCTCGGCATCATGGTCCCCGGCCACACCGGCGGCCTGTCGTTCGTGCCCGGCGACCCGCTGAGCGAGAACCTGCAGCGCTTCTGGATCTACACCCTGCTCACCTCGACGGGCAGCTGGGACACCGGCCGCGCCATCACCAACACCGTCGCGCTGATCGTCCTCGGCCCTGCCGTCCTGACCACCCTGCGTCGCGCCGTACGCCGCGCGACCGTGGTGGGGAGTGCAGGAGTACCCGGTTAACCGGGTACTCCTGTCGTCTTCGGGTGTTGCAACGCCCCAACAAGACATGAACTGCCCGAGGAGTCGAGCTGTTCTGCGTCTCCTTGAGCTTCAGGGACGCACGAGCAGGATGCGGTCGTCGTCGTCGGCAGGACTGCCGCGGCCGTCGCGGTTGGACGTGGTCACCCACAGGTTCCCGTCCGGAGCACGTACGACGGTCCGCATCCGGCCGTAGTCGCCGACGAAGAACGCCTTCTCGTGCCGGGCCTTGCCCTTGCTGACGTCGACCCGCCAGAGCCGCTCGCCCCTCAGCGCGCCGAGCCAGAGCCGCCCGTCGACGAAGGCGAGCCCCGAGGGGGAGGCGTCATCGGTCGACCAGGTGATCTGGGGATTCTGCAACCCGGCCTGGTCGCCCTTGCCCTCCACCATCGGCCAGCCGTAGTTGCGGCCCTTCTCGATCAGGTTGAGCTCGTCGAACGTGTCCTGCCCGAACTCCGAGGCCCACAGGTTGCCGGCGTCGTCGAAGGCCAGCCCCTGGACGTTGCGGTGCCCCCACGTCCACACGGGGGAGGAGCCGTCGGGGTTGCCGGGGCCGGGCCTGCCGTCCTGGGTGATCCGCAGGATCTTGCCGCCCAGCGAGCCGCGGTCCTGCGCGAGGTCCGGCTGGCCGGCCTCGCCGGTGGAGACGTAGAGCATCTTGTCCGGGCCGAAGATCATCCGGCCGCCGTCGTGGTTGCCGGCCTTCGGGATCCCGGTGAGGATCGGTTCGAGGGCGCCGAGCCTGCCGCCGTCGAAGGTGGTGCGCAGCACCCGGTTGTCGTCGGCGGCGGTGGCGTAGAAGAAGACCCGCTTGTCGCGCGCGTACGTCGGCGACACGGCGACGCCGAGCAGGCCGGCCTCGCCGTTGGGCTGGGCCTCCTCGATCTCGACCGACCTGGCGCACGGAGCCGCGACGGACCTGCAGCACCCGGCCGCTGTCCCGCTCGGTCACCAGGGCCGACCCGTCGGGCAGGAACGCGATGCCCCACGGGACCTCGAGTCCCTTCGCGACCGTGCCGATCACCTTCGGCTGCGCGGAACGCTGGGGCGAGGCCTTGATCGACGGCGTCTGGCCGGGGGACTGCGACGGGGCGCTCGACGTGGTCTCGTCCGGTGCAGGAGCCGGCAGGGTGTCGGTCTTGTCGTCCTCGCCACAGGCCGTCAGGGCGGTCAGGCACAGGCTCGGGACGACGATCAACGTGGCCAGCCGCAACATCTGGCGAGCCTAGCGAGGACGCCCTACTCGGGGACGCGGTCGAGCAGGTCGAGCAGCGCCTCGTGGACCTCGTCGGGCTTCTCCATCGAGATGAAGTGGGTCGCGCGGATCTCCTCGAAGACAGCGTCCGGGATCCGCTCGGCCGCCGTCCTCATGTCGTACGACGAGGCGAGCACGTCGTACTTCCCGGCGAGGAAGCTCGTCGGCACGTCGATGTTGCGCAGCGAGACCCGGCCGTGCAGGGAGGAGTGCAGCGCGAGGTGCATGTACCAGTCGATCGGCGTGGTCAGGAACTCCCGGATCGCCCGCCGGGCCAACGCGGGGTCGGGCATCGGCAGCATGAAGCCGCTGTGGCTGAGCACCTCGTAGGTGAGCGGGCCGATCGGCAGCCGGGTGGCGATCTCCGAGAGGGGCCGCCCGGCCAGCTTGAGCGTCCGTGCGACGTTGATCGCCAACGGCTTGCGCAGCGGGCGCGGCACGAGGATCGGCGCCCCCATCGAGGAGAACGTGTCGCCGGGCACGCCACCGACGGCGAACAGGCCGGTGACCCGCTCGGGGTGCTCGACGGCCACCTCGAACATCGTGTTCACGCCCATCGACCAGCCCATCAGCACGCAGGCGTCGATCCCGGCGTCGTCCATCACCGCGATGGCGTCCTCGGCGAAGGCGTCGATGCCGACGTCCTCGGGGTGACGTGGGCGCTCGGAGCCGCCGGTGCCGCGGTGGTTCCACGAGATGATGTGCACCCCGCAGTCGGGGTCGAGCAGGGCCGGCCAGCTGTAGGGGTTGGTGCCCAGGCCGTTGCACAGCAGCACCGTCGGCCCGGCCACGTCGTTGGTCCACGCGGTCAGCTCGGTGCCGTCCTCGCTCGTGACGGGGAAGTAGCGCAGCGCCAGCCCGTCGTCGAGCGAGGGTGCGACGTGCAGGGACGCAGCAGCGGTAGCCATGTCGGGATTGTGCCCCACTGGGGCTTCCCCGAACCGGATTGGTGGCTCAGGTCACCGGGGTGCGTCCCCGCGACTCAGCCCGGTCGCCGCTGCGCCTGACTCAGCCGAGCCGGGCCGCTGGGAGAACGGGAGGCGCGGCACCGGCCCGGCGAGCTCGTCGGGCGATGAGCGTGTCGATGAACTCCTGGGCCTCGTCGCGTTCGCGACGACCCGCCGCCAGGTTCGTCGAGGCCACCATCGCGTTGCGACGGGCCCGGCGCTGGCTGTTCTCCGCCCACCGCGTCAGCGGCCAGAGCATTGGCTCGATCAGCTGGTTCATGGTGACTCCCTGCAACTGCTGGCTCCCTGAGACTCGAACCTAGGCAGCCGGTGGAGTCCGGAGCGTCACGCGAGTGTGACGAGTGTGTGAACAACAGGCAGAACGGTGGCCATCGCGAGGTCTTGACCGATGCTCCGATCAGGGTTCATGTTCCTAGGAGGAATGGGCGAGAGGGCGGGTCATGGCGAAGCAGACGGTGTTGCTGGCGGGGACGCGGAAGGGCCTGTGGATCGGTCTGTCCGACGAGGCTCGCGAGGACTGGACCTGGACCGGCCCGCACTTCGACATGGAGGAGGTCTACTCCTGCATGATCGACACCCGTGGCCCGAGACCGCGGCTGCTGGCCGGTGCCTCGTCGAGCTGGCTCGGGCCGCGCGTACGCCGCTCCGACGACCTCGGTGAGTCGTGGCAGGAGTCGCCCGACGGCGGGGTCCGCTTCCCGGAGGGCACGGATGCCAGCGTCGAGCGCATCTGGCAGCTCACGCCCGGCGCCCGTCCGGAGATCGTGTACGCCGGCTCGGAGCCCGGCGCGGTGTGGCGATCCGACGACCACGGCGAGACGTTCACGCTCGAGCAGGCGCTCTGGGACCACCCGCACCGACCGGAGTGGGCCGCCGGCTTCGGGGGCCAGGCGTTCCACACGATCCTGCCGCACCCGACCGACGCCGACTCGGTCACCGTCGCGCTCTCGACCGGTGGCGTCTACCAGACGACCGACGGCGGGAAGTCCTGGTCGCCCCGCAACCACGGCATCCGTGCCGACTTCCTCCCCGAGGGCCAGCAGTACCCCGAGTTCGGCCAGTGCGTGCACAAGGTGACCCGCCATCCGGCCCGGCCCGAGCGGCTGTTCCTGCAGAACCACGGAGGCGTCTACCGCTCCGACGACGAGGGCGGGTCGTGGACCTCGATCGCGGACGGGCTGCCGGCCGACTTCGGCTTCCCGATCGTGGTGCACCCGCACGAGCCGGACACCGTCTACGTGTTCCCGATCAACGGTGGCGAGAAGCGCTACCCGCCCGAGGCCAAGGCCCGCGTCTGGCGGTCGAAGGACGCCGGCGACACCTGGGAGGAGCTCGGCGACGGGCTCCCGGACGCCTTCTACGTGGCCGTGATGCGCGATGCGATGTGGGCCGACGAGCACGAGTCGCCGGGCATCTACTTCGGCGCCCGCAACGGCGCCGTCTGGGCGAGCAGCGACGCGGGGGAGACGTGGACCCAGATCGTCGCCGACCTGCCCGACGTGATGTGTGTCCGGGCGGCCGCGATCGGGGGCTGACCCATCCGGCTGGGCACGTCCCCGATCGGCGTACCCTCGCTGCATGACTGGCTCGACCCCTGATCAGACTCCCGACATCAAGCCCCGCTCCCGCGACGTCACCGACGGTCTCGAGAAGGCCGCCGCGCGCGGCATGCTCCGCGCCGTGGGCATGGGTGACGACGACTGGGCGAAGCCGCAGATCGGCGTCGCGTCGAGCTGGAACGAGATCACCCCCTGCAACCTCTCCCTCCAGCGCCTCGCGCAGGCCGTGAAGAACGGCGTGCACGCGGCGGGCGGCTACCCGCTCGAGTTCGGCACCATCTCGGTCTCCGACGGCATCTCGATGGGGCACGAGGGGATGCACTTCTCGCTGGTCTCGCGCGAGGTGATCGCCGACTCCGTGGAGACGGTGATGATGGCCGAGCGGCTCGACGGCTCGGTGCTGCTGGCCGGCTGCGACAAGTCCCTGCCGGGCATGTTGATGGCCGCGGCACGGCTCGACCTCGCCTCGGTGTTCCTGTACGCCGGGTCGATCATGCCGGGCCAGGTCGACGGCAACGACGTCACGATCATCGACGCCTTCGAGGCCGTCGGTGCCTGCCTCGCCGGCAAGATCTCGCGCGAGCGGGTCGACGAGATCGAGCGTGCGATCTGTCCGGGCGAGGGCGCCTGCGGCGGGATGTACACCGCCAACACGATGGCGGCCGTCGCCGAGGCGCTCGGGATGAGCCTGCCCGGCTCGGCGGCACCGCCGGCCGTCGACCGTCGTCGTGACGGGTTCGCGCACCGCTCCGGTGAGGCGGTCGTGGAGATGCTCCGCCAGGGGATCACCGCGCGCCAGATCCTGACCATCGAGGCGTTCGAGAACGCCATCGCCGTGGTGATGGCCCTGGGCGGCTCCACCAACGCCGTGCTCCACCTGCTCGCGATCGCCCGCGAGGCCGAGGTCCCCCTGACCATCGACGACTTCAACCGGATCGGCGACAAGGTCCCGCACCTCGGCGACCTCAAGCCCTTCGGCCGGTTCGTGATGAACGACGTCGACAAGATCGGCGGCATCCCCGTCGTGATGAAGGCGCTGCTCGACGCCGGCCTGATGCACGGCGACTGCCTCACCGTGACCGGCAAGACCATGCGCGAGAACCTCGAGGCGCTGGCCCCGGCGGGCCTCGACGGTGAGGTGCTCCGGCCGCTGGACCGGCCGATCCACGCGACGGGCGGACTGACGATCCTGCGCGGCTCGCTGGCGCCCGACGGTGCCGTGGTGAAGTCGGCCGGCTTCGACGACTCCACCTTCACCGGCACCGCGCGCGTCTTCGACGGCGAGCGCGCCGCGATGGACGCGCTGGAGCAGGGGCTGGTCGTCGCGGGTGACGTGGTGGTGATCCGCTACGAGGGCCCCAAGGGCGGTCCGGGGATGCGCGAGATGCTGGCGATCACCGGCGCCATCAAGGGCGCCGGGCTCGGCAAGGACGTCCTGCTGATCACCGACGGCCGCTTCTCCGGCGGCACGACCGGCCTGTGCGTCGGGCACATCGCGCCCGAGGCCGTCGACGGCGGCCCGATCGCCTTCGTCCGCGACGGCGACCAGATCACCCTCGACGTCTCCGGCCGCACCCTCGACGTGGCCATCGACGAGGCAGAGCTCGCCGCCCGCCAGGACGGCTGGACCCCCAACGCCCCGAAGTACACCCGCGGGGTGCTCGGGAAGTACGCCAAGCTCGTCCAGTCGGCGGCGCACGGGGCGATCTGCCAGTAGGGCCTGGCGGTTTCACTGGGTACCCAGTGAAACCGTCACTTCCCCCACGTTGCAACGGTGGGGAACTGACAGTTTCGGTGGGGGAGTACGCCGCCCGCGCGACCAGCTCGTACCTGACGTCTTGCGCTGTCGGAGCCGCGTGCTTGGCTGGAGCGATGGACCAGAGAGTCAGCTTCATCACCCTGGCAGTGGCCGACCTCGAGCGCACTCGCGCGTTCTACCTCGACGGGCTCGGCTGGAGATCCGAGGTCTTCGTCCCCGGGGAGGTGTTGATGATCCGCGCCGGCGACAAGCTCGTCCTGTCGCTGTGGGACGAGAAGGGGTTCGAGGCCGAGGTCGGGCCGATCCGTCGCGGTGAGGGCATCGTGCCGATCACGCTCTCGCACAACGTCGTGACCGAGGCCGAGGTCGACGAGATCCTCGCGCTGGCCACCTCGCTGGGCGCCGAGGCGAGCACGGCCACGCACCGCGAGTGGGGCGGCTACACCGGCTACTTCGCCGACCCCGACGGGTTCCGCTGGGAGATCGCCACCAACCCCGACGAGATCGGCCAGCTCGTCCTGCCCTAGGAGTGCGAGCTAGGCGTCGGCCGCACGTCCATCACGACCTCGAACTCGAGCAGGTCCGCGCCCGAGGCGACCGGCTTGGCGCGTTGACCGGAGTGCGCCTCGATCGCGGGACCGTCACGCCACGCAGCGAAGGACTCCTCGTCCTCCCACTGGGTGACCACGAAGTAGCGGTCCTCGCCCTTGACCGGGCGCAGCAGCTGGAAGCCGAGGAAGCCCGGCGTCCCGTCGACGGTGTGGGCGCGGTTCGAGAACCGCTTCTCCAGCTCGTCGTGGGCCTGCTCGGGCACGGAGATGGCGTTGATCTTCACGACTGACATGCCACCGAGGCTAACCGCGATGCGTGGGTCAGACGACCGCGGTCGCCGGCAGGTCGAACCAGCGCAGGTGCTCGAAGTCCGCGCTCACGAGTCCCTCGGCGGACGTCGGGGGAGTGAGGTCGGGCTCGCACGCCTCGGCGAGGATCCTGGCGCCATCCGCCAGGTGCTGCTGCAGGAGCGACTCGTCGCCGGCCAGCCGGGACGTCGGCGCGTGCATCCCCTGCTCGTCGTACGTGATGGCACCCAGGCGCAGCGGCGGCTCGACGACGCCCTCGCGGTGGGTCCAGATGCCGGTGGCGACGTCGAACCGGTAGTCGCCCAGCAGGCGCCAGCCCTCCCGGGCGACCAGGCGTACGGCGGCGATCAGGTAGTCGGCCACCGCGTCGGAGAGGAAGTAGTTGAAGTTCACCCGCACCCAGCCGGGCTTGATGCCCTCGCAGCCGCCCGTGATCTCCCGCTCGAACTCGTGGCTGCGCTCGATGTCGATGCCCAGCAGCCGGTGGCCGTAGGGACCTGCGCAGGAGCAACCGCCCCGGGACTGGATCCCGAACAGGTCGTTGAGCACCGCCACCACGAAGTTGTGGTGCAGGTAGCGCCCGGACGGTGCGCGTACGACGAAGGACAGGATGGAGAGCCGTTCCGAGGCCAGGTTGCCGAGGATCTCGATGGCCGGCTCCTCGCTCCACGACGTCACCGCGCGCTCGAGGAACCGGTCTTCGGCCGCCCGGATGTTCTGCACCCCGACCGCGCTCTTGAGCTGGAAGACCAGCCCGGCGCGGATCGACTCGATGATCGCCGGGGTGCCGCCCTCCTCGCGGTGCTCGGGATCGGCGAGGTAGGCGTGGTCGTCGTCGTTGACGTAGGCGACCGTGCCGCCGCCGGGCACGTCCGGCACCCGGTTGCCGAACAGCTCTCGCCGCGCGACGAGCACACCCGGCGTCGAGGGCCCGCCGATGAACTTGTGCGGTGAGAGGAACACGGCGTCCTTGTAGGCCAGGGTGTCGCCGTCCTCCCGTCCGGGGTACATCTCGATGTCGATGTACGGCGCGGCCGCAGCGAAGTCCCAGAAGGACAGCGCCCCCTGCTCGTGCAGGATGGTCGCGATCGCCGCGGTGTTGGAGACGATGCCGGTGACGTTCGAGGCGGCCGAGAACGAGCCGATCTTGAGCGGCCGGTCGGCGTACTCCAGGACCGTGGCGCGGAGCGCGTCCAGGTCGATGTGCCCGTCGGCGTCCTGCGGGATCGTGACCACCTCGGCGATCGACTCGCGCCACGGGATCTCGTTGGAGTGGTGCTCGTAGGGGCCGATGAACACCACCGGCCGCTCGGCCTCCGGGATGTGCCGGGTCAGGTGGTAGCGGTCCTCCAGGGTCGAGGGCACCCGCAGTCCCAGCACGCCGATCAGCTTCGAGATCGCACCCGTCGTGCCGGACCCGGCGAAGAGCACCACCGTCTCGTCGTCGCCGCCGACCGCCTCGTGGATCACCTGCCGCGCGTCCTCACGCAGCCGGGTGGTCTGCAGACCCGTGCCGCTGGACTCGGTGTGGGTGTTCGCGTAGCTGGGCAGCACCTCGTCGCGGATGAAGTCCTCGATGAAGGACAGCGCCCGACCCGAGGCGGTGTAGTCGGCGTAGGTGACCCGGCGGTCGCCGTACGGCGTGCGCATCACGTGGTCCTCGCCGATCACGGAGTCGCGGACGAGCCCGATCAGGGAGGGTTGGTGCGGTTGCTTCGCCACCCGCCGAGTCTAGGCTCGGCGGGTGCCTGTCAACGAGTTCGGCCAACCCGTCGGTGCCACCCTCGGATGGACGCCCGGACCCGAGCTCGTGGCCACCACGCTGACCGGGCGCCACTGCGCCCTCGAGCCGCTGGCAGAGTCACACGTCGAGGGTCTGTACGCCGCCCTCTGCGTCGACTCGCCGGACTCGATCTGGACCTACATGTCGGCCGGCCCGTTCGCCGACGTCGACTCCTTCGCGACCTACGTGGCCGACCTGCTGGTGCGGCCGGCCACGATCCCGCTCGCCGTCCTGCTGCCCGACGGCACCCCGGTCGGGATCGCGACCTACCTGCGCGTCGACCACGCCAACGGCACCGCCGAGGTCGGCAACATCACCTACGGATCGGTGCTGCAGCGCACCACGGCCGCGACCGAGGCGATGTACCTGATGGCCGCGCACGCCTTCGACGTGGTCGGGGTACGGCGCTACGAGTGGAAGTGCGACGCGCTCAACCAACCCTCGCGCGACGCCGCGGCACGGCTCGGCTTCACGTTCGAGGGCATCTTCCGCCAGGCCGTGGTCTACAAGGGCCGCAACCGGGACACCGCATGGTTCGCCGTCACCGACGCCGACTGGCCCGACCTCCGCGCGCGCTACGAGCGCTGGCTCGACCCGGCCAACTTCACCGAGGGCGGAACGCAGCGAACGCCGCTCGCGGACCTCGGCTGAAGTCCGGAGCGGCGTTCGTGACGGTCAGCGGACGGGAGCGTTCGACGGCGCCGACCGGGGCAGCGTGAGCACCTCGGCCCGCTTCGTGTCGGCACCGTGCAGGTGCAGCACCAGCGCCTCGACCGGTGCCGATCCCGTGGTGGTGTAGTCGATCGACTCGCCGTCCTGGTCGTCGTACAGCGGGTTCCCGGTCCGCAGGGCAGGCTTTCCGACGTCGAAGCTCACCTCGTCGCTGTCGTCGATGTCCTCGCCGGCCCACGGGTCGTAGGTCCCGACCGTGTAGGTGATCGGTGCGTGTCCGCTGTTCAGGCCGACCAGCTTCTTCGAGACGGGCAGGGTGAGCACGTTGGTGTCGAACACGTTGGTGTCCACGTCGCCGTAGTTGAAGTTGACCGGCTGGACGTCGACGGTCGTCTGGTCCGGGTCGTTGAGGTCGTAGGTCTCGGCGACCAGGACGTCCGTGCCGGGCAGGTACGTCGCGTAGGTCTCGTAGTCGGGATCCCCGTCGCCGTTCGTGTCGAAGTCGACGTAGGGGACGACGTTGGTGCCGATCTTGGCCCAGTTGGCGTAGGTGCTGAGGCCGAACCACAGCAGCTTGTTCGAGCTGCCCGCCCCGACGTACTGCAGGTCACCGGAGCGCTCGGTCTCGGTGTCCACGCAGCCACTGTTCTGGTCCGGCGCGCAGGCCGAGAGGGTGCCGGACCGGGCGCCGAGCTCCAGCACGGAGGCGAAGGAGCTCCACGCCGTGCTGCCGCTTCCCTGGGAGAAGCCGCGGCCCTCCAGCGTGATGCGCTTCGAGGTCGCCGAGGCACGCGTGACCGAGACGGGCTTGGCCGCGCCGTAGACCGGCACGCGGACAGCCTGCTCGCCCGACGGGAGTGACGAGCACGCGACCCGAGGCGTCCGACACGTACTGGCGGGCCTCGCCCTGCTGCGTCGTCTCCATGGTCGGATCGATCGTGTGGCGCAGCGCCGAGCTCGTCACGCGCATCGTCACCGTGGCTGATCCCCGGGTCCTGGCGTCGAGCGTGAGCGTCGCGGGGGAGACGGTGTAGCTGACGCCCGGCTGCTCCACGACGGGATCGTAGGAGAGCCGGTAGGTCGAGGTCGACGTGCTCTTGTTGACCACCGTGAGCGGCAACGTCTTCGTCGTCACCGCCTGGTCCACTGGCGCCGGCACGACTCCGAAGGAGGCGGTCACCGGGTCGTTCGCCCCCGGGCTGAAGGCGATGACCGGCGTGTTCACTGCCGCGAGCGCGTCGACCCGGCCCGCACCGACCCCTGTTGGGGCCGTACTCGAGGCCAGAGGTGTTGCGCCCTGTCCACAGGTCGTGCGTCGCGGTGTTCATGACGGCCGCCTTGACGAGCAGTGGTGACCAGTGCGGGTGCCGGGAGCGCACCAGGGCCCCGATACCGGCAGCAAGTGGCGCCGACATCGAGGTGCCGGAGAGCACCAGTGGTCCGGAGCCCTGGCCGACGCCTGCGGAGGCGATCGTGTCTCCGGGAGCCGTCACGTCGGGCTTCACCACGCCCAGCGAGCCGTGCACCCCTCGCGAGCTGTAGCCCGCCAGGAGATCGTCGAGCGAGTTGTCGATGGCCTTGATGGTGGCGCGGTACCTGCCGTCGAAGGTCACCTTGAGCGTGCCGGCCTGGGCGGATGCGCGCAGCTTCTCGGTGCTTGCCCTGGTGAGCTGGACGACCGGGATGTCGTCGTTGGCACGGATCAGCCCGGCGAAGACGTCCAGGGTGGACGTGAAGATCGCGCCGATGGCGCCGGCAGCCGTGACGTTGTCGGAGCGCAGGACCGAGCTGCAGCGACGGGTGTTCTCGTCGTCGTCCCACTCGAGCCAGGCCACCTTGCCCTTCACCCTGGCCGCGTCTGCCTTGGAGAGCGGGTCGCAGCCGTCGGCGTTGGTGCGCGGGATCGTCACCACGCTTCCGCTCACCGGCTGTCCAGTGGGTCCGTTGGCCGCCCAGTCGTAGGCGTCCGAGAACTGGCTGGGCGAGATCCCGGCGACGGCGCTCGGGGCGTCGACCTTCAGCCCGTCACGCAGCTGGTAGGCGTCGACCGAGCTGGCCACGCTCAGACCGCTCACCGCGTTGGCCGGCACTCCGCCCGTGTCGGTGAGGTCGCCGTTGTTGCCGGCGGAGGTGACCGTGAGCACGCCGTGGCGGGTGAGCTCGTCGATCACGGCGTTCTCGGGGTCGTCCACCGGGGTGTCGTCGGAGCCGAGCGACAGGTTGACGATGTCGAGGTGGTCGGAGAAGTCGCCGTCCTGGTTGGGGTCCAGGACCCGGTCCAGGGCTGCGAGGTCGTAGGTGGTGGTGCCCTGGCAGCCGAACACCTTGAGCGCGTAGACGCTGGCGGCGGGCGCCATGCCGGGTCCGACCCGCATGTCGAGGAGTCCCGGCTTGGTCAGCGAGCCGTAGTTGCCGGTGAAGGTGTCGCCGGCGGCCGTCACGCCGTACCCCGCAGCGGTGCCCGAGACGTGCGTGCCGTGGCCCTCGCAGTCCAGTGGGTTGGTGTCGGGGGCGGCCACCGGGTCGTAGTCGGGGTTCTCGCTGCCGTCCTCGGTGAGCTCGTCGGGGTAGTAGTCGTCGCCGACGAAGTCGTAGCCGCCGATGACCTTGGCCTGGGCGAGGGTGGGCAGGGTGTCTCGCCAGGTCGGGGAGGCCGAGGCTGCCTTGGCCGCGTCGTACGCCGCGACGGTGCCCACCCCGCCGAAGTCCGTGTGGGTGTAGTCGATACCGGAGTCGATGACGCCGATCTTCACGCCATCGCCCAGGTTGCCGGTGTACTTCCAGGTGTCGTAGGCCTTGGTCAGCGCCGCCGCGTTGGCGTTGGTGAGGTGCTTCGGCGTGATCCTCGAGACCTTGACGACGTCCGACCGCGCTGCGACGGCCTTGATGCCGTCCTGGTCCAGCCGGATCGCGAGGCCGGGGATGGCGTTGGCCGTCGTGTACAGCCGGGCGGCCCGGGTGTCCTCGGCCTTGGCCGTGGTCAGCACCGCGTTGCTCTGGCGAGCGACGTCCGCCCGACGCTCCTTGACCTCGGCCTTGTCCGTGCTGTCCTGGGGGTTCGCCTGGGCGACGTCGGCCGAGCCCGCGCCGGACAGCTGCACGAAGACCGTCTGCCGACCGCGCGTCGAGCGATCGAGGCCGTGCAGCTTGCTCCTGAGCGCGTCGGCCCGCCGGAGTGGCCGACTTCGCGGGTGCGGGACCGGTGGGGTCTGGATCAGCAGCCGTGGCCATCGCACTCGTGCTGATGGTGGTCGCGATGACGGTGGAGGTGACGAGCACGGCCCAGCCGACGCGTCCCAGGTGTGAGGAAGTCACCTGATGGTCCCTTCGCCGGGCGGGGAAGTTGCAGCGGTTCGCTGCGAAGCCGGCGCACAGCCCGACGGTGCGTGGCTCTCGGTGCCCCGGTGAACATATCGGCGCAAGTCGGTAGGCGAAGCAACCACGCCGCAAGCCGTCGAGGTTGACGGTGCGTTGTCGGACGACCCGGTTAACGTGGACGCATGGCTGATGACAAGACCGCCCTGACCGGTGAAGCGGTCCTCGAGGAGGGACTCGAGGACTGGAGGTGGGTGCTCGACAAGCTGGTCGCACGCTTCGACACCGGCAGCTTCAACGCCGGCACCGCCCTGGTCACCCAGATCGCCGAGGCCGCTGACGAGGCCAACCACCATCCCGACGTCGACCTGCGCTACCCGCACGTCACCGTCTCGCTGATGAGTCACGACGTCGCGGCGATCACGCAGCGCGACGTCCGCCTCGCCCGGAAGATCAGCGAGCTCGCAGCCGCTGCCGGGATCGCCGCGACCCAGGCGCCCGACGTCCTGGAGCTCGCCCTGGACACCCCGGACGGCGGAGCGCTGAAGCCCTTCTACGCCGCGTTGCTCGGTTACCAGCCGCACCCGGACCACGACGACGACCTCCGTGACGGCGCCGACCGGACCCCGAGCATCTGGTTCCAGTCGAGCGACTCGCAGGAGTCGGACCGTCAGCGCTGGCACCTGGACGTCTGCGTTCCGCACGACGTGGCCGAAGCACGGCTGCAGGCGGTGCTCGACGCGGGCGGCACCCTCGTCGACGACGAGCGGGCGCCGGCTTTCTGGGTGGTCGCGGACGCGGACGGCAACCGGTCCTGCATCTGCACGTGGCAGGGCCGTTCCGACGGAGCGGACGCTGGGGACTGAGTGGCCCGCTGAGCGTGCCAGAATGTGGGCATCCGTCCCACGATTCGGGACGGCTGGCAGACTGAGTTGAGCACTGACGACGTGCAGGGGCATGCTGTGTCCATGCATGCTTGCAATCAGCACCGCGAGATTCTTGTACGCACGCGACGCGTGAGCTGAGGCCGCAGCCGCACGCACACGCGTCGACCCCTCGTCAGCCGACCGGCTCGAGGGGTTTTTTGTTGGGCGGACAACGACGAACGGCTGGACACAGGGAAGATGAGCAGATGACTGAGCAGAAGGCGGTCAAGGGGCCGGCCATGACGCCCGCCGAGGCCGCCGGGACGGTCACGGGCGCGCAGAGCCTGATCAAGTCCCTCGAGAGCGCGGGCGCCGAGAACATCTTCGGCATCCCGGGAGGCGCGATCCTCCCGGCGTACGACCCGCTGTACGACAGCAAGATCCGGCACATCCTGGTGCGGCACGAGCAGGGTGCCGGCCACGCCGCCCAGGGGTACGCCGTCGCCACCGGCAAGGTCGGCGTCTGCATGGCCACCAGTGGTCCCGGCGCGACCAACCTGGTCACCCCGTTGGCCGACGCCAACATGGACTCCGTCCCGATCGTCGCGATCACCGGACAGGTCGGTGCCAGCGCGATCGGCACGGACGCCTTCCAGGAGGCCGACATCCGCGGCATCACGCTGCCGATCACCAAGCACAACTTCCTGGTCACCGACCCCGACCAGATCCCGCGCGTCATCGCCGAGGCCTTCTACATCGCCTCGACCGGGCGGCCCGGCCCCGTGCTCGTCGACGTGGCCAAGTCGGCGCTGCAGGCGCAGACCACGTTCACCTGGCCCACCGAGCTCAACCTCCCCGGCTACCGCCCCGTGACGCGTCCGCACTCCAAGCAGATCCGCGAGGCGACCCGGCTGATGCTCGAGTCGCGCAAGCCGGTGCTCTACGTCGGCGGCGGAGCGATCCGCGCCCGGGCCTCGAAGGAGCTGCGCACGCTCGCCGAGCTCACCGGCATCCCGGTCGTGACCACGCTGATGGCGCGCGGGGCGTTCCCCGACAGCCACCCGCAGCACCTCGGCATGCCGGGCATGCACGGGACCGTGGCGGCGGTCGCCGCGCTGCAGAAGAGTGACCTGATCATCAGCCTCGGGGCGCGGTTCGACGACCGGGTCACCGGCAACCTGGACTCGTTCGCGCCGGGCGCCAAGGTGATCCACGCCGACATCGACCCCGCCGAGATCGGCAAGAACCGCGTGGCCGACGTGCCGATCGTGGGCGACTGCCGTGAGGTGATCGCCGACCTGGTCGTGGCGCTGCAGGCCGAGCAGGACAAGGGCACCACCGGTGACTACGAGGGCTGGGTCAAGTTCCTGGCCGGCGTGAAGCAGCAGTACCCCCTCGGGTACGACGCGCCCGCCGACGGCGGCCTCGCACCGCAGTACGTCATCGAGCGGCTCAGCGCGATCGCCGGACCCGAGTCGATCTACGTCGCCGGGGTGGGACAGCACCAGATGTGGGCCACCCACTACGTCCAGTACGAGCACCCGAACACCTGGATCAACTCCGGCGGTCTCGGCACGATGGGCTTCGCCGTGCCGGCCGCCATGGGCGCCAAGGTCGGCCGACCCGACACGACGGTGTGGGCGATCGACGGTGACGGCTGCTTCCAGATGACCAACCAGGAGCTGGCCACCTGCACGATCGAGGGCATCCCGATCAAGGTCGCGATCATCAACAACGAGTCGCTCGGCATGGTCCGCCAGTGGCAGACGCTGTTCTACGAGGGTCGCTACTCCAACACCGACCTCCAGTCCAAGCGCGTGCCTGACTTCGTCAAGCTGGCCGAGGCGTACGGCGCGGTCGGTCTCGCGTGCGAGGACCCGGCCGACGTCGACGCCACGATCAACAAGGCGATGGAGATCAACGACGTCCCCGTCGTCGTGGACTTCCGGGTGGAGCGGGACGCGATGGTCTGGCCGATGGTCGCCGCCGGCACCTCCAACGACGAGATCAAGTACGCCCGCGACCTCGCGCCCGAGTTCGAGGAGGACGACCTCTGATGTCGACGCACACGCTGTCCGTCCTCGTGGAGAACAAGCCCGGTGTGCTCGCGCGCATCGCCGGCCTGTTCAGCCGCCGCGGCTTCAACATCGACTCGTTGGCGGTGGGTCCGACCGAGCACCCCGAGATCTCCCGGATGACGATCGTCGTCGGTGTCGAGGGGTCCCCGCTCGAGCAGGTCACCAAGCAGCTGAACAAGCTCGTCGAGGTGATCAAGGTCGTCGAGCTCGAGGACCGCGAGGCCATCGAGCGCGAGCTGCTGCTCGTCAAGGTCAAGGCCGACGCCGACACCCGCGGCCAGGTGCTCGACGCCGTCCAGCTGTTCCGGGCGAAGGTGGTCGACGTCGCCCCCGACGCCGTCACCATCGAGGTCACCGGCAACGCCGCCAAGCTCAAGGACTTCCTCGCCGTGCTCGAGCCGTTCGGCATCCGCGAGCTCGTCCAGTCCGGCATGGTCGCCATCGGTCGCGGGAGCCGTTCGATCACCGAGCGGACCCTGCGCCCCGTCCCTGTCCCCGTTCCCGCTGCCTACTCCATCCCGGGCTGACGGAATACCCGGTTAACCGGGTATCCATGGCCGGTTCGCGTGTTGCAACACCCGAAGAAGACATGAACTGCACGAACAGTCAGAAGCAATCGACACACCAGACGAAGGAGCCCTCCCGTGGCTGAGATGTTCTACGACGACGACGCCGACCTGTCCCTGATCCAGGGCAAGAACGTGGCCGTGCTCGGCTACGGCAGCCAGGGTCACGCGCACTCGCTGTCCCTGCGCGACTCCGGTGTCGACGTACGCATCGGGCTGCCGGAGGGCTCCAAGAGCCGGGAGAAGGCCGAGGCCGAGGGCCTGCGCGTGCTGACCCCCGCCGAGGCGGTGGAGGAGGCCGACGTGATCGTCATCCTCGCCCCCGACCACATCCAGCGGAAGCTCTACAAGGAGTCCGTGGAGCCCAACATCACCCCGGGCGACACCCTCGTCTTCGGGCACGGCTTCAACATCCGCTTCGGCTACATCACCCCGCCCGAGGGCGTCGACGTGTTCATGGTCGCCCCGAAGGGTCCCGGCCACCTGGTCCGTCGCGAGTACGTCGACGGGCGCGGCGTACCCGTCCTCGTCGCCGTCGAGAAGGACGAGTCCGGCACGACCTGGGACCTCGCGCTCTCCTACGCCAAGGCGATCGGCGGCCTGCGTGCCGGCGGCATCAAGACCACCTTCACCGAGGAGACCGAGACCGACCTGTTCGGCGAGCAGGCCGTGCTGTGCGGCGGCGCCTCGCAGCTGGTCCAGTACGGCTTCGAGGTGCTCACCGAGGCGGGCTACCAGCCCGAGGTCGCGTACTTCGAGTGCCTGCACGAGCTCAAGCTGATCGTCGACCTGATGTACGAGGGCGGCATCGCCAAGCAGCGCTGGTCGGTCTCCGACACCGCGGAGTACGGCGACTACGTCTCCGGCCCGCGCGTGATCGACGAGCACGTCAAGGAGAACATGCTCGCCGTCCTCGAGGACATCAAGAACGGCTCGTTCGCGCAGCGGTTCATCGACGACCAGGACAACGGCGCCAAGGAGTTCAAGGAGCTCCGCGCCAAGGGTGAGCAGCACCCGATCGAGAGCACCGGTCGTGAGCTGCGCAAGCTGATGGCCTGGGTGAAGAGCCACGACTCGGACTACGTCGAGGGCACCTCCGCCCGCTGAATGCTGCTGGTCGATAGGGGAACACTGGGCGGGTGACCACTCGCCCGGTGTTCGTCCTGCACCAGCACGACAAGCCCTCCCCGCACTTCGACCTGCGGCTCGAGGAGGACGGCGTGCTGCGTTCCTGGGCGGTGCCCAAGGGCCTGCCTACCGACCTGAAGCACGACCGCCTGGCCGTGGCGGTCTCGGACCACGACCTCGAGCACGCGTCGTACACCGACGAGCACAAGCGGATCGCCGACGACGGCTGGTGGGAGCTCGAGGACCGCAACGAGCGCCGGTTCGTCTTCGTGCTGCACGGTCAGGACGCCGCCCGGCGCTACGCCCTGATCGACACGGGCAGCGACTGGCTGGTGCACCTGACGAAGGACCAGCCGTGACGGTTTCACTAGGTCCCCAGTGAAACCATCACTTCCCCCGCGTTGCAACGCGAGGGAAGTGACAGTTTCCCAAGGGACCTAGTGAAACTGCGCCCGCCTACTTGACCTCCGACCGCATCAGCAACGTCAGCCCGACGGCGAGGGGGATGACCAGCCAGATGCCGCTCGCGGTGGCGATGTGAGCCCAGTCCTTGGCCGCCATCTCGCCGTTGAACAGGGCGCCCTGGGCGAAGTTGAAGTCCACCCAGGCCTGGGCGTCGTGCCACCAGGCAGCGTTCGCGGCGAGCAGGCCCGAGAGGGTCGGCAGCACGAGCGTGAACACGAAGTAGCCGACGATCGCTCCGGCCGAGTTGCGGATCACCACGCCCAACGTGAAGCCGATCAGCATGCCGAGCACGTTGGCCAGGACGATGAGGGCCAGGTGCTGCACCGAGTCGTCCCACACGCGCGGCGTCCCGGTGATCGCCGTACCGACGATGTTGCCGAGGGCGCCGATCGCCATGGCGACGACCATCGACGTGACGCCGACGATCACGGTCGCGACCGCCTTCGCCCCGATCACGCGTCCGCGGTGCGGCAGCAGCGTGAACGTGGTCAGTCCGCTGCGTTGGCTCCACTCGCTGGTCACCGACAGGATCGCCACCATCGGCAGGATCACCGACATCGGGAACCCGATCGCCGCGGCGAACGTGTCGTAGGTGAGCTCGCTGTCGGGCGCCCACAGGATCACGGCCCCCGTCGCGAGGGTCGCGGTGATCGCGACGCTCATCATCAACCAGAAGCCCGAGCGGGTGTCGAACATCTTGCGCAGCTCGACCGACACGACGCGGCTGAACGGGATCGGGGTGGGCGTCGTGGTGCGGGTCTCCTGGACCCGTTCCATGGTCATGGCACTCATGCTGCTGCTCCTTCTCGCTGGGTCTCTGCGGTGAGCTCGAGGAACATCTCCTCGAGCCCGGCGCCGTCGGCGGAGCGCAGCTCGAGGAGCGGCACCCCTGCCTGCAGCGCGATCTTGCCGATCAGCTCGGGGTCGGCGTCCGTGCGCAACGCGTTCTCCTCGTACGCCGAGGACCGGACGCCCGACTGGGTCAGGGCCCGCTCGAGCTCGGCCACGTTCCGGGTGCGTACGACGGTGCCGGCCGCCGACAGCAGCTCGGCCTTCGTGCCCTGCGCGACGATGCGACCGTTGCCGATCACCACGAGGTCGTCGGCGATCACCTCGATCTCGTGGAGGAGGTGCGAGGAGAGCAGGACGGTCCCGCCCTGGTCGGCGTACGAGCGCAGCAGGTCGCGCATCCAGCGGATGCCCGCGGGGTCGAGACCGTTGGCCGGCTCGTCGAGGATCAGCACCTCCGGCTCGCCGATCAGCGCGGTCGCGATGCCGAGCCGCTGGCGCATCCCGAGGGAGTAGTTGCGCACCCGCCGGTTCGCCTCGCTCTCGGTGAGGCTGACGCGGTCCAGCATCTCCTCGACGCGGAGCTTGGGCAGCCCCATCGTCCGCTGGGCGATGGTGAGGATCTCCCGTCCGGTGCGGCCTGCGTGCTGTGCCGACGCATCGAGCAGGACGCCCACCTCGAGGCCGGGGTTGGGCAGGTCCGGGAACAGCTGCCCGTTGATGCGGGCGCTTCCAGACGTCGGTGGAGTCAGCCCGACCATGACGCGCATGGTCGTGGACTTGCCGGCGCCGTTGGGTCCGAGGAACCCGGTCACGCGTCCCGCCTCGGCGGTGAAGGTGACGTCGTCGACGGCGGTGAAGCCGCCGTACCTCTTCGTGAGGGAATCGATGGTGATCATGACGTGAACCCTCGCCGCAACCCGGGGGTCACCACATCGGGGAGGCTGCTGGAGTCACCCCTGAAGAAACCCTGAACCACCTAGGGGTGCCCCTGAGACAGGCGGTGGCCCGCTGCGCGAGGAGACCTGGGCGAGGGACGTGGGCGAGGTCACGGGAACAGCCGGCCCCCGAAGCCTGTTCTCGTGGCATGAAGATCGAGATCTGGTCCGACGTCGTCTGCCCGTGGTGCTACATCGGCAAGCGACGCCTGGAGACCGCCCTGACGACGTTCGAGCACGCCGACGAGGTGGAGATCGTCTACCGCTCCTTCGAGCTCGACCCCTCGTCCCCGCGCGTCCCGGTCGAGACCGTGGCCGAGAGCCTGGGCCGCAAGTACGGCGGCGGCCCGGAGGCCGGTCAGCAGATGGTCGACCGGGTCGAGGCGGTCGCCGCCGAGGAGGGCCTGCTCTTCCGGCTCGGCGAGGCCCAGCGCGTGAGCACGGTGGACGCCCACCGGGTGCTCCACCTGGCCCTGGAGACGGGTGGACCGGCGGTGCAGTCCGCGCTCAAGGAGGAGCTGCTCGCGGCGTACTTCCTGCGGGCGGAGAACGTCGCGGACCACGACCTGTTGCGTCGTACGGCGGAGAAGGTGGGCCTCGACGCCGAGAGCGTCGATCGGGTCCTCAGCACCGATGCCTACGCCGACGCGGTCGAGGCCGACATCCGCGAGGCGGCAGCTCTCGGGGCCACCGGCGTCCCGTTCTTCGTGATCGACCGCACGTACGGCGTCTCCGGTGCGCAGCCGGCCGAGGCCTTCACGCAGGTGCTCGAGCGCTCCTGGGCGGAGACGCACCCGACGCTCGAGCACGTGGGGCACACCGACGGGGACGTCTGCGGTCCGGACGGCTGCCCGATCTGAGGACGGTGAATCCACAGGGAGCACGCACAACCTGTGGAGCGTCAGGGCCGATCTGTGGACGAGTGACCGGGTTCTGTGCACGACACGCCGACGCGTCGTGAACTCGTCGAAATTGATGGCCGGACACCCTTGCGGCAACGAGCGCGGGCGGCGTAGAAATCTCTCACGCACTCCCTTCGGGGAAGGCGGGATCACTCGGAGAAGAAGGTCCACAGAGCGGGGAGACCCGCTCCGGTGCGCAGGTGACGGCAGCCGGGACCGGACGAGAAGAGTGGTCGATCGGTGGTCACCGTTCTCCGATCACAAGAAGGGCCCAGCAACTCATACTTGCTGGGCCCTTCGCCTAATTCTCACGCCAGACCATCAGGGCTGCGGCGACGCGACCTGGTCGGTGATCCTCGCGGTCGTGCGCTGCAGGTACCAGTCCGAGCGCGGGTGTGCTGACGCGGCGCAGGAGGCAGCGCACACTGCCTGGTTGTCCGCGGGGCGGAGTCCGGGGGCCTCCCGGTGGCTACACTCGTGGCCGCACAACGTCGTGCGGGCAACCTTCATCTCACGTCAGGATCGCTGTGACACCCAGCATCGACGCGCCCGTCGTACTCATCGCCGAAGAGCTCAGCCCGGCAACCGTGGAGGCTCTCGGTCCTGACTTCGAGGTCCGGCACTGCAACGGCGCCGACCGGGCGGAGCTCCTCGCGGCGATCGTCGAGGTCGACGCGCTCCTGGTGCGGTCGGCGACCAAGGTCGACGAGGAGGCCTTGCAGGCGGCTCGACGACTCAAGGTCGTGGCCCGTGCCGGTGTCGGACTGGACAACGTCGACGTCCGCGCGGCCACCCAGAACGGCGTGATGGTCGTCAACGCCCCCACCTCCAACATCGTCAGCGCCGCGGAGCTCGCCGTCGCCCTGATGCTGGCCGCCGCACGCCACGTCAGCCCGGCGCACGCCGCGCTCACCCGGGGGGAGTGGAAGCGGAGCAGGTACACCGGCATCGAGCTGTTCGAGAAGACCGTCGGCATCGTCGGGCTGGGGCGCATCGGGGTTCTCGTGGCGCAGCGACTGACGGCGTTCGGCATGCAGGTCATCGCCTACGACCCCTACGTGCAGGCCGGCCGCGCCGCGCAGATGGGTGTGCGCATGGTCAGCCTCGAGGAGCTGATGACGGAGGCCGACTTCATCAGCGTGCACCTGCCCAAGACTCCCGAGACCGTCGGCCTGATCGGTGCCGACGAGTTCGCGATCGCCCGGCCCGGCCTCGTGCTGGTCAACGCGGCGCGCGGGGGGATCGTCGACGAGAGGGCGCTGTACGACGCGCTCAAGACCGGTCGCATCGCCGCAGCCGGGCTCGACGTCTTCGCCCAGGAACCGTGCACCGACTCGCCGCTCTTCGAGCTCGAGAACGTCGTCGCCACCCCCCACCTCGGCGCCTCGACGGACGAGGCCCAGGAGAAGGCAGGGGTGGCCGTGGCTCGTTCGGTCCGGCTGGCCCTGTCCGGCGAGCTGGTGCCGGACGCCGTCAACGTCCAGGGCGGCGTGATCGCCGAGGACGTCCGGCCGGGCATCCCGCTCGTGGAGAAGCTGGGCCGGCTCTTCACGGCCCTCGCGGGAGAGGTCGCCCAGCAGGTGGACGTCGAGGTCCGCGGGGAGATCGTCGAGTTCGACGTCAAGGTGCTCGAGCTGGCCGCGCTGAAGGGCGTCTTCACCGACATCGTCGAGGACCCGGTCTCCTACGTGAACGCACCCCTGCTCGCGGCCGAGCGCGGTGTCGAGGTGCGGCTCCTGACCGATGCCGAGAGCCCGGACCACCGCAACCTGATCACCATCCGCGGCACCCTCGCGGACGGTTCGCAGGTGTCGGTCTCCGGCACGCTCGTCGGGATCGCCCAGAAGGAGCGGCTCGTCGAGGTCAACGACTTCATCGTCGACATCGAGCCCACCGAGCACCTCGCCTTCTTCACCTACCAGGACCGCCCCGGGATGATCGGCACGGTCGGCAAGATCCTCGGCGACGCGCAGGTGAACATCGCCGGGATGCAGGTCTCCCGCGACACCAAGGGCGGCCAGGCCCTGGTGGCCCTCTCCGTGGACTCCGCCGTCCCCGGCGAGGTCCTCGACGAGATCCGCGACTCGATCTCGGCCGACATGGTGCGCGGGGTCGACCTCTCGGAGTAGCCCGGAACCCTCGGTCAGGCGACGAGGCTGGTGGTGGTGCGCGCGCCCCCGCCGGGGTCGGCGAGGGTCTCGCGCCAGGCATCGGCGAGTCGGTCGATGGCGTCGGTGAGCACGTGGGCGGGCTGGGTGTAGGGGATCCTGAGGAACCGGTCGAGGCCGCCCTCGGGGGCGAAGCTCGGACCGGCGGCGAGGAGCACGTCGTGCCGCTCGGCGCGGGCGACCAGGGCCGAGGACATGGCCTCGGGCAGCTCGCACCACAGGTTCAGGCCACCGGTCGGGCGGCCCACCCGCCAGTCGGGGAGGTGCTGCGCGACCGCGGCCAGGGCGGCGTCGCGGGAGGCGCGCAGCTGCTCGCGTCGGTGCTCGAGCAGGTCGCCCCCGTCGCGGAGCAGGTCGGTGGCGACCAGCTGCTCCAGCAGGGGAGCGCCCAGGTCGAGGCTCAGCCTCGCCTTGAAGAACGCGTCCATCCGGTCGGTCGGGACCCGGATCCAGCCGATCCGGAGGCCACCCCAGAACGGCTTGCTCAGGCTGCCCACGCTGACCGTGTCCTGGAGGTAGGACGCGAACGGCCTCGGCATCTGCTGCCCGTCGAGGGCCAGCGCGATCATCGACTCGTCGATGATCGCGGTCGTGCGGGTCCGGGACAGGGCATCGGCGACGTCGGCCCGCCCCTCGTCGCCCATGAGGGTGCCGGTCGGGTTGTGGAAGTCGGGGATCAGGTAGGCGACCCGGGGCACCACCTGCCGCAACGTGGTGGTGAGCGCCTCGGTGTCGGCATGGTTGCGAGGGACGTCGACCCCGATGACGCGTGCACCCGAATGGGTCAGGGTCGCGATCGCGTTGGGGTAGGTCGGGCTCTCCGTGACGGCGCGGTCGCCCGTGCCGAGCAGGGCGCGGGCGGCGATGGCGACACCGGCCAGGGCTCCCGGCACGACCAGCACCTGCTCGGGGGTGGTGGGCAGTCCGCGGGCGGCGTACGACGCAGCGACGGCCTCGCGCAGGATCGGCAGCCCCGAGGGGTAGTAGCCGGTGCCGCCGAGGTAGGCAGGCAGGTCGGTCACGGCCCGCTCGTAGGCGCCGAGCACCCCGGGACCGGGCACGGGCGCCGCGCAGGTCAGGTCGATCTTGTCCTCGGGCAGGTCACCCGGCGGAAGCAGGTGGTCGCCGCGGTGGCCGCGGCTGGCCGGCAGGCTGGCGATGCTTCCCGAACCCTGGCGGGAGACGAGGAAGCCGTGGTCGCGCAGCTCGGCGTACGCGCGGGTCACGGTGGTCCGGCTGACCGCCAGCGCGTCCGTGAGCTCGCGCTCGCTGGGCAGGCGTACGCCGACCGGCACCCGGCCGTCGGTGATCAGCACCCGGAGGCCTTCGGCCAGACCCCGGTAGGCAGGGGAGCGGTCGAACGGGCCCAGCAGGGTGGCTACGCGAGAGGCGGACACGACGCGGGACATGCAGACCAGTGAACCACGATTGGCTATTTGCGACCAGACCACTTCGTGATGAAGTAGGGCCATGAGCAGCAACCTGGCCCTCGAGAACCTGGACGCTGCGCCCCGCCGCGTGCGCGAGCTCGCTCAGCTCGGCCCCGTCGCCCAGCTGCGGGCCGGCCGGCTGCCGCGTCGGCTCGCGCAGCTCACCGTGGGGCTGGTGCTGTACGGCGTCACTCTCGCGATGCTGATCCGCGGGACGCTGGGCAACGCGTCGTGGGACGTGCTCCACCAGGGGATGGCGGAGCACCTGCCGATCAGCATCGGCACCGCCGTGATCGTGATGAGCCTGGTCGTGCTGCTGTTCTGGATCCCGCTGCGCGAGAAGCCCGGGCTCGGCACGATCGCGAACTCCTTCGTCGTCGGTCTGGTCGCAGACGCGACCCTCCGGGTCCTCGCGGAGCCCGACGTGATGTGGGAGCGAGTGCTGCTGATGATCGGCGGCGTCGTGCTGAACGCACTCGCCACCGCGCTCTACATCGGGTCCCAGCTGGGCCCCGGCCCTCGCGACGGGTTGATGACCGGACTGCACCGAAGGACGAAGCTGCCCATCGGGGTGGTCCGCACCGCCCTGGAGGTCGTCGTGGTCGCGATCGGCTTCGCCCTCGGCGGCGTCGTCGGGATCGGCACGATCCTCTACACGCTCTCGATCGGCCCGCTCGTCCAGCTGATGCTGCCGCGCTTCATCGTCGAGCTGCCCGGTCAGCGCGACTAGCGCTTGGTGGCGATGATCGCGGAGGCGTCGGGAGCGACCATCACCTCGACGGCGGTGAACCGCTCGTCGGTGAGCCAGGTCTCGCGGAGGATGTCGACCCGGCCGCCGGTGATCGGGGGCCACAGCTCGCACGGCGCGAAGTCGTCCAGCACGACGATCCCGCCCGACTCGACCAGGTCGGCGACGGCCTCGACGCCGGCGTCCTCGGGGACCGACGGGTCGAGGAACAGCAGCGAGTAGGGGCCCTTGTTGCGCAGCGTCGACCAGTCGGCGGCGAGCACCTCGACCTGGGGGTCGTCGGTGAAGATCTCCTGCGCGGCGTTGGCCAGCCGCGGGTCGAGCTCGGCGGAGATGATCTGGGTCCCGGGCCGTACGCCGGAGCGCAGCCACGCCGTACCGACACCGGTGCCGGTCCCGAACTCCGCCATCGTCCCGCCGCGGGTCGCAGCCAGCGTGGCGAGCAGCCGCCCGGTCTCGTTGCGGCAGAAGGACACGTAGCCCGAGCGCCGGGAGACGTCGAACGCCCGCGCGACGATGGCGGGCAGATCGGGTGGGGCGCTCATTGCGCCAGTCTCGCAAATCAACCGGAGCAGACCAGCAGACGAGCGGGCGTCTCGAATCGTGGGACATGCGGTCAATGGGCGGACAGCGTGGGCAGGGGTGGGCGTAGTCTGAGCAGACCATGCGGAGGAACTTCGTACTTATTTGCCGCCGTGGCGGGGCCTGACTCGATAGGCCACCTCGCCGCGGAGTTCGGCGCACCCCGCCACCCGGCCCATCACCACCTCCGCGAGCGAGACACGAAGTTCCACCCGCTACTTCTGAACCTCATCCGGCCACGCGATCCGTGACCGTCGAGACGGTTCATCTCACTCCGGAGTGACCTCCGTCCCGCACGATCATTCACTTCAGGAGAAGCACGATGTACGACATGTACCCCGAGTGGGGTCCCGCCAAGAACAACCCCGACAGCCCCCTCAGCAGCCAGGCCGTCCAGGCCGCGCTCGACCTGCGGGACAACGGCGGCGAACGCCCGGACGACAACTAGCATCGCCGCATGCCTGAGTCTTCTGGATCGTTGAAGCTTGCCGTCATCCCGGGCGACGGGATCGGTCCGGAGGTGACCTCGGAGGCCCTCAAGGTCCTCGAGGTCGCGTCCGCGGGATCGACCGGGGTGAAGTTCGAGCCCACCCGCTACGACCTCGGTGCGGAGCGGTACCTCGCCACCGGCGAGGTGCTGCCCGACTCGGTCCTCGAGGAGATCCGTCAGCACGACGTGATCCTGCTCGGCGCCGTCGGGGGCAAGCCCGGAGACCCGAACCTGCCGCCGGGGATCCTCGAGCGCGGGCTCCTGCTCAGGCTTCGCTTCGAGCTCGACCACTACGTCAACCTGCGCCCGAGCCGGATCTACCCCGGCGCGACGTCGCCCCTCGCCGACCCTGGCGAGGTCGACTTCGTCGTCGTACGCGAAGGCACCGAGGGCCCCTACACGGGCAACGGCGGTGCCCTGCGGGTCGGTACGCCGCACGAGATCGCCACCGAGGTCTCGGTGAACACGGCGTTCGGGGTCGAGCGGGTCGTCCGGGACGCGTTCCGACGCGCCCAGAAGCGTCGCCAGAAGCTGACCCTGGTCCACAAGACCAACGTCCTGGTCAACGCCGGCGCCGTCTGGTGGCGGCTCACCCAGGAGGTGGCGACGGAGTACCCCGACGTCACCGTCGACTACATGCACATCGACGCAGCGATGATCTTCATGGTCACCGACCCGGCCCGCTTCGACGTGATCGTCACCGACAACCTCTTCGGCGACATCATCACCGACCTCGCCGCCGCCATCACCGGTGGCATCGGCCTGGCGGCGAGCGGCAACGTCAACCCCGATCGCACCGCCCCGTCGATGTTCGAGCCGGTCCACGGATCGGCCCCCGACATCGCCGGCCAGCAGAAGGCCGACCCCACGGCCGCGATCCTCTCGACGGCGCTGATGCTCGAGCACCTCGGTCTCGACGAGGCGGCGCGCAGCGTCGAGGAGGCCGTCGTCGCCGACCTGGCTGCCAGGGTCGACGGCGCTCGCGGCTCGACGTCGGAGATCGGCGACTCGATCGCCGCGCGAGTATCCGGGTAGCTCCGGACCCACGCCGCAGCGCGCGCGCCGTACCTCGCAGACGCGCGGACACAAGTCGCGCCGACCCGGCTTCCCCAGGCGCGGCAGAACCCCGCTCGACGGACTTGGGTCCGCGCGTCTGCGAGCAACCGGCGAGCCGCACCCTGCCCACTCCACGAGAGAGATACCGTGCCCTCATGACGCTCGACATCACCACCACTGCCTCGGACTCGCCACGCAGCGAGGCTGAGGTCGCCGAGATCCTGGCCAACCCCGGGTTCGGGACGTACTTCACCGACCACATGTTCACCGTCGAGTGGACGCCGGACGAGGGATGGCACGGGGCCCGGATCACGAAGTACGGGCCGCTGAGCATGGACCCGGCGAGCGCCGTGCTGCACTACGCGCAGGAGACCTTCGAGGGGATGAAGGCCTACCGCCACGAGGACGGCTCGATCTGGACCTTCCGGCCCGAGGAGAACGCCAAGCGGATGGCGCGGTCCTCGCACCGGCTGGCGTTCCCGGTGCTCGACCCCGCCGACTTCGTCCAGGCCGTCGACGCCCTGGTCGAGGCCGACCAGCGGTGGGTGCCCGAGGGGGCGGGGGAGAAGAGCCTCTACATCCGGCCGTTCATGATCGCCTCGGAGGTCTTCCTCGGGGTGCGTCCCGCGCAGCACGTGACGTTCATGGTGATCGCCTCGCCCGCGGGTGCCTACTTCAAGGGTGGGATCAAGCCGCTCACGCTCTGGCTGACCGAGGACTACACGCGTGCGGGCCGCGGCGGCATGGGTGCCGCGAAGACCGGCGGCAACTACGCGAGCTCGCTGGTCGCGCAGCAGGAGGCCAGCAGCCACGGGTGCGACCAGGTGGTCTTCCTCGACGTCGCCGAGGGGAAGTACGTCGAGGAGCTCGGCGGGATGAACATGTACTTCGTGTTCGCCGACGGACGCATCGTGACCCCCGAGACCGGGACGATCCTCGAGGGCATCACCCGCTCGGCGATCATCGACCTGGCGGAGAAGAAGGGCCACAAGGTCGAGGAGCGGAAGTTCTCGATCGACGAGTGGCGTGACGGGATGGCCAGCGGTGAGATCACCGAGGTCTTCGCCTGCGGCACGGCCGCGGTCGTCACGCCGGTCGGGACGCTGAAGTGGGACGGCGGCCAGGTCGCCGGGCCGGGTGCCGACAGCGACGAGGCGGGGCCGCTGACGATGGAGATCCGCCAGGACCTCGTGGACATCCAGTACGGCCGCGCCGAGGACTCCTTCCGCTGGATGCACCGGGTCTGCTGAGGCTCGATCGAGCGCAGGCGCAGCGCGCCCTCCTCGACGTCCACAGGGCTCCGGCTACCGTTGCCCGGTGACCACGTCGCCCAGCCAGCCGCCCGAGGAGACGCGCGTCGGTCCCTACCGGCTGCTCGCCCCCATCGGCGAGGGCGGCATGGGTGTGGTGCACCTCGCGCAGGGGCCGGACGGGCGCCGGGTCGCCCTGAAGGTGCTCCGGCCGCACATCGTCGGTGACGTCGAGGCCCGGGAGCGGCTCGCTCGCGAGGTGAGCTCGCTGCAGCGGATCACCAGCCCGCGGATCGCCGAGATCCTCGACGCCGACCCGCACGGTCCGGTGCCCTACGTGGTGACCCGCTACGTGCCCGGGCTCTCGCTCTACCACCACGTGGCCGAGGAGGGGCCGGTCGAGGGGCGCGACCTGCTCCACTTCGCCGGCTCACTGGCCCAGGCGCTGCTGGCGGTGCACTCGGTCGGTGTCCTGCACCGCGACGTGAAGCCGACGAACGTCCTGATGGAGGGTCGTTCACCCGTCCTCATCGACTTCGGCCTGGCCCGCGTGGCCGAGGACCCCCGGCTCACCCAGACCGGCTGGCTGCTCGGCACCCCGGGCTACCTCGCTCCCGAGATCCTCTACGGCGACGACGCCACCGTCGCCTCCGACGTGCACGCCTGGGGTGCCACCGTGGTCTTCGCGGCGACCGGGCGACCGCCGTACGGGACGGGCCCGGTGATGGCGATCATGGACCGGGTACGTCGCGGCGAGCACGACGTGAGCGGCGTACCGGCACCGCTGCGAGACCTGCTGCGCGAGGCCCTCTCCGCCGAGCCGCTGGAGCGTCCCAGCGTCCACGAGCTGCTCGACTGGGTCGACGACGAGCGCCGCCGGACCGAACCGGCCTTCGCGGCACCTGCGTCGGCCACACCGCCCGCGGACCTGTGGACGATGCCGTTCGCACCGCAGGTGCCCACGGAGGGGCCGCACGCCCGCACCACCGCACTGCCGTCGGGCCAGCCCGCCGACACACCATCGGGTCCCAGGGTCGCGGTGCCCGTCCGCGAGGCCGAGCCCCGAGAGACGCCGCCACCGTTGCCCGCCCCGGTGCCCCGGCCGGCCGCCGCTCAGCCGCCACCAGCGACGCGGCTGATGCCGGCACCTCGGCACCCGAACGGACTTCAGGGGCCGGCCGAGCATCGCGCCGGTCCGCTCCGTGTCCGGCACCCAGCGCATCCTGCAGCTCCTGAGCCTCGGGGCGCTGACCAGCGCCGCCATCGCCTACGCGCCGTACGTCGGGACGGCGGCGGTGGCCACCTTCGTGCTCCTGCTCCGCACCGCCTCGGTGACCCGGCAGCGGCACGGCCGCCGACGGCTGATCCGCGGCCGGCCCCGTTGGTACGACGTCCCGAAGACCACCCTGGCGATGCCGATCTACCTGCTGCTCGCGTTGTTCGGCGCGCTGGTGCTCGTGCTGGTCGCCGGTCTGGCGGGAGCGGCCATGTTCTCGGCGGCCTACCTGTTCGCCCAGCCCGTCACGACGGGGATGGTGCTGGCGGGTGTGGGCTTCACCGTCGCGCTCTGGTGGGGGCCGGGATCCGGGCGCCTGCGCGAGGTCATCCGAGGCGCGGTGACACGCACGGCGAGCACCGAGCTCGGCGGCTGGTTCGTGGTGGTGATGTGCCTGCTGGCGACGGCCGTCCTGGTGGCGCTGCTGCTCGACTCCGGACCCAACTGGACCCCGGCACTGTCCGCGCCCTGGGCCTGAGAACAGGCCCGGAAGCAGGTCTGGCAAGGGCCTGACAGCAGAATCCGGAAATCCGGATGGAGTGGTCTAGTGCGCAAAATACGGACGTTTCCCACCGTATGCGGCCATGTCACATCATGGTCAGGTGCCCACCCAGACCCGGTCCCTGCGCCTCTCCTCGGTGCTGCTGGCTGCGGTCGTGCTCGCCGTGACGCTGCTGTCGGCGCACGCCGCGCCACCGCCGCCCAGGCTGCTCCCGCGGTCGCGGCGACCGGGAAGCACGACCTGAACCTGTCGGGTGACGCGCACGTCTCCTCCTCGGGCTCCGGGCACCGCGCCTCCTACGCCTGGAGCGGGAGCGTCATCCGCTACTACGAGACGATCCCCTCCCAGTGGGACTGGAGCCTGAGCACCGCCGTCTCGAAGTGGAACTCCTCCGGTGGCGGGATCCGGTTCGTCCGGACCAGCATCCGCAGCCACGCCCGGCTGACCATCGGCTTCGGCAACATCGGCAACGCAGCCGGCAAGGCGACCGTCGGACGCACGAGCAACGCGTGGGTCCGGCTCAACCCGGTCTACCGCAACGCCGACTCGGCGAACGCGCACAACCGCATCGAGGTGATGGCGATCTTCACCCACGAGCTCGGCCACGTGCTCGGGTTCCAGCACACGTCAGGTCGCTGCTCGACCATGTCAGCCGATGCTCCTCGTCGACGCTTGTGGAGTCGTCTCGCCGGCCCGCCCCGGCTACTACAAGTGCCGCATCATCGACAGCAGCCTGCTCGCCCGGTTCGTGCGTCTCTACGGCGGCCGGGCCAAGGCCCCCGCCGCCTCCCAGTGCCTGATCGACCCGCTTCCCTCGGCCCTGCCCCAGGTCGCCTTCGACTCCGCGTCCGAGACACCTGTCACGATCCGGTGGGCGAAGCCCGCCACGGTGCCCGCCGGCTCGCGGGTGACCATCCAGCACTGGTCGGCCGACTCCTGCGTGGACGTGCCCCTCTCAGCGGGCACCGACTACACCGCCCCGACCTCGACCAGCTGGCAGGACTCGACCGCCGCGAACCAGGACAACTGCTTCCGGGTGCAGCTGGTCAACCGTTACGGACTCGGCCAGGCTCCGGTCGTGACGATGCTCGAGCGCGCTGTTCTCCCTGGTCCGGTCGAGGTCCCCGAGGCCTCCTGAGGGGAGTGTCTGGATCGCGGGCCGGCGTACCGTCGCCCGTGGATCCGTGGCAGACTCGTGCTCGTGCACCACAGCAGCATCATCATTATCGACTAGCGCGACGGCCTCGTCCCACACCCGGCCGCCGCGCTGACCTCTCGTTCCCACGGGAGGTTTTTTGTTTGTCCCACCGCATACCGAGGACTGGATCCATCCCATGACCACCGCACCTTCAGGCGACCTGTTCCACGTCTACGACACGACGCTCCGCGACGGCGCGCAGCAGGAGGGGCTCAACCTCTCCGTCGCCGACAAGCTCGCGATCGCGCGTCAGATCGACGGTCTCGGTGTGGGATTCATCGAGGGCGGGTGGCCGGGTTCCAACCCCAAGGACACCGAGTTCTTCCGGCGCGCTCGCGAGGAGCTGCACCTCCGGCACGCACAGCTCGCGGCCTTCGGGGCCACGCGTCGGGCCGGGGTGGCGGCCGCTGACGACCCGCTGGTGGCTGCGCTGCGCGACTCCGGTGCGGGGGTGGTGACGCTGGTGGCGAAGTCGCACGACCGGCACGTCGAGCTCGCCCTGCGGACGACCCTCGAGGAGAACCTGGCGATGGTCCGCGACACCGTCTCGCACCTGCGCGCCGAGGGGCAGCGGGTCTTCCTCGACGCGGAGCACTTCTTCGACGGCTACCGCGACAACCGCGACTACGCGCTCGAGGTGCTGCGCACCGCGTTCGACGCCGGCGCCGAGGTCGCGGCGCTCTGCGACACCAACGGCGGCATGCTTCCGGGCTGGGTCGGGGACGTGGTCAACGACGTCGTGGAGTCGACCGGCGTGCGCGTCGGCATCCACTGCCACAACGACACGGGTTGCGCGGTCGCGAACACGCTGTCGGCCGTCGACGCCGGCGCGACCCACGTGCAGGGCACGCTCAACGGGTACGGCGAGCGCACCGGCAACGCCGACCTGGTCAGCGTGGTGGCCAACCTGGAGCTGAAGCTCGGCCGCCAGGTGCTCCCCGCAGGGCTGCTGCGCGAGGCGACCCGCGTTGCCCATGCGGTCGCGGACGTGACCAACTTCCCGCCCGCCTCGCGACAGCCGTACGTCGGCACCTCCGCGTTCGCGCACAAGGCCGGGCTGCACGCGAGTGCGATCAAGGTCGACCCGAACCTCTACCAGCACATGGATCCCGAGGGTGTCGGCAACGACATGCGGCTGCTCGTCTCCGACATGGCCGGCCGCGCCTCGATCGAGCTGAAGGGCCGCGAGCTCGGCTTCGAGCTCGACCCCGACCTGGTCAAGCGCGTCACGGGCCGCGTCAAGGAGCAGGAGTCGCGCGGGTTCACCTTCGAGGCGGCCGACGCCTCCTTCGAGCTGATGCTCGTCGAGGAGGTCGAGGGCGTGCGGCCGTCGTACTTCGACGTCGAGTCGTGGCGCGTCATCACCGAGACCCGGCCCGGCGACGAGGCCCTGTCCGAGGCCACCGTGAAGCTGCGCGCCGGGGGCGCGCGCATCGTGATGACGGGCGAGGGCAACGGGCCGGTCAACGCGCTGGACCACGCGCTGCGCCAGGCGATCCAGCAGCTCTACCCGGAGATCGTCAAGTTCGAGCTGATCGACTACAAGGTGCGGATCCTCGACCAGGGCCACGGCACCGACGCGATCACCCGGGTGCTGATCGAGACCTCGGACGGCGAGAGCTCCTGGGTCACCGTCGGCGTCGGGCACAACGTGATCGAGGCGTCGTGGATGGCGCTCAACGACGGCCTCACGTTCGGCCTGCGCAGGCACGGCGCCTGAGGGTCGCTGCGTGCGTCAGGCCTCCGGGGGCTCGGTGTGGACGTAGTGGTGGACGACGTTGGCATGGTCCAGCACCCACAGCTCATGCGGCCGCCGAGGGGCGGGCCAGCCGACCATGACGAGTCCGCCTCCGGTCGTGTAGCTGATGCCCGTCACTGCTGGTGGCCTGGCGGTCGTCGGCTGTCCCGTTCTCTGGTACTCGACCCCGTCGAGAGTGACGCGTGGTGGAGCTTCTGATGCCCACAAGCGCCACTCACCGGTCTCCTGATGGACGTGCCCCATCGTCCACGCAAGCGGCACGAGCAGGCATGCGAGCACCACTGCACGCGCAACCCAGGGCCACCACTGGCGGCCCGAACGACCGGGACCGGACCCGAGAGCCGGACCGAGGTGCCGCGTGACCAGGCCCACGCAGTGCAGCCACTTCCTCGGGGTTGGACGCCGCGCGATGAGGCACCACGAGGAGGGCGCTGGTCGCGGTGTCGCTGGTCGCGAGCACCACCGCTCCCGGCGTGTCTGACCAGGAGGTGTAGGCAGACCACCTCCTGGTGATGGACATGCGCTCACCCACGGTGCGCACGCCGTCGTCGTCCAGGGTGGCCTCGACGCTCTCCACCAGTGCCGGGTTGCCCGCGGCGAGCGCCGCCCAGCGTCGCCGCATGAGCGGTGCCGTCACACGGATCCAGGCAAGGACGAACGCGAGCGCAAACAGGACGAGGGCCAGCGGCAGTGTCGACGGAGTGAAGAGCATCGACGCGCCCAGCACCGCGAGCACCACGGCCAGGACGGCACGCGAGGTGGACCCCCCGACGTCGCGGTTCCGTGCCAGGTTCGCGTCCGCGAGCTCGGCGGGCCGAGGTGTCCACGAGAAGACCAGGGAGCCGTCCGCGGAGATCATCCGCCCATATTGTCCGAGTTCGCACACCTGTACCGACCTTTTCCGACACCCGGCGTGAGCGTCAGCGCAGGTAGCGTCGCGATCATGAGCGAGCTGCACGACCTGACCGCGCTGGAGCAGGGCGAGGCGATCCGCGCGGGGGAGACGTCCACCCAGGAGCTGGTCGAGCACTACCTCGAGCGGATCGGCCGGCTCTCCGAGGAGCTCGGTGCCTTCGTCACCGTCACCGCCGACCAGGCGCGCTCGGCCTCGGCGACGGGGGAAGGTCCGCTGGCCGGCGTACCGACGGCGATCAAGGACCTGAACGCGACCGAGGGGGTCCGCACCAGCTTCGGGTCACCCGTGTTCGCCGACTTCGTGCCGCCGTTCAGCGACGAGGTCGTCCGCCGGATCGAGGCGGCAGGCATGGTCAGCCTCGGCAAGACGAGCACCCCGGAGTTCGGGTCGCCCTGCTACACCGAGCCCGAGGGTGCGCCGCCCGCGGTGACGCCGTGGGACACCTCCCGGATGGCGGGCGGGTCGAGCGGAGGCTCGGGAGCCGCGGTCGCGGCCGGGCTGGCACCCGTCGCGCTGGGCTCGGACGGCGGCGGCTCGATCCGGATCCCGGCGAGCTGCTGCGGGATCGTGGGTCTGAAGCCGACACGTGGCCGGATCTCGGGCGCGCCGATGTACGGCGACCCCATCGGCCTCGCGACCAACGGCGCCCTGGCGCGAACGGTCCGGGACGCGGCAGCCTTCCTCGACGTGATGGCGGGCCGGGTCGCGGGCGACCCGTTCTGGGCGCCCGAGCCGGCCGGCGACGTTCCTCTCCGCCTGCGAGCGGGATCCGGGACGACTGCGGGTCGCCCGCTTCGCGCAGCCCGCGATCACCGAGGTCGACATCGACCCCGAGTGCCTGAGCGCCTGGGAGGACACCAGCCGGCTGCTGGAGTCCCTCGGCCACGAGGTCGTGGACGTCGAGATGCCGCTGCCCCCGGACGCGGTGCCTGTCTTCGAGACGTGCTGGGCGGTGCTGACCGCGCTCTCCGTGGTCAACCTGCCGACCGAGGGGCGGGCGCTGCTCCGTCCGCTGACGACGTGGCTCGCCGACCGCGGTCTCGCGGTGAGCGGCCCGGAGTTCGGGCTGGCGATCGGCGAGCTCAGGAGGGTCGCCGCCGCGGCGCTGACCGCGCTCTCGCCGTACGACGCGGTGCTGACGCCCACGCTGGCCGCACCCCCGCTGCCGGTCGGAGCGATCCGCGACGATGCGGACCCGGCCGCCGACTTCGAGGCGCAGAAGCGGTTCACGCCGTACACCTCGATGTGGAACGTCACCGGCAGCCCGGCCGTCTCGCTGCCGACCCACTGGACCCCGTCGAACCTCCCCGTCGGGGTGATGCTCGCCGCCCGACCCGGCGACGAGGCGACGCTTCTGTCCCTGGCGGCCCAGGTCGAGGCCGCGCACGCCGACGCGGGCACGGCGTGGCGGGACCGGACGCCGCCGTGCTGGTGAGCGGCTCTGTTTCACCAGTCCTGCGACCGTTGACCACCGCTGGTTGAGCTTGTCGCAACCGGCTCGTGCACTCTCGGGAGGCAGTTCGCCCTTCCGGTTCACCTCGCAGGCGGGCGGGTCGGGCGCGTGCGCCGAACTGCCTCCTCCTGGGTTGGAAGCTTGTTGGTCGCCGAGACATTGGAAGTTCCCCGGCACCTGGTGCCGGAGGGTTTCCGTTGAGGAATCGGCGTTCGTCATGCGAATGTCTTGAGAGTGATGGGAGTGGCGTTCACCGGCCACTGATGCGACATTCGCATGCCCGGCGTCGACCACCAGGCGCACACTGGCAACGGGCCGCGCGATCGCGCGGCGCCCAGCGAGGAGCGTGCCGTGTACGACCCGAGCCGTGGGTATCCCGTCGTGGTGCCCTGCCTGCTGTACGACGACCTGCCGGCCGCCGCGTCCTGGCTGGTCGAGACGCTCGGCTTCCGCGAGATCCTGCGGGCCACGCTGCCGGACGGGTGGACCGGTCACATCGAGCTCGAACGCGACGGGTTCGTGCTGCTGCTGGGGCGACGGGGCGGTCAGTTCGCCGAGGCGGCGAGCCTCACGCAGGTGTTCGTCGACGACGTGCCCGCGGCCTGTGACCGCGGCGTGGCGGCCGGCGGGACGCTCCTGGACTCCGCGGCGGAACGACCGTGGGGAGTGCTGCAGGCCGTGCTCGCCGACCCGGGCGGCCAGCGATGGCTGGTCACCAGCCACGTCCGGGACACCGACCCGGCCGACTGGTACGGCACGGTCCTGGGTCCGATGCCGGGCTGAGATCCGGCTCAGCGAACCGCCGGCTGGGGGAGCAGCGCGTCGCACGCCTCGATCAGCCGCTGGCGCAGCGGAGCGCCGCGTTCGGCGAAGGCGCGCTGTGCGGCGACGTACTCCTGCTTGCCGGAGGCCGTCTCGATGCGGACCGGCTCGAAGCCCAGGGCGCTGAAGTCGTACGGCGAGGCGCGCATGTCGAGCTCGCGGATGTCCCAGGCCAGCTCGAAGCAGTCGGCGACGAGCTCGGAGGGCACCAGGGGCGTCAGCCGGAACGCGTGCTTGTAGAGGTCCATCCCGGCGTGGAGGCATCCCGGCTGCTCGAACTCGGCGCGGTCGTCGCGCCCGGGCTGCAGGGTGTTCAGCGGACGGGCGGAGTCGGTGAAGAACCGGAAGGCGTCGAAGTGGGAGCACCCGATCCGGTGCTGCTCGACCACCTCGTCGGTCCCGGAGTCGCCCAGTCGGAGCGGCCAGTCGTGCCGGATCGCGCCCGGTGTCGCGGCGGCGCGGTGCACCATCGCCCACTCGTGCAGGCCGAAGCAGCCCAGGGTCGGCGTACGTCCCGCCGTCGCCACCAGCAGCCGCCGGATCGACTCCACGAGGGGGAGCTGGGAGGAGAGGTGGTCCGGCGAGACGGATAGTCCCATGCATTCGGACCCTGTTTCGGTGCCGCGAGGGGTCCGATTGCATGGGACTACCCGGTAGCCGCGCTGACCCTCGTACTCCGGCGCATCCAGCAGCACCACGCCCCAGCCCGGGTGCCAGCGGCGGAGGGCGGCGGGGCGCTGGGAGTAGTAGGTGAACAGGAAGTCGTGGACGGGGTGCTTGATGCCCTGGCGGCGGCGCTCGAGGTGCGGCTCGACCCAGGCGTCGACGCGCGTCGGCGTGCGCCGCGGCGCGCGCCTCCCAGGCGTCCCGACCCACGATTTCCACAGCTCCGACGGTAGTGCGTGGCCACCACCGCGCGGTCGATAGGCTCAGCGGGTGCGTATTGCGAGGTTCACCACAGGCGACGACCCCCGGTTCGGCATCGTGACCGGAGACATCGACGACTTCGGCATCCCCGACGAGGACTCGGTCATCACGGCGCTCGCCGGCGACCCGTTGTACGTCGGGCTGCAACCCACCGACGAGCAGGTCAAGCTGGCCGACGCACGGCTGCTCAGCCCGGTGCTCCCGCGGAGCAAGGTCGTCGGCATCGGCCGCAACTACGCCGCGCACGCCAAGGAGATGGGCAACGAGCTGCCCGAGGAGCCACTGATGTTCCTCAAGCCCAACACCAGCGTCGTCGGGCCCGGCGACCCCGTCTTCTACCCCCGCCAGACCGAGAACCTGCACTTCGAGGGCGAGCTCGCGGTCGTGATCGGCCGGATCTGCCGCGACGTCCCGAAGGAGAAGTGGGCCGACGTCGTCCACGGCTTCACCGTCGGCAACGACGTGACCGCCCGCGACCTGCAGAAGAAGGACGGCCAGTTCACCCGCGCCAAGGGCTTCGACTCGTTCTGCCCGCTCGGCCCCTGGGTCGAGACCGAGCTCGACGTGAGCGACCTGCGGGTGCAGACCTTCCTCAACGGGGAGGTCAAGCAGGACGGCCGCACGTCCGACCTGATCTTCGACGTCCCCACCCTGATCGCCCACGTCACCAGCGTGATGACGCTGCTGCCCGGCGACGTGATCCTCACCGGCACCCCCGAGGGTGTCGGTCCCATGGAGGTCGGTGACGAGGTCGAGATCTCGATCCAGGGCATCGGCAACCTCACCAACAAGGTGGTCAAGCGTGACTGACGTATCCGAGGGCCACGTCCGCGTCCGGATGGCGCCCTCGCCGACCGGCTCGCCGCACGTCGGCCTGGCGCGCACGGCGCTCTACAACTGGGCGTTCGCCCGCCACCACGGCGGCACGTTCGTGTTCCGGATCGAGGACACCGACGCGGCTCGCAACACCCAGGAGTCCTACGACGGCCTGTTCGAGGTGATGGGCTGGCTCGGCCTCGACTGGGACGAGGGTCCCGACGTCGGCGGCCCCTACGCGCCGTACCGCCAGAGCGAGCGGTCGGACATCTACGCCGACGCCCTCGCCCGGCTCAAGGAGTCCTCGCGCACCTACGAGTGCTACTGCACCAACGACGAGGTCGAGGCGCGGCGCAAGGCCTCGGGCTCCAAGATCATGGGGTACGACGGCCACTGCCGTGACCTCTCCGAGGAGCAGGTCGACGCCTTCCGGAGCGAGGGACGCGAACCCGTCGTGCGCTTCCGGATGCCCGACGGTGAGATCACCTTCGACGACCTCGTCCGCGGCGAGATCACCTTCCACACCGACCACGTGCCGGACTTCGCGCTGGCACGGGCCAACGGCCAGCCGCTCTACACGCTGGTCAACCCGGTCGACGACGCGCTGATGGAGATCACCCACGTGCTCCGCGGCGAGGACCTGCTGTCCAGCACTCCTCGGCAGATCGCGCTCTACCAGGCGCTCGAGGAGGTCGGGATCGCGAAGGCGACCCCGCGCTTCGGGCACCTTCCCTACGTCATGGGCGAGGGCAACAAGAAGCTCTCCAAGCGTGACCCGGAGGCCCACCTGCTCGCCTACCGCGACCAGGGCTTCCTGCCCGAGGGGCTGCTGAACTACCTGGCCCTGCTCGGCTGGGCCATCGCCGAGGACCGGGACGTGTTCTCGCTCGAGGAGATGGTGGCGGCCTTCGACATCGCGCGCGTGAACCCCAACCCCGCACGCTTCGACCTGAAGAAGGCCGAGGCGATCAACGCTGCGCACATGCGGCTGCTGAGCCTGGAGGAGATGACCGCACGGGTCACGCCGTACCTCCAGGAGGCGGGTGTCCTCGCCGACCCCGTGACGCCGGAGCAGGCCGAGCTGCTGACCCGGGCGATGCCGTTGATCCACGAGCGGATCAACAAGCTCACCGAGGCGGCCCCGATGCTCGGGTTCCTCTTCGCGGACGAGGTCGACTACGACGAGACCGACGTCGCCAAGGTGCTCGACGCGGACGGGCTGCAGGTCGTCGCCGCAGCCAGGGATGCCCTGGGTGCGCTGTCCGACTGGACCACCGAGGCCATCGACGAGGCGTTGCGGGCCAAGCTCGTCGACGAGCTCGGCCTCAAGCCGCGCAACGCGTTCGGACCGGTCCGCGTCGCCGTGACCGGGCGCCGGGTCTCGCCGCCCCTGTTCGAGTCCCTCGAGCTGCTCGGTCGCGAGGAGTCGCTGGCCAGGCTGGACGCCGCACCCGCGGCCGCCGGGCAGGGCTGAGCGATGTCCTACCCGCCACCCGGCCCACCAGCGGGCCCACCACCCGGCCCACCAGCAGGTCGGCCGCCGGCGTACCCGCCACCGGCCCAGCCAGGACCCGCCTGGCAGCCGCACATGGTCGTGCACCCGCACCCGGAGCCGCGCAGCTACCCGCTGATGCTGCGCACCTGGGACTACGCCTGGTGGAAGCCGATCCTGGGCGTCCTGCTGGCCGTCGTCACGTTCTTCGTCGTCCAGATGGTGCTGGTCGTGGTGCTGGTGGCCGGTGCAGCGTTCGACAGTGGGCCGGGCACGTTCTCCGACAAGTTCACCGAGGCCGCCTCCCTCGACACGGTCACCCCGTGGTCGATGCTCTACATCAACCTCGGGCTGGCGTCGCTGACCCTGATCGCCTGGTTCGTCGAGCGGGTGGTCCACCGGCTGCGGCCGCGCTGGCTGTCCTCGGTGCTGCCGGGGTTCCGCTGGAAGTTCTTCTTCGTGTGCAGCGGCCTGGCCGTGCTGGCCCTGATCGCCTCGCTGATCGTGGGGGCGCTGCTGCCCCACGACCCCAACCAGCTCTCCGGCACCGCGCACGTGCCGACCGGACAGCTCCTGGCCACGGCGATCGTGATCCTGGTGACCACACCGCTGCAGGCGCTGGGGGAGGAGTACGGCTTCCGTGGCTACCTGATGCAGGCGTCCGGATCGTTCTTCCGCTCCCGGATCGCCGCGCTGCTGATCACCTCGGGACTGTTCGCGCTGGCGCACGGCACCCAGAACTTCCCGCTGTTCTTCGACCGGTTCGCCTTCGGCCTGATCGCCGGCCTCATCGTGATCCTCGTCGGCGGGCTGGAGGCCGGCATCGCGCTGCACATCCTGAACAACCTGCTCGCGTTCGGGATCGCGATCGCCTACAACCAGCTCGACAGCACGCTCACCGTCTCCGAGGCGTCGTGGTGGCAGCTCCCTGTGACCATCGTGCAGAACGGTGTCTTCCTGCTGCTCGTGCTGTGGGTCGCCCGCCGGATGGGGCTGCGCAGCACCACCGCTCCTCCCGCGCCGGGAGCCGGCGGCCAGACGGCCCCGGTGGGCGCCGTACGACCCGTCATGTGAGGCCGCCGACATCACACCCGCCCGATTGGTGGGGGAGACCGGCGTATGTGTATCTTTGACCCTCGGTTCGCCCCGCAGGCAGTACTGCCAGCAGAGCGGGCCGATCCCATGGGGTATGGGGTAATTGGCAGCCCGACTGGTTCTGGTCCAGTTAGTCTAGGTTCGAGTCCTAGTACCCCAGCGAGTACGACGATTTGGCTCTCCCGCGGCGCTGCCGATAGAGTCGCGTCCGCTCTGTGAGCACGAAACAGGCCCCCGTTGTGTAGTGGCCTAGCACGCCGCCCTCTCAAGGCGGTAGCGCGGGTTCGAATCCCGTCGGGGGTACAGATCGTAAAAGGGGTCCTGACCAGCGGAAACGCTGCTCGGGGCCCCTTCGGCATTTCGCTCGGAATCGGGCTCGGGCAACGCTCGGGCAACACGGGGCAACACTTCCACGGTGTTGCGGCGCTGTTGGGCGGCTGTGCGGGCGCGGTCCAGCGCATCGCCGACCTCGTCGAGACGGTCCTCGAAGAGGTGCCCGTAGGTGTCGAGGGTCATGGTGGCTGACGCGTGCCCGAGCATCTGCTGGACGACCTTCACGTCCGCCCCGGACGCGATCGCGAGGCTGGCGGCGGTGTGGCGCAGCTGGTGCGGGTGCAGGTCGGGGATGCCGATGGCCTCGGCGGCGACGCCGAACTGCAGGCGGAAAGTGCTGACCCGCAGGGGTGCACCGTTGCGGATGCCGGCGAACACCAGGTCATTGGGTTCCCGGCGGGCTACATGTGCTCGAAGCTCCTCGACGAGGAACAACGGGATCGGGACCTCACGACGCTTGTGGCTCTTCGCGCCGGGTGGGGTGGGATGACCAGCGGCCGGTGTTCCGTCCCATCCGGCACGCCTGGCGCGTGGAGGTCGCCCACGGCCGCCTCGGCCGGTCCCGGCGTCTGGCGAAGTCATTCGAGAACACCAGCACCTCCGCGACCGTCTGGCTTCAGGTCGCCTGCATCGCCTCCACCCTGCGCCACCTATCGCGTGCTCCAGCTGGAAGGCGTGCACTCCCTACCGCAGCGTGACCGCGCACGGAATGCGGCAGGTCCGAGCTCCATCAGCGGCATGGTCGGACGTTCCGCACCGACAGCGGCGGATTTGCGCTGTTCCTGGGGAGGTCAGGGCGGTGGCGGATGCAGCGGCCAACTTCTTGCGGTGGCTATCGATGATTGTCTTGCTAGGCCCAACCGATCGATCGGCGCATCGCATCTAATGGGTGTCAGTTCCGCAGTTGAAGGGAGACAGGTGCGCCGAGCTGAGGAAGACGCATACACGGATTTCTATACCTCGGCATGGCCGGGTCTCTTCCGACTCACCTACGCGATTAGTGGTGATGCCGGTGAAGCAGAGGACGCGGTTCAGTCCGCCATGACAAAGGCCTATGTGTCGTGGCACCGGGTGAGTTCGGCTCGTCACCCTGAGGCTTACGTCAGAAAGATGGCTGTCAACGAGGTCCTGAGAGTTCGTAGGCGCAGCTGGTGGAGGTCCGAACGCTCTGGGCAAGTGCCAGATACCGGGGGTATCAGCTCTTCGGAGGTGATGTTCGTGGACCGAGCCGACCTATGGGCCGAGTTGCTGAGCTTGGCGCCGCGCCAGCGTGCGGTGCTCGTCTTGCGCTACTACGAAGACCTTAGTGAACGCCAGATCGCGGAGGTGCTCGGCTGCAGCCGGGGCACTGTGAAGTCGCAGGCCTCCGACGCCCTCGCGACACTCCGCCGTCGCTATGCGAGGGCCGCAGAGCTCATTGCAGGAAGAGACCCGTTATGAATCTCCAGGATCAGCTCACCGGCACGATCATCGAACATGTGACGGCCCGGGCCCAGTCCGTACCCGATCCTCAAGTGGTGGTCCGTCGCGGCCGAGCCATCCGCAGACGCCGCAAGTTCTTGGGCTGGGCTGTTCCGGCGGCGGCCGTAGCGATCCTGGGCGCGGTGGCCATGGGCACAGCCAGAACGGAGCAGCAGGCACCAGGCCTGGATGTACCGAGGCCGGAGACGTTCGCCCCGGTTGGGATGCTCGACTACTCCCATGGGCTTCGGGCCTTCGCAAGCCCCGATGCCGACGGCATGGTGTCGATCGGCGGGAGATCCTTTCCCGTCCGAGCCAAGGGGTACCTAGACACCGACGCCACGGCGACCGCGTTCGGTCTGGTCTTCTTTGACCGTGCCGGACAACCACATCTGCTCGCCCAATCCGGCACTGACCAAGTCTTGGCTCCGATCCCAACGAGGGTGGGCCGCGACGTCCGGCTTTCGGCTAAGGCGGACGCGCGGCGACCTCTGGTGGCGTTCACGCAGCCCTCTGCGCATGGGGTCAGCGTGCAGCTCGCCAGCCTGGTCACTCGCCGATCGCTGGACAGCATCGAGGTGGCCTGTGCTGGGTCGGCCTGTAAAGACGTCCGTATTGAGGCCGTAGATCACGGGCTGGTCTTCGTGCGCACCCAGGGAGGCACATTCGTGTGGGACCCGAAGTCGACGGATGCCGCGAGATGGACGCTGCTCGGGAAGGGCGCCTTCCGTGTCGCGGACGCCCGGAACGGTCGTGTGTTGTGGTCCTTCACTCCACCGACGCCAGCATCCGACAGCCCCGTCGCGGACTGGCACTTCACGCAGGGCGCAATCGACGCGCAACTTTCATACGACGGCCGCCACATACTCGACTGGTCGCCGACGCTGAAGCCGACCGAGCCCGGGTCCCACGTCATCCGACTCGAACTGAAGAACGCGGCCTGGTTCACCTTCGACACAGATGGCTCCGTGTTGGCGGCGACCCGAGTCGATCGTTCGACGGCGGCGGAGAATCAGAAATCGAGCAGCACGATCTTCGACTGCGGTCTTTCATCAGGTGCCTGCGAGCGAATCGGATCGGTCAGCACGAAGAGCGGCGACCCCATTTTTATCGGCAACGACATGTAGGCGCCGGCTCCCACATGTCCTGAGCCGATCTGACTAACAACCGGTCATGATGTGTTGGGTGCCACGCGATGCACCAAGGCATCCTCGTGGCGCCTTCATCTCGGATGAGTGCGTTCCGCAGCCCCGGGCCGCCGTCGACGTGGGACACACCCAGCAAGAGTCGTTCAGGGGGAGCCGTCGCGCTTTCCGCGGAGGGATTGAGACACTTCGGTGGTGGCCTGACGTTTCGTCGTGTCGACCTCAAGCCGAAAGACGTCGGGTCGGTGGTAGTGGCCCGTTGGATCCATGAATCTCCTTTTGGTCAATACCTGACTGAGGTCGAGATCGGCGACGAGGGTCTCCTCAGCCTCACTGACGGGACCTGCGAGAAGGGTGCCGTTGGGTGCCACGATCAGGGAGCTGCCGGGCTCAATCCACGGTCCGTTCTCTTCGAGGTATGACGGGGGGACCAGTTTGTCTCGGTCCGGGAAATCCGGCGGGATGTGGTCGACGTGGAGGACAGGGTTGACCGCCACGACGAACATTCTGTTCTCCACCGCGAGATGCTGCATGGCGCGGACCCAGAAGTCACCGGCCGCTAGCGTCGGCGCCAGCCATACGTCGATGCCCTGGGCATACAGGTGGAACCTCGCTAGCGGCATGAAGTTCTCCCAGCAGATCAGGCCACCGATCCGCCCTTGCCCTGTATCGACCACGCGTAGGGTCGAGCCGTCGCCATTGCCCCACACGGTCCGCTCCGACCCCGTCGGGACCAGTTTGCGGTGGCGGTCTTCGAGTTGGCCTGCAGGGGAGAAGTAAAGGGTCGTGTCGTAGATCGTGGAGCCGTGCGGTTCGCGCTCCTGGACGCCGATGACCAACCAAACTCCGTACTTTCGGCTATCGCGGCGAGTCGATCGGCCGCGGGTCCGGGTACTGAGACGGTGTTGTTGACGAGGAGCGCGTACCACTCATCGTCGCCGTCCCAGATGCGTCGGGTGTCGATCCAGATCGGGGTGCCGGGCACGAACGCCTCGGGGAACACTACGACCTGGGCACCTCTGGCGGCCGCGTCCGCGGTCAGGCGCTCCACTTTGTCGATGCAGGCATCGCGGTTCATCAGTACTTAACTGGCCTGCACCGCCGCCACGCGCAGCGTTCCCATGGGAGGTCCCTTCGCAGCCGTTCACGCATCCTCGCGCCACTCGCTACGCCTGGCAACCGGCACAGCGGTCCAGAACGCACTCACATGCCGCGCGATCCGCGCGCGCTCATGCCGATGTGCGTGGCAGTTGAATGACATCTGGCGGCTCGACTGTTGCGTCCATAGAGTCGGACTCATGGAAGCGATACGAAGCGTGGTCGTTTTCGACGCCGCCGACCTGCACGCTGAGAGTGCGTTCTGGGCGGGGATGCTCGACGGGCACGTCTTCGACGACGAGAGGTTTCACTCCGTCGTCGACGCGGCCGGTGAATGGCGGATCGGCGTCCAGTTTGCGCCCAACCATGTGCCTCCTGACTGGCCAGACGGCGCGCCCCAGCAGGTCCATTTGGATCTGCATGTTGAGGACCCCAAGCAGGCGCATCGGCAGGCGGTCGCGCTTGGAGCCCGCGTGCTTCAGGTCGGTGATCTGGAGAGCGACGAAGGGAACCAGGTGTACGCCGATCCAGCGGGCCACCCGTTCTGCATCGGTTGGGGGCAGCCGTCCCGAGAGGTCCTGGAGGCGTTCGTCCGCGAGAGATTGGGCTAGGCAAGAGCCTCGCCGACGTCTGTTGCTCCGCTGAACGCGCGCGGATCTGCCGCATTGAGGTCATCACCGAATCTGGTTCTGCCACCGCCCGGCTTAGTAGCCTCAGCCGCATGTCCAGCAAGTCGGAGCGGTGGGCCGCACAACAGGCGGTTGGGCGGTATCACGAGGACTGTCTGGCTGAGCTTGTCCAGCAGGTAGGCGACGCCGTTGACCGCTTCCGTGCCGGCGAACTCGATGCCTTCGAAGCCGACCAGGCGATCTTTCAGTACAGCCGTGCCGCGAAGGAACTGTGGAAGCTCTGCAACCTTTCCGACGTCGAGTTCACCGCGAGCTTGATCGATGACCGCTCACCTATCGACTGGTGGGAGCACGGAGCGCCGAGGCGCGGATGAGCTCGGCGTTGTGAGCTGGAGACGGGCAGAGGATGCCGCCTTGACGCCGGTTCCCGCGAGTGGCGCAGTGGGGAGATGAATACCGCCCGACTCATCGTTCCTGGCGACCACGCCAGCGCAACGCTTCGCATTGCCGTCGCGGCTTACCTCGCGCGATTCAAAGGACAGTCTCGAGTTCACACCGGGTCAGATGGCCGTGATGGAGGACTAGCTAACCACCCCTCGAGCTGGCTTCGTCGACCACGGCGGGTGGTGACAGCGCGTGGAGCAACCCGCGACGCCGCTATGAGCAACCAGGCCCATCGGGCCCGGTGACGCTCGACCCTAGACACGCGGAACTACTCCTGCCGAACAACCCGTCCTGCGGTATCCAACCCGCGCATATCAGCCTGACCGCGCGTCGCCAACGACACGCTCACCACCGACACGAAGACGAAGCCACGAGGCGCCCGCCCCGGACACCCGGGACGGCGCCTCACCCTGGCCCTTCACAGGAAGCCCCTACATATCAGCGGCCTACATGGCCTCAGGCACCTGACCCCTCGTGTGAGCTCAACGCGGCATAGGACGTCCGGTAGGGGCGCGAAGGTACCTGGCGTCAGTCGTAGTAGTTCGCGTAGTTCGCCGGGGCAGATCCGAGCATTTGTCGGGCGGTCAGCACTGAGCAGCCGTGGGTAGCGCCGTTCGCCGTAGGTACCGACGCCGCTCGACGAACGCGCTCAAAGGCGTCTGCTCAGGTGTTTCGGAGCCCGCGGCGTCGCGTCACGGGCAGGACGTGCGCTTCTCCACCGAGACGATGACGTCGCTGCCCTCGCGGCCAGGTGGTCCGCCGTAGCCGTTGTCGGTGCCGAGACCGCCGTCGATCCGGTCATCGCCCAGGTCTCCGGTGACCTCGTCGTTGCCGCTCCCTCCGTACACCTCGTTGCCTGAGCCGTCTCCCATCCCGTTGCCCGCAGAGCTGGCGGTGTCGCAGTAGAACGTGCCGTTGACCCGGTCGTCGCCGTTCCCGCCCTCGAGGTGGTCGCTGCCCGCGACCCCGTGGATGGCGTCGGCTCCCTCGCCACCGTCGGCCCAGTCGTCGCCGGTACCGCCGAGGAAGATGTCCTTGCCTTCTCCGAGGTGCACCACATCTCCTCCGTCGCAGCCGTTGACCTCGTCGTCGCCGGCACCGGCATGCACGATGTTGCGTGTGTGGTCGACTGCTGACCCCACCCAGGCGCACAGGTACAGCAGATCGGCCCGGGGCGAGCCCGTGATCCGGTCGGGGAACTGTGACCCGTACAGGCACTGCACCCCAGGGACCCGATCGATTCCCTGTGCCCGGACCCAGCCACGGCCCAGGTTCGCGACAATCCCTCGCGTGACGTGGCTGTAGGAGACACACGGTGCCCCGTACAGGTCGTCGGCGGGTGCGGCCGCGATCAGGTCGCGCCCGGGGCCCGGCTCGACCTGGGTCACCCCGCGCACGTGGAGCTGGTCGTCGCCCGAGCCGCCGATGAGTGCGGACGCGCTGCCGCGGAAGGTGTCGCTGCCGGTGCCGAGGTCGACCCGCGAGCTGGTGTCGCGGGTCAGCGTCTCCACGGTGTCGTTCCCGGCGCCGGTGCAGACTCGATCCCGGTCGCCCACGTTGGTGATCAGGTCGTCACCTCCCAGGGTCAGGAACACGTCGCGGCCGGGTCCGCCGCCGAGCCGGTCCGGCCCAGCGGTGCCGACGCCGGTCACTTGTCGTCCCAGACACTTCGCGTGGGCGAACGCGGCCGGCACAGTCGGCGTCGTGGTGGGCGTCGGCTCGTCGGACGGCGTCGCCGGTGAGGTGGTCGACGTGCCTTGGGAGCGGGCTGTCGACGACTTGGCCTTCTCCTGGGAATCCGCGGAGCACGCAACCGATCCCGTGATCCCTACGACCACGAAGAACCAGGCAGACACACCCCGCCCTGCACCCACCCATACACGGTAATCCTCGCGGTGCGGGTTCAAACCCACGTGAAGTGCCTTGAGGCCAGCTCGCGCCGATCCAGCCATCCGCACCTCGGCATGAGCGCGCGGATCGCGGGATGGGTGCGTTCGAGGACGCCTGATCCGGAGCCCTTCGGGGGTGATCGGCGCGTAGAGTCATCAGAAACCGGGGGACGCTTCCGATGGGTTGTGGGTATGAGCGGTGCCGACGGTTTCAGCCCCGGAGACAGGCAGCCGGGCGACCTCGCGGCGCCGTCGCCGCAGGAGCCGTCAGGTGGTCATCGGCTGCTCCATCTCCTTGGGGCGCTGCTAGTCGGGGTTGTTCTCCCTGCCGTGCTGGTCGGCGCGTTGGTGGGCGAGTTGGGCGTCTCGGCGTTGTTCACGGGCGTGGTGTGGGGCGCGGTGGGGGCGAAGCTCGCGGGCACACGCCGGATGGTTTACGTGACGCCTCTGGTGGGGGTCGTGGCCGGGCTGGGCGCGTACACCGCATACGACTGGTGGTGGGTTGCTCTGCTGACGGCGAGCGGCGTCCTCGCCGGTATCGGCTACCGGTTCGGCTGGTTCGCCCCGCTGCTGATGGTGCCCTACGCCGCCACCTTCGTGACGCCGGTGCATACCGCCACGACCGCGGTCACCTTCGGAGCCATCGTCGCGATTGGCACCGCGTACGGTCTGGTGATCATGCGCCGTTTCGGTGCACCGGCGGTGGTCGAGGGCGACCGCTACTCGGTGCCGGTCACCGCCGCCATCGCGCTCTGCTTCGGCGCGGTCTTGGGTGGCGCCGCAGCCATAGGGGTGGCGTTGTCGTGGACGGAGCCGTACTGGGTGCCGGAGCCGATCCTCGTCCTGGTCATGTACCTGTTGATGGGACACCGCGAGCGGATACGCGAGAAGGCGCTCGGCACGGCGGTCGGTGCGGTCGCCGCCGTGGTCGTCGCCCTCATCGGGCTGCCCCCGTGGGCTCAGACCACGCTTGCCGTCGTCGCGTTCGTGCTCGCGGTGATGCAGCGGGCGACGTACTGGCGGATGTATGGCCTGTACACGTTCTCGCTGGTGCTGTTGCTGGCCTCGCCCGGGGACGTCGGGTTCGAGGCCGAGGAACGCGGGTTCCAGATTCTCGCGGGCATCACCCTATTGATCCTCGGCCTTGCCGTGCTGCATCCCATCACGGACCGCCTTGCCAAGCGATACCCACAGCCAGCACTGGCAAGCACCGCGTCGGGTGCCTGATCGACAGGCCACGACCGCACATCGGCATGACAGCGCGCGGATCGCGGCATAGGAGCGTGCACACGTCTCAGGTGGGCCAAACTGGCGAGATGACTGAACTACGACCCGCTGACAATGCGGATGCCGCCCGGTGGTTGCTGGCGGCCGACGTCGATTGGTCCGATCTAGTTCGGTTCGGCCCCCCTTGCTTCGACGCCTACGCGCGAGTTGCCTTCACTCAGCCTTCGGATGATGTCGATCCCGTAGGCGAACTGCCTTCCCTCCGAACTGCCCTCATGACACTCACGTCCTTCACCGCCACCCCGGACAGCGGGTATGCCGCGATCTGGGAAGGCTGGTCGGGCGGCTGGTCTCCTCGGGCACCACGCGTGGCCATTCCGCATCGAGAGATGCTGCTGTTCACCGGGCCACTCACTGCGCTTAGAGATGCTCCGGCCTTGGCCTGGCTAGGCACGACCGAGGAATATGGCTTCCAGGAACCGCACCTAGTGTGGCCCTCGGATCGAGCATGGTGTCTCGCGTGCGATGTCGATGAAGAGATCGAGTTCACTGTGGGTTGTTCGGCCGAGGCGGCCGAGGTACTGGCTCGCGATCTGCCCGGCGCCGTGCGACTGGTCGACTACGGCGAGTCGACACCACTGGATCTGGACGCCGACTAGCAGTGAGGTCAGAGGGTTGGCATGACGCAACACGAAGCGACGGCGCGGACTCGGCATGTGAGTGCGCTTCTGCCCGAATAGGGACACACCCCAGTAAGACCTGCGGAGTGCACGCGGAGTGTCGCCGCTCTCGGTGTGACGGGTCGGCTGTGGGAAGGTGCGGCGATCGCACCTCACGGGCGGGACGGTCTGGCCGTCCTCCACTGCCGCCGTCGGTCAGTCAGGCAGCCCGCCCGGTCGGCCGTGCGGGGCCGGACTGGCGGGGTCTCCGATGAGCCTGACTTTGCGTGCTCGGTCAGAACTCTTTGCCTAGTCGGGCAGGTCTGCTGTTCTCCAGGTGGTGCCGAGGTCCCTGCTGTAGGAGCAGCTTGCTGCCTCGCAGGCCGAAAGCGTGTTGTCCTTCACGAACCAGCGGGAGCTCGCAGGCATCGGTCCGACGCGCACGAAGTGGGACCAGTTCTCGTCGGTGCTACGGACCAGCACGGGAGGTCTCGGCGTGTAGTAGTGCATGAAGTTGGGTGAGTAGTGCGCGACGCCGAGCATGGTCCCCGACACGGTCGTCAATGTCTCGACTTGCCAGCGTCGTGCTGGCTCGTGGGGGACGGCGACCGCTCGTAGATCCGGGATGGGGTGGCTGTGCCAGCTCGCGCCGCGGTCGGTCGATACCGTGATCTTGCGGGTGGTGTCCAGGAACGCGAGCGTGGTGTCGGTGTAGACGGGTATGCCGGCGCCGCGAGCCGATGCCCAGGTCGCGCCCTGGTCATTAGACCAGGAGAAGTAGTTGCCCTCGGTGCCGCTTAGGAGGGAGGCGCCGTGGAGGACCCAGCGTCGGCCGGTGATGTCCTGGGCGATGACCGGCGTCGGGACCTTGGTAGTGGTGTCGGGCAGTCCTTCGGGCGTCTCGAGGAGCCAGATGCGGTCGCTGCCACGGTCTGCGAGCAGCGTGCGCTGGGCTCCGCCAGTGCGTGTGTAGATGGGACGCCTGGTCCAGTTCACGGGGGCGTCGGCGCGGGTGCCGGCGGGAGGAGCTCCAGCGGCGACGCGCAGTTCACCGATCCGTCCGCGTGAGTCGACGTACCAGTCGGCGGTGTCCTTGCGGGGGAGGTATCGACCTCGCGGGCAGGACGCTGCTGGGATGACGAAGCCGCGGTGGGTCGGCGCGGCGTCCTCCGGAGGAGGGGCCTTCGCTGTCCAGACGCGCGTCCTGTGCTGGCTGGCCCACCGGATGATGCCAACCCAGGTTGCTGGACATGGTGCCCTGTCGTCGCGCCACGCGCCGTAGGTCGCCGTGAGCAGGAGGGCGTGTCCTCGTGCGTTCAACACTGGTCCGTAGTCGTGGATCGCGTCCTCGTACGGATGTCCGGGTGCCAGCTTGGCGCGCAGGGCTGGCGATGCTCCGTCGCGTAGGCGGGGACCGAAGTGCTCGGGACGGAACGGTTCGGGGACGGGGGCGAGAGTTGTGCCGGGCTGGACGCTCGCGGTGGGCTGTGTGTCGGGGGCCGAGGCGGCCGAGTCGGGCTTTGGTGGCGTGTCGGCACAGGCGGTGATCGTCGCGCCTGCGAGCACGGCCGTGACCAGGACAGCGACAAGGCGCCCGACGCGGTCGCTGTGTGTCCCAGGCATGGGGAGTCGGCTTTCCTCGAGATCCTGGTCCTGAAATGACGACCCCGAGATCTCGTAGGCCATGGCCAACGAGGGTGTGGGCTAGATCCTGACGCTCGAATGAAGACGCGGGCGATGGCGCGGCTCCGGCTGTCACCTCCGTCAACGTTGACGCGCGCCCGCTCCCTGCTCGTTGCAGCTGGCATGTCCCAGTAACGGTGGGCCGGTGGATAAGCGGACCGATCGGCGACGGTGCGCGTGTGACCGACCTGCTTGCTTATTGTTAGCCACCTGACAGATTGGTCAGGTGCCTAACAAATTCTAAGACCCTGATCTGGACGCTGCCGGAGCGTGGGCCAAGAAGTACTTCCTGGCAAGTCGAGCGCTCATGGAGTTCGTCCTCCGTCCCTACGACGTCGGGCACACGCAGTGGTACGTCCTGCACCTGCTCGCAGTCAACGGTCCGACGAATCAGCGCGACCTGACGCGTCTGCTCGAGGTCGAGCGAGCGACGCTCAGCACGATCATCAGCGCGCTCGTCCGCAAGGGGCTGGCCGAACAAGCAGCTGACGCGACTGACCAGCGCCAGAAGGTCCTGCACATCACCACTGCCGGCACCGATCTGTGGAAAGCGATCCCAGACCCCATACAGCTCATCACCTCCGTCGCCTTCGACGGAGTCGATGCGGCAGACGTCGCGACGGCCCACCGCGTGCTCAGCGAAGCCACCCAACGACTGATCGACTACAAGAAGGAGAACAAGCAGACATGACGATCTTGATCACGGGAGGGACGGGTCTGATCGGATCACGTCTCCTGAAGCGTTTCGCTGCAGCGGGCATCGAGTGCCGGGCGCTGGTACGCGCTGGCAAAGACGTGCCCGAAAAAGTGGAACGGGTCGCAGGAGACATCCTGCGGCCCGACACACTCGCCGCTGCCGTCGCCGGCGTGACGACCGTCATCCATCTGGCGGCCCTCTTCCGCACCACCGACGAGGAGCAGATCTGGAAGGTCAACCTTGACGGGACACGCAACCTGATTGCCGCTGTCAAGGAGCACAGTCCGAGGGCACGCTTCGTGATGGCGAGCACCTCCAATGTGTACGGCCCCGAGCTCACTCACCCCGGCCGGGAGACCGACGAGACGACCGCGACACACGCCTATCCAGCAAGCAAGATCGAAGCCGAGCGTGAGCTCGGCGGCAGCGGTCTGAACTGGGCGATCCTGCGCTTTCCCTTCGTGTAGGGCGACGGGGACGGCCACTTGGAGGCCGCACCGGAGCAGCTCGCCAGCATGGGCTGGCACCCGGCACGCAAGCTCAGTGTCATCCACCACGAAGACATCGCGACAGCACTCGAGCTCGCGTTGACGGGCGTCATGGACGGCCGCATCGTCAACATCGCGGACGAGTCACCACTCACCGCCTACGAGATAGCCCAGATCGTCGGCTCTACCTACGAGTCCTCGGGCGACCCGCTGGCAACCCATGGCTAGGGCACATGGACATCTCACTCGCCAGGAGACTCGGCTTCCAACCCACGATGGCCACCGCCTACCAAGCCATCCGCGAAGGCTAGCTCTGACCGCGCGCGTTCGCGACAATGCCGCTCGTTCAAGCGCACACCGGCTATGCAACGTCACACGCGGCTGGTAAGACGCACTAGCCAGGCTGACCCACCAAGGCGAGTGAGTCACGTGACACGGCGTCCGGGATTCGGCTCTGACAGCACGTTCCTCGTCACGGTCCCTCCAGCTCGCGCTCGACCATGAACCGCTCCAAGCGGCGGTCCGGCACCAGCCAGATCACTGCCACGGCAACGAAGAAGCTCAGGGCCAGCAGCGCCCCGACCCGCGATTCGTCCTCGACGAACAGTGCGCAGCTGATGCCGGCGGTGTAGAGGATCGGAGAGAGCTTGCCCTTGACGTCGCTCCCGATCGCTCGGCGCAGGGGTGAGTCGGGTCCCTCCGCGCGCACGATCATGGACTGAAGCAGGTAGTAGGCGATGGCTGCCCCGAGCAGATTGACGCCATACACCACGACCGGCGTGCGTGCGAAGTCGCTCTCGTCCATCCACGCGGTGCTGAACGGGTATAGGGACAGCCAGAACAGCAGGTGCAGGTTGGCCCACAACACGCCGCCGGAGATCCGCTCCGTCAGCTGGAACATGTGGTGGTGGTTGTTCCAGTAGATGCCGATGTAGACGAAGCTGAGCAAGTACGTCAGCAGCCCAGTACCGGTCTCCTCGCGCAGAGATGACAATGTGTCGCCGTGAGGGATGTTCAGCTCCAGCACCATGATGGTGATGATGATCGCTAGTACGCCGTCGCTGAACGCCTCCAGCCTGCTGGTCCTCATGGCTACCGATTCTCGCAGGCTCACCTGGTCGTCAGCCCGTAGCCGCACAGCGCGACCGCCAGCGTGGCTGTATGGACTCTTCCCACTCGGTCGGTGTCTGATTCCGGGGGGAGCTCGTCGATGATCCCGGCGACATCCTCCGCCAACCCCTGGTACACCTGCAGCGCCGTGTCCAGGTCCTTGCGAGTGTCAGCCACATCGTCCTAAACGGGGACTACGGTGCAGCCTGCCTCGTCGACTGATCCGCGGCCGAGCAACCGTCCCGGATGAGCGCTCTGTCGCCGTGTCACGACGTTGCGAACGAACGTCCGACCAGCTCGAAGGCGGCGGTGAGACACGGGTTCTCCCATCCGCGGGTCGAGATCGATCTGGTTTCCGGATTCACGGACCGCCCGGTACTCCCTGGTGAGGAGACCTACACGAGCGGACTGCGTCCGACGGTGTTCGCTGGGGATCTACATACGTTTCGGTTCCGGTAGCTCGCTGATCGCCTGATCGAAGGCGCGGCCAGCCGCGCGCCACGGCATCGACGGCCCGCCCTCAGCGGACAGTCCGAGCAGGTGCGGGGTCAGGTCAGCACTGAAGGCCACGCTGGCCTCGCGTGGGAGGAGCGAAGGCAGGTTGTCGATGGCGATGACCTCGAGCGGTGCACTTCCGTGTTCCGGGGAGCCGCCGTGCAGGCGCCGGACCGGCTCCTGCCAGGAGGTGATCTCCGTGTTCACCGGGAGCATGTTGGTGGGGCCGGTGACGTCGCAGGTCACGTCCGCAAGCAGCCGGAGCCGGCGCTCATGCTCCAAGTCCGCCTGCTCGACGAATGGAGTTGTCGAGGTGAGCGTGACGACGCAGTTCACCAGCACGTCGTGTCCGAGAAGCGCCTGCTTGTGCAGGTCCTGCGTCTCTTGGCGATCCCACAGGGTCGTGGGAACCCCGGCGGTCATCAGTGCCTGCTGGGCGCCGTGCCCGGACCGCCCGCGCGAGCCGGTGACTAGGGCCAGCAGCCGGTCGGCCCCGGCCTTCCCGGCCCGGCGCAGCTCCGCGTCGACCTCGTCCTTGGCCGTCGGAGCCAGCGGCGCGGCCAACCTGTCGGCAAGATGCAAAACGCCGAGAGCGGCACCCACGTAGCCGGCCCAGTAGCCGAACGCGACCACACGCCTGCCGTTGTCGCCGGTGAGGTACTCGATGTCGAGCAGACGGCCCCCGCCCCGGCGGAACCGCTTCAAGGTGTGCTGGGAGGCGTCCTGGCCCTTGAACGCGTGCGCGAAGTAGATGTGCTGGTGATGCAGCAACTCCGGTTCGTCGGGGAGCTCCTTGATTCCCAGGACGTAAGCGTCATCGGGTGCGCCGGGCCAGGTGCCCGCATCCGCGATGGTTGCCCCGGCCGCGGCGTACTCCTCGATGGCGAACACCCGTTGGACCGACTCCTCGACAGTCACCTGGAGCCCGGCGTCCAGCAACGACGGGACGTCGGCAGGTACGACCGGCGCACGCTGCTCGGTGCCGCGTGACTCGGACCGGATCCACACGTGGGCTGGCTGCATTCCGTCAGGATGCCACCGTGGCCTACGAGAACGGCCCCGCTCCTCGTCGCGGTTGATCGCGATCAACAAGCGGCGCGGTACCCGACCATCCGCGCCGCCTCCTTCAGACCGGCGTCCGACAGGCGGCGGAATGATGCGGGCCGAAGAGAACGTTTCACGCATCAGATCAGGACTGAGGCTCGCCCCCCTAGGACCACCAACGGTATCGGTTCTTGAAGAGCCTTTGGTGGCGCCTCCCCGGTCGCGGCGGTGACCTGTCAACGTGGCTCGCCCGTACGGCCTGTCGAGTTTGCACGCTCCCTATCGCAAGTTGTCCGGCGAGAACCACGGGCGCTACCCCCGGATCTCGGACACGGTGGGTGATTACGCATCTGGCGGCAGCGCAGTGGCCCGGCGGGTCTCGTAGGTGGATGGGAGCCGCACCAGGAGTGCCGGCGCCTGGTGTTGTAGCGGACCAGCCACTGTCCACGGTCGGCGAAGTCGGCCCGCGCCGATGACTTTCAGACCTCTGGCGCGGTGATGGTTGGGCCGCGAAACTTTCGCTTTCGACCGGGACCCTCCTGAATCCTGGCGACGACGCTCAGGATCGTTCGAGGGTCGTCCATAGTCACGCAGGCCGGAAGGACGACCTTCCCGAACTGTCCTGCAGTGGCGATCTCCGGTGGTGCCAGGGTCGTAGGGGCCAGCGAGGTATCGAGCTGGCGACGCAACGCCCGGATATGGCTGCGATCCGCACGCTGAGGACACGCGTCTTCCTGCGCGTGCGACCGCGCGCTGGCCACTGTCTACGTGCTCGGTAGGAGCGAACTGGCGGCTCGCCGCGGTAGTCCATGGCGGCAGATTCAAAGATCTATGGCATGACAGTGCCCAGTCAGCCCGCGGTCGGGTCCGGCTCTTCGACCGGGGCGTCTGGGGTTGGCCCGAGCTCGTCCAAGGGAACGTCGCGGTCGCTGATGCCCCCCGTGATGGCTGCGCACACATAGAGCACGCTGGTCAACAGCGACAGGACGAACAAGACCGCCAGCGGTAGGGCGAAGGCGCCGTACTGCGGCTTGTCCAGGGACCACGCGACGATGACCTGCAGTAGCTGTTTGATCAGGCCGACGCCCACGGCACCGATCAGGCTCGAGATGAGACGAGGACGTCGAGCCGGACGGATGCCGCCGAGGGTGCCCAGCAGGATCCACATGATGAGAGCGTCGATGGCCAGGCCCACCAGCAAACCGACGCCGACCAGTGCGGCGCGAGCCGGCGCGGTGTCCCACCCGATCGCGTCCAGCAGGGGCTGGATGAGGCTCGACGTCAGGCTCGCCGAGGCGAACGACACCGCAAGCAGCGGCGTCACGACGAGGAGGAGCAGGACGTGGCGGGCCTTGGCCTTGACGAAGGACCTCGGATCGGGAGGAGCACCGAAGATCACGTGCATCGAGCTGCTGGCCCCGCGGACCGCGCTGAGCGTGGAGTAGAGCAGCAGCACGAGTCCGACGAGCCCCGCAGCGCGACCCGTCGAGCGCAGCTCCTGCGGGTCGATCCCGTTCTCTCCGACGAGGTTCGGCAGTGCGTCGCCGAGGATGTCGGTCAGCTTCTCCGCGAGCTGGTCAGCACCCAGGATCGCGATCACGCCGTACGTCAGGGCGAGCAACGACAGCAGTGACAGGAACAGGTAGTACGCGGTACCAGACGTGAGGAGAGCGACGTTGGCATGGGAGTACCGGCGCAGCGCGCGATAGCCAATGCCGCCCACGGTGGTTCGGTCCAGCTTCTCGGCGAAGCCCGGGACCTCGGCAGGCGGCGGGTCGATGGGCGTCCCCACGATCGGTGGCGGCGCCGCGGCTGATGCCATGCGGACTCCAGATCGTCACGCGTGCCGGTGGCCCTCGGCAGTGGTTCCTCATCATATCCGGGTCATTCGAGGCCGGAACCTGAGGAATGACAGTCGTGCCGGCGCGGGTTGGCGGCCAAGATGATGCTCCTAGGGCGTCTAGCCGGGGGGCGCAACATCTGAGCGGTCGCATGGTCATCGTGTGAGGCGATGGAGAGGCTCTCAGTCTGCCTGCCTCTGCTCCGGCTGAAGTTGCACCCGGCCTGATCGGTGGCGATGGGCCTCCATCGGGGCAGCGCGGATCAGCGCCATGGGTCGGTGATCTGCCGCAGGTCACGCAGGGTCTCGTACACCTGGCGGAGCCGCTCCTCGCCGACGTGTTCTGCCCACTCGGCGAGCACCCGTTCGACCTCGGCGTCGGCTGCCTGCGCAACGCGTTGGGCCCGTGGCGTCAGCCGCACCAGACGGGCACGACGGTCAGTTGGGTCGGGGACGCGCTCCACGTAACCGGCCGCCTCGAGCTGCTCGACCAGAAATGCTGCGCTCTGCTTGGTGACGCGGGCTTGCAGAGCAAGGTCGGAGACCCGGGTCCCGCCCGGGGCGATCCTGGCCGCCACGCGAGCCTGGGCGAGCGTGATGTCGGTGATGCCCGCAGCAACGACGGCGTCGAACGCTCGCTGCTCGAGCGCCCGGTTGGCGACGAAGAGCAAGATGCCAAGTTCCCGCGATTGACGTGAGTGGCTCACCGGGCCATATTAGACAGATAATCTGTCTACTTTGGTGAACCGGGGTGAGTGACACGCCATGGACAGCGACACCGTGTGGCACCACATCGACACCGAACGCGCATGGCTGGCCGACCTCCTGGAGTCGCTTCCCGAGCAGGCGTGGCAGGCGCCGAGCCTGTGCGCGGGGTGGACGGTGCGCGATGTCGGCGCCCACCTCACGTTCGCCCACACACGTGTGCGTGACCTGCTGTGGCCCGCGGTCCGGGCCGGGTTCCGTTACGACGCGATCGTCCGGGACACCGCCGTGCGCAGCCCACTGAGCCACGGGGAGATCGCGGCCACGCTGCGTGGCTTCGTCGGGTCCCGCCGACGCGTCGCCTTCATCACCGATCTGGAGCCCTTGATCGACATCCTGGTGCACAACCAGGACATCTGCCGACCCCTGGGCATCGACCACCCGATGCCACCCGATGCGGCCGCGGCGGCCGCAGACCGGGTGCTGTCGACGCCCCGCCCGATACGGCGATGGGCGCCCCCGAAGGGCGTTCGCCTGATCGCCACCGACGTTGAGTGGACCCACGGGGACGGCGCCGAGGTGAGAGCGCCGATGCGGTCCCACTTGCTCACTCTGACCGGTCGGCAGGCCGTCCCGGAAGGGTCGCGATCCACGGCGTGAGTCACCGGCCCCAGTGCTTGGCGGGCGGGCAGTGGTCACACCCAGGAAGTCCCAGCAGGAGCAGACATGAGCAGCATCCACATTCCGCCTGGCGAAGGCCAGACCTACCCGATGATCGACGGCGACCATGTCGCGAAGGCCGCAGTCCACGACACCAACGGGGCCTTCGAGGTCTTCGAGGTGATCTCGACGGCTGCGCCGACGGCGCCACCACACGTCTCGACGTGGACCGGAGTGCTGCTCCTCCTCGAGGGCCAGGTCACTGCACTGGTCGGCGACACGAAGTACGTGGAGCCCGGCGGAGTAGTGATGGTCCCGGCGGGGACGCCCAGTAGCTTCGAGGTCGTCGGCGAGTCCGCCCGGTTCGTGGCGCTCACCTCCGGCGACCGTGCTGGACGGTTCTTCGCCGACTTCTCCAGCTGCGTGCCATCCGATCAAGTCGTCGAGGAGTCGATGGAAGCAATTCTCTCGGTCATTCAGCGTCACGGCGTCCGGCTCGCGGGTGCGTGAGTCGCATGCGCTTCGAGGTGACCACCTTCGCTTCACCTGAGCAGGTTCGAGAGGCCCTGACCGATTTCACCGCTCGTCGTCTTCAGATCTGGAACCGCACCCTCGACCCGAGGACCTACCAGGTGCGAGCACATGGAGACACCTGGGCGGTGGCCCGCGAGAGCACCGCCGGTTCGCCGTTCTGGGTCGTCTCCCGCTACGACTGGGCCGACCCCACGGTGGTCCGGTGGACCATCCAGGAGTCAAGCTGGGGTGGATCCGGCACGGGATCGGTCCGGATTGCCCCCGTGGACGGCGGTGGCACCCGGGTGCACGCCGAGTGGACCTACACCGAGGCCAACCGCACCCGCGACAAGATCATGTTGTGGCTGATACAGCGCTTCCCCGTGAGGCGCATCATCGGCTGCGGGTGGGTGAAGGCGTTGGACCGCTACGCGCGCAGTCGGACCCCGGATGACTCGCTAGGTAGTCACCGGGCGCGCCACGTGCGGCACCTGAGGTGCCGCCGTCCCGCTCGGTGAGGTGTCCCTCCGGCGTCGGTCGCGGTCGAGGCGGCGTCAACAGGTGCCGGGCAGGCGCGAGCCAGCAGAGCAGGACATGGGCGCGCGACTCCGCATGCGACCCGATTGCCACTGGATCAGTCGACGCCGGAGGCAAGATCCGTTCCGCAAGCAGAACCTCGACCGAACAGGGTGCTCGGCTCGACGCGTGCGAAAGCGCCCGGTTCCGATAGACCCGTCCGGTGACGTGTCCCGGGACAGGTGCCTAATACGGGGTGCGTCTATCTGGGCGAACAGCAGCGGGGTTAAGCCCGTGGTTAGGTGCGCCAGTACCGGTGCGGACGGCCCCGGTTGAGACTGCGACAAGGTGAAGGCAGCTCGACCTCGGGGAGGCGGGCTTGCACTCTCCCTATCGCATGTTGTCCGGCGATTTGTACCCGGCACGCCCTGAGCCTCGAGGTGCACGCTGCCAATGCTTGGGTTCGCGCAGAGCAACCTGGAGCGCCGCACTGGCAAAGACGGGAGTGGGTGCCGCCGTCAGGGAGTGGCGCTGTGTTCAATGCCGCGTGATTTGGTGACAGTCACAGGCGGAAAGACTGCCGGCGAACGGGCGGTTCAACGGCAAAGTGTCCCGATGCCACCGGTCGCGGCCTGCGGCGATGAGCGAGTGCGTTCAGTGGGGATACGGCGACCCCGACGGCAAGCTCTGCCACCGCGTCTGCGGCCTTCCGTTTCCCCAGCACCCCGGCACAAGAGTCGGCGCTGACTCTCTGGTCCAGCGAATGCTCCACGTGCCCTGGTCGAAGCGACGCTCGCCCGGCCGGGTAGCAAAGGTCAGCGGACCCGGGCGAGCGTCACCCCGTCTGCGACCGGCAGGAGGCAGACACTGATCCGGTCGTCGTCGGCGAGCTTGCGGTTGAGCGCCTGGATGGCGCGGGTGTCCTCGTCCTGCGGGTCCGGGTCGAGCACTTCACCGCCCCACAGCGTGTTGTCGAAGGCGATCAGGCCGCCGGCCCGCACCAGCCGTAGGAGCCGCTCGTAGTAGCCGTCGTAGCCGCGCTTGTCGGCATCGACGAAGGCGAAGTCGTAGGTCCCTTGGCCACCGTCGGCGAGCAGCCCGTCGAGCGTCTCCGACGCTGGTCCGATCCGGAGGTCGATCTTGTCGGTCACGCCTGCCTCGGCCCAGTACTTCCGTGCCACCGAGGTCCACTCCTCGGAGACGTCGCAACAGACCATCCGGCCGTCTTCCGGCAGGCGAAGGGCCACGGCGGTCGACGAGTACCCGGTGAAGGTGCCGATCTCGATACACCGCCGCGATCCGGTCAGCTCGGCCAACATCGCGAGGAAGGCACCCTCTTCCGGCGCGATCTGCATGCCGTGCTGTGGGACAGATGCGGTCTCCTCCCGCAGCCGGGCAAGAACCTCGGGTTCACGAGCGCCGACTTCGACAACGTACGTAGCGACGTACTCAGAGAGCCCATCGTCTGTTCGCCATGGCCTGACTCTAGGATGTGGCTGCGTTTCTTGGTGGTAGTCGTGACGCGGCGGTCGTAGTGATCGGAGCCGAGGTCTTCGAACCGTGCCTCGGGGTTCGATAGCAGGTGCCAGGCGATGACCAGGATGGACCTGCCGACCGCGACGATGGCTTTCTTCTTGCCGCGCCTGCGGGCGATGCGCCGGTAGCGTTCGCCCAGGAACGTGTCGGTCTTTGATGCGGACACGGCAGCCTCGCCGAGACCCGCGCCAGATAGCGGTTGCCGTGGCCGGTGGCCCCGTTGCCCTTTCTTCCGTCCGGCAGACTCCTTGACCCCGGGCGCGAACCGGCCCATGAGGCCAGGTGCGCGGGGGTGGGGAACCGGGTCATGTCGACGCCGACCTCGGCGATGATCACCGCAGCCGCGGTGGCACCGACCCCGGGGATCTGGTCCAGGCGGGCCACCGCGTCAGCGAAAGGGGCGATCTGCTCCTCGATCCGCGCGTCGAGCGTGTCGATGTTGGCGGTCATCGCGTCGATCCGGTCCAGCATCTGGGTCAGCAGGAAGGCGTGGTGGTCGTCGAAGTGGCCGACGAATGCCTCCTCTAACTGGGGGATCCTGACCCGCATCCGAGTCCGGGCCAGCTGCGCCAGGACCTTCGGGTCACGCTCCCCGGCTACCAGAGCCGCCATCATGTCCCGTCCGGAGACCCCGAAGATGTCCGAGGCGACCACGGACAGCTTGATCTGGGCGTCCTCCAGCAGCTTCTCTACGCGGTTCTTCTCGGCACCGACATCGGCGACCAACGCGACCCGGTACCGGGTCAGGTCCCGCAGCCGGCGGATCGGTTTGGGCGGCACGAAACTCGGCCGCAACATCTGCCGTTCGGCGACCTTGCACAGCCAGACCGCGTCCAGTCGGTCGGTCTTGGGCCGGCCCGGCAGGTGCTTGACGTCCTTGGCGTTGACCAGCCACACCTCGAAGCCATGCGCCTCCAGCAGGTAGTACGGCGGCTTCCAGTAGTCGCTGATGCGGGAGTCGAGGCTGCACCCGTCGGCGGGGCGCTCACGTGATCGGTGCGTACGATCGGAGGTGCAAGGCACGCCGGGTCGCCGCTCACGTCGAGCCGAATGACGGTCGAGCGTTGTTGCTCAGCCCTCGGTGAACAGCGGGAAGCCGAGCCGGCAACTGCTGCAGGTGCGTGACTCGTCGGGGAAGGACTCGGCGATGAGCGCGACGACGTCGGCAGCCGAGGCTATATGGGTGACCGGGCACCGGACTTGTGCGCGCTGGTGAGGCCGCCCGAGCGATGGCCGAACCCGAGCCATCTCCACAGCCCGGGGCGAGGCCTTCGACCTCGAACACACTCATCTCGACATGACAGCGCGCGGATCGCGACCGGATGGCCGCAGCGCACGCTTTCTGCGGGCCGGTTGCCTGGGCGGGCACGCGCCTGCGAAGGGAGTTAACGGTGAGTTAACGGCTGTTCAGTGCGCCCGGATCGCCGCGGCCGTGCGCTCGGGTGCCTCGAGAGGTGGCCAGTGCCCAACGTCACGAAGGGCCTCGAGTGGAGCGTGAGGCACACGCTCGCGAATGCGCTCGGCCATGTGGGCGCCTGAGATCGGGTCGCGCATGCCCCAGACAAAGTCGAGCGGCACGTCGGTCTTCTCCAGCGCTTGAACCCAGCGGTTCTCGTTGTCCCGGCGATCCACGATGTAGCGGATGAGAAGGTGCGACCCGCCGCTCAGGTGCTCGCTGTGCGGACCAATACCGGTAAACGGGCCGATCTCGTCCTGTTCACCACCAAAGCGAGCGGTTCGGTCCACCGCACTTGTCAGGTGAACGGGCACGAGCGGCGCTGTTCTGGCTTGCGCTCCCGGGTCGACTACCGGAAGGCGATTGTTCGGGCCACTATCCCTCGGCGCTGTCTTGGCGACCCCACGTGGGTACGCGCAGGGGGTGGGAACGGAACTTTGGCAAGGGGACGTCTCTTCGCTGACGACGTCACCCTCGACTCCAAGGTGGGTGACGACGTTGCTCTGGGAACACGGCTTCGTCGCGGCTGACCGCGGGGGTGTTGCTCACGTGTGATGCCAGGACCTCACGCGACCCCGCGTCACAAGGAGCCGATGGCCCCTGTCATTCAGATGCTCGCGTGGGAGCGGATGGTCGCGGTAGAGGCGAACCCGCGGGTGATCAGCCAGACGTGAGAACGGTCTTCTTGATGGAAAGATGCACTGATCGCGATAGCCGGGAGGGGCTGCAAGCCAGGCCGGCCACGGGCAGTGGCGTCAACTCCTCGGGCAGTGCGCGGTACATCTCGGCCGAGCACCAAGGGACTCGCAAGCGAGCCGCTGGGCCCGCTCCGCCAATTTCTGTTGTGTTTCGGAGTCCAGCGCTCGGCGCACAAGGGAACTGTCAGCTGATCGCGTGGTGTGGGTCTGGACTTTGACCGGGTGGGACGGTCAGGGGCCGGGTGAGCCACACGCGGAAGGCGATGCCGTTGATTTTGCCGTCATCGATACGGGCGTCTGTGTGAACGGTCCATTGGTGTCCGAAGCCGTCGCGAAGAAGGTCGAGCATTCCTCGCTGCGCTAGGAGGTTGTCGTCCTTACGAAGCTGGAACCCGAAGGCGCGCTCGTCTGCGCCACTAAGGGTGAACACGACCTCGACGTCGATGGCGTCATCGGGCGGTCCCCATCCGGTGCCCTTCTCGTGAACGCGGAGCATCGTCAGGACGCCGGCGAAGTTCATCACTGCCGTGGGGTCTCCTATTGTTCGTTACGTGCGAAGACGCGCGTCGCGATGCCATTGGCAGGCCCTTTGGACCGGGCTTCGACGGTGACGGCCGCACCTGGCGAGAATGCGGTGCGAAGCAGGTCGAGTATTCCGGTTCCGTCGGTGTGCGTGTCCCCGTTCAGGGAGAAACCGAAGAACCGGCCGGGGGCCGTGTCGAGCGCTACCACGACCTCGCCAGGAACGTGATCACCATGCGGTCCGAAGCCGGTCCCGGGCTCATGCACGCGCAGCATGACTGGCCGACCGTGCACGGTGGTCGAGGTTCCGATCTCGTCATGCGGTTGGATCTGCGGCGCGTCGAGGTCGATCTCGAACACGGCTGCCAGACCGTTCTGCAGGCCCTCGATGGTGGCGGTGAGTTGATAGCTGCGAGCTGAGACATGTTCGATGTGCAGTCGCCCGATGTTTCGCTCCGGGAGTACGCCGAAGTACTCGGCGGCATAAGCCTGTGCACGGTGTGAGTCGAGGACGAACCTTGTCACGCCCGGCACCTTTGCCGGCCCTAACGTGATCGGCGGTGATGTGCGGTCCGGATTGTCCTTCAGGAACTCTGCAGCAGCCAGATCCACGGTCGACGGAAGGGTCTCGAGCAGCTGGTTGAGCGGAAACCCGTCCGATGGGGCCTTGGAGACCGGTGAGCTGGTGAGCTGGTAGAGAAGCCGGTTGCGCCGATGGTCGTGCGGGGCTTCCCGGCGTTGTGAGTGGAGCAGGTGAACTCCCCCGTCATGAACGTCTGCGGCAAGAACGAACACGCTCTTGGCCGGTCGCCGGCCGTCCCGGTGTCTGGGCGGCCAGGGAGTCCAGGTGATCGCGAGGACGGCTTCCTCGTCGTGGGCGGGGATCAGCACAGTGCAGTGCAACCGGACAACGGCCGCGAGCTCGGCCGCCGCCGGTAGCGCGATGGCTGGCAGCTCAGGGTCGTGCTCCAGGTCGATCCCGCGCATCGCCAGCGGGGCCAACAGCACCCGTCGCACCAGTTGCGCGTGCGGTTGCAGCTGCTCGGGAACGCGCCGGTCCCGGGCCAACACTCGCATCGCCGAGGCCGTCTGGAGGCCGGCGATGACCAGGAACGTGGTCGCGGCCACGGCCGCAGCAGCCAGCCCCACCGCGAGCCCCACCCCACGAAACTCAACGTTCACCGGCAACACCACGGTTGTCGAGTACGCGGAGCCCGGACCATGAGCGGCGAGCAACGCGACCGCAGCCAGGAGCAGCACCAGCGCCAGTACCGCCGAGGCAGCGCTCAGGCGCCCCATCTGGGCGGCCCGGTGCCCGGGGGCCCTGCTGGTCGAGCGTCGTCAAGCGCCCTCTTGGTCTCGCAGCAGGCGTGCTCAGCCGCGCCGCCGAGTCTCGCTACGCAGGCTACCGCCAGCCCACCCCGGCAGCAGTCCGGAATCGTGACGCGTAGACCACACCGCTCCTCGACGGCACCATTCACCGAGGGCCTCCTCGGCCAGAGGGCTTTGGCGAAAGCCTGAGAAGGTGGCAGACATGGATGTCGAGGTTCTCAGTGTCGACCGGCTCCGTTTCGCCGACGGATCGCCCGTTCGGTCGGCATCGGCGGTGGTGGCATTCGGGGACGGCGCCCTCGTGGTCTCGGACGACGCCGTCGATGCCGCCTGGTTGCACGAGGAGACGGTGACACCCGTGCGGCTTCTTGCGCCGGTCGGTGGCTACGAGCTGTTCGACGAGGCGTCGGGGACCAAGCACCTCAAGCCCGACTTCGAAGCCGCCTGCCAGGTCACGGTCGATGGGGCACCTGCGGCGATGGTGCTCGGATCAGGATCGTCCCCGGCCCGGATGCTGTGGTCCCTCCTTCGACTCAAGGGATCAGAGCCGGTGGCGGTGGTGGCAGACATGAGCGATGTGTACTCCGCGGTGGCGCAAGCGCTCTCGGTCGGGGCCGACGTCCTCAACCTGGAGGGTGCCTGCACGGTCGGCGGAGTGCTCCGGTGGTACCACCGAGGGCTCCCGTCAGCCGGATTACCCTCCGCAAGCGTCGACCTTGACCTGACCAGCGCGCTGGCTGCCGCCCTCGGTCAAGGTGACGCTGCGAACGTCACGGTGAGCAACCCTCGGTACTACGATCTCGGCGCAGTCGACGGCGTCGGGCTAGCGGTCACCGACGTCGTCGCGCTGCCGGGTGGAGTCCTGCTCGCCAGCGCGGCAGCTGAGGACAGCCCCAACCCCCGCGACGACGGCCCGGTGGTGGCGTCGGCGTTGGCACGGCTTGAGGATGATCTGGTCGTCCAGGTCGTGCCTCTGCCTGATCTCGACGGCCGCGTCATCAAGGTAGAAGGACTGATGGTGCTCGAGACCCACGAGCGAGAGACGCTCCTGCTCGCGGTGGCGGACGAGGACGACCCGGAGGTCGGGTCTGTGGCGACCAGAATTCGCGTTCGACATTGACCACAGGGAAAGCTCTACCCGTCAAAGTGACCGCGCTCAGGAATGGCGGCTGGTCCTCAAGGGTCCGCCTTGCAAACCCGGCGCATGTTTCGCGCGGGTGTGCGGAGGCCGTGTTCTCGGGGTATCTGTGGCAAGAAGCCAGGGGACATGAGACGCCCTGCATGTCGGCCGATCGGATGTCGGCTATGTCCGGTCACATCGACGCGTCCGACGGGCGGAAAGACTCAGGTCCTGCACGCCCGGATTGCGGCAGACATCCGGGATGACCTGGCCACAACTGTGCACGGACGGGCGACGGCTGAGTAACTCGGCGCGTTAGATTCGGAGGCCGCGTTAGATTCGGAGGCGGGGGTCACAGATGAGTCAGTACGTCGCGCTGGGCAGTTCATTCGCGTCCGGACCGGGGCTGCCACGTGGGTCGGCGTACCCACACCTCGTCGCTGACCGGCTCGGTCTGGAGCTGCGCGACGTCTCGCGGTCGGGCGCCACCACCGAGCACGTGCTGCGTAAGCGTCAGGGTCGCCGACGTCCGCAGATCGCGGCGCTCGACGGTTCCGAGGAGCTGGTGACCGTCACGATCGCCGGCAACGACGTAGGCATGTCATTGCGCACGTTGATCGCCGGGCTACCGGGCTGGGTACGCGGACTCCCTGTCGTCCGGTCCCGGGTGGCCGCCACCTTCGACCCCGCGGCCTACGAAGGCCCTCTTGCCGGGGTCGGCGCCTCGCTACGCGACGTGGCGCACGCGATCCGGGTGCGTTCGCCCCGGGCTCGGGTCGTGGTCGTCGACTACTTGACCGTGCTACCTCCCTCTGGAGTACCCACACCACCGCTCTCCTCCGAGCATGCCGACGTGATCCGGCACATTGCCGGCCAGCTCCGCGACGCCACCGCGGAGGCGGCCGCGGCCGAGGGATGCATTCTCGTTTCCGCGGCTGCGGCGAGCGCCGACCACCACGCCTGGTCTGATGAGCCGTGGACCGCGGGAGCTGGTTGGCCGCTGCCGAGGCGCCCGGTGGCCTTCCACCCCAACGCCTGCGGCATGCGCGCCGTGGCGGACCTCGTGGTCCAGTCCCTGGGGTGACGGCTCCTGTACGTGGAACCGGCGGCCATCCCCTGGCCGAGAGGTGGATTCGGTGACAGCTCGCACTGCCGCGAATCATCAAGTTGTCTGGGTTGACAGAGGTCCGCTGCACTGTCGCCCGGCTATAGGCAACTCCCTCCGGCAACAACTGCTTGTGCCGACGATCACCCACGAGAGCGCCGCCGGGCTGCAGCATTCTGGGTGGAAGGACGTACGTCCGCTCATCAGGCAGATGAGTGCCTTCCCGATCGGGCCCAGTCAATATGGTTTGCGGCTCCTGAGCCACGAATCGGCATGCTCCCTGGCGGCATTGTGCTGGGCGCTAACGGTTCCGAGCGACGTGTGACCTCTCCGAGGTCGACGAGGTCATCGTCGAGGAGGGCGCCGACGAAGTTGAGGTCCTTCTCGCGGAAAGCGATCAGCTTCGCTACGCAGACGTCCTCCTTGTCGAGGCACCAGCCGGTGAATCGGGGCGATCCCGCTGGTGCGGCCGTGTTGGCGTTCTGCACCTTGACCAGGCGATTTCGTCATCCTTCCGGCAGGGCGCAGGTGTCAAGGTCTCCTCCGTCGATGCTGAACCATGGAGCTCTTCGAAGGGCGAGAACTCTCCTGCGACGCCCTCGATGAGATCAGCAAGGCAGGCCGTCTCGGCGTTGGTGTCGGCGATCGGGAGGATGTCCACCTCGATCGACATCGTCGCCGCGGCGGGAAGCTGCGACTCGTCGTAGGTCCCGAGGATTGCCTGGGAGCCGACGACGATCACCTCCGAGTGTTGGCTGATCTGGCAGGCGGTCCGGATTGCGTGCTCGAGCTGCTCGCGTCGCATCAGCTTGCGAGGGCCATTGCTTCGGAACGCTGCTCCTGCGTGAGCAGCCCGCCCATGGGGGAGACCTCGCGCATCTCGACGGAGTCACGGTCGAGACCGGTCAGGACCCGGTGAAGGCCAGGAAGGTCGCCCCGATTGACGAGGTCGCGCCACCTCTCGAGGTTGCGTTCATGCGGCTGGCCGGTGACCTGATCGCCGAGTCGGTCCACGTTGCGCTCGATTGTTGGGCGCCACTCCTGGATGTCGTCGCGGTTGAGCAGGGTCGAGACGCGCCTGTGGAGCTGCCACGAGCGCCGTTCGGAGCGTGTGAGCTTCGGGACGACCGGGCGGCGCACGACTTCCAGGCGGTAGCCCATGCATGACAGCAGGCGCTCGAGCTGGTCGTCGCTGAGGTCGACCTTGCCGGAGAGGAAGCCGCTGATGCTCGGCTGGCGCACACCGCTGAGCCGGGACAGGTCCGACTGCGTGGTGCCCGTCTCAAGCATCACCTCGCGCAGCACGTCGCCTCGACCCGTCATGCCAAAGCCATAGCAAGGAGTGCTATAGCAATCTGGGCCTGGAATCGGGCTCGGGCAACACTCGGGCAACACCAGGATCGAAATCTGCCCGATCCGGCCAACATCGCCCCCCGTCGTAAACCCTCTCTGACCTGCACGTTCGTCGATTTCCAATGTTGGCCGACTACTCCTCGAACGGACTCTCAAGGCGGTAGCGCGGGTTCGAATCCCGTTCGGAGTACACCATCGACATGATCCAGCAGCCCGGTCTCCCTGAGGCCGGGCTGCTGGCGTTCTCGGGGACGCCCGTCCGGAGGACCCGCACGCTCGTGTCCGATTCCCGCTAGAACTTGTCAGTGCCGGCCGTCAGACTGGACGCATGCAGCTGGACCAGGACGTGTGCTACCGGGCGGTGAAGGGCCGTGACCGGCGCTTCGACGGCGTCTTCTACACGGCGGTGCGCACCACCGGCATCTACTGCCGGCCCTCCTGCCCGGCGACCACTCCCCACCGGCGCAACGTCTCGTTCTTCCCGACGGCTGCGGGCGCGCAGGGGGCCGGCTACCGCGCCTGCCGGAGGTGCCTGCCGGACGCCACACCCGGATCACCGGAGTGGGACGTCGCCGCCGACGTGGCTGCCCGCGCGATGCGGCTGGTCTCCGACGGAGTCGTCGAGCGCGAGGGTGTCGACGGCCTCGCGCGGGCCCTCGGCTACTCCACCCGCCAGCTGAACCGCGTCGTCACCCAGGAGTACGGCGCCGGGCCGCTGGCGCTGGCCAGGTCTCGCCGGGCGCAGACGGCCAGGGTGCTCATCGAGACGACCGACCTGACCTTCACCGACATCGCCTTCGCCGCGGGGTTCGCGAGCGTGCGGCAGTTCAACGACACCCTGCGCGAGGTGTACGCCGCCTCGCCCACCCAGCTCCGCTCCAAGGCCGGCTCACGGCGCCGCCTCGGGACCTCCGGGGTGATCCACACCCGGATCGCGGTCCGCGAGCCGTTCGCGGCGGAGGACCTCCACCGGTTCCTCGCCCTGCACGCGGTGCGGGGGATCGAGGCCTTCGGCCCGGGCTGGTACGAGCGGGCGGTCCGCCTCCCGCACGGGCCGGCCGTGGTGCACGTCGAGCTCCGGGAGCGTCCCGCCGGGCAGGTGCCGTGCACCTTCACCCTCACCGATGCGCGCGACCTCGCTCCCGCGATGGAGCGCACCCGTCGTCTCCTCGACGCCGACGAGGACCCGGTCGTGGTCGACGAGGCGCTGGTCGAGGACGAGCTGCTCGCGCCCCTGGTGTCAGCGACACCGGGGCTCCGGGTCCCGGGCCACCTCGACGGCCACGAGGTGGCGCTGCAGACGGTGCTCGGTCAGCAGGTGAGCCTCGCGGCGGCCCGCACGGCCGCCGCCCGTCTGGTCGCCGAGCACGGCGACCCGCTCGACCTCACCGGCCCGCACGCCGTCACGCACCTGTTCCCCTCGGCCGCCACGGTCGCCGGCCTCGACCCCGACCGGGCTCCGGATGCCTCGCTCGCGCGGGCGCGCTCTGGTCGGCCTCGCCGCGGCACTCGCCGACGGCGACGTGCGCCTCGACCGGAGCACTGACCGGCAGGAGGTCAGAGCGGGCCTCCTGGCGCTGCCCGGCATCGGGCCCTGGACCGCCGACTACGTCGCGATGCGGGCCCTCGGTGACCCCGACGTGTTCCTGCCGACCGACATCGGGGTGCGCAACGCCGCGACCCGGCTCGGGATCCACGACCTGGCCGAGCGCACGGCTGCCTGGCGCCCGTGGCGTTCCTACGCGCTGCTGCGGCTCTGGTCGGTGGTGCTCGACGAGATGAGCGTCCCGGAGTCGAGTGGCTCGACCACCGCGGACCAGAAAACCAACCCAACAGACCCAGGAACGACTGGCGGAGCAGCGAGCTCCGGCAACAGGACGGAGACATAAGGTGATGGCGACAACAGCAGTGGAGATGACGACGATGTTCACAGTGGTCGACTCCCCGATCGGGGACCTGCGGATCGTGGCCCGGGACGGGGCGATCACGGCGATCGAGTTCAGCCCGTTCCGCCCGTCGGCGATCGGTGAGCCCGTGGGGACCCGCGAGGACGACAACCCGTTGCTGCGCAGCGCGGCGGACCAGCTGGCGGCGTACTTCCAGCGGGACCTCAAGGAGTTCGACCTGCCGCTCGCCCCGCGTGGCACCGACTTCCAGCAGCGCGTCTGGGAGCAGCTGCGGGGGATCGGCTACGGCGAGACGGCGTCGTACGGCGAGGTGGCGCACCGTCTCGGCATGACCAATGCCGCGTCGCGGGCCGTGGGCCTGGCCAACGGGCGCAACCCGATCCCCATCGTGATCCCGTGCCACCGGGTGATCGGGGCCAACGGCACCCTCACCGGGTACGCCGGCGGCCTGCCGCGCAAGCAGACCCTGCTCGAGCTGGAGCAGGACGCCCTGTTCTGAGACGGCCTGTTCCGAGACGAGTCGGCCCCACCCTCGGGGGTGAGGGCGCGGCTGGTTGGCTGGGGGCATGGCCGACGACGCGAGCGACGAAGAATCCACCGGAACCGTCCTGCTCGCCGGCAGCGCCAACCTGGCGATCGCCATCGCCAAGCTCGTCGGCGGGCTGATCTCCGGCTCGACCGCGATGCTGGCCGAGGCGGCGCACTCGTTCGCCGACACGCTGAACCAGGTCTTCCTGATGGCCGCGCTCAAGCGGAGCAAGAAGCCGGCCGATGCGCTGCACCCGTTCGGCTACGGGATGGAGCGCTACTTCTGGTCGCTGATCGCGGCGGTCGGCATCTTCGTGCTGGGTGCCGGCTACTCGATCTTCGAGGGCATCAAGGCGGTGCTCGAGCCCGATGAGCTCGGCAGCCTGCTGATCGCCTACGTGGTCCTGGGCCTGAGCTTCCTCTTCGAGGGCGCCTCGTGGCTCAAGGCCGTGCGACAGCTCAGCGGCGAGGCCAAGGACCAGGGGCGCGGCTTCTTCGAGCACCTCAAGATCACCTCCGACCCCACCGCGAAGACGGTGGCCTTCGAGGACACCGCGGCGCTGATCGGCATCATCCTCGCGGCGGTCGGGATCACGCTGCACCACGTCACGGGCCAGGGGTTCTGGGACGGGCTCGCGTCGATCCTGATCGGACTGCTCCTCGTGGTCGTGGCCTACTCACTCGGCCAGCAGAACAAGCGGGCGCTGATCGGGGAAGCCCTTCCGCAAGCGGCCCAGGAGGCGATCCGCGACACCATCGTCGACTCGCCCGGCGTCGACAGCCTGGTCGAGATGCTGACGATGCGGATGTCGCCCGAGGAGGTGCTCGTGGCCGCGCGCGTGGACCTCGACGACAGCTTCACCGTCGACGAGCTCGAGAAGGCGTCCGAGGAGGTCGAGCGCCGGGTGCGCGAGGCGCACCCCGAGGTCCGGCACGTCTTCCTCGACCCGACGGACGACCCGGACGAGGCCTAGGGAGCGAGCGTGGTCTTGCGGTAGCCGGCCAGGAGCTCGCGCACCTTGTCCTCGTCGCGGTCCGCGATCGGGATCAGGAGCTCCGCGACGACGTCGGTCAGCTCCGCGATGCGTCGGTTGAGCCGTCGGTTCTCCTGGACCTCGGCCTCGAGCGCCTGGATCCGCCGCGGGATGCCCAGCGTCCTGCGCAGGAGGCCCTTCTTCGCCGGAGCGGCACCTTCCGCGACCGTCTCGTCAGTCATGACTGTTCCTCCTGCGGGTTGGGTGTGGTGGCCCCGGTGGTCTCAGGCGCCGGGTTGTCCCAGCGGACCTCGAGGCGGGCGACGTGGGGGTCGGAGTGGTCGAAGAAGTCGTGGCCCGGGCTCTCCTCGCAGAGGACCACCCGGCCCCCGGCGGCGGTGATCTCGCGGACGAGGGCGGTGGTGTCGACGCGCGTGACCAGGCCGTCGAGCTGCGTCTCGGGCAGGTCGGGTCGCGCCGCGGCGTACTGCAGGAACAGGGAACCGCCACGACGCAGCGTCATCGAGCACAGCCGCCACAGGTTGCGGCGCGCGTCGTCGTCGAGGCAGCCGACCAGTCCCCGGGCGTAGAGCTGCGGTGGTTGCGGCTCGCGGGACAGCTCCGCGCCGGCCAGCAGGACGCTGCGGAGGTCGTTGAGCAGCAGCACGCGTACGTCGGGCTCCCCGTCGGACCGCTTCACCTTGCGCGTGGTCTGCCGCAACGCGGCGCCCGAGAAGTCGAACGAGATGACCCGATGGCCCTGACGGGTGAACCAGTCGGTGTCGCGGCCGTTCCCGGTGCCGAGGTCCACGACCGTCGCCTCGGCCGGGATCCGGTTGGACACCCATCCGGCGAACGCGGACCCCTTCTTCGGAACCTCGCCGCGGCGGTAGCGGAAGAGCTCGTTCCAGGCGACCAGGTCGGTGCGGGTGCCGCGCAGCCAGCCGTCGAGCCGACGGAGCCCGGCCTGCGGGTCGACGTTGCCGAAGGCCGGGTCGGGGACCCGCCAGCTCGGCCCGTAGAGGAACTCCAGCACGCGCTCCGGGTCGGCCGGCGCGGCCAGCTGCACGCCCTCGAGCGTGACCGTGGAGGCGGGAGTCAGCGCCTCGCGCGCGAGCTGCCCGCTGCGACCGCCCAGCAGGTAGAAGACCCCCTCGACGTGGAAGCCGCCGAAGACGTCGACGTGCACGACCCGGCCGTCGGACAGCGGCAGGAACAGCTTGAGGTCGGCGCCGGACATGCGCACCACCTTCCAGCCGAGCTTGCGCAGCTCGCGTTCCATCCGGAAGGACTCCCGGACGATGTCGGCGGGATGGGTGTGCCGGCTGAGGTAGGCCAGGTCGGTGTCGGAGTCGTGGCCGATCATCCGGCCGTCGCGGACGGCTCCGAGCAGGCAGCCGTAGCTCACGTGCGCGTCGATGCCGATCTCGTCGCGCAGGTGGGCGATGGCGCGGGCGGTGCCCTCGATGATCTGGCGGCGTACGTCGTCATCGGTCTCGGAGAAGACGCGGGTCAGGTGACCTGCCTTGTCGACGGCGAGGGGGTGGCCGTGGCGGTCGCGGAAGGAGAGCTCCTCGTCGCTGCCCCCGAAGGTCACCTCGGCGTCGAAGTCGACGCGCTCGGCGACCGCGTCCGCGACGCGCACTCGCGTGGTCCCGACGAGGCGGTCGCGCATCACCTCCGGCCAGGCCACCTGCCAGCCGGCTCGCGTGCGGACGCCGTCGCGTGGGGGCGAGAACGACCAGACGTACTGGCCGTCGAAGCTGACCACGACGGGGTCCACCACGGAGACAGGCACGAGCACGTGCTCGTCGGTGACGAGCGTCGTGCCGGCGGTGAGGGGCATGCGTACTCCGGGCGAAGGTGGTGCGGGGATTAAATGCACCGGCAGACTACAGTTATGGGCCGTTCGGCCACTCGCGACACCGTACGACGCGCACAGTTCCCGTGCTCGCGCATTCGGGCTGCTGTCGACGTGACGGTTTCACCAGGTACCTAGGGAAACCATCACTTCCCCACCGTTGCAACGCGGGGGATGTGACAGTTTCACCAGGGACCTGGTGAAACCTGTGTCAGGTGGGACTACTCCGCGGCAGCCCGGCGCAGCGACTCGGAGAGGCGCTCGGCGGCGGCGAGTACGGCGGGGGCGTGCATCCGGCCGGGCTGGCGGGACAGACGCTCCAGCGGGCCGGAGACCGACACGGCGGCGATGATCTTGCCGCTGGGGGAGCGGACCGGTGCGGAGACCGAGGCCACGCCCTGCTCGCGCTCGCCGACGGACTGGGCCCAGCCCCGGCGACGGATGCCGGCGAGGGCGGTCGCGGAGTAGGCGGCGTTCTGCAGGCCGCGGTGCATCCGCTCGGGGTCCTCCCAGGCGAGCAGCACCTGGGCGGCCGAGCCGGCACGCATGGTCAGCTGGGAACCGATCGGGATGGTGTCGCGCAGGCCGCTCGGCCGCTCGGCCGCGGCGACGCACACGCGGTGCTCACCCTGGCGGCGCCACAGCTGGGCGGACTCACCGGTGATGTCCCGCAGTCGGGCCAGGACCGGGCCCGCGGTGGCGAGCAGTCGGTCCTCACCTGCCGCGGCGGACAGCTCGGCAAGGCGCGGGCCGAGAACGAACCGGCCCTGCATGTCTCGGGCGACGAGTCGGTGGTGCTCGAGGGCCACGGCCAGGCGGTGCGCCGTGGGTCGGGCCAACCCGGTGCCTGCGACGAGGCCGGCCAATGTGGCAGGACCGGACTCGAGTGCTGCGAGCACCAGGGCGGCCTTGTCAAGGACGCCGACTCCACTTGTGTTGTCCATATGTTAATACTGCCGTCTCAGATCGTGGGATACAACGTAACGTTGGTCTCAGCAGACCCTTGACTGGATGCTGCTTGAAGGTGAAACGACGCAGAAGGGATTTCGGTTATGGGTAGGACTCTGTCGGAAAAGGTCTGGGACGAGCACGTCGTCCGCAGCGCGCAGGGTGAGCCTGACCTTCTGTTCATCGATCTTCACCTCATTCACGAGGTCACTTCTCCCCAGGCCTTCGACGGCCTTCGCCTCTCGGATCGGTCGGTACGCCGCCCTGATCTGACCCTGGCCACCGAGGACCACAACGTACCCACCCTCGACTGGGACAAGCCGATCGCCGACCCCGTATCGAGGACGCAGGTCGAGACCCTGCGCAGGAACGCCGAGGAATTCGGCGTCCGACTGCACCCGCTCGGTGACGTCGAGCAGGGGATCGTGCACATCATCGGCCCGCAGCTCGGGCTCACCCAGCCGGGGATGACCATCGTGTGTGGCGACTCTCACACCTCCACGCACGGCGCCTTCGGGGCCATCGCGTTCGGCATCGGCACCTCCGAGGTCGAGCACGTGCTGGCCACCCAGACGCTGATGCAGGCCAAGCCGAAGACGATGGCCGTCACGGTCACCGGCAACCTGCCCGACGGTGTGACCGCCAAGGACCTGGTGCTGACCCTGATCACCCAGACCGGCACCGGCGGCGGCCAGGGCTACATCGTCGAGTACCGCGGACCGGCCATCGAGGCCCTCTCGATGGAGGGCCGGATGACGGTCTGCAACATGAGCATCGAGTGGGGCGCCAAGGCCGGCCTGATCGCCCCCGACCAGACCACCTTCGACTACATCGAGGGTCGTCCCGAGGCGCCCAAGGGTGCCGACTGGGACGCCGCGGTCGAGCACTGGAAGTCGCTCGTCACCGACGACGACGCGGTCTTCGACGAGGAGATCGTGCTCGACGCCTCGACGATGACGCCGTTCGTCACCTGGGGCACCAACCCCGGCCAGGGCGTGCAGCTCGGCGGAGTCGTGCCGGACCCGGCCGACTTCGAGGACGCCGACGAGCGCATCGGCGCGGAGAAGGCGCTCGAGTACATGGCCCTCGAGGCCGGCACCCCGATGCGCGACGTGAAGGTCGACACCGTCTTCGTCGGTTCCTGCACGAACGGCCGCATCGAGGACCTCCGCCTGGCCGCCGAGATCATCAGGGGCCACACCGTCGACAAGGACACGCGCCTGCTCGTCGTACCCGGCTCGGTGCGCGTGCGGATGCAGGCCGAGGACGAGGGCCTGGACGTGATCTTCAAGGAGGCCGGCGGCGAGTGGCGCGGGGCCGGGTGCTCGATGTGCCTGGGCATGAACCCTGACCAGCTCACCCCGGGCGAACGCAGCGCGTCGACGTCCAACCGCAACTTCGAGGGACGCCAGGGCAAGGGCGGACGCACGCACCTCGTCTCCGTCCCCGTTGCCGCAGCGACTGCCGTGCGCGGGACGCTGAGCTCGCCCGCCGACCTCGCGCCCGTCAGCGCAACGAGCAGGGAGGCCTGAGCCATGGAGAAGTTCACGACGCACACCGGTGTCGGCGTCCCGCTGCGCCGCAGCAACGTCGACACCGACCAGATCATCCCGGCGGTCTACCTCAAGCGCGTCACGCGTGACGGCTTCGAGGACGGGCTGTTCGCGGCCTGGCGCAACGACAAGAGCTTCGTGCTCAACCGGCCGGAGTACGCCGCGGGCTCGGTGCTCGTCGCCGGCCCGGACTTCGGCACCGGCTCCTCACGTGAGCATGCCGTGTGGGCGCTGCAGAACTACGGGTTCAAGGTGGTGATCAGCTCGCGCTTCGGTGACATCTTCCGCGGCAACTCCGGCAAGTCCGGTCTGCTCACCGCGAAGGTCGACGAGAAGGTCGTGCAACGGCTGTGGGACCACCTCGAGGACAAGCCTGGATCAACGGTGACGGTCGACCTCGAGTCGCGCACCGTGAAGGCCGGCGACGGCCCTGACGCCATCGAGGACTCCTTCGACATCGACGACTACACACGCTGGCGACTGCTCGAAGGACTCGACGACATCGGCATCACGCTGTCGCACGAGGACGACATCGAGACCTTCGAAAAGTCCCGCCCTTCGTGGAAACCCGCCACAATTCACTGATTTGGCGGGGGTTTCCGCACAAACACTTCAGCGACACGCACAGATTCCATTGTGGTGAGGGTCACTTTTCCCTAGCGTGCAAGGGATTAGTCGAGCAAGGCGCTCGGCCGACGTTCACGAAAGGGAAGCTTGTGAACAAGAGTCAGTTGATCGACGCCCTCGCAGCTCGCTACGAAGGCAACCGCAAAGCGGCCGCACATGCGCTGGATTCCGTGCTCGACACAATCACTCGTGAGGTCGCCCGGGGCGAGAAGGTCGCCATCACCGGCTTCGGTTCCTTCGAGAAGAAGGTGCGTGACGCGCGTTGGGTTCGCAACCCCGCAACGGGTGCGCGGATGAAGGCCAAGAAGAAGGCCGTCCCCTCGTTCAAGCCCGGTGCGCAGCTCAAGGACGTCGTCTCCGGTGCCAAGAAGCTGCCCAAGCTCACCCTCGCGGCGGTCGAGAAGGCGACTCCGGCTGCGGCCAAGCCGGCGGTGAAGCGCACGGCGGCAGCGGCCAAGAAGGTCACGGGCGGCTCCACGGCGAAGAAGGCCACGGCCAAGAAGGCTCCTGCGAAGAAGGCGGCTGCGAAGAAGACTGCGGCAACGAAGTCGACGGCCAAGAAGGCGACCGGCGGCACCACGAAGAGGGCGGCGGCCACGAAGACTACGGCCAAGAAGACCGCGGCGAAGAAGACAGCACCCGCGAAGAAGACCGCGGCCAAGAAGACAGCACCCGCGAAGAAGACCGCGGCCAAGAAGACAGCACCCGCGAAGAAGACCGCGGCCAAGAAGACAGCACCCGCAAAGAAGGCAGCCAAGAAGTCCTGAACCAGCAGTCGAAGCGGCGGTGACCAACGGTCACCGCCGCTTCGCATGTCTCAACCCGCGCGGTCCCGATCCGTCAGGACCTTGGTGGTGTGGGGCCCGACACCGAGCGCGCGTGCGGACGTCAGGTCCACCTCCGTGTCGACGTCCCGGCGCAGGCGTCGCGACCTGTGCCCGCACGGCCGCTGCACCTGATCGCTCGTGCCGTCGCGCCGAGTCGGCGCCGAAGTGCGGATCGAGGTCCACGCCAGGTGCCGCTGCGAGGAGCGTGGTGCCGGTACCGGCCGCATCCGCCACGAACCAGCGCGGTGTGAGCCCCGAACCGAGCGCAGTCTGCAGGTCCTCTGCGTTGACGCACGGGAGGTCGGCGCACATCGCGGCGACCCCCCAGCCGGGCTGCCGCAGCCGGACCCGCAGCGAGGCGTGGACCAGCGCCCGGTTCAGGTCGCCGTCCCCCTCGTCGGGGAGGCGGGCTGCGCCGTCGATCTCGAACCCGGGCTCGTCGGTGACGACGTACACCTGGCCCACGGACGTGGTGCGGGCAGCTGCGTCGATCGCGTCGAGGGCGAAGGCGCGCATGAGTGGGGCACGCAAGTGGTCGTGGTCCAGCTCGAGCCGGGACTTGGCCAGGGCCAGGGTCTTGACCGGCACGAGCAGGGCGAACGTGTGCGACATCGCGACGATCCTCTCAGTGCGTCGCTACGCGGCGAGAAGCGGTGCGGCGCAGGGTCGCGGGACACGGCTCGTGGCGCGTCGTTGGCAGTAGGCTCGCGTGGACGTGCGGCCGGGAGACGAGTGGGAGAGTCAGGAGGGTCCAGTGGCGAAGGCGCGACCGCTGCAGCAGAAGCGTGGCTGGGCATGGACGATCGTCGTCGGCATCGTGAAGCCGACCTTGATGGCGGCGACCAAGCACGACTGGATCGACGGGGAGAAGATCCCGGCCACGGGCGGCTGTGTGGTGGCCGTGAACCACATCTCCCACCTCGACCCGATGACGCTCGGCTTCTTCCTCTACGAGCAGGGCCGGCTGGTGCGCTACCTCGCCAAGGACGCCCTGTTCCGGACGCCGGTGCTGAAGTACATCGTCAAGGACGCGGGACAGATCCCCGTCACGCGGGCGAGCGAGGGTGCGGCGAGTGCGTTCGACGCCGCGGTCGAGGCCGTCGAGCGGGGCGAGTGCATCGGGGTCTACCCGGAAGGCACGATCACCAAGGACCCCGACGGCTGGCCGATGCGCGGCAAGACCGGTGCGGCCCGGATCGCCCTGGCCACGGGCTGTCCGGTGATCCCGGTGGGTCAGTGGGGAGCCCAGGAGATCCTGCCGGCGTACACCCTGCGGCCGCACCTCATTCCGCGCCGGACCGCGCACTACAAGGCCGGTGACCCGGTCGACCTCAGCGACCTGATGGGCAAGCCGGTGACCAACGAGGTGCTCCACGAGGCGACCAACCGGATCATGGCGGGCATCACCTCGCTGGTCGAAGACCTGCGCGGCGAGACCGCCCCGGCCCTACGCTTCGACCCGAAGACCTCCGGGGTGAGCGAGATCGGCAACCCCAACAAGCAGAAGCGAGAGCCGAGATGACCAAGGTCGCCGTGTTCGGTGCCGGTTCGTGGGGCACGGCGTTCAGCCTGGTCCTCGCCGACGCCGGCAACGACGTCACCATCTGGGGCCGCCGGCCCGAGGTGTGTACGACGATCAACGAACGCCACGAGAACACCGAGTACTTCCCCGGCATCGAGCTTCCTGCCAACGTCCGCGCCACCTCGGACCCGGAGGAGGCTGCTGCCGGCGCCGAGTTCGTGGTGCTGTCGGTGCCCTCGCAGAAGCTGCGCGAGAACCTCGGCGGCTGGACGGCTGTGATGCCCGACGACGTGGTCTTCGTGTCCCTGATGAAGGGCATCGAGCTGGGCACCACCAAGCGGATGAGCGAGGTGATCGCCGAGGTCACCGGCGCCGAGGCCCGAGCGGATCAGTGTGGTCAGCGGGCCCAACCTGGCCCGGGAGATCGCGTTGCGCGAGCCGGCCGCCAGCGTGATCGCCTGTGCGGACGAGTCGGTCGCCGCGCGGTTGCAGGACGTCTGTCACTCCCAGGCCTTCCGTCCCTACCGGAGCACCGACGTGCTCGGGTGCGAGCTCGGTGGCGCCTACAAGAACGTCGTGGCGCTGTGTGTCGGGATGGCGATCGGACTCGGCTTCGGGGACAACACCACGGCCTCGCTGATCACCCGAGGCCTCGCCGAGACCGCCCGGCTCGCGATGAAGCTGGACGCCGACCCGCTCACCCTGATGGGCCTGGCCGGGCTCGGCGACCTGGTCGCCACCTGCTCCTCACCGCTCTCCCGCAACCGGACCTTCGGCGAGAAGCTCGGCCAGGGGATGACCACCGAGGAGATCATCGCCTCGACGCGTCAGGTCGCCGAGGGCGCCAAGTCGTGCGCCTCGATCTATGACCTCGCCAGCGCCAACGGCGTCGACGCCCCGGTGGCCGAGCACGTGGCCGCCGTGGTGGCCGGCGAGATGAGCGCGCGCGACATGATGCACGCGTTCATCGCCCGCGACACCAAGCACGAGCGCGACTGATCGATCGCGGGAGCGTTACAGCGAGGGCGGGCGGCGGCGGACCAGCTCGACCCGCGCCGGGCTGAGTACGCCGGGGTCGGCGAGCATCTCGATCTCGATGATCCGGCCGTCCACGACGGTGAACGCGAACACCACCTTGGTCTCCTGGGCATGCACCCAGGCGGCCCCGGGCGTGCCGTCGATCAGGGCCGGTCGGACAGCGCGGGCGCGACCGTCGAAGAACTGAGCGACGGCCCGGCCGCCGGTGACGAGCTCCTCGGTGCCCAGCCGCACCGCGGCAGCGTCGCCGCGGACCACGGCGTCGGGGTCCAGCAACGACAGCAGCCGTTCGAAGTCGCCGTCACGTGACGCGGTGAGGAAGGCGTCGACGACCTCGCGGTCGCCCGCTCCGGTCACGGCGTCGGGCTGCTGCACCCGTCGTCGCCCCCGGCTCGCCAGCTGACGGGTGGCCGCGGGGGAACGCCCGATGACCGACGCGATGTCGTCGAAGGGCACGGCGAACATGTCGTGCAGCACGAAGGCGAGTCGCTCGGCCGGCGCGAGGGTCTGGAGCACGACGAGCATCGCGCTGCCCACCGAGTCGGCGAGCTCGGCCTCGAACTCGGGATGTCCCTCCTCGTCGGGCGAGACGGTGGCCTCCACGTCGGCGTACCCGTCCTCGCGCCGGCTCGACCGCGAGCGCAGCATGTCGAGGCACACGCGGCTGACGACGGTGGTCAGCCAGCCGCCGAGGTTGTCGATGCCGTCGGTGCGCTGCAGGCGCAGCCAGGCCTCCTGGACCGCGTCGTCGGCCTCGTCCGCCGACCCGAGCATCCGGTAGGCGACCGAGCGCAGCCGGGCGCGCTCCGCCTCGAAGGCGGTTGCCAGAAGTTCTTCGTCGCCCACGGTCACATCCTCGCTCTCGGTTGCGTCAACACTCTGACGGACCACGAGGCGTCCGTGTGACAGACCAACCGAGGAGGAAGTCATGCCCGACATCAAGACCGTGCTGTACCCCGTGAAGGACCTCACCGCTGCCAAGGCCGTCTTCGGAGCCCTCCTGGGGACCGACCCCGTCGCTGACGAGCCGTACTACGTCGGCTACCAGGTGGGCGAGATGCACATCGGCCTCAACCCGGGCGGGCACGCCCAGGGGATGACCGGGCCGGTCGCCTTCTGGCACGTCGAGGACATCCAGGGCTCCGTGGACACGCTGCTGTCGGCCGGTGCCACCGTGAGCGAGAAGCCGCACGACGTCGGCGGTGGCCGGCAGGTCGCGACACTCGCCGACGCCGACGGAAACCCGATCGGCCTGATCCAGGGCTGACGCGCCGGACGTCATACGTCCTGGTCGCCGGAACGACCAGGACGTATGACGCTGAGGGACAGGGTCAGCGGGTGACCACGAACGACTTGGTCAAGGTGGCCTTCGACGAGTCCCCGGCGTACAGGTCGATCCGGCCGGGCTCGACCAGGAACTTCCCGTTGTTGTCGTAGAACCCGAAGTCGTCCCGGTCGAGGGTGAAGCTGACCGTGCGGGAGGCGCCCGGCTTGAGGGTCACGCGCTCGAAGCCACGCAGTCGGCGGACCGGCTGCGACAGGCTGGCGACCGGGTCGTGGAGGTAGAGCTGCACGACCTCGTCGCCCGCCACCTTGCCCGTGTTCGTCACCGTCACTCTCGCCGTGACCTGACCGTCGCGGTCCACCTGGGTGTCATCGAGCCGCAGGTTGCTGATCGAGAACGTCGTGTAGCTCAAGCCGTGGCCGAACGCGTAGAGCGGGTCGCACGTGCGCAGGTCGCGGTAGCGGGAGTTGTACTTCTGCGTGACGTCGCACGGGCGTCCGGTCGGCTCGTGGTTGTAGTAGATCGGCACCTGCCCGAGCGTCTGCGGGAACGACACCGGCAGCTTGCCACCGGGGTTGGTCTTGCCGAAGACCACGTCGGCGACCGCGTTGCCGGCCTCGATCCCGGGGAACCACGCCTCGAGGATCGCGGGGGACGCGTCCGCCACCTTCGACAGGGTGAGCGGGCGGCCGTTGAAGAGGACCACGGCGAACGGCTTGCCGGTCGCCTTCACGGCGTCGATCAGCCGCTGCTGCTCGCCGGGAAGGTCGATGTTCGAGCGTGACGCGGCCTCGCCGCTCATCTCGCGGGTCTCCCCGAGTGTGAGCACCACCTGGTCCGCAGCCTTGGCGGCGGCCGTGACGGCGGCGACATCGGCGTTGCTGCACGCGTCGGCGTCGGTGGCGTCCGGGGGCTCGACGTTCTTCAGCGTGCAGCCGGCGGTGTACGTCGCGCCGGGGGACTGGGCCCTGATCCCGGTGAGCACGCTGACCGCGTCCTTGTCCTCGCCCTTGCCCCACCACGGCCCGAGCATGTCGTGCTGGTCGTCGCCGAACGGACCGATGACGGCCGTCTTCTTCGACGCGGCGAGTGGCAGCGTGCTGCTGGTGTTCTTGAGCAGCACCATCGAGCGGGACGCCGCCTTGCGGGCCGCTGCCCGGTCGGCCGTGGTGACGAACGAGGCCGGGTCGGTCGCCTTGGCCTGGTTGACGTAGGGGTGCTCGAACAGGCCGGCGCGGAACTTCACGCGCAGGATCCGGCGAACGGCGTCGTCGAGACGGGCCATCGAGATCTTGCCCTGCTTCAGCAGGGCCTTCCCGTTGTCGCGGATGTTGGTGCTGACCATCTCCGAGTCCGTCCCCGCCATCAGGGAGTTGGCACCGGCCTCCGGCCCGTCGGCGGCGGTGCCGTGGCCGCACGACCCCTCGTCGGGATCCTTCGGCGGGCAGGCACGGGTCTCCGCGAGTGCGGTGTAGTCGCTCTCGATGAAGCCGTCGAAGCCCCACTCGTTCTTGAGGATGCCGGTCTCGGTGTCCTTGTTGGCACAGCCCGGCACCCCGTTGAGCGAGTTGAAGGAGCACATCACCGTGTCCGAACCGGCGTCGACGGCCGCCTTGAACGGGGGCAGGTAGAGGTTGCGCAGCCGCGACTCGGACATGTCGGTGGTGTTGTAGTCGCGACCCCCCTCCGGCTGGCCGTAGGCCACGAAGTGCTTGACGCTGGTGACCGTCTTGTTGCGGGCGGCGTAGTCGCTGCCCTGCGCGCCCTTCACCCGGGCGGCCGCCATCACCGACCCGAGGTAGGGGTCCTCGCCGTTGCCCTCGACGATGCGGCCCCAGCGAGGCTCGTGCGAGACGTCGACCATCGGGCTGTAGATCTGCTTGATGCCGACGGTCGCGGACTCACGCGCACCGATCGAGGCGTCCTTCGTGGCGACCTGCGGGTCGAAGGAGCTGGCTGCACCCAGGGGGACGGGGAAGATCGTGCGATAGCCGTGGATGGTGTCGTAGGCGAACAGGATCGGGATGTGCAGCCGGGACTTCTTCACGGCGACCCGCTGGAAGTGGTTGATCTTCGCGGGGTCGGTCAGCGAGAAGACTCCGCCGACGCCCTGCTCGGCGTCGTCGTCGGTGATCTGGCCGTCGGAGAGCAGCTGCACCTGCTGCAGCTTCTCGTCGACCGTCATCCGCGCCAGGAGCGCGTCGACCTTCTTCTCGACGCCCTGGTCCGCGGAGATGCGCGCGGGGGTCAGGGCTGCCTGGTCGCTCGACACGTTCCGCGCGGCCACGTTGCTGCCGACGAACGTGATGCCGAGGATCACGGCGGAGACGGTGATGATCCGTGTGAATCGCTTCATCGGGTTGACCTCCCGGGGAACGGCCCGAGCCGCGCCAGCGCCCTGCGTGCGCGACACCCCGCACGTGTGACCTGGGCCACACCGGGGCATTTCCGAGTCTCACCCAGGAGGCGTCGTCTCGGTGGCCGCACACGCCGAGCACACGGCGCTGATTCAGCCGGCCGCGGCGTCCAGTGCCTGGCTGAGGTCCTCCCAGAGGTCCTCGACGTCCTCGATCCCCACCGAGAGCCGGATCAGGCCCTCGGGAATGGTGGTCGGCTCGCCCTTCCAGCGTCGACGGCGCTCCAGGGTCGACTCCACCCCGCCGAGCGACGTGGCGTAGACCCAGAGCTCGGTCGAGTGCTGCACGAGGTCGGCCGCGCCGCCGTGCGGCAGGACCAGGCCGATCATCCCGCCGAAGCCCGGGTAGCGGACCTCGGTGACGTCGGTGCGCTCACGGAGGCGGCGTACCAGCTCCTGGGCGTTGGCCTGGGCGCGCTCGACCCGCAGCGCGAGGGTGCGCAGTCCGCGGAGCGCGAGCCACACCTCGAAGGTCCCGGGGATCGCGCCGAACAGGTCGCGCCGCCCCTTGAGCACGTCGTGCAGCTGGTCGTCGCGCGTGACGACGGCGCCCATCACGCACGTCGGAGTGACCGGCGATGTACTTCGTCGCCGAGTGCACCACCAGGTCGACCCCCCAGTCGAGCGGCTGCTGCAGGATCGGCGTCGCGAAGGTGTTGTCGACGACCACGTAGGCGCCTGCCTCGTGCGCTGCCTTCGTGATCGCGGGCACGTCGGCGACCTCCATCGCCGGGTTGGTCGGCGACTCGAGCCAGACCAGGGACGCGTCCTCGCAGGCCGCCACGACGGCGTCCAGGTCGGTGATGTCGACGAAGTGCGGGGTGACCCGCTCGCGCAGCTCGAGGTCGCCGAGCTGCATCAACGACCCGTTGTAGGCATGGCGCGGCGCCACGACCTTCTCCCCGTTGGCGACGAGGTCGAAGATCGTCGAGACGGCTGCCAGTCCGCTCGCGAACGCCAGGCAGCGCCCGCCCTCGAGCCCGCCCAGCGCGTCCTCGAACGCGGTCCACGTGGGGTTGGTGTAGCGGCCGTACTCGCGATCGCCTCCGGCGACGTACGTCGAGGCCATCGTGATCGGGGTGTTCAGGGGTTGGTCGGCCTCGTGCGGCGGGCGGCCGAGGTGGACGGCTTGGGTGGCTGGACGCATGTCGCCAGCGTATTGACCGGCCTGTGCGCCGGTAGGGTCGGGCGCGTGAATCACCCTTCGAAGCCGCGCGTCGCCGTCGTCTTCGGTGGCCGTTCGAGCGAGCACTCGATCTCCTGCATCTCGGCCGGGAGCGTGATCGCGGCGCTGGACCCCGACAAGTACGACGTGGTGCCCGTCGGCATCGCGCCGGACGGCCGCTGGGTGCTCGAGTCCGCCGAGCCGGGTCATCTCGCCCTGGGTCCCGCCGGCGAGCTGCCGTCGGTCACCGGCGACCGGGAGGTCGCGCTCACGCCCGGCCAGGGCCTGGTCGTCACGGAGCCGGGTGACGTGCCCAACGTGCTCGGCGAGGTCGACGTGGTGTTCCCCGTGATGCACGGGCCGTGGGGCCAGGACGGCACCCTGCAGGGGCTCCTGGAGATGGCCGGCGTGCGCTATGTCGGCGCCGGAGTCCTCTCGAGTGCCGTGGGCACCGACAAGCACTTCATGAAGCAGCTCTTCCTCGCGGCGGGTCTGCCGCTCCTTCCCTACGTGCTGGTCCGCCCGGGGAGCTGGGAACGTGACCCCGGGGCGATCCGTGAGGCCGTGGAGGCCCTCGGCTACCCGGTCTTCGTCAAGCCCGCCCGAGCCGGCTCCAGCTTCGGCATCACCCGGGTCGGGGACCCCGACGACCTCGACGCGGCGATCGAGGAGGCGGCCCGGTTCGACCCGAAGGTGCTCGTCGAGGCGGCTGCGTCCCACGCACGCGAGGTGGAGATCGGCGTGCTCCAGGGGCTGGACGGTGGCTCCCCGGAGACGAGCGCGATCGCGGAGATCACGGTGGCGCCGGAGCACTCGTTCTACGACTTCGAGGCGAAGTACCTCGAGCAGAGCTACCGGATCCCGGCCTCGCTCAACGAGGACGTCGCCACCCAGGTGCGCTCGCTGGCGGTCCGGGCCTTCGAGGCCCTCGACGTCGAGGGCCTCGCCCGGGTGGACTTCTTCGTCCTCGACGGCACCCGCGTCGTGGTCAACGAGGTCGAGACGATGCCCGGTTTCACCGCCACCTCGATGTTCCCGTTGCTCTGGCAGGAGTCGGGGCTGAGCTATCCCGAGCTGGTCGAGCGCCTCGTCCAGCTGGCGCTCGAGCGGGACACCGGCCTGCGCTGAGGTCGGGGAGCGCCTGGCCCTCAGGTGCAGCGGCGGGTCACGCGGGTGTGCGCCTTGATGGCGGGGGCGAGGTCCACCATGGCCGCCACCGGGGGCCGGTCCTCGGCGGGTACGACGACCTCCACGCTCGGCGAGCGCCCGATCGTGGTCATCACGACATCGGTGTCCTGGTCCTGGATGGCCTCGTCGGGCACGAACCAGTCCACGCCGTTGGCCGTCTGGCAGGCCGCGAACCTGGTGTAGCCCTTCGGCGTGCCCACGCCGCAGCGCAGCACGACCGCCGGGTCGCCCCAGGCGGCGGCCACCTCCGTCTCGCCGGTGACGGTGCGGGCGCGGCTGGTCGGAGACGCGGTGGGGGAGCGCCTTGACCAGGGAGATGCAGGCGGTCCGGTCCGGGCCGGTGACGCCGGTGCGGCGTACGTCGACCTCGTCACCGCCGCAGGCCGAGACCAGGGCCAGGAGCACGACGACGCCCGCCACCCCGAGGGATGACGGGCGTCGGAGAGCCTGGTGGGGCAGTCGCCTCAGATGTGGACGACGGGGCACGTGAGGGTGCGGGTGATGCCGTCGAGGGTCTGGACCTTGGCAACCACCAGCTTGCCGAGCTCGTCGACGTTGCGCGCCTCGGCCCGCACGATCACGTCATAGGGACCGGTGACGTCCTCCGCGAGGATGACGCCCTTGATGTCCGTGATCCGCTGGGCGACCTCGGCGGCCTTGCCGACGTCGGTCTGGATCAGGATGTACGCCTGGACGACCATCTGGACTCCCTTGCTGGATCGGAGATCTGCAACCTACCGGACGACCAGCCGGGGCGGAACACGGTGGCCCGCGCCGATCGTGCCGACCCGATCTGGTGGGATGAGGCCATGACCCCAGCCGCCCCGTTCGCCCCGGACGCCACGCTCGCGGACGTGGGCGAGTTCGGCCTGATCCGGGAGCTGACGAGTCGCTTCGAGCAGGGCCCGCAGGTGTACGTCGGGCCAGGTGACGACGCCGCCGTCATCCGCACGCCGAGGGGTCACGTGGTCGTCTCGACCGACCTGCTCGTCGAGGGCCGCCACTTCCGTCGTGAGTGGGCGCCGGCACGCGACATCGGCCGGAAGGCAGCTGCGTCCAACCTCTCGGACATCAACGCCATGGGTGGCACCGCGCACTCGCTCACGGTCGCGCTCGCGCGCACCCCCCGACCTGCCGGTCAGCTGGGCCCTCGACCTCGCCGACGGGATCACCGAGGAGGCCGGTCTGGTCGGCGCGTGCATCGTCGGCGGCGACCTCACCCGGGCTTCGGAGGTCGTCGTCGCGATCACGGTGCTCGGCGCCTGCGAGGTCGCACCCGTGCTCCGCAGCGGAGCCGGTCCGGGCGACGTGGTGGCGCTGGCCGGGCGCCAGGGCTGGGCGGCTGCCGGGCTGGCCGTGCTGACCCGCGGGTTCCGGTCGCCGCGGGCCCTGGTGGAGGCCTACCAACGTCCCCAGCCGCCGTACGCCGCCGGGTCGGCCGCCGCGAAGGCCGGGGCCACCTCGATGATCGACGTCTCCGACGGGCTGCTCGCGGACATCGGTCACCTGGCCGCCGACTCCGGAGTGGCCGTGGACGTCGACCCAGGGGCCTTCGAGCTGGCCGAGCCGATGCGCGCGGTCGGCTCCGCGCTGGGCGTGGACCCGATGCAGTTCATCCTGGGCGGCGGTGACGACCACGCGATCGTCGCGACCTTCCCCGCGGACGTCGCCCTGCCGGAGGGCTTCACCCGGATCGGCGTGGTCTCCGAGCCCGGAGAGGCGGGACCGGTCGTCACGCTCGGCGGCTCGGCGTACGACGGGCCGAGCGGCTGGTCGCACTTCTGAGGGCGTGCAAAAGCGAACCGCCCAGGTCCCGGAGGACGTGGGCGGTCGTTCGAACGGGTCAGACGGTCAGCGGGAGACCTTGCCGGCCTTGAGGCAGCCCGTGCACACGTTGAGGCGCTGGGGCGAGCCGTTGACCGTGGCGCGGACGCGCTGGATGTTGGGGTTGAAGCGGCGCTTGGTGATCTTGCGCGACCACGGGCGGTTGTTGCCGAAGCCGGGCTTCTTGGCGCAGATGTCGCAGACGGCAGCCACCGTGCACTCCTTGGGTTGTAGCTAGGGATTCAAGTCAGGGGTCCGTCCCCAGAAATGGGAGTCCGGACAACCGCACGAGAATAACTCAGAGCCGTGGCTGGACGCGAATCGTGCGGTGACCAACTACCGTGATCCCCTCCACAGGAGCGCGGGGGTGACACGAATGCAGGCAGGCTCCGAGGTCGCCACCTTCGACCTCGACGTCGTACGCCGCTTCGCCGGGCTCGTGGTCGACGAGCTCTCCGCGGCCCGCGAGGAGATCGACGCGCTCAACGTCTACCCGGTGCCGGACGGCGACACCGGCACCAACATGTTCCTGACCGTCGAGTCGGCGCGTGACGCCCTGGAGGCGGCGCTCGCCGTCCAGCCCGACGACCTTCGGACGGCCATGCGCGCCTACTCCCGTGGCGCGCTGCTCGGTGCCCGGGGCAACTCGGGGGTGATCCTGAGCCAGCTGGTCGGTGCCCTGCTGCGCCGGATCGGGGAGGCCGGCCCCGAGGACCGGTCGGCCGCGGTCTTCGCGGCCGGGATGGCGCTGGCGACGGACGCGGCGTACGCCGCCGTCGGCAAACCGGTCGAGGGGACGATCCTCTCGGTGGCCAGGGCGGCGTCCGAGGCGGCGGCCGAGGCGGCCGAGACCCCGGAGGCGAGGCTCGGTGCCGTGGTCCACGCGGCGGCGCAGGCCGCCCGGGAGGCGCTGGCGAGGACGCCCGACCAGCTGCCCGTCCTGGCCCAGGCGGGAGTCGTCGACGCCGGGGGCCGCGGGCTGTGTGTCGTGCTCGACGCGGCCGAGTCGGCGATCACCGGGCAGCGCGCGACCACGGCGACCCCCCGAGCCGGTCAGTCGGCCCTCCCGGTCCCACGGGTGCCGACGGGAGACCTGACCGAGGACGGCCCTGCCTACGAGGTGATGTACCTCCTCGAGACCGACGACGACGCCATCCCGGCCCTCCGTGAGGACCTGGCGCCGCTCGGTGACTCCCTGGTCGTCGTGGGTGGCGAGGGCCTCTGGAACGTGCACATCCACGTCGACGACGTGGGTGCCGCCGTCGAGGCCGGCATCCGCGCGGGCGCTGCCCGGCGCATCCAGGTCACGCACTTCGCCGAGCAGGTCTCCCGGGCCCGCGACAAGCGTTCGGAGCGGCGCGGCCGCAAGCTCGTCGTCGTGGCGGCGGGGCCCGGCCTGGTCGAGCTCTTCGGGGAGTACGGCGCCCAGGTGATCGAGGGCGGCCCCGGCCGTCGGCCGAGCACCGGACAGATCCTCGCGGCGATCGAGGCCTCCGGCGCCCAGGAGGTCGTCGTGCTGCCCAACGATCCCGACTCGATCGGCGTGGCCGAGGCAGCGGCGCACGAGGCCGAGCTGGCCGGCATCCATGTCGTGGTCATCCCCACCCGCGCCCAGGTCCAGGGCATCGCCGCCCTCGCGGTGCACGAGCCGGAGCGCCCGCTGGACAACGACGTGGTCCAGATGACGGCCGCAGCCCGCGGGGCCCGCCACGGCGGGGTGACCGTCGCCGCGCGTGACGCGATGACGACGGCGGGCCCGTGCTCGGCGGGAGACGCGCTGGGCGTGATCGACGGCGACTTCGCGATCGTGGGTGAGGACCTCTACGAGGTGGCCTGCGGCGTGCTCGAACGCCTCCTCGGTGGCGGCGGGGAGCTGGTCACCCTGGTCGCCGGAGAGGACGCCGGCGACCTCGCGCAGGCCTGCGAGTCGTGGGTCGGGCACGGGCATCCCGGGGTCGACGTCGTGCTCTACGAGGGTGGACAGGACCGCTACCCGTTGCTCGTGGCGGTGGAGTAGCCGTGGCAGGAGTGGAGGTCGGCTGGGACTCGCGGGTCGCGGCGGTGGGCGGCAAGCACGCCAAGAAGATCGTCGAGGCGACCGGCGTGGAGACCGTCGGTGACCTCCTCGGGATCTTCCCGCGCCGCTACGTGCGCAAGGGGTCGCTCAGCGAGCTCGAGGAGCTCAACGAGGGCGACATCCTGTCCCTGGTCGGTGAGGTGGTCTCCTCGGTCCAGAAGACCTACCAGGACCGGCGCACCCACCGCACGGCGTACCGCCTCGAGGTCCGGGTGCGCGCCGAGGACGGCAGCCTGCTGCTGACCTACTTCGACAAGCACAAGAGCACCGCCGACTGGCGCGCGACCAAGGAGCTGCCCCAGGGCAGCGTCGGTGTGTTCAGCGGCCGGCTGAAGTGGTTCAACAACCAGTGGCAGCTGACCAACCCCGCCTCGCGGATGTACGGCGGCGACGGTGACGACGTCGCCGAGATGCCCGACCTGATCCCGCTCTACGCCTCCGTGGCGGGCGTCAACACCTGGCAGTTCGAGGACACCATCCGGCTCGCCCTCGACCTGGTCGAGGACATCCCGGAGGTGCTCCCCGGCTCCGTCCGCGAGGCGGAGGAGCTGATCGAGGCCGACCAGGCGTTCCGCTGGATCCACCGCCCGGACACCTGGGCGCAGAAGGTCAGCGCCGAGAAGCGGCTGAAGTACGACGAGGCGTTCGTCGCCCAGACCGTGCTCGCCCGGCGCCGCGCCGCGATCGAGGCGACCGTCGCCAACCCGCGCCCGGGACGGCCCGGAGGCATCCTCGACAGGTTCGACGAGCGGCTCCCGTTCGCGCTCACCGACGGCCAGCGCAGCGTGGGGGAGGAGATCGCCGACGAGCTCGGCCAGGGCCACCCGATGCACCGGCTGCTGCAGGGCGAGGTCGGCTCGGGCAAGACCGTCGTGGCCCTGCGGGCGATGCTCCAGGTCGTCGACTCGGGTGGGCAGGCGGCGCTGCTGGCGCCGACCGAGGTGCTCGCCCAGCAGCACCACCGCTCCATCGTGGGCATGCTCGGCGACCTCGCGGAGGGCGGCTTCCTGGGCGGTGCCGAGGACGCGACCCGGGTCGCCCTGCTGACCGGGTCGATGAACGCCGCCACCCGCCGGGCCGCCCTGGCGGAGGCGGCCGGAGGAGAGGCCGGGATCGTGATCGGCACGCACGCCCTGCTCGAGGAGCACGTGCAGTTCGCGGACCTCGGGCTGGTCGTCGTCGACGAGCAGCACCGCTTCGGCGTCGAGCAGCGCGCCGCCCTCAGCGGGAAGGCCGGCCTGCCACCCCACGTCCTGGTGATGACGGCGACGCCGATCCCGCGCACGGTCGCGATGACCGTCTTCGGCGACCTGGACACCTCGACCCTGAGCGAGCTGCCGGCCGGGCGCGGAGACGTGCAGACGACCGTCGTACCCGTGCGGGCGCAGCCGGCCTGGCTCGACCGCGCCTGGCAGCGGGTCCGCGAGGAGGTGGCCCAGGGGCGGCAGGCCTACGTCGTGTGCTCGCGGATCGACCCGGGCGAGGGTGACGAGGACGGTGACAAGGCACCCCTGCACGCAGTCGAGGAGCTGGCGCCGCAGCTGGCCGAGGGTGCCCTGGCCGGCCTCCGCGTCGAGATGCTCCACGGCCGGATGGCGCCCGACGAGAAGGATCGGGTGATGACGGCCTTCGCCGCCGGGCAGGTCGACGTGCTCGTCTCCACCACGGTCATCGAGGTCGGGTGTCGACGTCCCCAACGCGACCGTGATGGTGATCCTCGACGCCGACCGGTTCGGCGTCTCCCAGCTGCACCAGCTCCGCGGCCGGATCGGACGTGGCGGTCACGCCGGGCTGTGCCTGCTCGTGACCGCCGCCGACCCGGCCAGCACCTCGATGGAACGGCTCGTGGCCGTCGCCGGCACCCGGGACGGCTTCGAGCTCTCGCGGATCGACCTCGAGCAGCGACGCGAGGGCAACGTCCTCGGCACCGAGCAGAGCGGTGGTCGGGGGAGCGGCCTCAAGCTGCTCTCCGTGCTGCGTGACGAGGACGTGATCGAGCGTGCGCGTGCGGCGGCCACGGACCATCTGGCGCGCGACCCCGAGCTCGCGGAGGCGCCGGCCCTGGCCACGGCGGTCCGCCGCCTCGAGGACTCGGCCCAGGCCGAGTACCTGGAGATGGCATGACTCGCTCACGTGACCGCTCGACGCTCACACCCGCGGACCCAGGCCGTGACCCGGATCATCGGCGGCAGCGCCGGCGGACGCCGGCTGAAGACGCCCCACGGCGAGGCGACCCGGCCGACCTCCGACCGGGTGCGCGAGGCGCTGTTCTCGACGCTGGAGTCCCAGCTCGGCTCGCTGACCGGGCTCCGCTTCCTCGACCTGTACGCCGGCACCGGGGCGGTCGGGCTCGAGGCGGTCTCCCGGGGAGCCGGGGTGCTGACCGCGGTCGAGTCCGACCGGCGTACGGCCAGGCTCGTGCAGCAGAACGCGACCACGCTGGGCTTCCACAAGACCGAGGTGCTCGCGACGTCCGTCAACCGCACGCTGGTCCGCCACCCGCGGGCGCCGTACGACGTGGTCTTCGCCGACCCGCCGTACCCGATGGAGAACGCAGAGGTCGAGCACGTGCTGGCCCTGCTCGTCGAGCATCTCTGGGTCGCGCCCGGTTCGCTCGTCGTGCTGGAGCGGTCGGCGCGTAGCGTGGAACCCGTCTGGCCCGCAGGTCTGAGGCTCGATCGCACCAAGGAGTACGGCGAGACCGTGCTCTGGTACGTTCGCGCCGAGTCGGCGGGGGAACCCGATCAGGAGGAGTGAATCCAGTGCGCAGAGCAGTGTGCCCGGGCTCCTTCGACCCGGTGACCAACGGTCACATCGACATCATCGCGAGGGCCTCGCGGCTCTTCGACGAGGTCGTCGTCGCGGTCGGCATCAACAAGTCCAAGTCGCGCGCCCGGCTGTTCACCGCCGAGGAGCGCATCTCGATGCTCGAGAAGGTCTGCGCTGACTACCCCAACGTGAGCGTCGCCGGCTTCGAGGGACTCCTCACCACGTTCTGCGAGGAGCGCGACATCCGGGTGATCGCCAAGGGCCTGCGCGCGGTCAGCGACTTCGACTACGAGCTCCAGATGGCCCAGATGAACTCCTCGCTGGTCGACGTGGAGACGGTGTTCATCCCGTGCAGCCCCGAGTGGTCGTTCCTGGCCTCGTCCCTGGTCAAGGAGGTCGCGACGTTCGGTGGCGACGTCTCCGGCCTGCTGCCGCCCGACGTACTCACCCAGCTGACCGAGCGCCTCGCCGAGCGCGCCCGGGAGGACGACCAGGGCTGAGCCCGGATGGCTGAGCCGGTCGTTTTGGCCGAGGCGCGTCTCGGCCGGTAGACTCCCGCAGGTTCTGCCTGCACCAACACGGAAGTGACCTCTTGCGTAGTCTCGACCCGAGAGCGCCGCTCGTGCTCGACACCCGCGAGCTCGGACGACGCCCGGGGTCGCAGCGCAAATTGTCGTTCTCCGCGGAGGCGCCGGCAGAGCTGGGCATCGAGATCCTGGGCGTTCCCGAGGGCAGTGCGGTCGACATCGACCTGCGGCTCGAGGCGGTCATGGAAGGGGTGCTCGTCAGCGGGACGGCGGACGCCGACCTCGAAGGCGAGTGCGCACGGTGCCTGGAGCCGATCGTGGACAGCGTCCACGTCGACCTCCAGGAGCTGTTCGTGTACGACGACCCCCACCATCACCACCGCGGAGACGACCAGGACGACGATGTCAGCCGGCTCGAGGACGATCTGATCGACCTGGAGCCACTGCTGCGCGACGCGGTGGTGCTCGCACTGCCGTTCCAGCCGTTGTGCCGGGAGGACTGCCCCGGGTTGTGCACCGAGTGTGGTGCGCGGCTCGCGGACGACCCGGACCACCGGCACGAGGAGCCCATCGACCCCCGGTGGGCGGCTCTGGGAGACGTGGTCCAGCACGACGTACCACCCGAAGACTGACCTGAACATCCCCTCGAACTAGGAGCAAACCGTGGCTGTCCCGAAGCGGAAGATGTCGCGCAGCAACACGCGTCACCGTCGTTCTGCCTGGAAGGCCGTCGCGCCTCAGCTGGTGACCTGCGCCAACCCGGCCTGTGGTTCCAAGCACCTGCCGCACCGTGCCTGCCCCGAGTGCGGGCAGTACGGCGCCCGCGCCGAGCGTCGTCAGGTCCTCTGACCGCGAGCGACGGGTTGTCAGCCGCAGGCTCGGTCGAGACCGACGAGCTCCGTGACTCACTCGGTGATCCCACCCTGGATCCCGAGCTGCTCCAGCTTGCCCTGACGCACCGCTCCTACGCCTACGAGAACGGCAACCTGCCGACCAACGAGCGCCTGGAGTTCCTCGGCGACTCGGTGCTCGGCGTGATCATCACCGAGACGCTCTACCTCAAGCACCCCGACCTCTCCGAGGGCCGGCTGGCCAAGCTGCGCGCCGCCGTCGTCAACGCGCGCGCGCTCGCCGAGGTGGCCCGCACGATCGGGCTCGGGGTCCACGTCCACCTCGGCAAGGGGGAGGAGGCGACCGGGGGCCGCGAGAAGGCCTCGATCCTCTCCGACACGGTCGAGGCGCTGATCGGGGCGATCTACCTCTCCGGCGGCTTCGAGAACGCCGCCCGCACCGTGCACCTGCTCTTCGACCCGATGATGGAGGCGGCCGCCGCCATGGGCGCGGGGCTGGACTGGAAGACGAGCCTGCAGGAGCTCAGCGCGCTGCACGGTCTCGGCGTCCCGGAGTACCTCATCGAGGACGAGGGACCCGACCACATGAAGACGTTCACCGCCCGCGTCAGGGTGGAGGGCCGGATGCACGGCCACGGCGTCGGCCGGTCGAAGAAGGAGGCCGAGCAGCAGGCGGCCGAGTCGGCCTACCGCACGCTGAGCTCGGAGCTCGCGGAGGCCGCCGTGTCGACCGCGGCGACTCCCTCCTCCCCGGCCGACGATGCCGGAGCTCCCTGAGGTCGAGGTCGTGCGCCGTGGTCTCGAGAACCACGTGCTCGGCCGGCCGATCACCTCGGTCGAGGTGCTGCACCCCCGCCCCGTCCGGCGGCATGCGGGTGGCCCCGACGACTTCGCCGCCCGGCTGACCGGCCGGACGTTCGTCGGCGCGCACCGCCGCGGCAAGTACCTCTGGCTCTCCCTCGACAACGGCGACGCCCTGCTCGGCCACCTCGGCATGAGCGGCCAGATGCTGGTGCAGCCTCCCGGCGTACCTGACGAGAGGCACCTGCGCGTGCGGATGGTCCTCGGCCCGGACCATCCGGGTCTGGAGCTCCGGTTCGTCGACCAGCGGATGTTCGGCGGGCTGGCGGTCTCCGACGGTGGCGCCGTCGTACCTCCGGAGATCGCGCACATCGCCCGGGACCCGCTCGACCCGGAGTTCGACGACGCCGAGTTCGTACGCCGCGTGCGGCGCAGCGAGTCCGGGATCAAGCGGCTGCTGCTCAACCAGAACGTGGTCTCGGGAGTCGGCAACATCTATGCCGACGAGGGGCTGTGGCTGGCGCAGGTCCACGGCGAGCGTCCCGGGTCACGGCTGCGCCGGGCGGACGTCGAGCGCGTGCTCGCCGGGTGCCGCCAGGTGATGCAGCAGGCGCTGGGACAGGGCGGCACCTCGTTCGACGCGCTCTACGTCAACGTCAACGGCCAGAGCGGGTACTTCGACCGCTCCCTGGAGGCCTACGGCCGCGAGGGCGAGCCCTGCTCACGCTGCGGTACGCCGATCCGCCGGGTCGTCTTCATGAACCGCTCGTCGTTCTTCTGCCCGGTCTGCCAACCGGCCCCCCGGCGGCGCCGGCCGGCTGCGTTGCCCAGACCTTGAAGTACGCCGGGCACCCGTGAGACTCTTGTAGACGGTCCGGACGGGCCACACCCCTCGCACCCCCGGAAGGCACATTCATGGCCAAGGCGCTTCTCGGCTACTCGACAGGTACCGACCCTCGGGTAGCACATCGCCAGGCACGCGAGAACCTCGTCCTCCGTCAGCGCGTCGTCGACCTCGAAGAAGCCGTGCTCCGGCTGCAGAAGGAGAATGACGCGCTCGCCGCCCTCGCCACGGAGTCCGTGGACGAGGCCGTCGCCCGAGACGGGTCGCTCGCACACACCTGAGTCCTCCGCGGCCCCGCACGCCAGGGCCGCGAAACTGAATTGCTCGTGATCGTCACGCTCTGCGACGATCGTCCCTTGTGACCATCCGCGTGCTCGAGACCGCCCTGCCGTCTCGTCTGGGCAGGTCCTTCCGCTGGCTGGTGGCGTCGGCCTGGGTCTCCAACATCGGCGACGGCATCATCGTCGCGGCCGGGCCGCTGCTGGTCGCCTCCGAGACCCGTGACCCGCTCCTGGTCGCCGCGGCCTGGACGCTCGAGTTCCTGCCGATGATGCTGTTCGGCCTGTTCGCCGGGGTGGTGGCCGACCGGGTCGAGCGTCGCCGACTGATCGTCGTCGCCAACAGCTGTCGCGTGGCCGTGCTCGCCGGGCTGGTCGCGACGATCGCCACGGGTGAGGTCAACATCGCCCTGGTGCTCGCCGCGATCTTCGTCCTCGGGGTGGGCGAGACCTTCGCCGACACCAGCACGGCCACGCTGCTGCCGATGCTCGTCGCCAAGCGCGACCTCGGCATCGCGAACGCCCGGATCATCGCCGGGACGGTCACGCTCAACCAGCTCGTCGGGCCGCCGATCGGGGCGCTGCTGTTCGGGCTGGGCCACGCGCTGCCCTTCGTCACCCAGACCGTGTGTGTCGCGGTCAGCATCCTGCTGGTGCTGCGGATCCAGCTTCCGGAGCACGTCGCGGCCAGGACCGGACCGAGGTCGATCCGCAAGGACGTCCGCGAGGGTCTGGCCTGGGTCTGGCACCACGCCGCCGTGCGCACGCTGGTGCTGACGATCGTCATCTTCAACGTGACGTTCGGCGCGGCCTGGTCGGTCCTCGTGCTCTACTCGATCGAGCGGCTCCACCTGGGGCATCTGGGGTTCGGGCTGCTCACCTCGGCAGCGGCCTGCGGCGGCATCGTCGGCACCTTCGGCTACGGCTGGCTGGAGCGCCACGTCAGCCTGGGCACGATGCTGAAGGCCGGGTTGACCATCGAGACGTTCACCCACCTCGGGCTGGCGCTGACCACGACCCCGTGGGTGGCGATGTCGATCTTCTTCGTCTTCGGAGCGCATGCCTTCGTCTGGGGCACGCTCTCCACGAGCGTGCGCCAGCGCGCCGTCCCGACCGGCTTCCAGGGGCGCGTGCAGAGCGTCTACATGATCGGCGTCACCGGCGGGATCGTCGTCGGCTCGATCCTCGGCGGCCTGATCGCCGACCGGTGGGGCGTGACCGGGCCGTTCTGGTTCGCCTTCGTCGGGTCCGCGCTGTTCCTGGTGCTGATCTGGAACCAGCTGGTGTACGTCGCGCACGCCGACGAGGCGATCCTGGACGAGGCGGCACGCCTCCACGAAACCAGCCCCCGCCATGGTTAGGGTCGAGGGGCTGACCTTCCCCGTCGCTGCATGCTGGCCCGCCCGGACCTCGGTCCGGGGTGCTTGAGAAGATGCCGCGTCCAGCGTTGTCCGGACGTTGGCCACCAGGGAGAAGACGTTGTACCTCAAGAGCCTCACGCTCAAGGGCTTCAAGTCCTTCGCCTCCTCGACGACGCTGCAGCTCGAGCCGGGGATCACCTGCATCGTGGGTCCCAACGGCTCCGGCAAGTCCAACGTCGTCGACGCGCTCGCCTGGGTGATGGGGGAGCAGGGGGCCAAGTCGCTGCGCGGCGGCAAGATGGAGGACGTCATCTTCGCCGGCACGTCGGGCCGGCCGCCCCTGGGCCGCGCCGAGGTCCAGCTGACCATCGACAACACCGACGGCGCCCTGCCGATCGAGTACGCCGAGGTCACGATCAGCCGCACGATGTTCCGCAACGGCGGTTCCGAGTACGCCATCAACGGACAGCCCTGCCGCCTCCTGGACGTCCAGGAGCTGCTGAGCGACTCCGGCATCGGCCGGGAGATGCACGTCATCGTCGGTCAGGGGCAGCTGGACACGATCCTGCACGCGACCCCCGAGGACCGGCGTGGGTTCATCGAGGAGGCGGCAGGCGTCCTCAAGCACCGCAAGCGCAAGGAGAAGGCGCTCCGCAAGCTCGACTCCACCGAGGGCAACCTGACCAGGCTCTCGGACCTGCTCAGCGAGATCCGGCGCCAGCTCAAGCCGCTCGGTCGCCAGGCCGAGGTGGCCCGCAGGGCCGCGGTCGTGCAGGCCGACGTCCGCGACGCCCGGGCCCGGCTGATGGCCGACGACCTGGCCACCGCCCGCACGGCGCTGGAGCAGGAGCTGGCCGACGAGACGATCCTGGTCGAGCGACGCGTCGAGGTCGAGGCGGCCCTGGCCGGCGCGCGGGAGACCGAGTCGGCCCTCGAGGCGGCGCTGCGTGAGGACCTGCCCGCGCTCTCGCAGGCCCAGGAGACCTGGTTCGCCCTCTCGGGGCTCCGTGAGCGCCTGCGCGGCACGGCCAGCCTGGCCGCCGAACGCGTCCGCAACGCGGCCTCCCAGCCCGAGGTGCCCGAGGGACGCAACCCCGACGAGCTCGAGGCCGAGGCTGCCCGCGTGCGCGTCCAGGAGGACGAGATCACCGCGGAGGTCGCCGGCAACCGCACGGCGCTCGACGGCGCTGTCGCGGCCCGGCAGGCCGCCGAGCAGGCCTTCGGCGAGGAGGAGCGACGGGTCACCGGCCTGCAGCGCGCTGCGGCCGACCGGCGTGAGGGCATGGCCCGCCTGCACGGACAGGTCAACGGCCTGCGCAGCCGCGCTGCAGCGGCCGAGGAGGAGGTGGGGCGCCTCACCCAGGCGCGCGCCGACGCGGCGGCCCGGGCCGACCGGGCGCAGCACGACTTCACCTCGCTGGAGTCCCGGGTGGCCGGCCTGGACGCCGGTGAGGAGGGTCTCGACTCCGAGCACGAGGCCGCGAGCGCCCTGCTCTCCGACATCGAGGACCGCCTGGCCAAGACCCGCGAGGAGCTGACCGCGGCCGAGCGGGAGCGCAGCTCCCTGACCGCTCGCAAGGAGGCGCTCGAGCTCGGCCTGAACCGCAAGGACGGCGCCGGTGCGCTGCTGGCTGCGACCGACTCGCTCAGCGGGTTGCTGGGCTCGGTGGCGGCGCTGCTGAACGTCCGCACCGGCTACGAGGCGGCCGTCGCGGCCGCGCTCGGCAGTGCCGCCGACGCCGTCGCCGTCAGCGACGTCGAGGCGGCCGTCGGAGCCATCGCCCACCTCAAGGACGACGACCTCGGCCGGGCCGGGATCCTGCTCGGTGGGAGCCCCGCCGACGAGTCGGGCCCGTCCTCCTGGCCGAGCCTGCCGGCCGGTGCGGCGTACGCCGTGGACGTCGTCGAGTGCCGCGCGGACCTGCGCCCGGCCGTGAACAGGCTGCTCCACAAGGTGGTGGTCGTCGACGACCTCGCCACCGCACGCTCGACCGTGCGGGAGTCCGCCGACCTGACCGCGGTCACGCGCGAGGGCGACCTGATCGGCTCCCACTTCGCGTCCGGAGGCTCGTCGAGTCGCCCCAGCCTGATCGAGGTGCAGGCCGCCGTCGACGAGGCGGCCGAGCAGCTCACCACCGCCGCGCACACCCTGGAACGCCTCACCTTCGACGCCAGCACCCTGGAGCGGGAGCGCGAGGAGGCCCGGAGGCGGGCCGACGTGGCCCTCGCCAAGCTGCACGAGTCCGACGCCACTCTCGCTGCCGTCGCGGAGGAGCTGGGCCAGTACGGCTCGCAGGCCCGCAACGCGCGAGCCGAGGCCTCCCGGCTCGACGAGGCCATCGAGGCCGCCCGCGTCGCCCGCGACAAGGACCTCGAGGGCCTGGCCGAGCTCGAGTCGCGCCTCTCGGCCGCGGAGGACGCGCCCGAGGAGGAGCCCGACACCGCCGACCGTGAGCGCCTCGCCGAGGAGGCGCGCGTCGCGCGGGCCAGCGAGATGGATGCCCGGCTGTCCCTGCGCACCACCGAGGAACGGGCCCGCGCGCTGCACGGCCGCGCCGACTCGCTGCTCCGTTCCGCCCGGGCCGAGCGCGAGGCCCGCGCAGCCGCGATCGCTCGCCGCGAGCAGCTGCTCCACGAGGGGCGCGTCGGTGAGGCCGTCGGCCGCGGCGCCGCTCTCGTGCTGGCCCGGCTCGAGGAGTCCGTGGCCCTGGCCGCGGCCGAGCGGACCCGCGTGGAGCAGGGGCGCGCCGGCCGCGAGCAGGAGCTCCGCGAGACGCGCGAGCGGATGCGCGACCTGGGGCGCGACCTCGACGAGCTGGTCAACACCGTGCACCGCGACGAGATGGCCCGCACCCAGCAGCGGATGCGGATCGAGCAGCTCGAGGAGCGTGCGCTCGACGAGCTCGGCCTCGACGCCGACGGCCTGGTCGCCGACTACGGGCCCGACCAGCTCATCCCGTTCACGGGCGAGGTGGCCGAGGGGGAGCAGGTGCCCGAGCCGGCGCCCTTCGACCGCGAGGAGCAGACCAAGCGGCTGCGTGCTGCCGAGCGCTCCCTGGCCCAGCTCGGCCGGATCAACCCGCTGGCCCTCGAGGAGTTCTCGGCCCTCGAGGAGCGGCACAAGTTCCTCACCGAGCAGCTCGAGGACCTGCGCGGCACCCGCAAGGACCTGCTCGACATCGTCCGCGAGGTCGACGAGCGCGTCGAGCAGGTCTTCACCGAGGCGTACGCCGACGTGAGCAAGGCCTTCGACTCGACCTTCTCGCGCCTGTTCCCGGGTGGTGAGGGTCGACTGGTGCTGACCGACCCGGCCAACATGCTCGACACGGGGATCGAGGTGGAGGCGCGCCCCGCCGGCAAGAAGGTCAAGCGGCTGTCCCTGCTGTCCGGTGGCGAGCGGTCCCTGGTCGCGGTGTGCTTCCTGGTGGCCCTGTTCAAGGCGCGGCCCTCGCCGTTCTACATCCTCGACGAGGTGGAGGCAGCCCTCGACGACACCAACCTCGGCCGGCTCCTGGAGATCTACGAGGAGCTGCGCGAGAACTCCCAGCTCCTCGTGATCACGCACCAGAAGCGCACGATGGAGGTCGGCGACGCTCTCTACGGCGTCACGATGCGTGGTGACGGCGTCTCGGCCGTGATCAGCCAGCGGCTGCGCGAGCAAGAGTCGGCGTGAGCGCAGAGAGCCAGGCCCAGCCACGAAAGCGTTCGGCACCCGATCGGACCGAGTACGTCGTCTGGCGCCAGGCCACCACTCGCTGGGCCGACGACGACGTCTACGGCCACATGAACAACGCCCGCTACTTCGAGCTCATCGACACCGCGGTGAACGCCCATCTCGCGGAGGCCACGGGCGTGGACATCCGTGGGCTGCCGGCGATCGGAGTGGTGGCGGAGGTCGGCTGCCGCTACTTCCGCCAGGTGGGATACCCGCGACCGGTCGACCTCGGCCTGGTCGTCGAGAAGGTCGGGAGCTCCTCGGTGGTCTACCGGATCGGGATCTTCCAGGGCGACCCCGACGGAGAGGGTGCCCAGGCCGCGGCCGAGGGCAGGTTCGTGCACGTCTACGTCGACAACTCCGCGGGCAACGCGAGCGAGGGGCGTGCCGTCAGCCCGATCCCGGACCAGATCCGCGCGGTCGTCCTCCCGCTTTTACGAGATGACCCGCCTCGTGTTTGACTGGTGACGAACCGGGCACCCGGTTCACCGCCCGACTCTTCCCCGACGAAGGAGCCCCATGGGAGCCATCGTGGTCGTGCTGTTGCTTGCCCTCGCGCTCGCTGCCGCCATCATCGTGTACGTCGCCTATCCCTACCGTGGCGAGCAGACGCCTGTGCATCCTGCTGTCGGCAACGCCATGCGCCGCAGCGTCCAGTCCCTGCCGACCATCGACCCGCAGGCGGTCGAGGAGGCCCGCAGGGCGGAAGCCGTCACAGCTCGCTGACGTAGAGCCGCTTGACCCGCGCCACCACGCGCGCGGCGTTGTCGTCGTCGAGGTGGTCGAAGAACCTGGCGCGCTTCCAGGCGTAGTCCTCGAGCTGCGCGGGCGTGGGGTGGTCGAAGACCTGGTCCAGGGCCTCCGCGAACTGCGGAAAGTCCCGGCAGACCGGCCCCGGGACGACGTCCTCGAGGTCGTAGAAGAGACCCCGCTCCTCGTTGGCGTAGCGGTCGTAGTCGTAGGCGAAGCTGATCACCGGCTTGCCGGTCAACATGAAGTCGACCAGGCAGCTGGAGTAGTCGGTGACCAGCGCGTCCGCCACGCGATAGAGGACCTCGAGGTCGGGGTAGCGCCGTGAGGAGAGGTCGATGGTGTCCAGCCGCGACAGCATCCGCGAGTAGGTGTGGGCACGGTCGGCCATGTGCTCGCGCACCCCGATGACGGCACCATGTGCGTCGGGACCAGTCGCGCAGCCGGTCGAGCTCGGTGCTCGAGAAGGTGTAGTAGGAGCTCGCCTGCCCGCTCTTGAAGGTGGGCAGGAACATCACCAGGCGGCGTCCGGCGACCTCGTCGCGAAGGCGTTGCTCCTGCGCTCGCAGGTCCGGGGGCAGCGAGCTCCTCCCGGCGAAGGATGAAGTCGTTGCGGGGTAGTCCCGTGGGCCACATGTCCTGCAGCGTCAGCGGATGGAAGGCCGCGGCCATCGCCAGCGTGTCGATCTTGGACGACGTGATCACCGCGCGCGAGCCCACGTGGTGCTGGCGCACGCTCTCGCGCTCCTTCGTCCGTCGCGTGTGCCGCCCACCCGAACCGCTTCAGCGGGATGCCGTGCCACAGGTTGATGAAGTTGTGCCTGGTGGTGGACAGCGGAAAGGGCACGTTGATGCGTGGGGCGTGCTTGACGAAGATCTGCCCGGCACGCAGGACCAGCTGCTGTCCCTCAGGGCTGCGCAAGGGAGCGACGACGACGTTCTCACCGGTGACGTCGACCCGGCGGGACCTGGTGAGCACGATCTTCTTGATCGACGGGTCGTCGCGGACCTGCTCGAAGACGGCGCGCTCGTTGCCGGCAAACGTGTGGTCGTAGGCACAGACCGGAAAGGCCCACCAGTGGTCGTAGGTGGGCGTTCGCTCGTCCTGGCGCTCCATCTGAGGCCCGCTGAGCGGGCGCGGGACCACCACCGAGCCGTCGTCGCCGGTCACGACCGCAAAGCTGCTCTGCAGGCGCGTCGTCCGGGGCGACACGCAGCAGGTTGCGCTCGAGCACGTCCACAGGTGCCAGCGGTGCGAGCTCGAGAACGCGCTCCTTCCACCGGCTCAGGTCGGGGGCCTTGCGCGGGTTGTGGGAGAGGAGGTTGCGCTTCAGCAGGGGAAAGTGGCGCTGCAGCAGGGAGAAGTAGTCGGAGGTGTACAGCGGGTGGTAGGGGTAGAGGTCGTCGATGAAGGTGTCGAAGTCGAAACCCTGGTCCATCAGGACCCTGCTGAGCCCGACCTCGTAGCGCAGGATGACCTGTCCCTTGCTGGGCGCCTTGGTCACGTCGCTCAACAGCTCGCGCACGTCGGGATGGCTGTGGGCAGGACGGCGGAGCGCGATGAAGTACGAGCTGATGTGCAGGTGCATGATCTGCTGCCAGGTGCGCTGGCCGCGGTAGCGAGCCTTGGCCTCCACGAGCGGCAGAGGCTCGACATCACCGCGGGCAGCCTCGTAGTCACGCTTGGTGGCCTGGAGTCCCCACCAGTCGCAGGGACGAGCGTCCATGCGCTCGAAGACCTCGTCCAGGGGTGTGAGCAGGTAGGCGCTGTCGTTGACGAGCAGCAGCTCGTCGTAACCGTCGATGACCTCCCATCCCACGAGGTCGCGTGCCAGCAGCGAGTAGGAGCCGAAGTCGTACGTCTCGTGCCGCGATGGCCCAAGCGCCGACGGTCACGGCCGCCAGCTTGTCGAGCTCGGAGCTCGCCATCTCGCAGTCGGCGAGGTAGTAGACGTCAGCGAACCGGCTCAGCTCTGCGAGGTAGGCGACGACGTAGTCGTCGACGAGTCCGTCCACGTCGTAGGCGGCGAAGAGCGCCACGCGGCGGACGGGCTGCCCGGTTGTGAACGTCGTCGGTTCCCTGGGCGGGGCGACGGGCGGCAGTGGGAGGAGTCCGAGCTGTCGCCCCCTGACGAGGTAGTGGACCAGCGGGTTCACGTCGTGGTTGTCGCGGTCGAGGTACTGGTGCCAGTACCACCACACGTCGAACTCACGGCTCGGGTTGTCGAAGCGTCGCCACCCCCACCGGCAGAAATGGGCCACCGGGGCGGCGTCGCGGGGCAGGTCGGGCACGCCCTCGCAGGTAGCCCTTGCGGTCCACCGCGCCGCTGAGGCGCACCAACGCGGTCTCGCAGCGCAGCAGCTGACTGGCGGTGACCTCCACTGCCTCACCCACGGGTGCGGGCGAGTCCGTGCTCGAGGACCTCCGAGAGGACGTCTGCGGCGGCCTGCCCGGTCAACCCGGACCACTCGGCCACGACCTGGTTCCAGCTGAGCCTGAAGTCGTCGTTGTTCATGCGTCGGTCCGAGACGGGTATCCCTGACGCACCCGGTGCGCCACACGTCGGGCGTTGTCGGCATCGAGGTCGTCGAAGAAGAGCCGCCTGGTCCTCTCGTAGCGCAGCTTCTGTTGCGGCGACGGCTCGTCGAAGAGATGGCCCATCGCGTTCAGCAGCTCACCGAAGTCGCGGCACACCCCGCCGGGCATCACGTGCTCGAGGTCGTAGTAGAGCGAGTCGGCCACGTCGGCGAGGTCGTGCACGAAGCTGATGACCGGTCGTCCGGTGGCCATGAAGTCCACGGCCGTCCCGGAGAAGTCGGTCAGGAGGGCGTCCGCGGCACGCAGCACCACGGGGAGATGGGGGACGCGAGCCGCCGAGAGGTCCAGGAACAACGGCCGGAGCCGGCGCAGGTACGTGCGTTCCAGGTCATGGGGATGCTCGCGGAGTCCCGAGCACGACGTCGTTCTCGCGTGCCCAGTCCGAGAGTGCCCCGAGCTCGTCCCGCGTGAAGCGGTAGGCGTCCGTCTCGGTGCTCCGACGCACGTGCGGAGCGAAGAGCACGAGGCGACGTCCCTCGAGCTGTTCCCGCACCTGGGCTTCCTCCCGGCGCATGTCGTCCGGGAGGTCCGAGGAGTCCATCAGCAGGAAGTCCGTCGCGGGGAGACCGGTGCGCCAGCAGTCGCCGTACGGGACCGGGTAGTGCGCCGTGAGCGCCGCCAGCTGGTCGACGTCGGACGAGGTGATCAGCGCGCGAGCGAGAGTCGAGAGCTGCTTCGCGCGTGGGTCGCGGCGCGGTGCGCTCGGCCGCCCCGGTGCGCTGCACCATGTTGCCGCCGCGGACGATGACGACGTTGTGGGCCGCCTCCTCGGCCAGGGACCTCTTCCCCAGGGCTGTCCAGGGACGGTTGTCCACGAAGATCTGACCTGCTCGGAGCAGGTGGTGCTCGCCCTCGGGGCTGTCCAGGGGCACCACGACCACGTTGTTCCCCTCGAGGTCGACGCGGTGGGCGCGCGTCAGCACGATCTTCTTCACCGACGGGTCGTCGCGCACGACCTCGAAGATCGCGCGGCTGTTGTCGGGCAGCAGCTGCTGCTGGTCGGCGGAGACCACGAACGCCCACCAGTGCTCGAACGTCGGGGAGGCCCGGTCGGCGCGACGGAACGCCGCGCCCCTGCTCGGCTCGGGAGCGACGACGCGTCCTGCGTCGTCCGTGGTGATGGCGAAGCTGCGGGTCAGCCGGTCGTCCGGCGACGTGCGGTGCAGGTTGCGCTCGAACATCTCGACGGGCGCTTCGGGGAACGTCGCTCGTGACGCGTTCCTTCCAGTGGCGCAGGTCCGGTACGTCGTAGTGGTTCTGGTAGAGCAGGTACTTCTTGAGCAACGGCATGCCCTGGGCGAGCAGGTCGAAGTACCACTCGGTGAACATCGGGTGCAGCGGGTAGAGCGCGTCGACGAAGGTGTCGAAGACCAGCCCGTTGCCGATGAGGTAGTGGGTGAAGCCGACCTCGTACTTCAAGATCACGACCAGCTTCGAGCGCTGGTGGTGCACCGAGTCGAGGAGCCGCCGGAAGTGGGGGTCGTCGATGACGTCTCGGCGGTAGGCCACGAAGTACGACCCCACGTGGAAGTCGTAGATGTCGTCGTGCTCGAACGCGCTCCAGCATCTCCGCCCGGACCGTGCTCGATCGGGATCGGCTCGGTGAACGAGTTGGCGGGGGTGTGGGCGGTCGACGTCAGGCCCTTCGTCGCCTGCATGCCCCACCAGGCGCAGTCGCGAGTGTCCATCGTGCGGAAGACCTCGGCGAGGCCGCCGAGCAGGTAGCAGCTGTCGTTGACCAGCAGCAGCTCGTCGTACTGCTCGATGACGTCCCAGGTGACCAGCTCGCGCGCCAGCATGGAGTACGAGCCGAAGTCGTAGGCCGCGTGGCGGATGGCCCAGGCCCCCTTGGTGATGCCCTCGAGCTTCTCGAGCTCACCGTCCTCCAGGTAGCCGTCGCAGAGGTAGTAGACGTCGGCGAAGCGAGCCAGCTCGCGGACGTAGTCGACCACGTAGTCGTCGACGATGCCGTCCTGGTCGTAGCCCGCGAAGAGGCACACGCGTCGGGGCGTCCCGTCGACCCGGCGTGGCTGGACGGGGCGCTGACCGGGATGACGCGGGGTGCCCGACCACCCCGCGGCGCGGCCGAGGAGCAGGTAGTGGACGTAGGGGTTGACCGCCTCGCGGCCCGGGTCCAGGTGGTTCGACCAGTACCACCACACGTCGAAGTCCGGCGAAGGACGGGCCAGCAGTCGCCAACCCAGGCGGCAGAAATGGGCGACCGGGTCGATCCCGGCAGGCAGGGGATCGGGCATCTGGGCCCGGTAGAACTCCTCGTCGAAGTCACCGAGGGCGCGCACCAGCTCGATCTCGCGGGCCAGCTGCGGATCCGTGAATTCCGGGGGTGTCAGGAGGCCGGCTCGGGGGTCATCGGCGCGCAGGTAGGCGGTCGGGTCCTGGAGCTCGGCGATGAGCGGGTTCGGGGCGAGGCCGCGGGGCGCTGAGTGCTGCAGGTAGTGGTCGACCGGGTCAGCGGTCGGTGGCACCTCGACCTGCTGCTGGTACCAGTCAGCGTCCAACCAGCGCGACTTCACCAGGAAACGCCGTCGCGGGTCGGCGCGACCGCCCGCAGGTGGACGGCCGAGCACGTCCTCGGTCATGTGCGCGGGCCGGAGGCGCCGCGACGCTGCTGCTCGAGGTGGTGCACGAGGGGGTTGGTGCCGGAGGCCGCCACGTCCGGGTGCTTGCGCAGATATCCGGTCGTACTGAACTTCGGCCCGGGATCGTGACCGGCGGCCGCGCCGTGTCGCAGGTAGTGCAGCGCCGGCGGGAGACCCGTCGCCGCCACGTCGGGGTACTGGCGCAGGTACCAGGGTCCGCGGAAGAGGTCGGAGGCACGCAGCGCGTCGACCTGGCGCCACTCCTCGGCGCTCGCCATGCGTCGTCTCGAGAGCCACCGCCAGGCCCGGCCGCGGAGGCCCGTCCCGCCGCTCGGTTGCTTGATCGAGGCGGTCGTTGAGTGCCCGGGAAAGGGCCACGGCCTTGACGTCGTTGTTGCGGTTCGCCGCCTCGAACTGCTCCTCGGCCAAGGTCTCCTGGGCCGCACGCACCTGGGCGAGCTCGAGCTGGCACTGACGCAGCGCCTCGCGCAGCTGCTGGACGCTCTCTGGATCTGCGACCACTTCACCTGCTCCGTCGTTTCCGAGTGATGTGGGCGGCGAGCATCATGGCAGCGCAGCCGGCCCTGAGATACCGCAAACCGGCGCGACGATAACACAGCGAACCGCCTCCTCAGCGGCACCGTGCGGGGGCGCCCGAGGCAGGGACGCGAGTCGTCCTCATCGGCGGGAGGCAGCGATTCTCGAGCCTGCGGAGCCTTCTGGTTGGATCGGGCGCATGAGCATCATCGCCATCATCGTCATCATCGTCGCGGCCATCCTGGTCGTGGGTCTGGTGGTCGGCCTCGTCGCCCTCGTGAAGGGGCGCACGAAGGCCCCGCCGCGGGAGATGCCATCCGCTACGCCCGGCGGCACGATCACCGAGGAGGCCCCGCCGGCGGTCCCCGAGGCGCCGGCGCCCCCGGTCCCGACCCTCGAGCGCCCGGAAGGTACGGCGGGCCGGCTGGTCCGCCTGCGCCAGCGCCTCGCCCGCTCGCAGGGGGCCATGGGCCGGGCCCTCCTCGCCCTGCTGTCCCGGGACCGTCTCGACGAGGACACCTGGGAGGAGATCGAGGACACCCTGATCACCGCCGACGTGGGGGTCGCGCCGACCCAGGAGCTCGTCGAGCGGCTGCGTACCCGGATGCGCGTCGAAGGTGTCGAGGCGACCAGCGCCGCGACCGTGCTGCACGAGGAGCTGTTGGCCCTCGTCGACCCGACGATGGACCGGCGCATCGCCGTGACGGGTGCCGACGGCAAGCCAGGCGTCGTGCTCGTGGTGGGCGTCAACGGCTCCGGCAAGACCACGTCGGTCGGCAAGCTCGCCCGCGTGCTCGTGGCCCAGGACAAGACGGTCGTGCTCGGCGCCGCAGACACCTTCCGCGCGGCTGCGACCGAGCAGCTGAGCACCTGGGGGGAGCGGGTCGGGGTCGACGTGGTCACCGGCCCCGAGGGCAGCGATCCCGCCAGCGTGGCCTTCGAGTCCGTGCGCGCCGGCGTGGAGCGTGGAGTCGACGTCGTGGTCGTCGACACCGCCGGTCGGCTGCAGAACAAGGCCGGCCTGATGGACGAGCTCGGGAAGGTCAAGCGGGTCGTCGAGAAGCAGGCGCCCGTCACCGAGGTGCTGCTCGTCCTGGACGCCACCACCGGTCAGAACGGGCTCGTGCAGGCCCGCGTCTTCCGTGACGTCGTGGACGTCACCGGCATCGTGCTGACCAAGCTGGACGGGTCTGCCAAGGGAGGCATCGTCGTGGCCGTGCAGCGTGAGCTCGGGGTCCCGGTCAAGCTCGTCGGGGTCGGCGAAGGAGCCGACGACCTGGCCCCCTTCGACCCTGAGTCCTTCGTCGCGGCCCTGCTGGACGAGTAGGCCCCTGGGGCTCGGTCATCTGCACGAGCGCTGAGTCAGGGGGCGACGCCGTGCAGCACGAACTCGACGAGCTGGTCGAGCTCCTCGGCCGGCGGCATGTCCTGGCCCGTGACGGCACGCATCGAGACCAGGCTGCCGAGGAACTGCACCACCGCGTCGAGGGGGATGTCGGGGCGGACCTCGCCGCGCTCGATCGCCCGCTCGAAGACGCGTGCCGCACCTTGCTCGGCGCGGGCGTTGGCCTCGCGGTAGAGCGTGGCGATGCGCTCGTCGCGCATGGATTCCTTGATCGTGGTCCGGACGTAGTCCGTGCCGGCCGGTGAGTTCACGAAGGTGAGCACGCCGGCGTACATGCGGCGAAGGTCCTCGCGGATCGAGCCCGTGTCGGGAGTCGGCATCTCGTCGCGGTAGAGCTGCTCCATCGCGGCCACCGCGAGGTCCTCCTTGCGGGACCACCGCCGATAGACCGTCGCCTTGCCGACTCCGGCGTTGCTCGCGACCTCGTCGACGGTCATGCTGTCGAAGCCGCGCAGCAGGATCAGGGACGACGCTGCCGCCAGGATGCGGCTGTCCGCCCCGGGGTCGCGAGGACGCCCGCGCTTGCGACGCGGTTTCGGGGTGGGTGCAGCGGTCACCATTGCTCCCACGATCCTCGCCTCCACGCCGTTGAGCATAGGTTTCGCCGCTCGACCTTTGAGGTGTTTTCCGGAATCGGTGGATTTCACCCGGCCGTAACACAACTGGTCGATGTGTGACATCGCCGAAACATGCTCCGCGGACCGCTGAAACCTGCACCCCGCATTGTTCTGCCCACTGGGGGCCATGACGTTCGACAACGCGGTCTTTGACGTGCGCGGCCCCGCTGCTTCTCACTCACCAATGGAGGTTCCATGGACGGCTATTACGCCTGGATGCTCGTCGCGACGGCGTTTGTGCTGATGATGACGACGCCCGCCCTCGCGTTGTTCTACGGAGGCATGACCCGCGCCAAGTCCGTGCTCAACATGATGATGATGTCGTACGTCGCCATGGGCGTCGTCGGCATCATCTGGATGCTCTGGGGCTGGTCGATGTCCTTCGGGGGTGACGGCACGTTCTTCGCGAACCCGTTCACGCTCTTCGCTCTCAGGGACGTTCCGACCGACACCTACATCAGCGTGTTCTTCCAGCTGACGTTCGCGGTCATCACCGCGGCGCTGATCAGCGGAGCGATCGCCGACCGCGTCAAGCTGTCGAGCTGGTTCGTCTTCCTGCCGCTGTGGGTGACGCTGTCCTACTTCCCGCTGGCGCACATGGTCTTCAGCTGCACCCCCGACGCGCTGATCTGCTCGAAGATCGGCGCGCAGGACTACGCAGGCGGCACCGCGGTGCACATCAACGCCGGTGTGGCCGGCCTGGTGCTGGCCCTGGTCATCGGCAAGCGGGTCGGCTTCAAGCGTGACCCCATGCGTCCGCACAGCCTGCCGCTCACGATGATCGGTGCCGGGCTGCTGTGGGTGGGCTGGTACGGCTTCAACGTGGGCTCGATCGTCTTCGGTGACGACTGGGGCACCGCCAAGGGCACCGCCGCCAACCTCGCGCAGTTCTACAGCGAGACCGGGCGCACGTTCGCCAACACCACGCTCGCCACGATGGCGGCGCTGCTGGGATGGCTGCTGATCGAGCGGTTGATGCACGGCAAGGCGACCACGCTGGGTGCCGCCTCCGGGATCGTCGCAGGTCTGGTCGCCATCACTCCTGCCTGTGGAGCCGTCGACGTCGGTGGCGCCATCGCCATCGGTGCGATCGCAGGTGGCGTCTGTGCCTGGGCTGTCGGATGGAAGTACAGGTTCAACCTCGACGACTCCCTCGACGTGGTGGGAGTCCACCTCGTCGGCGGCATCATCGGCACGATCCTGATCGGCCTGTTCTCCACGTCGGCCGGTGCGGGCGGGGTCGACGGCCTGTTCTACGGGGGCGGCTTCGCCTCGCTGGGCGACCAGACCCTGGGTGCCCTGACCGCCATCGCATGGTCGGGTGTCGCCACGCTGATCATCGCGTTCGCGATCAAGTACACGATGGGCTGGCGCATCGACGAGGAGGACGAGGTCAACGACGGCATCGACCTCGCGCAGCACGGTGAGTCGGCCTACGACTTCGCCTCGCTGGGTAGTGGGGCCGGGATCGTCCCGACTTCTGGTGCTGCGGTGGCCCAGTCGAACGCTGAATCGAGAGGAGTCAACGCATGAAGCTCGTGACCGCGGTGATCAAGCCGCACAAGTGGGAAGAGGTCCGTGCCGCTCTCGAGGCCTTCGGGGTCACCGGGATGACGGTGAGCGAGGTCAGTGGCTACGGGCGCCAGAAGGGCCACACCGAGGTCTACCGGGGTGCGGAGTACGACATCGCCCTGGTGCCGAAGATCCGGATCGAGATCATCGTGGACGACGCGGACGTCGAGGACGTCGCCGGGATCGTGGTCAAGGCCGCGCAGACCGGTCGCATCGGCGACGGCAAGGTCTGGGTCTCACCGGTGGAGACCGTCGTACGGGTGCGCACCGGCGACAAGGACGAAGCCGCCATCTGACGATCCGTCCTGCCGATCGTCCTGGCACGACAGACCGCCCGCGGTCGCGTCCCGCATGTCTGACATGTGGGACGCGCCCGCGGGCGTCGTGCGTCCACGACAGGGTGTGCGGCCATGGCCACTCTCACCCTGGCTCCTGCCCACCTCCCCGCGGCCATCGACACCGGTGACACCGCCTGGCTGCTCGCCGCATCCGCGCTGGTGCTGCTGATGGCGCCCGGCCTGGCCCTCTTCTACGGCGGGATGGTGCGCTCCAAGAGCGTCCTGAACATGATGATGATGACCTTCGGCGCACTCGCGGCGATCCTGGTCCTCTGGGTGCTCGTGGGCTACTCGCTCGCCTTCGGTGACGACGTCGGGGCCGGCCTGCTCGGCGACCCGCTGCAGCACCTGGGCCTCCAGGACCTCGTGTCACCCGACGCCGACACCTGGCTGACGATCCCGGTGATCCTGTTCGCCGTCTTCCAGGGGCTCTTCTGCGTGATCACCGGTGCCCTGGTGTCCGGGGCCATCGCCGACCGGGCGCGCTTCGGCGCCTGGATCGTGTTCGTCTGCGTCTGGACGCTGCTCGTCTACGCACCGATCGCCCACTGGGTCTTCGACCTCAGCCGGGACGGTCACACCGGCGGATGGCTGGTCAACCGGGTCGGCACCATCGACTTCGCCGGCGGGATGGCGGTGGAGATCTGCTCGGGTGCCTCCGCCCTGGCCCTCGCCGTGGTGCTGGGCGCCCGGGTGGGCTTCGGCCAGGACGCGATGCGTCCGCACAACCTGACGCTGGTGATGCTGGGTGCCGGGCTGCTGTGGTTCGGGTGGTACGGCTTCAACGCCGGGTCTGCCCTGGGTGCGAACCACGCAGCCGCCGTGGTCTTCGTGACCACCACCTGCGCGGGTGCCGCCGGGTCCATCGGCTGGTTGACGCTCGAGCGGTTCCGCGACGGGCACGCAACCACGCTGGGCGCGGCTTCCGGCATGGTCGCCGGCCTCGTGGCGATCACCCCGAGCGGGGGGTCGCTCACCCCGCTGGGTGCGCTGGTGATGGGTCTGGTGGCGGGTGTCGTCTGTGCCCTGGCCGTCGGGCTGAAGTACCGCTGGCGCTACGACGACTCGCTCGACGTCGTCGGGGTGCACCTGGTCGGCGGGCTGGTGGGCACCATCGGGATCGGGATCCTGGCGACTGCTGCCGCACCCACCGGTGTCGACGGCCTGCTGTACGGCGGCGGGGTCGGCCAGCTGGGCCGCCAGCTCCTCGGAGCCGCGGTCGTGCTCGTGTACGCCTTCGTGGTCTCCGGCGTCATCGCCTGGGTGGTCAACCGGGTGATGGGGTTCCGCATCGACGAGGAGCACGAGGTCAGCGGGATCGACCTGGTGGTGCACGCCGAGACGGCGTACGACCTGCACTCCACGGCGGGTTCTCGCACCGGCGCCGGCCTCAACGCGCCGAAGGCGACAACCGGGCCGTTCGCCCGGCCCGGGTCCGCTGACTGAGAGAATGACGACATGAAGATCGTGACCGCGGTGATCAAGCCGCACAAGTGGGAGGAAGTCCGCACCGCGCTCGAGGGTGTCGGCATCACCGGGATGACCGTGAGCGAGGTCAGCGGTTACGGCCGGCAGAAGGGTCACACCGAGGTCTACCGGGGCGCGGAGTACGACGTCGCGCTGGTGCCCAAGGTCCGGCTCGAGGTCGTGCTCGACGACGCCGACGTCGAGGCGGTCACCGAGGCGATCGTCGCGGCCGCCCAGACGGGCAGGATCGGGGACGGCAAGGTCTGGGTCTCGCCGGTCGACAGCGTCGTCCGCGTCCGCACCGGGGACCGCGACCAGTCGGCCATCTGAGTGTCATGACCGGGACCAGCGCATGACCGCAGCCGAGCGGGCCGAGCGCACCCGCGTCGCCGACGAGCTCTGCACCAAGGCGTTCGAGTCGGCGGGCTGCCCGGACTCGGGTGTCGCCCTGGTCGCGGTCGGTGGCTACGGCCGGCAGGAGCTGGCGCCGTTCAGCGACCTCGACGTGGTGCTGGTCCACGACTCCGACGTCGAGGTCGGTGCGTGGGCCGGCCAGATCTGGTACCCGCTCTGGGACTCCGGCGCCAACATCGACCACTCGGTGCGCACGGTCGAGGAGGTGCTGGAGCAGGCGGCCGCCGACCTGCGCGTGGCGACCGGGATGCTCGACGCCCGGCACCTCGCGGGTGACCCGAACCTCACCCTGCGGATGCGGACCGCCGTGTCGAACCAGTGGCGTCGCGACGCCCGCACCCGGCTCGAGGAGCTGCGCGAGATGGTCACCGAGCGCGGTCGGTTGACCGGTGAGCTCGCGCACGCCTCCGTCCCGGACCTCAAGGACTCGGTGGGCGGCCTGCGCGACGCGACGGCGCTCAAGGCACTGGTCGCCAGCTGGCTCGTCGACGTACCGCACGGCGACCTGGAGCGGTGCCGGGTGGCGCTGCTCGACGTCCGCGACGCGCTGCACACCGTGGCCGGACGTGCCACCGACCGCGTGGTCCCGGAGTACTGGCCCGACATGGCGGAGTTCCTCGGCCTGCCCGACGGGACGGCCGTGCAGGTGCACACCCGCAGGCTCGCCCGGAGGATCACCCACCTGAGCCGCCTGGCGTGGCGTCGTGCCGAGGCCGTGCAGCGACGTCCGGACCCGACCGGCCAGCGCCGCCCCCGGCTGGAGCCGATCGCGCCCGGCGTCGCGGTGTCCTACGAGGAGGTCGTCCTCGACCGGGGCGCCAACCCGGCCACCGACCCGCTGCTTCTCCTGCGCGCGGCCGCCGAGGCGGCCGAGCGGAACCTGCTGCTGGCCCCGGCCACGGCGGCACGCCTGGTCCGCGAGGGCCAGCCACTCCCGGATCCCTGGCCCGACGGCGCCCGACAGCTGCTGGTGCGTCTGCTGGCGGCCGGGCCCGGGTTGCTCGGCGTGTGGGAGACGCTCGACGAGACCGGGGCGCTGGAGCAGATCCTGCCCGAGTGGGAACGGGTGCGGTTGCTGCCGCACGCCTCGGTGGTGCACCGGTTCACCGTCGACCGGCACATGGTGGAGGCCTGCATCGAGGCGTCCACGCTGATCCGTCGGGTGGCCCGGCCCGACGTGCTGATGGTGGCGGCGCTGCTGCACGACATCGGCAAGGGCCAGCTCACCGAGCACTGCGTCGCGGGCGAACCGCTCGCCCGTGACATCGCCGAGCGGATGGGCTTCGACCAGCGTGAGGTCGACCTGATCGGCGACCTCGTGCGCTGGCACCTGCTCCTGCCCGAGACCGCGACGACCCGCGACCCGGACGATCCCGCGACCCTCGCGCTCGTCGTGTCCAAGGTGGCCGACCGGGAGGAGCTCGAGCTGCTCGCGGCCCTGACCGAGGCAGACGCCAAGGCGACCTCGGACAAGGCCTGGACCAACTGGCGCGCGTCCCTGATCCGCACGCTCGTACGCCGGGCCGCGGCCGCGCTCTCCGACGAGCCCGTGCCGGACGACGACAACGCCGAGATCGAGCTTCCCGATCGGATCAAGCAGGACCCGGACAACGTGTCGGTGATCGCCCGCGACCCCGAGGACGGCTCCCCGGACGGCTCCCGGGTGACCGTCGTCTCCCGCGACCGGATCGGCCTGCTCGCGGACGCGGCCGCCATGCTCGCGCTGCAGCGGGTGTCCGTCCGGGCGGCCCGCGCCTGGACCCAGGACGGTTTCGGGGTCTCGGTGTGGGACGTGGCCGAGACCGGGCTCGACGACATCCTGCTGCGCCAGCGCCTCGAGGCGATCGTCGACAAGCGCATCGACGCGGCCGAGCGCCTCCGCCGGGTGACCCCGTTCAAGCTGGAGCCGACCGTCGCCGTACGCCCGGAGGCGTCGCCGAGCGCGACCGTGATCGAGGTCCGCTCCGCCGACCGGCCCGGTCTGATCCATGTCGTCTGCGCCACGCTCGCGCGGCTCGACATCTCGGTCCGGTCGGCGCACGTGTCGACGTTGGGCCCCCAGGCGGTGGACGTGTTCTACGTGCAGGAGGCCTCCGCAGGCGCGCTCTCGGAGGAGCGCGCAGCCTCGGCGGCGCACGCCGTGCGGCAGGCTCTGGTGGATACCTTCGCTCCGAAATGAGGGGGAGCGCCCGCGGGCGGCTACCCTTGACGACTGGTCCTGACCATCGGCCCCTGAGGAACAACACACGTGTTCGCCACGCTCTCTGATCGCCTTTCCGACACTTTCAAGAACCTGCGCGGCAAGGGGAAGCTCTCCGAAGCCGACATCGACGCCACCGGGCGCGAGATCCGCCTGGCGCTGCTCGAGGCTGACGTCGCGCTGCCCGTCGTCAAGGACTTCGTCGCCGCCGTCAAGGAGCGGGCCCGTGGCGCCGAGGTCAGCCAGGCGCTGAACCCTGCCCAGCAGGTCATCAAGATCGTCAACGAGGAGCTCGTCGGCATCCTCGGCGGCGAGACCCGCCGGCTCCGGTTCGCGAAGACCCCGCCCACGGTGATCATGCTGGCCGGTCTGCAGGGTGCCGGTAAGACGACGCTCGCCGCGAAGCTGGCGTTGTGGCTCAAGGACCAGGGCAAGAGCCCGATGCTGGTGGCCGCCGACCTGCAGCGCCCCAACGCCGTCAAGCAGCTCCAGGTCAACGGGGAGCGCGCCGGGGTCACCGTCTACGCCCCCGAGCCGGGCAACGGTGTGGGTGACCCCGTGGCCGTCGCCCGGGGGGCCATCACGGAGGCCAGGCGCACCCTCCACGACGTGGTGATCGTCGACACGGCCGGCCGCCTCGGCATCGACGAGGAGCTGATGAAGCAGGCGTCCGACATCCGCGACGCGGTGACGCCTGACGAGATCCTCTTCGTCGTCGACGCGATGATCGGCCAGGACGCGGTCAACACGGCCCAGGCGTTCCTCGACGGGGTCGGGTACGACGGCGTCGTACTCACCAAGCTCGACGGTGACGCCCGCGGTGGCGCCGCGCTCTCGATCGCCCAGATGACGGGCAAGCCGGTGATGTTCGCCTCCAACGGCGAGAAGCTCACCGACTTCGACCTCTTCCACCCCGACCGGATGGCCTCGCGCATCCTCGACATGGGCGACCTGCTCACCCTGATCGAGCAGGCCGAGAAGACCTTCGACGCCGACCAGGCGGCCAAGGCCGCCGCCAAGCTGCAGGGCCAGGGCGGGGAGTTCACCCTCGACGACTTCCTCGAGCAGATGCAGCAGGTCCGCAAGATGGGCTCGCTGTCCAAGATGCTCGGGATGCTGCCGGGGATGGGCCAGTTCCGCGACCAGCTCGAGAACTTCGACGAGCGCGAGATCGACCGGATCCAGGCGATCATCCAGTCGATGACCCCGGCCGAGCGGGCCAACCCGAAGATGATCGACGGCTCGCGCCGCGCCCGCATCGCCAAGGGCTCCGGGCGCCAGGTCAGCGACGTCAACCAGCTCGTCGACCGGTTCTTCGAGGCGCGCAAGATGATGATGCAGATGGCTCGTGGCGGTGCGCCCGGCATGCCCGGCGCCCCCGGCATGGGCCTCGGCAAGAAGGCCAAGGGCCGCCAGGCGCCCCAGCAGAAGAAGGCCAAGGGCAAGCGCGTCTCCGGCAACCCCGCCAAGCGGGCCCTGCAGGAGTCCGGCGCGTCCGAGAAGCCCGCCGCCGCCTCGGGCAGCGCGTTCGGCCTCGGCGACGGCCAGGGCATCCCCGACGACTTCGACCCCAGCCAGCTGCCGGACCTGTCGAAGTACCTGAAGTAGGCCGCCGCGCTGCCCGGGACGTCATACGTCCTGGCTGCTCGCGCAACCGTCGATGACTCGCCGGGACGTCATCGACCGTCGCCAGCGCCGGATGACGCCCGGTAGTAACGTCCCGGCCATGGCTGCACAGCGATTCCGGGGGCCGGTGCTTCCCGACGGGGAGGCGCGCGACCTGTACGTCGTGGACGGGACCGTCACCTACGAGGTCCAGGCGGGCGCCGAGACCGTCTCGGAGGGGTGGATCGTGCCGGGGCTCGTCGACGCCCACTGCCACCTCGGGCTCGACGACGACGGGCCGATCAGCGACGAGGCGACCGAGCAGCAGGCGATCGACGACCGCGACGGGGGAGCGCTGCTCATCCGCGACTGCGGTTCGGCGGCCGACACCTCCTGGATCCACGAGCGGGACGACCTCCCGCGCCTGATCCGGGCGGGCCGGCACATCGCCCGGACGAAGCGCTACATCCGCAACTACGCCCACGAGGTCGAGCCGGACGAGCTGCCGGCGTACGTCGCCCAGGAGGCGCAGCGGGGCGACGGCTGGGTCAAGCTCGTCGGCGACTGGATCTCGCGCGAGGAGGGCGACCTCGCCCCGTCGTTCCCGCCCGAGGCGTTCGCCGAGGCGATCCGGGTCGCGCACGAGCACGGCGCCAAGGTGACGGCGCACTGCTTCGGCAACGAGGTCCTCGCGGGCCTGCTCGACGCCGGGATCGACTGCATCGAGCACGGCACCGGTCTCTCCACCGACCTGATCGACCAGATGGTCGCGGGCTCGGTGGCGCTGGTCCCGACGGTGATGCAGCTCGACAAGTTCCCGCTGTACGCCGAGGCGGGTGGCGCGAAGTTCCCCGACTACGCCGCCACGATGACCGACCTGCACGCCCGGCGACGGGACACGATCATGGCGGCCCACGAGGCCGGCGTCGCCCTCTACGCCGGGTCGGACGGTGGCGGCGTGACCCGGCACGGCAACCTCTCCGGCGAGGTGGTCGCCCTGGCCGGGATCGGGATGACCCCGGAACAGGCTCTCGGTGCCGCCTCGTGGAGGGCGCGCGAGTGGCTGGGGCTCGACGGCTCGCTCGCCGAGGGCACGACCGCCGACTTCGTGGTCTACGACCGGGACCCGCTCGAGGACCTGTCGGTGCTGGCGACCCCGAAGCGGATCGTGCTGCGGGGACAGGTTGTCGGGTGAACCGTGTCGGCTGACCCGACCCGAGCGTCGTCGACGAGCTGCGTGCCGCGGGCTGTGTCTTCGCCGAGGAGGAGGCCACGCTGCTGCAGGCCGAGGCCCGGACGCGGGGACACCTGGAGTTCATGGTGGCCCGGCGGGTGCTCGGGGAGCCGCTGGAGCAGATCCTCGGCTGGGCGGAGTTCTGCGGGCTGCGCATCCGGGTGGTGCCGGGTGTGTTCGTCCCGCGCCGGCGCACGGAGAAGGTCGTCGAGCTGGCGCGCACGCTGCTCCCGTCCGACCACAGGCCGGTGGTGGTGGACCTGTGCTGCGGTTCGGGGGCGATCGGCGTCGCCGTGGCTGACGGCGTACCGGACCTGGAGCTGCACGCCGCCGACATCGACCCCGACGCGGTCGCGTGCGCCCGGCTCAACGTCACCGAGGGGCAGGTCCACGAGGGTGATCTGTACGACGCCCTCCCGCGTGACCTCGCCGGTCGGATCGACCTGCTCGTGGTGAACGCGCCGTACGTGCCCACCGACGAGATCGCGCTGATGCCCTCCGAGGCGCGGCTGCACGAGCACCACGTGGCCCTGGACGGGGGAGTCGACGGGCTCGAGATCCACCGACGGGTGGCGGCAGGCGCTCCCGAGTGGCTGGCGCCCGGGTGGCAGCCTGCTGATCGAGACCAGCCGCTACCAGGCCGACGAGACTGCTCGCGCGTGCGGCGAGGCCGGGCTCTCGGTCCAGATCATCGGCCCCGACGACCAGGGGATGGTCGTCGTCCGCGCGATTTCGGAGCCAGGCGGGTCATCTGGCACAATGTCTGGCTGAGCCGTACGCCGGCCGGACCCTCTCATCCGGACTGCGAACGCCCACCGGATTTTTCCGCACCTGGCCCCACCGGGTTGCGCGGGATCCACCACTACACACTCGCAAGGAGACACCACACACGTGGCCGTCAAGATTCGTCTGAAGCGCATGGGCAAGATCCGTCAGCCGTACTACCGCGTCGTCGTCGTCGACGCCCGCAAGAAGCGGGACGGCCGGGTCATCGAGGAGATCGGCAAGTACCACCCCAAGGAGGAGCCCTCGTTCATCGAGGTCGTCTCCGACCGGGCGCAGTACTGGCTCGGCGTCGGCGCACAGCCGTCCGAGGCCGTGGCCGCGCTCCTCAAGGTGACCGGCGACTGGCAGAAGTTCAAGGGCCTCCCGGGCACCGAGGGCACGCTGCGGACCAAGGAGCCCAAGCGCGACAAGCAGGAGCTGTTCAACGAGGCCCTCAAGGACGCCGCCAACGAGCCCAAGGGCGACGCGGTGACCAAGAAGAAGTCCGCGCCCAAGAAGATGGCCGAGTCGACCACCGCTGACGAGAGCGCCGAGAAGGCCCCCGAGAAGACCGAGGCGCCTGCCGCCGAGGCCGCTCCGGAGGCCCCCGCCGCCGAGGAAGCTCCCGTGGAGACCCCGGCCGACGAGTCGCCCGTCACCAGCGAGGCCGCTGCTGACGCCGACGTCGCTGCCGAGAAGACCGACGCCTGATGCTGGCCGACGCCCTGGAGCACCTGGTCCGCGGGATCGTGGAGCACCCGGACGACGTCTCGGTGCGCGACAAGCAGCTGCGCCGTGGGTCGATCCTCGAGGTGCGCGTGCACCCGTCCGACCTCGGCAAGGTGATCGGTCGCGGTGGCCGTACGGCGACCGCCTTCCGCACCGTGGTCAGCTCGCTGGCCGGCCGTGGCGGCGCGCGGATCGACTTCGTCGACGTCGACCGCCAGCGCTAGACCTGGTCAAGCAACCGACAGGGGCACCTTCTCCCGCGTGGAGAATGGTGCCCCTGTCGTATCTCACTGAGGAGTGTGTGGTGGAGGAGACCGTCGTCGTCGGGCGGGTCGGGCGCGCCCTCGGGCTGCGCGGTGAGCTCTTCGTGGAGCCGCTGACCGACGAGCCGGAGCGCCGGTTCGCGGGCGGCGAGACCCTCCTCACGAAGACCGGGTCGCTGACGGTCGCGGGCTCGCGGATCCACTCCGGGAAGCTCGTGGTCCGGTTCGAGGAGATCACCGACCGCAACACGGCCGACGCCGCCCGCGGGACCGAGCTCAGCTGTCGGGTCGACCCGCACGAGCGCCCCGCGGATCCCGAGGAGTTCTACGACCACCAGCTCGTCGGGCTGCGCGTCGAGACCGTCACGGGAGAACTCGTCGGCGAGCTCGCCCGGATCGAGCACAACGCCGCGCAGGACCTCCTGGTGATCACCACCCCGGAGCGCGAGGTGCTCTTCCCGTTCGTCACGGCGCTGGTGCCCGAGGTCGACGTGCCGGGCGGGCGGATCGTGGTCGACGACCGTCCCGGGCTGCTGAGCGAAGAGCTCTGAGCCGTGCGCGTCGACGTCATCTCGATCTTTCCCGAGTACCTCGCCCCGCTCGACCTCTCGCTGCCCGGCAAGGCGCAGCAGACCGGCCTGCTCGACGTACGCGTGCACGACCTGCGCCAGTGGACCCACGACCGCCACCGCACCGTCGACGACACTCCCTACGGCGGGGGAGCGGGCATGGTGATGAAGCCGGAGCCGTGGGGCGAGGCGCTCGACGCGGTGGCCGGCGAGGGCCGCCCGACGCTCGTCGTACCCACTCCCTCCGGGGAGCCGTTCACCCAGGCGGTGGCCGCCGAGCTGTCCCAGCGCGAGCACCTGGTCTTCGCCTGCGGCCGCTACGAGGGGATCGACCAGCGGGTGATGGACGAGGCCGCCACGCGGATGGAGGTGCGCGAGCTCTCGATCGGTGACTACGTGCTCAACGGCGGTGAGGTCGCGGCCCTGGCGATGCTGGAGGCGGTCGTGCGGCTGCTGCCGGGGTTCATGGGCAACGCGGAGTCCCTGACCGAGGAGTCGTACGCCGACGGCCTGCTCGAGTACCCCGTCTACACCAAGCCGGCGGACTGGCGCGGGCACGCCGTGCCCGAGGTGCTCCTCTCCGGCGACCACGCGAGGATCGCCGACTGGCGTCGCGCCCAGTCCGTACGCCGCACCGCCGAGCGCCGCCCCGACCTGGCCCATGCCTCGCGGGAGGTGGACCTCGGCGCCGTGGTCGGGGCGATCCGCCTCGCGGCTCCCAGCGACGCCGCCGAGCTGTTCACCCTGCAGCGCGCCTGCTGGGTGCAGGAGCAGCAGGCCAACCCGGGCGTGCACATCCCCGCCCTGCACGAGGACCTCGACGACGTCCTGGCCTGGCTCGACGACTGGACGACGCTCGTCGTGCGGATCGGCGGACGGCTGGTCGGCGCCGTACGCGGTCGCCAGGAGGGCGAGACCTGGGACGTGGGCCGCGTGATGGTGGCACCGGACCTGCAGGGACGCGGGCTGGGGCGGGTGCTGCTCGACGCGATCGAGCAGGCCGCGCCGGACGAGGTCACCGGCTACGTGCTGTTCACCGGGGAGCGCAGCGAGCGCAACATCCGGATGTACAAGAAGGCGGGCTACCGGCTGCACGGGCCGGAAGAGGACGTCCCCGGCGCCGTACGCCTCACCAAGCGCCGCCGAACCGGATAGTCCGAGACGTTCCGTTGCGGAATCGCCGTCTGACCCCGGAAACGTCTCGGACTATCCGTCTCGTCGGATGGTTCAGGGGTCGACGAAGCCGTCGAAGGTGACGCCGCGGAAGGTGGCGAGGCGCTCGGCCTGCTCGGTGAGGTCGGGCAGGGGAGCCCAGGCGTTGACCAGGACGCGCAGCTTCTTGCCGGACGCGCGGGGACGCCAGGTGCCGAGCACCTCGTGACCGACGAGGACGCCGCCGGGTCGGCCGATGGTGCGCCAGAGGTCCTTGCGATCAGCCTTCCCGGGCACCAGCAGCTCGCGGTCGCGGGACTGCAGGAACAGGTCGAACGGGCCGAGCAGCCTGACCACGTCGGAGACGTCGGGCGGGTCGCGCAGCGCGTCGGCGTTCTCCTCGAGGATGCTCCGCTCCTCACCGTCGACCGTCACCGGCTGGACGTCCTCGGGCCAGTGCTCCTTGACGTCCTTCACCGGGGCGTCGAGGTAGCCCGCCACCTGCTTGGGCGTGGCCGGACCCAGGAGGCGGAGCACGCCGCGGACCGGGTCGAGCGCCGGGTCGACGCGCTTGGCGGGACCGCGCCACCCCGGGATGCGCTCCAGGACCGGGGGAGACGTGCCGGGCTGCAGCTCGAGCCCACCGCGCAGGGCGGCGAGCCGGAAGGGCTGCTCGTAGAGGTGCTCGGCGTCGCACCGGTCGCACCAGCGCTGGTAGGCCTTGGGCAGGCGCCGGTGGAGCTCCCCGGACAGGTCGCCCTTGACCGTGGGCCGGGTGACCACCGCTCTCATCTCCTCGGCGATCCGGTCGAGCGCGTCGAGCACCGGGATGCCGGCCTGCTTCAACGGCGTGGACGCGGTGATCACCCGTGCTGACGGCATCGGACTCGGACAGCGGAGCCACGGCCGCGGCGACCGCAGCCGCCTGGGCACGCCGGTAGGCGTGCGGAGCCCCCCGGAGGGTCCAGGCGGTGAACAGGTCGGCCGGGTCGGGCGCGAACCCGCGCACCTCCAGGGCCCAGCGCGACCCGTCCGGGCCCGTGTCCTGGACGCCCAGGTCGAGCAGGGCGGCGTCGGTGGAGGACGACCTGGTCTCCCGGTCGAGCTGCTGGGCGTGCACCCGGTAGGCGAGCACCTGGTCACGGGTGATCTCCATGACTCGTGTCTAGCAGCGGGCGGTGACACTCGGGGGCCGCCGTCGGACATGCGAATGTCACTGCCGTGACCGGTGTGGCGGTCCTGAGCCTCAGGAGCGACATTCGCATGTCTCGTGGCGTCAGGAGGTCGGCCCAGGAGCATGCGAATGTGGTGGTCGTGACCTGAGAAGCGGTCACCAGACCCACCAGTGACATTCGCATGCCTGGCGGCGCACACTGGCCGACACGACCCGCGAGCTCGCTTCGCTCCGTCGCGATTTCGCCGTACGCCGGGGCCTGTGGAAGAATCGCTCCTTGGCCCAGCAGCCGCGGTCACCTGCCACAGGGGGACGACCGGTCGGCACCACGCCTGGACCACACCGATCAGCAAACCACCATCCGTGGGTGACCTGTGGCAGTCACGAGGAGACATCATGTCGAACGTCATCGACGAACTGTCCGGCGCCACCAAGCGCGACGACGTGCCCGACTTCCGGGCCGGCGACACCATCAAGGTGCACGTCAAGGTCGTCGAGGGCAACCGCTCCCGCGTCCAGGTCTTCCAGGGCGTGGTGATCAAGCTGCAGGGCTCCGGCGTGGGCCGCACCTTCACCGTCCGCAAGGTCTCCTTCGGTGTCGGCGTCGAGCGCACCTTCCCGATCCACTCGCCCATCTTCGAGAAGATCGAGATCGTCACCCGCGGTGACGTGCGCCGCGCGAAGCTCTACTACCTGCGCAACCTGCGCGGCAAGGCTGCCAAGATCAAGGAGCGCCGCGAGGCCTGAGAGCCCGTCCTCGGAGACGGTGGCTAGGCTCAGCGCGTGACCAACGTGGACGAAGCCTCGGCAGCACCAGCGGGAGCTGGCGGCCCGGAGGGCAGGAAGTCCGCGAAGAAGTCGAAGAAGCCGATGCCCCTGTGGCAGGAGACCATCCTGCTGCTCGGGCTGGCTCTCGTGCTCGCGATCATCATCAAGAGCCTGTTCGTGCAGGCCTTCTACATCCCGTCGCCCTCGATGGAGCCGCAGTTCGTCAAGAACGACCGGATCCTGGTGCAGAAGGTGTCCTACTGGGGCAGCGCCTCACCCAGCCGCGGCGACATCGTGGTCTTCGAGGACCCGGGCGGCTGGCTCGACTCCGCCGACTCGGCGACGCCGGGCTCCCCGGTGACCAGGCTGATGGAGAAGATCGGGCTCTACCCGACGGGTGGGCACCTCGTGAAGCGCGTCATCGGCACCGGCGGCGACCGGGTCGTGTGCTGCGACGCCAAGGGCCGGATCACGGTCAACGGCAAGGCCCTGAACGAGAAGAGCTACCTGCCCAAGGGCACCGCTCCCTCACAGGTCAAGTTCGACGTCAAGGTGCCCAAGAACCACCTGTGGATGATGGGCGACAACCGCGGGTTCTCCTACGACTCCCGCGGCCACATGGGCGGGCCCGGCGGCGGCTTCGTCGCCCAGGACCTCGTCGTGGGCAAGGTGTTCGCGCTGATCTGGCCGTGGAGCCGTGCCGAGTTCATCCACCGCCCAGCCACGTTCGACGACATCCCCGACGCGAAGTGACCCTGCTGCTCCGATGACCTCACTGCCCCGCGGATCGACCGTACGGCGCGACGCCGGCCTCTACGGCTACGAACGCGCGCTGCGTCGTGCGGGGCTCGCACCGGTGGCCGGCGTCGACGAGGCGGGTCGCGGAGCCTGTGCCGGCCCCCTGGTCGCGGCGGCGGCGATCCTTCCCGAGGGCAAGGCGGGCATCGTGCCCGGGCTGGCCGACTCCAAGCTGCTGACCGCCAAGGCGCGGGAGCGCTGCTACGAGCAGGTCGTGCGCCGGGCCGTGGCGTGGTCGGTCGTGGTCGTCTCGCACGACGAGTGCGACCGCCTCGGCATGCACGTCGCCAACGTCGCGGCGCTGCGTCGCTCGCTCGCCCGCCTCGACCTGCGACCGGCGTACGTGCTGACCGACGGGTTCCCCGTGGACGGGCTCGAGGTGCCCGGCCTGGCGATGTGGAAGGGCGACCGGGTGGCCGCCTGCATCTCGGCGGCATCGGTGATCGCCAAGGTGACCCGCGACCGGATCATGTGCGAGCTGCACGAGCACTACCCGGCGTACGACTTCGCGACCCACAAGGGCTACATCACCGACGAGCACGCCGCCGCGCTGCTCGAGCACGGCCCCAGCCCGGTGCACCGGATGCGATTCGTCAACGTCCGGCGAGCCGCCGGGATCATCGACCCCGAACCGATCAGTCTTGAACCCCAGCTCGAGCTGTTCGACACCCCCGAGAACGACGTCCCCCACCGCCTGCAGGAGGTCTACCCATGAGCGCCGAGGATCTCGAGAAGTACGAGACCGAGATGGAGCTCAACCTCTACCGGGAGTACCGCGACGTCGTCGGGATCTTCAAGTACGTCGTGGAGACCGACCGCCGCTTCTACCTGTGCAACCAGGTCGACGTGAAGGCGCGCACCGAGGCCGGTGACGTCTTCTTCGAGGTCACCCTGACCGACGCCTGGGTCTGGGACATGTACCGCCCGGCCCGGCGTCTCGCCAAGAACATCAAGGTGCTGACCTTCAAGGACGTCAACGTCGAGGAGCTCAGCCACGCCGAGATCGAGCCACCCAAGGTCTGACCCGGCTGATTCCTGGGCTGACCGGCTGTCGTCCACAGGCTGGTTGAAGACCCCTCGATCCACAGGCTCCGCCCCGCACACGGTCGCGTGTCCGGAGGCTCGGGTGTGCTGCGCCCATGAGCAGTGGAGAGCGCAACAAGAGCCTCGGGGCGTACGGCGAGCGCGTCGCCGCCCAGCGCCTCGTGGCGGACGGGATGGTGCTGGTCGACCGCAACTGGCGTTGCGATCTCGGTGAGGTCGACCTGGTCCTGCGCGACGGGGACACCCTCGTGTTCTGCGAGGTCAAGACGCGCACGTCGGCGGCGTACGGCCACCCGCTGGAGGCGGTCGGCCAGACCAAGTACGCCCGGCTGAGGAGGCTGGCGGCGTGCTGGCTGGACGAGCACGACGTGCACGCGCGTGAGGTCAGGATCGACCTGGTCGGGGTGCTGCTCGCCGAGAGGGGCGCGGCCGAGGTCGAGCACCTGAAGGGAGTCGGCTGATGGTGACGACGACCCACACGGTCTCGCTGCAGGGAGCGATCGGGCACGTCGTCGACGTCCAGGTGGACCTGTCCGACGGACTGATCGGAACCGCGCTCGTCGGGCGGCCGGACACCTCGATCACCGAGGCGCGTGACCGGTGCCGTGCCGCCGTCATGAACAGCGGGTTCACCTGGCCCAACACCCGACGCACGACGATCCTGCTCTCACCGGCGGACCTGCCCAAGCGTGGACCCCACTTCGACCTCGCCATCGCGGTCGCCGTGCTGGCCGCGGCGGACAAGGAGTTCCCGCGACCTTCGCTCACCGGGGCGGCGATGATCGGTGAGCTCACCCTGGACGGACGGCATCCGCTGCGTGCCCGGCGTGCTGCCGATGACGATGGCCGCTGCTGCGCGCGGCATCGACACCGTCTACGTGCCCGAGCCGCAGACGGCCGAAGCGGCGATGGTCTCCGGCGTCCGGGTGTTCGGGATCCGCTCACTGGGCCAGGTCGTGGCGCTCCTCAAGGGCGACCCCGTACCCGACGCCGCGGAGGTGGAGCCGATGTCCGGCTCGCCTCTGCTCACCTGGCGCGGCGAGGAACGCCTCGAGGATCTCGACATGGCGGACGTGCTGGGGATGCAGGACGCCCGCTACGGCGTCGAGGTCGCGGCCGCGGGCGGCCACCATCTGATGCTCACCGGGCCGAAGGGGTCGGGGAAGACCACGCTTGCCGAGCGCATCCCCGGCCTCCTCCCCGACCTGGACGACGACGAGTCCCTCGAGCTCACCGCCGTGCACTCGCTGTGCGGGGCCCTTCCAGCGGGCGCGTCGCGGATCGTCCGACCGCCGTTCAGGGCGCCGCACCACTCGGCCTCGCGCACGGGCATCCTCGGTGGTGGCAGTGGCCGGGTGCGCCCCGGTGAGGTGAGCAAGGCCCATCTCGGGGTGCTCTTCCTCGACGAGTTCCCGCTGTTCCCGACCGACGTGGTGGAGGCGCTGCGTGAACCGCTCGAAGCAGGGGAGATCTCGATCTCGCGCGGTGAGGAGGACGCGACCTATCCGGCGCGCTCGATGTTCGTCTTCGCCTGCAACCCGTGCCGATGTGGCGAGTACCACCCCTATGTGCGGGACAACGAGTGCACCTGTGGCGAGGTGAAGCGACGCGAGTACCGCCGCAAGATCTCCGGGCCGATCGCCGATCGCGTCGACATCACGCGGTTCGTCGAGCCGGTCGCGCGAGAACAGCACCAGGCCGCCACGCCCTTGCCGTTCGAGCAGCCCGAGCCGAGTGCGGCCATCCGCTTGCGGGTCGAAGCCGCTCGCGAGCGCCAGCGTCTGCGCTACGCGGGCCATCCGTGGCGGCTCAACGTGCATGCGCCGGGACCGATGCTCCGTGACCACTGGCCGCTCACCGAAGGGGCAGCGCTGCGGCTCGACACCGAGGTGTACGCAGGCAGGCTGACGCGGCGCGGTGCTGTGCGGGTCCATCGAGTCGCCTGGTCGGTCGCCGATCTCGCCGGTGTGGACCGGCCGGGCGTCGACGAGCTCGACGTCGCCCTGCGACTCCGCTCCGCCACACCATTGCTGCTCTCGACGGTCGCCCGCGCGCCTGTGGCCTCGAGCGAGCCGGCGTGACCGGCGTCAGCGAGGCCGAGCGCCTGGCCCGGGTGCTGCTCTCGCGGGTCGGCGAGCCGGGCGACCCGCGCCTGACCGACCTGGTCCACGAGCTGAGCGCCGCGACCGTGCTCGACAGCCTGCGGCGGCAGGCGGCCGACCGGGAGCTCGGCGAGGACCTCGCCGAACGGGTCACCACGACCGATCCGGTGCAGGAGCTCGAGCGCGCCGCGCAAGCTGGGCATCCGGTTCGTCGTCCCGGGCGACGAGGAGTGGCCCGACGCCCTCGACGAGCTCACGCTGGCACCGCACCTGCACGAGCGGGGTGGCGTCCCGGTCGGTCTGTGGTGCCGTGGTCCGTTGCGGCTCGACGAGGCGGCCGAGCGGGCTGTGGCGGTCGTCGGCTCCCGTTCTGCCACGACGTACGGCGCCGACCTTGCCGCCGACATCGCGGCCACCCTCGCCCGGGAGAGCTGGACCGTCGTCTCCGGCGCCGCGTTCGGGATCGACCAGGCCGCTCACCGCGGTGCCCTGGCCAACCGGGGACCGACCGTGGCCGTGCTCGCCTGCGGCGCCGACCGGGCCTACCCCTCGGCCCACCGCAACCTGATCGACTACGTCGCCGACGTCGGCCTGGTCGTCTCCGAGGCGCCGCCGGGCTGTGCGCCGACGCGCATCCGCTTCCTGGCCCGCAACCGCCTGATCGCGGCACTGAGCCGAGGTGTCGTCGTGGTCGAGGCTGCCGTGCGCAGTGGCGCGTTGAACACCGCGAGCTGGGCGTCCGGGCTCGGGCGCACCGTGATGGGGGTGCCGGGGCCGGTGACGAGCGCGCCCTCCGCGGGGGTGCACCAGCTGATCCGGGCACGGGACGCCCTGCTCGTGACCTCGGGGGAGGAGGTGCTCGAGGCGGTGGCCCCGATGGGCAGCTTCACCCTGGTCGAGCCGCGGGAGGCCGAGCGGCCACGCGACCGCCTGGAGGCGCGCGAGCGCCAGGTGCTCGACGCCGTGCCGCTCGTGCGGGCCGCCGACTCCGCGTCGATCGCGCGTTCGGCCGGGGTCGCCCACGGCCGCACCAAGGACGCGCTGCTCGCACTGCACCGCGCAGGCCTGGTCGAGCACTCGCTGGGGCGTTGGCGGGTGGTCACCGACAGCGAGTCACCCTGACGGGAGTGTGTAGCCTGTGTGTATGGCCCGGGTGAACATCTACCTCCCCGACGACCTCGCGAGGAGAGCCCGCGAGGCGGGGCTCAACGTCTCCGGGGTGGCCCAGGAGGCACTCGAGAGCGAGCTGCGGGTGAAGGATCTCGCGCAGTGGCTCGAGCTCGTGCGGTCGGACCCGCCCCTCCGGGGAGTGACCCACGAGGAGGTCATCGCAGCCCTGGACGAAGTCCGGGCCGAGGCAGGGGATGAGTTCCCGCCTGGTTATGACCTGACCAACCCATGAGTCCTCACCTGGTCGTCCTCGACGCCTCTGCGTTCGTCGAGCTGCTCACGGGCGGACCGAGCGCCGAGTGGGTGGGTGACCAGGTCGAGCGTGCCGGTCTCGCCGAGCCCGCGCACTTCAAGGCCGAGGTCCTGTCGGCTGTCGGGCGTCATCATCGGGCCGGCGCAGCTTCCGCGCAGGCGGTCGAGGACTCGCTGCGCCGGATGGTGGACCTGAACGCCCAGGAGCATCCGCTCGACGGACTTCTGCTGGGTGCCTGGGCGCGGCGCGACAACCTCCGGCTCGCGGACGCGCTCTACGTGGAGCTCGCTGCCCAGCTCGGGACGGTCGTGGTCACCACCGATCGCCGGCTCGCGCGCGCCACCTCTCTTGCGGTCGCGCCTCCGGACGACGGGGCCTGAGCGTTCGTACTCTGGCCAGGTGGACCACGAGGAGCTGCCCGAGGCGATGGCGACGGCGCTGGGCGCGTACGAGCGCCACCTCTCCTCGGAGCGCAACCTGACCGAGCACACCGTGCGTGCCTACATCGGCGACGTCGCCGGGATGCTCGAGCACGCGGCAGCGATGGGCCACACCGACCTCGGCTCGCTCGACCTCCGCACCCTGCGCAGCTGGCTGGCGAAGCAGCAGACCCTGGGCAAGGCACGCTCCACCATGGCCCGGCGCGCCACCGCCGTGCGCGTCTTCACGGCCTGGGCGCAGCGCACCGGGCTGGCTGAGAACGACCCTGGCGCCGCGCTGGGCACGCCCAAGGCGCACAAGACGCTGCCCGCGGCCCTCGACGCCGCCGATGCCCGCGCGCTGCTCGAGGCGGCGGCGGCGCGCGCCGATGACGGCAGTGCGACGGGCCTGCGCGACGTCGCGATCCTCGAGCTGCTCTACGCCACCGGGATCCGGGTCGGCGAGCTGTGCGGGCTCGACGTGGACGACGTCGACCGGTCGCGCCGCGTCGTGCGGGTGCTCGGCAAGGGTCGCAAGGAGCGCACCGTGCCGTACGGCGTGCCGGCCGACCGTGCCATCGGTCGCTGGCTCGAGGAGGCCCGCCCTCAGCTGTTCGTGCCGGGGGCTGGAGGCGCGATGTTCCTGGGTGCCCGCGGCGGCCGGATCGACCAGCGCGCCGTACGCACCCTCGTGCACGCCCGGCTGGCCGACGTGCCCAACGCGCCCGACATGGGCCCGCACGGTCTCCGCCACACCGCCGCCACGCATCTGCTCGAGGGCGGTGCGGACCTGCGCACCGTCCAGGAGCTGCTCGGTCACGCCTCGCTGTCGACCACGCAGCTCTACACCCACGTGACCACCGACCGGTTGCGTCAGGCCTACAAGCTCGCCCACCCCCGCGCCTGACGGCTCGCGCCACTCTCTGCTCGAGCACCCGGGTGAAGTGCGCCACAACGCGAGCGAGCAACCCGGGAAATATGGTTGACTTCTACAAGCGTTTTGGTCCCAACGGACCGGACACCTCCCTCCCGAACTTCTCCAAGGACGCAAGGCCGGACACCTCCCTCCCGCACTTCTCGAAGGACGCTGCATGTCATCAGTTCAGTCGACTCCCGCCGAGCCGCTCGCGCCTGTCCCGGAGTCCTCCAAGGCACTGATCACGGTGATCGTCCTGTGCTTCGGCGGCCTCAGCGCCTCGCTGATGCAGACCCTGGTCCTGCCCATCCAGGGAGAGCTGCCGCAGCTGCTGCACACGTCGGCCGCCAACGCCTCCTGGGTGATCACCGCGACCCTGCTGGGTGCCGCGGTCGCGATGCCGGTCGCCGGGCGACTCGCCGACATGTTCGGCAAGCAGCGCGTGCTCTCCGTCAGCGCTGCCGTGCTGCTGGTCGGCTCGGTCATCTGTGCGCTCTCGGACTCGCTGACGCCGATGCTGGTCGGCCGCACCCTGCAGGGCCTGGCGATGGGCTTCATCCCGGTCGGCATCAGCCTGATCCGCGAGGTCACACCGCCGCACATGACGGGCACCGCGATCGCCTCGATGAGCGCCACCCTCGGCGTCGGCGGGGCCATCGGCCTGCCGCTGTCGGCCTGGGTGGCCCAGGACTTCAACTGGCACGCCCTGTTCTGGATGTCGGCCGGTCTGGCCCTGATCGTGACCATCTCGGTGGTGACCCTGGTGCCGCGCGTGCGGGACGCGGTCGGCGGCCGCCTCGACGTCGTGGGTGCGCTCGGCCTGGCGATCGGCCTGGTCGCGACCCTCGTGGCCATCTCCAAGGGCAACACCTGGGGCTGGGACGACGGCAAGACCCTGGGTCTGCTCGCGGGCGGCATCGTCGTCCTGCTCGTCTGGGGCTGGTACGAGCTCCGCGTCACCGACCCGCTCTGCGACCTGCGCGTCACCGGCCAGGCACCCGTGCTGCTGACGAACCTCGCCGCCGTGGCGATCGGGTTCGGGATGATGGCCCAGGCGATCGTCGTACCGCAGCTGCTGCAGATGCCGTCGGCCACGGGCTTCGGGCTCGGGCAGACCATCCTCGAAGCCGGCCTGTGGATGGCGCCGGGCGGACTGATGATGATGCTCTTCGCCCCGGTCTCTGCCCGCCTGATGCGGAGCACCGGCGCCAAGGTGACCCTGATGGTGGGCGCCGCCGTGCTCGGCTCCGGCTACGTCGTCGCCGCCTTCCTGATGCACGCGCCGTGGGAGCTCCTGCTGGCGAGCTGCATCACCTCCGCCGGTGTGGGCATCGGCTACGCCGCGATGCCGACGCTGATCCTCGAGGCGGTCCCGATGCGCGAGGCCGCCTCGGCGGTCGGGATCAACTCGCTGATGCGCTCGGTGGGCACCACCGTCGCCTCCGCCGTGATGGCGATGCTGCTCACCGGTTCCACCGAGGACCTCGCGGGCGTGCCGCTGCCGACCGAGGGTGCCTTCCGGCTCTGCTTCGTCGTGGGCGCGGTGGCCGCGTTCGTGGGCGTCGCCATCGCCGCGACCATCCCGCGGGCCGGGAACAAGGCAGCCGAGTCCCACCAGCCGCAGCCGGTCGCCGTCACCGTGGGCGAGCAGGCCTGACCTCCTCCTTCCCACGGCAGCAGGCGGATCGGACCGGCCCCCACCAGGGTGAGCGGGTTGAGGTAGGTGTCGCCGCGGATCAGGCCCCAGTGCAGGCACGTCCTGGGGAAGCAGTGGCTGGACGCGCGCTGCAGGGTGCCGATCACGGCTCCCTTCGCGAGCCGGTCGCCGACCTGCACGCTCGCGCTCACCGGCTCGTACGTCGTGCGCAGGCCGCCGTGGTCCACCACCACGACCCCGCGCCCGGCGAGACGGGCGGCGAACGTGACCGTGCCCGCGAGCGCCGTGTGCACCTCCTGACCGGCGTGACCGGCCAGGTCGACCCCACGATGCCCCGAGCCCCAGGGGGTGGCCGGCGGGTCGAAGCCGTCCACGACCTCGGGCCTCGGGTGCAGCGGCCAGACCCCGTGACGTGCGGGGGCAGGGGAGGAGTCGGCTGCTGCCGGTGCGGAGATCGAGAGCGGCAGCGTGACCAGGACGAGGAGCAGGAGCAGGCGCATCCCGTCAGGATCCAGGCGCGGACGGCCCGGACACGTGCGTCACCTCGGACCTGTGGACCGGAGCCGGCCGCGGCGTACCTGTGCACGCGAGGTGGCCCGGCGCCTGACCGTTTCGACAACCCACCGGTGCCCACCTAGACTGGGCACAGCAACCCGCATGGGTTGACTTCGCACGCTCGTTTCCGTGCCGTTCGCCGACTTCCTCGGCGTCCGGATCCACGCGGGTGAGGGTCCTCAGTCCTTGGCAACAGGGTCGGACCACACACGGGCGTCAGGGCAGGCCACCCCCACTCACGTGGGGCCCCTGCAACGAACTGAAAACCAGTTCGTGCACGCGTGCGTGCGCGGACACAACAGGAAAGAAGCAGATGGCAGTCGTCACCATGCGCCAGCTCCTCGAGAGCGGCGTCCACTTCGGGCACCAGACCCGTCGCTGGAACCCCAAGATGAAGCGCTTCATCATGACCGAGCGCAACGGCATCTACATCATCGACCTGCAGCAGTCGCTGTCCTACATCGACACCAGCTACGCGTTCATCAAGGACACCGTGGCCAAGGGCGGCACGATCATGTTCGTGGGCACCAAGAAGCAGGCCCAGGAGGCGATCGCCGAGCAGGCGACCCGCGTCGGGATGCCCTACGTCAACCAGCGCTGGCTGGGCGGCATGCTCACCAACTTCCAGACCGTGCACCAGAGGATCAACCGCCTCAAGGAGCTCGACGACATCGACTTCGACGACGTCGCCGGCTCCAGCCGCACGAAGAAGGAACTGCTCCACATGCGTCGCGAGCAGATCAAGCTCGACAAGACGCTGGGCGGCATCCGCGAGATGAGCCGGACCCCGTCCGCGGTCTGGATCGTGGACACCAACAAGGAGCACCTGGCCGTCGAAGAGGCGCGCAAGCTGAAGATCCCGATCATCGCGATCCTGGACTCCAACTGCGACCCCGACCTCGTCGACTACCCGATCCCGGGCAACGACGACGCCATCCGCGCGGTCGGCCTGCTGACCCGCGTGATCGCCGACGCCGTCGCCGACGGCCTGATCGCGCGCTCGGGCTCGAAGTCCGAGGGTGACGCCAAGGGCATCGGCACCGACGAGCCGCTGGCCGACTGGGAGCGCGACCTGCTCCAGGGCCAGGAGGCCGAGAAGGTCGAGCAGGCCGCCGTCGCCGCCACCGGTGGCGACACCAAGACCGAGGAGACCCCTGCTGCGGAGGCCACCGGCGCCGCTGCCGAGGCCACCGAGGCCAAGGACGCCGAGAAGGCCGTCGAGGAGCCCGCCACCGAGGCGCCCGCTGCCGAGACGACCGAGGCTCCTGCCGCCGAGGCCGCCCCCGAGGCTGCCGAGACCACCGAGACCCCTGCTGACGCTCCCGCCGAGGACGCAGCGACGACGAAGGAGGACTGAGCGTGGCGATCACCGCCGCCGACGTCAAGAAGCTCCGCGAGCTCACCGGCGCGGGCATGATGGACTGCAAGAAGGCGCTCGAGGAGGCCGAGGGCGACTTCGAGAAGGCCAACGAGCTGCTCCGCATCAAGCTCGGCAAGAAGGCCGCCGCGCGCGGTGCCGAGCGTGAGGCGACCTCCGGCCTGGTGGCCACCTCCGGTGGCGCGCTCGTCGAGCTGAAGAGCGAGACCGACTTCGTCGCGAAGAACGACGACTTCGTCGCCACCGCGCAGAAGATCGCCGACGCGGCCGCCGAGTCCAAGGCGGGCGACATCGACGCCCTCAAGGCGGTCCCGCTCGACGGCAAGACCGTCGGCGAGGTCGTCGAGGACCTGGCCATCACCATCGGCGAGAAGATCGAGCTCGGCAAGGTCGCCTACTTCGACGGCCAGTCCGTGGTCTACCTGCACAAGCGTGCAGCGGACCTGCCCCCGGCGGTCGGCGTGCTCGTGGAGTACGACGGTTCGGACGCCGAGGCTGCCCGTGGCGCCGCGATGCAGGTCGCCGCGATGAAGCCGCAGTACCTCACCCGCGACGAGGTCCCGACCGACGTCGTGGAGAAGGAGCGGTCGATCGCGGAGGCCACCTCCCGCGAGGAGGGCAAGCCCGAGCAGGCGATCGCCAAGATCACCGAGGGCCGGCTCAACGGCTTCTACAAGGAGGTCGTGCTCCTCGACCAGCCGTCGGTCACGGACAGCAAGAAGTCGGTCAAGGCCGTCCTCGACGCTGCCGGTGTCGAGGTCAAGCGGTTCGCCCGCTTCGAGGTCGGCGCCTGAGCGCACCCAGCAGCAACGCTCCAGCACAGGAGGCCGGTACGACGACGTCGTGCCGGCCTCCTGTCGACTGTGTGGACCATGGACGCCGTTCGCGTCGCGGCGGGGCACTCAAGTAGGTTGCGCCAAGGGACCCACGGGCGTCAGTGCCGCGGGAACCCACACGATCACCACACGAAGGGAACCGGATGACGGGGTACGAACGGGTCCTGCTGAAGCTGTCGGGGGAGGTCTTCGGCGGCGGCAAGGTCGGGGTGGACCCCGACGTGGTCCGGGGCATCGCCCAGGAGATCGCGACGGTGCAGCGTTCCGGCGTACAGGTCGCGATCGTCACCGGTGGCGGCAACTTCTTCCGCGGCGCCGAGCTCCAGCAGCACGGCATGGACCGCGCCCGGGCCGACTACATGGGCATGCTCGGCATCGTGATGAACTGCCTGGCCCTCCAGGACTTCCTCGAGCAGGAAGGCATCGAGACGCGTGTCCAGACCGCGATCACGATGGGCCAGGTGGCCGAGCCCTACATCCCGCGCCGGGCGATCCGGCACCTCGAGAAGGGGCGCGTGGTCATCTTCGGCGCCGGCGCAGGACTGCCGTACTTCTCCACCGACACGGTGGCTGCCCAGCGCGCGCTGGAGACCAAGTGCGAGGTCGTGCTGATGGGCAAGAACGGGGTCGACGGTGTCTACAACGCCGACCCGCGCACGCACCCCGACGCGATGAAGTACGACGAGCTCACGTTCGTCGAGGCCCTCCAGCAGGGCCTGAAGGTGGCCGATGCGACCGCCTTCGCGCTGTGCATGGAGAACCACCTGCCGATGGTCGTCTTCGGCATGCAGCCCGCGGGAAACATCCTCCGGGTCGTGCAGGGTGACAAGATTGGCACGCTCGTCAGCGCCGGTGACGCGCCGTCGACCGGCCCCCGCGACTAGGAGAGATGCGTTGATCAACGACACCCTGAGGGATGCCGACCAGAAGATGGGCAAGGCCGTCGAGGTCGCTCGCGAGGAGTTCGCGGCGATCCGGGCCGGGCGGGCCAACCCCTCGATGTTCGCCAAGCTCACCGCCGACTACTACGGCACGCAGACGCCGATCCAGCAGCTGGCGTCGTTCACCGCTCCCGAGGCACGGATCATCCTCGTGCAGCCCTACGACATGAGCGCGCTGCCCAACATCGAGCGGGCGATCCGCGACTCCGACCTCGGCGTGAACCCGTCCAACGACGGCAAGCTGATCCGGTGCGTGTTCCCGGAGCTCACCGAGGAGCGTCGCAAGGAGTACATCAAGGTCGCCCGCACCAAGGCCGAGGAAGGCCGCGTCTCGGTGCGCAACGTGCGCCGCAACGCCAAGCAGGCACTCGAGAAGCTCGAGAAGGACGGCGAGGTCGGCAAGGACGACGTCACCGGCGCCGAGAAGAGGCTCGACGGCGCCACCAAGAAGCACACCGACCAGATCGACGAGATGCTCAAGCACAAGGAAGCCGAGCTGATCGAGGTCTGAGCGGCCTTGTCCAGCGACCCGACCAGCGACCTGCCATGACCGAGACCCCTCCCGCGCCGGCGCAGCCTGAGAAGGCTCCCCAGCCCAAGAAGGGCGGCCGGGCCGGTCGCGACCTGCCCGCGGCCATCGGGTCCGCGGTCGTCCTCGTGGGCGCGATCGTGCTGACGCTGGTGTTCTGGAAGCCCTCGTTCATGGTCATCGTGGCTGCCGCGGTGGTGGTGGCCATCTGGGAGATGCACCAGGGGCTCAAGGCCCGCGACATCGACATCCCGCAGGAGCCGTTGATGCTCGGCGGCGTGATCATGGTCGCGGTCGCCTACCTGTTCGGTGCTCCCGCGCTGGTCACCGCGACGGCCGTCTCGGCCCTCGCCACGATGCTGTGGCTGCTGCGGCGAGGCGTGCCCGGCTACGTCCAGAACGCCACGGCGTCGGTGTTCACGCTCGTCTACATCCCGTTCCTGGGCTCGTTCGTGGCGCTGTTGCTGGCCGAGGACAGGGGCGCGGCGGCCGTCTTCACGTTCATCGGGGTCACGGCCGCCTCCGACATCGGCGGGTACGCCGCCGGGGTGCTGTTCGGCAAGCACCCGATGGCGCCGGTGATCTCGCCGAAGAAGTCCTGGGAGGGATTTGCCGGCTCGGCCGTGGCGTGCGTGGTGGCCGGCTGGCTGCTGGTCGTCTACCTCCTCGACGGCGACTGGTGGGTCGGCGTCGTCCTCGGGGTGATCGCCGTCGTGATGGCGACCCTCGGAGACCTGTGCGAGTCGGTCATGAAGCGCGACCTCGGGATCAAGGACATGAGCCAGATCATCCCGGGCCACGGCGGCCTGATGGACCGGCTCGACTCGCTGCTGGCGACCGTCGCGCCGATCTGGCTGGTGCTGCACTACCTCGTGCTCACCTGAGCCCAGCAGGGCTGGTGAGACGTTCCTCGCATTCGGTTCCCCAAAACGAGAACACGTTCTAGTTTGGTGGGATGTACGACTTCGAGACCACGGAGCCAGACCGTCAGGGCGAGGCGACTCCGGCCCTGCCCAAGCCACATCCGCTGCTGACCGCCGCCGAGGTCGCCCGGGTGGCAGTCAGGGGTTGCCGCGGCGGCCGTGGGTCCGGGGCGGGTCGTAGCCACCCTCCGGTGGGACCATCTCGGCGCGGAGGCCGAGGAGGCGGATCGGGCGGGTGTCCTCGAGACGGGCGAAGAGGTCGAGGGCCGTCTCGGCGATCACGGCCGGGTCGAAGGTCGGCTCGGGGAGCTTGCGGCTGCGGTTGACGGTGAAGAACGGCGCGAACCTGACCTTGAGGTGCACGCGGAAGCAGGCGCGGCCCTCGCGGCGGATGTCCTCGACGACCTGGGCGGCGAGGACGTGGATCGAGGCGGCGATGTCGTCGAGGGTCTCGAGGTTCTGCTGGTACGTCGTCTCGCGACCGTGCGCCCGGGCCACCCACGGGGTGTCGTCGACCGTCGCGCTGCTCACGCCTCGACCGAGCCGGCCGATGTGCGGGCCGGTGTTGGGGCCGAACTCCTCGATGAGCGGCTCGTCGGGCGTCTGGGCCAGCTGGAGGACCGTCTCGATGCCGAGGCCGGCGAGGCGCTCCGAGATCCGGCTGCCGATGCCCCAGAGCTCCTTGGTCTTCCGGTGGCCCATCACCTCGAACCAGGTGTCCCTGGTCAGGCGGAACATCCCCCGTGGCTTGCCGAACTCGGTGGCGATCTTGGCGCGCACCTTGGTGTCGCCGATGCCGACCGAGCAGTGCAGCCTGGTCGCGAGGAGCACGTCGGACTGGATCGTGCGGGCGACCGCCTCCGGGTCGTCGGTCTCGATGCCGACGAAGGCCTCGTCCCAGCCGAGCACCTCGACGACCGCGCCCGGGATCGCTCGCAGGGTGTCCATCACGACCGCCGAGGCCTCGTCGTACGCCGGCTTGTCGACCGGCAGCAGCACGGCCTCGGGGCAGCGGCGTACGGCCGTCTTGAGCGGCATCCCGGACCGCACCCCGAACTCACGTGCCTCGTAGGAGGCCGTGGACACGACGCCACGCTCCGTGGGGTCGCCGCGGCCGCCGACGATCACGGGCAGCCCGGCCAGCTCGGGGCGACGAAGGACCTCCACCGCCGCGATGAACTGGTCCATGTCGACATGGAGCACCCAGCGGGCCATGCGTCCATCCTGCCGGAGCCCGCCGACACCGTTCCCGGATGCCGCACCCAGCTGAAACACGGGTGAGACCTGAGTACGAGCACGCAGGACGCCGGGGCCTGGTCATGGAAGGCTGGCCCGCATGGTGCCGACGATCTGGGTGATCCCCACCCACGCGCTCTTCGTCGGCCTCGGAGTCGTCGCGGCGACCCTGGTCTTCGTGGTCGAGGCACGACGGCGGGGCCACACCGACGACCGGCTGCTGATCGTGGTCACGGGCGCCCTGGTCGGTGGAGCGCTGTTCATGCGGTTCGGCACCTGGCTGCAGCACGTCGACCTGCGCGACAACGCGACGCTGGCCGAGCAGTGGGCCTACGGGAACCGCAGCATCCTCGGCGGTCTCGTCGGTGCCTGGCTCGGCGTGCACGTGGCGAAGCGGTTGTGCGGCTACCGGCTCCGCACGGGCGACCTGTTCGCTCCCGCCGTCGCCCTCGGGATGGCCGTGGGTCGCATCGGCTGCTTCCTCACCGAGCCGTTGCCGAGCACGGGCGGCTACAACGTCTCGTTCCTGTACGAGAGCGCTTTCCATCTGGTGGCTTTCGCGGTCATCTGGTTCTGGCTGCGACGCCGCGCGCTGCCGCCGGGGGAGATCTTCGTCTGGTACGTCGCGGCGTACGGCATCTTCCGCTTCCTCGTCGAGTTCGTGCGCGGCAACGAGGTCGTCTGGCACGGGCTGACCCGACCCCAGCTGTTCCTCGCCGTGACGATTCCCCTCGTGCTGCTGCGGATTCTCCTGCGTGCGCGCTCGGGCGCCTACAGTCCTGCCCCGTCGAGCCACGAGGAGCTGGTGCACCAGTGAGCACTCGCACCGGACCCGGCATGCCGCTGCGCGGCGACCGGATCCACCGCTACGTGAACGCGTTCTGCCCGCTCTGCCACGAGGAACGGCCCGACCGCCCGCTGGCCGAGGTGCAGCGGCTCTCCGGCTGGCTGGTCGAGCGCGAGGACCGGATCTGGCTCGAACGCGGCTGCGCGAGCCACGGCCTGGTCCGCACGCTGTACGACGAGTCGCCGGAGATCCTGACCTACCTCGAGCAGTGGACCGCACCGACGAAGGTGCACACGCCCGACGTGACCGGCAACTTCGCACCCGTCCCTGCGGCGTACGCCGACGGCCTGCCGGAGATGCAGACCCAGCACACCTGCATCCTGCTCGAGGACCTGCTCGACCACTGCAACCTCAAGTGCCCGACCTGCTTCGCGGCCTCGGCGCCCTCGCTGGCCTCGGTCGTCCCGCTCGAGCAGGTGCTGGCCTCGATCGACGCGCGCCTCTCCCGCGAGAACGGCCGCATCGACGTCCTCATGCTGAGCGGTGGCGAGCCCACGCTCTACCCCTGGCTGCCGGAGCTGCTCGACGCCGTCGCGAAGCGACCCATCGTGCGCGTGCTGGTGAACACCAACGGTCTGGTGGTCGCGCAGGACGACGCGATGCTCGACCTGCTGCAAGCGGCACCGGGAACGGGTCGAGGTCTACCTGCAGTACGACGGCGAGTCGGCCGAGGCGTCCACCCACCATCGCGGTGCCGACATCCGGCGGTTCAAGGAGCGGGCCATCGAGCGCCTCTCCGGAGCGGGGGTCTTCACCACGCTCACGATGACGGCTGCCCTCGGGGTCAACGACGACGAGATCGGGTTCGTGATCAAGCGCGCCCTGGACACGCCGTACGTCGGGGGCGTCACGATCCAGCCGGTCTTCGGGTCCGGACGCAGCGCCGGGCTCGACCCGCTGGACCGGCTCACCCACACCGGCGTTCTTGCTCGGCTCGAGGAGCAGACCGCGGGCCAGGTGACCTGGCAGGACCTGACGGCCTTGCCGTGCTCGCACCCGCACTGCTGCTCGGTCGGCTACCTGCTCCGCGACGACTCGGGCTCGTGGAAGTCGCTGGTGGGGCTGATCGGGCACGACCGGCTCAAGCAGTGGCTCGACCTCGAGCCTGAGATGCTCGCCAACCGGATCGCCGACGACTCGATCCCCGACCAGCTCCGCGCCGTGGTGAAGGGCTCCCTGCTGGACCTGCTCTCCGAGCAGTCGTCGCTCTCGCACCCGTCGATGGCCACGCATCTGGAGCGACATCTGCACCAACTGCGACCTCGGGATCGGCACCCTGGCCACGCTCGCGGCCTCCCGGCTCCCGGGCCAGCACGACCGGCTGCGGCGGATGCTGGGGGAGCGGGTGCTGCGCGTGACCGTGAAGCCGTTCATGGACATGAACACGATGATCGAGGAGCGGCTCACCCAGTGCTGCGTGCACGTGGCGACCGTCAACGGCGACACCGGCGCTCACCAGTGCGCGCCGTTCTGCGCGGTGCAGGCCTGGGCGCCGCTGTCGGAGACGCGGATCTCCACCGCGGTCGGGCTTCCGCTGGTGGACGTGCGATGAGCGACCCGCGCCAGGTGCAGCCGCCACGCCTCGAGGAACCTGTCGAGACCTCCGCCGAGCCGCCCTTCGACCCGCTCAAGCTCTGCGTCTTCGCGACCGTGGCGCTCCTGGGCTGGCTACTCGGGCCGTTCGCGCTGCTGGGCTTCGCGGTGCTGGCGATCGTCGGCTACGCCAAGGCCAGGCGCGAAGGACTGCTCCGCTCGAAGTGCAAGCTGGGCGACACCCGGCTGGTGCTGCTCTACCTCGTCGTCCTGGCGGCCGCGGCCGCCTTCGGCATCTACCTGCTGCTCGTCTGAGCACCGATCGAGAGGGTCGAGCGATGTCGCAACCACCGTCGCCGTACGGCGGTCCGCCGGAACCTCCCGGTCCGCCTCCCTACGGCGGGCCTCCCTACGGCGGCCCCCCCGGGCCCTACCCACCTCAGCAGCCTGGCCAGCCGAGCGGGATGTCGAACAAGGCGAAGTTCTGGATCGGCGTGGTGCTGGCGCTGCCGGTGCTCGTCCTCGCCGGGATCATCAGCGGCGCGGCGTCGGCCGTCGTCGACGGCATCAGCGGTGACTCCAACACCGCGGCGGCGGTGGCCTTCGTCGTCGGGCTCGGCGAGCTGGCTGCCCTGGTGGCGGCGATCGTGTTCGCACCGCACGCGCTGGTTCGCGATCGGCGTGATCGCCGGTGTTGCGGTCCTGTTCGTGCTCGCCGCCGGAGCGTGCGTGGTCCTGATCGTCGGGCTGTCGAGCACCTACAACTGAGCCCGCGCCCGGACGTCATACGATCGCTGGCTGTCCTGGCGACCAGGGTGCCCCCGGCCGCCGATTCGTATGACGCACCGGCTGGGTGGGAGGATGGTGCGGTTGTGACCCAGCCTATCGATGACCAGCCCATCAAGACCCTTCCCCTCGTCTTCGAGGAGCCCAAGGGACCCCGCGGGCCGAAGCCCAAGCCGCCGCGCCACCTCGCCGACCTGACCCCTGCCGAGCGCAAGGCGCGGCTCGAGGAGCTCGGGCTGCCGGGCTTCCGGGCCAAGCAGCTCGTCCACCCACTACTTCTCGCGCCTCGTCGACGACCCCGCGCAGATGACCGACCTCCCGGCCGGCCAGCGTGCCGAGCTCGTCGAGGGCCTGCTGCCCCACCTGATGACGCCGCTGAAGGTCCAGGAGGCCGACAAGGGCGCCACCCGCAAGACGCTCTGGAAGCTGTTCGACGGAGCGCTCGTCGAGTCGGTGCTGATGCGCTACCCGGGCCGGGTCACGATGTGCGTCTCGAGCCAGGCCGGCTGCGGGATGGCGTGCCCGTTCTGCGCCACCGGCCAGGGCGGGTTGCAGCGCAACATGTCCACCGGCGAGATCGTCGAGCAGGTCGTCGCCGGTGCCCGAGCGCTGGCCCGCGACGAGGTCCCCGGCGGTCCCGGCCGCGTCTCCAACGTGGTGTTCATGGGCATGGGTGAGCCGATGGCCAACTACAAGGCCGTCATCGGTGCCGTACGCCGCCTCACGGACCCGGCTCCCGACGGGCTCGGCATGTCCGCGCGCGGGATCACCGTCAGCACGGTCGGCCTGGTCCCGCGGATCAACCAGCTGACCGAGGAGGGCATCCCGGTCACCCTGGCGCTGAGCCTGCACGCGCCCGACGACGAGCTGCGCGACGAGCTGGTCCCGATCAACACCCGCTGGAAGGTCGGCGAGGCGGTCGAGGCAGCGTGGAACTACGCGAGGGTCACCAAGCGCCGCGTCTCGATCGAGTACGCCATGATGCGCGGGATCAACGACCAGGCCTGGCGTGCCGACCTGCTCGGCGACGTGCTCAACTCCTACGGCGACTGGGGCTGGGTGCACGTCAACCTGATCCCGCTGAACCCCACCCCCGGCTCCAAGTGGACCGCCAGCGACCCGAAGGACGAGCGCGAGTTCGTCCGCCGGCTCGAGGCGAAGGGCGTGCCGACCACGGTCCGGGACACACGCGGCAGCGACATCGACGGCGCCTGCGGCCAGCTCGCCGCGGTCGACGCCTGACCCGGCTGCTGACGGAATAGTCAGCGCCCAGCCTCGTTGGGCCCTGTATGACCACCATCGCGATCATCGGAGCCGGAAAGGGACTCGGCGCTGCCGTGGCCCGCCGCTTCGGCAAGGAAGGCCACGCCGTCGGCCTGATCTCCCGGCACCAGGGGCGTCTCGACGCCCTGGCCGCCGAGCTCGAGCAGGACGGCGTGCAGGCCAAGGGCTTCGTCGCCGACGTGCGCGACCCGGAGAGCATCGCCGCGGCCCTCGAGCAGGTGACCGAGACGCTCGGCCCGATCGAGGTCCTGCAGTACAGCCCGCTGCCGCAGAAGGACTTCATGCGGCCGGTCCTCGAGACGACTCCGGCCGACCTCGCGGGCCCGATCGAGTTCTCGATCTACGGCCCGTCGCCGCCGTCCACCAGGTCGTCCCGGGCATGCGCTTCCTGCCGGCGAGGGCTCAACCCCAGCATCCTGTTCGTCAACGGCGGGTCCGCGGTCAAGCCCGGACGCAACGTCACCGGCACGTCGGTCGCGTTCGCCGGCCAGGCGGCGTACGCCGCAGCTGCTGCACGAGGTGCTCGGCGAGGAGGGCATCTACGTCGGCCAGCTGATCATCGGCGGCCGCATCATCGAGGGCGACAAGGAGAAGGACCCCGCTGTCCTGGCGGACCACCTCTGGGAGCTGCACACCAAGCGCGACACCTTCCGCACCCAGGTCGCCGAGGACTGAGCCCGTCCTGGACGCCCGGTGCGGGTGTTCTTCGAGGCGATGAAGGTCATGTCCACGGGGTGGTTGGGTACGCGTGTTCCGGTGGACCCACCCGGTGATGGCGGGGGACCCAGCGCACCAGCCACCCGCTGATGAGGAGCTAGCCGATGGCAACCAGCCACACCGCGAAAAGCTGGCGCAAGCTCAACCGGCTCAAGGACGTAGAGCAACGTCGACCTCAAAAGTGATCGACAAGGGCCGGACCGCCGCCGCCGGCCAACCTCGGCGGCACCACCGGGAGAAGACGCCTGCCGACAAGGCCTACCGACCGTCGACGGCGAGGTCCGGTGCGCAAGGGCAGCCAGGAGGTCGCCCGGCTCGGCCCCGGGCGACGTGATCGGCGAGATGGCGATCGTCGGCCACAGCTCTGCTCCGC
>CAWJGX010000012.1:0-94965 GCA_963842565.1 uncultured Actinomycetota bacterium | reverse complement strand
CCTCGACATCGCCAGCAACCTCTACCTCGCCCGCGAGATCCGCCGGCCGGGGTTCGCCGGGTCGGTGCTGCGGATGCTCGACACGAAGGCGATGCGCGAGCACGCCTCCGAGCACATCAAGAGCCTGGGCATCTCCACGCTGCAGAACATCAACCAGTCGGTCGAGACGCTCTCCGGTGGTCAGCGCCAGATCGTCGCGGTCGCCCGCACGGGGGCCTTCGGCAGCAAGATCGCCATCCTCGACGAGCCGACTGCCGCCCTCGGCGTACGCGAGACGGCGCAGGTGCTCCGCCTGGTCCGCGACCTGCGGGACCAGGGCCTCGGCGTCATCCTGATCAGCCACAACATGCCCAACGTGTTCGAGACGGCCGACCGGATCCACGTCCAGCGGCTCGGTGGCCGCGCGGCCGTGGTCAGCCCGGAGACCCACTCGATGCAGGACGCCGTGGCCATCATGACCGGCGCGATGACGGTGCCCGAGGAGGAGCAGAGCCTGCGATGAGTGCGGACATCAGCACGATCGTCGTCGGCTACCTGCCGACTCCCGAGGGAACAGCCGCGTTCGAGTACGCCAAGGAGTGGGCCGAGGCCAGCGGCGCGACGCTGGTGCTGGTGAACACCGGTCGTCACGGCGACTACTCGCACCCGAACTTCGCGACGCAGCAGGACCTGGACGCGATCTCGGCCGAGCTGGACGACGTGGGGGTGGAGCACGAGGTGCTGCAGCCCACGGACGGGAAACCGACTGCCGAGGTGATCCTGCAGGCAGCGGCCTCGCACTCGGCGGACCTGATCATCATCGGCCTGCGACGGCGTTCGCCGGTCGGCAAGCTGATCACCGGCAGCACGGCTCAGCAGATCCTGCTCGACGCCGAGTGTCCCGTGCTCACGGTGAAGGGCGCGGCCCCGGTCAGCTGACGGTGATGTCCTCGCCGCTGACCGTGACCTTGAACGTCGCTGAGCGGCTTGTTGGCCGGGACCCTGCTTCACCGAGCCGTCGGTGATCGAGAACTTGCTGCCGTGGCACTTGCACTCGATCTCCTTCTCGCCGACGTTCACTGCTTGATCGACGCACCCTGGTGCGTGCAGATCGTGCTGAAGGCCTTGAAGTCGCCCGAGTCGGCTGGGTGACCACACCTTCTCGCGCGGTGTAGATCTTCGCGCCGCCGACCGGGATCGTCCGAGGTCTTGCCGATCGGCCCGCTCGACGTGGTGCCACCGGAGCCGCCTGTGCTGTCGGAGCTGCCGCTGGTCGAGTCGTCGGAACCGCACGCCGCGAGCAGGGGTACGCCGACACCGACTCCGACGAACCCGCCGATCACCGCTCTGCGCGAGGCGTCTCGGGGTGCTGTTCGGGGTGTCCTTGGCCATCTGATCCTCCGGGCTGGTCACTGGTCTGGGACCTGGTTGTCGGTTCAACCTATGTGCGGGACCCTGACCGTCGCTGCTGTCCGTTGGTCTTACGACCACTGTGCGTGGACTGTGAAGCACGCCCGCCCGGGGCCAGCAACGGCTTGAGGAACTGGCCGGTGAAGCTCTCCTCGCGCGCGGCCACCTCCTCGGGGGTGCCGATCGCCACCACCGTGCCGCCGCGGTTGCCTCCGGCGGGGCCCATGTCGACGATCCAGTCGGCGGTCTTGATGACGTCGAGGTTGTGCTCGATGACGAGCACGGTGTTGCCCTTGTCGACCAGGCTGGAGAGCACCCCCAGCAGCTTGCGGATGTCCTCGAAGTGCAACCCGGTCGTCGGCTCGTCGAGCACGTAGACGGTGCGGCCGGTCGACCGCTTCTGCAGCTCGCTGGCGAGCTTGACCCGCTGGGCCTCGCCGCCGGACAGCGTGGTGGCCGGCTGACCGAGACGGACGTAGCCGAGGCCGACCTCGACCAGCGTGGTGAGGTGGCGCGCGATCGCCGGGATCGCCGCGAAGAACTCGGACGCCTCCTCGATGGAGAGCTGCAGCACCTCTGCGATCGTCTTGCCCTTGTAGTGCACCTCGAGGGTCTCGCGGTTGTAGCGAGCCCCGTGGCAGACCTCGCAGGGCACGTAGACGTCGGGCAGGAAGTTCATCTCGATCTTGATCGTGCCGTCGCCCGAGCACGCCTCGCAGCGACCGCCCTTGACGTTGAACGAGAAGCGGCCCTGGAGATAACCCCGCATCTTGGCCTCGGGCGTGGAGGCGAACAGCTTGCGCACGTGGTCGAAGACGCCCGTGTAGGTCGCCGGGTTGGACCGCGGGGTGCGACCGATCGGCGACTGGTCGACATGGATCACCTTGTCGACGTGGTCGACGCCGGTGATCTTCTGGTGCCGGCCGGGGACGGTGCGGGCGTTGTAGATCTGCTTGGCCAGCGAGGTGTAGAGGATGTCGTTGACCAGCGTGGACTTGCCCGACCCGGACACGCCGGTCACCGCGACGAAGGTGCCGAGCGGGAAGCTGACGTCGATGTTCTTGAGGTTGTTCTCGCGGGCACCGTGGACGGTGAGCTCGCGCCCCGGAGTCGGCGGGCGGCGTACGGCGGGGACGGGGATCGACTTGCGACCGGAGAGGTAGAGGCCGGTCTCCGAGTCGCGGTGCTTGAGCAGCTGCTTGACCGTGCCGGAGTGCACCACCTGCCCGCCGTGCTCCCCCGCGCCGGGACCGATGTCGACGACCCAGTCGGCCGTCATGATGGTGTCCTCGTCGTGCTCGACCACGATCAGCGTGTTGCCGAGGTCCTTGAGCCGGACGAGCGTCTCGATCAACCGGTGGTTGTCCCGCTGGTGCAGGCCGATGCTGGGCTCGTCGAGGACGTAGAGCACCCCCACCAGACCCGCACCGATCTGGGTGGCGAGCCGGATCCGCTGCGCCTCGCCGCCGGACAGCGTGGCCGAGGGACGGTCGAGCGAGAGGTAGTCGAGCCCGACGTCGAGCAGGAAGCGCAGCCGCTCCTGGATCTCCTTGAGCACCCGCTCGGCGATCTGCCGCTCCCGTGAGGAGAGCTCGAGGTCGGCGAGGAACTCGGCGGCCTCGTTGATCGGCAGCCGGCACACCTCCGCGATGTTCTTCCCGCCCGCGTCCTTGTCGCCGAGGGTGACCGCCACGGAGACCGGCTTGAGGCGGGTGCCGTCGCAGGTCGGACACGCCACCTCGCGCATGAAGCCCTCGAAGCGCTCACGGCTGGTGTCGCTCTCCGCCTCGCGGTGGCGACGCTCGATGTAGGGGCGGACGCCCTCGAAGTTGGTGTAGTAGGAGCGCTCGCGGCCGTAGCGGTTGGTGTGCCGCACGTGCACCTTGGTCGGGTGCCCCTCGAGGATCGCCTTCCGGCCCTTGGCGGGCAGGTCCTCCCACGGGGTGTTCAGGTCGAAGCCGAGCTCGTCACCGAGCGCGCCGAGCAGCCGGGTGAAGTAGTCGCTGACGTGGGCCCCGGACCAGGGCCCGATCACCCCCTCGCCGAGGGTCGCCTGCGGGTCCTGGATGACCAGCTCGGGGTCGACCTCCATCCGGGTGCCGAGGCCGTGGCAGGCCGGGCAGGCGCCGAAGGGAGAGTTGAACGAGAACGAGCGCGGCTCGAGGTCGTCGGTCTCGATGTCGTGGTCGTTGGGGCACGACATCTTCTCGGAGAACTTCATCTCGCTGGCGGGGTCCTTGGCACCAGACTTCAACGGCGGGGCGTCGACGAGGTCGAACACGACGAGTCCGGAGGCCAGGTTGAGGGCGGTCTCGACGGAGTCGGTGAGCCGGCGCTTGGAGCTGGACTTGGCAGCGAGGCGATCGACCACCACCTCGATGGTGTGCTTCTTCTGCTTCTCCAGCTTGGGCGGGTCGGCGAGCTGGATCGTCTCGCCGTTGACGCGTGCCCGGCTGAAACCCTGGGACTGCAGGCTGCGGAAGAGCTCGACGTACTCGCCCTTGCGGCCGCGGATCACCGGCGCGAGGACCTGGAAGCGGGTGCCCTCCTCGAGCTGCAGCACCCGGTCGACGATCTGCTGCGGCGTCTGCCGCTCGATCGGCGCACCACAGACAGGGCAGTGCGGTCGACCCGCACGCGCGTAGAGCAGGCGGAGGTAGTCGTAGACCTCGGTGATCGTGCCGACCGTGGACCGTGGGTTCTTCGACGTGGACTTCTGGTCGATCGAGACCGCCGGGCTGAGTCCCTCGATGAAGTCGACGTCGGGCTTGTCCATCTGCCCGAGGAACTGGCGGGCGTAGGCCGAGAGCGACTCCACGTAGCGGCGCTGGCCCTCGGCGAAGATCGTGTCGAACGCGAGGCTCGACTTGCCGGAGCCGGAGAGCCCCGTGAAGACGATCAGGGAGTCGCGGGGCAGATCGAGGGAGACGTCCTTGAGGTTGTGCTCGCGCGCGCCCCGGATGACGAGCTGATCAGCCACGAATGAGACCCCTGCACTGTTGTTGTCGGTCGACTTGGCGTAGTCGGTCGGCTCGAAGATTGTTCGAACAAGTGTTCGTCATGATATCGGATGCGGCAAGTCGCCACGCGGACGGTCGGCACACGGACGGAGCGCCCGGCGCCTAGGCTGTGTCACCGTGTCCCCCCGCCTTCGCGTCGATCTAGCCGCCCTCCCCGCCGTGGCCGTCAGTGCCGTCCCGGCAGTGGTTGCCGCCCTCATGGGCCGGCGTCGCGTGGCCCGTGGTCTGACGTGGTCACTGCTCGCCCTTCCCCTCGGCGTCACCGCATTCTTTCGCGATCCCGACCGTACGCCCGACCACCGACAGGTCGACCGGGACCTCGTCCTGGCACCCGCCGACGGCAAGGTGATGTACGTCGGGCCGGGCCAGGTCGGGGTCGCTCCGCCCGGCTCCTGGCAGCAGGTCAGCATCTTCCTCTCCCTCTTCGACGTGCACATCAACCGGACGCCGTACTCCGGCCGGGTCGAGGAGGTCACCTACCGTCCCGGGAAGTGGCACGCCGCCTACCGGTTCGAGAGCGCGACCGAGAACGAGCGCAGCGAGATCAGCCTGGTCGACGACGTCGACGGTGACGAGCGGCGCATCGTGTTCCGTCAGATCGTCGGCCTGGTGGCACGCCGGGTGGTGACCCGTGTCGTCCGCGGCGACGTGCTGCGCTCCGGCCAGCGGATCGGCCTGATGAAGTTCGGTTCGCGGATGGACGTCTTCGTGCCCCCTGAGGTGGAGCTGGTGGCTGTCGCGGGTGACCGCACCGTCGCGGGCGAGAGCGTGATCGCGCGATGGCCCGCCCGAACAGGGAGCCCCCGCTGAGCCCGGCCGCCGAGAAGTCCGGCCGCCGCCTCCTCGACCGGTGGCGGCTGAAGTCTCCTTCGGGTGCCGCGGTCGTCTCGCTGCGACAGCTGAACACCCGCGAACGGCTCCGGGTCACGTCCCCGAGCATGCTCACCACCGGCAACATGGCGTGCGGCTTCTCCGCGGTCCTGCTGGCGTTCGGTGACCACTTCACCTGGGCAGCGGCGATGCTGGCCGGCTCGATCGTGCTGGACATCGCGGACGGCGCCGTGGCCCGGCTGGTCGGGGCGACGTCACCGTTCGGCGTACAGCTGGACTCGCTGTCCGACCTGGTGTCCTTCGGGCTCGCCCCGGCTGTGCTCGTGCACACCTGGGCGCTGCCCGAGAACCCCGTCCTCGCCTGGCTCTCGGCGTTCCTCTGGCTCGCCTGCGCCGCCTTCCGCCTCGCCCGGTTCAACGTGACGGTGGACCCCCTGGCCGACAAGAAGTACTTCGTCGGGCTGCCCAGCCCCGGCGCCACCCTGGTCGTGATCGCGACGATCGTGGCCCTCGGCACTCCCGAGCACGGTCCCGGGATGCTCGTGCCGGTGGCCGTCAGCGTCGTACCCGCCGTGCTGATGGTCACCACGGTCCGGTTCCGGTCCTTCCGTGGCCTGCTCTCCCCCAGGACCAGCCAGGCGCGGGCCACCACGACCTTCCTCGCGCTCGCCCTCGTCGTCGGCCTGGTTGTCGACGCTGCCGCGACGGGTCTCGTCGTCGCCTGCGCCTACCTGCTCACCGCGCCGCTCGGCGTCCTCACCGCGCCCGTGCGCGCCCGGGTCTTCGGACCGCAGGCGGTGGCGCCCCCACGGCACCGGATGCAGTCGGTGTTCCTGCCGATCATCGAGGACTCCCCCGACGACGAGTGCTGATCCGGTTCCAGCGAGCTGGGCTGGTATCTGCCCCGCCCTGGGGATTGGATGGAGCCCATGAGCTCATCGGGACTCCATGATTCGTCGCAGGCCTTCAACCTCACCGTCGACGCCCTCACGGCGGAGGACCTCGCCGAGCCGTCGTTGCTGCCGGGATGGACCCGAGCGCACGTGGTGGCCCACGTGGCGCTGAACGGAGAGGCGCTCGCGGCGTGCATCGAGGGGCTGGTGCACCGCCGGCCGGTGCCGATGTACGCCTCCGACGCGCAGCGTGACGCCGACATCGACGGACTGGCGCAGTCGCAGGCAGCCGAGGTCCGCGACCGTGCGCTGGCGGCGACCACCCTGTTCGCCGAGGCGGTGGAGCTCCTCGAGGACGAGCACCTCTCGGCATCGATCGACCGTCTCCCCGGCGGACCGGAGTGGCCGGTGGCCACCATCGTGCCGACGAGGCGGCGCGAGGTGGAGATCCACCACGTCGACCTGGGCGCGTCGTACACCCGCGCCGACTGGCCGGCCGACTTCCTGCGGGAGCTGCTCTCCGCCGTCACCGTCGACCACGCCGGCGCGGGCCCGTTCCGCGTGCGGGCCACCGATCTCGGCGAGGACTGGGCCGTCGGCGCCGGCGGGGGCCCCACCGTGACCGGCACGGCCGCCGACCTCGGCTGGTGGCTGACCGGGCGCGGCCACGGTGAGGGTCTCGCCACGGACGCGGACGGACTGCCTAGGCTGGGCCCATGGCGCAGAGCATCGGGGACAGCAGCCCCTACTCAGGAGACGTGAGCCCGGGCGGCTCGCCCGACACCCGCGAGCTGGCCGGACTGGTGGTGACCAAGCTGGCCGTCGATCCCGAGATGTCCAACAACTGCTACCTCCTGCGATGCCGCGCGACCGACGAGCAGGTGCTCATCGACGCCGCTGCCGACGCACCCCGCCTGCTGGAGCTGATCGGCTCCTCGGGGATCACGCGCGTCATCACCACCCACCAGCACTGGGACCACCACCGGGCACTGGCCGACGTGGTTGCCGCCACCGGCGCCGTCGTGGTGGCCGGTTCCGACGACGCCGCCGCGATCACCGAGCAGACCCAGGTGCCCGTCGACGACGCCGTCGAGCAGGGGGACACCGTCGAGTTCGGCCGGATCCGCCTGGAGGTGATCCACCTGGTCGGTCACACGCCCGGCTCCATCGCGCTGCTGTACGACGACCCCGAGGGCACCCCGCACCTCTGGACAGGCGACAGCCTCTTCCCGGGCGGTGTCGGCAACACCTTCGGAGACGCGGACGCCTTCGCGACCCTGGTCGACCAGGTCAGCACCAAGGTCTTCGACCGCCTCCCCGACGAGACCTGGTTCTACCCCGGCCACGGCAACGACTCGGTCCTCGGCAACGAGCGGCCTCATCTCCCGGAGTGGCGCGAGCGGGGCTGGTAGGTCCTCGGCGCCCAGTGCGTCATGCGAGTCGTCGGCCCGACGACCGAGAGGTATGACGTCCCGAGGTCATCCGCTCCAGCTTCAGCCGTTGTAGGAGATCTTCAGCTTCTCGCTGGCGGGCAGCGACTGGCACACCAGGCGGATGCCGTCGGCGAGGTCGTCGGCGTCGAGGACCTCGTTGTGCTTGAGCTTCACCTCGCCCTCGAGGACCACGCAGGCGCAGGCGCTGCAGTTGCCCTCGCGGCAGGAGAAGGGGGCGTCCACGCCCTTCTCCTCGAGGAACTCCAGCAGCACCTTGTCGCCCTGCCAGTCGTCGAAGCTGTAGTGCTCGCCGTCGAGCTCGACCTCGACGGCGATCGGGCCCTCCACCGGCGTCTCGTCGTCGTCCTCGTGGTCGTCGGCATCGGCCAGGGTCTTCGCGGCAGCCTGCATCTCCGCGACGTCGCCGAAGGGGTTGCCGCCGAGCGAGACGAACTTCTCCTGGTGCCGGCGGTCGCGCGGGAAGCCGAGCTCCTTGAGCGAGTCGACGACGGCCTTCATGAAGGGTGCCGGGCCGCACACGAACGCCGTGTAGCTCGAGAAGTACGTCGCGAACGCCAGCAGCTGCTCCTGCGTGGGGAGCCCCTGCACCGACTCGAGCCAGTGCACGACGACCAGCCGGTCGGCGTACTCCGCCGAGAGCGAGGCGAGCTCGGAGCCGAAGATCACCGACTGCTCGTCGCGGTTGGCGTAGAAGAGCACGACCTTGCCGTGGCCCTTCTCCAGCGCCGTGCGGGTGATCGACATGACCGGCGTGATGCCGGACCCGCCCGCGAAGAGCAGCAGGTCGGAGTCGAGGTCGCGCGGGGTGAAGATGCCGCTCGGGGGCAGCACCCGCATGGTGTCGCCCTCGCGGAGGTTGTCGAAGATCCAGTTGGACGCGTAGCCGTCGGCGGTGCGCTTGACGGTGATCTGGTGCCGGCCGGAGTGCGGCGCCGAGGAGAGCGAGTAGCAGCGCGCGGCCAGGCCCGTCTGGTCGCTCGGCACGGCGACCGTCAGGAACTGCCCGGGCGTGTAGACGAACTTCTCCTGCAGGTCGTCGGGCACCTCGAAGACGATCGAGTGCGCGTCGGCGGTCTCCTCGATGACGTCGAGGACCAGCAGCTCGAAGGACTCAGTAGCCATCCAGGGCCCCGATCTCGATCTCGCCGTCGGCCACCGCCCGCTCGATCGACGAGCGCAGTCGCGAGCAGGTCTCGTAGACGTGCCGGCCGCCCGGCTCGGACGCCTTCTTCCGGAACTCCGCACACTGCTCGAGCGCATCGGCGTGCCACTGGATCGAGGTGTGGTGCTCGCTGTTCTTCTTCACGCCCACCTTGGCCAGGCAGTCGAGGCACGCGACCTCGGTCAGACGTGCCTGGGTGTAGAGACGCTGGTCCTCCAGCGTCTCCTCGCTGGTCGGAGCGAACGAGACCATCAGACCCCGCCGGCGGCGGTCGGCGCGCGGGGCTCTCCGCCGACGCGTCCTCGGACGCCTTCTTCGCGAGGTTCTCGGCCACCTCGGCGTGCCAGTACTCGTTGGCCTTGGTGGTGTCCACCTCGAACTCGAAGCGCTCGGACATCTCGGGGGTCACGTCGGCCTGGTCGACGTAGAACTGCTCGTACCAGCGGCGGAGCTGGTAGACCGGGCCGTCCTCCTCGCAGAGCAGCGGGTTCTGGACAGGAGCCTTGTTGAGCCAGATGTTCACGTCCTGCATGAAGCCGTCGCCGAACATCTGCGTGTAGCGCTTGCCGACGTACTCGGTCGTCTTCTCGTCGACGCCCTCGGGCTTGAGCACCTTCAGGCCGTACTGCAGGACGAAGGAGTTGTCGCTCGTCGGGATGTGGCAGTTGATCAGCACGACGTCGGTGACGAAGCCCTTGTAGTCGTTCTTGATCCAGTTGATCATGAACGACGGTCCGTAGTAGGTCGCCTCGGACTTGAGCACGAGGTCCTCGTCGCCGTACCCCTCGCCGGCCATGTCGGGCCGGCCGGTCGACTCCATGAACTGGGTGGCCATGTGGCCCTCGAAGACGTTGCGGAAGCTCGTCGGGAAGGCGAAGTGGATGTAGAAGAAGTGGGCCATGTCCACGACGTTGTCCACGATCTCGCGGCAGTGGGCGCTCGGCACGTCGAGCGTGTTCCAGCTCCAGTCGGTGTAGACGTCCGGGTCCATGATGTTCTCGAGCTCCGGCGGCAGGATGTCGTGGTCGGCCGGGCTGCCCTCGACGTCGTGCCAGACCATCAGCAGGCCGTTGCGCTCGGCGGTCTCGTACTTCTGGGTCCGCGCGCGCAACGGGATGCGGCGGGCGTAGGGGATCGCCTTGCACTTGCCGTCGCCGCCCCAGCGCCAGTCGTGGAACGGGCACGCGATCTCGTCACCCTTGACGGTGCCCTGGGTCAGGTCGCCGCCCATGTGCCGGCAGTAGCCGTCGAGGACGTTGAGCGTGCCGTCGCTGGCGGCCCAGACGACCAGCTTGCCGCCGAAGCCCTGCACGGCGTGCGGCTGACCGTCACGGAACTGGTCGACCGGTCCGAGACAGTGCCAACCCCGGGCAAACCGCTCAGGCGCCTTGCCGCGGTCGAGGGAACGTGCCTCGCCGCCGGTGGACGGGCCGGCTGAGGTGCTCGTGGTGCTCATTTGTTCCTCCGTCGGGGTGGTCGGAAACAAGAACAGGTTATAGTTTTACGCGGGAGAAAGACAGTCCAACGCCCATTCAGGAGCCCCATGCACATCGCATTGTCGCCCGAGCAGGAGAAGCTCCGCAGCGAGTTGAGGGAGTACTTCGAGGCGCTCGTCACGCCTGAGCGCCGCGCTGCGCTCGGCGGCTCCACCAGCGACTTCGAGGGGGGCGAGTTCGGCGACGCCGCGATCTACAAGGACGTGATCCGCGAGATCGGGCACGACGGCTGGCTCGGCATCGGCTGGCCCGAGGAGTACGGCGGCCAGAACCGCTCGATGATGGACCAGCTGATCTTCACCGACGAGGCGGCCATCGCCGGCGTACCGATCCCCTACCTGACCCTGAACACCGTCGGCCCGACGATCATGCGCTTCGGCACCGACGAGCAGAAGGCCGAGATCCTGCCCAGGATCCTCAAGGGCGAGATGCACTTCTCGATCGGCTACTCCGAGCCCGAGTCCGGCACCGACCTGGCCAGCCTCAAGACGCGGGCCAGGCTCGAGGGTGACGAGTGGGTGATCAACGGCCAGAAGATGTGGACCTCGCTGATCCAGTACGCCGACTACGTCTGGCTGGCCTGCCGCACCGACCCGGACCTGCCCCGCCACAAGGGGCTCTCGATGATCCTGGTGCCGGCGGACAGCGACGGCTTCTCCTACACCCCCGTGCACACCGTGGCCGGGGTCAGCACCAGCGCGACCTACTACGAGGACGTGCGTGTCCCGAAGGACAACCTGGTCGGCGAGCTGAACGGCGGCTGGTCCCTGATGACCAACCAGCTCAACCACGAGCGCGTCGCGCTCACCTCGGCGGCGCCGGTGACCCACTCGATCAAGCTGGTCACCGAGTGGGCGCAGGAGACGCGCAACCCCGACGGCTCCCGCGTGGCCGACTCCGAGTGGGTGCAGGTCCACCTCGGCCGCGCGCACGCCCGGGCCGACATGCTCAAGCTGCTCAACTGGCAGCTCGCCTCCGCCACCAAGGACCTCTCCCCCGCCGATGCGTCCGCCACCAAGGTCTACGGGTCCGAGATGGCCACGGAGGTCTACCGCTCCCTGATGGAGGTCGTCGGGCCCGAGTCGGTGCTGGGCGCGGGCTCGGACGGCGCGGTCCTCCGTGGCCGGCTCGAGCGCTTCTACCGGTCCTCGCTGGTGATGACCTTCGGCGGCGGCACCAACGAGATCCAGCGCGACATCATCGGGTACGTCGGTCTCGGCCTCCCCGCAGCGAAGCGATAAGGACCCGACATGGACTTCGAACCCACCCCCGAGTCGACCGACGCCGGCGAGCTCGCGGCCAGCATCCTCGCGGACCACTGCACCCCCGAGCGGCTCAAGGCCGCCGACTCCGGCAGGTTCGACCGTGACCTGTGGAAGCAGCTCGGCGCCTCGGGCCTGCTCGCACTGACCGTGCCCGAGGACCACGACGGCAGCGGGCTCGGGCTGCTCGAGCTGTGCACCGTGCTCGTCGAGGTCGGGCGCAAGGTCGCCCCGGTCCCGCTGGGCAGCCACGCCGTCACCGCGCTCGCCCTCGCGGAGTTCGGGTCGCCGGAGCAGAAGGACAGCTGGCTCGCGGCTGCTGCCACCGGTGACGCGATCCTGACCACGGCTCTCGCCGAGGAGCGGTCCCACGCTCCTCTCGAGCCGGCCACCCGGGCCGAGCCCGACGGCGACACCTGGACGCTGTCCGGCAGCAAGGTGGTGGTCCCGGCCGGGACGGTGGCCGACCTGTTCGTCGTACCCGCCACGACACCGGCAGGACTCACCGTGTTCCTGGTGCGCCCGGACGACGAGGGCGTGACCGTCACGGCACAACAGATCACCGGCGGTGAGACCGCTGCCGGACTCGCGCTCGACGGTGTCGTCCTCGGCGCCGACCGGGTGCTCGGTGACGCCGGAGAAGGACGCGTCGTCGCCGAGTGGCTCACCCAGCGGCTGACCGTGGCGCTGTGCGCCGAACAGCTCGGCACCCTCGAGGGCGCGCTGTCCCTCACGGCCGACTACGCCAAGAGCCGCGAGCAGTTCGGCCGGCCGATCGGCACCTTCCAGGCCGTCTCGCAGCGTCTGGCCGACGGCTACATCGACGTGCTCGGCGCGAGGCTGACGATGTGGCAGGCAGCGTGGCGGCTGACCGAGGACCTCTCCGCCGCCCAGGAGGTCGCGGTCGCGAAGCTGTGGGCGGCCGACGCCGGTCACCGGGTCGCGCACACGACCGTGCACGTCCACGGTGGCGTCGGCATCGACCTCGACGGCGAGGCGCACCGCTACTTCACCGCCGCCAAGCGGCACGAGCTCACCCTCGGCGGCACCACCGACCAGGCGCGCGTCATCGGGCGGCAGCTGGTCTCGTGACGGTCCGCGAGGCGTTGCTGGCGCGCGCGGAGGAGCACCGCCCGGCGCTGCTGGTCGAGGACGACCGCTGGACCTGGAGCCAGTACGTCGCGGAGTCGTCGCGGCGGGCACACGCCCTGGCGGGACTGCTCGATCCCGCACGGCCATCCCACGTCGGCGTGCTGATGGACAACACCACCGAGATGGTCTTCACCCTGGGTGCCGCCGGTCTCGGCGGACTCGTCGTGGTCGGCCTGAACACCACCCGCCGCGGCGAGGCGTTGCTCGCCGACATCCGCAAGGCCGACTGCCAGGTCGTGCTCGTCGACCCGCGGCTGCTCCCCCTGCTGGAGGGCCTGGACCTGGCCGGGGTCCAGGTGCTCGCCACGGACGGGGACGCCTGGACGTCGGCGGTCGCCTCCGCACCGGACTCTCCGCCCGATGCCGCGCCGCGCGCCGACTCGCTGTTCATGCTGATCTTCACCTCGGGCACGAGCGGCGACCCGAAGGCGGTGCGGATCACGCACGAGAAGATCACCGTCCCCGGCGCCTACCTGACCGAGCGGCTCGGGCTCTCCGAGGACGACGTCTTCTACCTCTCGATGCCGCTGTTCCACTCCAACGCGGTGATGGCGGGCTGGGCCCCGGCGCTCCATTGCGGGGCCACGATGGCGCTCTGCGAGAAGTTCTCGGCCAGCCGCCTGCTCGAGGACGTCCGCCGCTACGGCGCGACGTACCTCAACTACGTCGGCAAGCCGCTCTCCTACGTGATGGCCACTCCCGAGCTGCCCGACGACCACGACAACCCGCTGCGCCTGGCCTTCGGCAACGAGGCAGGCGACCGTGACATCAAGGGCTTCGCGCGCCGGTTCGACTGCACCGTCGTCGACGGGTTCGGCTCGACCGAGAACGCCGTGGTGATCTCCCGGATCCCGGGCACCCCGCCCGGCGCCCTCGGCGTCCCGCTCGAGGGCATCCTCGTGCTCGACCCCGAGACCGGGAAGGAGTGCCCGCGAGCCGAGTTCGACGAGGACGGTCGCGTCAGCAACCTCGACGAGGCCACCGGCGAGCTGGTCAACACCACCGGCACGGGACAGTTCGCCGGCTACTACAACGACGAGGCCGCGACCGCGGAGCGGATGCGCGACGGGATGTACTGGAGCGGCGACCTCGCCTACCGCGACGCCGAGGGTTTCGTCTTCTACGCCGGCCGGACCGCCGACTGGCTGCGCGTCGACGGGGAGAACCTCGCCGCGGCGCCCATCGAGCGGATCCTGGTCCGCCACCCCGCTGTCTCCGAGGCAGCCGTCTACGCCGTCCCCGACGAGTCCTCGGGCGACCAGCTCGTGGCCGCGCTCGTGCTCGCCGGAGACCTGGACCCGCTGGCCTGGGAGGCGTTCCTCGGCCGTCAGTCCGAGCTCGGTCCCAAGCAGTGGCCCCGCTACGTGCGGATCCTCGACGCGCTCCCCCGGACCGCGACCAACAAGGTGCTCAAGCGCGAGCTGCGGACGATGCCGCTCGACGGAGGCGGGACGCTGTGGACCCGCGACGAGCGAGGGACGGCCTACTGTTAATTCACCGTCTCGATGATTTAGCATGGTCCATGGCCAGAGCAGCCATCTACACGCGTCGTCTTCTTCTTCCTGGCGCCCGGCACGAACGCCGGACTGGTGCCGTGGCTGATCACGGGCTGGGACCGTCCCGACGCCGACGTCGGCGTCGCTCGACGTGCTCGGCGTGGCCCTGATCGCGATCGGGCTGATCGCCGTCGTGGCCTGCTTCGCGCGCTTCGTGACCGAGGGCGTCGGCACGCCCGCTCCGGTCGCCCCGACCGAGTCCCTGGTCGTCGGCGGGCTCTACCGCTTCGTGCGCAACCCGATGTACGTCGCGGTCGCCTCGATCATCGGCGGCCAGGCGCTGCTGTTCCGCAGCCCCGGCACCGCGATCTGGCTGCTGGTCTTCATGGCCGCGGTGTGGACCTTCGTCCGCGCCTACGAGGAACCCTCGCTCGCGGAGCAGTTCGGCGACTCCTACGCGGACTACCGCGAAGAGGTGCCCGGCTGGTGGCCGCGGCTCACGCCGTACTCCCCCGCCGGGTGAGTGGACCGCCGGGCCGGGCGAGGCTGCCTCTCCGGGACATGCGAATGTCGCGGGTGAGGACGGAGTTGCGTTCTCCGACCACGTGAGCCACATTCGCATGCCTGGAGCGTCCGCCCGAGCATGCGAATGTCGCCACCGAGCCCGAGGTGCCGTTCTCTCGGCGCACCAGCGACATTCGCATGTCGCTCCGCGCACAACCCAGCGCCCAGTCGACCACGTCCGCAGCGAGCACCCCTAGGCTCGGCCCATGCCGCTCTACTCCTTCGAAGGTGTCAGCCCGACGATCGCGGACGACGCGTTCATCGCCCCGACGGCCACGCTGGTCGGCGACGTGCACGTCGAGGCCGGCGCCTCGGTCTGGTACGGCGCGGTGCTGCGCGCCGACTTCTCGCCGATCTTCATCCGGGCCGGAGCCAACATCCAGGACGGGTCCGTGCTCCACTCCGGCATCGACGAGCCGTGCGAGATCGGGGCCGGCGCGACGGTCGCCCACCTGTGCCTGGTGCACAGCGCGACCATCGGCGAGGAGGCGTTGATCGGCAACCACGCCACCGTCCTCGACGGCGCGAAGATCGGCCGACGCACGCTCGTGGCCGCCGGGTCGATGGTGCTCGGCGGCACCGAGATCCCCGACGAGGTGCTCGTGACCGGGGCTCCCGCCAAGGTCAAGGGCCCGATCGCCGGCACCAACGCCGCCCTCTGGGTCGAGGCCAACCCGCAGGTCTACCGCGACCTCGCCCAGCGCCACCGCGCCGGCGTCACCGAGGTCTGACCACCCTCAGAAGGGCCGGCCTCAGAAGAGCGTGCCCAGGCCGTTGGTCAGCTTGACGTTGTAGAAGCCCGAGTTCGCGTCGGTGTACCAGACCGAGTCGTGCGCCGCGTCCCACGCGGGCTGCGACATCGCGTAGGCGCCCTGCGACGCCGTGACCAACGGGTTCTCACCCGGCGCGACCGGCTTGTTGAAGTAGCCGACCTCCTTCGGGTGCTTCACGTCGCGGATGTCGAAGACGCGAAGCCCGGAGAGGATCATCGAGCACGCGACCAGGTTGGGGTTCTTCCGCGTGGGCGTCGAGCAGTAGTGGGCGGCGTACCCCTGGACGGGGCTCTGCGCACCCGGGTCGGCGATCTCGGCACCGGTCCGGACGTCGGGCTGGTGGACGGCCAGCCGGATGTTCGAGACGACGCTCGGGTGCTTGGGGTCCTCGACGTCGATGATCCGCGCCGCGCCGACCGGGGAGCTGACGCCGCCCGGAGCGCCCTCCACCGTGACGTTGGCGAACTCGTCGAACTCCAGCACGTAGTGACGGCCGTCGCGGGTGAACGGCTCGTTGGCCTGCGGGATGGAGTGCTCGGGCCAGTTGATCGTGGACAGCACCGGCACCTGGGGGTTCGGCTTCCGGTCCTGGATCTGGCTGACGTCCAGGACCCGCAGTCCGCCGGCGAAGACGCTGCCGCTCGAGCTGGAGTTGCCGATGTTGGCGACGTACATCGTGCGTCCGTCGTCGCTCAACCGGACGCCGTGGTAGTTGACGCCCTGCTGCGACCAGATCACCGTCGGCTTGGTCGGGTCAGTGATGTCCATCGCCTGCAGCGTGTTGCCGGCGGCGCCGCTGAGGTAGAACGTGCGGCCGTCGGGGGCGAACCCGCTCTCGTGCCCGGTGCCGCCCGTCGGCGAGCTGGACAGCAGCTTCGGGTGCCGGCAGTCGGTCTTGACGTCGTAGAGGTCGAGCACGGTCGGGTACGTCGCCGCGTTGCCGAGCTCGGCCGCGAGGATGCCGCGCTCCTGGTTCACCAGGAGCGACTCGTGCGGGCTCAGCATCGCCGGCGAGGTGAGCTCGGCCGTCTTCACCGGCTGGGCCGGGTTGCTCATGTCGAGCACGACCACGCCCAGCCCCTTGGCGGCCTGCATCAGCGTGTCCTTCGGGAAGAACAAGGTCGAGTCGTAGAACGCGCACACCCGGCCGGTCGAGTCGACGTACCGCTCGACCTTGAAGCCACCCGTGGCGCCCTGGTGGGCCACCTGGGACGTGTTGCAGCGGTAGCCCGACCTGTAGCGCCCCGACGCATAGTCGGCGGTGGGCACCCGCCCGTCGATGCTGGTCTCCTTCAACGCGCCGGGTCCGCACGTCGGCTTGGCGAGTGCCGTGGGGAACGACGAGGAGGAGGCCGTGGGCCACAGACCGAGCACTGCTCCGGTGGAGGCCAGGACGACCGCGACGAGCAACAGCCGGATCACCCCGGACCTTCGGACCGCGCGCTCGGTAGGTGGCTTGCTCATCTGGCTCCCTCGTCGGATCGGCACTCTTTTCGTTCCAACGAGCGGGTGTGACCGGCGTTACCCCGCGGTTCAGCCCTTGAACTTGTCGAGGCGCGCGACGGCCTCGTCGTACTCCGCCAGGAGGTCCGCGATCACGGCGGCCACCGGACGCACCTCGTTCATCCGGCCGACGATCTGCCCGACCGGCATCGAGATGACGTCGGGGTCGCCGTGCTGGTTCATCCGCATGTGCGCCTCGGCGACCAGGAGGTTCTGCAACGGCATCGGCAGCGGCTCGGGCGCACCCTCCTCGGTCCAGGCCTCGGTCCACTTCGTCTTGAGCAGGCGGGCGGGCTTGCCGGTGTAGACGCGGGTGCGGGTGGTGTCGGAGCTCTCCGCGCGCAGGAACGCCTCGGTCATCCCCTTGTTGGTGTTCAGGTTCGCGTACTCCTCGGTGGTCAGCCAGAGCGAGCCGGTCCAGACGCCCTGGGCGCCGAGCGCGAGCGAGGCAGCGATCTGGCGACCCGAGCCGATGCCGCCGGCGCCCAGCACGGGGACGTCCGGGCCGACGGCGTCGACGACCTCGGGAGTGAGCACCATGCTCGCGATCTCGCCGGTGTGTCCGCCGGCCTCGTGGCCCTGCGCCACGATGATGTCCACGCCGTTCTTCACGTGCGACAGCGCGTGCTTGGCGGCACCGGCGAGCGCCGCGACGGCGACACCCTTCGCGTGCGCCTGCTCGATCACGTCGACCGGCGGGGAGCCGAGGGCGTTGGCGATCAGCACGGGCCGGTGGTTCAGGGCGACGTCGACGTGGGAGCGGGCCACCGAGTGCAGCCAACCCAGCACGCCTTCGCTGTCCTCGCCCTCCGGGAGCGGGGGTACGCCGAGCTGCTGCAGCGTGCGCTGCACGAAGCTGATGTGCTCCTCGGGGATCATCGCCTTCAGGTCGATGGACTTGCCCTCGGTGGGGATCTTCATCGGCATCACGACGTCGACGCCGTAGGGCTTGCCGTCGGTGTTGTCGTCGAGCCAGGTCAGCGCCTGGTCGAGCTCGTCGGAGTCGTTGAAGCGGACGGCGCCGAGGACGCCGAGGCCGCCGGCACGCGAGACGGCAGCGGCCACGTGCTCGGAGGGGGTGAAGGCGAAGATCGGGTACTCGATCCCGAACCGCTCGCAGAGGGGGGTGCGCATCAGCGCGTCACGCTCCTGTCGGTGAGGTGGCGACCTTGGCGGCGAACGAAGCCAGGGCGAGCTCCTTCGCCTTGGGGTACTGCGCCTTGCCGGTCGCGTTGCGCGGGATCTGGTCGACCAGGGTCATCGCACGCGGCAGCTTGTAGCCGGACAGCGAGGCGCGCAGGAAGGTGCGCAGCTCCTCGAGGTCGACCTCCGCGTCCTCGCGCGGCTGGATCACCGCGGTCACGGACTGGCCGAACTTCTCGTCGGGGACGCCGACCACGAGGACGTCGTACACCCCGGGGTGGCCCTTGATCGCCATCTCCACCTCTTCGGGGTAGACCTTCTCCCCGCCGGTGTTGATGCAGTTGGAGCCCCGGCCGAGCAGGGTCACCTTGCCCTCGGGCTCGATCCGGGCGTAGTCGCCGGGCACCGAGTAGCGCTCGCCGTCGATCACGAGGAAGGTCTTGGCCGACTTCTCCGGGTCCTTGTAGTAGCCGATCGGCACCGACCCGCCACGACCGAGACGGCCGATCGCGCCGACGTTGGTGGCGACGTCGAGCACGTGGTTGTCGTCGTCGATCACCACGCTGTGCGGACCGAGCCCGACCACGGGCCCGTCCGTGCTGATGTGGTCCTTGTCCTGGAGACCCATGCCCTGGAAGCCGGTCTCGGAGGCGCCGACGGAGTCGGTGAAGACGGTGTTCGGGAAGGCCGCCATCCAGCGCTCCTTCACCGAGGCGCTGAAGATCGCGGCGCTGCTCGAGACCGCGAACAGGCTGGACGCGTCGTACGGCGTGCCGGTGGCCGCCTTGCGCTCGAACTCCTCGATGAGCGGACGGGCCATCGCGTCGCCGGTCATGAAGATCAGCTGCACGCCGTTGCTCTCGATGATCTCCCAGGTGCGCTGGGCGTCGAACTTCGGCTCGACGATCGTCAGGTGACCGGCGAACAGGTGCATGAGCAGCCCTGCCTGGGCGCCTCCGTGCATCAGCGGGCTGAGCGGGAAGGTGACCATCCGGCCGTCCTGCTTGGCCTGCTCGGACTGGTCGAACTCCGAGAGCGGCTCGCCGGTGTAGAAGTCGATGCCACCGCCCAGCACGCGCCAGAAGTCCTCGTGGCGCCACATCACGCCCTTGGGGAAGCCGGTGGTGCCACCGGTGTAGATGATGTGCAGGTCGTCGTCGCTGCGCTCGCTCGAAGTCCCGCTCGGCGCTCTGTCCGTCGAGTGCGTCGGCGAGCAGCACGCCGCCGTAGGCAGACACGTCGGAGTCGTTGTCCGGGTCGGTGACGTCCGGGATGGCGACGAACGTCTTCAGCTTCGCGTGCTTCGGCGCACAGGCCGCCACGAGCGGCGCGTAGCTGCGCTCGTGGATCAGGGCCACCACGTCGGCGTTGTCGAACAGGTAGTTCAGCTCGCCCTCGACGTAGCGGTAGTTCACGTTGATGTTCACGGCGCGGATCTTCACGATCGCGATCACGGCGACGACGTGCTCGATGCTGTTCTTGGCGTAGATCGCGACGTGGTCGCCCGCTCCGACGCCCTGGGACTGCAGGTAGTGGGCGAGCTGGTTGGACTCCGTCTCGAGCTCGGCGTAGGTCACCACCCGGTCCCCGACCTTGAGTGCGGGCTTGTCCGGTGCCGCGTCGACGGCATGCTCGAAGAGGTCAGCGATGTTCAGGGCCATGGCCGCAAGACTAGAACACGTTCTTGTTTCTGACTAGCATCGCCCCCATGACCGAAACGCCCGCAGAACCGCACGCGACCGTGGAGCTCCAGGGGCACACCCTGGTCGTCACGATGAACCGTCCCGAGGCCCGCAACGCCCTCTCCGGCGAGATGCTCCGGATCATGGAGCAGGCCTGGGAGCGGGCCAACGCGGACCCCGAGGTGCGGGTGGTGATCCTCACCGGAGCGGGTGGCTACTTCTGCGCAGGTGCCGACCTGAAGGCGATGTCGGCGAGCTCGCCGTCGGACAGCTTCGAGTCCGGCGCCTTCGATCCCTCGGTGATCCGCTCGCTGCTCAAGGGCTACCGCGTGGAGAAGCCGTTGATCGCCGCGGTGGAGGGCCCGGCGATCGCAGGCGGCACCGAGATCCTGCAGGCCACCGACATCCGGGTCGCCGGCGAGTCGGCGCGCTTCGGGGTCTCGGAGCCGAAGTGGGGGCTCTACCCCTTGGGCGGCTCCGCGGTCCGGCTCCCCCGCCAGCTCCCCTACACCGTGGCGGCCGAGCTGCTGCTGACCGGTCGGCACATCAAGGCTCCCGAGGCCAAGGAGATCGGGCTGATCGGCCACGTCGTACCCGACGGAGAGGCGCTGGCGAAGGCGCACGAGATCGCCGACCTGATCGCCGCGAACGGCCCGCTCGCCGTGCAGGCGGTGCTGAAGACGATCCGGAGCTCCGAGGGCAAGCACGAGGACGAGTGCTGGAAGGACGACGCCAAGGTGGGCGCCGCGGTGTTCGCCTCCAACGACGCGAAGGAAGGCCCGCGCGCGTTCTCCGAGAAGCGGAAGCCGGAGTTCACCGGCACCTGAGCGATAGCGTTCCCGGGTGAGCACGATCCAGCTGGTCCCACTGGGACTCGAGCACCTGGCCGCGATCCGCGAGATCATGCGCGACCCCGAGGTGCTGCGGTTCACCCGGACGCCCGACCCGATGCCCGACGCCTGGATGGCCACCTGGTTCGCGAAGTTCGACGAGGACGACCGGGTCGGCTTCGCCATCGTGGAGGACGACGAGGTCGTCGGGTACGCCGTGGCCTTCTCGATCAGCCGCGAGGACCACGAGGTCGAGCTCGGCTACGCACTCGGCCCGCAGGCGCGCGGCCGTGGGGTGGCGACCGAGGCCTTGAGACTGCTCACGCGCTGGGCCTTCGACGAGGGCATGGTGCGCGTCGTCGCCGGGATCTCCGTCGACAACCCCGCGTCCTCGCGCGTGGTGGAGAAGGTCGGCTACACGTTCGAGGGAGTGTTGCGGTCGGTGCACCACGTCAACGGCAGGCGGATGGACCTGCAGAGCTGGTCGATCCTGCCCGGGGAGCTGCCGGACGACCCGGCACCCGCGACATAGGGTTGGCGCCATGCCAGAGCCGACCTTGTGGGAACGGTTTCCCCATGACCCCCGCCTGGAGGCGAACGCGCCCCTGCGCGCCTCCGACCGCGACCGTGACGTGGTCACCGACGTGCTGGCCACGGCGTACTCCGAGGGCCGGCTCACCCGCGAGGAGCTCGACGAGCGCAGCGACCGCGCGGCAGCGGCGAAGACGCTCGGTGAGCTGCCGGGGATCGTCGACGACCTGGTTGCCACGTCGTCCAGCGCGATCGTGCCGCGCGACCGTCGGGCCGAGGCCGAGCGTCGCTATCGGCAGCAGCGGCAGTCTGCGTTCTACCAGTTCCTGACCCCGTCGCTGATCTGCTGGGTCATCTACATCGCCACCATGTTCGGCGGATTCCCCTGGCCCGTGTTCGTCACCATCGGGACCGGCCTGAACTTCCTGCGGCTGGTGACGACCCGCGAGGACTCGATCCTCGCGATCGAGAAGGACCTCGAGAAGAAGGAGCGCAAGAAGCTCGAGGCACAGCGGCGCAAGGAGCTGGGTGGCGGGACCTCGCCCGATGAACCCGAGATGAACTGAACGAGACATCTGCCACGTCGGCCGCCCGTTCTTCGTCTCGGCGGCTCGACCGAGCGTGCCCAGGGAGCCGCCCGTTCGGCTCGCGGCACACGATGGACGTGGCGCCGACGCTGGCGGCGTACTTCGGGACCGCGGCTCCGTCCGGCGGGTGGGAAGGCGCTTCCCGCCTCTGAGCCGGTGCAGCGACCGTCGCGCGGGTCTAGCGTGGTGACGCATGGACGTACGCGACCTGGTCAAGCGGCACTACTCACCCGACAACCTCGCCGGGACGATCCTGAACGCGCTCGCCGAGGCGGGGATCGACACCGACCACCTGGGACCGGCGGAGCTGTTCCCGGTCGACCAGCTGCATGCCGGTGGACCACCCGCGACCAAGCACGCCCTCGACCGGTTGGGAGCGGGTCCCGGCATGCGCCTGCTCGACGTCGGCTCCGGCATCGGCGGGACCTCGCGGATGGCGGCGATGTCGGGTGCCGAGGTGACCGGCATCGACCTCAGTCCCGAGTTCGTCGAGACGGCGACCGAGCTCACCGAGCGCGTCGGCCTGGGTGACCGGGTCTCGTTCCTGGCCACCCCCGGCGAGAGCCTTCCCCTGGAGGACGGCACCTTCGACGCGGCGGTGATGATCCACGTCGGCATGAACATCCCGGACAAGCAGGCGGTCTTCACCGAGGTGCACCGCGTCCTGCAGCCCGGGAGCCTGTTCGCGGTCTACGAGCAGATGCGCACGAGCCCCGGAGGGCTGCCCTATCCCCTGCCGTGGGCGGAGGACGAGCGGTCGTCGTTCGTGGAGTCGGTCGACGACTACACGCGCCAGCTCGAAGCGGCCGGCTTCACCATCGACGAGGTGGAGGACCGCACCGCCTCGACCTTGGGCCGGCCGCCGGCTGGTCCGGTCAGCAACGCGGTGGTCTTCGGCCAGGGCTTCATGGAGCGGATCGGCAACAACATCGCGGCGACGAAAGCCGGCTTGCTGGGCGCCGTGCTCGTCGTGGCGCGGGCCTGAGCAACAACCAGACGGCCTGAGGACTTTCCACCCAGCACGAGGGAAGGCGTCCCGGCACCAACTACCCGGGACTTGATCCCTCGTCCTCGGCCGGAGACCGTCCGACCACCATCGAGGCGAGGATCTCCGGCGCGAAGGTGGAGGCCGTCTCTGCGTCGAGCTGCGCCCCGAGCCCGTCGAGGACGCGGGTGAAGAAGCACCGGGCGGCCGCCGCGAACACCACGTCAGCGATGTCGCCTTCACTGAGCCCGAGGTCTCTCAGTCGGTCGACGTCGCTCTGCTCGACGGCGGCTGCGTCCTGCGCCACCTTCGCCGCGAACTCGTAGACCGCCCGGTCCTGGTCGCTGAGGGCGGCTCCGCTCGGGTCCTCCGCGATCGTCACCATGGTGGGCTCGTCGCCACAGACGTCCCGCAGGAACGCGGAGTGCGCGGCGATGCAGTACGTCGAACGCAGCGCCCGGGCCGCGCCGATCGTGGCGATCTCGAAACGGCGGCGATCCATTCCGTCGCGCACGGCGTTGTTGAGCGCACCCCAGGCCAGCGCCACCTCCGGGCGCGTCGAGAAGGCGGCCGCATAGTTGGGAAGGAAGCCCCAGGCAGCTCTCTGCTGCTCGTAGTAGGCGGCGAGGGGACCCTCGGCGCGCGTCTTCAGGCACGGTCTCGATGAACATGGTCCTCATCCTGTCTGTTCCGGCGCGACCAGTCCGTGCTGGAGCGCGTAGAGGCTCGCGCCCACCCGGTTGGTGGCGCCGACCTTGGCGTACGTGTGCTCGACGTGGTTCCGGATTGTCTTCTCGCTGAGTACGAGCCGGGTCGCGATGTCGCGGTTGGAGAGGCCGCGGGCGACGAGACCGAGGATCTCCGTCTCGCGCGAGGTGAGAGTGTCGTCGCGGCGTACCTTCCTCCGCGTGTGGCCCGCCACGGCCAGCATCGCCTCGGCGCTCTCCGCATCGATTGCCCCGCGTGTCACGCGGTCCCTCAACCTTCCCGCTGCAGCGTCAGTGGACAGCGCGTCGCGGTACGGCCGGGGTTCCAGCGCTGACTGGTAGGCAACCGCGGCCGCAAGCAGCCGCTCGGGCCGTCCGAGCGCCCCAGCGGCCAGACCCAGCGGGTACCCGGACCCATCGACGTGCTCGTGGTGGGCGCGGGCGATCGCGGCTACCTGCGCGAGGCCGGGGATGCCGGTGAGCACCCGGTCCGTGAGGTAGGGATGCATCCGTACCCGCTCCCACTCCGCGGTGGTCAGCCCGGTCGGCTTCGCCCAGACCTGGTTCGACACACCGATCCGCCCTATGTCGTGAAGGTGTCCGGCGCGCCGTACGGCGGCGACCTCGTCGGTCGGCAGACCCAGTTGCACGGCGGCCGCTTCCCCGAGAGCCGCCACATTCCGGGAGTGCCCGAGAGTGAAGGGACACTTCAGGTCGACGAAGTCGCCGATGGCGGTCAACAGGTCATCGAGGCCCGGCTGGTCCAGCCGGGTCTCGGCGTCGGGGGCGATCGACAGTGCTCGGTCCCACGGGTCTTCGCCGGGCGCCGGGAAGAGCGCCTCGGCATCGGCCGTGAAGGCGTCGACGACCGTCGGATCGAGGTGGCCGCCACGCCGGCTCCTGGCACATCGCGATCGCGCCCTGCACGCCGTACAGGCGTTGATGCACCTCGGCCACGTCGGCCAGCTGGGCCACCCGCATCTCCATCGGGATGTCCTCTCCGGACTGCACCACGCGGGAGCCCCGCCCCGTCGTACCGCTCGAACGTGAAGGCCAACGTCCGCTCGACGTCAGGGCTGAGACCGAGGTGTCGCGCCAGTGCGGACGCCGAGGTGCAGTGGGAGTGAATCAGGTCGCCGAGCTGGCCTCGAGCGTCACGCATCAGCGTGGCCATCACCCGCACTCGCTGAGCCAGCGGCTCGCCGCGCGCGATGTTGCCGAGCAGGAACCTCAGGTAGGGCAATCCCGACCAGTCGATCAGGTAGGCGTCATGGCGGACCGAGATGTCGTCGCCGAACCAGCGGGCGTACTCCTGCGAGTCCGCGTGACAGCCGATCCACATGAGGAGCGTCGTGTAGTAGACGGTCGCCTTCTGCTCATGGCTGAGAGACAGGCGGTCCGCCAGCCCGTGCGCGATCACCGCCGATCGGAGCATGTGCTCGGCCGGCTGGCCCAGGCCGAGGTCGATCGCCACGGACAGACCGGCGAGGACCTCGACCCGACGCGGCAACGGCACCGGTGCGGTCATCCCCCCATTGTGGTGCCTACGGCTCCCGCCGCGCGCTCTACCTGCTCACCTGCGGGCGTGAAGCGCGCGCGGCCCACGAAGAAGATGCCGCGCTGTGGGAGCCAGAAGTCGCCGAGACGTGTCTGCCTCTCGAGTGGCCCCGCTTCGCCAAGATCCTCGCCGTGGTACGTCGCGGCGCCGCCGGCGAGGCGCCAGACCTGAAGGGGCGCCGCCTTGAACACGGGGCCGTTCGGCGTCGCGCCGTGCAGGCGGATCCGTCCGGTCCCGAGCGCCGTGCGCGCCATCGGCCCCATCGCGGCGAGCACGACACTGCTGTTCCACGCGACCGCGGGCAGCATCCCGCCCATCGTCGTCATCATCCGGGTCGCCGGTGTCGCCTCGAGCTCGATCCGCCAGCTCAGCTGGTCGCCGAGCGTCACGTCGAGGGTGTGGTCGTCACGCCACGACACCGAGATGCTGGGCACCTGGGCGGTCGCGGTCACCGAGCCGAAGTATCTGGGGCAGGTGAGCTCAGGCGCACCCGTCGTGTGGATCGTCCAGCGTCCCTGCGGGTCGCGGTGCCAGATCGCCCGGTACGCAGGCCCCACCGAGGTCGCGACGAAGTCGCGCAGCGCGAGGTAGTGCCCGCTGGCGAACGGCACCCCCATCACGCCGTACCCGGTGAATCTCTCGTCGTCGCCGTCGGGCAGTTGCGGGTGGGCCTGCACTGCTTCCACGGCCTGGCGTGGTGTCGTCGTCGTCATGTCTCCAGCGTCGGTCCCCCACCGGGTGGGCGCGTGAGGCATCTGCCTCAAGTAAGCGACCCGATCGCTGCCGCGTCATGCCGGCGCGATCGCACCTGACTCAGCCCGGGTTCTGTGCGGCCTCAGGCGACGGGGTGGACGGCCTCAGAACGACAGACGACCGACTGGCGTCATCCCATCTGCGAGACCACCCGCTGCGGAGCCACGAACACCGCAGTACGTCCCTCTCGTTCCATGGTCTGGTCAAACACCGCCCAGTTGTCGTGCTTCCCTCCTGCTGCACTGAAGATCTCCCGCAGCAGCAGGCGCAGCCGCTCGTCGTCAACCCCGGGTTCGGGGTCGTCAGGTCCCACCAACGAGGCGCGCCCCTCCACGGACGCCCACTGCCAGCCAGCACGAATCACGACAGCGACCGTTGGGTCCATTCGGAGGTTGATGAGCTTGTGGGTGCCCCTGGCCGAGACGAAGGCAACGGACTCGAGGCCCGTTGACGGGTGCCGGACGACCCCGGCGTTCACGACTGAGGTGTGCGGCGTCAGATCAGCGCGGCGCGTGATGACAACGGAGAGACCGTGATCGAGCGGCACCATGTTGGGCGAAGTCGGCGAGGTCCACCATCAGTCCAGTGCCGCCTTGGGTGGTGTGGCGTCGCCGCCATGCCATCGGCAAATACCGAGCCGCGATCCATGTCGAGCAGCGTAGTCCCGGGCCCAGTCGTCTCGGCCCCACTCGAGGTTCGCGGTGCGACACTCCCAGCCCGCGGGTCCTCAGCGAGCGCAGAGACGCGGTCCAGGAACACGCCGTCCTCGGGACGTCACCCAACCCGGCGCTGGTCCGCATCTCCCGCTTGGTCCGGATGTCTGGTCCGTCAGAAGTTGACCTGCTGCGCGACACCGTGCAACTGGTGAACCTGATGGGTCAGGAGGACTCCGGCCGGTCCCGGCGCCGGGACGAACGCGCCAGAGCGGTCCGTCGTCTCGATGCCGAGCGTGTCGAACTCACTCACACCGCCCGGCGTGACCCGGATCGTCGGCAGGATGAGGGTGAAGGTTCTGACCAAGGCGTCAGGAATGTTCTCCAGCGTGACGGTGACCATCTCCCCCACAGGGGTCGAGACCAGATCGATCTCCTCGTCCTGGAAGCTGAGATCGAGCACCGCGTCCTGATAGGAAAACAGCGGAACTCCGCTGATGCTTGATCGGGTGAAGTTGACCCGGATGGGTGCGGATACGTCAAAGAGGTTCGCGTCGACCAGCACCGCAGCGGACGCATTGTGTCGTGTCATGGCAGTAGCTCCTTGGTGGGATGTGAGCAGTACACGTAGTCCCAAGAGGTCGACCCTGAGAGGGGAGATACGGGTTCCTACCTGCCTCGACGCGACCGGCGCCTCGGCCGATGAGCCTTTCCCGAGTCTCGGGGCCGGGCCATAGTGGACCCATGGACGCAGCCCAGCAGACGGTGGACGAGGTCGCAGAGCGCCTGTTCGGTTCGCTCCTCGGCACAGTCGAGATCATGTCGGTCTATCTCGGGGACCGCCTGGGCTGGTACCGGTCGCTGACCCGCGAAGGTCCGGCCAGTGCGGTCGAGCTCGCCCGACGGACCGACACCCAGGTGCGTTACGCCCGCGAGTGGCTCGAGCAGCAGGCCGTGGCTGGGTTGCTGGCAGTCGAGTCCGACGGCCCTCCCGACGATCGTCGCTTTGTCATCCCGGCCAGCACGGCCGAGGTGATGACCGACCCGACGAGCCTGGCCTACCTGGCACCCCTCGGCCGGATGTTCGGGGCGGTCGGACCCGTGCTCCCGCAACTCCTCGAGGCATACCGACACGGAGGCGGTGTCAGCTGGGACGACCTCGGTGATGACGCTCGGGAGTCCCAGGCCGACGCCAATCGTCCGTGGTACGAGAAGAGCTCGGACCTGCACTCGCCGGGGTGCCGGCCGTCCACGACGCCCTGGGCGTTCCGGGCTGCCGGATGCTCGACGTGGGCTGCGGCGCGGGCTGGTCGAGCATCGCCCTGGCTCGGGCCTACCCCTCGGCAACCGTGCTCGGCGTCGACATCGATCAGCCCTCGGTCGACTTGGCCGTGGCGAACGCCCGCGACGCAGGTGTGGACGAGCGAGTGCGCTTCGTGTGCAGGTGAGCCATGGCAACCCAGACCACGACCAGCACATCCGATTCCGCTTCTCCGCGGACGGCTTCCGCCTGCACCCCGCCGAGCTGGGCAGAGAAAGGCGCCGAGAGGCCGCGAGGCCGAACGTGCGTCGAGGCAATCACGGCGCTGCCGCAGCCCGACCGCGGGCTAGACAGCGCCCCTCCGATCGTCGCGATGTCGCCCAGGCTGGATCCGAATACCTGGTCGCATGGATCGCCCAGTCGCGCCCGCGAGCTGGCGCCGTCGGCGCTTCCTCAGTCTCGTCGAAGCAAGTCCGCGACGACGACCTCGGTCTGGAGGCGACTCCGTACCCCCTCCGCGGCGTGCGTCTTTTCGCAGCCTGTGAATCGCAACCCACCGTCGAGAAACCACCTCTCGCCACGCAGCGTCGGTCTACGTGCGGCGATGGAAGCTGACTTTTCCGCCGGGCAGGTGCTGCGTCTCGTACTGGGGGTCGTGGATGCGGCGGTGGTGGTGGGGGCAGAGCAGGCGGCCGTCCTCGACGCTGGTGGATCCGCCGTGGGACCAGGGGGTGTTGTGGTGGGCGTGGCACAGGCCGGGTGGTGTTTCGCAGCGCTGCGGCGGTGCAGCCGCCGTCGCGCACACCCATGGCGACGCGCATGGTCTCGTTGTGGAGTCGGCGTTTGCGGCCGACGTCGAGGACCTGGCTCTGTCCGCCGAGGACGACCGGGATGATCCCTGCGGTGCAGGCGAGGCGGCGGGCTTCGGCTGCGGTGATGCGGCCGCCGGTGTCCAGGGTGCAGACCCCGGCTTGGTCGAGGTCGGCGATGAGTTGTTCGAGGGTCATCGTGACCACCACGGTGGCTGAGCAGCCGCCGGTCTTCGGTAGGTCTTTCGGCGGGGTAGGTCTCGATCAGCTGGGTGAGCGCGATGCCGTGGCGGACCGGGGTGGGCAGGTCGGGGTCGATGCCGCTGCTCGACGAGGACACGTGGTCGTTGGTGGAGCGCGACGGTGAGGAGATCGCGAGGATCATCTTGGTGAGCATCTGCCCGTGCAGGGCGGGGATGCGGAAGCGTCCGTGGCAGGTGCCTTCGTCGTCCTCCCACATGGTCAACGTCGTACGCCGCAGCGCGCGGGCCTCTTCGGCCTCGAGCGCCTGGCCGTCGAACTTCTCGGCGAGGTCGGGGGCGATCACCTCGAAGATCCGTCCGCCCAGGATCCGCAGTGCCTTCGCGTCGTGGTGCTCAGCCAGCGCCACCAGGTGGGTCTCGGCGGCCGCCGCTGTTCGGTGTCGACCGCGAACTCGCCCGTGGTGGGCAGCCGGTCGAGGGCGGCCACGATGGCGCGGGCCTGGGCGGTGTTGACCCGACCCTCGGCCATCGCCGCGGAGAGCACGTCGTGGCGCTCCACTGCCTGGGCGAGGCGGAGGTCGGAGCGGGCGTCGCGGCGGACCTGCCGGGTCTCGACCGCGATCCAGTCGGCGGCGGTCCCGGCACCGGTGTCGGTGGTGGCGCCGGAGCGGTCGGCCTCGGCGAGGAGTGCGGAGCTCGAGCGCCTCGAGCTGTGCCTTGGCCTGGCGCGAGGGCGGTCAGGGCCTCGCGCTGCTCGTCGGCCTTCATCGACCAGAGCGGTATCTGGGCCATCGAGTCGAGCCGTTCACGTAGCCGGTGGGCGAAGTCGAGCACCGGGTGGAGGCGGTCGACCGGCTGGCTGCTCATGACTCAATCCAAGCACCGACCACTGACAGAAAAGGGCCTCTGACCTGCAGTTTTGTTCATTCTGTGAGACAACCGGAAAGAATTCTCTGCGGCTGCCGGGAGTGGTTTCGACAAGCTCAACCGGCGGTGGTCGCGGGAGCGGCCGGAAGTAGCTCCAGCTAGGGATGCGGTTGCTCGAGGTCGTCACCCGGCCTGAACCGGTCGAGCATCGAGTCGACCGCCATGCCCGCTTCGCGGGCGCTCGGCGTGTAGCCCAGCACGACTGAGAGGAAGCGGTCGGAGCGCAGCACCTTCAGGCGGAGCTCGCTGACGGCTCGCACGGTCGCTGTCCGGCGGGTGCGCCGGAGCAGGGCGATCTCTCCGAACCCCGTCCCCGGACCCAGGGTCGCCACGACCTGGCCGTCCCCGATCACCTCGGCCTCGCCCGACTCGATCACGAAGTAGTGGTCCCCGACGTCGCCCTGCTGGAAGACGACGTGACCAGTGGGAACGTCGACGGACTCCAGGCCACGTGCGAGCTGCTCGATGGCAGGCAGGGGCAGGACGTTGAGCATGGCCACGCCATGCAGGGTGTCGATGTCGCGGTCGCGCACGTCGATGGACCGGTCCATTCCTCGCAGCCGCTGCCACGATGCCGCCGCCAGCACGGGACACAGGAGACCGACAGTCACGAGCGCAACGCGTACGCCGGCCCCGTCGACCACCAGCGATGCGGTGATCGCTCCGACCCCGATCGACAGCGCGACCAGGCTCTCCAACACTCCGAAGACACGCGCCAGCACCTCGTCCGCGGCCAGCCTGGCCAGGAGCGTGAAACCTGCGAGATCGACCAGCGCGTTGCCGACGCCGACACAGGCCAGCAGGCCCAATGCCGCGATCTCGTGGGGGAAGACGCCGATGAGCGTGACCGGCATGCCCCACATGGCCACCCCGACGGCGAACCATGCGCCGAGTCGGCGAGTGCCGACCAGCAACGACGCGGCGAGTGAACCCAGGACCGCGCCCGCCCCGATGGCAGCGGTGAGGACGCCCACGCCCGGTTCGCCGGTCCCGAGCAGGTCGATCGAGACCACCACGGTGAGAACGGTCAGCGCCCCACGGGTCAATGCCTGCGCCACGGCCAGGCCCATGATGAGGGCGAGGTCGGCGTTCCGACTGACGACTCGAATGCCTTCGACCGCCGAGCCCACCAGGTTGGTCTCGCTCGCGGCGGACGGCCGCGGAGGCGCGTCGTACTTGAGCGGCAACAACGAGGCAGCAGCCCACAACGAGGCTCCCGCAGCCACAGCGAACACGACGGTGACGCCGGCGACCTGGAGCAGCACCGCAGCCAGCAGCGGACCGACCAAGGTGGCGGCGGAATCCAGCAGCCCACGGACCACATTGGCGCTGGCGAGCTCGTACCCGGTGTGGCAGAGCGACGGAAGCAGTGCGGAGTGCGCCGGTCGGTAGAGGGTGGCAAAGACGGTCGACACCACCGCCAGCGCGTACACGATCTGCACCGGACCGCCGACGCCCACGATGACCGCAACTGCACCCGTGACGACCCCACGCAGCACGGACACCAGGATGAGTACGCGATCCCGGCGGCCCCTGTCCGCCAGTGGCGACAGGAGCGGGGCCAGGAGCGCGGACGGGGCCATCCGAAGAAGCCCCACCAGCCCGACAGCTGTCGCGCCACCATCTCGGTAGGCGACGATCCCGAGGCCCACCGTGAACGCCCACTCCGCCGTCCAGGCTCCGAAGAAGCTGACCTGCGCGCGTCGAAGATTGGCGTTCCGGGCATTGCTGACGAACGCACCGGCGGCATTGCCCAGCCTGCCCCACAACCCCACACCGGCCACCATGAGACGGTACCGTCCGGCGCCGGGCAGCGCGCGGGCCCAGGTTCGTGGGTCAGAGTGCTCGGCGAGGACTGGCGCCTATGCAGGAGCGGCCGGAAGTTCTACCGTCACACCATGGGTGCCCGGACGGCGATCCGTCTCGAGGTGCTCCCCGCACGGCTCGGCGACTGCCTCCTCGTGGAGTGCATGCGCGAGCAGGGACCACCGTGGAGGATGCTCGTCGACGGCGGGCCTCCCGACACCTGGCCGCTGCTCGAGGCCCGGCTGGCCGACGATCCGCGCATCGACGTCGCCGTGATCACGCACATCGACAGCGACCACATCGGCGGGATGATCCCCTACCTGGGCAGCCCGCTGGCCACGTCGATCGGCGACGTGTGGTTCAACGGTGGCACCCATCTCCCGGGCCCGGCGCAGCGCAGCGTCGCGCAGGGCGAGTCGGTCATGAGCGCCCTGCTGGGCACCGCGGAGCTCGGCGGCCAGGCGGCCGGCACTCCCCTGCCCTGGAACCTCGCGTTCGGCGGTGGACCGATCGAGACCGGCGAGGAGGCCGGCTTCGTCGAGCACGTCGTACCCGACGGTCCTCGGATCACGCTGCTTTCTCCTACCACCGAACGACTCCGGGCCCTCGCCACCGTGTGGCACGCCGCGGTGCGCGACGCCACCCGCGGCGACAAGGAAGTCGATCAGCCTGACGTGCCGGCACCACTGACCGACCTCGCCTCCCTCGCCGCCGAGAAGGCGCCGAAGGACGGCTCGGTGCCCAACGGCGCGAGCATCGCCCTGTTGGTCGAGCACCGTGGTGCGAGCGTGGTGCTCGGTGCAGACGCCTTCGGCGCGGTCCTCGGCGCCGGGCTGTCGGGCGTGGCGGCCCACCGCGGCGTGACTCCCCTTCCCGTCGACGCCTTCAAGCTCCCGCACCACGGGAGCAAGAGCAACGTCCTCGAGGCCCTGCTGCAGGTCGCGCCGGCTCAGCACTACGTGGTGTCCAGCAACGGTGACGTGTTCCACCACCCCGACGACCAGGCCGTCGCCCGCGTCGTCATGCACGCGCCGCCCGGAGCGACGTTGTGGTTCAACTACCGCAACCCGCGCACGGAGCGCTGGGCCGATCCGGCCCTGTGCAAGCAGCACGGCTATCGGACCGGCCTATCCCGACGACCCGTCTCGTGGCGTCGTGCTCGAGCTCCCGGCACGGTGACGATGACCGGCTGCCGTGGTCGATCAGCCAGGCGTTGAGCCAGGCAGGTCGCCTGCGGGAAGCCACAGCTCGCCGAGCGGGCGACCACCCGCGCGGCCGATCGCCGCGACGAGAGGCTCGGCCCAGAGGTGCTCGATGAGCGCGATGGCAGCGACCCCACCCGGTGGCACCGCGTCTGCCAGCGACCAGGTCTCGTCCAGGGCTTCGTCGCCCGAGGACTCCTCGCCGCCGCCGAGGACCTCAGCCGCGATCTTCCCCAGGTCAGGGTCGCTGCCTGGCGGCGGCTCGAGGGTCTCGAACGTCCCGTCCTCGCCGCGCTCCACCAGCAGCACGTCGACCAACGACACGACACCGCGCTCGCTGAGGCTCGTGAGCTCGGCCAGCACCTCCCCCGAGAACGACGGCGCCTCGAACCCGACCACCAGCACCTGGACCGGCCCGCTCACTGCTCCACCCGGGCCCGCAGCTCCTCGAACTCCTCCTGCGTGAGCACGCCGGTGTCGAGCAGGTGCTGCAGCGCCGCGACCTGGTCTGCTCGGGACAGGACCGGCGCGTGCACCTCTGGAGGTGGGGCGGGTGGGGGCGGCTGGCTGCTGCGGGTGCGCCGCGGCGTACGCCTGTGCGGGGGTGAAGCGCCCGCCGTAGTACGGCACGGCGCCCGTCATCCCGGCCATCTGGATCTGTCGCGGAACGAGAACTACCACGGGACCAGCATGCCGCACAGGGAAGAGAGTTCCCGGCAGGTCAGGACAGGCGCTCCCGTCTCCTCCACCATCAGCAGGGTCAGCCGACCCGACGCCCCTCGCCCCAGTACTGGGCGCGCAGGGCCTTCTTGTCCGGCTTGCCGAGCCCGGTCAGGGGCAGCGCGTCGGTGGCGATGATCTGCTTGGGCGCCTGCACGGCACCCTTGCGCTGCTTGACGGACTCCTTGATCTCGGAGACGACGTCGTCGGTGAGCTCCGCTCCCGGACGGAGTACGACGATCGCGGTCACCGCCTCGCCCCAGCGCTCGTCCGGCACGCCGATCACACCCACCTGCGCGATGGCCGGGTGCTCCGCGACGACGTCCTCGACCTCGCGCGGGAACACGTTGAAGCCGCCGGTCACGATCATGTCCTTGGTGCGGTCGACGATGAACCAGAAGCCGTCCTCGTCCTCACGCGCGATGTCACCGGTGTGCATCCACCCGTCGCGGAAGGTCTCGGCCGTCTCGTCGGGCAGGTTCCAGTAGCCGCCGGCCAGCAGCGGCCCGGACACGCAGATCTCCCCCGGCTCCCCGACGGGCACCGGCTTGCCGTCCTCGTCGAGCAGCGCCGTCCGGAGGAAGGCCGACGGCCGGCCGCAGGACGCGAGCCGTGCCTTGTCGTGGTCGCCCTTGCCGAGGTAGCTGATCACCATCGGCGCCTCGGACTGCCCGTAGTACTGGGCGAAGATCGGGCCGAACCGCTCGATCGCCTCGGCCAGCCGCACCGGGTTGATCGCCGAGGCGCCGTAGTAGACGGTCTCCAGCGACGAGAGGTCGCGGGTCTTCGAGTCCGGGTGGTCCATCAGGGCGTAGAGCATCGACGGCACCAGCATCGTGGCGGTGATCTTCTGCTCCTCGATCGTGCGCAGCACCTCGGCGGGATCGAAGCGCGGCAGCACGTAGAGCGATCCGCCCTTGATCACCGTGGGCGCGAAGAACGCGGCGCCGGCGTGCGAGAGCGGCGTACACATCAGGAACCGCGGGGAGTCGGGCCACTCCCACTCCGAGAGCTGGATCTGCGTCATCGTCGACATCGCCTGGGCGGTGCCGATCACGCCCTTGGGCTTGCCCGTCGTGCCGCCGGTGTAGGTGATCGAGACGATGTGGTCCGGCGGGAGCACGACGGCCTCGAGCGGCTGCGGCGCGAAGCCCTCCGCGGCGGCTGCGAGGTCCTTGCCCACGTGGGCGAGCCCGTCCGGCACCGGCCCGATGGTCAGCACCTGGGTCAGCCCGGGCACCTTCTCGAGCAGGCCGAGGGCGCGCTCCACGAACATCGGCACCGGGTCGATGATCAGGGTGGTGATGCCGGCGTCGTTGAGCACGTAGGCGTGGTCGTCGAGCGAGCCGAGCGGGTGCAGCGACGTACGCCGGTAGCCCTGCGTCTGCCCCGCGCCGAGGATGAACAGCACCTCCGGCCGGTTCAGCGCCAGCAACGCGGCGTGCACCCCCTGGCCGGCCTCGAGCGACTCGAAGGCCTGCACGTACTGGCTGATCCGCTCCGCCACCTGGCCACCGGTCAACGTCGTGTCGCCGAGGAACATGACCGGCTTCTCGCGGTGCCGCTTGAGGGCGGCCACCATGGTGTGCCCGTTGTGCGTCCCGGTGCGCAGGGTGCTGTCGTCGCTCATGGTCGGGAGACTAGAACGTGTTCCAGAAATGATCAATCACGTGCCGCGTGGCTCGGTCACCCGGTGAGGCGTTTCAACCGGCCTCGCGCCGTCTTGTCCGCCGCCAGCGGGACCAGCTCTGTCGCCTTGCCCAGGCCGTGCGGCGGCATGTTGCCGTAGATCGACTCGTACTCCCCGGCCCGGACCAGGAAGGTCTCGTGCCAGATCCCGGTGCGCGGAGACTTGCCGAGTCGCTTCCAGTACTTGCGCCACACCTCGAGGTGCGGGTCGTCGGTGTCGGCGGCGAACCGTTCGAGGTGCTCGAAGCTCCGCCAGTACTGGATGGTGGTCAGCCCGTGCTGCTCGTATCCGAGGAGCCCCTTCTCGGGGTGCTGGACGAGGTACTTCAGCATGTGGGGCATCCCGCGCCTACCGCCGAGATCGATCAGGCTTCGAATCGGGTTCTTCAGCTCGAGGCGGGCTCCGATGATGAACACCACGAAGTCGCCCTCGACCCGGGCCGTCCAGCGGCCCTGTCTCACGTCGGCCATCCGCACATCCTGCTCGCGGTCAGGCGCGCAGGCAACCTGGCGCAGCCCAGGCACCGAGCCCGGACGCATCGCCGCGCCCGCGAGACGAGAAGGCGAGACAGCGGCGGCTCGCGTCGTCCGACCCTGTCGCTACCGTGAGCGCATGCACGTCGTCGAACGGGGATCGGGCACACCGCTGGTCCTCCTCCACGGGTTCGGCGTCGATCACCGCCTGCTGCTGCCCCTCGATCCGACCATCGAGGCGTCCGGCACCTGGCGTCGCCTCTACCTCGACCTCCCGGGTCACGGAGGCAGCCCCGTCGGCGACGTGTCGAGCGCTGAGGACGTCGTGGCCGCCGTGGAGGCGGAGATCCGAGAGCGGGTGGGTGGCGAGCACTTCGCGATCCTGGGGAACTCGTTCGGCGGGATGATCGCCCGGCGGGTCGCGCACGATTTCCGTGATCAGGTGCTCGGGCTGGGCGCGATCGCCTCCGTGTTCGTCGCCGCCCACGGTGACCGTGACGTGCCGGTTCCCGTGGTGCTGCGGCAGGACGCCGCCGTGCTGGCGGGTCTCGGCGAGATGGCCGATGCGTACGCCGAGCTGGCCGTCGTGCACACGTCCGACAACGCGCAGGCATTCGTCGAGCACGTCCATCCGGGCCTGATCGCTGCGGACCAGGACGCGTTGGTGCGCATCTCCCAGCGCTACGCGCTCGCCGAAGAGCCCGAGGATGCCTGTCCGGCACCGTTCATGCAGCCCACGCTCTTCGTCACCGGTCGCCAGGACCAGGTCGTGGGCTACCGGGACACCTGGGCGCGTGTCGAGCACTATCCCCGCTCCACCTTCGTGGTGCTCGACAGCGCCGGGCACAACGTGCAGATCGACCAGCCCGGGATCACCTCCGCGCTGGTCGCCGACTGGCTCGAGCGCGTGGCTGCCGCTCGCTAGCCGGCCGGCGACTCCGCCTGCAGACCGTCCCAGGACCACTTCGGGATCGGCAGCCCAGCGGGCACGTCATCGGCGGACCCCTGGTAGCGCGCCATCGTCGTGGTGGTGGACCAGGCGAAGTAGTCGTGCAGCACCGCCCGGACCGCGTCATCCAGCTCCACGTCCGCCAAGTGCCTGGTCGAAGCACGCGATCGCCCGCCGGTCCATCTCCTCGTGCGGCCCGTTGCCGCTGTGCATCCGCACGACCGAGGTCTCGTCGCCGTACGCCGCGGAGTAGGTCGGCGGACCGCCCAGTGCCTCCGCCCAGTAGGCGGCGAGACGCGCGGTGTGCTCGGGGTGGAAACCGTGGCTGAACGCGTGGCTCACCACCTCGTCGGCCATCACCCGCTCGTGCCAGGCGTGGGCCAGCCGCAGAATCCCGTCAGCGGCGCCCGCCGCGTCGTACACCGTCGGCATCCTTCAAGGATGCCAGAGCGCGGTCTGTCGGTTGCCGTGCCGACAGGAGCAGGTCGACGACCTCGTCCTGGGTGCGCCCCGGGGAGTCGTTCCACGCGGTCAGGTCGAGCACGTGCAGCATCCGCCTCGGCGGACCCGGACACCAGCGCACGGGCTGGTCGGGGTCCTCGCGCAGGGCATGCCACACCACGTCCAGCGTCCTCTGGACGCGCTGGGACCGAACGGTCTCCGGACCTCCGGCTGCATGCACCACGGCACCGACCAGGCACGCGCCCATCACTGGCTGGTCGATCGCCAGGCGGAGGTCGTACGCCGTGACCACACGCTCGCCGCCAGCCGTCGCAACGCGGAACCACGAACCCTGGACCCACCCGTGGCTGACCACGTCGGCAGCCTGCTCGAGCAGGTCACGGATGGCGTGCAGCTGGGCCGCTCGGGCGGAGAGCCGGTCCTGGCGCTTGAGACGGCGCCGCTCCGCTCGCCGGTCACGGCGCCGGATGCTCGTGCGCTGCTCGACGGGGGCGATGAGGGTGCTCATGAGCACCTCCTCGGCAGGTAGAGGCGGACGACCTCCTCCACTGTCATCCGCCTGGCCCCCGGAGGCAAGGTCTCCGGCCTACTTGTAGCGGAACCCGTCGCGGAACCTGCGGAAGAGCCCGCCCTTGATGGGCAGAGCGGGTGCCGGCTCCGGGGCCTTGGGGCGCAGGGTGGCGATCGGCTTGTCGTAGTCGGCACGCCTGATCGTGTCGATGATCTGCTCCTCGGTGTAGCTGTCGGAGCCCTCGATCTCGGGGACGTAGCCGACCAGCATGCCGTTGCGCATCACCTGGGCCTCGAGCGAGGCGGTGTCGTCGGAGTCCCAGGTGGCCTCGCGCCCGTCGGGCAGCTTGACGGTCACTCCGAACTGGTGGACTCCGACGCGGGCCAGGTCGGCGTCAGTGCCGCGCTCACGCAGCGCGTCGACGACACGGCGTGCCTTGTTCTCTTCCATGCTGGTCGAGAGTACCCACCCCGCACACCCTTCCCGTGGCCGCGCCACGCGTCAGGGCCGAACTGGCTCACCCCTCGTCGAGCCCGCTCAGGTCACCGGGGACGTCGACGGCGTACCGCTGCAGCACGCTGAGCGGGACCAGCGTGAGGACGGCGGCGTTCGTCGAGGCGAGCACGACCGGCGCGGCGGCCCCTTCGCTGTGGGCGCGCGCCCAGTTGGCAGCGGTGACGCACCAGCGGTCGCCCGGGTGCAGGCCGGGGAACTGGTACTCCGGCATCGCCGTCGTGAGGTCGTTGCCGATGCCTCGCTGGTGGTCGAGGAACTCGGTGGTGACCACCGCGCAGATGGTGTGGCTGCCCAGGTCCTGCGGGCCGGTGCTGCAGCACCCGTCGCGGTAGAAGCCCGTGACCGGGTCGGTCCCGCAGGGCTGGAGCTCCTCCCCCAGGACGTTGAGCTCTGCCTCCTCACTCATGACAGAGCCTCGCTCACGCCAGCGTCTCGGCGATCAGCCGGACCTCGTCGGCCGAGCGCAGGCTCAACAGCAGCGTGGTCACGCCGGTCTCCTCCCACTGGGCCGCCCGCTCCTTCACGTAGCCCGCGTCGCCGACGATGTGCATCTCCTCGGCCAGCTCGTCCGGGATGAGTGCGATGGCCTGCTCCCTCTTGCCGGCGAGGAACAGCTCCTGCACCTCCTCGGTGATGGCGGCGTACCCCATCCGGTCGAACACGTTCTTGTGGAAGTTCTGCTCCTTGGCGCCCATGCCGCCCATGTAGAGCGCGATCGAGGGCTTGAGCGCGTCGATGACGCCCCGCCGCTCCTCCTCGCTGGAGGTGATCTGCAGGTGGCAGGTCGCCGCGATCTCGAAGTCCGCGCGGGTACGCCGCGCACCCTCGCGAGCGAACCCCTCGTCGAGCCACGGCTGGTACATCCCGGCCGACTTCGGCGTGTAGAAGATCGGGATCCAGCCGTCGGCGATCTCGGCGGTCTGGGCGACGTTCTTCGGACCCTCGGCACCGAGCCAGATCGGGATGTCCGCGCGCAGCGGGTGCACGATCGACTTCAGCGGCTTGCCCAGCCCGACCGACCCCTCACCGGTGTAGGGCAGCGGGTAGTGCGGTCCGTCGTTGGTCACCGGCGCCTCGCGTGCGAGCACCTGGCGGACGATGTCGATCACCTCACGGGTGCGGGCGAGCGGCTTGGAGAACGGCTGGCCGTACCAACCCTCGACGACCTGCGGGCCACTCACGCCCATGCCGAGGACGACCCGGCCTCCGCTGAGGTGGTCCAGGGTGAGCGCGTGCATCGCGATCGAGGTCGGCGTCCGACCGGACATCTGCACGATCGAGGTTCCCAACCGCATCCGGCTGGTCTTCTGGCCCCACCAGGCCAGCGGGGTGAAGGCGTCCGAGCCCCACGCCTCGGCGGTGAACAGCGCGTCGAAGCCGGCGTCCTCGGCGGCGGCGACGAGCTCGCCGACACCCTCCGGTGGCTGTGCTCCCCAGTAGCCGAGCTGCAGTCCGAGCTTCATCGCGTCTCCTTCGCAGGTGTGGGCGCTTGCCCAAATCTTAGAACGTGTTCTACTTTCGGACCATGACCCGAACTCTGTCAGCCCCGGTCACCGTAGCGTTCGACTACACCCGCTCGACCGGTCCGGTCCTGGGGAAGTTCCTCACCGGCCTGCGCGACGGCCGGCTCGTCGCCGGGCGTACGTCGGAGGGCCGGGTGGTGCTTCCGCCCCCGGAGTTCGACCCCGTCACCCACGACGCCATCACCGACTTCGTCGAGGTGTCGCCGACCGGCACCGTCACCTCGTGGACCTGGGTCAGCGAGCCGGTCGCCGCCCAGCCGCTCGACCGACCCTTCGCCTTCGCGCTGGTCACCCTCGACGGCGCAGACGTGCCGTTCCTGCACGCCCTCGACGTCTCCTCGCCCGACGAGGTCAGCACCGGGATGCGGGTCCAGGTGCGCTGGGCCGAGGAGCGGACCGGGGCGATCACCGACATCGCGTGCTTCGAGCCGCTCTCGGTGGCTGAGGAGCGAGGACGAGCGTCTCGACCAGAGCGGTCGCTGACGCTCCCTCCTCAACCACCGAGGTCGACCGGCGTCATCACCCCCGTCTCCCTCGACTACCTCTACGCCGCCTCTCCCGAGGAGTCGGCCTTCTACCGAGGTCTCGCGGAAGGTCGACTGCTGGGCCAGCGCTGCCCGGAGTGCCACAAGGTCTACATCCCGCCTCGCTCGGCGTGCCCGTCCGACGGCAACCCGACCACCGACGAGGTGGAGCTCCCCGACAAGGGCACGGTCACCACGTTCTGCATCGTGAACGTGCCGTTCATGGGGCAGAAGATCACGCCGCCCTACGTCTCGGCGTACATCCTGCTCGACGGCGCCGACATCGCCTTCCTGCACCTCATCCTCGACATCCCGGCCGAGGAGGTCCGGATGGGGATGCGGGTCGAGGCGGTCTGGAAGCCCCGTGAGGAGTGGAGCACCACGATCGAGAACATCAGCCACTTCCGTCCGACCGGGGAACCGGACGCGGACTACGAGACCTACAAGCAGCACCTCTGAGGGGATGAGATGAGAGACGTCGCCGTCGTCGGGTTCGCCCAGCGACAGATGGAGGAGTTCGACGGGTCGCCCACGTGCGTGGAGCTGCTCGTGCCGATCTTCAAGGAGTGCTACGAGCAGACCGGGTGGACCCGCCGTGACATCGGCTTCTGGTGCTCGGGATCCTCCGACTACCTGGCCGGCCGGTCGTTCTCGTTCGTGCAGGCGGTCGACGCCATCGGCGTGATCCCGCCGGTCAACGAGTCGCACGTCGAGATGGACGCCGCCTGGGCGCTCTACGAGGCGTGGGTCAAGATCCAGACGGGCGAGGTCGACACCGCCCTGGTCTACGGCTTCGGCAAGAGCTCGGCCGGCGTGCTCCGCCGCACCCTGGCGCTGCAGCTCGATCCCTACACGATGACGCCGCTGTGGCCCGACACCGTGTCGCTCGCGGGCCTCCAGGCGCGCGTCGGCATCGACGCAGGCGTGTGGGACGAGCGCGCGATGGCCGAGGTGGTCAACCGCTCGCTCACCGACGCGGAGAAGAACGAGTACGCCGTCCGCAAGGGCGGCTCGTCGGTCGACGAGCTCCTCGCCCGGCCGATGTACGCCGACCCGCTGCGCAAGCACGACTGCTCCCCCGTCACCGACGGCGCAGCGGCGATCGTGCTCGCGGCGGACGACCGCGCTCGGGACGTGTCCGAGCGACCGGCCTGGATCAGCAGCCTCTCGACGTACGTCGACCCGATCAGCATGGGCACCCGGGACCTGACCCGCTCCCCCTCGACCGCACTGGCCGCGGGCAAGTCGGACCTCGACGGTGTCGAGGTCGCCGAGCTGCACGCACCGTTCAGCCACCAGGAGCTGATCCTGCGCAGCGAGCTCGGACTGGCCGACGACGTCGCGATCAACCCGTCCGGAGGCGCGCTCGCCGGCAACCCGATGTTCACCGGAGGCCTGATCCGGTTCGGCGAGGCAGCGAAGCGGGTGTGGTCCGGCGACGCCACCAAGGTGCTCGGGCACGCGACGAGCGGGCCGGCCCTGCAACAGAACCTCGTGTGCGTGATGGAAGGCAGGGCGTAATGGCGAAGCAGCCGGCCGCAGTCATCGGCGTGGGCCAGACCCACCACCGGGCCAAGCGGGAGGACGTGTCCATCGCCGGCCTGTGCCGCGAGGCCATCGACCGTGCGCTCGCCGACGCCGACGTGGGCTTCGACGACATCGACGCGATCGTGGTCGGCAAGGCGCCCGACCTGTTCGAGGGCGTGATGATGCCCGAGCTCTTCCTCGCCGAGGCGCTCGGCGCGGCCGGCAAGCCGCTGCTGCGCGTGCACACCGCGGGCTCGGTGGGCGGCTCGACGGCGATCGTCGCCTCCTCGCTCGTGCAGGCAGGCGTGCACCAGCGCGTGCTCACGGTGTCGTTCGAGAAGCAGTCCGAGTCGAACGCGATGTGGGCGCTGTCGGTGCCGATCCCGTTCAACATGCCGGTCCACGCGGGAGCAGGCGGCTACTTCGCGCCGCACGTGCGCTCCTACATCCGCCGGTCCGGCGCCCCGACCCACGTCGGCGCGATCGTGGCCGCCAAGGACCGGCAGAACGCGCTGAAGAACCCCTACGCGCACCTGAAGAACAAGGACACCACCGTCGAGTCGGTGCTGGCCTCGCAGATGCTGTGGGACCCGATCCGCTACGACGAGACCTGTCCGTCCTCCGACGGCGCGTGTGCACTGGTGATCGCCGACGAGGACACCGCGAAGTCGTCGACGAACCCGGCCTGGATCCACGGCACCGTGATGCGCTCGGAGGCGACCTCCGCTGCCGAGCGCGACCAGGTCAACCCGCAGGCCTCGCGCGACGCGGCGGCGGCGATCTTCAAGCAGGCCGGGATCACCAACCCCATCGAGGAGATCGACTGCGCGGAGATCTACGTGCCGTTCTCGTGGTTCGAGCCGATGTGGCTGGAGAGTCTCGGCTTCGCGGCCGAGGGCGAGGGCTGGCAGCTCACGGAGTCGGGCGGGACGGCGCTGGACGGGAAGCTGCCGGTCAACATGAGCGGCGGCGTGCTGTCCTCCAACCCGATCGGCGCGAGCGGCATGCTCCGCTTCGCCGAGGCGGCCCTCCAGGTGCGCGGCCAGGCCGGCGAGCACCAGGTCGACGGGGCGCGGCGCGCGCTCGGCCACGCCTACGGCGGCGGGTCGCAGTTCTTCTCGATGTGGATCGTCGGGGCGGAGCAGCCCGCCTGACCCTGCTCAGACGCGCAGGTCGTAGGTGACCCAGGTGGTGCGCTCGGCCATGGCGTCGTAGAGGCGCTGCGCCGTGTGGTTGTCCTCGGCGGTGATCCACCGCACCTTGTTGAAGCCGCGCTCCTTGGCGAGCTCACCGAGGTGGGTGATCAGTGCCCGGCCGACTCCCTGGCCACGCACGTCGGGTCGTGCGAACAGGTCGTCGAGGTAGAGGCCGCGCTTGCCCGAGGACGGGCGGGCGAACTCACGGTGGTGGGCGAAGCCGACGACCTCGCCGTCGAGCTCGGCCACGAGCGCGTTGGTCTCGTGGGCCTCGTCGTGGATCCAGCCCCAGACCCGGTCGACGACGTCCTGCCCCTCGTCGTACTCGTAGAAGGTGCGGTAGGCGTGGAAGAGCTGCTGCCACGCCTCGTGGTCCGCGGGCTCGACGGGGCGTACGACGACATCGCTGGTCATGCCGCTCATCATGCCGCGCCTTACGCCGAGGGCGAACGACGCTCGTCTCGCCCACCTGGCCGGCCTAGTGTCGGGACATGGGAGAACTGATCGCCTTCCCGCCACGGGACCAGCCCGACCAGGCCGAGCCCGAGCCGTTGTGGCGCGAGGCCGTGGGTCACGAGCTCCGCGAGGAGCGCCACCGCCAGGAACGCACCCTGGCCGACGTCGCCGAGGAGTCGGGGGTCTCGACGCAGTACCTCTCCGAGGTCGAGCGTGGGCGCAAGGAGCCCAGCTCGGAGATCCTCGGCGCGGTGTCCGGTGCCCTCGGCCTGCGGCTCGTCGACCTGACGACGCGGGTCAGCCGCTCGCTGGTGAGCCGGCCCGCGGGCCCGCTCGCACTCGCGGCCTGAGCCGACTCAGTAACCGGGGAAGACCTTCCTCAGCTCGTCCAGCGTCACGTTGCCCGAGACGTCCACGCCCGCGGGGGTGAACTCCGGCTTCAACCGGCCTGACAGCAGCCGGATGGCTGCCTCGAGCGGCCCGGTGAACGTGGCCGTCTCGCCCTCGGAGGCACCGGCCACGACCTTCACCGACTCGTCGATGACCAGCGCGTAGCCGTCCACCGCGACGACGGCCCGCTGCGACAGCTGGTCGGCCTTGCCCGAGAAACCGAGCAGGAACCCGAGGTCACCGGAGAAGTGCTCGGCCAGCAGCTCGGCGGACTCCGCGTCCAGCCCGGCGGCAGGGTCGACCCCCACCCGGGCGTCCCACGCATGGGCGGCGACCTCGTTGAGCCGCATCCCCAGCGCCAGGCTGAGCGAGGCCGGCTCGGGCAGGAAGCCCATGTCGACGGTCAGGTTCTCGCGCTGCTCGGGCGTGAGGCCCTCGAGCAGGGCGAGCAGCCGCTCGTCGTGCTCGAGGAACCAGGCCGCCTGCTCCTCGGCCGACGCAGCGTCCCACCGGGCCCAGATGGTCTGGTTGTCCTCGGTGCCTGGGGTCGCACCAGGAACGGCGGTCGCGATCGTGTTCAGGGTGATCTCGGCTCCACTGCCCAGGTGCGAGAGCACCTGCGCGACGGTCCACTCCGAGGCTCCGCTCGGTCCGTTCAGCTGGTCCGTCGAGAGAGCGGACACCAGCGCCTCGAGCTCGGCATGGTTGGCGCGCAGCGCCTTGATCGATCGATCCACGAGTTCAGTCATGCCTGCGGCAACAGCGCGGTCGCGTCGGTTCTTCCCTCAGCCAGCCTTCTCAGGCGGACAGGCGACGGTCCAGGATCCCGTCCACCAGTCCGTAGGCGACCGCCTCCTGAGGTGCCAGCACCAGGTCGCGCCCGGTGTCCTCCCGCAGCCGCTCGACGCTCTGACCGGTGTGCCGGGAGAGGATCTGCTCCATCTCCGCGCGCAGCCGGACGATCTCCTTGGCCTGCAGCGCCAGGTCGGGCAGGGCACCCTGGCCTCCACCCGACGGCTGATGGAGCACGACGCGCGCGTGCGGCAGCACCATCCGGCGCCCGGCTCACCGGCCGCGAGGAGCACGGCGGCACTCGACGCGGCCTGGCCGACGCACGTCGTGCCGACCGGCGCCCCGATGAACTGCATCGTGTCGTAGATCGCGAACATCGCGGTCACCGAGCCTCCCGGAGAGTTCAGGTAGAGGTTGATCGGCGACTCCGGGTTCTCCGACTCGAGGTGGAGCAGCTGCGCGATCACGACGTTGGCCACCCCGTCGTCGATCTCGGTGCCGACGTACACGATGCGATCGGTGAGCAGGCGGCTGTAGATGTCCACCGCGCGCTCGCCGCGGATCGTCTTCTCGACGACGCTGGGGATCGTGTAGCTGCTCATGCCCGCACCCCCAGCCCGACCTGGCGCGCCGGCCGTGCGGGTGTCACGGCGGAGACGTCGGTGAGGATCTGGTCGACGAAGCCGTAGGCCTGGGCCTCCTCGGCGGTGAACCAGCGGTCACGCACGGCGTCGTGCTCGACCTTCTCGACGGGCTGGCCGGTGTGCTCGGCGATCAGTCGCATCATCACGTTCTTGGTGTGCTCGAGGTTCTCGGCCTGGATCTCGATGTCCACGGCCGATCCCCCGATGCCGGCCGAGCCCTGGTGCATCAGCACCCGGGAGTGCGGGAGGGCGTAGCGCTTGCCCGGTGTGCCGGCCGAGAGCAGGAACTGGCCCATGCTGGCCGCCAGCCCCATGGCGAGGGTGCTGACGTCGTTGGGGATCAGCCGCATCGTGTCGTAGATGGCCAGCCCCGCGGAGACCGAGCCGCCGGGTGAGTTGATGTAGAGGCTGATGTCGCTGTGCGGGTCCTCGGCGGAGAGGAGCAGCAGCTCCGCGCACAGCCGGTTGGCGATCGGGTCGTCCACCTCCTGGCCGAGCACGATGATGCGCTGCTGCAGCAGGCGGGAGGTGAGCTGGTCGTCGAGGGATGCGGTGGTCGAGAGGTGGGGTCATGTCCCCAGAGTCCGGGGCCGGTGGCCGGTCTTCCAGCGTTTCTGCTGGGGGCAGTTCTGCCGTCGGCAGAAGACCTTGTCAGCCCCGCCTGAGAGGCGCATGATTACTTCATTACAACGTTGCACGGAGGAGTCATCATGGGAGCGGATCAAGCACAGGTGGCCGGCTGGCTGCAGGGACGACTGCCGGACGAGTGGTTCACCGGACCGGTCGAGGTGACCCTCGACCGCGAGGAGATCCTGGTGATCGGCACCCTGGCCGCGCCGGAGGGCGTCGAGGGCGAGCCGGACGGCCCCGAGGCGACCGAGGCCGCGCGCGGCCGGATCTCGCGGTTCCGCGAGGACACCCGCGACGAGCGGATCTCCATCGCCCGCGAGGCCGAGCACCGGTTCGGCAAGAAGATCGCCTGGGGAGCCGAGTGCGGCTCGACGAGCGTGGTGTTCACCCATCTCGCCGTACCCGTGATGACGCGCCTGCGGCAGCCCGAGCGGATCGTGCTGGACACCCTCGTCGAGGCCGGCGTTGCGCGGAGCCGGGCCGACGCCCTGGCCTGGTGCGTTCGCCTGGTCGGCGAGCACACGGAGGACTGGCTGGCACAGCTGCGTGAGGCGATGACCAGCGTGCAGCGCCTGCGCGACGAAGGCCCCACCGCCTGAGGGAACCGGTCTACCCCGGTCACGGATCGAACCGGACAGGCCGGACACACCCCTGCCCGTCGACGCGTGCCGCGCCATAGCGTCATGGAGCCGGTCGCCGGGCCGGCTCCACCAGAAGGGATCAGGCCATGCTCACAGTCGACGAATCCATTGTGATCGACAAGCCGCGCGCGGAGGTCTTCGAGTTCATGATCGATCCGGACAACGTTCCGGTCTACAGCAGCAACGTCGTCGAGTACGACCTCGTGTCCGGCGAGAAGGACAAGGTCGGCCGCAGCTGCCACGGCGTCGTCAAGGTGGCCGGGCGGCGCCTGGAGTTCACCGACGAGATGGTCGAGCTCGATCCGGGGCACAGCGGCAGGACGGTCTCCGAGGACGCCACGATCCCCTACTCGCTCACGATCAGCTACGAGGACGAGGGCGAGGGCACCAAGATCAGCTGGCACCAGGAGATGGAGTCGCTCAAGGGCGTCTTCAAGTTCGCCGACGGCATCGTGCTGAAGCTCTACAGCAGGGACGTCCGCTCCAACCTCGAGAAGGCCAAGACGATCCTCGAGTCCTGACCTGTCACAATCGCCGTGCCTGCTCCGTCACAGGGACAGGACGACGAAAGGACCAGGCAGATGCTCGGCCGCAACTCCTACACGACAGCAGAGATCGCTGCCGCTCACACCATGGTGGAGCGGCAGCTGACCACGTTCCGCACGGTGGCCTCGCAGGCCGGTGACACGACGTCGGTGAGCGCCCTGGAGCCGGTGTTCTTCAACACCGCGCTCATCGCGCTCGACCGGCTGTTCGTGCACCGCGTGCGCACCTTCACCGGCAAGGACACCAACGCGCTCAGCGAGGTCGAGATGCTCACCGAGTCCCTGCTGGACAACGACGGCGTGCTGCGCGAGATCAAGGTGATCAGGTACGACGCCGACAAGTCCGTCCTCGGGCTGCAGATCGGTGACCGGATCGCCTTGACCGCCGACGCCTTCGAGGAGCTCTCGACCGCCTTCCTCAAGGACGTCGAGCAGAAGTCCGACTGAGCGTCACCTCGGCCGAGCAGCGCCCGGGTCGCGGCTCGCGCGTCCTCGAGCGCCTCGGGCGAACCGCCGGCCGTGAGCTGCACGATGGCTCCCTCGTGGAGCAGGGCGAGCTGCCTGCCGAGGGACTCGGCCGAGGCCACGCCCTCCTCGGTCAGCAGCGACGCGTAGAGCCGCCGGATCCACTCCTTCTCCGCGCGCACGACGCGGGTCGCGGCAGCGGACTGCGTCGACAGCTCGGCGTAGGCGTTGACGAAGCCGCACCCACGAGTGCCCTGCTCGAGCCAGGACTCCAGCGCGTCCAGCACGTCCAGCGCACGGTCGACCGCGCCGGTGGAGGACGCGGCGGCGAGGTGGGTCTCGACGTGCTCCTCCCACCGACGGGCGCGGGCCTCGAGGTAGGCCACCACCAGACCGTCCTTGGACCCGAACCGGTCGTAGATCGTCTTCTTCGTGGTCCCGGCCTGCTCGGCCACGAGCTCCATCCCGACGGTGTTGATCCCGTGGTCGTAGTAGAGCCGGCTGGCGGCGTCCAGGATCCGCCTGCCCGCGGGTGTCATCCGTGGCTCGTCCGACGTCGTCGTGGTCATGGTCACCTCCAGGTACATCGCGAGTATACCGACCGGTGTGTTTACCTGTCGACATGACGTTTCCCCGAGTGCTCCGCGAGCACGCCGGCACGCTGTCCTCGGTCGCCCTCGTGGTCACCTGGAGCTCCGGGTTCGTGGGCGCCGAGCTCGGCAGCCGGGCGGGAGCAGCTCCCCTCACGTTGCTCGGCTGGCGCTTCGTGCTGCTGGCCCTGCTCCTGGTCACGGTCGCCCGGTTGCGCCGTACGCCGTGGCCGCGCTGGCAGGCCTGGCGACGGCAGATCGTCCTCGGCCTGCTGTGCCAGGCGGCGTACCTCCTGCTGGTCTTCGAGGGCGTGACCCACGGCGTCCCGGGCGGTACGGCGGCGCTGATCGCCTCCCTGCAGCCGCTGCTCGTCGCGACCGTGGCCGGCTCGCTGCTCGGGGAGCGCACCACGGCGCGGATGTGGCTCGGCATGCTCCTGGGGCTGGGAGGAGTCACGGTCGTGGTGTCCGGGGACCTCGGCATCGCCGGGGCGCCGCTGTGGGCCTACGCGCTGCCCGTCGTCGGGATGCTCTGCCTGGCCGGTGGCACGGTCCTCGAGCGCCGGCTGAAGCCGGTCGAGACCCTGCTCGAGACGATCATGATGCAGGCCGTCGTCACGGCCGTGGTGCTCATGGCCCTTGCCGTGGCGTTCGGCCAGGCCACTCCCCCGGCCTCGGTGGAGTTCTGGCAGGCCGTGCTCTGGCTGATCGTGCTGGCCAGCCTGGGCGGGTACGTGATGTACGTCTTCGTCGCCCGCACGCGTGGCGCGACAGTCGTCAGCACCCTGCTGTTCCTCACGCCACCGACGACGATGCTCTGGGTCTACCTGATGTTCGGCGAGGCCGTCACGCTCGTCGCACTGGTGGGGCTGGCCATCAGCGGGGTCGGGGTGTGGCTGGTCCTGGGCGGACGGCGGACCGAGGTGAACCCTCCGTCGTTGCGGGGCCCGTGCGGGAACCGGCGCTCAGGCGTGATCGCCGCTCCGCGGCTCAACGCCTCCTTCGCTCGGGATGAGTACGAGCAAGCTCGACTCCCCCTCGCTCAGTCGGCGTACGTGACGGGCAGGTGCTTGATGCCGTTGATCCAGCCGTGCCGCAGCCGGATCGGGTCGCCCGTCTTCTTGATGTCGGGCATCCGGTCGGCGATCGCGTTGAACATCACCTCGACCTCGAGCCGCGCCAGGTTGGCGCCGATGCAGTAGTGCGCACCGTGGCCGCCGAACGCGAGGTGCGGGTTGGGGTCGCGCAGCACGTTGAACTCGCCGGGCGCCTCGAACACGTCCTCGTCGTGGTTGCCGCTGGCGTAGAAGAGCCCGACGCGCTCGCCCTTCTTCACCTGCTGGCCGCCGACGACCACGTCGTTGAGGGCGGTGCGCTGGAACACGCTCACCGGGGTGGCCCAGCGGATGATCTCGTCGGTCGCGGTCCTGGGACGTTCCTTCTTGAAGAGCTCCCACTGGTCGGGGTGGTCGAAGAACGCGTTCATCCCGTGGGTGATCGCGTTGCGGGTGGTCTCGTTGCCGGCGACGGCCAGCATGATCACGAAGTAGCCGAACTCGTCCTCGCCGAGCTTCTCGCCGTCCATGTCGGCGTGCACCAGCTTGGTGATGATGTCGTCCTGCGGGTTCTCCCGGCGGTCGGCCGCCATCTCCATCGCGTAGCCGAGGATCTCCGCGGCAGCGACGTCCGGCTGGCCGCCGTACTCCGGGTCGTCCTGGGCGAGCATCTGGTTGGACCAGTCGAACAGCTTGCGCCGGTCCTCCTGGGGTACGCCGAGCAGGTCGGCGATCGCCTGCAGGGGAAGCTCGGCGGCCACGTCGACGACGAAGTCACCGTCTCCCTTGGCGAGCGCGTCGTCGATGATCTTGTTGGCCCGGCCGATCAGCACGTCGTGCAGCGCGTTGATCGCGCGCGGGGTGAAACCGCGGCTGATCAGCTGACGGGTGCGGGTGTGGACGGGCGGGTCCTGGTTGATCAGCATGATCGTCTGCATCTCGACCTGGTCGCGGGTCATGTCCGGGGAGAACCGGATGATCGCGCCGTTCTCGGCGCTGGAGAAGTCCTTGCTGTTCTTGGAGACCGCCGCGACGTCCGCGTGCTTGCTGACGGCCCAGTAGCCGCCGTCCAGGAAACCTGCACTCGCTCCCGGGGTCTGCTCCACGCGCCAGACGGGCGCCGTCCGGCGGAGCTCGAGGAACTGCTCCAGCGGGATGGCCTCCTCGCACAGGAACGGGTCCGTCGGGTCGAATCCCGTAGGCAGGGCGGGTGTAGCGGTCACGGTGGAACCTCCAGATCTGAAACACGTTCTAGTCGCAGATAGTTACATACCTTCGGTTTGTTCGGAAGCCCTGACACGGACGAATCACTCTCGATCGTTGCTCATAATGAGAACGTGTTCTAGTTTTGTCCCATGGGAACTCCCGTCATCATCGATGCCGTCCGCACCCCCCTCGGCAAGCGCAACGGCGGCCTCGCCGGCGTGCACCCCGGCGAGCTCCTCGGGTTCGTCCAGAGCGAGGTCCTCAAGCGCTCCGGCGTCGACCCGGCCCTGGTGGAGCAGGTGGTCGGCGGAGTGGTCACCCAGGCCGGCGAGCAGTCCAACGACATGGTCCGGCGCGCGTGGCTGCACGCGGGTCTCCCCCAGCCCACCGGCGCCACCACGATCGACGCGCAGTGCGGCTCGGGCCAACAGGCGGCCCACCTCGTCAACGACATGATCAAGGCCGACACCATCAAGGTCGGCATCGCCTGCGGGGTCGAGTCGATGTCGCGGATCGCCCTGGGCGCCAACGTGCCGCCCGGCACCGGCGACCCTCGACCGGAGTCGTGGGACATCGACATGCCCAACCAGTTCCTCGGCGCCGACCGGATCGCCGGCAACCGCGGCCTGACCCGTGACGACCTCGAGGTCTTCGGCGCTGCGTCGCAGCACAAGGCTCGGATCGCCGTCGACGAGGGCCGGTTCGAGCGCGAGATCGCTCCCCTCGACGCGCCCGTGATCGACAAGGAGACCGGCAAGCCCACCGGGGAGACGCGGGTCGTCTCGACGGACGAAGGGCTGCGCGACACCACCCTGGAGGGTCTGGCCAAGCTGCGCCCGGTGCTCCCCGACGGTCTGCACACGGCCGGCACCTCCTCCCAGATCAGCGACGGCGCCTCGGCGGTGCTGCTGATGGACTCCGACCTCGCCGACTCGCTCGGGCTGACCGCCCGCGCGCGGATCGCCGACCACGCCCTCGTCGGCTCGGATCCCTACTACCACCTCGACGGACCCATCGACGCGACCCGGCGGCTGCTCGAGCGCACGGGCATGACCCTCGACGACTTCGACCTGTTCGAGGTCAACGAGGCGTTCGCCTCCGTCGTACTCTCCTGGGCGCAGCAGACCGGCGCCGACCTCGACCGCACCAACGTCAACGGCGGCGCCATCGCGCTGGGCCACCCCGTCGGGTCCACCGGCACACGCCTGATCACCACCGCGCTGCACGAGCTCGAGCGCCGCGACGCCCATCGGGCGTTGATCTCCATGTGCGCCGGTGGCGCGATGGCGACCGGGACGATCATCGAGCGAATGTGAGCCTCGGGGCACGGCCTGGGCGGCCACCACGTCCCGTGACGTCGGGCGGGCTGCTGGTCTGACGATCGAACGTCAGACGCCTTCCCCGTCGCGCACGTACCTAGGTCTTCTCGCGGCTGGTCGAGTCGCTGGGGCGCTTGGTGCCCCGGGTCGCCTTCTTGGCGGCTCCGGTCGTCTTCTTGGTGGCGCCGGTCGTCTTCTTGGCGGCCTTCTTCGCGCTCCCACTGGCCCCCTTGGTGGTCTTCTTGGCCGTCTTGCTGGCCGATGACGCGGCCTTCTTGCCGGTCTCCACCGGCTTGGGCGGGAACCACACCACCTTGGTTGCCTGGACCTTCGCCATGAACGAGGCACGTCGGGCGCCCCACTTCTCGGTGTCTGCGACGCTCCTCAAGCGGCTCCGGATCTCGATCATCTGGTGTTTCCTCCCTTGGTGTCCTCAACGGCGCCCACGCCGTCTGACGTCGATCTCGGGCTGTCGGCCTACCGTCTTCAACCACCACGTGCCCACAAGGTGGGTGGGTTACTCCAGTGGGCGCCGGACGACATTTCGGGCGTGCGGCAGTCGCCTGGTCGAGCAGCCCCGCGCTCGCCCGTGCCGGCGTCTCACTCGGTGTCCGGCGTGACCAGGTCGGTTGCCTTCCTGGCGACTCTCCCCGCCGTGCCGACCGTCTTCTCGACGACCTCGTTCACTTTGTTCTCGGCGACATTGCTGGCGGCCTTCTCGATCACGGGACCGCCCATCTCGCCGACTACTTCGGGCAGACTCTTTCCTCCCTCTTCGTACAGATCGAGGCGGTTGGTCGCCTGGGCGAATCGGAGATAGGTGTCGACACTGGCGACGACGATGCGCGCGTCCACGGTCACGAGCTCGATGCCCAGCAGGGAAACCCGGACGTAGGCGTCGATGACGATCCCCTTGTCGAGGACGATCTCGATGACGTCCGCCAGTCCGCTGGGCGACGGTCGATCCAAGTACGTTCCCGTCATCATCCACCGCTGGGCGTGGGAACCGCACATCGGCAAGCAGGCATGCGCTCGGGTACCCGCGGGCGACCTGGGACAAACCTCACGAGCCGACACGAGGCGCTCACCTCGGTGTGTCCACCGCCGCGCATCGTTGCCGTTCGGGTTGGGCCGGGTGTCCGGTGCAGACCGACTACCCTCGCTGCATGTTCGCGTGGACGAAGGACCAGCTGGCCGTCCGGGACGCAGTCCGTTCCTTCGTCGACAAGGAGATCCGTCCTCACCAGGACGACCTCGAGCACGGCGACCTCCCGCCGTACGAGCTGATCCGCACGTTCTTCTCGACCTTCGGCCTCGACGCGCTCGCTGCCGAGAGCTTCGACAAGTCGATCGCCGCAGCCGAGGCGCGCGAGGCGGGCGAGGAGCCACCCCCGAGCGGGGGCGACGGGATGGACCCGGCGATGGCCGTGCTCCCGCAGATCGAGCTGGTCAAGGTCTCCATGGGCATCCCCGCCGCGATCGGCGTCTCCATCGGACTCGCCGCCGGGACGATCAACGCGAGCGGCTCGATCGAGCAGCGCCGGCGCTGGGCGCGCGACCTCGCGACGTTCGAGAAGATCGGCGCCTGGGCGATCACCGAGCCCGACGCCGGGTCCGACGCGTTCGGCGGGATGCGTACGACGGTCAAGCCCGATGGGGACGACTTCGTCCTGAACGGCCAGAAGACGTTCATCACCAACGGTCCGTACGCCGACACCCTCGTCGTCTACGCCAAGCTCGACGACGGCTCAGGTGTGGATCGGCGGGACCAACCGGTGCTCACCTTCGTGCTCGACAGCGGGATGGAAGGCCTGGAGCAGTCCAAGCCGTTCAAGAAGATGGGCATGCACTCCTCCCCCACCGGCCAGCTGTTCTTCGACAACGTCCGCCTCGGCCGCGACCGTCTCCTCGAGGGCGGCTCGTCCAAGGACGGCCGCGAGTCCGCGCGCTCCAACTTCATCGTCGAGCGCGTCGGCATCGCCGCTCTGTCCCTGGGCGTGATCGAGGAGTGCCTGCGGCTCTGCGTCGACTACGCCAAGGGCCGCGAGCTCTGGGGCAAGCCGATCGCCGACTTCCAGCTGATCCAGCTCAAGCTCGCCGAGATGGAGGTGGCCCGGATGAACGTCGCCAACATGGTCTTCAAGTCCATCGCCGCCCGCCGAGGCGAGGTCGAGATGGACCTGGCCGAGGCCTCGGCGATGAAGCTCTACTCCTCCAAGGCCGCGACCGACGTGGCCATGGAGGCCGTCCAGCTGTTCGGCGGCAACGGCTACATGGCGGAGTACCGCGTCGAGCAGCTCGCCCGGGACGCCAAGTCCTTGATGATCTACGCCGGCTCCAACGAGGTGCAGGTCACCCACGTGGCCAAGGGGTTGTTGCGGCGGTAGGCGGTCACCGGTTCCGTGCGCGCGACCTGAACGGCTGGTCCAGGCGGTCTAGGGACGGTTGCCCGGGAACACCGGCGCTCGGAAGAGATCGGCCACCGCAGCGTCGCGCGTGGTGAGCGGCTCGAGCCCGAAGCGGCGCTCGATCGTCGTGAGGATCGAGGTGGTGTCGTGCTCGGTCTTGTCCACGGCGAACGGGTGCTTCAGGACCGGCGAGACGAGCAGCGCCGGAATACGGGTGCCCGGGCCCCACTGGTCGCTGATGCCGGCCTGGGAGTGCGGCGGAGCGACATGGTCCCACTGACCGCCGAACTCGTCGTAGGTCACGATGACGAGCGTGCTGTCGGCGTCCGGGCCGTTCTCGATCGCCTGGAGCAGGTCGACGAGGTGGTCTGCTGCCGTAGTGCTCGCTCGCGTAGCCGGGGTGCTCGTTCTCGGCGCCGATCGGCTTGACGAAGCTGACCGGCTTCAGGTCACCGCTCTTCGCCTGGGCGATGAACTCCTGCTCGTCGCGCAGGTGGGCGGCGCGGGCGGCGGTGCCCGGCGCGTAGTTGGCGTAGTAGTTGAACGGCTGGTGGTGGAACTGGAACAGCTTGTCCGGGCAGTTCGGGTAGACCGCCTTCGGCAATGGTGTCCGGGTCGGTGCAGGTCCCGGGGGTGGTGCCGTTGGTCCAGCCGGGGGCGTTGACGTCGCCATTGGCGTTGGACCAGCCGCCGGAGTACCACGCCCAGTCGACATCGGCGCCGGACAGTCGGTCGCCGATGGTCGGCGCGGTCTGCGGCGGCAGCCGACGGGCGACGGCCGTCCCGGGCGCGAACGGCTGGTAGGCGGGCTGGACCGTGTTCACGGCGTAGTCGCCGCACACCGTCCCGGCGGGCGGGGTGGGCCCGGCGGCCGGCACCCTGCAGGAACCATCCGCGTTGGCGGCCTGGGTCAGCGCGGCGTCCTTCGTGCCGGGCGTCGCGGGATGCAGCGGGGTCCCGGCGGGGAAGCCGTCGGGACCGACGACCGAGTGCAGGTCGTTGGCGCCCTGGTCCGCGACCGCATCGCGGCCAGATCGGCGTCTTCGCGGCGATCAGCCACTGGTGGTTGAGGAAGGACCCGCCGAAGGCCGACTGGAAGAAGTTGTCGGCGATCGCGTAGTGCGGTGCGTCGGCCGAGTGCAGGTACTTGTAGATAGGTAGCTCGGTGGTGTCGTAGGTGCCCATCGTGAGGCCGACGGCGTCGCTGCCGGCGACGTAGCGGTCCTGCCGGCCCCCGTCGATCTGGTACTGCTCGTTGTAGAAGCGGTGCACCAGGTCACGCGTGCAGCCGCCGGGGAGGCCGGCGCCGTTCAGCACTCCGTTGGGCGCGAACACTCCCGGGGGCGGACACGTCGTGTCCTCCGGTTGGATGTAGTCGTCGATCCGGAACGGCGCGTTCGCGAACGCCGAGTTGATCGTCTGCGACCCGACCGTCCCGCTGCAGGTGATCGGCAGCGGCGGCGACGTGAGGTTGACGTCGTTCTGCGGCAGGCACGGCAGCACGGAGCCGTCGGGCATGACCTGCCGTTGGGCGGAAGCGTGGTCCAGCCCGTTGACGTGCTCCCATCCGCCGAACACGTTGTCGAAGCTGTGGTTCTCCTCGTAGATCACCACGATGTGGTCGATCTTCGGCCCCTTCGGTGGCGGCTTCGAGACGGCGGGAGCGGCGAGACCTCCAGCACCGAGAGCCAGCACAGCAGCAACAATGATCAGCACCGAACGAGGCATGGCGGCCCTCCGAGTGAGCGTTCTCAGCAAACTACTCCGCACGACGCCCGGCGTGAACCCCTGTCGGTCGCCTGCTCCGAGGTCCGCTCTACGCCGGCTCCAAGCCCGCTGCCGGCTCCTCGACCCGGGTTCGGCCCGGCTCCTCGTGAGGCGCAGCGAACATGCCTGCGTTGAAGCCGGGACCGGTGCGGAGCAGGCACAGACCCACCACGGCCAGTCCGACCGCCTCGACCGCAGCGCCGACGATCTCGCCCCACGCGCCGCCGAGGACGTGCGCCACGGGCCAGACCAGCACCATGACCGCTGCCCACCGGGGTACGACGCGGGCGCGGAACAGTGCGAGGCCGAGCAGGAAGGTGCCGATGAGGTTGCCGACGACGAAGGTGAGCGCGACGACGATGAAGAAGCCCTGGTTCATCATCAGGTCCTGGACCGCGACGTTGTCCGGGCTCGCTCCTCCGTGCTGTGCCAGGGCGATCGTGGCGTAGCCCTGGAACAGCATCGCGAAGTAGCAGATGTATCCGGCGATCATCAGCACACCACCAGCAAGGCCCAGACGGGCCGCCCGTACGCGCACGAGGCCCATCGCCCCCAGGACGGCGGGCACGAGGAGCAAGCAGCCGATCATCGCGGCGCAGGTGAACCACTTGTCAGCGAGCGGGTGCGCGGCCGAGATGAGCAGGGCGCCTCGCGGCGTCGTGTCGTCCAGACCATGCTCGCTGGTCAGGACGTCGCCGGTGTTGGCGATCACGAAGGCCCACGGCGCGACCATCAGGGCCAACCCCTGACTGACGCGACGCGTCCGTGCCGTACGCGGTTCGGTGTCGAGGTCATCCATGACGCGCTCCTTTGACGAGTGCCGGTCGGTGGTTCTCCGACTCTCCTGGTCCGTGGACTCGTTCGCTTCGTGGCCGGCACCGGTCCTCGGCCAGGCGTCGCCCCGGAGGTCGTTCTGGGTGCCTGCACGGAGGCCGCGCACCGTGATGCAGCCGTAGGGTGCGAAAGGTGACCTGGCACCGTGGGTTGGCCTGGACTGCTGCGTGTGGCACGGGGGCGGTCCTGTGCGCGGCGGTGTGGCTGACGGCCCAGGAGCCTTCCCTGGTGCACCTGCTGATCCTGGCGGCGGCGCTGGTGCTGGGGGCCGTGCCCACGACCGCCGGACTGCTCGTGGCCCACGTTCGCGACACACGAGTGCTCGGGCTCCTGCTGGTGCTCCCTGGTCTGATGGCCGCGGTGGTACTCACCCTGGCCCTGGCGCAGGACGTGACCGCTGACCCTCCGCCCGGTGCCGACTACCTGACAGTCGCCAGCCAGGGCGCCTGGGTGCTCGTGTACGTCGTGCTGGCCCTGCCGCTCCTCTTCTTCCCCGCGGGCCGACTCGCCTCGTCGCTGAGCCGATGGCTGTGCGCCCTGATCCTCATCGACGCGGCGGTGTTCATGGTGACCGCAGCGACGGCACCCGGTCCGTTCCTGCCGCCCGACGAGACGACTCCCCACCTCCTCGGGACGATGCCGGGTGCACTGGCGACCACGCTGAGTGTGGTCAGTCTCCCGCTTCTCCCCGTCTCCTTGGTCTTGCTGGTCATCGACCTCGCCCGCCGCTACCGGGTCAGCGAACCCCGGCAGCGTCGCCAGTACCGATGGCTGTCCCTGGCAGCCACCTTGCTGCCGGTCACGCTCCTGGGCACCTGGATCAGCTATGCGCTGATCGGCAGCGCCGATGCGGTCCTGGCGATCGGCCTGAGCGCCACCTACCTCGCCCTGCCCACCCTGATCGCCGTCGCCGTACGACGCCCCGACCTCTTCGACGCGGACCGGGCCCTCGTGGCCACCGTGACGAGGTCGATCATCCTGGCCGGGCTCCTCACGGTGTACACCGCGGTCAACGCCCTGGCCGGAGCCGCACTCAGCCGTCGCAGTCCGGCCGTCGCCATCGCCGTCACGGCTGGTGCCGCGGTGCTCCTCGCGCCCATGGCTCGGCGGTTGCAGCGCCGCGTCGACGCCCGCCTCTACCCAGCCCGGCACGCGGCCTTCGAGGCGATCGCGGACCTCCATCGCGAGACCCTGCTGGCACAAGCCGGGCCCGAGCAGCTGCAACAACGTCTCCGGGACGCGCTGGGCGACCCCACCCTCGTCGTCGGGTACTGCGGGCCGACGAACGAATCGCTTGTCGACGCCCAGGGCGTCGCAGTCGAGATGGCTGAACCACACGTCGACATCACGATCGGGCCCCAGCGCATCGGTGCCTTGTCGACGCGTGCTCCGGTATCTGGGGATCTCGTGCGCGCCATCGCCGACCGTGCCGCGCCCCTCGTCGAGCTCGTCCGACTCCGCGTCGAGCTCCGTCAGGCGCTCACCGAGGCCGAGGACAGCCGGGCGCGCCTGCTCCGGGTCGGTTACGAGGAACGGATCCGACTCGAGCGCGACCTGCACGACGGGGCCCAGCAACGACTCGTGGCCCTGGGGATGGCCCTGCGGCTGGCCCAGCGTCGCCTCGGACGCGGCGTGGATGTCGCTGGGGTCTTCGACGAAGCCGTCGCCGAGCTCGGCACCGCGGTGAGCGAGCTCAGGCAGCTGGCCCACGGCATCAGGCCCAGCTGTCTCGACGACGGGCTGGTCCCCGCTCTCTCACAGCTCGTCAGCACGACACACCTGCCGATCGTCCTGCGCGTCTCGGCCACCGACCTCGACCAGGACGTCGAGACCACTGCGTACTACGTCGCCGCCGAGGCGATCACCAACGCCGTCAAGCACGCCGAGGCCACCACGATCACCCTCGACGTGGCCGTGGTCGCCGGCCAGCTGCACGTCCGCGTCGTCGACGACGGCAACGGGCACGCCGCCTCCCGGCCGGGATCGGGGCTCGCCGGCCTCGCCGACCGGGTCGGCGCACACGGTGGGCAGCTGTCCATCGAGAGTCGACGAGGTGCCGGCACCACCATCGAAGCGGTGCTGCCGTGCGCATCGTGATCGCCGAGGACTCCACCCTGTTCCGCGAAGGACTCGCCAGCCTGCTCACCGACGCCGGGCACGAGATCGTGGCCCGCGTGCCCGACGCCACGACGCTGATGGACGCCGTCCGGGACCAGCGTCCGGACCTCGTGATCGTGGACGTCCGGATGCCGCCAGACCACACCGACGACGGCGCGCGCGCCGCCATGGCCCTGCGTGCCGCTCATCCCCGGTTGGGCATCCTGCTCCTCTCCCAGCACATCGAGACCACCCACTCGGTCCATCTCGTCACCACCGGGGCCTTCGGCTACCTCCTCAAGGATCGCGTGCTCGACGTCGACGACTTCCTCGACGCCCTCCAGCGGGTCGCCTCCGGGGGTTCCGCCCTCGACCCCGAAGTCGTGACCCGGCTGATCAGCATGAACAGCGCCCACGAACCCCTGCACACGCTGACCACACGCGAACGCGAGGTGCTCGCCCTGATGGCTCAGGGTCACACCAACGCCGCCATCGCACGGCGACTGTTCCTGTCGCAGCGAACGGTCGAGACCCACATCGCCGGCCTCATGGCGAAGCTCGGGATCGAACCCGACACGGACGGCCACCGACGAGTGCTGGCCGTCCTCGCCTTCCTCGACGCCCAGACCCAGGAGTGGTGAGGGCCCGTACAGTGGGGGCACTGGTTTGCGACTCATCGGCACGGAAGCAGGGATCGACTGTGGTGGAGCAAGTGCTGATCACCGTAGGTGTCGTAGGCACGCTCGCCGTCATCACGATGGGCGTTGTCGCGACGATGGTCGTGCGAGGCGTGCGGCGCCGTTACCGCTCCGCCCGAGAGCGGCTTCGGGGATTCCGAGCGTCGCCACTGAACCGCCCGGGCTCCACGGGTGTCCCGGGCTCGCTCGTGATCTCCGATCTTGGCTCGCCGGGCTGGTGGACAGCCCAGAACCGCCGGCACCGGATGTGGCGGGCGGTCTCCTCCGCCGAGCACTCGATCGCTCTCGCACGTCGCTCCGAGGTCGCCGTCGGTGATCTGCCCGCGCTGACGGCCCAGCTCACGGCGGCCGCCGGTGGGGTCGACGCGGTGCTTCGTGCCAGTGCCCGTTCGGGATCGCTGCGCGAGGAGGACCGGGCGGCCTGCGACCGGATCACCGCAGCCGCGGCTGACATCCATACCGCCGCCTTGTCCTCGTTGAGGTCTGCCTCCCGCGCTGACACCGACCCCGTCGTGTCCGCCGTACAGATCGAGGTCGCCGCTCTGGCCGCCGGACTCCGGGCCGCCCACCACTGACCGGTGCGTCTCATGTGTGGGCCCCGCCGATGTCGGCGTGGTGCGAACGACCCGATCTGAACCGCACACCGATCAGATCCGTCTTTCCAGATGAGGCCGCTACCGGCCGGCCCGTCAGGAGATGAAGGCAATGAAGATGCGGATGCTGGCTGCCGCGGCAGTCCTGGTCTCAGCCGCGGTGCACCTCTACCTCTGGTTCGACGTGTTCCGGCACACCGACGTGGTTGGCCCTGCGTTCATGCTGAACGCGGTGGGCGGCACGGTGATCGCGATCCTGCTGGTGACGTGGCGGCACTGGGTCCCGTTGGTCCTTGCTGTCGGGTTCGGCGCCTCCACGCTCGGCGCCTTCCTCATTGCCGTCAGTGTGGGGCTCTTCGGCGTCCACGAGCACTGGACGGGTTGGGCGGTGTGGACGGCTGCGGCATCGGAGGTCGTGGCGATCGTCGTCGCCGGGACGGTCCTGCTCCAGGACTACCTGCTGCGTCCAGCACGCCAACGCGAGCACACCGCGCAAGGCCGTTGATCCCCGTACGGCGAAAGGTCGCGCCTCGCCTGTAGCGCGCGGCGGAGGGTCGTGCAGGCGACCGGTCAGTGGCGGGAAGGGTGATCGCGAGTGGCGGCGGGCGGGTCGCCGGCGACCTCGCGCGCCCACGCTGCGTGCTCCCGGCGTGCCCACCTCAGCGGCACCCGACCGGTGCGCATCCCGGTCATGGCGTACGGGTCCTTGAGGGCCATCGCGATGTGGCCGACGACGAGCAGGCCGACGGCCAGCGCGAACCAGTCGTGCACGAACGTGGCCCCGCTGCGCCACGACAGCGGGGCGAGGTTGGTGAAGTACATGACCACTCCGGAGATCAGGAGCACGCCGATCGAGCCGGCGGACAGCGAAGCATTCAGCTTCTGGCCGGCGTTGAACTTGCCCACCTCGATCGTGCCGTCCCGGCGGGTGCGTGAGCGCAGCCACGCCCAGTCACGCGAGGTGAACCGGTTGAGCCGACGTGCGTCATCGCGGTAGGACCGGCTGACGATCCCGACGACCAACGGCACCGGGAGGGCGAACCCGGAGTACACGTGCAGCTGCTCGACCAGGTAGCGATGGCCGAAGATGACCGCGATCGAGCCGTTGTAGAGGACCAACGCGGTCAGGATGCAGATCGTCATGAAGATCGCGGTGAGCCAGTGCACCCATCGAGAGGCCCGGCTGAACCGGTCGATCACCTGTCCCGTCTCCAGCGGGACGCCGGTCTCAGGTGCGCTCATCGAGGCCTCGCCCGTTGGACTTGCCGACGAACCCGTCGATGTCGTACCCGCGGTGTTCCCAGTAGCCGGGCACCACCGCATCGGTGACCTCGATGCCCGAAAGCCACTTCACGCTCTTGTAGCCGTACATCGGCGCGACGTAGAGCCGCACCGGTCCACCGTGGTTGTGGGTGACGTCGGCGCCGAGCATCCGCAGGGCGACGAGGACATCGGGCAGCCGTGCCTGGTCGAGGGTCAGGCTGTCGGTGTAGGTGCCGTCGAACGACGTCAGCCGCAACGCCCGTCCCGAGGACTGCACGCCGGCCCGGTCGAGGATCGTCGACAGCCGCACCCCGCTCCAGTGCACCTGCGGCACCCGCCATCCGGTCACGCACTGGAAGTCGCGGACCAGCTCGGTCTGCGGCATCGCCTGGAGGTCGGCCAACGTGAAGCTGTCGGACGGTCGACCAGGCCGCCGACCCTGAGGCGGTACGTCGTTGCGTTGCGGGTCGGCGCGCCGCCGGTCACGGAGTAGTAGCGGAACGTGTCACCCACGGGCAGCAGCGACGTCAGCCCTGTCGGGTCGTGCAGCTGGATGGGCGCCAGGAACGTCGTCACGGCGTTCTGCGCCCGGGTGCCGGTGACGATCCCCAGCGTGCCGATCCCGAGGAGCCCGAGTGCCACCCGGCGACCCACAGGTCGGCCGTGCTCCGACGGGCCTTGCTCGGCCGCCGCGGCACTTCCGGTCGCCACGGCCTTGCCAGGACGGCGAGCCCACCAACGGCGCATACGTCAAACCTAACCGCCTACCCCAGCGGGGTACGTTTGCTGACATGAGCCGCATCGTGTCCCTGGTCGTGGGCGCCGTACTCGTCCTGCTCGGCCTCCTCTGGATCCTGCAGGGCCTGGACGTCATCGGAGGCGGCGGCATGAGCGGCCACGCGATCTGGGCAGTGATCGGCCTCGTCATCGGTGCCGTGGGCGTGTTCCTGATCCTCCGCACCCTTCGGACCCCGCCGGCTCGAGACGACCTCTGACTCGAGGTGGCGGATGCCCGCTGCTGGGTGCGTCCGGGATCAACCGGCGCATGGTGAGTCAGGGAAGAAGCGCAGCCAGCAGGCTCTCGGTGACGAACTGGCCGTAGCGAGGTAGGGGCCAGCCACGACGCGCGACCAGCAGGTCGTAGAGGTCTGGCGAGCTGTAGGTCCACATGATCTCGGCTGCCATCGACTGCGTGAGGCCGGTCTTGAGGTGACCTTCCAGGACTCGGGCATTGCGTCGCATCCGCGAGAGGCGCTGCTTGTCGGTCCTGGTGAGCAGCTGTGACATGTCGGGGTCGGTAGCCGCGGCGGAGCGGATCAGCAGCAGGATCGGCGCGACTTCCGGAGCCACCTCGGTCGTGAGCTGTCCCCAGTTGCGGATGATCTCGCGGGGGTCGCTGACGGTGGACTGCATCCGGTCCGAGCGCTCAGGTGCCGGGACCTCACCCCGCCCGGCCAGTCCTCGCTCCCAGATGGCGGCCACCAGGCCGGACTTGCTGCCGAACTTCTTGTACACCGTCTCGACCGAGACCCCGACCTCCGCTGCCACGGCGGCGATCGTCGTGGCGGCGTACCCGTCGGCCAGGAAGCGTTGCCGACCCGCAGCGAGCACCGCGTCGTAGGTGTGTTGCGCCTGCCGACGGCGGCGGCTCGAGTCGTAGTTCCGCTTGAGCTCTTCCATCCACTCCCTCGCTCCGTCCAGTTGATTACATGCTACTGTAATGAAAATACGGGGACCCCACCCCGAGGAGCGTCCGATGACATCCAGCGCAGCAGAAGTCGTCCGAGGCCTGGTGCGCGCCACGAACGACCATGACCTCGAGGCGATCGTGGCCCACTTCGCGGCGGACTACGTCAACGAGACGCCCGTGCATCCCGGGCGGGGCTTCGTGGGCAACGAGCAGGTGCGCAGCAACTGGTCGCAGATCCTCCGCGGTGTGCCCGACATCCGCGCCCGGGTGCTGGCGATCCATGCCGAGGAGGACACCGTCTGGTCGGAGTGGGAGATGACCGGGACCCGGGGCGACGGCTCCACGCACCTGATGCGCGGAGTCATCATCTTCGTGGTGACGGACGCGTTGATTCGAGCGGCACGGTTCTACCTCGAACCGGTTGACCTCGAGTCCGGACCGGTCGAGAAGTTCGTGCGGGCCACCGTGGCCCACGACTCCGCGCCGGACGAGTCATGATCCTGGTGGTCGGGGGCACCGGCACGCTGGGTCGGAGGCTCACCGAGCGCCTGACGGATCGTGGCGATCAGGTCCGGGTCCTGACACGCGACCCGAGGCGGGGCGAGCACCTCCCCCGCGCGGTCGAGCTGGTCGTCGGCGACCTTCGCACTGATCCGGTCGATCCGCTCGTCGAAGGAGCCAGCGTGGTCATCTCGGCCGTCCACGGGTTCGCTGGGCCCACACGCACCCGCCCCGAGGCGGTCGACCGCGACGCGAACGCTCGCCTGGTTGCCGCAGCGAAGCGGGCCGGCGTGGGCCACTTCGTCCTGGTCTCGGTCGTGGGGGCCGCACCGGACCACCCGATGTCGCTGCATCGCATGAAGTACGCAGCCGAACAGGATCTCCTGGACTCCGGAATCAGCGCCACCACAGTGCGATCGACCAGCTTCCTGGAGACGTGGATGGGGATCATCGGAGCCAAGCTCGCTGCCGGCGGACCCGCACTGGTTCTCGGGCCTGGCCAGAATGCGATCAACTTCGTCTCCGCCGATGACGTCGCGGCCTTCGTCTGCCTTGCGGCAGATGGTGACCCGCGCACCGCGCGACGGCTCTCAGTAGGTGGACCCGAGAACCTGACCTTCACCCAGATCGCTGAACACCTGCTTGCGCGCAGCGATGACGGTTCAGGGATCCGGCGCGTCCCCCTGCGCGTCCTTCGTGCCATGTCTGTGCTGGCCCGACCGATCCATCCGGCACTCGCCCGGCAAGCGCAAGCAGCAGTCGTGATGAACACCACCGACATGACGCTCGACGCAGCACCCGTCCGGGACAGCTTCCCGGAGATCGAGTGCACCAGCATGGCCATGCTGACCCAACGCGCAGGCTCCCCGGCACACTGACACCACCCGAGCGTGTCATCTCCCGCGATCCTCGGGTGACGTGCGCCCCTCGGGGGTGACCAGGTCGGCGCGCTCGGCCTCAGCACCCAGCGGGCCGAGCAGGGGCCAGGCCATGCCACCGAGGAGCGTCCCGAAGATCAGCAGGGCCATCAGCACCTCGACCAGCACCGAGTCGCCGAGCTCGGTGACCATCCCGACCACCATCGCCACGGCACCGGCGGAGAACCAGGCCAGCTGACGCCGGCGGGGCCCGCGGTAGCGGAACCAGCGGACGCCGTACGCCGCCACGCTGCCGGCGAGGGTGAGCACGAGCAGCACGGCGGCCACGACCTCGAGGGCGTCGGTGACACCGCCGAGCGCATCGACACCGAGGGGGTTCGGGCCGGTCGCCGGGTTGTCGTCGTCGACGTCGCCGGGGGCGAGGATGATCGACAGGGCCATCGTGATGGTGCCGGCCACGGCCACCCACTGAGCCAGCGCCAGCGCCGGGAGGGGAGCCGTCCGGTGGGGAACAGCGCCAAGGGTGCGTACACGAGCAGGAAGAACGAGGCGATGAACGCCGTGTCCGAGAACATCCACGCCAGACGGGCCACGGCTGACGTGGGCGTCTGACCGTCGGTGAAGGCGTCGCCGAGGCCGGCGAGCAGGGCGTTGACCGCTTGCAGTGCTGCCAGCAGCATCAGCGACCACCCGAGCCCGATCGCGCGCTTGCGGCGCAGCAGCTCGGCACCCAGGACGCCGAAGGAGAGCAGGGCGACGAGGTCGACCGCGTCCTCCGCGGTGCGAGGCTCCGCGCCGGGCAGCGGGGCGCTTCGCACGGAGAGCAGGTATCCCAGGCCCGCACCGATGACGGCCAGAGCGAGCCAGACGTACGGCGCGCCGGCGGGGCCGATCGCCCTGGCCGGCCGGAGTGTGCGGGTGTCGGAAGCAGTCCTCGGGTCCATGGCATTGCCCTTTCGCAAGCGGTGGGTGGGTGACCCCCACAGGTTGCGGGCGGGCCACGCATCGCCGCGTCCGTCAACGCTCCCGTCCGCGTACGCAGGCACGATGACCTGGCCACCACGGAGGTCATCGCGCGCGAGGATGTCGCCCGACTGCGCGTCGCCGTACTGTGGAACGGTGCTGAAGAGCATGCGGAGTCGCCTCCCCGATCGGCGACGCCAGGACGTGGCCGACCTGGCGCTGGCCGCGCTGATCGCCGGGCTCGCGGTGACCGAGACCATGATCTGGACCAACGGCACCTACCCGTTCGGTCGGGCACTTCTCCTCGACCTGGCCGTGACGCTCCCCCTCGCGCTCCGACGCCGACACCCGCTGGCGACGTTTCTGGTGATCCTGCTCGTGATCGACCTGCGCGCGCTCGTGCTGCGCGACCTCGACGGCGCGGGGGTGTTCCTGGGTCTCCTGATCGGCGGGTACTCACTCGGTGCCTACGCGCCGCTGCGCCGAGCCCTGACCGGCATGGCCGTGTTCGTTCCCGCCATGATGTACGCCAGCTGGCTGGACATCGGCGACCCACTCGACGACCTCGATTTCATGGTGACCCTGGTCGGCGGCTTCTGGCTGGCCGGCCGGATCGTCTGGTCGCGCAACCGACTGGTCGACCGGCTGGCCGAGCAGTCCCAGGAACTGCGGCGCAGCCGCGAGGCGGAGGCCCAGGCGAGAGCCGCCGAGCAACGTGCGCACATCGGTCGGGACGTCCACGACGTGGTGGCCCACAGCGTCACCCTGATGGTCGTCCAGGCCGAGGCCGGCGAAGCCCAGCTCGAGGCGGACCATCCCTCGGCCGACTGCCTGCGGGCCATCCAGCGGGTCGGCCGGTCGACGCTGGTCGAGCTGCGCGGCGTGCTCGGCACCCTGGGCGACAAGGCCGCCACGACCCTGCCTGTGCGCTCCCCCGGTCCCGCGCTGCGCGACGCTCACCTGCTCGCCGCCAACCTGACCGAGGCCGGCCTCGATCTCGAGCTCCGGGTCGACCCGGGCAGCGAGGACCTCCCGCCCGAGCTGAACCTCACGGCGTACCGGATCCTCCAGGAGGCTCTCACCAACGCGCTGCGCCACTCCCCGGGCGCGCACGTCGACGCGCGGGTGGAGATCACGCACAGCGAGGTCGTCGTCCAGGTCTCCGACCATGGCGGCAGGCCGCACGGTAGTGGTGACCCAGGCTCGGGACGCGGGCTGGCCGGGATGCGCGAGCGCGCGCACACGCTCGGCGGCGACATCACGGCAGGCCCGATCGGCGGCGGCTTCACCGTCCGGGCGCGCCTGCCCCTCCAGTCCAGCCCCGAGGTCGTCCGGTGACCATCCGGCTGCTCGTCGCCGACGACCAGGAGCTCGTGCGGGCGGGCCTGGTGGCCGTCCTCGCCACCCAGCCCGACTTCGACGTCGTCGCCGAGGCCGCGGACGGACTCCAGGCCATCGAAGAGGTACGACGCCACCGTCCGGACGTGGCCCTGGTCGACATCCGGATGCCGCACCTGGACGGCATCGGGGCCACCGGCGAGATCTGCGCCGACGCCACGGCTCGCGACCCGGGTGCTGATCCTGACCACCTTCGACCTGGACGAGTACGTGTTGGCCGCGCTGCGTGCCGGTGCGAGCGGGTTCCTGCTCAAGGACGCCCCCCGGGAGACGCTCTACACCGCCGTCCGCACGGTCGCTGCCGGAGACGCCCTCCTTGCGCCGAGCGTCACCCGCCGCCTCATCGAGCTGCACCTGCGTGTCGGCGAACCACCGCCGTCGGTCGTGCGCCGGCTGGCCACGCTGACGGAACGCGAGCGCGACGTTCTGTGCCTGGTCGCTCGCGGGCTGACCAACAACGAGATCGCCACCGACCTGCACCTGGCGGAACCCACGGTCCGCACCCACGTGGGGCGGGTCTACGCCAAGACTGCGGTCCGCGACCGCGCCCAGGCAGTCGTCTTCGCCTACGAGTCGGGCCTCGTGCGCGCCGGTCAGTCCACGCGCTGAGCCCGGCCCGGACCCTGGTCCGACCCTGGCCGGAGGCCTAGACGGCGTTGGCGAGACGCTTGCGCTGCTTCTTCGCCAGCTTCCGACCCTTCTTGCCGACCTTCTGCAGCACCTCGGGAGTCTCGGGCTTCGCCTTGTCCTTCGCTTTGTCCTTCACCTTGCTCGACTTCTTTCCCGCATGCTTCACCGGATGGGCCACGGCGTGCGGAAGCATCAGCCGCACCGACTTTCCGAACAGCGTCTTCGACACCTTGAAGAGCGGGATCCCGAGCGGCAACAGGATCACCGTCACGCACAAGATCAGTGAGACCAGTCCGACGAGTGCGGCCACGATCCAGAGCAACGTCCCGAGCAGTCCACGTAGAACTCTCATGTCATCCCTCCCTCATCCCCTACCAGCTCACGTACCCATCTCGCGTGGAACCACACCAGCTGCGGAACCGAGCCGTGCACGAGAGGCCGGACAGGCCTCAAGTGATGGTTGAAGGTTGTGATTCCGGGTATCACCAAGGTGATCGGGCACCCACGCCTTGGCTGCCTGAGTCGTTCAGAGGGAGGGCCTCATGGAGATCATCGGAGTCATCGTCGCGGGCATCATCATCGGCCTGCTGGGCAAGTTCGTCGCACCGGGCGACAAGGACAACATTCCGCTGTGGTTGACGGTCCTGTGCGGCATCGGCGGCGTCGTCATCGGCTGGTTCATCTACACGGCGTTCGGCGGCAACGGCAGCGCGGGCATCGACTGGGTGCGCTGGATCGTGGCCATCGCGGTCGCCGCGGTTCTCGTGGTCATCGCGTCCACCGTCACCGGTCGGAACAAGTCGAGAAACCCCCTCAAGTCGTAGCCCGGGCCTCGTCCGGCTGGGCCGACCGCAGCTCGCACGCGGTCTCGGTCTCCGTACTGACGGTCTGATCACTGCGGTTGACTGGCCCCATGGCTGCGCGGGAACAGCGCCTCGGCATGGCGCGCATGGCCGATGGCGGGGAGGTGGCGTACGCCCTGACCGGCAGCGGGCCGTTCCTGCTGATGGCGCCGGGGTGGCTCAGTCACCTCGAGCTCGGATGGGCCATCCCCGCGGAGCGCATGTTCCACGAGTCGCTGTCGTCGGGCCGCACGTTGGTCCGCTACGACCGCCCCGGATGTGGTCTCTCGGACGCCTACGACGGCCCTCGCACGATGGCACTCGAGCTCGCCACGATCGCCGCGGTGACCGAGGAGCTCGGCATCACCAGCTGTGACGTCCTGGGCTGGTCGCTGGGGGCCGCGGTGGCCGTGCAGTGGGCAGCCGATCACCCCGAGAACGTCTCCCGTCTGGTGCTGTACGGCGGCTGGGCGACCGGTGCGGCCATCGGCGACGACGAGAGCCGGCGGCACATGCTCGGGCTGCTGGCCTCGCACTGGGGTCTGGGGTCAGACCTGCTCACCGATCTCTTCGCACCTGATGCCGATGCCGGCACCCGCCTCGCGCTCGCCCGCTACCAGCGCGCTGCCTCCTCGGCCGAGACAGCGGTCGCGTTGCTGCAGCTCGCCTACGACCTGGACGTCCGCTCTGCGCTCCCGAAGGTCCAGGCGCCGACGCTCGTGCTGCACCGGGGCGGAGACCGGGCCGCTCCGCTCGACCAGGGCAAGGTGCTCGCCGAGGAGATCCCGGGCGCCCAGCTCGTGGAGCTCGAGGGCCGCTCGCACCTGCCCGCGTTCGGCGATGTCGAGTCACTGGTCGACCAGATCCGGCGCTTCCTCGGCCTGCCACGGCTGCGCAGGTCCGTGCCCACGGGGCTCACCGAGCGCCAGGAGGAGGTCGCAGCACTCGTGGCGGAGGGCCTCACCAACCGCGAGCTGGCCGACCGCCTGAACATCACCGAACGATCGGCCGAGTCTCACCTCGAGCGGATCCGGCTTCGGCTCGGGTTCAGGTCCCGTTCCCAGGTCGCCGCCTGGTACGTCGCGCAGAACCCGCACAAGTGAGGTAGTTCCACGGCTGCGCCGGAGCAGGCCCAGAACTCAGCATGGACGGATGAACCGACGCCCTTCCTACCTGTTCGTCTCAGCCGCCGCCTGGTTGTGGTTCCTCGTCGTCGTGGTGTGGACGATGGCCTTCCTCGCCGACGTCGTCGTCCCCTGGACCGTCGACGGACCTGTGCGCACGACCGCCGTCAACGCGATCGCCGTGGACCTGGCACTTCTCCTGCTCTTCGCGGTCCAGCACTCGGTGATGGCGCGCCGTCAGGTGAAGTCGTGGATGGGTCGGTGGATCCCCGCCGAGCTCGAGCGCACCTCCTACGTGGTCGCGACCAACCTGTGCCTCACGCTGCTGCTGGTGCTGTGGCAACCCTGGGGTGGGCAGGTCTGGCACCTCGAGGGCGCGGCCGCGGTCGTCCTCTGGGCGCTCTTCGGTGCCGGCTGGGTGCTGGCGATCGCCGCCACGTTCGCAGTCGATCACCTCGAGCTCCTGGGACTGCGGCAGGCCGGGTGGGCGCCCGCTCGAGACGCTGCCCTCACCTCTGACCTCCAGGTCGGTGGCCTGTACGCCGTCGTCCGGCACCCGTTGATGACGGGCATGCTGCTGGCCTTCTGGGCGACACCACAGATGGGTGCCTCCCACCTTCTCTTCGCCCTCGCCTCCACCGGCTACATCGCCGTCGGGGTCTGGTTCGAGGAGCGTGACCTGCGCAAGACCTTCGGAGCGTCGTACGACGCCTACGCCGCACGCGTCCCCGCTCTCCTGCCCAGACTCCGCACGCGGACGCTCGTGAGCCGGCTGTCGGGAGGGCCGAGTCAGTGAACGACCACCGGCGGGATGTCCTCGTCGTCGAGCAGGTGCGTCTCCTCGCGCTTGCGTGGCAGGAACATCGCCGGGATCACCGTCAGCAGCACCATCACCCATGCCACCCAGTAGGTGTCCGCGAACGCGCTGGCCGCGTCCTCCAGTCCCTTCGCGATCGCGATCGGGTTGATCTTGTCGGCCAGGGACGGGATGTGCAGCGTGGCCATCGCCGGTCCGGCGAGCTTGGAGGCCTGGAGGTGGTTGGTGAGGATCACCGACATGATCGCCACCCCGCAGGAGCTGGCGATCTGCTGATTGATGTTCAGCAGCGTGGAGCCGCGCGCCACCTCGTGGGCCTTGAGCGTCTTCAGCGCCGAGGTGAACAGCGGCATCATGGTCGCGCCCATCCCGAGACCCATCACGAAGAGGAACCCGATGATCATCGGGTACGGCGTGGTGGCGGTGAGCTGGGTCAGCCCGAACATGCCGACCAGGATGAAGACCAGGCCGAACGGCACGATCTGGCCGATCGGGCGCTTGTCCACCTGGGAGCCCGCGATGGGCATCGTGATCATCGCGCCGATGCCCTGCGGCGCGACGAGCAGGCCGGCCTGCAGCGTCGACTCCCCGCGCACCTCCTGGAAGTACGTCGGCACCAGCAGCAGGCCACCGAAGAACGCCGCGACGAACAGGAACATGGTGATCACCGAGACGGTGAGGTTGCGGTTCTTGAACAGCCGCAGGTCGAGCAGCGGGTGCTCCGGGCGGAAGGAGTGGAACACGAAGGTCACCATCAGGGCGGCGCCGAGCAGCATCGAGACCCAGACCCGCGGCGCGGCCGCCGTACCTTCGGCGGGGATGGAGGAGACGCCGAACAGGAACAGCGCCAGCCCGGGTGACATCAGGGCCATCCCGAGGAAGTCGAAGGACTCCGAGGGCTCCGGGGTGTCCCTGGGCAGCACGCGCCACGCGTACACGATCGCGATCAGGCCGATCGGCGCGTTGATCAGGAAGATCCAGTGCCAGCTCGCCACCTGGATCAGGTAGCCGCCGAGGATCGGCCCGAGGATCGGGCCGAGCAGCATCGGGACACCGAGGATGGCCATCAGCCGGCCGATCCGGTGCGGGCCCGCGGCCCGGGTCATGATCGTCATGCCGAGCGGCATCAGCATGCCGCCGCCGAGGCCCTGAAGGACCCGGAAGCCGATCAGCGCGCCGATGCTCCACGCGGTGGCACACAGCACCGATCCCGTGACGAACAGGGCGATCGCCGTCAGGTAGAGCCGCTTGGTGCCGAACCGGTCGGCCGCCCAGCCGGTCATGGGGATCACCGTGGCCAACGCCAGGGTGTAGGCAGTGACCGACCAGGCGACGACGGAGTACGCGATCGGGTCGCCGGGGGTGCCGAACACCGTCTGGAACGTCGGCAGTGCGACGTTGACGACGGTGATGTCCAGGATCGACATGATCGCGCCGATGACGACCACGCCCGCGATCTTCAGGACGGCGGCGTCGATGTGGTCGGGCAGATCGGGCAGCTCGACCTTGCTGTCAGCGGACATGCGAGAACTCCTTTGGGCCCGCAGTCACTCTAGCCCTCGACGGAAGTGGTTTTTGGCCCCGCTGTCCCCGGTTCCTCAACCAGGGAAGGCGAGACACGGCCACGGATGAAGATCAGCAGGATGAAGCCGAGCGCGATCAGCGGGAAGGTGACCAGGCCGGCCGCATCGAGCAGGCCGCTGCCGTGGCCGCTGGTCTTGAGCTCGTCGACGCCGCCCACCGCCAGGATCGTCGTCGGGTCGGTCAGGCCGTGCAGGATCATCGCGCCGACCAGGAAGCCGATGACTCGCTGGCTCAGGTACATCAGCACCCCGAAGGCGAAGGCATAGACGATCGTGAACGCGACGGTCGTCACCTCCTGACCGGACAGCAGGTTGACGCTGTGCAGCAGCGCGAACACCAGGGACGACAGCGCGGCCACCGCCCACTCGCCATGACCGCCGGCACGCAGCATCTTGACGCCGATGCCGCGGGTGAGCAGCTCCTCGACGTACCCGATGAGCACGCCGGTCACCAGCACCAGTGCCACCACGTCGACCGCGTCCCTGCCCCAGTCGATGCCGAACACGCGCAGCACGATCGGGGCGAGCACGACCAGCGGCGCGATCCACATCCACCACGACCGGTAGATCGGCTGACGCCCGAACAGGTCTCGGTTCCAACCCAGGTAGGCAGTCAGCACGGTCAGCACGATCGCGCCGACGATGAGGGCGAACGTGAGCTGGAAGAACACACTCCCCGGGCTGCTGAGCACGTCGTCGTCGACGAAGTGGCCGCCGATGTGGCCGCTGATCCAACCGGCACCGAGGTAGATCGCGAGATAGACGACCACCAGCAGCAACAGCCGCCAGAAGCCACCCCGGTTCAGGAATCCGCGCAGTCCAGCTGCGTCGTCAACGTCAGTAGCGGCCACGGGGACTCCTCGCTCGTTGCCCGAGTGACCAGGTGCCTGACTGAGCGGAACGCACCGTCGCTACTCGATGTGAGACGAAGGTAGCAGCGCACGTGGTTTCGAGACGCTCGCTGGCGCTCGCTCCTCAACCACCCAGGGACCTCAGACGAGCGACAGGAGAGACCGCACCCGACGGAGTGCGAGGCTCGCACCGGCACGCACCGTCGCCGGCGCGTGCAGCTCGTCGAGGACCGGGGCGCGCATCCGGGTCCAGTCGGGGTCGCTGGGGAGCCCGGCCTCCGGGCTGCTTCCGACCGGGCCCAGGGCTCGGGACATCGCCTCGCGGACGCCGATCAGTGGCCCGCCTTCGGCAGGCACCCAGGTCTCACCCGGGCGGCAGACCATGTCATGGCGCAGGCTCTCGACGAGCGCCGCGACGGTCCAGAACGGGGCGGCGCACAGCGCAGCGGTGCCGAGGCTGACCAGCGCCGACGGCAACGGGAGAACGGGCACGCGCAGGCGCAGCAGACCGGCCGAACGGGCAGACTCCGCGAGCAGCCTGGCGTACGGCAGCACGTTCGGGCCGCCGAGGTCGACGGCGCCGACCAGCTTGTCGCTGGCGAACGCCTCGACCATCGCGCGCATCACGTCGCTGGCGGCGACCGGCTGGACCTTGTGCTCCAGCCAGCTCGGCACCGGCTGGACGAGCAGCAGCGTGGAGAGCTGGCGGATCACCTCGTACGACGTCGACCCGGCTCCGAGGACGACTCCGGCGCGCAGGGAGAGCACCGAGCACTTCTCGGATGCGGCCTCCTCGAGCACCTCCTCGACCTCGAGCCGGGAGTAGAGGTGCGGGGACAGGTCGTCGACGGGCACGTCCGGCACCAGGCCGGACAGGTAGACGATGCGGCGTACGTCGCTCTCGGCGACCGCCTCGCGCAGCACCAGGGCACCACGACGGTCCCGGTCCTCGAAGGAGCGGATGTTGAGCGAGTGCACCAGGTAGCAGATGCCCTCGACGTCGGTCAGGGCCAGGCGGACCTGTTCGGCGTCGGTGACGTCGCAGCGCACCCAGTCGACCTGGTCGCCCCAGGCGAACCGGGTGGGCTGCGGCTCGGACGACGACGCAGCCACCACCTCGTGGCCGGCGTCCAGCAGAGCGGGGACGACCCGGGACCCGACGTAGCCGGTCGCCCCGAGGACGAGGATCCTCACTTCTCGCCCAGGTGTCGCAGCAGGTTCCTGGCGAACCGGCGTCCCATCCCGGCCATCACGGTCGCGATCGCACCCTCGACGGGACGACGCATGGCCTTGGGGAACGGCAGCTCGACGGTGACGCCGAGCTCGATGGAGACGTGCGTGCCGGAGCCGGCCTCCTCGAGGTGGTACTCGCCGTTGACCTCCGTCGTCTCCTCGGTCCGCTCCGGGTCGTGCGCGAAGCCGATCCGGCTCGGCTCGTCGAAGGTCATCACCTCGGTGAAGGTGGAGCCGATCGACTTGCCGAGGATCGGCACCTTCGTCACGTGCCACGTCCAGCGGTCGCCCTCGACGTCGATGCGGTTCAGGTAGGGGGTGAGCTCGGGCAGGAGCTCGGCGTCCGTCAGTGCGACCCAGACGTCCTTGCGGGAGGACTTCAGGGTCGCTGCGGACTGGTTGCTGGCGGTGAAGCGGGTCATGGGACTCCTCGGTCGCCCTCGCGGGCGGCTGTGACTGGCCGTGCCTGGGCGCGGTCTGCTCGACGCCATCCCCTTCAACGTACCCATCGGCTAGCGTCGCAAAATGGCCACTCTCACGCTGCACGCTCACGGAGTGGCCAGTGTCACGCTCGCCTGGGAGAGGTACGCCGATCCAGGGCTCTGGCCGACCTGGGCGGCGCAGATCCAGCGGGTCGACACCGCGATGGACCGCCTGGTCGCCGGCGGCACCGGAACCGTGCGTGCCGGGCTGCTGTCGCGGCCCACTCTGGGCGTGCCCTTCGAGGTGCTGGAGGTCGACGAGGACGCGCGCCAGTGGGCCTGGAGGGTCACGCTCGGCCCGGTCCACCTGCGCCTCGAGCACGGCGTGTCCGAGCACCCCACGGGGTCCTCCACGTGGCTGCGGATCCACGGTCCGCTGCCGGTGATCCTGGGCTACGCGCCGGTCGCCCGGCATGCTCTCGGTCGGCTCGTGGCGGCCTGAGCGGCGTACGCCTGCACGACGGAGGCTGACTGCTCAGGCGCCGTACACCGGGTCGGGCGTCGCCGCCCGGCCGATCAGCTCGCGCACGGCGGCGCCCACGTCACCGGCGTCCCAGCGTCGGCCGATGTCCTGGCGGGGACCGTGCCGCCACCCCTCCTCGACGCAGATCTGACCGCCCTCGATCTCCAGCACGCGTCCGCTGATGTCGCAGTCCTCGGAGGCGAGCCAGGCCACGATCGGGGAGTTGTTGGCCGGGTCCATCGCGTCGAAGGCCTCACCGTCGGCGTCGGCCATCATCTCGGGGAAGGCACCCTCGGTCATCCGCGTGCGTGCCACCGGAGCGATCGCGTTCACGTTGCACGCCGTAGCGACCGAGCTCTGCCGCCGCGACCAGCGTCATGCCGGCGATGCCGGCCTTGGCCGCGGAGTACGTCGTCTGGCCGATCGAGCCCTGCATGCCTGCTCCCGAGGAGGTGTTCACCACGCGGGCGACCCGCTGGCGCCCCTCCTTGGCCTCGCTTCGCCACCAGGCGCCGGCGTGCCGGAGCGGGGCGAAGTGACCCTTGAGGTGCACCCGGATGACGGCGTCCCACTCCTCCTCCGAGGTGTTCACCAGCATCCGGTCGCGGACGAAGCCCGCGTTGTTGACGAGGATGTCGAGCCCGCCGAAGGTGTCGATCGCCTGCTGCACCATGGCAGCTGCCTGCTCGAAGTCGGCGACGTCGGCTCCGTTGGCCACCGCCTCGCCACCGAGCGCCTCGATCTCGGCCACCACCTCGTGGGCCACCTCGGAGGCAGCGCCTTCACCGGAGCCGGAGGTGCCGAGGTCGTTGACCACGACCTTCGCGCCCTGGCGGGCCAGCTCGAGGGCGTGCGCGCGGCCGATGCCGCGGCCGGCTCCGGTGACGATGGCGATGCGTCCTTCGAGGATCGTGGTCACTCGTGCTCCTTGGTCTGGTCCAGCGCGGTCAGGAAGGCGGGGCGCTCGCCGCCGCCGTGGCACTCGATGGTCGCCCCGGAGACGTAGGAGGCCAGCGGTGAGGCGAGGAACGCCGCGACCGCACCGACCTCGTCGGGACGGGCGAGCCGGCCGAGCGGGATGGTCTGCTCGATGGCGGTCACCCCGTCGGCGCCGCCGTAGTGCAGGTCGGTCTGCTCGGTCAGCACGAGGCCCACGTCGATGGCGTTCACCCGGACCTTCGGGGCCCACTCGACGGCCAGCGTCCGGGTCAGGGAGTCCAGGCCGGCCTTGGCCGCGCCGTACGACGCGGTGCCGGGCGAGGGGCGCAGCGCCGAGACCGAGGAGACGTTGACGATCGCCCCGCCGGAGTCCTGCCCCTGCATCACCGCGTTGGCGGCCTGCATCAGGGTCAGCGGAGCCAGCAGATTCAGGGCCGTGACCTTCTCGTGGAACCGGGCCGAGGCGTCCGCCGCGAGGGCGTACGGCGCTCCCCCGGCGTTGTTCACGAGGACGTCGAGCCGTCCGTGCTCCGCGACCACCCGGTCGACCAGGTCCTTCACGGCGTCGGGGTCGCGCACGTCGCAGGTCAGGTGCGTGCTGCCCTCGACGGGCTCCGACTCGGAGCGGGCGCAGGTCACGACGGTGGCACCCGCCTCCAGCAGGGCCCGGGTGATCCCGAGTCCGACCCCGCGGACACCGCCCGTGACCAGCGCGACGCGACCGGTGAGGTCGATGGTCAGGCTCACGGGCGCTCCTTCGGGTACTCCCCCGGCCGGGGTCGCTGGTAGGCTACCAAGCAAACGTTTGGTTGTCTCAACCGGAAGGTATCCATGGGCCTGTCCTCCGAGCTCCGTGACGACGCGATCCGGGTGATCACGATGAGCTATCCACCGGTGAACGCGCTGCCCGTGCAGGGCTGGTTCGACCTGGCCGACGCCCTGGACGAGGCGAGCCGTGATCTCGGAACCCATGTCGTGGTGCTCCGGGCCGAGGGCAAGGGCTTCAACGCCGGCGTCGACATCAAGGAGATGCAGCACACCGAGGGCTTCGAGGCGCTGATCGGTGCCAACCGCGGGTGCTTCGCGGCGTTCAAGGCCGTCTACGAGTGTGCGGTCCCGGTGATCGCGGCCGTCAACGGCTTCTGCGTGGGTGGTGGAGTCGGGCTGGTCGGGAACGCCGACTGCATCGTCGCCAGCGACGACGCCTTCTTCGGGATCCCGGAGGTCGACCGGGGAGCCCTCGGGGCTGCCACCCACCTCGCCCGGATGGTCCCGCCGCACCTGATGCGCACGCTCTACTTCACCGGTCGCAACATCGCCGCCCACGACCTGGTGCAGCACGGCTCGGTCCTCGAGGTGGTCCCCCGCGACCAGCTCGACGACGCGGCGATCGCCGTCGCCGGCGAGATCGCGCGCAAGGACACCCGGGTGATCCGGATGGCCAAGGAGGCCCTCAACGGGATCGACCCGATCGACGTGAACAAGAGCTACCGGTTCGAGCAGGGCTTCACGATGGAGCTCAACCTGGCCGGGGTCTCCGACGAGCTGCGCGACGACTTCGCGGGACGAACAAGTCCGAGTTTCGACAGCTCAACCGGCGAAGGGAACGCAGAGTGAGCATGCCCAGCAAGGTGATGTCTGCCCAGGACGTCATCGGCCGGATCGAGCCCGGGATGACCGTCGGCATCGGCGGGTGGGGGTCGCGGCGCAAGCCGATGGCGCTCGTCCGCGAGATCCTCCGCAGCGACCTCACCGACCTCACGATCGTGTCGTACGCCGGCCCCGACGTCGGTCTGCTCCTCCAGGCAGGCAAGGCGTCGAAGGTCGTCTACGCCTTCGCCACCCTGGACTCGATCCCGCTGGAGCCGCTGTTCTCCCGGGCCCGCCAGGAGGCCACCGCCTCGTTCCGCGAGTGGGACGAGGGCATGTTCCAGACCGGGCTCCGCGCCGCCGCCCAGCGGGTGCCGTTCCTGCCGATGCGCGCCGGCCTCGGGTCCGCCGTGCTCGAGAACGACCCGACCCTGAAGACCGTGCGCAGTCCGTACGCCGACGGCGAGGAGCTGGTCGCCGTACCGGCACTCGAGCTGGACGTCGCGCTGGTGCACATGAACCGTGCGGACCAGTTCGGCAACGCGCAGTACCTCGGGCCGGACCCCTACTTCGACGACCTGTTCTGCATGGCCGCGAAGGAGGCCTACGTGTCGACCGAGCAGATCATCGACACGGCCGGGATGACCGTCGACGCCGCGATCCAGACGATGCTGCTCAACCGGACCATGGTCGCCGGCGTCGTGGAGACCCCGAACGGCGCGCACTTCACCACGTGCACCCCGACCTACGAACGCGACGAGAAGTTCCAGAAGGCCTACGCCACCGCGGCGAAGACACCGGAGGACTGGGCGGTCTTCGAGGAGCGGTTCCTCTCCGGGAGCGAGCAGGACTACCAGGACGCCGTCGCTCGCTTTCATTCAGAGACAGCCGCGAAGGAGCAGGCATGAGCGACGTGTCCCGCGCCGAGTACTGCGCGATCGCCATCGCCGACTGCTTCGCCGACGACGGCGAGATCATGGGCAGCCCGATGGGACTGCTTCCCAGCCTCGGCGCGCGGCTGGCCAAGCTGACCTCGAACCCCTTGCTGATGATCACCGACGGCGAGGCCCGGATCCTGCAGGGCGCTCCCCCGCTCGGGGTCACCGAGGACGTCGTCGAGGGCTGGATGCCGTTCCGCCTGGTGCTCGAGTCGGTCGTGTCCTACGGGAAGCGGCACGTGATGATGGGCGCCACCCAGATCGACCGCGAGGGCAACCAGAACATCTCCGCCATCGGTGACTGGGCCCAGCCGAAGCGCCAGCTGCTCGGCGTGCGCGGGGCACCGGGGAACACCGTGAACAACAAGACGTCCTACTGGGTGCCGAAGCACTCGTCCCGCGTCTTCGTCGAGCAGGTCGACATCGTGTCCGGTGTCGGGCGCACCCGGGCCGAGGCGGCCGGTCCCGCCGCGACCCGGTTCCACGGCGTGCACCGCGTCGTCAGCGACCTCGGCGTCTTCGACTTCGGCGGCCCCGGACACACGATGCAGTTCGTCTCCGTGCACCCCGGCGTCACCGTCGAGGACGTGCAGGCTGCGTCGTCGTTCGAGATCCATGCTTCCGGCGACGTACCCGAGACCCGCGAGCCCTCCCCCGGCGAGCTGATGCTGATCCGGGAGATGCTCGACCCGAAGTCGCTGCGCGACCGCGAGGTCCCACCGGTCGAGGCAACCAGGTGATCGACCAGCTGCTCCGGACGCCGCTGACCGAGCTGGCCGGCGTGCGTCACCCCGTCGTGCAGACCGGGATGGGCTGGGTCGCCGGCCCCCGCCTGGTCGTCGGCACGGCGAACGCAGGCGGCCTCGGCATCCTGGCCAGCGCCACGATGACCTTCGAGGAGCTCGAGCACGCGATCCTCGAGGTCAAGGCCCGCACCGACCAGCCGTTCGGCGTCAACCTGCGTGCCGACGCCGGTGACGCCCCGCAACGGGTGGACCTGCTGATCAAGCACGGCGTCAAGGTGGCCTCGTTCGCCCTGGCCCCGAAGAAGGAGCTGATCGCGAAGCTCAAGGACCACGGCATCGTGGTGATGCCGAGCGTCGGCCTGGCCCGGCACGCCGAGAAGGTGGCCGGCTGGGGAGCCGACGCCGTGATGATCCAGGGCGGCGAGGGCGGCGGCCACACGGGCACCGTCCCGACCACGCTCCTGCTGCCCACCGTCCTCGACGCCGTTCGCCAATATTCGGATCTGCCCGTCGTCGCCGCCGGGGGCTTCTTCGACGGCCGTGGCCTGGCGGCAGCGCTGTCGTACGGCGCGGCCGGCGTCGGGATGGGCACCCGCTTCCTGCTGACCCAGGACTCGACGGTCCCGGACGCGGTCAAGCAGCGCTACCTCGAGGCCGACCTGAACGGCACCGTCGTCACCGCCAAGGTCGACGGGATGCCCCACCGGATGCTGCGCACCGAGCTGGTCGAGGAGGTCGAGGAGACCAGCGCGCTGCGTCGCCTCGGACCCACCGCTCGACGGACCCTGGAGTTCAAGAAGATGAGCGGGATGTCGTGGCGCCAGCTCGCCTCCGACGGTCGCGCCATGCGCAAGGAGCAGGGTCGGTCGCTGGCACAGATGACCCTCGCGGCGAACACCCCGATGATGCTCAAGGCCGGCCTCGTCGAGGGCGACACCGGTGCCGGCGTGCTGGCCAGCGGTCAGGTCGTCGGCGTGATCGACGACCTGCCGACCTGCGAGCAGCTCGTCGACCGGGTGGTGACCGAGGCGGCCGAGTGCCTGCGGCGTACGTCGGCCTACCTGGCGTCCGAACCGGGTTCGACGAGCCCCGTCTCGTAGGCCAGCACCGCCAGCTGCACCCGGTCACGGAGGTCCAGTCGGGTCAGCAACCGGGACACGTAGGTCTTCACCGTCGCCTCCGAGAGGTAGAGACCGGCGGCGATCTCGGCGTTCGACGACCCACGTGCCACCTCGCGCAGCACCTCGAGCTCGCGGCCGGGCAGGTTGGCGAGCGACGCCGGGAGCTCACCCGGCACCGGTGCGGCCGCGAACCGGTCGAGCAGGCGACGGGTCAGCGCCGGCGCCAGCAGTGCATCGCCGCGCGCGACGACGTGCACGGCATGCACCAGGTCGGCGGGCGAGACGTCCTTGAGCAGGAAGCCGCTGGCCCCCGCGCGCACGGCCGCGAACACGTACTCGTCGAGGTCGAAGGTGGTCAGGGCCAGCACCCTGGCCTCGGGCTGCGAGATCAGCAGGCGCCGCGTCGCCTCGATGCCGTCCAGGCGAGGCATCCGCACGTCCATCAGCACGACGTCGGGCCGCACCTGCTCGGCCACCTCCAGGGCCTCGAGGCCGTCGGCCGCCTCCCCGACGACCTCGACGTCCGACCTCTCCAGGATCAGCCGGAAGCCGGCGCGCACCAGCTCCTGGTCGTCGACGAGCAGCACCGTGGTCACGTCGCCACCTCGAGGAGGGCCTGCAGCCTGAACCCGCCCTGGCCGTCGGGACCGGCCGTCACCGAGCCTCCGTAGAGCGCCACCCGCTCGCGGATCCCGACCAGGCCGTGACCACCCGGCTCGGGCGGTGCCTGCACCGGTGGACCGACGTCGTGCACCTCGACCCGCAGCAGGTCCTCGGAGAAGGCCACCGCCACCTCGGCGCACCCCGCAGCCGAGTGGCGACGGACGTTGGTGAGGCCCTCCTGGACGATGCGGTAGGCCGCGAGGTCCACCCCGGCCGGCAAGGGGCGCACCTCCCCGGTCTGCGCCAGCTCGACCTCCAGTCCCGAGGACCGCATGGACTCGACCAGCTGTCCGAGAGCCGCCAGGCCGGGCTGCGGCTCCAGCGGACCGACCGTCTCGTCGTCACGCAGCACGGTGACCAGTCGTCGCATCTCGGCCAGTGCCGAGGAGCCGGTGGCCCTGATCGTCGCCAGTGACCGGCGGGCCACCTCCGGATCGTCCTCCACGACCTGCTCGGCAGCGCCGGCCTGGACGACGATCGTGCTGACCGCGTGCGCCACGATGTCGTGGAGCTCCCGCGCGATCCGCGCCCGCTCGTCCACGACCGCGGCCAGGGCTCGTTCGGCAGCCGCCACCTCGGCCGCCACGGCCCGCCGTTGGGACTCGGCCGCACGGCGAGCCATCCGGCGCAGGTTGTACGCCGCGGCCACCAGCAGGATGGCCACGGCCCAGTGGAAGACGATCTCTCCCGGCGACTGCAGCTCCGGGACGGTGAGGTCGGCACCGACGAGCAGGAGGGCCCCGGCGAGCACCCCGACGACAGCTTCCCGCGGCGGCGCGTAACGGGCCACGGCGTACAAGGCCACGCCGATCATCACGGCCTGCCCGTAGAAGAGCACGTACGACGGGCCGAGAACCGCCAGCACCGGGAACGTCAGGAACACCGCGAGAGCCGACGGCAGCGGATGCGTCCGACGCTGGGTCAGCGCCGCGGCCCTGAGCACGACCCCCAGGCAGGACACGAACGCCGAGCCGTCTCCCTGCCGTGAGGAGAACGGCACCAGCACCTCGGCGAGCCCGGCCACCATCAGTGCCAGTGCCAGCCCGAGGTCGAAGAGTCGGCTCGGGCTGAGCCAGCGGGACCCGACCAGTCGTGTGGCCACGACGCGACCCTAGTGGGCGTCAGGCAGGAGCGGGGTCATCCCGAGGTTGACGTCGAGATCATCGCAGGACTACACGGTCGCGCCCGGGCGGCGATGACGGATGACAACCGGCAGGGATGCGATGGAGGCCCCATCGAGAAAGGGAACCTCCATGAACGACTCCGCTCGCATCCGTCGCGACCTCGCGGCCGCTGCTCTCGTCCTGACCAGCCTGCTCGGCCTCGTCTCCGTCGCGCTGCAGCCCGACTTCCCGGCCGGCCACGCGGCTCGTCTCGCCGCCATCGACCACGCCGGCACGACCGCGGTCGTGTCCGCGGTCGCCTTCCTGCTGCAGCAGCTCCCGTTCATCGTGGCGATGCTCGGTCTGGGCCACCTGCTGCGCTCGTCCGCACCGCGGCTGTCCACCACGGGCGTGCTGCTCGGGTGCGTGGGCGCCTTCGGCCACACCGTCTTCGCGGGCATGTCGATGGTCTACCTGCTGATGGCCACCGACGCGAGCCACCGCCGGGAGTTCGCCGCGCTCTACGCACGCATCGAGTCCAGCCCGGTGATGCTGTTCGCGTTGCTCGGACTCGCCGGGACGGTGTTCGGACTGCTCCTGATGGCTGTCGCACTGTTCCGCACCCGGGTGGTGCCGCTGTGGGTGCCCGGCCTGCTGGTCGCGTTCCTCGTGCTCGAGTTCGCAGGCTCGGCGGTGAGCACCTACGCCTCCGAGCTGGCCGGCGCCTGCTTCCTGGTCGCGTTCGCGACCCTGGCCGTCCACCTCCACCGGATGCCGGTGGACGCCTGGCGCGCGCCCGAGCCAGCGGAGCGGGCGCTCGCGGACGTGCCTCTCTCCTAGAGCCCGGTCGTGTCGGCGAGCAGCTCGAGCTGGCGCTCGAAGAGGTCGTCCACGGCGGCGAAGGTGTCCGGTCCGTACTGACCGAAGACCTCGAAGCTGACGCACCCGAAGAGCCCGGCCCAGCTGAGCACCCCGCGCAGCACGAGGTCGTCGGGAGCGCTGGTCGGGAACCCCTGCCGGATCCGCTCCACGTCGGCGTGGATCGCGGGCGACGCGGGCGGGAGTGCTGACTCGGGGAGCAGCACCGCGCCCGCGTCGTACGCATCCGTCCAGACCTGGATCAGCGCGGCGATCACCCGGGTGCCCGGTCCTACCGTGCGCTCCGCGGGAGCCTCGTAGCCGGGCACCGGGCTGCCGAACAGCAAGGCGTACGTCGCCGGCTCCTTCCTCGCCCACGCGCGGACAGCCCGACCGATCGCCAGGAACCGACCGCGGTGGTCGTCGTCGGCCACCTTCGCCGCGGCAGCGTCGACGGCATCGCCGAGCTCGTCGTACCCGTCGACCACGAGCAGGGTGAGCAGGTCGTCCCGACTGCGCACGTAGCGGTAGATCGCCGAGGACACGACCCCGAGGTCGCGCGCGACGGCGCGGACGGAGAGTGCCGCCGCACCTTCGGTGGCGAGGTGCCTCCGACCGATCCGGGTGATGTCCTCCAGCGTCTGCGCCCGCGCGCGCTGTCTCGGGGTGGGGGTGGCTGCCATGGGCGACATCATGCCAGAAGTGTGAGCGGTGGACACATCAGAGAGCAGTGCTCTTGACATCACGTCGCCACCGACGCAGACTGGAGAACGAGAGCAGTGCTCTCGGTTTGGTTCCTCCTCCGAAAGGTCATCCCATGTCTGCCACCACGCCCCAGCTCCACGTCGTCACCGGTGCCGGCCCCGTCGGCGCCACCATCGCCCTCCAGCTGGCGGATCAGGGGCACCCGGTCCGGCTCCTGACCCGCTCCGGCAGCGGTCCCGAGCACCCGCTCATCGATCGCCGCCAGGTCGACGTCTCGCGCGCCGACCTGCTCTCCGAGCAGGTCGAGGGTGCCGTCGCCGTGCACCACTGCATCCACGGCTCGGCCTACCGGGCCTCGGCCTGGCGCTCCGAGCTCCCCGCCGCCGAGCGGGTCGTCCTGGAGGCCGCAGGTCGTGTCGGCGCCGTCGTGACCTTTCCCGAGAGCCTCTACTCCTACGGACCGGTCGACGTGCCGATGACCGAGGACCTGCCCCGCAACGCGACGCGCGGCAAGCTCGGGATCCGCGCCGAGCTGCTCCGCGCGCGGGCGGAGTCGTCGACCCCGAACGTGAGCGTCGCCGCCTCCGACTTCTACGGCCCGCGCGTGCGGATGGCCCACGCAGGCGAGCGTCTCGTCCCGGCGCTGCTGGCCGGCAAGCGGGTCACCATGATCGGCAACCTGGACCTGCCGCACTCGTTCACCTACATCCCGGACCTCGCCCGGGCGATGATCACGGCCTCGCAGGACCCGTCCCTGTGGGGACAGGTGCTGCACGCCCCGACTGCTCCGGCCGTCTCGCAGAGGCAGGTCGCGACGGCGCTGGCCGAGGCCGCGGGGGTGTCGAAGCCGAAGCTGTCCGCCCTGCCGGCCTGGGTCCTGAAGGTGGCCGGCCTGGTCTCGGTGGACTCCCGCGAGCTGGCGGAGACCTCCTACATGTTCACCCGGCCGTTCGTGCTCGACTCGAGCCGCAGCGAGGCACTGCTCGGCCAGGCACCGACCCCGCTGGACGTGGCGGCCAAGGAGACCGTCGAGTGGTGGCAGGCCGAGCTCAACGAGTGACTCCGCGTCGCCCAGGGTCGCCGTCGCAGCTACGTCCGCCTGTAGTACCGCACGTCACCATTGGCCAGCCGGCTGGCGTCGTAGCTGTTGTCGTGGACCCGGTGATGATGCCAGGAGCAGAGCAGGACCCCGTCCTTGAGGTCGGTGAGCCCCCCTCGGGCCCAGGCGGTGCCCCAGTGGTGCGCTTCGCACCAGGCTGCCGGGACCGTGCATCCCTCGGCGCGGCACTCCCGGTCCCGGATGATCATCGCCTTGCGCTGCGCGGGCCTGAACAGCCTCGAGGCACGTCCGAGATCCAGGACCTCGGACTTCCCGCCCAGCACCGCCGACCAACACGCTCAGCGCGATGGACTGCTCCAGCACGCTTCACGCTGCACGCAGCAGTCGCGGGCGGGGTGACTTCTCGGGTTCAGGCCGCGAGCGCTGCAGCGGCGGCGGCGGCCTTGGTTGTGACGTTATCCAACGACGCTTCCTTGGTGCTCAGCCGTGCCTGCGAGGCCAACATCACAGCGCGGGAGTCTGTGCTGTCCTGGCCTGGCGCGGCACTCTGAGCTCATCGGACCTCCTCGTTCGAGCTGCGGGCGTGCCCGCTGCCAGCTGCGTCTGCGCGCGCAGCCCACCGCTGTGACCACTGCCCGAGTGGACGAAGCAACTCCCTGAGCTCGCGCCCGTCGGCGGTGAGGCGATATCCCCCGTCCCCCCGCTCGACGATCCCGGCCGTCGTGAGGTCGCGCAACCGGTCGCGCAACACGCTCGACGACACGTCGTCGCAGCGGTGAGCAAGGTCGCGGAACGTGGCGTCGCCCTCACGGAGTTCCCAGACGATGCGCAGCGCCCACCGGCGTCCGACGAGGTCGAACAGCGCCATGATCGGACGTCCGGTGGTCGAGCCGCGAACCGGGCGACCGGGGATCGGAGTGCTGGCCATGCGAGAAGTATTGCTTCTGAAAGCAAAGCGTGCCACCTTGGTGGTATGCCTCTGATTCCGAAGCAGCCGAGAATTGCTCCGCTGGCACCACCTTTCGACGACGAAACCCGCGCGGCGCTCGACATCCTCGGGCCGCCGATCGCGCTCTTCAGCGTGTTCGCCCGCCGTCCCGACCGCGCTCACGCGATCGCAGGCTGGGGGCGCTACTACCTGTCTCGGCGTGGCGCGCTGTCTCTGCGGCACCGCGAGCTGGTGATCGACCGCACGACCGCACTCTGCGGCGCGGGATACGAGTGGGGCATCCACATCGCTGTCTACGCCGGCAAGGCCGACTTGACCGGCGACCAGGTCGCCTCGCTGGCCACTGGGACACCGGTCGACGCCTGCTGGACCGACCCCTCTGACCGTGCCGTCCTGGCGACCGTAGACGCTCTGCACCGGCGCGCCGACCTCGACGACGCCGAGTGGCAGACGTTGCTGGACGCGGTTGGCGAGGACGCCGCGGTCGACCTGCTTCTGCTCTGCGGCTGGTACCACGCGATCTCTTTCGCAGTGAATGCGATGCGGCTGCCAGCCGAGCCGGGCACCCCCGCCCTGCCGGGCAGGTCACGATGATCACCGTGCTTGCGCACTACACGGCTGCCGCCGGCGGCGCCGCCGGCGTCGTACGGGGACTGCTCGCCAGGCACGCGGCTGCCTCCCGCTCCGAGCACCAAGGCGCCTTCGCGGAGCATCGGCGGAGACCGCACTTCCGGCGAAACGTCGAGGCCGATCTCGTCGCGCTGCTCACCGCGCAAAGCCGGACGATGTTCAGGCCAGCTCTGTGACGCCACCGACGACGTGCTCACCCCTCGCAGTAGAGATCGATCTCGGAGAGCTGACATGAACCCGCGTGACATCCAGTACGCCGTCCAACGACCCCGAGAGATTCGACAACCACAAGGAGGCAACTGCCGATGTACCGACTGACCGTGGTCTACGACGAGCCTGCCGACAAAGAGGCTTTCGACCGCCGCTACACCGCTGAGCACATTCCCCTCGTCAAGGCAGTCCCCGGGCTGGTCAACTTCCGGCTCAGTCACCCGCAGGGCGGCGGCCCGTACCTCGTCGCCGAGCTGTTCTGGCACAGTGAGGACGCCTTCAAGGCCTACGCCGCGACGCGCGAGAGCGCCGAGATCCGCAACCACGCGGAGGGCTGCGGCACGACGTTCATGACCTACACCGGCGACGTCTCAGAAGTCTGACCGACCGCGCTGGTCCGTTCTCGGACAAGGCACGCGCCGACCACATGGCGCCGCGGCGTGTAGAAGGGGATTGATCAGTGGTTCCTCAGTTATTGAGCTCGACTCCGACGACCCAGCGGCGATCAAGGCGAATCGGGCTGTGGCCGCTGAGCGATGGGCGCTCAAGCATCGGCAACTGGGTCGATGCGTCCGCACGCCGCCGTGGAGTTGCGGCGGCGTGCACTGGGGTACTCGGCACAGGGCGCGTCACTTCGCCGCCTGTCGGACGAGCCGCGGTGACCGGACATGTTGAAACTCGGTAGCGCGAGCTCCCGGCAGGTGACCGAGATGTGACTGGTCGGGGGCATTGTCCTGGGGTCTCACCTCACCGCCGGACGCCGAGCCGGCTGACCATCGCGAGGTCGCGGTGGTCGAAGAACAGACTGGTTCCGGTGTGCCGGAGCATGTGGCAGTACCGGGGCCTGCCTGTGGCATGGAGGGGCCGGACACCTTGGCTCTGCGTGAGGGGACTCACCACGGGTCGGGCAGCGCAGCTCGCGCGCCGTTTCGCCGTAGCTCAGATTCGAACATTGAAACCGAGGTCTACGTCGCAAGCGAGGAAAGCGGCGTCGCGCGGCTCCCCAAAAGTGTCCGCGAGAGCGCGCCGCGAAACCCCACGAAAATCAGGGCGGTCCGTGAGATTCCAACTTCGCCGGGATGCGCATGGTTGAGGATTGCGTCGGTACAGGGCGGCAAACGGAGCCGGGGCCCGAACGAGCGGCGACCGGGTCAACTCCCAGACTCCCCTGAGCAGCCGGGTTCGGGCCACTCGCACTCTGGCCGCCAAAACCAGCGCACGATCGTGTAGTAGCTAGCGCGGAACGACCGCTCACGCCGCGATCCGGCCCGGCCGGGACCCGCGTCTTACCACCGCTAGGGCGCGCACCGGCATGGCTGTGATCGGCAGATGACGTGGGGCGTCGGTGGGCATAATGCGCATGTCGACCCTGGAGTCGCGATGATTCCTATTGTGCTCGTGCCCTACGTTCAGCAGTCGGACGCAGCTCGCGTTGTGTTCAACGTCAGTGTGGGCGCTTTCGTCGTGGGCGAGATCTCGCAGGCGTTACGCGTGCGACGTGACTCGACCCGCACCGACCTCGGCGCGGAGGTACTTTTCCGCGCGATGTTCTTCGCTGGTGTTCTGCTCTTCCCCACCGGTCGTGCCGTCGCACCGGGCGCCACGATCGGAGGCGGTGTGTGGATCTTCTTCCTCGGCGCGCTCATCGGTTGGCTCGGTCTGCTGCTTCGCTGGTGGTCGTTCCTGACCCTGGGGAAGTACTTCACCGTCGTTCTCAGGACGAGTGAAGATCAGTCAGTTGTGGACCGGGGTCCCTACCGTGTGCTGCGACACCCGAGCTACACGGGTCTGCTGCTTGCCTTCATCGGCTGCGGACTGATGTACGGGAACTGGCTCAGTGCCATCTGTTCGGTGGTGATCGTGCTCGCCGCACTCACATATCGCATTCGGATCGAGGAACGCTCCCTGAACGCCGCGCTCGGAGAGCGATACCGCGACTTCGCCTCTCGTCGCGCGCGGCTCCTCCCCTTTCTCTGGTAGCAATGCCGGCGCGTCATTGCGCCGCGTTGATCCGCTTCGTTGATCCTTCTGGTTGGCTCGCGCTTACTCGTTAGGACTGGCGTCCGTGCCGTACTTCTTCCACGCGTGATCCATTGCTTCGGTGCCAGCTTGCGGGGCCGGCAGGTGAAGCCAGAAGACAAGGCCGTGCCTCGCATTAGCATCCACAGGGCGTTGGCCAGATCTGTGGATTAGTCCCGAGGCGCGCTAACGCACCAGATGCACGCAGCAAAAGCGGAGACGTGATCAACGCGCCCACTTTCCCGCGATCCTCCCAATGGCCTCGCCGCAGTGTGTGGAACAGACCGAAGGAGTGCTGGACTAGACAGCAATCTTGCGCCACTGTCGCTGTTGATTTGGATTTCTTATGTTTGGATTTCCTACGTTTCGTTGGCCGACTTCGGTGCCGGCCAGGCGGCGGCGAGCGGGTTTCGGGAGGACACCATGCGGAAACTTTTGGCGGTATTGGCGACAGCAACCCTGACGTTTGCGGCCTTCGGTTCACCACAAGCGCACGCCGACCCGAAGGTGGACCACGTCTTGTTACTCAGCCTCGACGGGTTCCACGACTTCGATCTCACCAACTATGTCGCGGCTCATCCATCCTCGGCGCTCGCGACGCTGGTGTCCGAAGGCCGGCGCTATTCGAACGCGTCGGCCCAGACACCATCGGATTCATTCCCCGGCACCCTGGCCATGGCGACCGGCGGCTCACCGAGGTCGACCGGCGTGTACTACGACGTCTCCTGGGACAACAACCTGTCTCCAGCCGGCTCGGACTGCACCAAGCGAGGGGCGTTGGTGCCTTACAACCAGACGATCAACTTCAACGCCAACGCCGGCGACAGCGTCGCCGACATCAATCCGGCAAGCTGCCTCGCGATCCCGACCACGGCTGCTCCGTCGTCTACCCGCACCAGTTCCTCAAGGTCAACACCATCTACGAGGTGGCGCATGCTGCGGGACTGCGTACGGCGGTCGCAGACAAGCACCCGAGCTACGAGATCCTCTCCGGGCCCTCGGGCACCGGCCTCGACGACTTCTACGGCCCGGAGTTCAACGCTGCCAAGGCCGACATCACCAAGATCATGGCGAACGACGAGCTGAAGGTGGGCGCGGTCCTCAACCAGATGGACGGCCTCAACCATCAAGGCTCGGCCACGGTCGGAGTGCCGGCGATCTTCGGCATGAACTTCCAGGCCCCGAACATCGGGCAGAAGTTCTCGGGCTACGTCGATGGGTCCGGTACGACACCGCAGACCATCACCACGCTTGGCCCGCTCGCCGGCAGTCCTCCGGGGCTGGCGCAGGCACTCGACTATGTCGACGGTGCGATCGGCCGCATGCTCGACCGCCTCGATGCCAACGGGCTCACCGACGACACCATGGTGATCTTGACAGCGAAGCACGCCAACAGCCCGGTCGATCGTGCGTCGCTGAGGTGGGTGGACCCGGCGAAGTTCACTCCGCTCATCGACAGTGTGCAGCCGGGCCTGACCGCCCAGGTGACCGCAGACACCATGGCGCTGATCTGGCTGAAGGATCGGAGCCGAACCGCCGATGTCGCGAGCGTGCTGCAGGCCAACGCGTCTGCCATCGGAGCCGGCACCATCACCAGTGGCGCGGGCGTCGCGACGCTCTTCGGCGGGCAGCTGGGCGGCAACCCGACCCGGGTCCCCGACATCGTCGTCCAACCGGATCCAGGCGTCGTGTACGCAGCGCCGAACGCCAAGCTCGTCGATCACGGAAGCGGCAGCGCCGAGGACACCCATGTTCCGCTCGTCGTCGTCGACCCACTCCGCCAAGGCGGCGACACACTCAGCTGCACGGTGTCACTGCGCCAGGTCGCGCCAACGATCTTGAAGGCACTCGGTCTCAAACCGAAGTCGCTCGACGCAGTTCGGCTCGAGGGGACCAAGCGCCTCCCCGACGACCCTTACTGCGACTGACCCGAACACCTACGCGGCGATACTCGGGGAGACGGCGCGAGCGGTTTCTTCCTGAAGGACGCCCTCGCCCGCCGTCCACAGGCGACGAGCGTCACCCGCCTCATCGAGCTGCACCCACGGGTCGCGAACCGCCGCTGGTGCGCCGGCTGGCCACCATCACGGCACGCGAGCGCAACGTTCTGTGCCGAGTGGCATGCGGACTGACCAACAACAAGATCGCCACCGACCTGCACCTGGCGGAACCCACAGCCCCGCACCCACCTGCGAGCGGGCCTACGCCACGACTGCGGTCCGCGACACCGCCCAGACAGGTGGTCTTCGCCTACGAGGCGGGCCTCGTGCGCGCCGGTACAATCCGCGCGCTGGGCCCGGCCCCGCACCCTCGCCCGCCCACACACCCGACGCGGCTCGCGCTCCCCAAAACCTCGCAGTCTTTCCACCGCGTGTCGGACAGCACTTCCGCGGCACCCCGCGTAAATGCCGGTGGTCTACCCCGTGTCGTCCCTGAGGTCGGTCGCGTGACATGTTCCGGGTCGGCTCAGGGCGGCACCTGATGCGGAAGGAGCCGTGCGCGGCGCACAGTTGGAGATGTCAGGGAGAGACCCTGCACCCCGCCGAAGGACGTGCTTGACCATGGATAACATCCACCAGAACTTTGCCCGCCAGGGCCTCATCAGGCCTCGCGAGGGCCGTGTCCTGGGTGGCGTGCTCGCCGGCCTCGGCCAGCGGTTCGGATTGGAGCCGTGGACAGCGCGCCTGCTGTTCGTACTGGTGCTGATGGTGCTGCCGGGCAGTCAGATCCTGATCTACCCGGTCCTGTGGGTCCTGATGCCCTCAGAGGAGACGGTCGCCTACCGAGTGCCTGCAGCCTCACCGTCATCGGCTGCCTAAGCCGCACCCCAAGGCGAGTGCGACCCGGGGCACTCGCAGGTTCGTGCCGGAGGCGCGTTTCGGAGGGGTGGCGGGGCGCTCCGGTGACACGCACATGGCGTGCTGCCCGGTCATGCGTCCACTCCCACCACCCGGCTGCCCGCCAGATGGGCGTTACTGGTGGGACGTGAGTGACGAAATGGGCGTTTCAGTCACGGTGTGGGTTCGGAGCGCCTACGCTCCGTTCGACCCGGGAGGAAACCCGCACGTGAGCACGATGACCCACCGCAGCCCCAGCACCCACCGTCCGCAGACGCATGCGCAGCTGGGACCGCTCCCGGCACCGGCGTGGACCCGGCTGCGGGAGGTCGTCCTGCTGGCCACGGACGGTCGGCCCGGACCGGTCGAGGTGGTGGTCGGCCCCACCGGGGTGCACGTGGTCAGCCGTCAGCGTCCCGGCGTCGGGGACGTGTGCCTGCTCCGGACCCGTGATGCGCAGCTGGCCGCGGACGTGGTGGCAGCGGCCCTTCCGCAGCGTTACCGCCCGGTCGTGGCCGCGATGCTGCTGCTCGAGGGGGACGACACGGCCGGTGGTCTGGTCGCGGGTGTCGCGGTCGCGTCGGCCCAGGTGCTGAGCGAGGCGATCCGGTTCAAGCCGCTGGTGCTCTCCAAGTCGGAGGCCTGCGTGGTCTCGAGCCTGCTGCGGGCCGCGTTGTACCCCGAGCCTGCGGCGGGGCGCTCGTCGCGATGGGGCCGGCTCACGCGCCGGTTCCGTGGGGCCTACCGGCTGGCGGGCTGAACTTCTTCCCGACCGGATGCCCGGTCGAGTCCGGTCTGGTCGAGCTCGGCGTGCATCTGGGCTGCGTCCGCTTGCGTGATCCACGTCGTGCCGAACCGCAGCATGCCCACGGAACCCGGGGACCCTGGGCCTACGCCTCCGGGACCAGGTGCGGACCAGAACGTAGTAGCGCCTGCTCGGCGGACCGTCAGCGACCAGCACGTGCCACCGGTCGCGCGCACCAGAAGCGAGGACGCCTGTCACGACGTCGCCCTTCTCCGGAAGGCGCCCCTCGATGAGGCTGTCGTCGGAGATGGTGACCAAAACCTCTGGGCTGGTGGTCCGTGGGTCGGGTCCGTTGATGCGCATCGTTGCGACGGGCTCAGGTGGCGGAGTGAGTGCTCCCATGCGCGGACAAGCTATTGCACCGGGCTGACAGACTGCTGACCGCGGCCAAGAGTGTTTGCCAAGGGGATGGCGAAAGGAACTCGAGCACGCCTCGTTCCAGTCGATCGCAACCCACGGCGACGGCTCCATCGGGGTCCAGGTCAGCAAGCACCTGCCAGTCCTGGACACCGGGGATCTGACCACCGAGGGCGGCGAGGCGTTTAGCCTGGTCAAGTGGCTCGAGGCTTGCGCACTACTGGGACCGGCCGGTCAGCAAACTCGCTGACGCAGAGACAGAGCCAATCTCGGCACCCGATGCGGAGAGGCACAGGATCGCGTCCATGGTCGTGATGGCGCCGATCGACGGCTACTGGAACGGCAACAAGTCGGGAGCGGTCGGGCACTACCCGTGGCGTGAGAATCAGAAGGTTGAGGATGGCCGGTCGATTCCGTCGCCCGGGCACTGCACCTGATCGGCCCGATCCAGGCCCAGACCGCACGCTCCCCAGCAAGGCGCGCCGGTGCTCATGATCGGCGCCGGCCTGCCGCACCTGCGGGTGGCGCTCGCGTCCTCCAAGTCGTACGCCGAGCGTCTGTTCCGCTACGTCGTCGTCGACCGCCTCCCCCGCGAGATGGCCGAGCGGGTGTAGACCCTTCCTGCCGCGAGCGAGGACACGACCTACGAGCCGAAGGCGCTCGCAGAGCTCTATCGCCTGACCGACGGCTACCCCTACTTCGTGCAGGCCTACGGCAAGGTCGCCTGGGACGTGGCCGTCGAGTCACCCCGGGCCGAACGCGACTACATGACGACGATGGCCGACCTCGGCGGGGGCACCGACGACCTCGCGGTGAGCACCGCCGCCGTGGCGAAGCTGCTCGGGCGCAAGCCGCAGTCGCTCTCACCCGCACGCGACGGACTGATCAAGAAGGGCCTCGTCCTCTCCGGCGAGCGGGACACGGTCGCGTTCACCGTGCCCCACTTCGGCAAGTTCCTGCGCAGCCAGCGCTGAGGAGGGGTTCCCTCATCCCTGAGGCGTAGGCCGACCCATCCACACGGCGTACGCCAAATTCGGTCTCGCGGTGGATTCGCGACGAGGGAGCTCAGAGCGAGCGTGGTGCTCATCAAACCCAGTACCACCGCCCGCCTTAGAGAGGAACCTCCATGTCCACCATCACCGCCCCTCGGGTGAACGCTCCGGCATCGCCCCGCACGGTCATCACCACCGCGATCGACCGCCTCGCCACCGTCCTGACGGCCCACAGCATCGCCGTGCTCAGGGTCAGCCTCGGCCTGGTCTTCGCGGTCTTCGCCTCCTACAAGTACGTCGACGGCGCGAGCCCGGCCCAGGACCTCGCCATCGCCACCGTCAACAAGCTCACCTTCGGCCTGGTCAGTGGCAACTCGGCGCTGCTGTTCACCGCCATCACCGAGACGATCATCGGCGTCACCCTGTTGACCGGTCGCTTCGTCCGCGTCGGTCTGGTCGTCATGGCCACGGCTCTGGTCGGGATCCTGTCCCCGCTGGTGCTGTTCCCCGACCAGATGTGGAGCGGCAACGGCCCGACACTCACCGGTCAGTACGTGTTCAAGGACATCGTCCTGGTCGCTGGTGGCCTCGTCGTCGCGGCCCACGCCCTCGGCGCCCGGCTGCGTCGCGGCTGAAGGACTCAGCACGTCCGACCTCCGCCGTAGAGTCCCGCCATGTATTCGTGGGAGGACCTGGCGGCACGCGCCCTGGCACGTCAGTTCCCGACCTGCCGGGGCGCGAGGTATGCGGGCGACGGTCAGGGCGACCGCTACCTAGGTCACAACATCGCATGCATAGCAGTTGATGAGAACGGCTCGATCCTCGACTTCGACTTCAACCACAACGAACTGTTCAACAGCTCTGCTGAACACGCCGAGGCTCGCCTCGTGCGGCGCTTGTTCTCCCTCAACCAGGCTACAACGATTGGCAGACAGTCGACCCGGCCCAGGCCGCGTTCGTGAAGTATGGAAACGCAACTGAACGGTGTCACCGTCTACACAAGCCTGGAGTCGTGCGCCCAGTGCTCGGGCGTTATGACCCTTGCTGCATGCCGACGGGTCGTCTATCTGCAGACTGATCCGGGTCAGTACCGGGTGGGCAACATTCTGTACAACCTGTCGAGGCCGGCGCCGATAAAGGCAACGAGCGGGATCTCAGGTCTCGACCCCGGCCGACCGAGAAGGATGGGGCGCCGGAGCCCCTGGCCGCGAACTCGTTCGGGTTCGAACCGATGGGCGAGCTGGATGCTGCGTACAAGGTATTCGCCGCGGCGGTGAAAGCGGACCCGGCCTCGAGGTACGTCTTTGCCTCGCCCAGAGGGACGAAGGACACTTCGACCGGCATTACGTCGTTCCTGTGCACCGATTTGACGCGAGACATCTTCGCTCGAGCGGCTTCGCATCTAGGTTCACTCGCTCGCCTGCGTTCCCTGACCACCGCCCGCCGCGATCGGACGGCGAGACGATTGGGGTTAGGTCGAACGCGAAATGCTCAAGCATGCGATGGCGTTCGTCCCGCACGCTCTTGTCGAGGCGCGTCGCGGCACGCCTCACCACTGAGGGTCGGGCCGAACACACCCTCGACGTCGGCCTGCTCGACGCGACCTTCAGCAGGGCCCGCGATCAGCGCGTCACCCTGAACCTGTGTGTCATACCGCCGCCTTCGGGCTCGTCAGAGGACCGTCTCGACCTCCTGCTGATGAGCGTGCTCATAGGGACGGTTGCTCCCGACCCTGCGCTGTCAGCTGGAGAGTGACGGAAGGGCCCGCATGAACCCGGGGTCTCGGGGCCGATACAGGATGGGATGGGGTCGGGCACTGCGGTCCTTAACGCATCAATGGTCTCAGGGGACGCGCGCGATCAGGCTCGTGTG
>CAWJGX010000011.1:0-176901 GCA_963842565.1 uncultured Actinomycetota bacterium | reverse complement strand
GATGACGAATCGCTCGAGTGCCGTGGGACGGTCAGACTGCCCCGGTGGTTGAGGAGCGAGCGCAGCGAGCGCTCTCGAAACCACGGGCCCGTACGCCGCACAGCAGGCGTGATCTCCGCTGGTCGAGCTTGTCGAAACCCTGGATCAACCAGACGGAAAAGTCGTGTCCAGCATCTGGTCGAACAGGTGGTTCCGGAGGGGTTCTTGTCGGTGGTGGCTGGTTGACTTTCCCCATGCAGGCAAGGGAATCGGCCACTCTCGAAGAGCTCGACACTCCTCGTGACGTGCTCGCCTTCGCCCGCCACCAACGCGCCGTCGCCAACGCCGCCGAGGCGAACATCCTGATCGCCGCGGTCATCTGGGCCGAGCAGCACCCCGTCGAGTCGATCGACCTGGCCGCGACCTGGACCGCAGCCGGGTTCGGCGGCGGCACCGAGACCGGCATCCCGCTCGCCGGACCCGGGGCACCCCTGGTCGCGGAGTTCGCCATCCCCGAGCTCGCCACCACCCTCGGGATCTCCACTGACTCCGGGCGCAACCTGATCGCGGCCGCACTCGAGCTGAAGTACCGCCTCCCCCGCCACTGGACTCGCATCGTCGACGGCCAGCTACCTGTGTGGCGGGCCCGCCGGATCGCCGAAGCCACCCTCGGACTGTCCCGCGAAGCCGCCACCTTCGTCGACGCCCAGGTCGCGGCCTACGCCCACAAGATCGGACCCGCCGCGACCGACCGTCTCGTCGCCGAAGCCATCGCCCGGTTCATGCCCGCCCAAGCCGCCGAGGACGCCGCCCGGGCTGCCGAGAGCCGCCACCTCAGCATCGACCACACCCAGGTCTCCTTCGGCGGCACCACCCGGATCGAGGGCGAGCTCGACCTCGGCGATGCCCTCGACCTCGACGCCGCCCTGACCCGCGGAGCCGAGTCGTTGAAGGCAGCCGGCTCCACCGAGCCGCTCGACGTCCGCCGCGCGATGGCCGCCGGCGACCTCGCCCGCCGCCAGCTCGCCCTCGACCTCACCGCCGACCGACGACCGACACGACCGACGACGACGCCGACGGGGTGTCGACAGGCTCAACCAACGGTGCTCGCCACCGCACGAGAGCTCGGCAGGTGGTGCTCTACGTCCACCTCTCCGAAACCGCCATCACCGGCACCGGTACCGGTCTCGAGCTCGCCCGGGTCGAGAACCGCGACCAGGTCATCACCGCCGACCAGATCCGCACCTGGTGCGCCAACCCCGACACCCAGGTCACCGTGAAACCCGTCATCGACCTCGCCGAGCACATCGCCACCACCGCCTACGAGATCCCCGACCGCCTCACCGAGCAGACCGACCTGCGCGACCACACCTGCGTCTTCCCCTGGTGCACCCGCCCAGCCAGACGCTGCGACCACGACCACCTCATCCCCCACGACCCCGACCACCCCGAGGCCGGACCCACCTGCAGCTGCAACATCGCCGCCCTCTGCCGACGACATCACCGCCTCAAGACCCACACCACCTGGACCTACACCACGCTCGAACCCGGCACCTTCCTCTGGACCAGCCCCCACGGCTACCACTACCTCCGCGACCACCAAGGCACCCTCGACGTCAGCACCGACCCACCCGCGCCGTAGCTCCCCGCGCCGCGTGGGTTCGCGGCCGATGAGTCCTGTCAGTGCGGCGGGAAGCAGGTGATGCCGCCCACGGACTCGACGTACGGCCGCATCGCCCCGCTGGAGGACCCGTTCGGGGTCGCCTTCGCGGTGATGGGCCCGAGCACCGGTGCGTGACGTGCGTCTCACCCGCGCTGAGACGTAACCCCGCGGCTCTCCTGCCGTTGAGAGTTCGTGCGCCCCGTGGTGGCGCACGCTCGATCTGCAGCAAATCGCTTGCTGTCTTCCTGGGGAGGAACCGCGTGACCCGCTCACACCTGCGCCTCGCATCCGTCGTCGGCGCCATCGTCCTGAGTGGGGTCGCCATGGCGCCCGCACTCGCTGCCACGAACCTCTCGAGCGCCGGCGCCAACGCGCTCACCGTCTCGGTGGCCGGCAACGAGAACGGCTCCGGCAACGTCACCGCCACCAACGACGGCTCCGGTGAGAAGAAGACCGGGGACAGCACACCGCCCGTCTCGCTCCTCAAGGGCCAGAAGCTCCTCAACGTGGGCGTGCTCGCCCAGGAGGCCACGGCGACCGCAGCCGGTGGCACCGGACGCTCCGCCGCCTGCGCCGGCATCGCGGGCAACGGCGGCTCGGTGGCCCAGATCGGTGACTCCTCCTGCCTCAACCCGGGCCAGCCGATCGGCCTCTCGCTGACGAACCTCGACCTGAGCGACACGCTCGTCGTCGACCCGGCCTCCGCACTCGGCCCGCTGGCGCAGGCCAACGCTCCGCTCAAGACCGTGCTGTCCCAGATCACGGGCCCCCTGGCCGACGCCGTCGCCGGCACCCCGCTCGGCACGACCGGCATCACCGGCACGCTGGGTGCGGTCGAGGGCCGCTGCACGGCGTCACCCGGGCACCGCCAACGGAACCGCCAACATCGTCGACAGCAAGCTGATCCTCGATGTCGCCGGTCAGAAGGTCGTGCTGGCGAACCTGCCGGCCCACCCTGCCCCCAACACGGATGTGCCGATCCACCTCGACAAGGCCACCGCCGTGATCCTGGGCGCGGTCAAGACCCAGCTCGAGGCGATGCTCGCCGCTGACGGCACCACCGGTCCGCTGGCCCCGCTCGGCGCGCTCCCGGACGCTCTCCAGGACCAGGTCGTCGCGGCCGTCGTCGACGCCACGCGTGAGCAGCTGCTCACCCCCCTCAGCGACAACGTCCTCGAGCTGACCCTGAACAAGCAGACGCGGCCCACCTCCGACTCGATCCGGGTCAACGCCGTGGACCTGCAGGTGCTGCCCGCGGCCAAGGCCCAGCTCGGCGCCTCCCTGGCCAGCGCGCAGATCGGCAACGTCGTCTGCGGTCCCTCGGGTCACGAGGCGACTGCGGCTCCGGCCGCCCCGGCCCCGAAGGCCCCCAAGCTGCCCACGGCGGTCTCTGCCGGGTACGGCGAGATGCCCACGAAGTACGCCACCGAGGACTCCGGCCACACCGCCGACGTGATCCTCGCGGCGTTCGCCGTCCTCGTCGCCACGGGTGCCGGAGCGGTGACCTTCCGCCGCCTCCGCCGCTGAGCGTCGTACGACGAGAAGGCGGGTCATCATGAGCGACTCCACCCTCGACCGCGGGATCGCCGGCTTCAGCACCCTGTTGCTCGTCCTCGCCGGCCTGATGGTCGCCGCGGGCCTCGTGATGCCCTCGGCCGCCTCCGCTCCCCCGGAGGGATTCCGCAGCCTCGGAGGTCCCGCCAAACCGGTGCGCCTGGTCGTCCCCGCCCTGAGGATCAGGGCGCAGATCCTGCCCATCGAGGTCAACCAGCAGGCCGTGCTCGACCCCCCGGAGGACCCGCGTGACGTCGGCTGGTGGAAGCGGAGCGCGCGACCCGGCAAGGCCAGCGGACAGACGGTGCTGACCGGGCACACGGTGCACACCGGCGGCGGCGTGATGGACAACCTCCGCAAGCTGCACCGTGGCAACGTCGTCCGGGTGGTCACTCCCAAGGGTGTGCTGGTCTACCGGACCACCCGCGTCGTGACGTGGAGCAAGGCCGAGCTGGCCAGGCGGTCGGTCGGGATCTTCGAGCAGAGGCGCACCCACAACCGGCTCGTGCTGATCACCTGCGCCGGCTGGACCGGCAGCGAGTACAAGGACAACGTCGTCGTCTTCGCGGAGCCGCTCGGCGTCCGCACCAAGGCCTGACACCCTCAGGTCCTCTCCCGGGAGCAGTCATCATCCGGACGGCATTGGAGTACGTCGCATGGCGGCGTACATTCAAAGCATTCAATGTCGATAGGAGCACTACACAATGTCCGTCACCGACGACCTGCTCGCCAACAACGCCACCTACACCGAGTCCTTCGAGGGCCCGCTGCCCCTCCCGCCCGCGAAGAAGCTGGCCGTCCTGGCCTGCATGGACGCCCGGCTCAACGTCTACGCACTCCTCGGCCTCAACGAGGGCGAGTCGCACGTGATCCGCAACGCCGGCGGCGTCGTGACCGACGACGAGATCCGCTCGCTCGCGATCAGCCAGCGACTGCTCGGCACCGAGGAGATCATCCTGATCCACCACACCGACTGCGGGATGCTCACGTTCACCGACGACGAGTTCAAGAAGTCGATCCAGGACGAGACCGGCATCAAGCCCGAGTGGGCCGCCGAGTCCTTCCACGACCTCGACGAGGACGTGCGCCAGTCGGTCAACCGGATCAAGGCCTCGCCGTTCATCCCGAAGAAGGACAGCGTCCGCGGCTTCGTCTTCGACGTCGCGACCGGCAAGCTCAACGAGGTCTCGGTCTAGCCGAGCAGCGAGCGCACCACCCGGAGCGCCACCGAGACCCGGGCGAGGTCTGCGTCGTCATCGGCGCAGATCTCGTCGAGGGTGGCGACGGCCGCCTGCACCTGCTTCTCGTCGGGCTCGCGACCGGCCAGCGCCTGGGCGGTGATCTGGGCGTGCACGGCGTGCAGGTCGTCGCGCAGCGCCGCGCGGGCCATCGTCTGCCAGCGGTCGGTGCGCGGCAGCGCCAGGATGCGCGAGACCAGCAGCGGCAGGCCGAGCTGCTCGCCGATCTCGAAGTGCTTGCGCGCCACCTCGGTCGGGTCACGGTCGTCGCGGCTGGCGGTCTCCACCACGCCCAGGATCATGTACGCCGGCGGGCACACCGCCACCCGGACGGCCAGGTCCTCCGGCACACCCTTCTCCACCAGCGCGTCGCGCCGGCTCTCGAAGGCCGCGAGCTCCCGACCGACCATCAGCGAGGGCAGCTCGGCCATCACCTTCTCCACGACCACCTCGAAGGCGTCGACCACCGCGTCGGTGTCCTCGGAGAACCGGCGGCTGTTCAGCAGCCACCGGGAGGCGCGCTCGGCCAGGGTGCGGGTCTCGAGCCGCATGTGGGTCTGCACCGTCGCGTCGATCTGGTTGTCGAACGAGGCGATCTGGTCCTGCAGCCGGTGGGCGCCGAAGATCTCGCGCGCCACGAAGTTGGCCCTGGCGAGGTCGGCCGCGCCTGCCGAGGTCTCACCGGCCAGGCGGTGGGCGTAGGTGATGCCGGCGTTGTTGACCAGCTGGTTGACCACCTGGGTGACCACGATCTCGCGGCGCAGCTGGTGGTCCTCCATCTGCCCGCGGTAGCCCTGGCGCATCTTCGCCGGGAAGTAGGAGAACAGCTGCGATCGGAAGAACGGGTCCTCGGGCAGGTCGCTGTCGAGGAGCTCCTCCTCCAGCACGATCTTGGTCCAGGACATCAGCACCGAGAGCTCCGGAGCGGTCAGCCCCTCCTTGCGCTCCTTGAGCCGGTTGACCTCGCGCCTGCTGGGGAGGTCCTCGAGCTCCCGGTTGAGCACACCTCGGCGCTCGAGGGTGCGCATCCAGTCCTCGTGGACGTGCAGCAGGTCCGGTGCCAGGGAGACGGCGTTGGCGATCGCGAGGTTCTGGTCGTAGTTGTCGACCAGGACCAGGTCGGCCACCTCGTCGGTCATCGACGCCAGCAGCTCGTTGCGCTGCTTGCGGGTCAGGTCACCTTCGGCCACGACCCGATCGAGCAGGATCTTGATGTTCACCTCGTAGTCGGAGGTGTCCACCCCGGCGGAGTTGTCGATGAAGTCGGTGTTGATCCGGCCACCACGAGCGGCGTACTCGATCCGGCCCCGCTGGGTCAGCCCCAGGTTGCCCCCCTCGCCCACGCACTTCACCCGGAGCTCGCGTCCGTCGACCCGGATCGCGTCGTTCGCCTTGTCCCCGGCCTGGGCATGTGTCTCGGTCTGGGCCTTGACGTAGGTGCCGATGCCGCCGTTCCAGAGCAGGTCGACGGGCGCGAGCAGGATGGCCTTCATCAGCTCCGCCGGGGTCAGCCGCCGGTCCTCGATGCCGAGCGCCTCGCGTGCCTCGGAAGAGATCGGGATCGACTTCGCACTGCGCGGGAAGACGCCGCCCCCCGCAGAGATGAGCGAGGTGTCGTAGTCCTGCCACGACGACCGGGGCAGGTCGAAGAGCCGCTGTCGTTCGGCGTACGACGACGCCGCGTCGGGTGCCGGGTCGAGAAAGATGTGGCGGTGGTCGAAGGCGGCGACCAGGCGGATGTGCTCCGAGCAGAGCATCCCGTTGCCGAACACGTCGCCGGACATGTCGCCGACGCCCACGGCGGTGAAGTCCTCGGTCTGGCAGTCCACCCCCATCTCGCGGAAGTGGCGCCGCACGGAGACCCACGCGCCCTTGGCAGTGATGCCCATGGCCTTGTGGTCGTAGCCGACCGACCCCCCGGAGGCGAACGCGTCACCGAGCCAGAAGCCGTAGTCGGCCGAGATCTGGTTGGCGATGTCGCTGAACGTCGCCGTGCCCTTGTCGGCGGCGACCACCAGGTAGGGGTCGTCGCCGTCGTGCCGGACGACGTCGCGGGGCGCAACCACCTCGCGCCCCTCCGGACCGTCGACCAGGTTGTCGGTGACGTCGAGGAGCCCGGAGATGAACGTCGTGTAGCTGGCGACGCCCTCGGCCATCCAGGCGTCGCGGTCACTGGGGTCCGGAAGATGCTTGGCGAAGAAGCCGCCCTTCGCCCCGACCGGGACGATCACGGTGTTCTTGACCATCTGCGCCTTGACCAGCCCCAGGATCTCCGTGCGGAAGTCGTCGCGTCGGTCGGACCAGCGCAGCCCGCCTCGTGCCACCGAGCCGAAGCGCAGGTGCACGCCCTCGACGCGAGGTGAGTAGACGAAGATCTCGTACCTGGGGCGCGGCTCGGGCAGCTCCGGGATCGAGGACGGGTCGACCTTGAGCGAGAGCCGGTCGAGGGGCTGGCCGTCGGAGTCGGTGGCGAAGTAGCTGGTGCGCAGCGTCGCCCGGATGTCGGTCAGGTAGGACCGCAGGATCCGGTCGTGGTCGAGGCTCGAGACCTCGTCGAGGGCTGCGCACGATGCGCTCCTCCAGGTCGGCGCACTTGGCCTGCCGGGCCTCGCTGTCGGCGGCGATGTCGCCGCCGTCGCGGTCGCGTCGGCCGGGGTCGAACCGCGCCTCGAACAGCTGCACGAGGTAGCGCGTGATCTCCACGTTGTTGCGCAGCGCGTCCTCGATGTAGTCCTGCGCGAAGGGCGTGCCGCCCTGCCGCATGTACTTGGCGTAGGCGCGCAGCACCGTGGCCTGGCGCCAGGTGAGTCCCGCTGCCAGCACCAGGGCGTTGAAGCCGTCGCTCTCGTTGCGCCCGTTCCACACGGCAGCGACGGTGTCCTGGAACAGCTCCCGCGCACGGTCGGGCATCGCGCGCTGGTAGCGCAGCCCGAAGTCGTAGATGTAGGACTCCCGCTCCAGCCCCTCGAGCTGGTAGGGCCGCTCGTCGACGACCTCGACGCCCGTGGTGGACAGGATCGGCAGGACCTCGGAGAGGGACAGTGGCGGCCCGATCCGGTAGACCTTCAACCGCGCCTCCCCCGGCACCGCGTCGACGTCCTCGTAGAGCGAGAGTGCCAGCCCCTCCTCCCCCGGGATGTCCTCGAGGCGGCCGAGGTCGACCGCTCCGGTCTGGGGCTGGTAGTCCTCCTTGTAGGCCTCGGGGAAGCAGTTGGAGTAGAGCCGGACGAGCCGGCTGCCCTGCTCCTCGCCGTACGTCGTGATGACGGCGTTGGTGAAGTCGTCCTTCCAGGAGCGCGCGGCCTCGGCGCACCGGCGCTCGAGGTCGGGGATGTCGGGCTCCCCGATCTGCTCGCCCTCGGCCGGCCGGACCACGAAGTGCAGCCGTGCGGCGAAGGACTCCCCCACGTGGGCGGTGTACTCGATGTGCTCTCCGCCGAGCTGCTGCTTGAGGATCGTGGCGATGCGCTCGCGGACGGTGGTGTTGTAGCGGTCCCGCGGCAGGTAGACGAGGCACGAGAGGAAGCGGCCGTAGATGTCGCGGCGGATGAACAGCTTGAGCTGGCGGCGCTCGCGGGTGTACATCACCTGCGACGCGATCGGCACCAGGTCGGCGACCGGGGTCTGGAAGAGCTCGTCGCGCGGGTAGGTCTCGAGCACGTCCATGAGCGCCTTGCCGGCGTGGCTGTTCGGGTCCAGTCCGACGGTCTCGATCACCCGGGCCGCCTTCTCGCGCAGGACCGGGATGCGGCGTACGGACTCGGTGTAGGCGGCCGACGAGAACAGGCCCAGGAAGCGACGCTCGCCGGTCACCTCGCCGTCGGGCCCGAACTTCTTGACCCCGACGTAGTCGAGGAAGACCGGTCGGTGCACGGTCGCGCGGGAGTTGGCCTTGGCGAGGACGAGCAGCTCCTTGTCGCGCGCCCTCGAGGCCACTGCCTCGGGCAGCACCCGCGCCGCGTGCGGGTCGGCCCGGAGGATGCCGAAGCCGGTGCCGGGCACGGCGACCAGCGTCTCCTCGTCGGCACGCGCCTCCAGGACGTACTCGCGGTAGCCGAGGAAGGTGAAGTGGTTGTCACCCAGCCAGCGCAGCAGCGCCTTGCCCTGCTCGATCTCCTCCGCCTGCAGCGGCGGCGGGTTCTGCTCGAGGTCCTCGATCACCTTGTCGACCTGGTCGTGCATCCGCTGCCAGTCCTCGACGGCGTCGCGGACGTCGATGAGCACCTTGCTGAGCTGGTCGTGGATCTCGGTGAGCTCGTCGTCGGGGACGCGGGCGATCTCCAGGTGCATCCAGGACTCCCGCACCACGTCGTGCGCGTCCGTGTCCGCCTGGTCGTCGAGGATCTCGTGCAGCTGGCCGCCGACGTCGCGCCGTACGACGAACTGTGGGTGGATCACCAGGTGGAGATCGTGCTCGCTCTCCGAGAGCGCCATCGAGACCGAGTCGACCAGGAACGGCATGTCGTCGGTGACCACCTCCACGACCGTGTGTCCGCCAGCCGACCAGCCGTTGACCGAGACGCTGGGGGTGAACACCCGCACGTTGGCCTTGCCCTGGGGCCGGTCGGCGGCGAGCCGGAACTGGGCCATCACGGCGCCGTAGAGGTCGGCCGCATCCCGCTCGAGGAGGTCCTCGGGTGCGACGTGCCGGTAGAACCCCTTCAGCATGCCCGGCAGGTCGACACCCTCCGGGGCCGAGGAGCCCTTCGAGTCCGCGAAGCTGCACAGCTTGGTGAGGAGTTCTGACTTGCTCTTTTCCAGCGCCGTCACGTTTTCGACGTTATGCCCGGAGAAGGTCGGCGACAACGACCTCGGGTGACCAAGTGGTCTCGAATTCGAGAACAGTCACGCGACTCCCGATGCTCAGAGGGCCGAGCGGAGGTCCCACAACAGCGGGTAGTACTTCATCTGCAGCCGGCTGCGCAGGTACGTCGAGCCCGTCGAGCCCCCCGTGCCGGTCTTCGAGCCGATCATCCGCTCCACCATCACGACATGTCGTGCCCGCCAAGCGGCCGCCAGCTCGTCGTGCTGCAGCAGCGCCTCGGCGAGCCCCCAGAGATCGGCGTACGACGAACGGTTGCGGGCCACGGTCCGCAGCGAGGTGGTGATCGCCTCGTCACTGGAGGTGTCGAGCCCGGCCTCTCCGAGCACGTGCACGAAGCCGTCCCAGAGGCTGGGCTCGGCCAGTCGCCGCGCCAGTCGGTCGCGCTCCTCCTGGGTCAGTCCGCGGAAGCGGTCGACGTATCCCGCGTCCTTGGCGCCGGACAGGAACTCGAGCTCCCTGAACTGCACCGACTGGAACCCGCTCGCGGGAGCGAGCCGTTGGCGAAACTCGAGAAAGTCCTGCGGCGTCATCGTCTCCAGCACGTCGATCTGCTGGACCAGCACCCGCTCGATGACGTGCATCCGGGAGAGCAGGTGTCGGGCGAACCACAGGTCGCGTCCACCGCTGTCCGCCTGGGTCGAGATCAAGGCCTCGCGGACGGTGTCCGCCTCGTGCAGCAGCTGCTGGAACCACAGCTCGTAGACCTGGTGGATCGTGATGAACAGCAGCTCGTCGTGGGCGGGCGGGTCGGACTCGAGGTGTTGGCTGTCGAGCAGCTGGGGCAGGCGGAGGTAGCTGCCGTAGGTGAGCAGCGCCCCCTCCTCGCCGAAGGACACGAAGTTCTCGTCACTCATGGCCCCAACCTATGTGGGGGTCCGCCTGTGGGGACCGATGCGGATGCAGCATGATGCCCACCATGAAGCTGCGACACGAGATCTCCTACGACGCGCCCCTGGCCGACGTCTTCGCGATGCTGTCCGACCCGGCCTTCCGCCAGGCCTCCGCCGACGCCATGGGCGTCATCTCCGCGGACGTCACGATCACACCGGCCGGCGAGGGGATCAGCGTCCTCATCGACCAGGTGCAGCCCACCGAGGGGGTGCCCGGCTTCGCGAAGAAGTTCGCCGGCGAGACCACCCGCGCGGTGCAGACCGAGGAGTGGAGCTCCCCGGCCGGTGGCACCATCTCGATCGAGACTCCCGGCAAGCCCACCTCGATCTCGGGGACGCTCGCGCTCGCCGAGTCCGGCGGCCGCACGACCGAGACCCTCGACGTCGAGGTCAAGGTCAAGGTGCCGCTGATCGGTGGCAAGCTCGAGAAGGTGATGGCCGAACTGGTCGCGCAGGGCATGGACAAGGAGCACGGCGCCGGTACGGCGTGGCTGGCGGGTCGGCGATGAAGAAGGTCACCGAGGAGCTCCGGTACGACGGTGCCACGATCCAGCAGGTCAACGCGATGCTGGCCGACCCGGCCTTCCGCGAGCAGGTCTGCGAGTACCAGCACGTCTCCCGCCACACCGTGCAGATCAAGACCTCCGGCCGGGGCATGACCGTCGTGGTCGACCAGATCCAGGCTGCGCGCGGGATCCCCTCCTTCGCCAAGAAGTTCGTCGGCGACGAGATCAACATCGTCCACAGGGAGGACTGGACCGCGCCCGAGAAGGGCAACCTGCACATCACCATCCCCGGCAAGCCGGGCGAGATGACCGGCACCGCCCTGCTGACCGAGGACCCCGACGGCACCACCGAGACGGTCAACCTCACCGTCAAGGTCAACATCCCGATCGTCGGCGCCAAGATCGAGGGCCTGATCGCCGACCTGCTCGTCAAGGCCCTCCGCGCCGAGCACGAGGTCGGCGTCCGCTACCTGGCTGCCTCCCGCTGATCCTCGGCTGGTGGGCGGCTCACGGTCGTTCGTAGTCGGCACAAGCGGGGCCGCATCTCAGCAGGCGGGTCACCTGTGGGCGCCGACAGGGCAGAGCCGCCCTCCTCCGCTTCGCTCCCCCGGTGCGTTCAACCCGGTCGGCAATGCCCCTTCGGGGCATCACTCCCCCACGGACCCGTCGACGGACTCGCGGAGGAGGTCGGCGTGGCCGTTGTGGCGGGCGTACTCCTCGAGCATGTGGGCCAGGATCCACCGGAGCTGGAACTTCCGTGACGGGTCGCGACGGCTGCTCAGGTGGGACAGCGAGTCCAGGCCGCCGTCGGTGTCCAGGGCTGCGGCGAGGATCTTGTCGGAGACCGCGATGCTCTCGTCGAGGAGCGTCCGCAGCTGCTCGGCCGAGTCCTGGTCCGCGGAGTGCCACTCCCAGTCGTTGTCGGCCTCCCAGTCGGCCGACGCCCACGGCTCGGGCTCGGCGTTGCCGGCGTAGACCTGGTTGAACCACCAGTCCTCGACGTAGGCCATGTGCTTCATCAACCCGCCGAGCGTCATCGACGACGGGTCCAGGCGCTGCCGCAGCTGCTCGTCGCTGAGCCCCTCGGTCTTCACCCGCAACGTGTCACGGTGGTAGTCGAGGAAGCCGATCGTGATCTCGGCCTCGGTCCCGCTGTACGGCGGGTCGGTGCGCTGGGTGCTCATGCGCCCCGACCCTAGAGGTCGGTGGCGTCCACGTCGTCCGGGTTTCGGCGCCGGCTGACCCAGATGGTCACGCCCAGCAGCACGAACGGACCGAACGCGAGCACGTAGATGAGCACGTGCTCCATCGGGTGGAGCGGCCCCATGTGCTGGAGACTTTCGACGAGCTCGAGCATCGAGGATCAGCCCATGTGCGGGTAGCGGTGGTCCTTCGGCGGGGCGAAGGTCTCCTTGATCGACCGTGCCGAGGTCCAGCGGGTCAGGTTGCCCGGCGCCCCGGCCTTGTCGTTGGTGCCCGAGGCGCGGGCACCGCCGAACGGCTGCTGGCCGACCACGGCGCCCGTGGGCTTGTCGTTGACGTAGAAGTTGCCCGCGGCGAAGCGCAGCCGCTCGCTGGCCCAGGCGACCGCCTCCCGGTCCTGGGAGATCACCGCACCCGTCAGGGCGTACGGCGCGAACGACTCCATCTGGTCCACCACCGCCTCGAACCGCGCGTCGTCGTACACGTGCACGGCGAGGATGGGACCGAAGTACTCGTCACTGAACATCGCGTCGGTCGGGTCGGTGGACTCCACGATCGTCGGCCGCACGAAGTAGCCGATCGAGTCGTCGACCTGGCCGCCGGCGACGATGTCGAGCTTCTGCGACCGCTTGGCGCGGGTGATCGCCTTCTTGTGCTTCGCGAACGCGCGGTCGTCGATCACGGCGCCCATGAAGTTGGACAGGTCGGTGACGTTGCCCATGGTCAGGTTCTCGGTCTCCGCGACGAGCTGGTCCTTGAGTCGCTTCCAGACCGACCTCGGCACGTAGGCACGGGATGCGGCCGAGCACTTCTGTCCCTGGAACTCGAAGGCGCCGCGGATCATCGCCACGCGCAGCACGTCCACGTCGGCCGAGGGGTGCGCGACGATGAAGTCCTTGCCCCCGGTCTCACCGACGATGCGCGGGTAGGAGCGGTACGACGGCAGGTTGGCGCCGACCGCCCCCCACAGCTTCTGGAAGGTCGGCGTCGAGCCGGTGAAGTGGATGCCGGCCAGGTCGCGGTGGTTGAGCACCACGTCGGAGACCTCGAGCCCGTCCCCGGGGAGCATGTTGATGACACCGGGAGGCATCCCGGCCTCCTCGAGCAGCTCCATGGTCAGGTGAGCGGCGAGCTGCTGGGTGGGTGAGGGCTTCCAGATCACCGTGTTGCCCATCAACGCGGGCGCCGTGGGCAGGTTGCCGGCGATCGCGGTGAAGTTGAACGGCGTGATCGCGTAGACGAACCCCTCCAGCGGCCGGTGGTCGGTGCGGTTCCACACGCCCTTGCTGTTCGCGATCGGCTGGTCGGCCAGGATCTGCCGTGCGTAGTGCACGTTGAACCGCCAGAAGTCGATCAGCTCGCAGGCCGCGTCGATCTCGGCCTGCCAGACGGTCTTCGACTGACCCAGCATCGTCGCCGCGTTGAGGCGAGCGCGCCACGGACCGGCCAGCAGGTCGGCGGCCTTGAGGATGATGCTGGCGCGGTCGTCGAAGGACATCGCCCGCCACCCGGGCGCCGCGTCACTCGCTGCCCGCACCGCGGCCTGCGCGTCCCGCTTCGTCGAGTTCTTCAGCACGCCGAGGACGCTGGCGTGCTCGTGCGGCTGCACCACCGGGATCTCGGCACCGCCACCCATCACCTTGCGCCCGCCGATCGTGGCGGTCAGGTCGAGCGGGGCGGCCGCGAGGTGCGCGAGCTCGGCCTCGACCGAGACGCGCTCGGCGCTGCCCGGGGCGTAGTCGAGGTTCGGTTCGTTGACCGGAGCAGGTGGTGTGGTGATCGCGTCCATGTTCGCGATGCTGTCAGACAACAACGCCCCGAACCAACCCGCACGGCCTCTCAGCGAACGGTCGACGCCGCGGGTGGTCGAGGTCGACCCGAACCGCGTCGTCCACACCCCGGGACAGCACCCGGTAGGCGGTGGTGCCGCTCTGCCTCACCGTCCACGTCGCGGTGCCCGCCGAGGTCGTGGTCCGACTGCTCACGCTGCTCCACGCGGTCGACCCTGCCGACCGTCGCTGCAGCGTGACCGGCATGCCGGCCACCGTCGTCCTGGCACCTCGCAGGGTCACCTTGGTGGTGATCGGGAAGACGGCGTTCCTCGCCACCCTGGCGGCCGACGAGATCGCGGTGGTGGTGGGGTCGATCCGGACCGTCGCCGGTGCCCCGGCCTGGGCGGCCTCGTTGACGGCAACGACCGAGACGGTCAGTGCCCTGGCCGGGTTCAGGCCGGTGAGCGTGGTGGACCGAGTGGTCTTCGGGAAGGTCGCCACCTGGCCGGTGGACCGGGTCACCCGGTAGGCCATCACCGGACTGCTCGGGCCGACGTAGGTCGGCGGCTGCCAGGAGACCTTGGCCGACGTCGTACCTGCTGCCACCGTGGTCAGCGGCACCGAGGCGACCTCGTTCGGGCAGGTGAACAGCCGGATGTCGTCCACCCACCAGCCGATGTAGGAGTAGTCCTCGTCACCGCTGACCCGGAAGACGACCCGCGCCGTCTGGCCGCCCAGCGAGCTCAGGTTGACCCGAGTCGAGCCGTAGCCGTGGCTGTCTCCGCCGAAGATCTTCGTGCCGGTGTCCTCCATGGTCTGCTTCGGACCGTTGCACGTAGGTGACCGATCGCGTCGTCCACCGGCCGGCCTTCAGGGTCTGCACCAGCACCTCGCCGCCGTCGAGGTAGACGACCTGGCTTGCCGCCAGGCGACTCGGAGAAGTATTCGAAGACGTAGGCATGGTTGAAGTGCAGGTACGTCGGTTGCGAACGGGGCACCACGAACGAGCCACTCGCCATCGAGCTCGAGGAGACCTCATCGATCTCCGGGTCGGGGTCGAAGGCGAACCATGAGCTCAGGCCCGAGCGGGCGTACTTCGGGTGGGTCGGTCGGGTCCTCGGGGGTGTCGTCGACCGCGGTGCGCTGCCACAGCTTGTCCGGCTTGAAGGCGAAGTCGTCGAAGCCGCCTTCGCGTCGTCGTCCCGCTTGAGCGGCACCAGCCGTGCTCCCGGAGCACAGGTCCGCGGAGCCTCGGCGTAGGCGGCGTTCGGGTCGGTCGGAGGCGACGCGAGCTCGGTCGCCGCCACGGCGGCGCGGACCGCGTCGCAGTCGGAAGGCTCGAAGTCGAGGTCGGGCACCGGATCCGGGTCGTGCCCAGGGCGAGCTGGTCGCAGGTCGTGGCGAGAACACGGCCGAGGTCGGCGTACTGGGCGCCGGAGGTGAGCCGCTTGATCACCTCGAGGTAGAGCTGCCGGTCTTGGACAGGCCGGGGTCGCCGGCGTCGATGCCGGTGATCGGTCTGGCCGTTGAAGGTGCCGCCCTGCGAGATCAGGTAGGCGGTCTTGTTGCCGACGCCGCCGTTCGTCGTGCACGCCGTCCGAGCCGTCGCTCTGAAGTCCGAGGTCACGAAGTTCGCGCTGCGTCATCCGGTCCGGGAAGTCGTTGCAGCGTCGGGTCCTGCATGCTCCGGGAGGTCCCGGCACCGGGCAGGTCCTCGCCCACCACCCAGTCGTCGTCGTTCTCGGTCGACGCGGGGTTGCGGTGGTCGACGATCTCGCCGATGGTGTCGGCCAGGGACTCGTCCAGCGCCCCGCTCTGGTTCAGGGCGAACAGGCCTGCGGTCTTGCGCTCCACGTAGCCGTGGGTGAGCTCGTGACCGACGACGTCGTCCGCAGTGGCGTAGCCGGTGCCGAACACCATCTGGGTGCCGTCCCAGAACGCGTTCGGCGTACGGGCACTGGACGTCGTCGCGAAGCACCAGCGCACCGTGGCCATCAGCCGCTTCTGGCCCGTGACCGGGGCTGCCGATCTGTCTCGGTGAGGTCGATCCCGTCGAGATCGGCGTAGACGTCGGAGGTCGACACCCAGGTTGTCGTAGGCGGCGTTGACCTCGGCGACCGGTGAGGCAGCACCACCCTCCCTGCGGTCGACGCCGGTCGTGCAGCGCGGGACGTCCTGTCGCCGCCACGGAGGCGACGTCGGCGTTGTCACACACGAGCCGGTTGATCCCCGGTGCGTCGTTGAAGTGCAGGGCGACCTCGCCGCGGTCGGTGCCGACGAGCACCGTCTCGCGGACGTCGAAGCCGTTGCGCGACCTCGAACTGCCAGACCGGTCGGGCGCCCCGCGGGTCGGTCACGTGCACGAGCGCCGGGTCGTAGAGGTGACGGCCACGGCTCCGTGACGCTCAGCGTGCCCGATCGCGACCCGGTGTGCCTTGGCGGCCACCGCCAGCGCCGTACTGACGGGCCCTGGCCTCGCTGACGACCTCGCGTCGTCCACCTCGGTGGCGGCGGTGGTGGCTGCGTCGATCGAGACGACGTCCTGGTCGTGGTCGAGGCTCATCACGACCTCGCCACCGAACACCGGCACGCCGTCGACGGTCTGCTCCGAGCGGACCACGGTCCCGCCGGTCGACGAGCCGATCGTCTGGTCGACCACGGCCTTGCGAGGTGGTGCCGTCGATGCCGAAGGCCTCGCCGTACCGTGCGATCTGCTGGGAGAAGGACGTGCTGGGAGCGGGTGCTGCCCGCCAGCATGCCGTCGCCGTCGGTCGAGCTGACGAAGTCGATCCGACCCTCGTCGTCCCGGTGGACCCGCACGGGCGTCGTCGGCAGCGGCACTCGAGCCGGCGCAGCGCTGCCTCGGCGTCCGGGTCACTGGTCGGCAGCGGCCGGCGTCGGCGCTGCGGCCGAGGCGCTGGCCTGCGCGGTCGGCGACGAGGCCGTCGCGGCCGCCTGCGGGCACGGCGAGATGCAGCAGCGTGAGCGCTGCTGCAAGCGCAGGCCAGGTGTCGATGCATGTGGTTCCCCCGAGTCGTGATCGAGCGGAGTCTAGGTCTGGCAGGCGGAACGCCGTCGAACGCGCAAAGTCCGGACCAGTTCCTCCAGCGGACACGCACCGGGTCAGGATCTAGACCAGCAGCTCGGGGACTTCCTGCACGGCGAACCAGGCGGGCACGTCCAGCTCGTCCGGTGCCGAGGTGTCGACCTCGACCGGGTCCGCGTGCACGGCGGCGACCAGGCGCCAGGGCACCTCCGCGTCGGCGTCCGGAAGGTCGGCCACCAGCACCACGCGCCGCCCCCGGGAGCCGACCAGCGCGGCCGAGGCGTCCGCGGCGGCCACCAGGGCGTCGTACTCGGACTCCTCGGAGTCGTCGTCGGCGACGAACCGGTCGGCGCCTGCCGGAGCCAGGGCTGCCGCGGCCCACTCACCCAGCAGGCCCAGCGTGGCCGGCAGGTAGACCCGGCAGGTCACAGCGGCTTCTCCGGCTTCTTGCGTCCCCGCGGGGCTCGCAACCTGGTGTCGCTGGCGCTGTCGACCAGCTCGTCGAGTGCCTCGCGGACACACTGGCCGAGCACCTCGATGTCCGGCAGGGCGTCGCGGTCGGCGTTGATGCCGTAGTAGACCGCCCCGTCGTAGGAGGTCACCCCGACGGAGAGCGAGAAGCCGGGGAACAACGGTGGCACCGGGTAGGTCTCGACCATCTCCGCCCCGGCGAGGTACATCGGGAACTGCGGTCCCGGGACGTTGGTGACCACCAGGTTGACGTTGCCGTGAGCCTCCTTGAACGCGACCCGCGAACCGAGCGAGTGGAACGTGGTGGGCGCGAAGCCGGCCACGCCCGCGATCCGGTCGGCCGCCACGGCGCGGCCGGTCTCGCTGTGGGCCCGCAGTGCGTAGGACACCTGGTGCAGACGTACGACGGGCGAGCCCTCGCCGATCGGCAGGTCGACGAGGTGCCCCACCACCTGCGAGCCGAGGGACGTCGGCTCGAGCTCCTCGTCGATCACGCTCATCGGCACCAACGCACGCAGCCTGCGGCCGGCGCCGACGGACTCGGCACGCGTCATCAGCCACGCCCGGATGGCACCCGACAGCGTGGCCAGGATGACGTCGTTGACGGTGCCACCGTGCACCCGTCGCACCTTGCGGTAGTCCTTGAGGGAGGTGCGCACGCACACCACCCGTCGCTGTGCCGAGGGCTCGATGTTGAACGGCGACTCGGGCCCGGGCCGCCGGTTGGAGAGCGCACCGGCCAGGGTGCCCAGGCGGGCCGCCCCGCTGCTGAGCGTCCTGCCCACCGAGTCGGCGTTGCTGCGCGCCGTCGTCACCGCCACCAGCGGGTGGCGGACCGACTCCGCGACCGCGCTCAGCGCCAGCCGTCCCGGGGTGGGCTCGTCCTGGGGGACCCAGCCCTCGTGCACGAGCTGGCGAGGGTCGTGGTCGACGTCGAGGAGCACCTGTCCGAGGTCGACCGTGGAGATGCCGTCGACCAGGATCTGGTGCGACTTGGAGAGCAGCGCGACCCGCCCGTTCTGGAGCCCTTCGACGAAGTAGATCTCCCACAGCGGTCGGTCGGGGTCGAGCCGTCGCGACATGATCCGCGCCGTGAGCTCCCGCAGCTGGTCGAGCGAGCCAGGACGGGGCAGCGCCGAACGGCGGACGTGGTAGGCGAGGTCGAAGTTCTCGTCGTCGACCCACACGGGGTTCGCGAGGCGGCCCGGCACCCGTCGTACGCGCTGGCGGTAGCGCGGCACGAAGGAGATCCGGTCGTCGATGTGCGCGAGCAACGCGTCGTAGTCGAGCCCGGCCTCGCCCGGATCGAAGATCTCGAGCGTGGCGTTGTGCATCGGCGTCTGAGGCGTCTCCTCGGCCAGCAGCGCGAGGTCGCTGGCACGCAACCGTTCGTTCATGGCGCGCAGCCCCCTCTCTGGAGAACCTGTCGGTGAGGACCCGACCAGAGACTAGTCGTGGCGCACGATGCGGCCCCCTCCGCCCGGGATTTCAGGCGTCATGGGATTCTGACAGAGCCGTCCTGGCCGCCCGACGCCGTTCCACCAGATGGAGGTTCCATGTCCCCCGCCGTGCGCCTGTGCTCGATCCTCACCGTCGCCCTGCTGGCGCTGACCGGCTGCGGCTCGGACGGGTCGAAGGACGTCAAGACGACCAAGGACTCCAGCGGCACCCAGACGATCGACATCACCTTCAAGGGCGACACGGTCGATCCGGAGGGAGCGAAGGTCGAGGTCAAGGCCGGCGAGCCGGTCAAGCTGCACATCATGGCTGACAAGCCCGGCGAGATCCACGTGCACAGCTCTCCCGAGCAGGAGATCGAGTACTCCTCCGGGATGACCGAGAAGACGCTGAAGCTGGACCAGCCCGGCGTGGTGGAGGTCGAGTCGCACTCGCTGGACAAGCTCATCCTCCAGCTCGAGGTGCGCTGAGTGCTCCCCGCCGGCCCTGCACCGGGGCTGTTCCCTGCCCACGGGCTCGGCGGCGCCAAGGACCTCCCGATCCCCCTCGGGCTCGCGATCGCCGGAGCCACGGCGGCGCTCATCGTCTCCTTCTGCGTGCTGGCTCTGGCGTGGCGTACGCCGCGCTACCAGGACGTGCGGCCCGGCCGCCCGGCCCCGGCGTGGCTCTCGGACCTGGTCGCCAGCGCGGGCTTCCAGTGGGCAGTCCGGTCGCTCGGGTTGTTGTTCTTCGGCTACCTGGTCTGGGCGCTGATCTGGGGCCCGGACCTGGTCACCAACCCGGTGCTGGGCACCTTCTACGTCCTCGTCTGGGTCGGCGTGGTGCCCGCCTCGCTGCTGCTGGGTCCGGTCGTGCGCGCCGTCAGCCCGGTCCGCACGATCAACCTGCTGCTGTCCAGGCTGACGGGCGGTGACCCCGCTGCAGGTCTGGTGCGCTATCCCGAGCGGCTGGGGTACTGGCCGGCCGCGACCGGGTTGTTCTGCTTCGTCTGGCAGGAGCTGGTCAACCCGCAGAGCGCCTACCTCGGCTCGGTGCGGATCTGGCTCGCCATCTACCTGGCCGTGATGCTCGTCGGGGCGGCGGTCTTCGGCGACGTGTGGTTCGCGCGGGCGGACCCGTTCGAGGTCTACTCGAGCCTGGTCGCGAAGCTCTCCTTCTGGGCCAGCGACGGCACCCGGCTCGTCGTACGCAGCCCGCTGGCGAACCTCGCCACCGTCACCCCGCGGGCGGGGCTGCTCGCCGTCGTGTCCGTGCTCTTCGGCTCCACGGCCTTCGACAGCTACAAGGACACGCTGCCCTGGCTGCGGTTCGTGCAGGACGTGGGCCTCGACCCGATCGTCACCAACTCCGTCGCGCTGCTGGTGTTCTGTTCCGTGGTCGGCGGCTCCTTCACCGCTGCCGCGATGTCGACGGGCGTGGAGACCACCGGCCCCCGCGCCGTACGCCGCTCGGCGCTGCCGGCGCTGCTGGCTCACTCGGTGATCCCGATCATCGTCGGGTACATCACCGCGCACTACCTGAGCTACCTGATCGAGCAGGGCCAGAGCACCCTGATCCAGCTCAGCGACCCGATGGTGCGGGGCGACAACCTGCTCGGCACCGCCAACCTCTCGGTGAACTACTGGCTCTCCTTCCACCCGTCGCTGCTCGCGGTCATCCAGGTCCTGGCCGTCGTGACCGGACACATCGTCGCTGTGATCGCTGCCCATGACCGCGCGATCTCGCTGCTGCCCCCGCGCCACCACGTGACCGGCCAGATCGGGATGCTCATCGTGATGGTCGCCTACACGGCCACCGGGCTCTACCTGCTGATGGGTGGCTTCTGAGCCGAGCGCGCACCGAGGACCGCGTCGTGGACCTCGACCAGCCCGCGCCGCAGCGCGGAGTCGCCGAGCTCGACGACCGACCTGCCCGTGACCAGCGCCTTGTCGGTGGTCGACGCGGTCCTCGGGCAGGAAGTGCACGCCGGTGGGACGGATGTAGCCCTCGACCATCCCGACGATGTCCCGGCGACTCCACCCCAGGGAGTCCCGCATCCGGTTGACCACCACCGCCACCGGTGCCCGGGTGGTGTCGCGGACCTCGACCAGGCTGCGCGCCAGCCGGGCCAGTCCTGTCGGTTCGGCAGAGCCGACGACGACGACGTGGTCCGCCGCTCCGACGGCGTCGAGGGTGAGCTGGTTGCGGGAGAGGTTCCGACCCACGTCGGCGTCGTCCTCGAGGCTGAACCCGGTGTCGACGACGACGTCACCGACCTCGGCCGCGCGCTCGAGCACCGCCTCGAGCACTCCCGGACGCGCCTCGACCCAGCGGTCGGGCCGCGGCAGGCCGGTGAGCACCTCGAAGTCGTCGTCCACGACCCTGCGGCAGCGGGCGAAGGAGGCCGCGTCGAGGGAGCCGACGTTGACCAGGCGCGCGGCCGCGAGCAGCCCGGAGACCTCGTCGAGGACGCCCAGGTGCTGGGCCACCGCGCCTCCGAAAGGGTCGGCGTCGACGAGCACGGCCCGGCTGCCGCGACGGGCGTGGACCGCGGCGAGCCCGATCGCCACCGTGGTGCGTCCCGGTGCGCCGGCCGGTCCGTGGACGGCGATGATCCGGCCGGGCGCCCCGTGGACGTCGGGGACCGGCGGGTCGTCCGGCTCGGGATCCAGCACCAGGTCACGGGTGCCGGCGGACGAGACGGCTTCGGGCAGCCTGCCGATCTCGTCGAGCGGCACGAGCTCCAGCACGCCGATCCGGTCGAGGGCTGGTGCGGACCCGCCCACGGCGACGCACCGGACGTCATGACGGAGCAGGCGCATCACCGCGTCGGCATCGAGACCGCCGAGCTCGCCGGCCACCACGGCGACGTCGGCCTGCCCGGTGCCTGCGCTGGCGATCAGGTCGTGCACGTCGACGCACCGCTTGATCACGACCATCTGGCCGTTCTCCAGCAGGCGCAGCGCTGCGGCTTCCCAGGTCTCGCCGCCCGCGGCGAGCAGGACCGCCACCCGGCTCGTCATCGGGTCAGCCCTTCCTGGCCACGACGACCCTGCCGTCGGAGATCCCCCCGAGCGCCGTACCGACGTCCTGGGCGCGGTCGGCGGGGACCCCGACGATCACCTGGCGGGTGGACTGCGGGGCGAGGCTGTCCGTCGTACGCGGGACCGCGACCACGACGACGTCGGTCAGCACCCGGACCGCCTTGGCCTCGGCGCCGCTGACCTCGGAGACCTTGGGAGCGACCCACACGTCGACCACCGAGCCTTGTCGGACGGTGGCCGGCAGGTCGTCGCTCACCACGCTGAGCGGCAGCTCCACCAGGTCGGCCTCCTTGCCGGCGGCGAACGCGGAGCGTGGCAACAGCTCGCCACCGGACACGGGACGGTTCAGGGTGGCGCCCTTCGGGACGTCGTCGACGACTCCCAGGTAGCCGTTCGCGGTGTCCGCGTCGGGAAAGCGGACCTGACGTCGCTCGAGGTCACCCTTGTCCAGTGCCGCGCCTGCGGGCAGGTCCCGGGTGAGCGCCCAGACGCCGACCGTGTCGTCAGCGGCGGCGAGCAGCCGCGCTCCGAGCAGCACCGAGCCGGCCACCAGCGCGAGCCCGATGATCAGCCGTGGGTTGCGCCAGCCCGGTGGTCGGCTCCGGCTGGCGCGCGTCACGGTGGTCTCGGGCCGCGGAGGGGCGCTCGTGGTCATGGGTGGCTGGTCCTCTCAGTCCGTCCACAGGCAAGGCGTGTCAAACGTTCGCAACCTGCGCCATCCGGTGGCAGAGTGGCGCTCGTGAACGCAACGCCGAGGTTCCTGCAGCTGGCCGACGTCGCGGAGATCCTGAACATCTCTGCGGCCCAGGCCTATGCCATCGTGCGGCGCGAGGAGCTGAAGGGCATCAAGATCGGCGGCCGGGGGCAGTGGCGCGTGGAGGCCTCGGAGCTGGAGGCCTACATCCAGCGGGCCTACGCCGACACGGAGCAGTTCGTGCGCGACCATCCGTTCGTCGAAGGCTCCCCTCCGCCCGAGTGAGACCCCGGGTGCGGAGCTCTCCCCCGACCTCACCGGGGGCGCTCCTGGAACGCGGTCACCGAGGTCAGCGGCACGACCTGGACAGCCCGACCGGCCCCCTCCCCGACAGCGAGCTCGAAGAAGTCCCGGCCGACGCGGCCGACCCGGCCCTCCACCTGCTGGTCGTCGGCGAAATGGACCAGGCAGGCGTCACCCGCGCTCGCGATCTGGCGTAGCACCGCCCGCAACGTGAGGCGGTCGATCACCGGCCAGGTGTCCTCGTTGTCGGCACGCGCGGAGAGACCGGCCACGGAGAGCACCCCCTCGGTGCGCACGATCCACTCGGCCGACCTGTCGACCAGCAGCAACCAGCCGTCGCCCACCCGGGAGAGCCGGCCGGCGATCACGTGACCGCCCACCAGACGCACCCGCAGGTCGAGTCCCAACGACGCGTGCAGGCGCGCGGCCAGGCTGATCCTGGAGTACTCGGCCACGGTCAGGTCCGCGACCTCGGCGTCGCGCTCGACGAGCTGCAGGCCCTCGGCCTGCTGCTCGAGGTCCTCGAACACGGCGAACATCGACTCTTCCCAGCCCATGCCGACGACCATGCCCGGAGCGGGGTCCGGGCAAACCATCTGTGGACAAACGGTTGACACCCGACCATCTTGAACGTTGTCTGATGCAAACACAAGCAAACGAAGGCATTCGACATGTTCGGGAACGGTCGACCCCCAGGCACGACGTTCGACGACCTGCTCGTGACTCTCGCCGAGTGGCTCCTGCTCGGGTGCGCGGCCTGGGTCACGGCCATCGGCGTGGCCGCGCTGGTCGAGGCGGCCAGCCGGGGACGGTTGCCGGCCACGACGTGGGTCGGCTGTCCCCGTGCCGTACGCCGCCTCCTGCTCGGCGGGCTCGGAGTCGCCCTCGCGGTCTCACCCGGACCAGCGATCGCGACCGGTTCGTCTCGGGAGCCCGCCGGCCCTCCACCTGATCTCGGGCTGCCCGTGCCCGCGCGGACGGTCAGCCGGGACGCACCACACCCGACGCGCCGGATCGAGGTCCGCGCCGGTGACTGCCTGTGGAACCTGGCCCGGTCGCGGCTGCCGGCCGGGGCGTCACCGGCCCAGGTCGCTGCCCTGGCCGACGCGACCTACCGACGCAACCGGGGCGTCATCGGCGACGACCCGGACCTGGTCAGACCCGGCCAGCAGCTCGTCCTCCCCCGCTCCGACCCGCAACCACGACCCGAGGAGACTCCATGACCGTCCAGCTGCACCGGCCCGCGCCGGTCCCCGTGCCCGTCGCCAGCCTGCAAGGAACGCTGGCTCTCGACTTCCGAGGTGCGGTGCGGTCGACCCGGTCACCCGACCTCCGGGTGCTACCCGGCGACCGGGCGCACCTGGAGGCCTTCGCGCACCGGTTCGCCAGCGCCGTGGTCGAGGTCGTCGGTGGGGACCGCGGTCCGAGCCAGCTCCTGAGATGGACGAGCGAGGCGGTCTACGCAGACCTCCAGCGCCGGTCGGCGTTGCTCGCGCGCACCACGCCCGGCGACCGCCGGGTCCGACGGCTGCGCAGCCAGGTGCGCAGCGTGCACCTGTTCTACCCGTCGCCCGTCGCGGCAGAGATCAGCGTGCACGTCCGTCAGGGTGAACGCTCACGCGCCATCGCCGCGCGGATCGACCTGCTCGACGGGCAGTGGTGCTGCACCGCGCTCCAGTTCGGCTGAGTCCGATCGGGACGCCTGGCTGCCGGTCAGGACCTCGCGCAGCCGCGGCCAGTCCTCTTCCAGCGAGGCGTGCAGGACGAGGTCCGGGACCGCCTCGAGATCGACCCACAACGTGCGCTCGGCCTCCCAGGTCGAGCCGCCCGGAAGCATCGGCTCCTCGGGTCGCACCGCTTCGGCCAGCACGTAGGTGTAGGACCACTCGGGGTGGCTCGTCCCGGCGATCGTCCTCTTGACGGTGACCGTGGACGCATCGACCCGAGCCTCCTCGTGCGCCTCGCGCAGCGCCGCCGAGGCGGGGTCCTCGCCGCGCTCGATGGCGCCGCCCATCAGCGCCCAGGTGCCGCCGTGGTGCACGCGCGCGGAACGGAGCTGGAGCACCACGCCCGTCCGCGCAGGGTCGGTCAGCAGCAGGCCCGCGGCCCCCCGGTGACCCCAGTGACGACGACCGCACGAGCAGCTGACGAACACGCCTCTCGGGGCTCCTGCCTCAGCCGGCCGGACGCGCGGTGAGGTCGGTGGGTCCACCCGGCGCGCCATGGCACTTCTTGTACTTCTTGCCCGAGCCGCAGGGGCATTCCGCGTTGCGGCTCGCGCCGGCGTAGGGGTCGTCGGCGTTCGTGACGGTCCCGCCCTTGATCTCGGCCTCGCCATCCTCGCTCGGCGCGGAGTAGGTGAGGTTCTGCGGCGCCTTGGGCGCCTGCAGTCCCTTGGCGAAGATGTGCGGGGCGTGGGCCGATCCGTGGTCGTGGACGTGATCAGGCACGTCGTCCTGGATGTCGGCGTGCGGAGCGCTGCGCTGGTCCTCACGCGTGGGCCGAGTCCGCGGCAAAGGCCGCCTCGAGCGACTCGAGGGCCTCGCGTGCCTCGACCTCGTCCTGCGTGGAGGTGTCGTCCTCGTCCTCGACCTCGACCTCGAGGTTGAACAGGAAGCCGACGGTCTCCTCGCGGATGCCTTCCTTCATCGCGTTGAACATGTCGAAGCCCTCGCGCTGGTACTCCACGAGCGGGTCGCGCTGGGAGTAGGCGCGCAGGCCGATGCCCTCTCGCAGGTAGTCCATCTCGTAGAGGTGCTCGCGCCACTTGCGGTCGAGCACCGAGAGCAGCACCTGTCGCTCGAGCTCGCGCATGACCTCGACGCCGACCTCGGCCTCCCGGTTGTCGTAGGCCTTGTGGGCGTCGGCCTTCAGGTCGTCGATCAGCGTCTCGCGGTCGAGGCCGTCGCGGCCACCGGCCTCACGCTCGAGGTCCTGGTGGCGCAGCCCGATCGGGTAGACCGTCTTCAACGCGGTCCACAGCGCCTCGAGGTCCCACTCCTCCGGGAAGCCATCGGTGGCAGCGGTCACGTAGGTGGTGACGAACTCGTCGATCATCGTGCGCACCTGGTCGTGCAGGTCGGCACCCTCCAGCACCTCACGACGCTCGCCGTAGATCACCTCGCGCTGCCGGCTCATCACGTCGTCGTACTTGAGGACGTTCTTGCGGGACTCGAAGTTGAGCGCCTCGACCTGGCTCTGGGCCGACGCGATGGACTTGGTCACCGACTTGTTCTCGATCGGCTGGTCGTCGGGCACCTTGAGCGCGAGCAGCACCCGCTCCACCCAGTCGGACTTGAACAGCCGCATCAGGTCGTCGCCCAGCGACAGGTAGAACCGGGACTCCCCCGGGTCGCCCTGACGGCCGGAACGACCGCGCAGCTGGTTGTCGATGCGCCGCGACTCGTGCCGCTCGGTGCCGAGGACGTAGAGACCGCCGGCCTCGGAGACCTCGTCGTGCTCGGCCTTGACCTGCTCGGTGATCCGCTCGAGGGTCTCGGGCCAGGCCGCGTTGTACTCCTCGGCGTTCTCGAGCGGGTCCAGCCCGCGGTTGCGCAGCTCCTGGTCGGCGAGGAACTCGGTCGAGCCGCCGAGCATGATGTCGGTGCCTCGTCCGGCCATGTTGGTGGCCACCGTGACGACGCCCTTGTGCCCGGCGAGCGCGACCACCTTGGCCTCGTCGGCGTGCTGCTTGGCGTTCAGGACGGAGTGCGGGACGCCGCGCTTCTTCAGCAGGCCCGAGAGCAGCTCCGACTTCTCCACCGACGTCGTGCCGACCAGCACGGGCTGGCCCTTCTTGTGGCGCTCGGCGATGTCGTCGACGACGGCGTTGAACTTCGCCTCTTCGGTGCGGTAGACGAGGTCCCTCTGGTCGAGGCGGGCCATCGGCTTGTTGGTGGGGATGGGCACCACGCCGAGCTTGTAGATCTTGTCGAACTCCGAGGCCTCGGTCATGGCCGTACCGGTCATGCCGGAGAGCTTCTCGTAGAGGCGGAAGTAGTTCTGCAGGGTGATCGTGGCGAGGGTCTGGTACTCCTCGCGGACGGTGACGCCTTCCTTGGCCTCGATCGCCTGGTGCAGCCCGTCGTTGTAGCGGCGCCCGGACAGGATGCGGCCCGTGTGCTCGTCGACGATGAGCACCTCGTCGTCGAGGACGACGTACTCCTTGTCGTTGCGGAACAGCTCCTTGGCCTTGATCGAGTTGTTCAGGAACGAGATCAGCGGGGTGTTCGCGGACTCGTAGAGGTTCTCGATGCCGAGGTAGTCCTCCACCTTGGTGATGCCGGGCTCCAGGATCGAGATGGTGCGCTTCTTCTCGTCCGTCTCGTAGTCGGTGTCCTTGACGAGCTGGCGGGCGACCTTGGCGAACTCGGCGTACCAGGCGACCTCGTCCTGCGTGGGACCCGAGATGATCAACGGGGTGCGGGCCTCGTCGATCAGGATCGAGTCCACCTCGTCGACGACGGCGAAGTACGGCTTGCGCTGCACGCAGTCCTCGAGCGAGGTCGCCATGTTGTCGCGCAGGTAGTCGAAGCCGAGCTCGTTGTTGGTCGCGTACGTGATGTCGGCCGCGTAGGCCACCCGGCGCTCGTCGGGGCGCATGTCCGGGGTGATCACTCCGACACTGAGCCCGAGGAACTGGTGCACCCGGCCCATCCACTCGGCGTGGTACTTGGCCAGGTAGTCGTTGACCGTCACGACGTGGACGCCCTTGCCGGTCAGCCCGTTGAGGTAGGCCGGCAGCGTGGAGACGAGGGTCTTGCCCTCACCGGTCTTCATCTCCGCGATGTTGCCGAGGTGCAGGGCGGCACCGCCCATGATCTGGACGTCGAAGTGTCGCTGGCCGAGCACCCGCTTGGCCGCCTCGCGCACGGTGGCGAACGCCTCGGCCATGATCGAGTCGAGGTCCTCCCCGTCGGCGAGGCGCTGCTTGAACTCGACCGTCATTCCCTGCAGCTCTTCGTCGGACATGGCGACGAAATCGTCCTCGATGGCGTTGACCGCCTTGGTGATCGCTTCGAGCTGGCGCAGGATCTTGCCCTCGCCGATGCGCAGGACCTTGTCGATGAGCGACACGCGGGCTACTCCCTGGGGTGGAGACGGTTGGAGACGTTGTTGCCGGTCGGGGTCGGCGTGTGCCAGAACCCGTCGACCATCGTAACGGTCGGGCCCGCACGAGAGTTTCGGACGGGCAGATCCGGCTCAGGGCCGTACGGCGCGGCCCAGGATCACCGAGGACGACGGACCCCGTGCGCCGTCGGGGAAGCTGAACCGGTCGATCTCGGTGATCGGGAAGCCGGCCCGCTCGATGGCGCCGGCCGTGTCCCGCCCGAGGTGGCAGCCGCCGCACAGCCGGGGCCACACCGTCGCGTCGAGCGCGCCCTGCAGGCGGCGGACGAACCCCGGCTCGGCGCGCTTCGACGTGCTCGAAGAAGCGCAGCTCTCCACCGGGCCGCAGCACGCGCCGAGCCTCGGCGAGTGCGGCCGCCTGGTCGTCGACCGAGCAGAGGACCAGGCTGAAGACCACGGCGTCGGCCTCTCCGTCGCCCACCGGGAGGTCGGCTGCGACGTTGTCGCGGAGCACGACCCGTTCGTCGGCGCGGGCGGCCGCGTGCTCCCGCAGGTACGGCTCGGGTTCCACGGCGACGACGCGGCTGACCGTGTCCGGGTAGTGGGCGAAGTTGGCCCCGTCCCCGGCACCGACCTCCACCACGGTGCCCACCAGGCCGGACAGCACGCGTCGTCTCAGGTCGTCCCCACCCTCGCGCGCCAGCGACGGCGCGATCAGCCGGGTGTAGAGCCTGGCGAAGAGCGGGTGGTTGACCGACGTGCTCATCGCGTCATCGTGCCACTCCAGGAGCTGACCGGGCGTGACTCGTCCGGCATTTTCGCGTGACAACCCATTGACTTCAAATACATATCGGCGTTAACTGCGATTGTCATGAACTCACGACGCAGCTACACGATGACCGCGCGGGCGGAGGCGGTCGAGGCCACCCGCTCGGCGATCCTCGACGCTGCGGTGGAGCTCAGCCAGGAGCGGCTGATCGCCCAGATCGGGCTCGACGACATCGCGGCTCGCGCCGGCGTCAGCGTGCAGACCCTGCTGCGCCACTTCGGCAGCCGCGCGGGACTGATCGATGCCGCCGCCCACCAGGGCGCCTCCTCGGTGGTCGAGGAACGGCGCGCCCCGGTGGGTGACGTGACCGAGGCGGTGCGCATCCTGATGGACCACTACGAGAAGCGCGGCTCGTCGGTGCTGCTCCTGCTGGCCCAGGAGCAGAGCGAGGAACAGGTGGCTCGGATCACCAGCAACGGCAAGGCGCTGCACCGCACCTGGGTGGCGGAGGTCTTCCAGCCGTTCCTCCCCGCCGGCCGAGGTGCCCGCGAGGAGCTGCTGGACCTCCTGGTCGTGGCCACCGACGTCTACGCCTGGAAGCTGCTGCGCCTGGACCGTGGGCTCAGCCGGTCCAGGACCCAGGAACGCCTGGAAACGCTGGTGAGGACCGTCCTCGCCTCTCTCGGGACCGCACGAGAGGAATGAGCTCGATGTCGACGATTCTCTTCGCCACCTGGGACGGTGGCGGGAACGTGCCCCCGGCGGTGGCGATCGCGTCCGAGCTGCGGCGGCGCGGCCACACCATCCGGTTCCTCGGGCACGAGAGCCAGCGCGAGCAGCTCACCGGTGCCGGCTTCGCCTTCTCGGCGTACGACGGGGTGCGGCCTCATCGCTCCGCGGACGCCAACTCGGCCTTCCGCCTGGTGTCGATGTTCGTCGACCGCCAGCTGGGCCGCGCCGTCCTCGCGGAGCTGGACGCCGAGCCGGCCGACCTGGTGGTCGTCGACTGCCTGCTGCTGCCCGTGCTGCGGGCCTGTGCGGACGCCGGGCAGACCTACGTCTCGCTCGAGCACCTCTTCGACGCCTACCTGCGTCGCAACTGGCTCCACGGACCCGTGGGCATCGCGGGGCGGCTGCGCCGCCTGGATCCGGTCGGGTGCTGGGACTCCGCGGCCCTGAGCCTGGCGGCGACGCTGCCCTCGCTCGATCCCGCCGGCGACGGTCCGCTCCCGGCCAACCTGCGGTTCACCGGCCCGACCATCGATCCCCCGGCGCCCCACGACCTCGACTCCCACGAGCCGGCGGTCCTGGTCAGTCTCAGCACCTGCATGTTCCCCGGGATGCCCGCCGCGCTCCAGCGGATCCTGGACGCCACCGCCGACCTCGAGGCGCGTGTGGTGGTCACCACCGGTCCCGCCATCGACCCAGCCTCCCTGAAGTCGGCCCCCAACCACGAGGTCCATCGCTACGTCCCCCACGACGAGCTGATGCCTCAGGTCTCGTTGGTGGTGGGCCACGGTGGCCACGCCACGACGATGCGCGCCCTGGCGCACGACCTCCCACTGGTGGTGATGCCGATGCATCCGCTTCTGGACCAGCCGATGGTCGGGGCCGCGGTCACGACAGCCGGCGCCGGGGAGCTCGTCGCCAAGAAGGCGAAGCCCGCGCAGCTGCGGCGCGTGATCACGCGGCTGCTCGCCGACGGTCCGCACCGACGGGCCGCTGCCGGCCTGGGCGCGGAGATCCGACGACTCGACGGGACCTCCACCGCGGCCGGCCTGGTCGAGGAGCTCGCCCGAGACGAGGCGACCATCCGCGGCCGCTGATGCGCGCCACTCACCAACCGATGGCTGCTGCTCCGGTCAGCTCGGCACGCAGCGCCCCGGACAGGTCCCCCCGCTCGTCGACCACGACGTCATCGAGTCCGAGCCAGCCCGCCAGATCTCGCAGCTCGGCGGCCAGCTCTGCTCCGGTCTCCCCCGGCGCACCGGGCTCGGCGTAGGCCGCCTTGACGAGCAGCTTCCCGGACAGCCGGTCGGCCTTGAGGTCGACCCGAGCGACGATCCGGTCACCGAGCAGGAAGGGCAGCACGTAGTAGCCGAACTGGCGCTTCGGCTCCGGGACGTAGATCTCGATCCGGTAGTGGAAGTCGAAGAGGTGCTCGGTGCGCTCCCGCTCCCACACCACCGGGTCGAACGGGCTCAGCAGGGCGCGGGCCTCGACCTTGCGGGGCAGGACGGCGTCCCGGTGGAGGTACGCCGGGCGGGGCCAGCCCTCGATCGCGGCCGGGATCAGCTCACCGGTCTCGACGAGCTCGTCGATCGCCAGCATGGTCGTCTGGGTGCTCTCACCACGCTCGAGCTGGAGACGGTAGTAGTCGCGCAGGCAACGAGCAGTCGCGATGCCGTGGGAGCGAGCGGCCCGCCGGACCAGCTCGACCCGGGTCTCGTGCCGGGTGGGCACCGGCTGGTCGAGGATCGCCGACGGGATCACTCGTTCCGGCAGGTCGTAGACCCGCTCGAACTGGCTGTTGCGGCGGGCGACGGCGAGCTGGCCGGAGATGAACAGGTACTCCAGGGCCCTCTTCGTCTCGCTCCAGTTCCAGCCCCAGTCGACCTTCTGCCGGGGCAACCCGTCGTCGAGGTCGCGTGAGGTCTTGGCTCCGTCCTCCCGGATCTCGGCCATCAGCGAGTCGATCAGTCGCGCCGAGGCCTTCTCGTGCGTCCACGCGTGTCCGCGCTCGCGATAGCCCGCCATCCGGTGCTGCATGAAGGGCCAGAGGTCGACCGGCATGTAGGCAGCGACGTGGGCCCAGTACTCGACCATCCGGCGAGGCGACCGCTCCGAGGCCCGCCGCAACAGCCCCGTGTCGTAGGGACCCATGCGCGAGAACAGCGGCATGAAGTGGGCCCGCTGCAGCACGTTGACCGAGTCGATCTGGAGCACGCCGGTCCGTGCCAGGGTGCGCGAGAAGGTGCGCATGGTCGGCGTCACATGGCGAGGATCGCGGAAACCCTGGGCGACCAACGCGATGCGGCGCGCCTGCGCCCGGCTCAGCGACTCCATGCCGCTGACCCTAGACGTGGAGCTCGCAAGGCGGAGGAGCGAAGGCGTGCTTGAGCGAAGCGGCACGTCGAGCGACGACAACGCCGCGAGGTGCCGCGTATCGGGTCAGCGGGATCGGGTCAGGGGATGTCGAGGAGCTTCTCGCGCACGGCGTACATGACCGCTTCCATCCGCGAGTGCAGCTGCAGCTTCTCCAGGATGTTGCGCACGTGGTTCTTCACGGTGTTCTCACTGATGAACAGCTCCCGGGCCGCGTCCCGGTTGTTCATTCCCTTGGCGACCAGGCGGAGCACCTCGAGCTCGCGCTCGGTGAGCCGTGGCGTCGGGACCTGCTGCCGATCGGTGCGGGCCATCTCCTTGAACTCGTCGATCAGCTTGACGGCCATGGACGGACTGATCAGCGACTGTCCTTCCGCGACGACCCGGACGGCCTGGGCCACCTCGTCGATGGAGGAGTCCTTGAGCAGGTAGCCGGACGCACCGTTCTTCACCGACTCGTAGAGGTCGCCCTCCTCGTCGCTGACGGTCAGCATGATGATCTTGACGCTCGGCACGAGCTCCTTGATCTGGATGCACGCCTGCAGGCCCGAGCGCTTGGGCATCCGTACGTCGAGCAGGACGACGTCGGGGACGGTCGAGACGATGAGGTCGGTCGCGCTGATCCCGTCGCCGGCTTCCCCGACCACCTCGATCCCCGGCTCGACACCGAGGAGCATGGTCAGTCCGCGTCGAAAGAGCTCCTGATCGTCGACGACGACCACGCGCACAGGCTCGTCGGCCCCGGACGTCCGCTCGGCCACCATCTGGTCATCATGGCAGAGGAACTCGTCCGTGGTACACAGATTGACCATCCCTCAACTGGTCACCTGTGACCACGTCGACCCCGGATCAGATGACCCGTTCAGTCCATCTCGAGGGAGATCACTCCGTAGTCATAGCCACGTCGCCGGTAGACCACGGAGGGCTTCTGGCTCTCCTTGTCGACGAAGAGGTAGAAGTCGTGCCCGACCAGCTCCATCTCGTAGAGCGCCTGCTCGAGAGTCATCGGTGCGGCCGCGTGGGCCTTCTCGCGCACGACGAGCGGCCCGTCACCGGTCACGGTCACCGGGCCCACCTTGTGCTCGGAGACGTGCTCGGAGTCCCCGTCGTCGAGATCCGGCGGAGTGCTGCGGGCCATCGCCTCGCCGACGGACTCGGGCTTGTGCTGGCCGCGATGCACCTTGCGACGGTCCGCGGCGCGGCGCATCTGGGACGCCATCTTGTCCAGCGCCAGGTCGAGCGCAGCCATCTTGTCCTCCGCAGAGGCCTCCGCGCGCACGATCGGTCCCCGCGACTTCGCCGTCAGCTCGACACGTACCGCACGATCCGGCTCCCTGGGTCGCGTCTCCTTCTCGAGCAGCACCTCCACCCGGATGATCCGGTGGTTGTGCTTCTCGAGCCGGGCGAGCTTCTCCTCGACGTGCTCCCGGAACCGGTCCGACACCTCGCAGTGACGGCTGCTGACGACTACATCCACCGCAGACCTCCTGTGCTCGCTTGCATGCGGGCTCGACGAAGCGATCCGTTACTTGGCTGTTGGGCTTCCCCGATCGTGCCTCGCAAGGACACCGCCTGACCGAGTTTCCGCGAAAAAGCGGGCTCGGTTGGTCTCCATGTACAGACGGTAGACGGGTGGCCCTGAAAGGGGTAGGCCCTAGGACCGACCGGGGTCCGACCTGCCCGGCTCGTGCCGCTTGCGGGTGGCGGCCACGGTGACCACCGCGCGCACCCCGAGTCCCGCCTCCTCGAGGGCACGCTGCGCCTCGCGCGCAGTCGCGCCGGTCGTGAGCACGTCGTCACACACGATCAGGGAGACCGGAGCGCCGATGCGTGCCAGTGCCTCCCGCGCCGCGGGGCGCACGCGCATCGAACCGGCGAGGTTGGCCGCCCGCTGGGAGGCGCTCAACCCGGACTGGTCCTGGACGGGCGCGTGCTGTCGCAGGACGTTGAGCACGCCGGCGGACCGCCCTTGCCGGCGCAGGCACCGCGCCGCGGCCCGGGCGACGCGGAGCATCGGGTCGTGCCCGCGCGAGCGCACCACGGAAGCTCGTGAGGGCACGGGCACGAGCACGGCGGGGGCGACCGGCTCGAGGGTGCGGCCGGCGGCGACCGCGAGCAGCTGCCCGAGCGGGCGCGCGAGGGTGTACGCCGCCCGCTCCTTGTGCGCGAGGATCATGGCGCGCAGGAGTCCGTCGTACTCTCCGGCGGCGAAGCAGGTGGCCAACCCGTCCGGGCACGGGGTGGGGCGGACCCGCCTGCCGCGACCGGGCAGCAGCCGCGCGCAGTCCGCGCACAACGAGCGACCCGGTGTCGGGCACCCGACACACGTGGTGCCGTGGATCAGGTCGAGCCACGCGTCGATCACAACCGCAGTGTCGCGGCCGTCGGTCCGGGAGCACTCCGCCACCGGCGGCGGCTGTGGACACCCCCGACGACGGGCCGGGGTGTGCGCATCACACGGCGTTCAGCGTGCGTACGCCGCCGCCGCCACCTTGGAGCTGGTCCGCGGCCACTGCCCGTTGCTGCTCAGCGTGTAGAGCCTCTGGTCGGGAGTGATCAGGCGCAGCGGCAGTGCGGGATCCGGGGCCACGACCATCGCCTCGGCGGCGCCGCGGAACACCGTCGGCTCGGTGAGGTCCGGGGAGGTGGGTGAGCCGTCGAAGGAGACGAAGCTGACCTTGCTCGTCTCGACACTCGTGCGGCTCAGCACCGCCAGCGTGGACGGGTCGCGCCAGCCGATGTCGACCACACGGGCCGCGTCTGTCCCGGGTGCGAAGGTGCTGGACCTGCCGGCTCCCGAGACGATGCCTTCGTCGGTGCGCAGGATGTCCGTCACCCTCACGGGGGGAGCCGGGTTCCCGGCGTACGCCACGGCCATCCGGCTGCCGTCGCGTGCGACGGAGAACGCGGCCACCTGCGCACCCGTGACACCCGGGATCTCGATCTCACGCACCTTGTCGTCGTCCGCGTAGAGCACCCTGGCGCCCATGCGCGGTCCGGTCCACGAGCCACAGACCACCGAACATGTCGTACGAGGGGCGCAGGAAGTCGCTGCCCGAGGCCACCCGACGTGCCGACTCCCCGTCGGTCTCCGCGACGAACACGGACCTGCCGTTCGTGCTGACTCCGGCGGCGCGCCGGTTCTCCAGGTCCACCGCGAAGGTCCGCAGTGCGTACCCGGGCCTGCCGAGTGCGCCTGCCACCGTGTCCTGGTCCGAGGCGTCGAGATCGACCACCCGGCCGCCACGCAGGGCCCAGAGCTGGGCACCACCCTGGCCGGCCGCGTCCAGCTGCGGCCCGCTCGTCACCGGCGCGTCGATGCCGCCGCCCGGCAACGGCACCGGAGTGCCGGCGACGGTGATCCGCACGCGCTCGATGCCCGGCACCTGCCGCAGGGTCCAGGCCAGCTGGTCGACCACGCGGGAGAGCTCGCTCGGCGAGGCCTGGAGCACCTCGCGCGACAGCGGCACCTCGGCCACGCCGTTCTCGGTCACCACCACCGACAGGTCCAGGTCGGTGCGCGACGGCAGCGCGGAGCGGGTCACGTCGGCGATCGCGCTCCCGGGCCCGGCCAGCAGGCCGCGGACGAGGTTGGTGGCCGACTGTTCACCGCGAGGGATGAACACCGGGTCGGGCAGCAGCGTCCGACCGGTCTGGTCGTAGAAGTACAGGTTGAACCGCGCAAAGCTGCGGTCGAAGTACGACGACGGCACCGCGAGCGCGTTGACCGGGTTGTCGATGCGCCACTGACCGTTCTCGGAGACCAGCCGGAGGTCGATCGTCTTCGCGTTGCCAGGTGAGCCACCGCGCCACCCGCCGCGTGCGTCGAGGCGACGTACGTCGGCGAACCGCACCTTGGCACCCGCGCTGGTCGGCTCCACCGAGAAGGCCTCGTAGACGATCGTTCCGCGATTGGGTTTCCAGGTGCCACGAGCGTGCTCGGAGAGGAAGGTGCGGGCGACCGACGTGCTCAGCGGGTTCGCCTGCATGGCCACGAAGAACCCGGACACGATGGCGGCGGGACTTCCGTCCTTCGCCGGCCCCGGCGGGTTGAAGTACGGCGCGTCCTGCGGTCGGTCCGGCCGGTCCGCGGCCTGGTGGTGGATGGCTCCGCTCTCGGGCAGGGTGGTGCACCCGACCGAGACGAGCGCGAGCAACGACCCGAGCAACACCAGGACCCAGCTCCGCGGCGCGCTCATCGAACGCCCTCCCGGATGTCGTTCGGCACGAGCGGGAGCGGGCTGTGCGTCAGCGGGTCGCCCGCGCGGCGCGGCAGGGTGAGCCGGAACTGGGTGCCGCCGCCCGGGGTTCCCCAGGCCTGCAGCCAGCCGCCGTGGAGCCGTGCGTCCTCGAGCGCGATGGCCAGGCCCAGGCCGGTGCCACCGGTGGTGCGCGCCCGTGCCGGGTCGCCGCGCCAGAACCGGTTGAAGACCATCGCCGACTGTCCCGGCTGCAGACCGACGCCGTGGTCGCGGACGGTGAGAGCGGTCGCGCCACCGTCGGCCGCGAGGTGGATCGAGACCCCGCTCGAGTCGGCGTGGTCGATCGCGTTCGTGACCAGGTTGCGCACGATCCGCTCGACCCGTCTCGCATCGACCTCGGCCATGAACCCGCCGACGTCGCGGACCGTCACGGTGACTCCACGTTGCAGGGCCATCGGTGCGGTCGAGCTGACCACCCGGTGGGCGATGTCGCCGATGTTGGTGTCCTCGAGGTCGAGCACCGCGGCGCCGGCGTCGAACCTGCTGATCTCGAGCAGGTCGGCGAGCAGGTTCTCGAACCGGTCGAGCTCGTTCTGCAACAGCTCGGCCGCGCGTCCCGTCACCGGGTCGAAGCTCGCGCGGGCGTCGTGCAGCACGTCGCCCGCCATCCGCACCGTGGTCAGGGGCGTGCGCAGCTCGTGCGAGACGTCCGAGACGAACGTGCGCTGCACGCGCGAGAGCTCCACCAGCTTGCGGATCTGCGACTGCAGCGCCTCGGCCATCTGGTTGAACGACATCGCCAGCCGGGCGATGTCGTCCTCGCCGGAGACGTGCATGCGTTCCTCGAGACGCCCCGAGGCGATCCGTTCGGCCACGCGCCGGGCCAGTCGGACAGGCGAGATCACCTGGCGGGTGACGAGCATCGCCACCCCGGCCACGAGCACGAGCAGGAGCACCCCCGCGGTCAGCAGCACCCGGCGCAGGAGCAGCAACGTCTGCTGCTCCTCCCCCATCGGGAACAGGTAGTAGAGCGCATAGGTCCCGCCGTCGGAGGGCAGCACCACGGTCGACCCGACAGCGACACCGGGCTGGTCGGGGACGGGAGCCCTGCCCGCGGCACCCTTGGTGTAGTTGATGCTCGTGTAGGTCCACGCCAGACCGTCCTCGCCGCGTTCGACGGCCCGTCGGAGTCCGTGGGGAACGCTGCCGACGTCGACGGCCGGAGTGCTGCGTACGCCGCCGCCGACGTCGCCCTTGCCGACGGGTCCCAGCACGACCACCTCGAAGCCCTTCACCTCACCACGCGCGACGAGGTTCTCGACCAGGAGACGCAGCTGGGTGTCCGGGTCGAAGTCGTTGCCGCCCGCCGATCCGAGCCGCTCGCGTGCCGTGGCCGTCTCGGTGCGCGCCTCGGCGACCGAGGCGTCGACGCGGCTCTTGACCAGGCCGTCGGTGATCTGTCGCATCACCATCCACCCCACCGAGCCCACCACCAGGGCGCACAGCAGCACGATCGCCGTCACGACGCGGGTGGTCAGGGAACGGCGCCAGAACGTGAGCGCACTCCCGGGCAGGCCGCGCAGGAAGGGGCGGACGCCCGTGCGGCCGTCAGTCGGCGATGGCTGGCTCATCTGCCGTGCCTGCCTTGTAGCCCACGCCGCGCACGGTCACCACGATCGTGGGGTTCTCCGGATCGGCCTCGATCTTGGCCCGCAGTCGCTGGACGTGGACGTTGACGAGGCGGGTGTCCGCCGCGTGGCGGTAGCCCCAGACCTGCTCGAGGAGGACCTCCCGCGTGAACACCTTGCGGGGGTTCTGCGCCAGGCAGACGAGCAGGTCGAACTCCAGCGGCGTGAGCCCGATCGGCCGGCCCGCCCGCGTGACCTCGTGGCCGATGACGTCGATGGTCAGGTCGCCGATCAGCAGGTCCTCCGGCGTCGGCACCTCGAAGCGGCGGACGCGGGCCCGGATCCGGGCGACCAGCTCCTTGGGCTTGAACGGCTTGGCGACGTAGTCGTCGGCCCCGGACTCGAGGCCGACGACCACGTCGATGGTGTCGCTGCGTGCGGTGAGCATCACGATGGGTACGCCGGACTCGGCCCGGATCTCCCGACACACGTCGATGCCGTCCTTGCCGGGCAGCATCAGGTCCAGCAGCACGACGTCGGGCCGGAACGCGCGGAAGGCGCTCATCGCGTCGTCGCCGCGCGTCACGATCTGGCTGAGGAAGCCCTCGTTGCGCAGCACGAGGGTGAGCATCTCGGCGAGAGCCGCGTCGTCGTCGACGACGAGGATCCTCGGCCGATCCACCACCTCATGCTGCGCCAACGCCGTGCTCTCGCTCAGTACCGGTAGTGCTCGGACTTGTACGGACCCTCCGCAGGAATGCCGAGGTAGGCCGCCTGCTGGTCGGTCAGCGTCGTCAGGTTCACGCCGAGCGCACCCAGGTGCAGGCGGGCGACCTCCTCGTCGAGGTGCTTGGGCAGCACGTAGACGCCGGTGGGGTACTCCTCGGTCTTGGTGAAGATCTCGATCTGCGCCAGCACCTGGTTGGTGAAGGAGTTCGACATCACGAACGACGGGTGGCCGGTCGCGTTGCCGAGGTTCATCAGGCGACCCTCGGACAGGATGATCACGGCGTTGCCGTTGGGGAACGTCCACAGGTCGACCTGCGGCTTCACGTTCTTGCGCTCGGCGACTCCGGGCGCCTCGAGGCCGGCCATGTCGATCTCGTTGTCGAAGTGACCGATGTTGCCGACGATGGCGTTGTGCTTCATCGACTTCATGTGGTCGATGGTCACGACGTCCTTGTTGCCGGTCGAGGTGATGATGATGTCCGCGGTCGGCAGGGCGTTCTCGAGGGTGTCGACCTGGTAGCCGTCCATCGCTGCCTGCAGCGCGCAGATCGGGTCGATCTCGGTGACGATGACACGGGCACCCTGGCCGCGCAGCGACTCGGCGCAGCCCTTGCCGACATCGCCGTACCCGCAGACGACCGCGACCTTGCCGCCGATGAGCACGTCGGTGGCGCGGTTGATCCCGTCGATCAGCGAGTGCCGGCAGCCGTACTTGTTGTCGAACTTGGACTTGGTCACCGAGTCGTTGACGTTGATGGCCGGGAACAGCAGCGTGCCCTCGCGCATCATCTCGTAGAGACGGTGCACGCCCGTGGTGGTCTCCTCGGTGACACCCTTGATCGCGTTGGCGATCGGGGACCAGTGGCTCGTGCTCTTCTCGAGCTGGGCGTTGAGGACCTCGAAGACGATCCGCTGCTCGGTGCTACCGGCGGTGGACGGGTCGGGGGCCTGGCCGGTCTTCTCGGCCTGCACACCGAGGTGCAGCAGCATCGTGGCGTCGCCGCCGTCGTCGAGGATCATGTTGGGGAGCTCGTCCGCGGGCCAGTCGAGGATCTGCTGGGTGCACTCCCAGTACTCCTCCAGGGTCTCGCCCTTCCAGGCGAACACCGGGACGCCCTGCGGGTTCTCCGCGGTGCCCTCCGGACCGACGACGACCGCAGCAGCGGCGTGGTCCTGGGTCGAGAAGATGTTGCAGGAGGCCCAGCGCACCTCGGCGCCGAGCGCGACCAGCGTCTCGATCAGGACCGCGGTCTGGATGGTCATGTGCAGCGAGCCGGCGATCCGGGCGCCGGCCAGTGGCTTGTCGTTGCCGTAACGCTCACGCATCGCCATCAGGCCGGGCATCTCGTGCTCGGCGAGGGCGATCTCGGTGCGTCCGTAGTCGGCCAGGGTCAGGTCTGCGACCTTGAAGTCCATGCGTGTCTGTTCCTTCGGTGCGAGGGCGATGTCGTGGGCGCGCGCAGGGCGCGGCGTCTGACCACGATCTCGTGCGAAAGGCGCAACCGGGAGTCTACTCAAGGGAGCCGAACTCCCCCAAAAGCAACGGGACCAGCGCGTCCGCCCGGTTCAGTCCACCGCCACGGGACGCGACGGCTGCTCCCGGTATCGTCAGGCCGTGTGAGCGGTGGACTGTTCGGACTCCTCGACGACGTGGCCGCCCTGGCCCGTCTCGCGGCAGCCTCCGTCGACGACGTGGGAGCGGCCGCCGGACGCGCGAGCGCCAAAGCGGCCGGGGTGGTGGTCGACGACACCGCGGTCACGCCGCAGTACGTCCATGGCGTGGCCGCCAAGCGCGAGCTGCCGATCATCAAGCGCATCGCCACCGGCTCGCTGCGCAACAAGCTGCTCTTCATCCTCCCGGCCGCGCTGCTGCTCAGCCAGTTCCTGCCGTGGCTGCTCACCCCGATCCTGATGGTCGGCGGCACCTACCTCTGCTACGAGGGCGCCGAGAAGGTGTGGGCCCGCCTGGCCCACCACGACGAGCACGAGGCCGGCGCCAAGGAGTCGGGTCCCGACGAGGAGACGGTGGTCAAGGGCGCGATCCGCACCGACTTCATCCTCTCCGCCGAGATCATGGTGATCGCGCTCAACGAGGTCGCCGACGAGCCGTTCGTCTCCCGGGCCATCATTCTGGTCGTCGTCGCGTTCGCGATCACCGCGCTGGTCTACGGCGTGGTCGCGCTGATCGTGAAGATGGACGACGTCGGGCTGGTGCTGGCCGGTCGGAGGTCGGCGCTCTCCCAGCGGGTCGGCCGCGGGCTGGTGGCCGCGATGCCCAGGCTGCTGGCGGTGATCTCGACCGTCGGGATCGTCGCCATGCTCTGGGTCGGCGGGCACATCCTGCTCGTCGGCGTCGACGACCTCGGCTGGCACTCGCCCTACGACCTGGTCCACGACCTCGAGCACGCCGCCCACGACTCCTGGCACGCCGCCGGGGCCGCGCTCGGCTGGCTCACCAACACCCTGTGCTCGGCGGTGGTCGGGCTGGTCGTCGGCGCCGTCGTGGTCGCCGTGATGCACGTGCTGCCCTTCGGCAAGACCAAGAAGGCCGGCGCCGCGGAACACTGAGCTGACCGGCCCGACCTCAGCTGTCGAGGCCGATCTGCAGGTAGGTGGCCGCGTAGGTGCCGGTGGAGAGCATCGCGGCGTAGCGGGCCACGTCGCCGTCGGCCTCCGAGGAGATGGTCTCGACGCGTACGCCGTGGGCCATCGCCGCCTGCTCGAGGCGATCGCGCGTCTCCTCGATCGCCGGGTCGGAGGTGCGGTCGTCGAGCACCACCAGGGCGGGCCGTCGCTCGGGACCGCCGTCGGCGAAGGGATCGGCGAAGACGTCGGCGGGAGCCGTCGCCTCGAGCACGGGCAGGAGGTGCTCGGCGTCCGCCGCCAGCGCCGTCCGGCCCGTCGCCCGCCGGATGGACTCCGCGATCCTGCGACCGGCGCGCGCGGCGAGCACGGTCCCGCCCCAGAAGATCGGGTTCGAGTCGGCGATGCCGATCGCGAGGATCTTGGCCGTGTTCACCGCGAGGTCGCGGTGCGGGCTGGAGGAGACGGCGACCTCGTCGAGGGCGTCGGCGACCACGTCGGGATCCGTCCGCGGCCCGAGGTGCACCCGGTCGAGCAGGTCGAGGACCGCGACCGCGATGGCGAGCTGGTCTCCGGTCTCCGTCGGAAGCAGCGTGACGTAGCGACCCTGGGCGTGCTCGGCGACCAGTGAGCCCGACGGTGCCGCGACGACGAGCTGGCAGCCGCGGCGTACGGCCTCGGCGACCGCGCCTGCGGTGGGGTGGTCCCGACCCTCGGGGGCGAGGACGACGACCAGGTCCAGGCTGCCCGCCCACCCCGGCAGGCCGGGCCCCGGCCAGGCGACGAACGGCACGGGGCAGACCGGTTCGAGGACCGCGCGCAGCAACCGCGAGTCGGGCCCGGCAGCGACCACGGCCCGGGGCTGGCCGTCGGAGAGCATCTCGACGGCCTTGATCACGGCCTCGGTCGAGGCCGCTGCCTCGCGGCGTACGCGCGCACCACCCTCGGCCAGGTGGCGCAGTCGCACGTCGGCGCGACCGAGTGCCACCTCGTCGTCGAGGAGTCCGTCGTCGAAGGTCATCTCGAGAAGACCAACCCGGAAAACATTCGGGGTCCCCCGGAGTCGTCCGCGGCGCAGCGAGCTCGCCGCGACTTCGTGCGGGTCTTGCGGGCTTTCGGGCCTCGTCGACCAGGAGCACCGGGATGTCGTCGCGCACCGGGTAGGCCAGCCCGCACCCGGCACAGACCAGCTCCTGGGCCGCCTCGTCGACGGCGAGCGACTGACGACAGGCCGGGCAGACGATCACGTCCAGCAGATGGGTGTCGAGGTTCATCGGTCACTCCTTCGGATCACGGCCAGGATCTCGTCACGGACGCGGGCCATGGTGTCTGCGTCCTGGCCCTCCGCGTTGAGGCGCAGCAGGGGTTCGGTGTTGGACGCGCGAACATTGAACCACCAGTCGTCGTGGGTGACCGTCAGCCCGTCGAGGTGGTCCACGGAGATGCCCGCGCGTCCGCTCCAGGACTGTTCGAGCTCCTCGATGACCGCCTGCTGGTCGGCCACCTCTGAGTTGATCTCACCGCTGGCGACGTGCCGGGCGTACGGCGCGAGCAGCTCTGAGAGCGGCGCCTCGCCCTCGGCCAGGGCTGCGAGCGCGTGCAGTGCAGCGAGCATGCCGGAGTCGGCCCGCCAGAAGTCCCGGAAGTAGAAGTGCCCGGAGTGCTCACCGCCGAAGATGGCACCGGTCTCCGCCATCTCGGCCTTGATGAAGGAGTGACCCACCCGGGTCCGGACCGGCCGACCGCCGAGCTCGGTGACGATCTCCGGCACGCCGCGGGAGGTGATCAGGTTGTGGATGATCGTGCTGCCCGGCTGCCGGGCCAGCTCGCGGGCAGCGATCAGGGCCGTCAGCACGCTCGGGCTGACCAGCTCCCCACGCTCGTCGACCAGGAAGCAGCGGTCGGCATCACCGTCGAAGGCCAGTCCGATGTCGGCGCCGGTCTCACGCACCCGCGCCTGGAGGTCCACGAGGTTGGCCGCGTCGATCGGGTTGGCCTCGTGGTTCGGGAAGGTGCCGTCGAGCTCGAAGTACAGCTCGTCGACCCCGACGTCGATCCGGCTCAGCACCGCCGGGGCGGTCAGCCCGGCCATCCCGTTGCCGGCGTCCACGACGACCTCGAGGTGCCGCCCACGCACGGGGGCCAGGGACAGCAGGCAGTCGGCGTAGTCCTGGAGGACGTCCTTCTCGGAGACGACCCCGGGTCTGGAGTCGGTCATCGTCTTCTGGCCGGCGACCCGGTCACGGATCTCGGCGAGACCGGTCTCCATCCCGACGGGCGCAGCGAAGGCATGGCAGAGCTTGATGCCGTTGTACTGCGCGGGGTTGTGGCTCGCCGTGAACATCGCGCCCGGCCGGGCCAGGCGTCCGGAGGCGAAGTAGAGCTGGTCGGTGGACGCGAGCCCGATCATGACGACGTCGGCGCCGGCCTCGGCCGCACCGTCGGCGAACGCGCGGGCCAGCCCCGGCGAGGACGGCCGCATGTCGTACCCGACGACGACGCTCTCCTCCCCGGTCACCGCCACGAAGGCGTTGCCCACACGACGGGCGAGGTCGTCGTCGATCTGGTCGGGCACGAGTCCCCGGACGTCGTACGCCTTGAACACGGCGGCGAGGGTCGAGGCGAGCCTCGCGTCCGCCGCGGGGGCTCCGCTCGATGTCATGGCCCGACCCTACCGAGAGGCCGGGATCAGTCGTCGGAGGGAAGGGCGCGCAGGTGGCCGCGGCTGGCGCCACCCGTGGGGCGCCCGGCGAGTGGGACCACGTCCACCGGGCGTGGCTGCGCGGCTTCACGCACGGCGTCCGCCAGCGCGAGCAGGTCGTCGGACGACGGACCCTGGAGGTGGTCCTGCGCCAGACGCAGCACCTCCCAGCCACGCGGGGCCGAGAGCCGCTCGCTGTGCGCGTCGCAGAGGTCGTAGGCATGCGGCTCGGCGTAGGTGGCGAGCGGGCCGACGACCGCAGTCTGGTCGGCGTAGACATAGGTGAGCGTGGTCGTAGCAGGACGCCCGCAGGCGGTGCGAGAACAACGTCGGAGGAGACCCACGCCCGGACGCTACCTCGCCGTGCGGCGCCCGGCGCCGTAGGCTCGCGGTCGTGATCAGTGACCGCCGCGGACGCGAGATGCGTGGACCCGCCTTCGGCCCCGGTGCCCCCTCCGGGAGGGTGCCCGCCCATCGCACCGGTCGCGAACGGTTCGACCAGGTCGCCCTCGACGTGATGGCCGAGGTGGAGTCACGCTGGACCGACGAGCTCGCTGCGGTCGAGCTGGCCGTGGAGGACATCCCGGTGCTCCCCGGCACCTGGGTCGCACCGCGGGTGCCACTGGCGTCGTGGGTGCCTGCCTCGACCACCACGCCGCCGCGGCTGGTGCTCTTCCGGCGCCCGATCGAGCACCGCGCCGAGACCCGCGCGGACCTCGAGGCCCTGGTGCTGACCGTCGTGGTCGAACAGCTCGCCGACTACCTCGGCGTGCCCGCCGAAGAGGTCCACCCCGACTACGAACCCTGACTACGAGCCCTGACCGGTCTCCCGGGAGAGCTCGCGGTCAGGTGCCGCGGTCAGGCTCAGACAGCCCGCTTCTTCAGCTTGCGGCGCTCGCGCTCGGACAGCCCGCCCCAGATGCCGAAGCGTTCGTCGTTGGCCAGCGCGTACTCCAGGCAGTCCTGGCGTACGTCGCAGGTCAGGCAGACCTTCTTGGCCTCCCTGGTGGAGCCGCCCTTCTCCGGGAAGAAGGCCTCCGGATCGGTCTGAGCGCAGAGACCGCGCTCCTGCCATCCGGGATCGTCCCCGTCACCCTCGAGCAGATACAGTTCGCGCACGGTGTTCGCCCCTCTTCGACCCTTCGATCCTGACGGACCGAGTTGCTAATCACACTGGTGTGATTACATGCCTGTCGTACCCATGAAGTCAAGCGGAAGTCTGGTATTGGACCCAACTGGTCCACACTTGCGACCATGTCCGAATCGTCTGTGAACCCCTCCGCGGGGCGCCTCCCGGCCATGCAGCCCGGCTCGCTGCAGGTCCCTCCTCACGTGACCGTGCTCTCCGGCGGGGTCGGCGGCGCCCGGTTCCTGCAGGGCCTGCTGCGGCTGGTCGAGCGCACCGGATCGAGCACCCGCGTGAGCGTCGTGGCCAACACCGCCGACGACATCTGGGTGCACGGGCTCAAGGTGTGCCCCGACCTCGACACGGTGATGTACACCCTCGGCGACGGGATCGACCCCGAGCGCGGGTGGGGCCGGACGGCCGAGACCTGGCACGCCAAGGACGAGCTCGCGGCGTACGGCGTGGAGCCGACGTGGTTCGGCCTCGGTGACCGCGACATCGCCACCCACCTCGTGCGCACCCAGATGCTCGAGGCGGGCTACCCGCTCAGCGCCGTGACCGCCGCCCTGTGCCGGCGCTGGCTCTCCGACGTCAACGGGGGCGGACTCGAGCTGCTCCCGATGACCGACGACCGCGTCGAGACCCATGTGGTGATCGACGACCCGGAGACCGGGGAGCAGCGGGCGGTCCACTTCCAGGAGTACTGGATCCGGCACCAGGCGAGCGTCCCGGCGCACGCCGTGGTCCCGATCGGGATCGGGGAGGCGACACCTGCACCCGGCGTGCTGGAGGCGATCGCGGAGGCGGACGTCGTGCTGGTGCCACCGTCCAACCCGGTGGTCTCGGTGGGCACGATCCTGGGTGTCCCTGGCATCCGCGAGGCACTCGTCGCCACCGCGGCCCCGGTGGTCGGCGTCTCGGGGATCATCGGCGAGGACCACGTCCGTGGCATGGCTCGCCAGCTGCTCGGGGTGATCGGCGTCGAGGTGTCGGCGGCCGGGGTGGCCGAGCACTACGGGTCCCGCGCGACGGGCGGGGTCCTGGACGGCTGGCTGGTGGACACGGTCGACGAGAAGGCCGTCGAGCGGGTCTCGACGGCCGGCATCCGCTGCCGCGCCGTACCCCTGTGGATGACGGACCACGACGCCACCGCCGACATGGTCGCGGCGGCGCTCGAGCTCGCGCGATGACCGCTGCGGACGGCCGCCTCGAGGCCTGGGCGCTGTCCGGCATCGGCGAGATCACTGCCGGCACCGAGCTCTCGACGCTGCTCGCGGGGCAGGAGCTGCGCGACGGCGACGTCGTGCTCGTGACCAGCAAGGTCGTGAGCAAGGCCGAGGGTCGGGTCCTCGAGGGAGAGCGCGACGCGGCGATCCGTGACGAGACCGTGCGGGTGGTGGCTCGGCGCGGGCCCACCTCGATCGTGGAGAACCAGCTGGGCCTGGTGATGGCCGCCGCCGGTGTGGACGCCTCCAACGTGACACCGGGGTGGGTCGTGCTGCTGCCCCTCGACCCTGACGCGTCGGCTCGGGCCCTTCGGCAGCAGGTGTACGACGACACCGGCCGCAACGTGGCGGTGATCGTCACCGACACCGCCGGCCGCGCCTGGCGCACCGGCCAGACCGACCTCGCCGTCGGTGTCGCCGGACTGGAGCCCCTGGACGACATGGCGGGCCGGACCGACAGCTATGGCAACGAGCTGGCCGTGACGGCGCCCGCGGTGGCCGACGAGCTCGCCTCGCTCGCCGAGCTGGTCACCGGCAAGCTCGGTGGGCGACCCGTCAGCGTGGTCCGGGGGCTCGCCGACAAGGTGCTCTCCCCCGGCGACCACGGCCCGGGCGCCCGGGCGCTGGTGCGTCCACGCGAGCAGGACATGTTCGCCCTGGGTGCGCGGGAAGCGGTCCTGGCGGCGGTGCGCGGCCGCGACGCGGACTGCTTCGGCTCGCCCGCCTCGACCGAGGAGATGGTCGCGGCGCTGGAGTCGTGCGGCCTCGCGGGTTCGCCGGTGGGCGCCTCGGTGCAGGTGGTGCTGCCCACGAACGCACGCGACCAGGTGGCCGCGGCAGAGCGGGTGCGACTGGTGGCCCACGCCCACCGTTGGCGCCCCCACAGCGACGCAGTGAGGGACACCCTCACGGTCTCACCGGCCGCTCCGTAGACTCCGCAGCGATATTCGACGATCCCAGAGGCGGACGAGTGGCCAAGAAGAACACGCGCGAGAACGAGCGGCGCGCCATCGCCGAGCAGATGCGCAAGGAGCAGGCGCGCAAGGAGCGCCGGCGCAGCCTGCTGATCCTGGGTGCCTGCGTGCTCGTCGTGCTCGGACTCCTCGGCTCCGCCGTCTTCGTCTACGTCAAGGACCGTCGTGCCGACGCGAAGGCCGCCGGCACCCCGATCGCGGAGCTCGGCGTCTCGAAGGCAAAGGCCGGTTGCAGTGCCGCCAAGTCCGTGGACGCAACCGGTTCGGGCCAGCACATCGACCCGGGCAAGAAGATCGACTACCCCGCCGCGCCGCCCGCGTTCGGCCCGCACTGGCCGAACTTCCTGCAGGGCTCGGAGATCCGCAGCTTCTACACCGTCGACGACCGGCCCGAGCTCGAGCGGATGGTGCACAGCCTCGAGCACGGCCACACGATCCTCTGGTACGACGACACCGTGAAGCCCGGCACCGACGCCTACCAGGACGTCAAGGCGATCTCCAACAAGTTCGACCCCGAGAGTGACAAGTTCATGGCGGCCCCGTGGAAGTCGAGCGACGGCAAGTCGTTCCCCAGCGGCAAGCACGTGGCCCTGACCCACTGGACCGGGCCGCAGAACCAGAAGGGCGTCACCCAGTACTGCGCTGCTCCCAGCGGCGCCGTGGTGCAGGCGTTCATGAAGGCGAACCCCGCCAGCAGCGCACCCGAGCCCGAGGCTCCCTGAGCCCGGAGCCCAGATCCGGTCTGAGCCGACGGGTCAGGTGAGGTCGGGGCGGTTCCGGCGGCGCAGCTCGTCGACGACCGCCTTGACCTCCTGGGCCCGGGCGTACGACGTGACGAGCACGGCGTCGCCCGTGTCGACCACGACCACGTCCTCGAGGCCGACCACGGCCACGGTCCTCCCGCCTGCGGGGACCACGAAGCCGTGGGAGTCGACGGCGATCACGTCCGCGGTGTCGCCGAGGACGTGCACTCCCCCGGTCTCCGTCGTGGGTGAGCCCTGCCAGCGACGAGAAGTCACCCAGGTCCTCCCAGCGGAACGGTCCCGGCACCATCGCCACGCGGCCGGCCGCCGCCGCGGGTTCGGCGACGGCGTGGTCGATGGCGATCTTCTCCAGCCCCGGCCAGCGCTCCTCCAGCGTCGAGGGGTCGGCAGCGATCGACCGCAGAGCCGCGGAGAGCTCCGGGTGGTTCTCGGCCAGCAGGTCGAGCAACGTCGTCGCCCGGGCGACGAACATCCCGGCGTTCCAGCGGTACTCCCCACTCGCCAGGTAGGCCGTCGCCCGCTCGGCGTCCGGCTTCTCGACGAACTCGGTGACGGCCCGGGCCGACGCGAAGCCGCTCAGGGCCTCCCCGCTGCGGATGTAGCCGAACCCGGTCGCGGCATGCGTGGGCTCGATCCCGATGGTGACGAGCAGACCGCTCCGGGCGACCTCCACCGCCTCGCGCACGCAGGTCGCGAACAGCGACCGGGTCGTCGATCACGTGGTCCGCCGCGAACGAGCCCACCAGCGCGTCGGGGTCCTCGCGCTCCAGCAGGGCTGCGGCGAGGCCGATCGCCGCCATCGAGTCACGTGGGGACGGTTCGGCGATCACGCGGTCGACCTCGGGCAGCTGCCGGCGTACGGCGTCCTCGTGCGCGGCGCCCGTCACCACCATCACCCGTTGGCCCACGAGTGGAGTGAGCCGGTCCACGGTCGCCTGGATCAGGGTGCGCCCGCTTCCGGTCAGGTCGAGCAGGAACTTCGGTCGCGACGCACGCGAGAGCGGCCACAGGCGGGTGCCGGCCCCGCCGGCCGGCACGACCGCCCACAGGTCGCCGGAGCTCGAAGAAGTCATGGCGCGCATCCTGCCATTCGGCCGACGGACTCTCCCGGCTACCGTGGCGCGGATGAGATCCGCCCGCACGTTTCCCGAGCTCCTGGCCGGACGATTGCGCAGCGACCCGGCCCAACCCCTCGTCACGGCGTACGACGACGTCACCGGCGAGCGGGCCGAGCTGTCGGTGACGACGTACGTCAACTGGATCAGCAAGACCGCGAACCTGCTGACGGACGAGCTCGGCTGCGATCCGGGCGACACGGTGCTGCTCGACCTGCCGCCACACTGGCTGGTGCCGGTGTTCCTCGGTGCTGCCTGGAGCGCGGGGCTGGCCGTGACCCGGGATCCCGCGGTCGAGCACCGGGTGGTCGTCTGCGGACCCGACTCGCTCGAGGGCCACCACGGCGCCGACGAGGTCCTCGCCTGCTCCCTGCTGCCCTTCGCGGTCCGGTTCTCCGAGCCGTTGCCGGCCGGGGTCCTCGACTACGGGCTGCTGTGGCCCGGGCAGAGCGACGTGTTCCTGGCCGCGCAGCCGGTCACCCCGGACACGGTCGCCTGGCTGTCCAGCGGCTCGGCCTGGACCCAGGCGGACCTGCTCGAGCGCGCCGCCGAGGAGAGCGGCGCGGAGGGCGAGCGCTTGCTGACCGACCTGCATCCGGCCACCGACGAAGGGGTGACCGCATTCCTCGGGCCGCTTGTCCGCCAGGGGTCGCTGGTCCTCCTGCGCCACCCTCGCGACAGCACCTGGGCGGCACGTCGCGACGACGAGCGCACCACGGCCGAGCTGCGTGACCCTGCTCAGCCGCCGAGCCTGTAGGCGCCGAATCCGACGCCGATGAGACGACGTGCACCGAGTGACTTCGACGCCCCCGGGAGCAGCCACAGGGTCCCGACGACTGTCCCGGGCGACCAGGTCAGCCCGGCCGTCCCCGTCCACGTCACCGGGACCGACCACCCAGTCGTAGCCGGACAGGTTGGTCCCGGTCGTGCCCACGAACGGCACGAAGGACCCGTCGGGGCTGGTGAACCGCGCCCCGGCGTTGAGCGGCTGCCAGGTGCCCGAGCCGATCAGGTTGAACGTGCGCATGGCGGTCGGCGCGGTGCGCGGTGCGAGGAACCCGGTCTTGCCGTTGCCCGGGTAGATCGTCATCTGCCCCTTGGCAGTCTTGCCGGCCAGGTCCGGGTGGCCGTCGCCCGTGACGTCACCCACCGCGGCGAGGCCGGTCACGGTCCGCCAGCCCTTGCTGAGGACCACGGGACTCATGAAGGTCCCGTTGCCCAGGCCGCGGTGCAGCACGAGGATGTCCCCAGCGGTCTGGCGGGTGACCACGTCGCCCCGGCCGTCGCTGTTCCAGTCGCCCACACCGAGCACCTGGGTGGCCGACGGGACGACCAGGTTGCTCACCTTCGCTGGAAGGAGGTTCGCGAGCCCGTTGTCGGGGAGCACGACGAGCTGCGTGCCGGCCTTGTTCACCCCGACCAGGTCGGCCTGGCCGGTCCCGCTCATCTGGCCAGCCGTGAGCCGGTTCACGGAGGCGAAGGCGGACGACTGCGCCACGGTCGCCCCGAGTCTCCCTCGACCCGCTCCCGCGATGATGGCCACCTGACCCGTCCTGCTCGACCGGGTCACGACGTCAGGGACGGAGTCCCCCGTGAGATCCGCTGCTCCACCGACGACGGAGTCGTAGGCCTTGCCCACGGTGCGCAGCTTGACGGGTGTGCCGAGCACGCCCCTGCTGGACGACGGGCACGAGGTAGAGGTAGCCGGTGTGGTGGATGGCGACCACGTCGGGTCGACCGTCACCGGTGAGGTCGCCCGGAACGGCCGTGGAGGTGAACCCACCCCAGGCCTTGCTGAGCAGCGTGCCACGACCGAATCGGCCACCGCCGAGGCCGGGGATCATCCAGAGGCGGCTGTACTTGTCGCGCATGAGCACGTCGGTCCGCCTGTCCCGGTTCCAGTCACCGGCCGTCACGATGCTCGTGGCGTAGCGGAACAACCGGGTGACGTGGGTGCCCGTCACCGCGACGTGTCCTGCGCCGTCTCCGGCGAACACTCGGGTGGTGCCGTCCTTGCGCAGCCGCGCGAGCACGTCTCCCTTGCCGTCACCGGTCACGTCCCCGACCGCGGCGACCAGGTCCATCGAGGACCAGGCTCCCGGGGTCGTCACCGGTGCGCCGAAGCCGGTCTGGCCGCCGGTGGGCTGGACGACCACGCGACCGTCGGAACGCTTGAGCGCGAGGTCGGGGTAGTTGCTGCCCACGAGGTTGGTGGCCTTCGGGTAGGCGATCCCGGCCGCCTGCCTGGTCCACGTCTGCGGAGTCTGCGTGGGCGTGCGGAACACGTCCAGAGGCGTGGCCGGGACCGTGGGTGTGGGTTTCGGTGTCGGCTTGGGGGTCGGCACCGCGACCCCGGACTGGGCGGCGTTCTGGATGCGCTGCGCCAGGGTCCGGATGTACGGGATCTGGGCGTAGAGGTAGCGGCCCGGACATGCGGTCTGGCCGACGTCCCGGTGGCCGTTGATCGCGTGCAGGTAGCGGGTCTTCACGTGGATGCGCGGTGTGTCCGCCCGGATGTTGTAGAGGGACAGCTTCCAGGCGAACAGCCGCGCGTAGGCGGTGAGCACCGCGGCCGGCGGGCGGGCGATGTCGAAGTTGCCGATCGCCGACATGGCGAACGAGACCTCGTTGTAGCCCAGGGTGTGCGCCCCGACGACGGCACGGGTGACGCCGCCGTAGCGGCCCTCCCAGATGCGGCCGAAGCGGTCGACGAGGTAGTTGTAGCCGATGTCGCGCCAGCCGCGGGACTGCGTGTGGTACGCGTAGATGCCGCGCAGGAGGGAGGGCACCTGCTTCGCGGTGTAGTTGTTGGTGTTCACCGTGTGGTGGATGAAGCCGGTCTTCACGGTGCCGTAGCTCGGTGGCGACTGCTCGCGCATCCGCTCGTTGGCACCCCACTGGGCACGCGAGTAGATCGTGGGCTTCGTGGCCGTCTTCATCGCGCTCAGCGCGATGGTGTCCTGGCCGTCGTCGGTCTGCACCGTGAGGTCTCCCGACGCCTGGGGCTGGTCGGTGCCGCCCTGCTTGGTCGACGGCGTCAGCTTGGAGGTGTCGAGCGCGGGGGCCTGCTTGACCATCGAGCCCGTGCCCGGGTCGATGACCGCGAGCTTGAGGTCGGGCGGGGTGCTGCCGTCCGTGGTCTCGGCACGCATCTGCACGCGGTCGACGCTGCCGACCACCAGCGCGTCCGTGCCGGGCCGCTCGCGGGAGGACTCCTCCTCCGCGGTGCCGGCGTCCGGTCCGTGCTCGTCGTGGTACGCCGCGGTCGTCCACCCTGACCAACGACCGTTCTTCTCGGTCCTGACCTGGACGCCGATCTGGTTCTCGGCGTAGTCGACGCCGTGCTTCCAGGTCACCCCGACGGTGGCGTACCCGCGCACCTTCTGGGGCGCGGACTGGGCGACGACGCGCTTGGTGGCCCCCGGCGCGTCTGCCCGCTCCTGCTGCGTGGGCCGGCTCCGCGGGGAGGGCTTGGCGCTGGGCGAGGGCTGCGCCGTCGGGGTCGGGGGCGTGCTCGTGCCGGCCTGCCTGGAGATGCCGGTGACCTTGACCTCACGCACCTTGGGCGTGACCGGCGCGGAGTCGACCTCGGTCGTGGCCCGTCGCTGCGGCTTGTCGGCGAGTGCCTCCTGCGGCAGCGCCCCGGGAGTCGGCTGCTGGGCTCCCACGCTGGCTCCGGGCGTGTAGCCGGGCGCCGGGACGATGTCGAGGGTCTTCACCCCTGCGGCCGAGACACCCACCGCCAGGACGGCAGCCGTCACCAGGGATTGCTGGCACAAGGTGACGTAACGGGCACGGCTGAATCGCATTAAGGCACTCCATGTGAGGGGGGAAGTTGTTCACACGAGTACCAAGTTTCACACCAGTTACAGCGTTAAAGACAGCGAATTGCCCGAATTACAATGCTGTATTTAATGAATTACATCGTCGTATTTCTATTACTTCCAACAATGTAATTCAATGCGGTCGGCGCCGTTCAGACGTCGGCGCCGAGCTCCTCGTCGAGGTCGCCACCCTGCTTGCGCTCGGTGGGGCTGGACGGCGCCTCGTCGTACTGGAGGTACTGGATGCCGCCCTCCACGCTGCCGCCCTCGATCGTGCCCGAGTCGTAGTTGAGGTGCCCCGACTCGAGGATCAGCACGCGGTCGCACATCGAGCGCACCGAGGCCGTCGCGTGGCTGACGTAGAAGATGGTGGTCCCCTGTTGCCGGACCTCCTGCATCTTGGCCATGCACTTCTTCTTGAACGGACGGTCGCCCACGGCGAGCACCTCGTCGGCCAGGAACACGTCGGCGTCCACGTGGATGGCGATGGAGAACCCCAGACGCGCGTACATGCCCGAGGAGTAGTGCGAGACCGGGGTGTCCATGAACTTGCCGATGTCGGCGAAGTCGACGATCTCGTCGAACTTGCGCTTGATCTCCGGCTCGCTCATCCCGAGGATGGCGCCGTTGAGGAAGAGGTTCTCGCGGCCGGTGAGCTGGGGGTGGAAGCCGGCGCCGGTGGCGATCAGGCCGGCGATGCGCCCGCGGGTGCGGATGGTGCCCGAGTCGGGACGCATCACCCCGTTGATCAGCTTCAGGAGCGTGCTCTTGCCGGAGCCGTTGAGGCCCATCAGGCCGATCGACTCCCCCTGCTCGACGGTGAAGGAGACGTCGTTGACCGCCACGAACTGCTCCTGGAGCGGCAGTCGGCGAACCGTGGCCACCGCCATCTGCTTGAGCGTGCGGTGGTACTGCATCGTGAACATCTTCGAGACGTTCTGGACCTCGATGGACACTGTCATCTCAGAGACGCTCCGGGAACTTGCCTTCGCAGCGCGCGAAGAACTTCTGGGCGAAGTGCAGCAGGATCACGCAGATGACCAGCGTGATCGCTCCGCGTACGTACATGTCGGGCGGGAACTCGGTCCCGAGGTCGCTGGGGTCCTCGATGAGCGGGTACCAGAAGAGCCGCTGCATCAGCAGGACCGCCTGGGCGATCGGGTTGGCCACGTAGAGCTGGTAGAGGATCGGGTTGGTCGCGTGCGCCTGGTAGACCAGCGAGAACGGGTACATCATCGGCACCATGAAGTGCACGAACTGCATGATCGTCGTCACGATGTTCTGGAAGTCCTTGTAGAACACGTTGAGCGCGGAGAAGAACAGCGCCAGCGCGGCCGAGAACGTGACCAGGATGCAGCAGTCCGAGGATGCCTGCGCCGACGGCGCGTCCAGGTGAGGTGCCAGCCTGCGAACAGGCAGCAGACCACGAGGACGAGGATCTGGGGCAGCGTGTGGTAGCCGGCCACCACCATCGAGGCCACCGGGAAGATCTCGCGCGGCATCCGCATCTTCTTGACCAGGGCGCGGTTCTGCCAGATCGATCTGGTGCCGCCGCTCCAGGTCTCGGAGAAGTAGTGCACGAAGACGATGCCGGTGAACAGGTGCAGCGCGAAGTAGGGGAACCCGTCGTGCAGCTTGAGGATGAAGCCCATCACGAGGTAGTAGATGGCGAAGCGCATCGCCGGCTGCACGTAGGACCAGGCCAGGCCGAGGAGCGACGCGGCGTACATCGAGGCCAGCTCGCGACCCACGATCAGCCGCAGCAGGTAGCGCGCCCGCAGCACCTCGACGATGCCGCCCTTCGGGGACGGAGGCACCAGCTCGGCGTTGACCTCGCGCACCATCCTGGGGCCACCGCCGGCCTCCACCACCGGCATCGCGTCGGCCTGCATCTCGGCCAGGCGGCGAGCGCGCTTGGCCGCGTTGGCGCGGCGGCCGCGCTCGTCGATCTGCGCCTGCGACTCGCGCTTGTTCGCTGCCCTCATCGGGGACTCACCTCGTCTCCTGCGTCGAGGCCGCGAAGGTCTTCTCCCAGCGCTGGGGCGAGGTGATCTCACCGAGCTGGTCCCGGTAGAGCTGCGCGAGCCGCGGCCACTCGCGGTAGAGCTGCTCGTGGATCTCGATCGTGCGCCGGAGCAGGTCGCGGAACAGCTCCGGATCACGCTGGTAGAGCGCCGCGGAGGTGCCGTCCGGCATGCTCACGACGGCCGAGTCGAGCGTGGCCAGTCGGAACCAGCGCGCGTCCATGGCCGGCACGGCCGACTCCGGGAACTCCCGGGACAGCGGACGGGTGCTGGCGAACTGGCGGATCGATCCCTTGACCGCGGAGAGGAGCTGCGAGGCGCGGCCGGGGATCTCGGAGTCCATGTCCTTGCGGCGCGGCTTCGCCCGTCTCGGCGGCGGGAAGGCGTCCGGGTCGGCCTTGAGCTGGGCGTCGCTGAACTGCTTGCGCAGCTCGCGCACGGCGCCGAGCTTGACGGGCAGGTCGTCGTGGAGCTGGTCGGGACCGGCCAGGACGTCCTTGAGGGCGAGGTGGCGCAGCTCCACGGTGGAGTACTGCATCGCGAGGAGGTGCTTGAGCTGGTGGTTGAAGCTCTCCCGGATCATCCTTCCGCCGTGCGGGAACGGAGAGTGCAGCAGCGCGGCCACGAACCGGTTGCGCTGGTGGAAGTAGGCCTGCCAGTCGAGCGCGTCGTTCTTGTCGGTCCACGGGACGTGCCAGACCGCGACACCGGGCATCGTGATCGTGGGGTAGCCGGCGGCCTGGGCGCGGACGCCGTACTCGGAGTCGTCCCACTTGATGAACAGGGGCAGGCTCAGGCCGATCTCACGGACCACCTCGGTGGGGATCAGGCACATGAACCAGGGGTTGAAGTCGACGTCGACGCGACGGTGCAGCCAGCGCGAGCTGCGCAGGTTGCGGGCGCCGAAGTCCCAGTCGGTCTCGACGTACGGCGGCGACATCCACCAGAACCGGAACCGGTTGATGATCTCGCCGTAGCTGTGCAGCCGTGCCTTGCTGAACAGGCTGAACATGTGTCCGCCCACGATCGACGGGCGGCGCGCGAGGTCACCGAACGTGACGGCACGCAGGATGCTCTCCGGCTCGGCGACGATGTCGTCGTCGAGGAACAGGACGTACTTCGACCGGCCCGCCTTGAGCGTCTCGAACTGGGCCCGGGCGAATCCGCCGGACCCACCGATGTTGCCCTGCTCGATGACCCGGAGCTTGCCGTCCAGGGACTTCTCGGCGGCCGCGAAGAACGAGCTGTCCACGACCTTCTGGGTGCCCTGCTCCATCACGAGCACCTCGTCGAGCAGGGCCTTGACCGCGTCGTCGCCACCGATCTGGCCGACCAGCTTGGCGCAGAAGTCCGGGCGGTTCATGGTGGTGATGCCGACGGTCACGCTGCCGGGCTCGGCCCGGTCTGCGGGTACGTCGGCGACCCAGGTCGCGCCCTCGATCACCACTTCGGCGTCACCGGCGACCACGTCGAACCAGTACCAGCCGCCGTCGACGAACGGCACCAGGGACAGGTTGAACTCGAAGTGGTTGTCGCCCGTCTCGGTGGTCGTCGCCGAGTCGACCCGCTGCGAACGGCCGTTGGCCATCGAGCGGTAGACGGTGACCGTCGCACCCGGTCCGCTGACGGTGATGTCGAGGGTGACCTCCTCCACGACCGTCCAGCGTCGCCAGTAGCTCGCCGCGAACCCGTTGAAGTAGGTGCCCGAGGAGATCCGCTCGCTGTGGCCGACGCGCAGCCGGTGGCGGTCGACGATCGAGTCCGGGTGCAGGCTGGTCCCGGTCGAGATCGACTGCCGCAGGGCCGCGCGGTTCATGTTCTTGGCGACCCGGCTGCCGCCGATCGACTCCTTGTCGGCGTCCAGGACGGCCGGCTCGGTGTCGACGTACAACGGCACCACGTCGAGGTCGCGGTCAGAGGGGAGCACGAAGCGCTGGAGAACCTTGCGCACGGTCTCCGCGCCGGCAGCCGGGCCGGTTGCGTCGGTGGCAAGAGTCACTCGTCCACTCCTCCGGACTTCAGTTCCGCGCCCTCGGAGAAGTGCGGCTTGAGCTTGTTCTCGTACATGGACAGGGCCGAGCCGATCGCCATGTGCATGTCGAGGTACTTGTAGGTCCCGAGGCGGCCGCCGAAGAGCACCATCGGCTCCTTGCGGGCGAGGTCGCGGTACTTCAGCAGCTTCTCGCGGTCCTCGGCGGTGTTGATCGGGTAGTAGGGCTCGTCGCCCTCCTCCGCGAAGCGGGAGTACTCGTGCACGATCACCGTCTTGCCCGGCAGGTGGGTCTTCACACGCTCGGGATGGAAGTGCTTGAACTCGATGATCCGGGTGAACGGCACTTCCTGGTCGTTGTAGTTCACGACGCCCGTGCCCTGGAAGTCGTCGACGTCCTCGACCGACTCCCTCAGGTCGACGGTGCGCCACGACAGCCGACCCTCGGAGTTGCCGAAGTACTCGTCGACCGGCCCGGTGTAGACGATCGGCACCTTGCCCTTGAACTCCTCGGCGACGTCGAAGAAGTTGGTCTCCAGCCGCACCTCGATGTTGGGGTGGTCGGCCATGTTCGTCAGCCAGGCGGTGTAGCCGTCGGTGGGGAGCCCCTCGTGGGTGTCGCTGAACCAGCCGTTCTCGAACGTGTAGCGCACCGGGAGCCGGGTGATGATGTCCGCGCTCAGCTTGGTCGGGTCGGTCTGCCACTGCTTGGCGGTGTAGCCCTTGATGAAGGCCTCGTAGAGCGGGCGACCGATCAGGCTGATCGCCTTCTCCTCGAGGTTGGTGGCGTCCTCGGTGGCGATCTCGCTGGCCTGGCTCGCGATCAGCTCGCGCGCCTCCTCCGGGGTGTGGCTCTTGCCGAAGAACTGGTTGATCAGTCCCAGGTTCATCGGCAGCGAGTAGACCTGGCCCTGGTACTTGCCGAAGACCCGGTGCTGGTAGCCGGTGAAGGTGGTGAACCGGTTGGCGTACTCCCAGACCTTCTCGTTGGAGGTGTGGAACAGGTGGGCGCCGTACTTGTGCACCTCGACGCCGGTCTCGGGCTCGGCCTCGCTGTAGGCGTTGCCACCGAGGTGGTGGCGCCGTTCGAGGATGAGCACCTTGAGACCCAGCTCGCGCGCACATCTCTCGGCGATGGTGAGTCCGAAGAAGCCAGAGCCCACGACGACGAGGTCAGGGACGGTCTCGGGGGGCAACGGCGAACTCTCCTCGGGCGGGGGTGGGCGATCAGGGCGCGATGGGCCCGCGCCAGTCTAACGGCGGGTGCCACCCGATCGGTTGGCCAACAGGCGGCGGTAGGCGACCTTTCTCACACCCTCGGGCACCAGCCGGTAGCCGCCGCGGACCGCGACGTTGCGGAGGTACTGGCGTCGCGTGGTCAGGCCGAGGCTGCGGAACCGTCGCTGCAGGGCCAGCTCGGAGCGCAGCAGGGTGAGACCGCCGCGTCGGGCGTAGGCCCCGTCACCCACCCGGTAGTGCACGAGCGGCTCGGCCAGGTTGGCGGGCTCGGCGCCGGCCGCGACCATCCGGGTGAAGAGCAGGTAGTCCTCCATCAGCGCCATGTCGGTGTAGCCGCCGGCACCCAGCACGGCCCCACGTCGGTAGACCACCGTCGGGTGGTTGAACGGGTCGCGGAACCGGATCACGCGGCGGATCTCGTCTGGTTCCGTGGGCGGCGTACGCCGGCCGACGACGTCCTCGATCGAGGTGCCGAACTCCCACAGCCCCGAGCCGACGATGTCCGCTCCGCCCTCGATCAGCGGGAGCTGCTTCTCGAACCGCACGGGAACGCTCACGTCGTCGGCGTCCATCCGGGCGACGATCTCGTGCTCGCTGGCGCGGAGGCCGGCGTCGAGGGCAGGCCCGAGACCGACGTTGCCGGCCAGCTCGACGTGGGTGACCGGGACCGGGCTCTCGGCCCGGAGCCGGGCGATCTCCGCGGCCAGCTCGGCAGGCACAGGTCCGTCCTGCACCAGCACGACCTGTGCCGGCCGGCGGGTCTGCTCGTGCACGCTCGAGACGAAGGCCTCGCGCAGGTAGTCCGCCCGGTCGCCGCGCCAGGTGCTGATCAGGAGGGCGAAGGGCTGGCCCGGCGGGAGCTGCTTGCCCATGGTGGCGGCAGTCGTCTCGGGGGGCCACCAGGCCTCCCGCAGGACCTCGTCGTTGGGGCGAGGCGCCTTCAGACCCGCGGCGAGCCCCGTCCGGAGAGCGCGCCGCAGCGTGGCCCTGTCGTGCGAGCTCCGGAAGGTGCGCGCCCACCGGCGCAGGGTCGAGGCGCCGTAGAGCGCCTTCTCCTTCGGCTCCAGCCCGCGGGAACGGGTGAACAGCCAGACCTTGTTGCGCACCTCGTAGAAGAAGCGCTCCCCCGGGTCGGCGTCGGTCGAGCCGAACTTCTTCGTCTTGTGCACCACCGTGCTGCGTGGGCAGTAGAGGCCGGCTCGGTCGCGGATCAGCCGGGTGGAGTACTCGAAGTCGTCGTTCCACAGGAAGTAGTCGGCCAGCGGGAGGCCGCGCTCACGCACGACGTCGGCGTCGCACATGATCGAGACGAAGGACGCCGACCGGACCGGGACCGCCCCCACGCGGGCAGCAGCGGCGACCTCGGCCCGGCTCGCCCCGGGCTTCTGCCGCGGGGTGTTCATCGGATGGTCGCGGCCGTCGGTCCACACCACCTTGCTGGCGAGCACCGCGGGTCGGCGGCCGGCCGGGTCGGCGTACTGCTCCCAGACGCGGACCAGCTCGTGGGCGGCCGTCGGTGTGGGAACGGTGTCGTCGTCGAGCAGCCAGACCAGGTCGGGTGAATGCGTCAGTGCCTGCTCGATCCCGACCGCGAAACCACCCGCTCCCCCGGTGTTCTGCTGGAGGCTGACGACGTCCAGGTCGGTCTCCCCGGCGAGGTGCTCGGCGGTCCCGTCGTCCGAGGCGTTGTCGACCACGACGATCGCGTGCAGCACGTGCGTCTGCGCCCGCAGCGCCGCCAGCGACTCGACCAGCAGCTCGCGCCTGTTCCAGGTGACCACCACGGCGACCACACGCGTCGGCAGCACAGTCGTCTCGGGCACGTCGGAACCCTACCGACGAGCCTGATTGCGGAACGCTCGCGACAGGCGGCGGTAGGGGCCTAGCAGGCGGAGGAGAGGTTCTCGGCCTGGTTGGCGGCGTAGCCCTGCTTCAGGTTGCCGATCGAGCCACCGGTGGTGCCGTGGGGGGTCGGGTCCTGGGCGGTCGCGGACTTCTTCGGGGCCGTCTTCTTCGGTACGTCGCCCTCGGAGCGGTTGATCGCCTTCTTCACGGCCGCGTGGATCTTGTCGATGTCGGGGTCGCCGGTCGAGATCATCGGCGGCACGAAGGACACCGTCCGTACCGGCTTGCTGCGGGCCTTGAGCGCGAGCTCCATGAACCGGTCGACCTCGCTCTGCGGCAGGTCGGTGCTGATCAGGGCCTGGCTGGCCTTGGCGATCTTGTCGAAGTTGAGCACCACGGTCTGGGGGCTGAGCTGGTGCAGCATCGCGTTCATCACGCACTTCTGCCGGGCCATCCGGGAGTAGTCGTCGGCGGCGACGCGCGAGCGGGCGAACCACAGCGTCTCGAAGCCGTTGAGCTTGCGCTTGCCCGGCTTGATGTGGCCCGACACCGGGGCGCCGATGCCGCCGATCGGGATGGAGTCCCGGACGTTGAGGGTCACGCCACCGACGGCGTCGACGAGCTTCTCGAAGCCCTGCAGGTTGACCATCGCGTAGTAGTTGATCTTCAGCCCGGTGATCCCCTCGACGCCTTCCTTGGTCGCCTCGACGGCCGGGTTGGGCACGCCGTCGAAGAGGCTCTTGTGGTCGGCGGCGTACGTGGCCAGCGAGTTGAGCTCGCACTGGCCACCGCAGTCGTAGCCGTTCGGGAACTGCTCGCCCATGATCGAGCCCTCGGGGAACGGGAAGTTGAGCATGTTGCGCGGCAGCCCGAACAGCACCGTGTCACCGGTCTCCGCGTCGATGCTGGCGACCGACAGGCTGTCGGGGCGCAGGCCCCATCGGTCGGCACCGGAGTCGCCGCCGAGGAGCAGCACGTTGTAACGGCCGGCGTGGGCACCGGTCGCCTGTCCGTTCGTGAACATGGCGCTCACGAAGTCCTTCTGGACCCCGACGACGTGGGAGGCGAACAACAGGCCACCGGCCACGGTGAAGCAGAGGAAGCCGTTGATCCCGACCATCGCCAGTCGCTGCTTCTGGCGCAGCACCAGCGGGTCGCCCAGACGCCACGCGTCGATGAACAGGTACGCCCAGCCGATCGCCACCAGCATCAGCACGATCCGCACGATGCCCAGCACCACGGTGTTGCTCAGCAACCAGAAGACGAACGAGTCGAAGACCATCCCGAGCCCGAAGAGCACGACCACGGTGGCGATCAGTCCGAACCAGATCCGCAGGGCGATCCGCCCGGTCTGCTTCCGGCCGGCCACGATCTGGGCCGAGCCGGGGAGCACCAGCGTCATGAACATCAGCATCAGCGCCCGCCGGAACTGTGCTCCGTCGGTCGCCTGTCCGCGCGCCGGGCGGGGCGCGAGGAGTGGTGGTTCGGGCGTGAGGACAGGCGCCATGGGGGAAGAAGACCTCTCGCGGTCGAGGGGTGGCCAGTCGGTGCCGCCCAGTATCACCAGCCACACGCGTCGCGCCGGTGACGGCGCGCCGAGTGGTCTTTCGACTGGTTCACCGCTTCCGTCAGCGACGCCCTTCGTCGATCTCGGTCTTGCGGGCCAGCCGATGGGCGCGCCGGATCTCGGCCTCGCGCATCCGGCGTACCTCCTCGGGGGCCTCCGGCGCCAGCGCCGGGATCTGGCGCGGGCGCCCCTCGGCGTCGATGGCCACGAAGACGAGGTACGCCGAGGCGACGTGCACGGGGTCGGTCCCGGCCTGGTTCCACGGCTCCGACTCGACGCGTACGCCGACCTCCATCGACGTGCGTCCGGCCCAGTTGACCTGGGCCGACGCGCGCAGGATGTCACCGACGTGCACCGGTGCGAGGAAGGCCATCTCGTCCATCGCGGCCGTGACGGCCGGTCCCCTGCTGTGCCGTTGCGCCACGGCACCGGCGGTCGAGTCGACGAGCCGCATCACCTCGCCACCGTGGACGTTGCCGAGCAGGTTCACGTGGGCCTGACCGGCGAGCAGGGTGAGGCTGACTCGCCCGAACGAGGCGGGGAGGGACGCGGGTGACTCGCTGTCCTCGAGATCCTGCTGGGTGGCCATGGCCAGCACGGTAGCGTCTGCCCATGCCTGAGCGAGGGAGCAGCGACGGACCTGACTACGGCTGGCTCTACGGCAAGAAGGAGAACCGGCCACCGAGTGGTTCCGAGGACCCCGAGCCCACCCAGGTGATGCCGAAGATCGACCGGCCGACCGCCGCGCCGCCTCGCCGACCCGTCCAGCCCGCGCAACCCGTGGCGCCCCCGAAGGGGCCGCCCTCGGCGCCCTCGGAGTCCCAGGGACCCCGGGGACCACGGGGACCGGGCAGGAAGATCCGCTGGGGCAAGGTCGTCGTGGTCCTGCTGGTGGCCTGGCTCGTCTACCTGGTCGCCGTCCCGCTGTGGGCCTGGAGCAACATCGAGAAGGTCGACGCCGCACCCGCAGGGGCCCGCCCGGCCGAGCAGCCCGGTTCGACGTACCTCCTGGTCGGCTCCGACAGCCGCAAGGGCCTCTCGGCCGCGGAGAACAAGCGACTCGGCACCGGTGGGGTCGGCGACGTCGGGCAGCGCACCGACACGATCATGCTGCTGCACACGGGCGACGGACCCAGTCTGCTGCTCTCGATCCCCCGCGACTCGCTCGTCGACGTGCCCGGGCACGGGACGACGAAGATCAACTCCGCCTTCGCCCTCGGCGGCCCCCGGCTCCTGGTCCGGACCATCGAGCAGAACACCGGCGTACGCGTCGACCACTACGTCGAGATCGGCTTCGGCGGCTTCGTGAACTCCGTGGACGCCGTCGGCGGCATCACGATCTGTCCCACCCAGCGCATGGTCGACCGCCGCGCCAACCTGCGGATCAAGAAGGGCTGCCAGGAGGTGGACGGTGTGCAGGCGCTCGGCTACGCCAGGTCCCGCCACGTCAGCAAGTACGGCGACATCGACCGTGCCCGCCACCAGCGCGAGGTCGTCAGCGCCATCGGTTCGGAGGTGAAGTCGCCCTGGACCTTCATCAACCCGATCCGCTACTTCCGCGTCAACAAGGCGGCCACCTCGTCCCTGGTCATCAGCAAGGGCACCGGTCCGATCGCGCTCGCGAAGTTCGGCCTGGCGATGACCAGGGTCAACGGCAGCGCGGGGCTGACCTGCTCCATGCCCATCGCCGACCAGGCGATCCACTGGGACCGTCAGCGCGCCCTGCGGTTGCTGAAGCTGGTCAAGACCGACCGCACGGCAGACATCCCGAAGCGGTTGTGCACCCCGACCGGGCTCCCCGGTGTCAACGAGTGAGCCACCACGAGTGAGAGTGGGAACGTGAACCAGTACGAGACGATCAGCATCGAGGTCGACGACGACGGTGTCGCCCTCCTCACCCTCGACCGGCCGGACGCCCTGAACTCCTTCACGGTCACGATGGCGCGCGAGCTCGAGCAGTTCTTCCGCGACGACGCGACCGACGACTCGATCCGTGCGGTCGTGGTCACCGGCGCGGGACGCGCCTTCTGCGCCGGCATGGACCTCTCCGCCGACGGCAACGTCTTCGGGCTCGACGAGTCCCTCTCCCCGACGCCCGCGGACCTCCGTGACCGGCTGCACGACCCCGACATCGAGCAGGGAGTCCGTGACACCGGGGGCAAGGTGACCCTGGCGATCCACGAGCTGCCCAAGCCGGTGATCGCGGCGATCAACGGCGCGGCCGTCGGCATCGGCGCCACGATGACGCTGGCCATGGACATCCGGCTCGCCTCGACCAAGGCCCGGATCGGCTTCGTCTTCGGGCGGCTCGGCATCGTCCCCGAGGCTGCCTCGACCTGGTTCCTGCCGCGCATCGTCGGCCTCCAGCAGGCGCTGGAGTGGGTCTACTCCGCCGACATCCTCACCGCCGACCAGGCGCTCGAAGGGCGCCTGGTCCGTTCGCTGCACGAGCCGGACGAGCTGGTGCAGGCCGCACTCGACCTGGCCCGCAGCTTCGTCGTGCACCGGTCGCCGATCGCGCTCGGACTGGCCAAGCAGCTGCTCTACCGCAACAGCGCGGTCGACCACCCGATCGAGGCGCATCGCGCGGACAGCCTGGCCATGTGGCACGCCAGCCAGCTCGACGGCAAGGAAGGCGTCGCCGCCTTCCGGGACAAGCGCGACCCCGAGTTCACCGGCAGCGCGAGCGAGCTTCCGCCGATCTACTGACGCGCCACGAAGGGCCACGAAGGCGATTGTCTTTCGCCACGTCTCGCGTCGCGGGCGCCGCTCAGGGCAGGATGTATCTGGCGGCTCGCGCTCCGCTCTGGGGAGGTGTGGACACCATGTCAGAACTACCCACCGAGACGCCATCGTTGTGGGAGACCTCCGCCAGCCTGTTCCAGCGGTGGCGCGACGGCGAGCCCGCGGCCCTGGACGACCTGGTGCGTCTGCTCAGTCCCATGCTCTGGCAGGTCGTGCGCGCGAGCGGGCTCGACCGGGCCACGGCCGAGGACGTCGTGCAGACGACGTGGCTGACGCTGGTCCGCTCCGGTGACTCGATCACGCAACCGCGGGCCGTGGCCGGGTGGTTGTGCACCGCCGCGCGTCGCGAGGCCTGGCGGGTCTCGCGCCAGACCGGCCGCCAACGGCCCGTCGAGGACGAGGTGATCGCGCGCCGGTTGCCTGACGCGCCGGCGCCGGAGGGGCAGGTCGTGCTGGACGACGACAACGCCCGGCTGTGGGACTGCCTGGGCAAGCTGTCCGAGCGCTGCCAGAAGCTGCTGCGGATCGTCGCTGCGGAGTCGCGACCCGACTACTCCGCGATCGCCACCGAGCTCGGCATGCCGGTGGGCAGCATCGGCCCCACCCGGGGTCGGTGCCTCGACAAGCTCCGGCGCGAGCTGGCGCAGGCAGGCGGGCGATGATGAACGACCACACCGAGCTCACCGACCAACCCGACGACGTGGCCCTGCTGGCAGCCGTCTCGCGGATCTGGGCACAGATGGACCCCCCTCCCGAAGGTCTGGCCGAGGGTGCTCTCGCGCGGATCGCCGCCGAGGACCTCGAGTTCGAGCTGCTCACGCTGGTGGAGACCTCGGACGACGCGCTGGCCGGCGTACGCCATGCGGCGCCCGAGCGGGGGGACGAGGCCGGGACCTGGTCGCTGGAGTACGAGGGCGGCGACCTCCAGGTCCACGTGCGACTCACCCGGATCGAGGACCACACCCGCGTGGACGGCTGGGTGGTGCCGGCCCAGGCGCTCACCGTGCGGCTCTCCGCCGAGGGCAGCACCGAGCCGTTGCAGGTCGAGGCCGACGAGTTCGGCCGCTTCGAGTTCAGCTCCGTGCCCACGGGACTCACCCGACTCACCTTCATCGATGTCGACGCCGACCCGGACCGCGTGGCCAGGCCGCGCGTCACGCCACCCTTCTGGATCTGAGGAGTCTCCATGGCAGCCAACCCGCCCCCGTCCGGCGACCAGTCAGCACGCCCGAGCAGCACGCCTGCACAGTCGCCGGTGGCAGCGAGTCGGCAGTCGGCGCTGTCAGCGACCCGCGAACCGTTCGTGCCGCCGCGGCAGGTGCTCGACCAGGTCGACGGCCGCGTGCTCGATCCCGGGACGGCTCTCTCGGTGAAGGGCGTGCGCCCCCGGAGCACGGTGTACGTCGGGCCGCGGCTGATCATCTCCGAGTCCGCGGACACGGCCACCGTCATCGACCGGCTGGAGCAGGTGGCGGCCGGTCTCGGCTGGGTGGCGACGATCCACCACGACGACGACGAGCAGGGAGACGAGTCGGACGACGAGTACCGAGCCGGACAGATCCCGGGCGTGATCCGGCTCGACCTGACCGTGCGCGACCAGGAGCGGGCCTCGATGGCGCCCGACGGCTGGGTGCTGCTCCAGAACGCGCGGGCGCAGTACGGGATCCCGGCGATGAGGCACGTCGGGCTCGACCACATCGTCCTGGTGCGCAGCATCGGGGCCGAGCCGTTCCACAGCCCCACCCCTTCCACTCCACCCACGGTGCCGGCGCGTGCCGACTCGTCGGCGGCCGTGTCGTCCTACGGAATCGCCGGCAGCGGCGGCCGCCAGCCGATGATGTACGCCGGACCGATGCCGGTGCGCCGGCCCGACGACGAGATCGTGGGTCGTCGACCCGTGGTGGCCACCCTGGACACAGGATGTGGCAAGCACCCCTGGCTGGTCGGCGTGGTCAAGCCCGGACCGGCCCTCGGCAAGCGACCGATCGGCTACGTCGACGACCAGACCGACCCCGAGAAGTGGTTCGACCAGGTCGGCGCCCTCGACGGCGGCATCGACCCGCTCGCCGGACACGGCACCTTCATCGCCGGGCTGATCCACCAGGCCTGTCCCGACGCGGACATCGTGGCCTGGCGGGTCGTCGGGTCCGACGGGCCGATCGTGGAGAGCGACCTCGTCAAGGCGCTCAAGGGCATCGCCGAGCTGGCCAGGCGTCACCGCGACGGCGAGGACGGCGGCCACCCGATCGACGTGCTGAGCCTCTCGATCGGCTACTACCACGAGACGCCGGAGGACGTGCTCTTCGACAAGACGATGTACGACGTCCTGCGCACGCTCGGGGAGTGCGGCGTCTCCGTCGTCTGCTCGGCCGGCAACGACGCGACGGCGCGGCCGATGTTCCCGGCAGCGTTCGCGCCCTGGGCGGACGGCCAGGGCGAGATCAAGGCCGAGAAGGACGTCGTCCCCGTCGTGTCCGTCGGTGCGCTGAACCCCAACGGCACCGACGCGCTGTTCAGCAACTCCGGCCCGTGGGTGCGCGCCTACGCACCGGGGGCCGCGCTGATGAGCACCCTGCCGCCCAGCTTCCAGGGTGGCCAGCAGCCCCAGGCACGCAGTGAGGCGTACATGCGCACGCGGGAGTCGATCGACCCCGACGACTTCAGCGGGTCCTTCGCCCTGTGGAGCGGCACCTCGTTCTCGGCGCCGTTGTTCGCCGGACAGGTGGCTGCCAAGCTCGTGGACACGATCACCGAGGACCCGGACCGACGCAAGGACGCGGTCGCCCGCACCTGGAAGGCATTGACGGCGCTCACCGAAGTGAGGCCATGATGAGGGCATGCCGGGGGCAGCGGAACTGCACGAGCGGGCGAAGTTGGCCGTCAACAGCGGCGCCTTCGCCCGGGCGATCCGCTTGCTCGATCGCGCAGCCGAGACGACCGAGCGACCCGGACCTGTCGGCGCGCATCGACCTCACCCGTGCCTACGCGAGGCCGAGACCGGTGACGCGGCCGACGCGGTCGACAGGTGCCGCGACCTGCTCGAGCGGGACGGACTGGCCGGACGAGACGCGCGGCCTGATCTGGGCCCAGGTCGGCCTGCTGCGGATGCGCACCGGCGACGGTCACCGGGCCCTGGACGCGTTTCCAGGAGGCCCTCGCCCTGCTGCCCTCCGGGCCATGCCGACCTCGGGCTGGTCTTCATCAACCGTGGCAACGTGCACCTGCAGCGCGGCGACGTCCCCGCCGCCGTGGCCGACTTCAGCCACGCACGCGACGCCCTCGCCCTGGCGGAGAACACGGTGGAGCAGGCCAAGGCCGAGCACAACCTGGGCTACGCCCGGCTCCTCGCCGGAGACCTGGTCGGGGCCATGCAGGCGATCGACGAGGCCGGTGAGGTCCTGGCCCCGCTGTCACCCGCCTACCGCGCCACCGTCGAGCAGGATCGTGCCGAGGTCCTCACCGCTGCCGGCCGACCCCGCGAGGCGATCCAGGCACTGGGAACGGCCGCGAACGCGTACGGGTCGCGACGCCTGCGCACCTTCCAGGCCGAGTGCGAGCTGACCCTCTCGTGGACGATGCTGCGTCAGGACCCCAGCCGCGCGCGCGTGGTCGCGCGACGCGCGGCCCGGCGCTTCCGCGGGCAGGCCAGCCCCGGGCGCGCGTTGCTGGCGGACGCTGCTGCGCTCGTCGCAGAGATCTCGGCCGGCGGCCACGCCGCATCGCTGCTCAACCGGGTCGACGCCCTGGTCGCCGACCTGCGACGCAGTGGCCTGAAGAACGACGCCACCGTCGTCCAGCTGCAGGGGGCCCGGGTCAGCGTGATGCGGGGAGACCTCGAGGACGCCAAGACCCGCCTGGACGGAGTGCGCCTCGGTCCCAGCTCGCCGGTGACCACGAGGCTGCTCTGGCGGGAGGTGCGTGCCGAGCTCGCCGAGGCCAGGGGTGACGGACGGCACGCCCGCGACCACGTCCGCGCCGGGCTGGACGACCTGCACGCGTGGCAGTCGTCCTTCGGCAGCCTCGACCTGCAGAGCACCCTCGTCGGCCACGGTCGCAGCCTGGCCCGGCACGGGCTGGCGCTCGCCCTCGCCCAGGGCGACCCGGCGCTCGTCTTCGAGTGGTCCGAGCGGGCCCGCGCCCTGGTCGGCCGGGTCTCGCCGGTGCGACCTCCCGCCGACGAGCAGGTCGCCTCCGACCTCACCGAGCTGCGGTTGTTGCAGGCTGCGGGGCAGGGTGGCCAGGCGGGTCGGCGTACGCCGGGGGGACGGCGGGCCGAGGAGCTGCGCCAGCGCGTCCGCCAGCGTCGGTGGTACGGCGCCGGGGCGGGTGTGGTCACCGACCCGGTCAGCCTCCGGGAGCTGCAGTCGGCGCTCGAGCAGGACGACGCCGCCACGGTGGCCCACCTCGTCGTCAAGGGTCGGGTGGCCGCGCTGGTCGTCACCCCGGACGACGCGTTGGTGCTCGACCTCGGTCAGGTGGACGGCCTGCGCGACCGCCTCGACGGTCTGACCTCGGACCTGACCATGGCCGCGGCGCACCGCTCCGGCCCGCTCGGTGAGCAGGTGCGCGCGACCCTGCGCGTGCGGCTCGACCGGGTCGCCGACCAGCTGGTGACGCCACTGCTGCCACACCTCGGCGACCGCCGGCTCGTGCTCACCCCGTCCGGGTCGCTGGCCGGGACGCCCTGGTCGCTGCTCCCGGGCCTCCGCGGTCGCCCGCTCACCATCCCCACCAGCGCCAGCCGCTGGCACGACCTGCGGCAGTGGCAGCTCCTCGGCACCGGACGCGTCGGGCTGGTGGCGGGTCCGGGTGTCGCGCGGGGACCGGAGGAGGTGGCCCGAGGGGCGGCCGCCTGGAAGGAGGCCCGGGTGCTCTGCGACGACGACGCGACCGCTGCCCGGGTGGCCGAGCTGGCCGCCGAGGTCGACGTGCTGCACCTCGCCGGCCACGGCCGGCACACGGGCGAGAACCCGCTCTTCTCGGCGGTCGAGCTCGCCGACGGCCCGTGGTTCGGCTACGACATCGACCTGCTCCCCCGCGCACCGTCGACGGTGGTGCTCTCGGCCTGCGAGCTCGGCCGGGTCACGGTGCGCTCGGGCGAGGAGGCGATCGGGATGTCGGCGGCCTGGCTGCACGCCGGGGCGCGCACCGTGCTCTCCTCCCCCGTGCTGATCGCCGACGACGTGGCCTGCGAGGCGATGGGCCGTTGGCACACGCTGGTGGCGCGCGGCACCGCGCCCGCCGACGCGCTGGCCGAGGTCTGCGCCGGCGCCGACGACGTGGTGCCGATGCTCAGCTTCGGCGTGGGCTGGTGACCGCTAGCGCTGGTCGCTGATCCGCTTGGCCTTGCCGAGCGAGCGCTCGAGGGCGTGCGGGGCCAGCACCTCGACCGACGCCGTCACGCCGATGCGCTGCTTGATCCGCTCGGCGAGAGCGGCTCCCAACCCCTGCGAGGGGTCGGCGTCGACAGCGTGCTCGACCTGGACCGTCAGCTCGTCGAGGTTGCCGGGGCGGGTGAGCACGCACAGGTAGTGCGGGGTGAGTCCCTCGATCGCCAGGATGTGTTCCTCGATCTGGGACGGGAACACGTTGACCCCGCGCACGATCATCATGTCGTCGGTGCGGCCGGTGACCTTCTGCATCCGCCGGAAGGCCGGGAACGCGCTGCCGGGCAGCAGCCGGGTCAGGTCACGCGTCCGGTAGCGGATCACCGGCATCGCCTGCTTGGTCAGCGAGGTGAACACCAGCTCGCCCTCCTCGCCGTCGGGCAGCACCTCGTGGGTGACCGGGTCGATGATCTCGGGCAGGAAGTGGTCCTCCCAGACGTGCAGCCCGTCCTGGGTCTCCCCCGCCTCCTGGCTGACGCCGGGACCCATCACCTCGGAGAGCCCGTAGATGTCGACCGCCCGGATCCCGCTCCGCTCCTCGACGCTGCGGCGCATCTCGTCGGTCCACGGCTCGGCCCCGAAGATGCCGATCTCGAGCGACGTGCTGCGCGGGTCGACGCCCTGCGCCTCGAGCTCGTCGAGCACGCTGAGGAAGTACGACGGCGTCACCATGATGATCCGCGGCTCGAAGTCGAGGATGAGCTGTACCTGTCGCTCGGTCATCCCACCGCTGACCGGGACGACCGTGCAGCCGAGGCGCTCGGCCCCGTAGTGGGCCCCGAGCCCGCCGGTGAACAGGCCGTAGCCGTAGGCCACGTGGCACACGTCCCCGGGGCGCCCACCGGCTGCCCGGATCGACCGGGCCATCAGCTCGGACCAGGTGTCGATGTCTTCCCGGGTGTAGCCCACGACGGTCGGCTTGCCCGTCGTACCGCTGGACGCGTGCACGCGCACCACCTGCTCGCGCGGGACCGCGAACATGCCGAACGGGTAGTTCGCGCGCAGGTCGGCCTTGGCCGTGAACGGGAACCGGGCCAGGTCTGCCAGCCCGGTGAGGTCGTCCGGCGTCACCCCGGCCGCGTCGAAGGCGTGCCGGTAGTGCGGGACGTGCGCGTACGCCGATCGCAGCGTCGCGCGCAGCCGTTCGAGCTGCAGGTCCTCGAGCTCGGACCGCGTCAGACCCGGGATCTCACCGCTCACGGCCGGTCCGCCGTCCCCCGTTCGAGGGCGAGGTGTCCACCGAGATGACCCGCAGCCGCGGTCGCGAGGTTGCCCAGCAGCGCCAGGCGCACGCCGCGCCCGTGCTGCCCACGGGCCCGGGCCAGGAACGAGCCGGCGAACAGCACGATGGCCACGTCGTTCCCGATCGCGTGCACCGCCCCCAGGCGACGGTCGGGACCCTCCAGCCGGCTCCAGGACGCGAGGCCGGCGTACGCCGTCGGGCCGGCGGAGAGGAGGCCGAGGCCCACGAGCCGGGTGGCCGCCGACCTGCCGGAGCGACCGCCGACCAGGTCGATCAGCGTGGCCGACGTCCAGCAGCCCAGCGGGAGGTCGGTGAGCACCGGGTGCAGCGCGTGACCGAGCACCTCCGTGCGCACGGGCGAGTCGTCCGCGGGCACGAACGGCGCGGTGACGCTGGTGAGCACGCGGTTGAGGAGCTGGCTGACGGGACTGTCCTGGACGGCGGTGATGACACGGGTCGGCAACGGGTTCTGGGTCACGGGACCACCTTGGCACTCGCGTGCACGCGTCACCACTGACTGCATCGTGACATCAGAATCTCGGAAATCTGCCTTGTTATGACGTCATAGTGATGTCACAATGGCGTCATGGAACTGACCCCCTTCGTCGAACGACTCCGCCAGGACCTGTCCGACGCCGCTGCCGCGGGAGGCGCCGAGGCCCAGGCCGCCGCCGAGCGGCTGGCCCTCGCGCTGGATCCCGCCACCCGGATGATGCTGCTCGAGGCGCTCTCGCAGGCCACCGCCGAGATCAGCGGAGCGCTCGACCACGAGTCGGTCGACGTGCGGATGAGCGGTCGTGAGCCCGAGTTCGTGGTCACCCACCTCGAGCCCGCCGAGCCACCCGCGCCTCCGGCCCCGCCCGCACCGCCGAGCCCACCCGAGCCCGAGGACGACAACCAGTCGCGGATCACGCTGCGACTGCCGGAGTCGGTCAAGGCGCGCGCCGAGGAGGCCGCCACCCGGATCGGCCAGTCGCTGAACGCGTGGCTGGTCGAAGCCGTGCGGGACGCCCTCGACGGCCACCGGGTCGACCTCGAGATCGGCAGCAACCGGATCACCGTCACCGGCGACACCGGCCGCCGCAAGCAGGTCAGGGGGTGGGTCCGATGACCCACGCCACCGAGACGAACAGGAGAGGCACCGTGCACACCTTCCAGACACCCGACCGGACCACCCTCGTCGTCCGCGCCGGCGCGGGCCACGTCACCATCACCGCCGAGGACACCGACGTCACCACCGTCGAGCTCACCCCGCTCAACTCCCCCGGGGAGGAGGCCGTCGCCCAGGCACGCGTCGAGCAGCGGCGCGACTCGGTCGTGGTCGACGTGCCCCGGCACCGCACCGGGCTGTTCCGGCAGGGACCCCTGGTGGGCGTCACGATCAGCTGCCCGACGGGCACCCACCTCGAGGTGAAGGCCGACGCCTCCGACGTGCGCGCGATCGGCACCTTCGGCAACTCCGTGCTGACCACCGGGTCCGGGGACGTCGACGTCGAGACGGTCACCGGCACCGCGAAGGTGAAGTCGGGGTCGGGCACGGTGTCGGTCGGGACAGGTGGACAAGACCCTGCTGGTCACCACCGGCTCGGGCGACGTCTCCGTGCACCAGAGCGGTCGCGTCGCCACGCTGACCGCCGGCTCGGGCGACATCAGCATCGGCGAGCTCGTGGGCGAGGTGATCACCAAGACCGGCTCCGGCGACATCGAGGTCGGCCGGCTCGACGGCTCGCTGGTGACCAAGGCCGGCTCGGGCAGTCTCACCGTGCGCCGGGCGAGTGCCGGCGCGGTCCGCGCCAACGGCGCCAGCGGTGACATCAGCATCGGCGTCGAGCAGGGCACCGCGGCCTGGCTGGACCTGTCCACGGTCAGCGGCCGGGTCAGGCAGGAGCTCAGCGAGGCCGAGGCCCCCGGCCCGGGTCAGCACAGGGTCGAGATCACCGGCCACACCGTGAGCGGCAACCTCCGGGTGCACCGCTCATGATCCGGCGATCGAGGTTCGGCCCCGCCCGCTGGCCCAACCACCCCCTGCCGCCCGTCGCCGAGACGGTCCGCCGTGAGACCCGGGCGACCTTCGCCCCCGCCGTGTGCGTCCGGATCGACCGCTGAGCTCTACAGCGTCCGGTCGAGGAGCTCCTCGAGCTCGATGAAGTGACGCTCGGTGGCCGACTCGTCGTACATCGGGGTGTCGGCCATCGTGTAACCGTGGGCCGCCCCGGCGTACACGACACTGGTCCCCGCCAGCCCGGCTTCGTCGAGCACGCGGCGCAGCTCCTCGACGGCCTCGGGTGGCATCGAGCGGTCGTGGTCCGCGTGTCCGAAGAGGAACTCGGCCCGAGCGCGGGGGATGCCACGGTGCGGGCTGCGCTCGTCCTCGGTCACGAGTCCCCCGCCGTGGAAGCCACCGACCGCGGCGACCTCGGGGTCCAGGCCAGCGGCGCGTACGGCGAGCCGGGCACCCATGCAGTAGCCGACGGCGGCCACCGTGTCCTCGTAGACGCCGTCGAGTCCGCGCAGCGCGGCGAGATAGATCGGGATGTCCTGCTCGGCGAGGTCCGGGGTCAGCGCCTGCACTCGAGGCATGGCCTTCTCGAAGAAGGCCTCGCGAGCACCCGGCTCCCTCAGGTCGTCCTCCGGAGCGAGCTCCTCGGCGCGTCCCTCGCGATGGAAGACGTTGGGCGCGAGCACGACGTAGCCCCAGTCGGCGATCCGCTGCGCCATCTCGGCGATGCGGGGACGCAGCCCGATCGCATCCATGAAGAACAGCACGCCCGGGTGCTCGGTGTCGTCGCCATCCGGGTCACTCGGCCGGGCGACGTAGGCCTGCGCGGAGGCAGAGCCGGTCATCGGGATCTCGATCGTCTGTACGTGGTCCGTAGCCATCACGACAGGCTAGGAGCCCAGGCTCTGCGGACCGTCGCCGGGCCCCAGGTCCCACCGCGCGACCCACCAGGCGACGCCGTACGGCGCGTCCGCATAGCTGATCTCGGCCTCGACCCGGCGACCGCGGGCCACCTCGGCGAGGACGTGGAAGCCCGGAGCGCCCTCGCACCAGAGCTCGGTCGCCTGCTCCGCGTCGATGGCTGCCAGGGCGTCGACGTCGCCCGACCGGAGCGCCGCCTCGATCCGGTCGTCGAAGGCCACCGCGTCCGGGTGGAGGTGACCCGGCGCCTTCTCGCCCCGGCTGGCCGAGCCGTCGGCCATCACCACCAGCGTCGTGGGCTCGGCTGCCTCGAGCAGGGCCGCCGCGGTGTAGGGCAGGGCGACCTCGGCCTCGAAGCTCCGCGTCCCCAACAGGTGCCGGGCGACTCGGTGGCCGAGCGGCTCGATGACACCGCGAGCACGGTTGGGGGCGCTCACGGGTGCTGCCACCACGACGATCCGGGAAGGTTGTTCGCTGAGCAGCCTGCCGATCGCTGCCGCGCAGGCAGTCCGCAGCTCGGGCACGGGGTCGTCCGCCGACAACGACGGCAGCAGGGCACGCGGGCTCGGCAGCACCAGGGCGGTCTCGATCACGCCCGGCCCCTGGTCACGCAAGGCCCCTGATCGCGCGGGCCGGCGGCCGGCGTTCGTAGATCACGTCGACCATGTCGACGACCTGGCGGGTCTCGACCACCTCGTGCACGCGGAAGATGCGGGCACCGTGGAGCGTGGCGATCGCGCTCGCCGCCAACGTGCCCGTCAGCCGCTCCCCGACCGGCAGGTCGAGGGACTCACCGACGAAGTCCTTGTTGGACAGCGAGACGAGCACCGGCCAGCCGGTCGCGACCATCTCGTCGAGACGACGGGTCAGGTCGAGCGAGTCCCTCGTGGTCTTGCCGAAGTCGTGCGCGGGGTCGATCACGATGCTCTCCCGGGCGACGCCCGCGGCCAGCGCGCGCTCGGCGTACGCCGTGGTGTCGGCGATGGCGCTGGCCACCACGTCGGCGTACTCGATCCGGTGCGGGCGGGTCCTCGGGGTGACTCCCCCGGTGTGCGTGCAGATGATGCCGACGTCGTGCTCCGCTGCGACGTCGACCAGACCCGGGTCGGCGCCTCCCCACGCGTCGTTGAGCACGTCGGCGCCTGCCTCGCACACGGCCCGGCCCACGGACGCGCGCCAGGTGTCGACACTGATCACCACGCCCGGATGTGCGGCCCGCACCCGCTCGACGAAGCCGACCGTGCGGCTCATCTCCTCCTCCGGCCCGATCTCGACGCCCGGCGCGGCCTTGATGCCGCCGATGTCGACGATCTCGGCTCCCTGCTCGACCACCTCGGCGACGCGTTCGAAGGCCTTGTCCTCCGACCAGGTCGCGCCCTTGTCGTAGAAGGAGTCGGGGGTGCGGTTGACGATCGCCATCATCAGTCGCCGGTCGTCGGGGAAGCTGTGCCGGCCGAGGCGGAGCGTCATGCCCGCGATCCTGCCTCACCCAGCGGAGCCTCCGGCGACTGCTGGTCGGCGGCCGGCGGCCGCTCGAGGATCGGGATCTCCCGGCGCAGCGTCTCCACCCGGTCCCCGGACTTGCGGTGCTGGTCGAGGGCGAGGTGGTCGGGGGCCGAGCCGGTGGAGCGCCTGCGGGAAGTCGCGAGGATCTGCGCCGCCATGGCGCCGAGGTCGCGCAGGGCCTGCGGCCGGTGGGCCCGGCGACCGAGGTCCACCTGGGCGATCGCGTCGGGACCGAGCAGCCGGACGGTGTCGATCAGCGCGGCCATCTCGACGGCGTACCCGGTGGGGACCGAGAGCCGCTCGAACAGGTCGCGGCGGACCGCCCACTCGCCGGCCAGCGGCTGCACCAGCCAGCTCAGCTCCGGCCACTCGAGCGCGATCAGCGGGCGCGCGACGAGCTCGGTGACCCGGCCGCCCTCCAGCTCGCCGCCGGCCCCGTCGTCGAAGGAGGGTCGTTCGTAGAGCCCCTTGACCAGGGCCACGCCGTCGTCGGCGAGCAGCGGCCCCAGCAGACCGCGCACGAAGTGGGTGTCCCAGTCGACGAGGTCGGCGTCCATGAACACGATCAGGTCGCCCCGGGTCACGAACAAGGACTTCCACATGGCCTCGCCCTTGCCGGGGTGGGTGCCGAGCTCGGGGCGGATCTCGCGCGAGCGGTGCACGGTGGCACCCGCGGCGGTGGCGACCTCGTGGGTCGCGTCGGTCGAGTCGGAGTCGATCACCACGATCTCGTCGAGCAGTGCCGCGGTCTCCATCAGCGCCTCACGCACGCGGCCCACGACCTCACCGACCGTGTCGGCCTCGTTGCGCGCGGGGACCACCAGGGTGGTGCTCAGGCCGGTCGTCCTCTTCCGTTCGAGCAACGTCTCGAGATCCCACTCGTGCCAGTGGTGCGTGCGCTCGTCGGTGGTCACCCCGCAAACCTAGACTGGTGGTGTACGTCGAACGGAGGTGTCTCGCGATGAGCCGCAAGCGCGCCTACCTGATCCTGATGGGCACCTGCCTGACGCTGTTCGTGCTCGCGTGGAGCGTCGTCCGCTTCTACTCCACAGCGGCCGCCGTCGCGATGAGCGCCGTCGCGGCGGTGATCCCACCGATCGCGGTCATCGTCGCCAACCACGGCCAGACCGGCGGCTGAGGCAGGGAGCAACCAGTCGCTTGGCACGATGGGGCCATGTCCTACGAGCTGGACCGTCGCCCGGAGAGCTGGACCGCCCGGCTCCCCGGTGCGCTGCTGACGGTGGCCGTGATGCTCGCCGTCCTCTGGGTGCTCGAGCTGGTCGACGCCTCGATGAACGGTCGGCTCGACGCCTACGGCATCCGGCCCCGCACCGTCTCGGGCCTCGAGGGGATCCCGATGGCGCCGTTGCTGCACGCCGGCTTCCAGCACCTGATCTCCAACTCGTTCGTGTTCGCGGTGCTGGGCGTGATCGCCTACGTCTCCGTGACGCTCGGTCGGTTCATCGCCCTGATCGCGATCACCGTGGTCAGCAGCGGCCTGGGCGCGTGGGCCTTCGGGGCGTCGAACACCGTCGTGATCGGTGCGAGTGGCGTGATCTTCGGGCTGCTCGGGTTCCTGCTGTTCCGCGGCGTGGCGGAGCGGAGTGCGGGGGCCATCACGGTCAGCATCATGATGCTGGTCATCTACGGCGGCACCATCTCCGGCGTACTCCCCGGGGTGCCGTTCGTGTCCTGGCAGGCGCACCTGTTCGGCTTCATCGGTGGTGCCTTCGCGGCGTTCTGGCTGCGCACCCCGCGGCCTGCCCGCAACGCGTGGAGCTAGCGCCCCTTCCAGACCGGCGGGCGCTTCTCGGCGAACGCCTTCGCGCCTTCCTGGGCGTCCTCGGACATGAACACCGGCGCCATCAGCTCGTCCTGGTGGGCCCAGCCCTCCTCCTCGGACCAGTCGCGCGAGGAGCGTGCGATCCGGCGGGTGGTCTCGACCGCGAGCGGCCCGTTCGCGGCGATCGTGCCGGCCAGCGCGAGCGCACCGTCGAGGGCGCCACCCTCCGGCGTGACCCGGTTGACCAGGCCGAGGGCCGCCGCACGGGCGGCGTCGATCGGGTCGCCGGTGAGCAGCAGCTCGAGCGCGATCGGCATCGGCACCCGTTCGGGCAGCCGCAGCGCCGCGCCCGCTCCGGCGATCAGGCCGCGCTTCACCTCGGGTACGCCGAACCTGGCCGTCTCCGCGGCCACCACCAGGTCGCAGGCGAGCATGATCTCGAAGCCTCCGGCCAGCGCCCAGCCCTCCACCGCCGCGACGAGTGGCTTGCGGGGCGGCTGCTGGGTCACGCCTGCGAGCCCGCGTCCCTCGACGATCGGCGACTCGCCCGTGAGGAAGGCCTTGAGGTCCATCCCGGCACAGAAGGTGCCGCCGGCCCCGGTGAGCACGCCGACCCGGAGGTCGTCCGACCCGTCGAGCTCGTCGAGCGCGGCAGCGACACCGGTGGCGACGGCCGCGTTGACCGCGTTCTTCGCCTCCGGTCGGTTGATCGTGATGACGAGCACGCCGTCACGGGTCTCGGTGAGCACCTCGTCGGTCATGGGCATCCTCCGTGGCGGGTGGGTCGGGCGTGCGGTCAGGGCAGGTCGAACAACGGCTTCGGCGCCCAGCTCGGCGCGCGCGAGCGAGGTCAGGTGCACCTCGTCGGGTCCGTCGAAGATCCGCATCGCGCGGTGCCAGCCGTACATCATCGCCAGCGGTGTGGCGTCGGAGATCCCGGCAGCGCCGTGCACCTGGATCGCCCGGTCGATCACCGAGTTGACCGCCCGCGGAACGGCCACCTTGGCCGCCGCGATCAGGTGCCGCGCCCCCTTGTTGCCCTCGCTGTCGACGACGTACGCCGCGCGGTGGCACAGCGCGCGTGCCTGCTCGAGCTCGATGCGGGACTCGGCGATCCGCTCGCGCACCGAGGACTGCTCGGCCAGCGGCTTGCCGAAGGCGACCCGTTCCTGCGTGCGCGAGACCATCATCGCCAGGGCGCGCTCGCCGGCACCGAGAGCGCGCATCACGTGGTGGATCCGACCGGGGCCGAGGCGGGCCTGCGCGGCCGCGAAGCCACCGCCCTCCTCGCCGAGGATGTTCTCCGCGGGCACGCGCACGTCGGTGAACTCCACGACGCAGTGGCCGTGCTGGTCCTGCCTGCCGAAGACCGGGTAGGAGCGCTGGATCTCCACCCCCGGCGTGTCGGCGGCGACGATGATCATCGACTGCTGCCGGTGGGTCGCGGCCTCGGGATCGGTCTTCCCCATCACGATCAGCAGCTGGCAGCGCGGGTCGGCCGCGCCGCTGGACCACCACTTGGTGCCGTTGATGACGTACTCGTCGCCGTCCTTCTCGATCCGCGTCCCGATGTTGGTCGCGTCGGAGCTGGCGACACCGGGCTCGGTCATGCAGAAGGCCGACCGGATCTTGCCGTCGAGGAGCGGCCGCAGCCACTGCTCCTGCTGCGCGTCGGTGCCGATCAGGTGGAGCAGCTCCATGTTGCCCGTGTCGGGCGCCTGGCAGTTCATCGCTTCCGGGGCGAGCTCGTTGCTCCAGCCGCTGAGCTCGGCCAGCGGGGCGTACTCGAGCTGGGTGAGGCCGGACTCGGAGGGCAGGAACAGGTTCCACAGCCCACGCTCGCGTGCCTTCGCCTTGAGCTCCTCGATGACGGGCGGGACGGTGTGGTCCTCCGGGCCGACCTGCTCGCGGTACGCGTCGTACGTCGCCTCCGCGGGGAACACCTCCGAGCGCATGAACTCGACGAGCTTCTCGTGCAGCTCGACGGCCTTGTCGGAGGGTGTGGGGAACGCGGGGTACATGCCCGATCCGAGGGTCGCCATCAGATGTCCGTGATCCGGATGCCGGCGTGGGCCTTGTAACGGCGGTTCACGCTGATCAGGTTGGCGGTCAGGGACTCGACCTGATGGGCGTTGCGCAACCGCCCGCCGTACACACCTCGGACGCCGGGGATCACTCCCGCGAGGTCCTGGACCAGGTCGCACGCCTCGCGGTTCTCGCCCTCCCCCAGCACCAGCACGTCGGTGTCGACCTCGGTCACCTCGGGATCCTCGAGCTTGACGGCCGAGACGTTGTGGAAGGCGCCGATCACGATCGAGTCGGGCAGCAGTGCGGCCGCCTGCTCGGCCGCCGATCCCTCCTCGACGTCCAGGACGAACGCCCCCAACTTGTCGAAGCCCAGCGGGTTCACGCAGTCGACGACGATCTTGTCGGCGAGTGCGGTGGCCAGGCCCTTGAGCAGGTCACCGTGACCGTCCCAGGGCACCGCCACGATCACGACGTCACCGGCCGCCGAGGCTCCGGCGTTGTCCGCACCGGTGACGTTTCCCCCGGTGGCCTCGGCCAGCGTCTGTGCGGTCTCGGTGGCGCGCTCGGCGCTGCGACTGCCGATCACCACCGGCAGCCCGGCGGCTGCGAACCGACGCGCGAGCCCGCGGCCCTGTGGTCCGGTGCCGCCGAGGACGGCGACCGTGGTGGCGCTCAGTGAGTCAGGAAGGGTCATGCCCCTCATCTTTCACCGAGCGTGGCCCTGCGGGCCAGCGGGGTCGCCCGACCAGGTGCGGTCAGGCCCTCCCGACGAGCAGCGCCATCCGACCGACCAGCTCCGCTGCCTGGGAGACGAGCGGCTCCGGGAGGGACTCCACACCGGGCTGCCGCAGCGCAGCGAGGATGGCGACCACGTCGACGTCGTTCACCGCCCGATGCAGCGCCAACCCGGCAGGGACGGCGCCGAGCACGTCCCGGTGTGCGGGTTCGAGCGAGGTCCAGACCCGTCGCCAGGCACGGCTCCGGTCGGCGGGATCCACCGGCTGGACGTCGTACGACGCGGCGCCGGGCGGCGTCTCGGGAGGCAGCCACCCGCAGGCGACGAGCGTGGCCGCGGCCAGCCCGCCGACCAGGGTGGTGTGGTAGACGGTGCCCAGCACGCGGCGGACCCGCTCCGCGGCGGACTCCCCCTCGACGGGCGGCGGCAGACCCGGTCCCGGCACGAAGCCGTGCTCGCTCCAGGTGTCGCACAGCACCCGCCACCCGAACCACTGGACCGACGTCCACGGCGCACGGACCAGCGCCGGTGTCATCAACAGCTCTCCCAGCAGGTCGAGGTCGTCCTCGTCGAGGGCCTTGAGCACCAGGGCGTCCGCAGTGCCGGACAGCCACGCGGGATCGGCCCAGGCCGGGATCGGCACCCGGCCGAAGTCGGTGGCGTAGGGCAGCGCGTGACTGAACGCGTAGGCGTCGTCGATGGTCGTGGCCACGAGGTCGACCCCCTGGCCGATCGGCGACAACGAGGTCGCCAGGTGGTGGAGCTCGCCGTCGCCGAACAGCAGGTGCCGGATCCAGGCCACGTCGAGGAGCCGGTAGGGCACGCGTTCGTTCGCGCCCGCGGCGCTGGCCCCGAGCGCCGCCCGCGCGATCTCGTCGAAGCGCCCGTCCTCGCAGCCGATCTGCTGGAGGCAGCCGTGCGCGAGCACGTGCGGTGCAGCACGCGACGGCCGCAGGACCATCAGGTTTCGCGCGTCCCCCGACCGCGCGAGCTCCGTGATGCGTCCTGCGACCGTCGCGATGCGGGCCCGGTCCCCCTCGTCCTCCAGGACCCGCTGGGCCAGGCGAAGCAGCATCGCCACCTCGCCGACCTCCTTGGTGAGGTCGCGGGCGTCAGGCCCGGTCGACGTGGGTTCGACCACGTGCTCGACCAGGAGCTCTGCGACGCCCAGTGCCGACCGCACCAGGTCGAGCGCGTGGGCGGAGGACGAGATCGACCGATCGGGTCGCTCGCTCCTCCGTGCCACGGTCTGGGTCATCAGCGCACGCGCTGCATCTCGAAGCCGAGCTCCCTGACCTCGGCCGCGACGTCGACGATGTCGCCGAAGTGCGGGCCGATGTGCACCGTGAACTTGTAGCAGATGTTCCCCGGCTCGAGGTCGATGCCGACGTCGGTGAGCGCGCCCCGGACCTCCTCGGCCCGGCCGACGAGTACGTCGAGGTTGATCGCCCCGACCTTCTCGAGGGCTTGCAACGCGGCTACGGACTGCTTGCTGATCTCGCTCATGGTCGTCCCCTTGGATCGTGCGGGGCCGGGTGGTCCCGCTGCTCACCTAGAGGCGATGCCTCTCCCGCGAGATACCCGGTCGAGTGCTCAGGCGGCCGTCCTGACGACCAGCTGAGCACTCGACGCGGTCACTACGATGAGGAGGTGAGCAATGACGAGCTTCCGTCCCTCGCCGTCACCGGTTCGACGGGCGCCGTCGGTGGCCAGGTCGCCCGCATCCTCGCGGCCTCCCGGGTGCCCCAGCGGCTGCTGGCGCGCACGGTCGCGAAGGTGCCGTCGCTGGACGACGCCGTCGCGGTGCCGTTCACCGGCTACCGCGATCGTGACTCCAGCCTCGCCGCCCTCCGCGGGGCGACCACGCTGCTCATGGTCTCGGCGGCCGAGAGCGCGGACCGGCTCGACGAGCACAAGGCCTTCGTCGACGCGGCGGCCGAGGCCGGCGTACGCCACATCGTCTACACCTCGTTCTGCGCGGCGGCTCCCGACTGCACCTTCACCCTCGGCCGCGACCACTACGCGACCGAGCAGCACATCCGCGCCTCGGGAATGGACTGGACGTTCCTCCGCGACAACTTCTACCTCGACTTCCTGCCGCAGATGGTCGGCGAGGACGACGTGATCCGCGGCCCGGCCGGGCAGGGCCGGCTCTCGGCGGTCAGCCAGCGGGACGTCGCCGCTTGCGCTGCCGAGGTGCTGGCCACACCAGGTGCCCATGTCTCGATGAGCTATGACCTGACCGGCCCCGAGGCACTGACGCTGGGTGAGGCCGCCCAGGTCATCTCCGAGCACCGCGGCACGGAGGTGCGCTACCACGACGAGACCATCGAGGAGGCCTACGAGTCCCGCAAGAAGTGGGATGCCCCCGACTGGATGTACGACGCCTGGGTGAGCACCTACACGGCCATCGCCGCCGGCGAGGTCGCGAACGTCACCGACCACGTGCTCACCCTGACCGGCCGCCGGCCGCTCAGCCTCGCCGACCTCCTGCAGCGCGGCTGAGGTGGCTCGCGGGGAGCGCCTGGCCCTGGCCGGGTCGACAGCGGTCGTCACCGGTGGCGGTTCCGGGATCGGGGCCTCGTTGGTGCGTGCGCTCGTCGCGGAGGGCGTCCACGTGGCCTGCGCGGACGTGGACCTGGGCGCGGCCACCCGGACCGTGTCCTCGGTGGTCGGACCGGGCGAGGCCTGGCCGGTGCGCCTCGACGTCACGGACGCTGCCTGGGTGCAGGCGACGGTCGACGCGGTGGTGGAACGGGAGGGTCGGCTCGACCTGCTCTTCAACAACGCCGGCATCACCTTCGGCGGGGAGACCGAGGACCTGACGCTCGACCAGTGGAACGCGATCATCGACGTGAACATCCGTGGGGTCGTGCACGGGGTCGCCGCGGCGTACCCGCTGATGATCCGGCAGGGACACGGCCGCATCGTCAACACCGCCTCGATGGGCGGCCTGATGGCGGCCGGGCTGATCACCAGCTACGTGATGACCAAGCACGCCGTCGTCGGCCTGTCCCTGGCGCTGCGCTCGGAGGCCGCGGCCAAGGGCGTCGGCGTGACCGTCGTGTGCCCGTCGGCGGTCGAGACACCCATCCTCGAGAAGGGTCACGTCGGCCGCTTCCACGGGCGCGACTACTACCTCAAGGGGCAGGGCGTCCGGCACCCGCTCGACCCCGACGTGTTCGCCCAGCAGGTGCTCGAGGCCGTACGCCGCGACGAGGCCATGCTGGTGACGCCACGCACGGCGCGGATCGCGTGGCGGCTCGGCAGGTACGCGCCCGGGTTCGTGCAGCGGTCCTCGATCAGGTTCGTGGCCAAGCAGCGCCGGTGGCAGGCGCAACGGGCCGAGGCGGTCCCGCCGACCTGATCTCGATCTCATCCGGCGGACATCTTTTCTCTACCTAGTCACTAGGATTACGTTGGCAACCGAGCCCACCGAGGAGACCAGATGACCTACCGCCCCGAGACCGTGACCGTGCATGCCGGACAGGAAGAGGCAGATCCCGCGACCAACGCACGCGCGGTGCCGATCTACCAGACGACGTCCTACGTCTTCAACGACACCGAGCACGCGGCCAACCTGTTCGCGCTGGCGGAGCCGGGCAACATCTACACGCGGATCATGAACCCGACGCAGTCGGTCTTCGAGGAGCGGATCACCCAGCTGGAGGGCGGTGTGGGTGCTCTTGCCACCGCGTCCGGCTCCGCCGCCACGACGTACGCCGTGCAGAACCTCACCTACGCGGGCGACAACATCGTCGCGATCTCCACCCTCTACGGCGGCACCTACGCGCTGTTCGCGCACACCCTCCCCCAGTTCGGGATCGAGGTCCGGTTCGTCGACCCGGACAAGCCGGAGGACCTCGCGAAGTTCGTCGACGACAAGACCAAGCTGGTCTTCGCCGAGACCATCGGCAACCCGAAGCTCAACGTCGTCGACATCCGCGCGTGGGCCGACGCAGCGCACGAGCAGGGCCTTCCCCTGATCGTCGACAACACCACGCCGACGCCCTTCCTGTGCAAGCCGTTCGACCTGGGCGCCGACATCGTCGTGCACTCCGCGACGAAGTACATCGGTGGTCACGGCACCTCGGTCGGCGGCATCATCGTCGACTCGGGCAACTTCGACTGGGCGGCGCACGCCGACCGGTTCCCCGGGCTGACCAAGCCCGACGGCGCCTACCACGGCGTCGTCTGGACCGACGCCGTCGGCGAGATCGCCTACATCATCCGCGCACGCACCGTGCTGCTCCGCAACACCGGCGCAGCCATCGCTCCGCTGAACTCCTGGTTGTTCCTGCAGGGGCTGGAGACGCTGCACCTGCGGATGGAGCGGCACAGCGCCAACGCGCTGGCCGTCGCGCAGTTCCTCCAGCACCACGACCTGGTCTCGTGGGTGAGCTACCCGGGCCTGACCGACTCCGACCAGAAGGCGGTCGCCGATCGCACCTTCATCGAGGGTCGCGGCTACGGCGGGCTGGTCAGCTTCGGGGTGAAGTCCGGGCGCGACGGCGGCAAGCGGTTCGTCGAGGCGCTCGAGCTGTTCAGCCACCTCGCCAACATCGGCGACGCCAAGTCCCTGGCGATCCACAACGCGACCACGACGCACTCCCAGCTGACCCCCGAGGAGCTCGAGCTCGCGGGCGTCCCCGAGGACCTGGTGCGGCTCTCCATCGGCATCGAGCACGTGGAGGACCTCATCGCCGACCTGGACCAGGCCCTCACCGCAGCCAAGTGACGCCGGCAACCGCATGTCCGTAGGTCTGGTCAGCACCCAGCGGGTCGTCCTGTACGACGAGGGCGACCCGCTGCTGCTGTCCGGAGGCGCCAAGCTGGTGCCGGTCGAGGTGGCCTACGAGACCTACGGCACCCTCAACGAGGCCCGCGACAACGCCGTCTTCATCTGTCACGCACTGACCGGCGACGCCCACGCGGCGGGTCACCACGGCGACCCGTCGCGCCCGGGCTGGTGGGACAACCTGATCGGCCCGGGGCGTGCCGTGGACACCGACCGCTGGTTCGTGGTCTCGCCCAACCTCCTCGGCGGGTGCCAGGGCACCACCGGCCCGAGCTCCACCGACCCGGCGACCGGTCGCGCCTACGGGATGGGCTTCCCGCTGCTCTCGATGTCCGACCTCGTGACCGTGCACCGCCGACTCCTGGACCACCTCGGGATCGAGCGTCTGCACGGCGCCGTCGGCGGCTCGCTGGGCGGGATGCAGATCCTGCAGTGGGCGATCGACGCTCCCGGGCAGGTCGAGCGGGCGGTGCTGGTGGCTGCCTCCTCGAAGCTCACCGCCCAGAACATCGCCTTCTCCGCCGTCGCCCGCACCGCGATCCTGCGCGACCCCGAGTTCCACGACGGGCAGTACGCCGCCGCCGGCACCCGCCCCGACGTCGGACTGTCGGTGGCCCGGATGATGGCGCACATCACCTACGTCTCCGAGCACCTGCTCGGCGAGAAGTTCGGCCGCGAGCGCCGCTCCGACGGACCGCCCCGGATGGGCACCGACTTCCAGGTCGAGTCCTACCTCGACCACCAGGCCAGCACGTTCCTCGACCGGTTCGACGCGAACACCTACCTCTACCTGACCCGGGTGATGGACTACTTCGACCCGTTCGCCGACCCCGACGCGGCGTCGCGCGCCGCGGCGTACGGCACCCGGTTCCTGGAGCTCTCCTTCGACAGCGACTGGCGCTTCCCGACCCACCACTCGGCGCGACTGCACGAGCACCTGCTGGCCGCCGGCGGCGACTCCGTCCACGTGGACCTCGCCTCGCCCTGGGGGCACGACTCGTTCCTGCTGCAGCCTCCCGGCTACCACGAGCAGATCGCCCACTTCCTCGAGAGGGACTAGTCCCTCGGCGGCCGGGATTCGCCGTCAGCGAGCGTCGTCCAGCGCGTGCGATGGCAAGGCGCCGGAGGGAGGCGGGCCGGGGCCCGTCGACTGACGGCAACGCGGCCAGCGCGCGTGATGGGCGGCGCGCAGCAGGCGAATCTTGGCCGCCGAGGGACTAGCGTCGCGGCAGGACCTGTCACGGGAGGACACATGGCCGACCTGAACATCGACGACGTGATCGCGGAGCTGACCCTGGAGGAGAAGGCCGCCCTGGTGATGGGGTCGGACTTCTGGCACACCGCGGCGGTGGAGCGGCTCGGTGTCGACCGCATCCGCGTCTCCGACGGTCCGCACGGTCTGCGGATGCAGCCCGACGAGGGCGACCACGTCGGCATCGGCGGGAGCCTCCCCGCCACCTGCTTCCCCACGGCCGCCGGGCTGGCGTCGTCGTGGGACCGCGGGCTCTTCGCCGACGTGGGTTCGGCCCTGGCCCAGGAGGCACGTGTGCAGGGTGTCTCCGTGATCCTCGGGCCGGGCATCAACATGAAGCGCTCGCCGTTGTGCGGCCGCAACTTCGAGTACCTCTCCGAGGATCCGTTCCTCGCCGGCGAGCTCGCGCTGGCGATGGTCGCGGCGATCCAGGAGCAGGGCGTCGGGACCTCGCTGAAGCACTTCGCCGCCAACAACCAGGAGGACGACCGGCTCCGTGTCAGCGCCGAGGTGGACGAGCGGACGCTGCGCGAGATCTACCTGCCCGCCTTCGAACGGGTGGTGACCGGGGCGCAGCCGTGGACGGTGATGTGCGCCTACAACAAGGTCAACGGCACCTACGCGTCCGAGCACCACTGGCTGCTCACCGAGGTGCTCCGCGACGAGTGGGGGTTCGAGGGGCTCGTCGTCTCGGACTGGGGTGCGGTGCACGACCGGGTCGCGTCGCTGGCCGCCGGGCTCGACCTCGAGATGCCTCCCGCCAAGAACCGCAGCGAGCTCGCCGTGGTCGAGTCGGTCTCCTCCGGCTCGCTCCCGGTCGAGGTGCTCGACACCGGCGTACGCCGCGTGCTGCGCCTGGTCGAGCAGTCAGCTCCCACGCGCGCGGCCGGACCTCCCGAGCCGGCGTACGACGCCCACCACGCGCTCGCGCGACGCGCAGCGACCGAGTCCGCCGTGCTGCTCACGAACGACGGCGTCCTCCCGCTGACCCTCACCGCCCGCCAGAAGCTCGCCGTGATCGGGCCGTTCGCGACCGTGCCGCGCTACCAGGGCGCAGGGAGCTCGCAGGTCAACCCGACGACGCTCGACGTACCCCTCGAGGAGCTGCGCGCAGCCCTGCCCGCCGGTGTGGAGCTGGCGTACTCCCCCGGGTTCGGGATCGAGGACGACCACAACGACGGCGCCCTGCTCGTCCAGGCCCGCGAGCTCGCGGAGGACGCGGACACCGTGGTGCTGTTCCTCGGGCTGCCCGCGTCAGCGGAGTCCGAGGGCTTCGACCGGACCCACATCGACCTGCCGGCCGTGCAGCTGGAGCTGGTCGAGCAGGTCTCCCAGGTCAGTGACCGGGTGGTCGTCGTGCTCGCCAACGGCTCGGTCGTGCGCACCTCGACCTGGGAGCACCGGGTGGGAGCCGTGCTCGAGTGCTGGCTCGGCGGACAGGCGGCCGGCGGCGCCGTCGCCGACCTGCTCACCGGCGCGGCCACCCCGAGCGGCAAGCTCGCCGAGACGATCCCGCTGCGGCTCGAGGACAACCCCTCGCAGCTGAACTTCCCGGGTGACTCGCAGGTGGTGCGCTACGGCGAGGGCGTGTTCATCGGCTACCGCGCCTACGACGCGCTCGCGCAGGAGGTCGGCCACCCCTTCGGCTTCGGACTCTCCTACACGAGCTTCGAGGTGGCCGCCCCGGACGTGTCGGTGAGCGGCTCGGTCGCCGCCGACGACCTGCGGGTGCAGGTCACCGCGACCGTCACCAACACCGGGAGCCGGCCAGGGGCCGAGGTGGTGCAGCTCTACGTGACCGACACCGAGTCCAGCGTCACGCGGCCGCCGCAGGAGCTGAAGGGCTTCGCGCGGATCGAGCTGGAGCCGGGCGCCTCCGGTGAGGTGCGGATCGAGCTCGACCAGCGCGCGTTCTCGTTCTGGTCGTCGCTGCTCGGTCGCTGGGTGGTCGAGGCCGGCCAGTTCGTGCTCCGGCTGGGCACGTCGTCGCGCGACCTCCCGCACACGCTGACGATCGACGTCGAGGCGCCGTCGACCGCGGCTCCCCTCAGCCGCGACTCGACGCTGCACGAGTGGCTCGCCGACCCCGCGGGATCCCGGGTGCTGGGCGATGCCGTGGCCGCAGGACCGTTGAGCGACCCCGGACTGCTGCAGGTGGTCGGCACGATGCCGATGTCGACGCTGGCCAACTTCGGGATGGCGGGGATGTCCCACGACCGCCTGGACGAGCTGGTCGCCCAGCTCAGGTGAGCCGGTCGACGTAGGCGACCATCCGGTTGAACAGGGCGGTCACCGAGGTCAGGTCGGCCACCGTTGTCCCGCCGTACGGCACGGCCTCGGGCACCTCGACCGGGGCACCGGCGTCGCGCGCCACCGTGGCGCACACCCGGGCGGCGTCGTGCACCGCTGCTCCGTCGGCGCTCCAGATCGACTCGTACAACCGGTGCCGGTCCTCGACGTCGTCCTGGCCGGGGAGCTCCCACGCCGTGAGCACCACCGGGAGGTCGCTGGTGTCGCAGACCACGGCCCACTCGCGGAGCATCGGCGCATCGGCCGGCAGCGACACCCGTGCCGGGCTCGCCCCGAAGTCGGACTGCTCGAAACCGGCGAAGACGGTGGTGGACGCCGACACCCGGGAGATCTCACGCCATCGCGGCTCTGCCTGCCGGAAGTAGCGCTCGCTCTGGAAGGAGCCGTAGACGGTGGCCCGATCGGCCTTCGAGCAGAACTCGTCCTCGATCGCCCAGGACAACGCCATCAGCGTGGACTTCTGCAGCCGGTGCACGCCCAGCGCAGGATGACGTCGACGCAGGGTCGCGTAGATCGACGGCGAGGCCGGTTCCGCGTCGACCATCGCCCGGATGATCGCGAGCTCGAGCCGGGTGCCGGCGTCGCGATGGCGGACCACGGCCTGGATCGTCTCCACGTCGGCCTCGGTGTAGCGCCGGTGGCCGCTCGCCAGCCGGTGGGGCACCGGGAACCCGTGCCGGCTCTCCCACACACGCAGGGTGGCGGGGTTGAGCCCGCTTCGCGACGCCAGCTCGCCGATCGTCAGCGTCGCCGCCTCGCCCTCGTCGCTCGTCGGGACTTGCGCTTCGACGCCTTCCGTGTCCATGCTGTGATCCTAAACCTCAACACCTTGTTTAAGTCAATGTTCAAGAATGGAGTCACCATGGCAGTCAGCAGCCAGTCAGTGGACGGGTCGGACACCGAGGTCGTGAACTGGACGGACCTGGGGAGTCGCATGTGGACGTTCCTCACCGGTCGCGAGGCCGCGATCAACTACACCTTCAGCGATCTGACCGTCGAGATCCCCCGCGACACCGGCAGTGACGCACCGCGCGCCACCTGGCGGATCGACGGCACCTTGACGGTCACCACCAACGACAACGACTCCTCGAGCTGATGCCAGTCGTCGAGGTCACCGCCGACCTGTCCGTCGAGCTCTCGGGACCCGACGGGGAGACAGCCCGCGGTCGGCTCACCGGCTCGCGCAGCAAGCTGACGCTCGACCTCGACCACCCGGGTGTCTTCGCCGGGTCGGGCGACGCACCGATGGTGCGCGCGGCGGCCGAGGAGCTCGCCGACCGGGGCATCTGTGTCCGCGTCGTGCACGACGGGGTGCACCTGGTCACCATCGGGGCCGTCTCGGCCCCCTGGTGGCAGCGGCGCGCCACCGGCTCGCGGCGGATCAAGGTCCGCAGCTGGCGTGGCGTCTGGACCTCGCTGCGGTCCCGCGCCGGCAACACGTCGGCCGTGCTGCCGAGCGCCGAGTCGCTCCCGCCGCCCACGATGTTCCCGCTCGCCCCGACCTTCGCCGGGCGTCGGCGCCGGCGGCCGACCACCACGCACGACCCGCACCAGTCCGGCTCGCCCCGCCTGGTCGTCGAGAAGGCCGATCTCTGGCAGGGCGAGCGCCAGCAGGTGTTCTGGCTGCAGCACGTGGAGACCACGATCGGCTCACACCCCGACTGCGACGTGGTCCTCCCCGGCCTCGAGCCGCACCACGCCTCGGTGCTGCACACCGACGCCGACGAGTACGTCCTGACCAACCTCGGTCCCGAGACCCGCGTGCACGGTGCCGTGGTGACCGGCTCGGCGACGCTCCGCACCGGCGCCCGCGTCGACCTCGGCGACCACTCGCTGGCCTTTGCCCGCGAGGAGTACGCCGACCACGGCCGCCCCTTCGGTGGCCGGATCGGCGGCGAAGCCGGCCGTCAGCGGCCCCAACCCCCGCGCCGGACTCACGACCCGGCGACATCGGGCCGCTGACGGCCTTTCCCGCACAGCCCACGCTCCACCCCCTCACCCAGAAGACAGGTCACCCATGCGCGTGCTCGTCACCGGTGCGACCGGCTACGTCGGCTCCCGGCTCATCCCCGATCTCCTGCAGCACGGCCACGAGGTGTACGCCGCGGTCCGCCGCGAGGGTTCGGCCGACGAGCACGCCTGGCGCGACGAGGTGACCCCGCGCCTGTTCGACATCGAGGATCCTCCGCTCATCCGTTCCGCCGTGGTCGGCATGGACGCGGTGATCTACCTGGTCCACTCGATGGAGGACGGCGACTTCGTCACCAAGGACCGCGAGGCCGCGGAACGCGTGGCGATCGCGTGTGCCGAGGCCGGGGTCGAACGGATCGTCTACCTCTCCGGGCTGGTTCCCGACGGCGAGCTCTCCGACCACCTGCGCTCCAGGCTCCAGGTGGAGCAGGTGTTCCTCGAGTCGGGTGTCCCGGCGACCGTCCTGCGTGCCGCGATGGTGATCGGCTCCGGCTCGACCTCCTTCGAGATCCTGAGTCGACTGACCCGCCGCGTGCCGTTCACGCCGATCCCCGCCTGGATGGACAGCAGGCTGCAGCCGGTCGCGATCGAGGACGTGGCACACCTCGTCTGTGGCGCGCTGCGCGGCGAGCCGCGCAACCGGCACTACGACGTCGGCGGCGACGAGGTGGTCGCCTACCCCGAGCTGCTGGCCACGATGGCCGACGTGATGCACCTGCGCCGCCGGCAGTTCACGCTGCCGTGGGCGCCCGCAGCGCCTGGTCGGACGGTTGGTGGCGAGGATCACCGGCATGCCGCGGACCACCGTGACGGCGCTGGTCGAGAGCCTCTCCCACGACATGGTCTGCGCCGAGGACGACGCCCGTCGGGACCTGGCCGCACCGGAGCACAGGTTCGTGTCCCTGGTCGAGGCGTTCCAGCGCTCGCTGGACGACGACGGCGCCGAGGGCACCACCAGGGCGGGCGACGTGCAGGCCGCTGCGTCGACCGACCCGGCCTGAGCAGGGCTCAGCGGGCGCGTGCTGTGATGGTGCGGTGACCTCCGAGGAACGCGCCCGCATCGTCATCGCCACGGCTCCCAACCTCCGGGACCTCGGTGGCTGGCCCACCACGGACGGCCACCAGATCCGGGCAGGACGCGTGTTCCGGTCGGCCGGGCTGAGCGGGCTCGACGGCGACGATCTCCAGTCCTTCGCAGCGCTGGGCATCCGCACGGTCTACGACCTGCGGACCGCTGCCGAGGTGGCCGAGCAGCCCGACGTACTGCCCGACGGCACCCACCTGGAGCTCGCCGACGTGCTCGCCGACGCCCAGCACGCCGCACCCGCCGAGCTGCGCCAGATCTTCGCCGACTCCGCCGCCGCCACCCAGCTGCTCGGCGACGGCCAGGCGGAGCGCTACTTCGAGAAGGCCTACCGAGACTTCGTGACCCTGCCGTCTGCGAAGACCGCCTACCGGGAGCTCTTCGAGGGCATCGCCCAGGCCGACGAGCCGGTGCTGTTCCACTGCGCGACCGGCAAGGACCGCACCGGGTGGGCGACGGCCGCCCTGTTGCTGCTGCTCGGCGTGCCGGAGGACTCGGTGCTGGAGGAGTACCTCCTCACCAACACCGACCTGCTGCCCACGCTGCAGCACTGGCTGGACGCGTTCCGCGACAACGGCGGCGACCCCGACCTGCTCCTCCCGATCCTCGGCGTGCAGCCCAGCTATCTCGAGGCAGCCCTCGGTGAGGTACGCCGCGAGTACGGCGACATCGAGCAGTACTTCACCGCGGGTCTCGGCGTCTCCCCCGCCACGATCGCCACCCTGCGCACGAAGCTGGTGGACAGTTAGAGTCGAACGCATCATGAGCGCCCCCGCAGCCGACACCGACGACGTCGTGCCGGTGTTCTTCCTCTCGGACAGCACCGGCATCAGCGCAGAGACCATGGGAAACGCGCTGCTCATCCAGTTCCCGGGACTGCGCTTCGAGCGCACCCTGATCCCGTTCATCGCCTCGGTCGCGGAGGCCCGCGAGGTGGTGGCCAGGCTCGACGAGGCGCTGGACACCAGCCCCCGCACCCCGCTGGTGTTCACCACCGCTGCGAGTGACGAGGTGCGCCAGGAGCTGCACCGCACGCGCTGCCCGATCGTCGACTTCTTCGACCTGCACATGCAGCAGGTCGAGGCGATCCTCGATACCCCCGGCGAGCGACTGGCCGCCCGCCTGCACGGCGTCGGCGACATCAAGCGCTACAACAGCCGGATGCAGGCGATCGAGTACACGATCGAGCACGACGACGGGCAGAGCGTCCGCGGCCTCGAGAAGGCCGACGTGATCCTGGTGGCCCCGTCACGGTGCGGGAAGACACCGACGGCGATGTACCTCGCCCTCCAGCACGGGCTGTTCGTGGCGAACTACCCGATCGTCGACGAGGACCTCGAGACCAACGACCTCCCTCGGCCGGTGCGCCATCTCCGCGACCGCTGCTTCGGCCTGATGACCACGGCGGCGCGGCTCTCTGCTGTGCGGCAGGAGCGCCGGCCCGGCTCGCAGTACGCCTCGCTCGAGCAGTGCACCTTCGAGCTGCGCCGCACCGAGGCGATGTTTCGCCAGCACCGGTTGCCGATCGCCGACTCCTCGACGAAGTCGGTCGAGGAGCTGGCCACCATCATCCTGCAGCGCCTGAAGACCATGAAGCCATCAGGGACCCCATCGAGCACCAGCACACCGAGGAGCCAGCGATGAACGACCACCACTCCCTCAGGGCCCCCGACAACGTCCGGGCCTTCGCCGACATCGGCCTCAGCGACATCGAGGACGTCGGGGGCAAGAACGCCTCCCTGGGCGAGATGGTCAGCAACCTGTCCTCCCTGGGGGTCCGCGTCCCCGACGGCTTCGCCACGACCGCCGACGCGTTCCGCCGGTTCATCGGCGACACCGGCCTGGCCGAGGACATCTCCGCCAAGCTGAAGGGCCTCGACACCGACGACACCCGCGCCCTGGCCGAGGTCGGCAAGGCGATCCGCGAGGAGGTCGCCAACCAGGAGTTCCCCGAGGACCTCGAGAAGGACATCCGCGAGGCGTACGACGCGCTGGTGGACGGGCGCGACGACGTGTCCTTCGCGGTGCGCTCGAGCGCGACCGCCGAGGACCTCCCCGACGCCTCCTTCGCCGGCCAGCAGGAGACGTTCCTGAACATCAAGGGCATCGACGGGGTGCTGCAGGCGATCCGGGAGGTGTTCGCCTCGCTCTACAACGACCGCGCGATCGCCTACCGGGTGCACCACGACTTCGACCACGACGCCGTCGCGCTCTCGGCCGGTGTGCAGCAGATGGTCCGCTCCGACATCGGCGCGTCCGGCGTGATGTTCACGATGGACACCGAGTCCGGCTTCGACGACGCGGTGTTCATCACCTCGTCGTACGGCCTGGGCGAGGCGGTCGTGCAGGGTGCCGTCAACCCGGACGAGTTCTACGTCTACAAGCCCGCGCTGCGCGACGACCGGCCGGCGATCCTCAAGCGGGGCGTGGGATCCAAGGCGACCAAGATGGTCTACACGGACGACCCGAACGTCGGGAAGACGACCGAGTTCGTCGACACCGAGGAGGACGAGCGGCGGCTGCTCAGCCTCACCGACGACGAGGTCGAGGGACTGGCCCGGCACGCGCTGACCATCGAGGAGCACTACGGCCGACCGATGGACATCGAGTGGGGCAAGGACGGCCTCGACGGTGACCTCTACGTGCTGCAGGCCCGTCCCGAGACGGTGATGTCCCGGGCCGGCGTGCGCCAGCGGTTCCGGATGGACGAGAAGGGCGAGGTCGTCGTCGAGGGTCGCGCCATCGGCCAGAAGATCGGTGCCGGCGCAGTGCGCGTGATGACCTCGATCGAGGAGATGCACGAGTTCAACGAGGGCGAGGTGCTCGTCGCGGACATGACCGACCCCGACTGGGAGCCGATCATGAAGCGCGCCTCGGCGATCGTCACCAACCGCGGCGGACGCACCTGCCACGCAGCCATCATCGCCCGCGAGCTCGGCATCCCCGCCGTCGTCGGCACGGGCACCGCGACCCGCTCGCTGGAGGACGGACGCGCGGTGACCGTCTCCTGCGCGGAGGGCGACACGGGCTACATCTACGACGGCGAGCTCGACTTCACCGTCGAGGAGACCGAGCTCTCGGAGATGCCGGAGATCGGCACCAAGATCATGATGAACGTCGGTACGCCGGAGCAGGCGTTCGCCTTCGCCCAGCTGCCCAACGCCGGTGTCGGACTGGCCCGGCTCGAGTTCATCATCAACCGGCAGATCGGGATCCACCCGAAGGCGCTGCTCGGGCTCGACGACCTCGAGGAGCCGCTGAAGTCGGAGATCACCGAGACGATCGCGGCGTACCCGGGCCCGCGCGAGTTCTTCGTGCAGCGCGTCGCCGAAGGAGTCTCGACGCTGGCAGCCGCGTTCGCGCCCGAGCCGGTGATCGTCCGGATGAGCGACTTCAAGTCCAACGAGTACGCCAACATGGTCGGCGGCGAGCTCTTCGAGCCCGACGAGGAGAACCCGATGATCGGCTACCGCGGCGCCTCGCGGTATCTCTCGGACGAGTTCGCCGACTGCTTCGCGATGGAGGCCGAGGCGCTGAAGTTCGTGCGTGACGAGATGGGCCTGAACAACGTCAAGATCATGATCCCGTTCGTGCGCACCATCGCCGAGGCCAAGGGGGTCATCGACCTGCTCGCCGAGCACGGCCTGGTCCGGGGTGAGAACGACCTGCAGGTCGTGATGATGTGCGAGGTGCCCTCCAACGCCATCCTCGCCGACGAGTTCCTCGAGCACTTCGACGGTTTCTCGATCGGGTCCAACGACATGACGCAGCTCGTCCTCGGCCTCGACCGCGACTCCTCGCTCGTCGCCGGATCCTTCGACGAGCGCGACCCGGCCGTGCTGTTCATGCTGGAGCGCGCGATCAAGGCGTGCCGCGACGCCGGCAAGTACGTCGGCATCTGCGGCCAGGGCCCGAGCGACCACCCCGACATGGCGGAGTGGCTGCTCGAGCAGGGCATCGAGTCGATGTCCCTGAACCCGGACACGGTCGTGGACACCTGGCTGAGACTGGGCAAGGCTGCCGCCAAGACCAAGGAGGACTGAATGACCCAGCTCGACGAACGCGCCGCCACCCCTGCCCTCGACGCCGCGGGCCTGCGCGACACCCTCCGCACGACCTTTGCCGAGGGCAGGACCCGGCCACTCGCGTGGCGCCAGGAACAGCTCACGGCACTGCGTCGGATGCTCGTCGAGCGCGAGGACGACTTCGTCGCTGCCCTGGCCCAGGACCTCGGCCGGCCACCCGCCGAGAGCTGGGCCGCCGACCTCCGCTCGACGATGCGCGAGATCGAGGACATCCAGCACCACCTCGGCGACTGGACCGCACCCGAGCGTCGCAAGCTGCCGCTGCTGTTCAAGCCGGGGAAGGCGCAGATCATCCGGGAGCCGGTGGGCGTGGTGCTGATCATCGCGCCGTGGAACTACCCCGTGCAGCTCCTGGTCACCCCGCTCGCTGCCGCGCTGGCGGCCGGCAACGCCGTGGTCTGCAAGCCTTCCGAGGTCGCGCCCGCCACGTCGGCGGCGCTGGCCCGGCTCCTGCCGGAGTACGTCGACCCCGCGGCCGTCGCCGTGGTCGAGGGCGGCATCCCCGAGACCACCACGCTGCTGGAGCTCCAGTGGGACCACATCCTCTACACCGGCAACGGCACCGTGGGACGCATCGTCGCGGAGGCCGCGGCCAAGCACCTGACGCCGGTGACGCTCGAGCTGGGGGGCAAGTCCCCCGCGATCGTCACCGAGGACGCCAACCTCAAGCTCGCCGCCAGCAAGGTGGCGTTCGCCAAGTTCCTCAACTCCGGTCAGACCTGCATCGCCGTCGACCACGTCTTCGTGCACGAGTCCGTCGAGGCGGAGTTCCTCCGTCTGCTGCGGGCCGAGATCGCCAAGCGGTTCGGCTCGGAGCCGCGCACCAGCAAGGACTTCGGCCGGATGGTCAACGCCGGCCACACCCAGCGCGTGAAGGGCCTGCTCGACCAGGGCGACGACGAGGTCGTCTGCGGCGGTGAGGTCGACGTGGAGGGCAAGTACGTCGCGCCGACGATCCTGCGCGGCGTCACCAGCAGCTCCGCTGTGATGGGCGAGGAGATCTTCGGCCCGGTGCTGCCCGTGCTCACCTACCGCGACCTCGGCGAGGTGACCGCCGCGATCCGCGCCGGCGACAAGCCACTGGCGCTCTACCTGTTCACCACCTCCGACGAGACGGTCGACGAGGTGCTCAGCACCACCTCGTCGGGCGGGGTGGCCGTCAACGACGCCATCAACCACATCCTGGTGCCGTCCCTGCCCTTCGGCGGCGTCGGGCCGAGTGGCTACGGCGCCTACCACGGTCGCTGGGGCTTCGAGACGTTCAGCCATCGCAAGTCCGTGCTCAACCGTCCCGCCTGGGCGCTGGACCCGCCGCTCCTCTACCCGCCGTACACCCGCCTGAAGACCCGGCTGATGCGCAGGCTCTTCTGACCCCCAGTCGAGTCGTGTGCTCAGGTGGTCGCCAGAGCACCCACCTGAGCACTCGACCTGAGACTATTTCTCGTCGGTGGCCGCCGCCTTCACGAACTCCGCCACCAGCGCCTGCTGCTGCTCTGCGGTGGGAGTCAGCTCGAGGGTCTGGCCGTTGACGGTGATCCGCATCGTGCTCTGCTTCTTGGTGCCGGAGGCCTTGCGGCTGGCCATCCAGCCGCGGAGTACGCCGACCACCTTGACGAGCGCCTCCACCGTCGGCTTGACCGTGACGATCAGGCTGCCGATCTCCGCGAGCCCGATGGCGCGAGACCCCGGGGGCGCCGGCCCGGCCTGCGCGTGAGCCACGTCCTCGACCTCCGTGACGTCCAGGAGCTCGCGCCGCAGTGCCAGCGTCAGCTGCTCGACCTCGGCCGGGTCGAGGTCCTCGTCGTACAGGTCGACCACCATGTCGTCGCTCATCAGCCACCTCGTCACCACCCTACGACCGCGCCGGGCCGCACCGACAGACCTCCGCAGCTGCCGACAGGCCCATCCGCTTTGTCCCCCAGCCCAGGGCGCGCCACATCCCACCCGCTGGCGTGGTGTCTGGCCGTGGCCACTCCCGGCATGACATGGTCGGCAGGCAAGCAGGCCGTCGCGGGTGGCCGAGGCGTCTCGCCTCGGGACTCACGCAGTTCACCCCCGATCGGAGGGTGCAACCCCGGCGGCCAGCTTCTTCGGGCTTCGTCAGTGCCTTGTCGCGGCGAGGCTCCTCCGGTCGGGGCCCTACGATCCATTCCATGACTCTCGCCGAATCCGCGCCGGCGCACGCGCGCAACGTGGACGAGGCCGTGGCCACCCACGGAGCTGTCGGACGGGCGTGGGTGCAGGGGCTGTGGGAGGGAGACGCGCTCGCCGATGCCTTCGTGGCAGACATGCTCGAGCTGGGACGTGCACCGGGGATGCGGATGTTCCGCACGGCGATCGACAGCGGCATCTCGTCCGTGGACTCGCCCCCCGACTCGCTGGTCGCCCTGTTCACCGAGCTGGACGCGGTGCCACCCTGGGTCGACTTCGAGCAGCTGGACCGGGCGGGCGACCACATCGCGCGCAACAGCCTCCAGCTGGGGCTGGTGCTGGCCGCAGGCTCCCTGATGGTGGGGTACACCAACCCGGCCGCGGCGTACCCGCTCATCCTCACCGGCCGCCTCGTCGACCACGCCGGCATGCGCAACCTCGAGGTCGGCGACTGGCTTCGCGAGGTGACCACCCCGGGCGGCATGCGACGCGACGGCCTCGGCTTCCAACGGACCGTTCGCGTGCGGGTCATCCACGCGATGGTGCGGCGGCACGTCGCCGGCAGGCCGGAGTGGGACGCGGCCGTGCTCGGGACGCCGATCAGCCAGCCCTACATGGCACACACCCTCAGCGAGTTCGGGAGCATCGCCGTCAGCGGGATGGACCTGCTCGGGGCGCGGTACAGCGACGACGAGCTCAGGGACATCTACGCGTTGTGGCGCTACGTCGGCCACCTCTCCGGGGTCTCCGAGGCGCTGCTCCCCGTGGACGAAGCCGGTCAGCGTGCCATCCAGGAGCTGTACCAGCTCACCCGGCCACCGGTCGACGACCGCAGCCGCGCCCTGGTTGCCGGCCTCGTCAACGACTACCTGGTCCCCGAGGTCGCCGAGCTGCTCCCGGCCCGGATGCCGGGCTCGCGGAGCGTGGCCACGGCGTACGTCAACGGCCTGATCCGTGCCGTCATCGGCGACGCCCTGGCCGACGAGCTCGGCATCGACGAGTCCCGGTTCAAGCACGTCGTGCCCGTCCTCGGCCATGCCACCGCGACCCTGTACGGCGGGTTGCAGCGTCTGCCCGGCGGCACGTCCAGGCGGACGGCACGCGGGCGTCGCTACAGCGCCGAGCAGGAACAGCGGCTGCGCGCGAAGTACGCGATGGTCCATGACCTCGTGGACGCCTCCCCCAGCGCCGACTGAGGTCGTCGTGGGCCCGGCGTGTTTCCGAGTGCTGGACGACACGGTGACACCGAACGAGCGCCTTTGGCATTCTGCCCCCCGTCGGTCGGGCTCCCGATAGCGTGAGCGCGCCCTGCTCGATCGAGACCCGAGGTGACACCTGTGGATGTGAGCCTGACCAGTCCGATTCGCGTCGTGCTGGTCGACGACTCTGCCGACCTGCGATCCCTGGTGCGGATGACGCTCGACCGGGAACCCGACTTCACCGTCGTGGCCGAGGCTGAGGACGGTGCCTCCGGGTGTCGAGGCCGTGGCGGCGTACAAGCCGCACCTCGTGCTGCTGGACATCGCGATGCCCGTGATGGACGGGCTCCAGGCGCTGACCCTGATCCGCGAGGACTCCCCCGGCTCCATCGTGGTGATGCTGTCGGCGTTCACGGGTTCCAGCGGCGCCATCGACCGCGCCCTGGCGCTGGGCGCGCACGGCTACATCGAGAAGGGCGGCGGGGTGCCCGAGATGATCGCCGACCTCCGAGGCGTGCTGGCCCGGGAGTTCCGCGTCCCGATCTGAGCTCCGCGGGTCGCAGACATCCTCCGCCGGCGCTCAGGTCTGCGTCGTCAAGCCGCCGTCGATCACGAAGTCGGAGCCGGTGACGTTGCCGGAGGCGCGGTCGCTGGACAGCATCAGCACGAGGGCGGCCACCTCGTCGGGGCGGGTGAACCGGCCGGTGACCGACTGGTCGGCCGCGTCCCGTGCGACCGCCTCGGGCTCTCGTCCCGTGGCGTGCCCGACGGCCGCCGCGACGCCGCCACTGCCCAGCCACAGGTCGGTGGCGACCGGCCCCGGGCTGACGGTGTTCAGGCGCACTCCACGAGCACCGACCTCCTTGGAGAGGGCCTTGGAGAAGTTGGTCAGCGCTGCCTTGGCCGCGCTGTAGTCGATCACTCCTGGGTCCGGCAGGAACGCGTTGACGGAGCTGGTCGTCACGATCGAACCGTGACCTGCCGCCAGCATGGCCGGGAGCGCAGCCCGCGTGGTCCTGACCGCTGCCATCAGGTTGAGGTTGAGCGAGTGCATCCACTGCTCGTCGGTCACCATCAGGAAGCCGTTGAGCCTGGGCGAGACCTGGCCGACGTTGTTGACCAGGATGTCGAGTCCCCCGCGGTCCAGGGCAGCGGCGACCAGGTCGGCCGGTCCCGTTGCGGTCGCGAGGTCCACCGTCACGGTCTGGACCCTTCCCTCGGTCGCCAGCTCGGCCAGCTCCGCACTCTGCTCCCGGGCACCGGCGACCACGTGGACGCCTTCCCCGACCAGGGCACGGGTGATGGCCAGCCCGATGCCCTTGCTCGCCCCGGTGACGACCGCGGTCCTGCCCTCGAGGTCCAGATCCATGACGGCTCAGTGACCCTGGGTCTTCAACCAGTCGAGGACTGCGTCGGCGACGTCCCTCCACCCGCTGTCCACCGTGAGGGAGTGGCCGCGCCCTTCGAACTGGCGCAGCTCGGTGACGGCCGCGGAGTCGCGGTACTGCTTGAGGGTCGACCGCGTCACGACGTCGGGCACCGTGTGGTCCTCGGTGCCGGAGATCAGCAGCAGCGGGCCACGGTTCTCGTTGTCCGTGTCGACCTTGGCCTCCGAGTGGAGGGCGAAGTTCGCCGCGGCCGCCTGGAACAGGGGTCGTGCCGGGGACGGGATCGTCCACTTCTCGAACAGGGCGTCCGACTCCTCCTCCGACAGCGCGTTGCCGAACCCGTAGTGGAACTGCTTCGAGGTCAGCGACACGGACTTGTGCAGGTTGGCGGGGTTGCCCAGCGCCGGGAATCCCGATCGCAGCTGGGAGAGGGGAAGCGGCAGCACGCCCTTGATCTGCGCAGGATCGATGGCCACGCCGGCCGCGCCGACACCCTGGCCGAGCAGCTTCTCGGTGATCAGTCCCCCGAACGAGTGACCGATGATCACGGGGGCTTCGTCGAGTGCGTCGATCAGTGCGGCGTAGTGCGCAACGGCCTCGTCGATGGAGGTGTTCGCGACGAGCTCGGGTTGCTCGCGCGCCTCGGCGACCGTCGCCGGCTCGTTCGGCCACCCGGGGGCGATCGGCTCGTAGCCGGACTCGCGGAACAGGTCGCACCAGGGTCCCCAGCTGGTGGCGTGCAGCCACAGGCCGTGGATGAAGACCACCGGGGTTGCTGAATCAGTCATGACGTCTCTCCTCGAGGATTGCGTGGTGGGGGTGGCTAGTGGGTGGCGCGTGCGGCCGCGGTGATCACGTCGGTCACCGATCCCGGCCGCGAGACCATCGACAGGTGGGAGGCCTTCACGCGGGTGATGTGCGAGCGGGCGCGGGTGGCCATGATCTGCTGCTCTGCCGGCGGAAGGACGCGGTCGAGGGTGCCGACCAGCGCCCAGCTCGGGATGGACTTCCACGCTGGCGGACCCGACGGGGTGCCGAGCGCGCTCAGCGTGGCGGGGCGTTGCGTCGCTGCCAGCACGGCTGCGGTCCTCGACCCGAGGTCGTTCGCGAAGGCAGTCCGGAACACGCTGGGCAGGATGTAGGCGTCGAAGTCACCGGCCGGGGCGCCGGGGTACGGCACCAGCTTGAAGACGGTGCTGGGGTCGGCGACGGCCAGGGCAGAACCGGGCTGGGCGCCGGCCAGCTGCTGCACGGACTCACCCTGGTCGGGGATGAAGGCGTTGACGAAGACGAGCGCCTTGACGTTGTCGTTGCCCAGCGCGGCGTTCGAGATCACCGCCCCGCCGTACGAGTGGCCGACCAGCACCACCGGTCCCGTGATCGTGTGCAGGAAGCTGGAGATGTACGCCGCGTCGCCGGGCAACGAGCGCAGGGGGTTCGGCGGGACCGTGACGGTGTAGCCGTCGTGCTGCAGGCGACGTACGACGGCGCTCCAGCTGGAGCTGTCCGCCCAGGCGCCGTGCACCAGGACGATGGTCGGCTTCGGTCCGTCCTGCTTGCGGTCGGCCTTGCTCGCGTCCGCGGTGGCGGACACCAGCAGGACCAGCAGCAGGGAGATCAGCGCGACGAGCACGGCTCGTACGGGTGGGCGGGTGCGGGCGAACGTGGTGCGCAGTCCGGACATGGGGTTCCTCGGCTTCTTCGAGATCTACCTGCTGCGACCCGAGCGCGCTGTCAGGTACGACGCAACACCGCGCGACCCCCGTACGTCCAAGACCCATCTGGTCGCGATCGATAACCGCACTGGTCCACGGCCGAGCCGTCCCGATACGGTGACGCACCGGGAGGGCACGAGATGGATCTGGACATGCGGCTGGTGCGGTACTTCGTCGCCGTCGCCGACGAGCTGCACTTCGGCCGGGCGGCAGCGAAGCTCTACATCAGCCAGCCCGCGCTCTCCAGGCAGATCCGCAAGCTCGAGAGCGACATCGGGACGCAGCTGCTGGTGAGGGACAGCCGGCACGTGGCGCTCACCCGTCGAGGCGAGCTCTTCCTCGAGGACGCACGCCAGCTGCTCGTCCTGGCCAAGCGCATGCGACACGTCCCCGACACCAACGCCCTGCGCATCGCCCACATCTTCGAGCTCGAGACCAGTCGACACATCGCCGACGCCTTCTCCAGCGAGTTCGACGGCGTGCAGCTGGTCGAGAGCTCCATGGACAGCGCCCGCCAGCTGGACGCGCTCCTGTCCGAGCAGCTCGACGTGGCGGTCATGCGCGTCACCCCGCAGATGCTGGCCGATCGGCCGATCGGGTGGCAGCGCCGGCTGATCCGCCTCGAGCCGTTGCTGCTCGTCGGCAGACCCGGCGAGCCGGCCAGGGAGTCGGTCTCCCTGCACGAACGACCCGTCGAGGTGTTCGCCGACGCCAGCGGGTCAGCCATGTTCAACGTGCACGGGGAGTACCTCGCTGCCTTCGAGCGGCAGACCCGGGTGGCCCTGCGTTGGCTCGGCAACCCCGGGACGTTCGGGCACTGCCTCGCCGCCGTCAACCGCGCACGCGACTCCGCCTTCACCCTCGAGTACGAGTCCTACGCCCAGCGGTACGCCGAGGCCGGCATCCCCGTGCACCGACCTTCGGAGCTGCAGCCGGTCTACCCCTGGTGGGTCGCCTGGCGCGACGACACGACGTCGGAGTCGATCCAGGCCTTCGTCACGACTGCCCTGGAGACCTCGGAGCAGCGCGGCTGGCTCCGGCCCAGCGCCGTCGGACGGGCGCCGATCTGGCTACCGTCCGACGACCCTGCCGTGCTGGAGCAGCTGCCGGGCTGACCCGATCAGCCCAGGTCGTAGCGGTCGAGGTTCATCACCTTGACCCAGGCCGCCACGAAGTCGGCCACGAACTTCGCCTGCGCGTCGTCGCTGGCATAGACCTCGGCGAGGGCGCGGAGCTCGGAGTTCGACCCGAAGACCAGGTCGGCACGAGTGCCGGTCCACGTGACCTCACCCGCGGCGTTGCGGGCCTCGAAGGTCTCCTGGGAGTCGTCCGTCGCCTGCCACGTGGTGCCCAGCTCGAGCAGGTTCACGAAGAAGTCGTTCGTCAGCGTCCCGGGGTTCGAGGTGAGCACGCCGTGCGTGGAACCGTTCGCGTTCGCCCCCAGCACCCGGAGCCCGCCGACGAGCACGGTCATCTCCGGTGCGCTCAGGGTCAGCAGGTTGGCGCGGTCGAGCAGGAGGTACTCCCCCGGCAGCCGCTGACCCTTGCCCAGGTAGTTGCGGAACCCGTCGACGGTCGGCTCGAGCGCAGAGAACGAGTCGATGTCGGTCTGCTCCTGAGAAGCGTCGGTGCGACCCGGGGTGAAGGCCACCTCGACGTCGTGGCCCGCACTCCTGGCGGCCTGCTCCACCCCGGCGCTGCCGGCCAGGACGATCAGGTCGGCCAGGGAGATCTGCTTGCCGCCCGAGCTGAAGGACTCCTGGATCCCCTCGAGGGTGCGCAGCACCGTCGCGAGCTCGTCGGGGTCATTGACCTCCCAGCCGTTCTGCGGCTCCAGGCGGATGCGGCCCCCGTTGGCGCCGCCGCGCTTGTCGCTGCCACGGAACGTCGAGGCCGACGCCCACGCGGTGGAGACCAGCTGGGACACGGACAGACCCGAGTCGAGCACCTGCGCCTTCAGGGCGGCGACGTCGTCGGCTCCGACCAGCTCGTGCGTGACCTCGGGGACGGGGTCCTGCCACAGCAGCGTCTCCTGCGGCACCTCCGGCCCGAGGTAGCGCTCGATCGGGCCCATGTCGCGGTGCGTGAGCTTGAACCACGCGCGGGCGAAGGCGTCGGCGAACTCCTCCGGGTGCTCGTGGAAGCGTCGCGAGATCGGCTCGTAGACCGGGTCGAACCGCAGCGAGAGGTCGGTCGTCAGCATCGTCGGGACGCGCCTGGCCGAGCCCTCCTCCGGACCGGGGACGGCATCCGCCCCGGCACCGTCCTTGGGCTGCCACTGGTGGGCGCCCGCGGGGCTCTTCGTCAGCTCCCACTCGAAGCCGAAGAGGTGGTCGAAGAAGTCGTTGCTCCACTGCGTGGGCGTGGAGGTCCAGGTGACCTCGAGCCCACTCGTGATCGCGTCGGCACCATGGCCGGAGCCGTAGGAGTTCTTCCAGCCCAGTCCGACCTCCTCGAGGCCGGCACCCTCCGGCTCGGCCCCGACGTACTCGTCCGGGTCGGCCGCACCGTGCGTCTTGCCGAAGGTGTGGCCGCCCGCGATCAGGGCGACGGTCTCCTCGTCGTTCATCGCCATCCGGCGGAAGGTCTCGCGGATGTCCCTGGCCGCGGCCAGCGGGTCCGGGTTGCCGTTGGGGCCTTCGGGGTTGACGTAGATCAGGCCCATCTGGACGGCCGCGAGCGGGTTCTCGAGGTCGCGGTCGCCGGTGTAGCGCTCGTCGCCGAGCCACTCGGTCTCCGGGCCCCAGTAGACGTCCTCGTCGGGCTCCCAGACGTCCTCGCGTCCGCCGGCGAAGCCGAAGGTCTGGAAGCCCATCGACTCGAGCGCGACGTTGCCGGCGAGGACGATCAGGTCGGCCCAGGAGAGGCTCTGGCCGTACTTCTTCTTGACCGGCCACAGCAGCCGCCGTGCCTTGTCCAGGTTGCCGTTGTCCGGCCAGCTGTTGAGCGGGGCGAAGCGTTGCTGGCCCGCACCGGCACCACCGCGACCGTCGCTGATCCGGTAGGTCCCCGCGCTGTGCCAGGCCATCCGGATCATGAACGGTCCGTAGTGGCCGAAGTCCGCCGGCCACCACTCCTGCGACGTCGTCAGCACCTCGGCGACGTCCTGCTTCACGGCGGCGAGGTCGAGGCTGTTGAACGCCGCGGCGTAGTCGAAATCCGCACCCTGCGGGTTCGCCACGGCGGGGTTCTTGGCCAGGATCTTCAGGTTGAGACGTTTCGGCCACCACCCGCGGTTGCTCCCGCCCTCGACGGGGTACGGCGCGCGGTCGTGCGCGACCGGGCACTGGCTGGCGCTCTCCTCGCCGGCCTCCTCGTTCATCTCGCCGACAACGGCATCGTGGTGCTCAGGCATGACTTTCCTTCCGGCTGGTGCGAATCAGGAACTCTGGGTGGCGCAGTCGGGGCACAGGCCCCAGTAGACGACCTCGGCCTCGTCGATCGTGAAGCCGTGGTCCTCGGACGCGGTCAGGCACGGGGCGTGGCCGACGGCACAGTCGACGTCGACGATGACGCCGCACGACCGGCACACCGCGTGGTGGTGGTTGTCGTCGAGCTGGGTCTCGTAGCGGGCCACCGAGCCGGACGGCTGGATCCGTCGTACGAGCCCGGCGGTGGTGAGCACGCGCAGCACGTCGTAGACGGCCTGGTGGGAGACCTCGCCGAGATCGGCCCGCACGGCGCCGATGATCGAGTCGGTGTCGGCGTGCGGATGGTCGCGCACGGCCCTCAGCACGGCCAGCCGTGGACGCGTCACGCGCAGGGACGCCCCACGCAGCTTTGTCTCGAGCTCCGGGGCTGGGGGCACGTCCCGATCTTGGTCCCCTTTCTTGAAGCAGTCAAGATTAGTCTGGAACGCAGTCAAGATCGGCGCGGTTGGTGCAGCCGTCAAACGTCGCGTCAAACGCCCGCGGTGTCTGGTGAGGCATCGGGCCGGCGACGAGCGTCGGTCGACAACTGATGGGAACCAGACATGGCACTGTTCATGGACATGCACAACATCGAGGGCGGGGTCTCCGCGCGGACGTCGCGGCCGCTCACGAAGCCGACCTGAAGACGCAGGGGCCGCACAGTGTGGACTACCTCCGCTACTGGGTGGACGAGGAGGCCGGCAAGATCTTCTGCCTCGTCGAGGCACCTGACGCGGAGGCGGCCAACACCGTGCACCGTGAGGCCCACGGTCTCGTCGCCGACGAGATCTACAGCGTCTCCGAGCACTCCTGAGGTCCCGAGCGGCAGGCCCGACCGGACGTGGTCGGTCGGGCCTGCCCACCGGGGCTGCCACGTGCCACGCTGGCCACATGTCCCAGCGTGGTGTCGCGATCCGACTCCTGGGTCGCCCCAGCATCGAGCGGCCCGGTGGTCAGGGCTACCGGCTCCGCAGCCGCAAGAGCTGGGCCCTGCTGGCCTACCTGTTGCTCGCCGAGGGCAACCCGACGAGGAGCCAGCTGGCCGGGTTGCTCTTCGCCGAGGCCGACGACCCACTGCGAGCGCTCCGCTGGAGCCTGGCGGAGATCCGGCGCTGCCTCGGCGACGAGGTCTCGCTCGACGGCGATCCGGTGGTGCTCCGGCTGCCCACGGGGGCGACCGTCGATGTCGACGTGCTCACCCACGACACCTGGGCCGCAGGCGTCGAGGTGGTCGGGCTGGACGCCGAGCTGCTCGACGGGCTGGAGATCAGCGGGGCCCCGGCCTTCGAGTCCTGGTTGCTCTCCGAGCGCCGGCGGTTCGCGGCCGCCGCCGAGACGATCCTCCACGAGGCCGCACTCGGCCTGATGGCGCGCGGTGCGCTCGACCGGGCCCGCGGGTTCGCCGTACGCGCGGCCGCGATGAGCCCGCTCGACGAGAACCACCAGGCCCTGCTCATCCGGCTCTACCGACTGGCGGGCGACGACGCGGCCGCGGAGCAGCAGTACGCCGCCTGGCGCGACCTGCTCGAGAGCGAGCTGGGTGTCGAGCCGGGTGTCGCCGTGGAGGCGGCGATGCGGGAGCGCCGCCACCAGCGGGAGGACCCGGTGACCGATGCCTCGATCGAGGCCGTCATCGAGGCCGGGTCCGCCGCCATCGCGGCCGGTGCCCGCGAACCGGGAGTCGCGTCCCTGCGCAGCGCGGTTCGACTCGCCGACGCCGGTGAGACGCCCGCCCTGCAGGTGCGTGCGCGACAGGTGCTCGCCGAGACACTGATCCACTCGCTGCGTGGCCTCGACGAGGAGGGAGTTGCCCACCTGCACGAGGCGGACCGGCTGGCCGCGGAGTCCGGCGACCGGGTCAGCGCTGCCCAGGCGCGGGCCGAGCTGGGATACGTCGACTTCCTGCGCGCCCGCTACGACCGCGCCGAGCTCTGGCTCACCGACGCCCTCGGCCTCGCCGACGGGTCCCCGTCCGAGATGGCCAAGACCACGACGTACCTGGGTTCGGTCCACAGCGACAGGGGAAACTACCCGCGGGCGACCGCGCTGCTCGACCAGGCGCTGCAGCTCTCCCGGGACGCCGGCGAGCCGCGACGCGAGGCCTACGCGCTGTCCATGAGAGGGCGCATCGACCTGCTCCGCGGCCGGCTGGACGAGGCGGACGACCGCCTCTCCGCCGCAGTCGGGCTGGCCGAGCGGGAGCACTGGCTCTCGTTCCTCCCGTGGCCGCAGGCGTTCCAGGGCGCGGTCCACCTGGCTCGCGGCGATGCCGGCCGCGCGGCCGAGACGCTGCAGCAGGCCTTCGCCCGTGCCTGCCAGCTCGGCGACCCCTGCTGGGAGGGCGTCACCGCACGCGGTCTTGCTCTGGTCGCCGACGCCACGGGCGAGACCGACCGCGCCTTCGACCTGCTGCGCGACGCACGCGTCCGGAGCAACCGGCTCGCGGATCCCTACGTGTGGCTGGACGCCCACATCCTCGACGCCCTCTGCGAGCTCGGACGCCTGCACCGCCATCCCGACACCGGGCGTTGGGTCGACGCCCTGCGCGAGCTCGCCTCGAGGACCGGGATGAGAGAGCTGACCGTGCGAGCGCTGCTGCACTCAGCCGCACTGGGCAGTGCCGGCGACGCAGCCGCGGCCGCCATCCTGGTCGCCGACATCGACAACCCCGACCTGCACGAGTCGTGTGCTCAGGTGGTCGCCAGAGCACCCAGCTGAGCACTCGACCTGGAAAGTGTGGGGAGAATGACGGGGTGACCCCACCTGAGCGCCCCGGTCGTCGCGCCGTCACCCGCGCGGACCTGCCCGACGAGTTCACGCCCGAGTCCGTACGACGGCTCGGCTTCCGGACGATCCGCCAGCTGTCCCAGCCGGGCAACGGCATCCTGTCAGCCGAGGAGCAGGCGGCCTTCGACGTTGCCCTGAGGGACGTGATGCGCCCGACCACCGAGCGCCTCGACGCCACCCTGCGTCGGGCGAAGGGCGGCGGCCCGGACAACCTCGACCCCCAGATGCGGCGCTCGTTCGCGCGGACCCAGCAGCGCCTGGCCGAGCAGGCTCGCCGCGCCCGGGAGAGCTTTCCGGAGCTCACGACCGACTGGGATCCCGCGACCGGCGAGACCTCTCCTGCAGCCGTCTCCCCACCCGACGCCCCCACCACCGACGCAGAGGTCACGACTGCCGAGGACGAGTCGCTCGGCTCCTTCGAGGACGACGTCGAGGAGGCCACCACCCTGCTGGACATGCTCGAGCGGATCGCGGACATCCAGCAGCACCAGCTCGAGCACCAGGAGTCGCAGCTGCTCAGCGAGACCAGGGGAATCTTCTTCGCGTTCCTGGTGTCGGTCGCGGTCCTCGTCGCCGGTGTCGCACCCCTGGTCGAGGCCGAGCCGCACGACCGCTGGCTGATCCTGCTGTGGACGTTGGTGTCGATCGTCGCGGCGGGTGTCGTCTACGCGCTGGTGCGGATGAGGCAGTCGAAGGACTGAGAGCGGGTCAGCTAGGGCATCTGCCCGATGTCCGCGGGTCCGCCTCATTCCTACGTTGGCGGCATGAGCCAGCTCAGGCAGCCCTCGACACCGTTCACCCACCCGCTCGTCCTGTGGACGGTGCTGCGTGACCGCCCCGCCCGCCGGCGCTCCACCACGGCCGTCCGTCACGGCTGAGGGAGGCACGTCTGTTCGCGATCTCCTGCGGCGCGTAGCGTCGGGCCAGGGAGCACTGGCGACGCGGGAGGACGACGATGCAGCAGCTGACGGGACTGGACGGCGCCTTTCTCGCGATCGAGACACCGGCCGTGTTCGGGCACGTCGGCAGCATCTGTGTGGTCGATCCCTCGACCGCCCCGGAACCGCTCACGCTGGAGAGCCTGAGCGACGTGGTCAGCTCGCGGCTGCACCTCGTGCCGCCGTTCCGTCGGCGGCTGGCACCGGTGCCGTTCGGGCTCGACCAGCCCTACTGGATCGAGGACCCCCACTTCGACCTCGAGTACCACGTCCGCGAGATCGCGCTCCCGCCTCCCGGCAGTGACGCCATGCTGGCCGAGCAGGCCGCCCGGCTGCACGCGCGCCCCCTGGACCGGACGCGGCCGCTGTGGGAGATGTACCTCATCTCCGGCCTGGCCGGTGGCCGGATGGCCGTCTACACGAAGGTCCACCACGCCGCGATCGACGGCGTCTCGGGGGCCGACATCCTCGGCACGATGCTCGACACCTCACCGAAGCTGCACCAGGTCGCCTACGAGGAGCCGCCGGCCGGGGAACCGATGCCCTCCCAGGCCGGGCTGCTCGCGCGCAGTGCCGTGTCGATGTCGCGGCACCCGCTGCGCGCCGTACGCCTCTCGGCCGAGCTGCTGCGCGCAGCTCCTGCCCTGGTCCGGAGCACGTCGCTCCCCCGCATCCCGATCGTCGACGACGTCCTGCTCCGGCGCCTGGGCCGTTCGGCGACCCTGGAGCGTTCGGGACTACGCGCGCCCGCCACGCCCTGGAACCGGCCGATCACCCCGCACCGACGCTGGGCCTTCCGCGACGTCTCGCTGACGGACGCCAAGGAGGTCAAGCAGGCGGCGGGCGTGACCATCAACGACGTGGTGATGGCGCTGTGCGCGGGCGCCCTCCGTCGCTGGCTGCTGGACCACGACGCGCTGCCGGCCCAGCCCCTCGTCACCGCCATCCCGGTCTCGGTCCGCAGCGACGACGAGAAGGGTGCGGGCGGCAACCGCGTCTCCGCCATGCTCGCCACACTTCCGACCCACCTCGACGACCCGCTGGCGCGACTGATGGCGGTCACCGAGGCCACCGCGAAGGCCAAGAGCCAGCACGGAGCGCTCCCCGCGGACCTGCTCAGCGACGTGACCCAGTTCGCGATGCCGGCCCTCGCAGGGCAGGCCGCGCGGCTCAGCGCGCGGCTGCGGCTCCTCGAGCGGATCAACCCGTTCAACCTGATCATCTCGAACGTGCCGGGACCACGGATCCCGCTCTACTACGCCGGCGCCGAGCTGCTCGCCTACTACCCGCTGTCCGCCATCGCCGACGGACAGGGGCTGAACATCACCGTGCTCAGCTACCGCGACCAGATGCACTTCGGCCTGATCGCGTGCCGCGAGCTGGTGCCCGACCTGGACGCGATGGCCGACTACCTCCAGGACGAGATGCGCGTGCTCCAGAAAGCGCTGGCTGACGCAGCGCCGTGAACCCTGAACCGTGACCCGGAGGACGACCGAGATGCTCGTGCACGACGTGATGACCAGGGAGCCTGCGACGGTCACTCCCACCTCGCACCTCAAGGAGGCGGCGACCGTGCTGGTCGCACACCACATCTCCGTTCTCCCCGTGGTCGACGAGACCGGACGGATCTGCGGTGTGGTCAGCGAGGCCGATCTGATCCACGACGCCTTCCCACCCGACGCCAGGACGCGCCTGCTCCCGCGGCAACGTGCCCACAGGGCGGCCGTGTTCGTCTCCGAGGTGATGACCTCCCCGGCGATCACCGTGCACGAGTCCACGGACGTGGCCGACGTCGCAGAGCTGATGACAACCCGCAGCCTGAAGAGCCTGCCCGTGGTCGACGACGATCAGAAGATCGTCGGAATGGTCAGCCGCAGCGACCTCATGCGTGTCCGTGCCCGCAGCGACGACCTGCTCGCACAGGACGTGGAGGCGCTGCTCGCCTCGATCGGGCACAGGGACTGGAAGGTCGGGGTGCACGACGGCGTCGTCGACATCGACGGCCCGAGCACCACCCTGGACCGCTCGATCGCCGAGGTCGCGGCGCAGACCGTGACGGGTGTCGTGGCCGTCGAGGTCCGCTGACCCGGGAGCAGCGGGGCCCGGGAGACAGGGACCTCAGACCCTCCAGTCGGTGACCCTGACCCCTGCTGCCACACCCCGTTCCCCGGGAGGCTCAGGGCACAAGGAAGTTCCCCCGACCCAGGAGGTTGGCCGTCATGGCTGTCACCCACGGACCCACCAGCTCCACCCCGGCTCCCTCTCACGGCAGCGACACGACGACGGGCGTCACGCCCGCCGACCTGCTCCCCTCCGTCACCCGTCGCGTCCTGGCTGTGCTGCGGATCGCGTTCGGGCTCACGTTCCTCTGGGCGTTCCTGGACAAGACGTTCGCCCTCGGGTTCAGCACGGGTGTCAGCCCGGACGGGGCCAGCACGGACCGCTTCGGCCCGGCTGCCTGGATCCACGGCGGCAACCCGACCCAGGGCTTCCTCGCCTTCGGGGCCAAGGGACCCTTCGAGGGCTTCTACCACTCGATCGCCGGCGCCACCTGGGTCAACTGGCTGTTCATGCTCGGCCTGCTCGGCATCGGCCTCGCGCTGACCTTCGGCGTGGCCATGCGGTTCGCTGCGACAGCGGGAGCCGTGATGTACGTGATGATGTGGACCGTCGCTCTGCCCCCGGAGAACAACCCCGTGATCGACGACCACATCCTCGGCGCGCTCACCGTCGTCGCCCTGGCCCTGCTCAGCGCCGGCAACACCTGGGGCCTCGGTCGCCGGTGGTCCCGCATCGACGCCGTGGAGCGATACCCCGTCCTCCGGTAGTCCCCAGCGCACGACCACCCCACAGACCGGCCGTCCGCACGGACGGTCGGTCGCGTGCCACACCTCGAGGAGCCACCATGAACACCCAGCCCGGAACCATCGTCGTCGGCGTCGACGCCTCCGACCAGTCGATGCGCGCCCTGTCCTGGGCGGTGAAGCAGAGTGTCGCCGAGCACCGCACGCTGACGCTGGTGCACGCGGTCCACGTCGGGTCTCCCGCGTACCTGGACGCTGCCATCGTCTACCAGCCGGACGCCGAGACCCTCCTTCGCGCCGAGGGCCAGCAGGTGCTCGACGACGCCGCGGCAGAGGTCGAGCGGATCGCGCCGGGCGTCGAGGTCGAGCAGGTGCTGCGCGATCGCGGACCCGCGTGCGGTGCTCCTCGAGCTGTCCCGGGACGCCGCCATGGTGGTGCTGGGCTCACGCGGCCGCGGCCAGCTGCGGACCCTGCTCCTGGGCTCGGTCGGTACGGCGCTCGTCCGGCACGCACACTGCCCGGTCGTCGTACACCGTCCCGGCAACCCCGGCCTCGTCCGCAACGGGATCCTGGTGGGGGTCGACGCCTCCCCGGAGTCGCGGACCGTCCTCGACTTCGCCTACCGCGAGGCGTCCTTCCACGACCTCCCGCTGACCCTGCTGCACTGCGGCTCGGATCCGCACGCCGACGCCCTGGGCGCCTACCTCGTCGCCGAGTCGATCGTCGACCCGGAGACCGAGCGCCTGGCGCTGGCCGAGGCGATCGCCGGGATGGCGGAGAAGTACCCCGACGTCAGGACCACCACCGAGATCGTCCGTGGACTCCCCCAGGAAGCGCTGCTGCGTGCCGGGGAGCGGATGAACATGATCGTCGTCGGTGCCCACGTCCCCGGACACACCAGCCACCGGCTGTTCGGCTCGGTGGCGACCTCGGTGGTGGAGCACGCGACCTGCGCGGTGGCCGTCGTTCCCTGCGCCTGAGTCGAGTCGCCTGTCCGCAGCCGTCCCGGCACCCCTCCCCGAGGTGCCGGGACGACGACCGCAGTCACCAGCGTAATTGCGGAACGCCGCAGTCTAGGCGAAACGCCCGAACCGGGGCGTCAGCCCTCGACGGTCACCGTCGCCCGGTCCGGATAGAACGCGACGTGGCCGGTGATGCCGGCGACCGCCTCGTACGCCTCGTCGTACGTCCAGCCCGCGTCGACGACCGTGCCCTCGGGAGTGCTGACCGAGTAGTAGGAGGCGTCGCCCTTGAAGGGGCAGTACGTCGACGTCTCGGTCCTGGTCAGGGCGGCGGGATCGATGTCCGCCAGCGGCACGTACTGCACCGGCGGGTACGACGCCTCCTCCAGGGTCAACGACGAGTCCGACTCGGCGATGACGGTCTCGCCCACCACGACCCGCACGCGCCCGGGTGTGGGCCTGACGGTGATCGGGTGGGTCTCGTCGGGGATCAGCTTTCTTCTGCTCATGAGGGGAGAACCCGGTGAGGGCTGCGCCTATGCCCGGTTGCGCGTGGTCGCGCGAAGCGATGCAATCGCCCTGTGCAGCCCCACCCTCGGCGCGACGGAGACAGCCCATGACCACCACCGACACCCGCCAGACCTCCCCGTCCGCTGACGATGGCCGCCCACCCATCGGGGCCGGCCGGGAGCGGCAGGGGGCGATCTACCAGGCAGGGGTCCTCGGCCGCGCGCCCTCGGTCCCGGTGGACCCCGCACTGCTGGAGCAGGCCGCACACCGGGCGATGTCGAGCAAGGCCAGGGCGTACGTCGAGGGAGGCGCCGGCTCCGGGGCCACCATGCGGCACAACCGGGAAGCCTTCGAGCGCTGGCGGATCGTGCCGCGGATGCTGCACGGCACGACGACACGCGACCTGACCACCACGGTCCTCGGCACCGATCTCCGGTCACCGGTGCTGCTGGCCCCCGTCGGCGCGGGTGCGCTGATCAAGCCGGACAGCGACGTGCACATCGCCCGCGGTGCGGCGGCCGCGCGGACGTCGTACGTCTTCTCCTCGCAGGGCTGCAGCCCGATGGAGGACACCGCGCGCTCGATGGGTGAGACGCCCTTCTGGTACCAGCTCTACTGGTCCGTCGACGAGCTGCTGGTGGACTCGATGATCCACCGGGCGGAGGCGTGTGGTGCCCAGGCGCTGGTGGTCACGCTGGACACCACGACGCTCGGCTGGCGGCCCCAGGACCTGACCCTCGGGTCCCTGCCCTTCGCGCAGGGCGAGGGCATCGCGCAGTACACCTCCGACCCCCGCTTCCGCGAGATCATCCGCGAGCGGATCGCTGCGGCCTCCGGGCCGGCCGAGAAGGTCGACGTGACCCTCGGTGCGATCCGCAGCCTGCTCTCGATCACCCGCAACTACCCGGGCCGGTTCCGCGACAACCTGCGTTCGCAGGAGCCGCGCAAGGCGGTCGAGACCTTCCTCGACATCTACTCCAACCCCGCGCTCTCCTGGGACCACCTCGCCACCTTGCGCGGGCGCACCAGGCTGCCGATCCTGCTCAAGGGGATCCTGCACCCGGACGACGCCGCCCGTGCGCTGGACGCCGGCGTCGACGGGCTGATCGTCTCCAACCACGGCGGCCGGCAGGTCGACCACAGCATCGCCTCGCTCGACGCGCTCGTCGCCGTGAGGGACCGGATCGGACCCGAGCCGACGGTGCTCTTCGACAGCGGCATCCGCACCGGAGGCGACGTGTTCCTCGCGCTCGCGCTGGGTGCCGACGCGTGCCTGCTCGGGCGCCCGCACCTCTACGGGCTGGCGCTCGCCGGCGCGGACGGTGTCAGGCAGGTGATCGAGAACGTCATCGCCGAGCTCGACCTGACCATGGGCCTGGTCGGCGCCGCCACCATCGACGACATCACCCGCGACCTGCTCATCGAGGCGCGGTAGCCATGGCGATCGTGACCCGCGGTTTCGGAGGACGGCGTCAACGGGAGGCCGAGACCCTGCCTCCCGGGCAGTACCTCACCGAGGACTTCCCGGTGCTCACCGCCGGGCCGACGCAGTACGTCGAGCCGGAGGACTGGACGCTCACCCTGACCACCGACACCGGAGAGCAGCAGACGCTGGTCCTGGCAGGACCTGATGGCACTCCCGGTCGAGGACGTCGAGGTCGACATCCACTGCGTCACCCGGTGGTCCAAGCTCGGCACGGCCTGGCGCGGTGTGCCCGTCGACGCCTTCCTCGAGGACGTCGAGAGCACGGCCGACTACGTGATGGCCCACTCCTACGGCGGCTACACCACCAACCTGCCGCTCGAGGACCTCCTGGACGGCAAGGCGTGGGTGGTCCACGAGTACGACGGTGGCCCGCTGCCGGCGGAGCACGGCGGCCCGGTGCGCCTGCTCGTGCCGCACCTCTACTTCTGGAAGTCCGCGAAGTGGCTCAACGGGTTCACCCTGATGAACGGCGACGAGCCCGGTTTCTGGGAGGGATTCGGCTACCACAACTACGGCGACCCCTGGCGCGAGGAGCGCTACGCCGGTGACTGAGGTCTTCACGACCCGCTCCCGCGGGCTGGTCGGTGGTCCGCGTCCGACGTGGTTCCCGGCCCGGCTCGTCGGGCTGCGCTCGGAGACGCGGACGGCGCGCACCCTCACCTTCGACGTGCCGGGCTGGCCGGGCCACCAGGCGGGTCAGCACGTCGACGTACGCCTCACGGCCGAGGACGGCTACTCCGCCCAGCGGGCCTACTCGATCTCCGCCCCCGACGGACGGCGAGCGGGTGTCGCTCACCGTCCAGGAGGTCGGCGACGGCGAGGTGTCGACGTACCTCGTGCAGGGCATGGAGCTCGGCGACGAGCTCGAGCTCCGGGGCCCGATCGGCGGCTGGTTCGTCTGGGCGCCGAGCCCCGAGGCACCGGTCGAGCAACCGGTCCTGCTCGTGGGCGGCGGCTCGGGCGTCGTCCCGCTGATGGCGATGGTCCGGCAACGCAGGCTCTCCGGCAGCCGGGCGCCGTTCCGGCTGGTGTACTCCGTGCGCGACCCCGCCCAGGTGATGTACGCCGAGGAGCTGGCCGAGCGCGCCGCCGACGACGGTGTCGAGGTCGACCTGCTGTACACCCGCACCGCGCCCGAGGGTTTCACCCGCCCCGCCGGACGGATCACCGCCGACGACCTCGCGACGCCCGACGGCTGGGTCGACCAGCCGAAGCCCCGCGCCTACGTGTGCGGGCCGACCGGCTTCGTCGAGCACGTCATCGGCCGGCTCCTGGAGCTCGGCTACACCAACCGCACGATCCGCGCAGAACGCTTCGGAGCCTGAGGAGACAGCCATGACCGGACCCGAGACCCCCGGACCCGAGACCCCGCCCCCGAGAGCCGGGCTCTCGACGGCAACGCGGCCGCCGGCCCGTTCGCCGAGGTCTTCGCCGTCGACGTCACCACCGTGTCGGTCACCTGTGCCGGCTGCGACGCGACGGCGATGTTCGCCGAGGAGCGGGCCTTCGTCAGTGGCCCCGGGACCGTGCTCCGCTGCCCGGGCTGCGACCACCTGCTCGCCCGGGTCGTGCAGACACCCACCGAGCTGTGGCTCGACCTCAGCGGCTCCTCGTCGTGGCGCTTCCCGCTGCAGACGTCCGGCTGAGGCCGGCGGGCGCATGCGAGCTCGCTCAGCTCGACGGCTGCCAGCCGAGCGCCGGACCGAGCCGGGTCGCGATGTCGGTGAGGATCTGCACGTAGTCGTCGTGCTCGAAGGAGAACGGGAGCGCGAAGGCCACCTCGTCGACCTGCTGGAAGCCCGCGTGCGCATGGAGGCGCTCGGCGATCTGGTCGGAGGTGCCGACCAGGTCGGGCGCGAACATCATCCGGGCCGGGCCTTGCGGCGTGGCCGTCCGGGCGAGCCGCGACGCGGCGTACTGCTCGTACTTCGCCACCTGGTCGCTCGACGCCGTGTCGGTCGGGATCACCACCAGCCCCTGCGAGACACGCGCGGCGACGCCGTCCGGGTGGTGGGCGCGGAACCTCTGGATGTGCGAGAGCTGGATCTCGGCGAAGTCCTCGGACTCCTCCGCCTTGACGACGCTGCTGGTCAGGAAGTTCATCCCGTGCTCGCCGGCCCATTGTGCCGAGCGGAGGCTGGCGCCGCCGTACCAGAGACGGCCGGCGAGACCCGCTGAGTGCGGCTGCACGCGCCGGGAGAACTCCTCGATGCCGACGGTCCCGCTGAAGCCGCTGACCGGCTCGCCGCGCACCGCGCGGAGCAGCCGTTCCACCCGCTCGTAGCTGAAGTCCTCGACGTCGGCGGTGTCGGGGTACAGCGCGTCCTTGACGTCGTCCCAGCGCATCGGCGGGCCGACGCTGACCCCGGGATTCAGGCGCCCTCCCGAGAGCAGGTCGACGGTCGCCAGGTCCTCGGCCAGCCGCAGCGGGTTCTCCCAGCCCAGCGGGATGACCGCGGTGCCGAGCTCGATCCGGCTGGTGCGCTGCGAAGCGGCGGCGAGCACCGCGACCGGCGAGGAGATGCCGTACTGCAGGTGCCGGTGCCGCACCCAGGCGCTGTCGAACCCGAGCTCCTCACCGAGCTCGATGACCCGCAGCGTGGACTCGTGCCCGGGCCGCGGGTCGTCGCCGTCGAAGAGGCCGATCGTGAGGAAGCCCAGCCTGCGCAGGGGAACTGACGGCAGCGGCACGGGTTCCTCCTCGGTCGATCGCGTCGCCCGAGCCTATCCACGCGCAGAACGGATCTGCTGGGATGGCGCCCACTTGCACGCGTCAGCCGCCGGTCGGTGCCCAGCTCCCGTGGAACCCCGCCGGCACGCGCGCGGGGAGGTGCACTGCCGCAATGTCCTCGAGCGTCTCGGCGTCGAGCATCACCAGGCTGCTGGTGCCTTCCGCCTTGTCGTAGACGTAGCCCATCAGCACTCCTTCGGCCTCCCCCGTCGTGCCGTCGCCGGGCACGAAGCAGAACTCGCTCGCCTCGCGTCCCGCGCCCAGGTTGCGTACGGCGGTCGAGCCGGCGGCCAGGTCGTGCCGGAGCACGGCGTCGCCCGGGACGTTGTCCTCGAAGCCCACGGAGTAGCCGAACCGGTGCCGCCGTCCGGTGTGCCGCTCGTCGATCCGCGGGAACTCCTGGGCGTGGTCGTCGAACCGGTCCTCGCGCACCTTGTCAGCGGCGAGGTCGATCGTGAACCGGGCGAGGGTCGCGGGTCCCTCGTCGGGTCCGTTCAGCACGGTGGCGAACATCCGGTCGTGCCGGACGACGTCGACCACGACGGTGTCGCCGTCCTCGTAGGCGTTGAGCGTGTGGAAGACGAAGCACGGGTCGATGTCGAACCAGCGCACGTCCGCACTGCCGCCTTCGCGTGGCATCAGCCCCAGGCGCGCCGGGTAGTCCTGGTCCCAGGAGTACGGCAGCGTCTCCATCGAGTTGGACGCCCGCGATCCCCGGGCGATCCGGGCGATCACGGGGTCGGGCAGCGGGTTGCGGCCGATGATGGCCGACATCATCAGGCGGACCGGGAGCCGCATGGCCCGCGGCATGTCCCGGGTCGCCATCACCTTGTTGAACACGACCGGCAGGTCGTAGACCACGATGTAGTTCTCGGTCAGGGCGAAGTCGTGCATCATCGGGCTTCCGCCGACCTCGATCGGCACCGTCTTCCGGATGCGCCCGTCCGTCCCGCGGACCGTGTAGTCGACCCGGTTCCCGCGGATCCAGTTGTAGGACACCGTGTGCAGCTCGCCGGTGTCCGGGTCCTCGTGCGGGTGCGCGGAGTAGCCGGCCGGCAGCAGACCGGTCCGCAGGGTTCCGTCGAAGTCGGTGGGCCCGATCGTGTCCAGCTCCTCGGTCAGCTCGTACGGCGACGAGCCGGCCTCGACCAGGGCGAGCGTGCTCCCGGCGTGCTGGATGACGTGCGTGTTGGCCGCGAAGTCGGTGTTGTCCCAGCCGGGTGCGCGCGACTGCTCCCCCAGCGCCTCGGCGACCCGGTCGGAACGCACGTAGCGGTTGCGGTACCACTTCGCCTGCCCGTCGGCGATCCGCACACCGTGCACCATCCCGTCACCGAGGAACCAGTGGTGCCCCTCCGGCCGCTCGTCGATCGGGTTCGGCCCGATCCGCAGGTAGCGCCCGTCGAGGTGCTTCGGCAGCCGGCCCGTCACCTCGAGGTCGGTCACCGTGAGCTCCTCGCGCACCGGAGCGAAGTTGTCCTGCAGGTAGCGGTTGGTCATGGCCGGGCTCCCTATAACGATGTTATGAGAACCTTTATAACGCCGTTATGCGATGCTGGCAAGCATGACTTCCCCGTCTTCGCGGTCCGGGCCCGAACACGAGTCCGACGACGTACGCCGCCGCCTGCTCGAGGCCGCGGCCCTGCTCCTCGACGAAGAGGGACCGGACTCGCTCACCGCCCGGCGCCTGGCCAAGGAGGCGCACACCTCCACGATGGCGGTGTACACGCACTTCGGCGGGATGCAGGCACTCGTGCGCGAGATCGTGGTCGAGGGCTTCCGGCGCTTCGCCGACCACGTCACCGACCAGCCGCAGACCGACGACCCGGCGGCCGATCTCGCCGAGATGGCCTTCGCCTACCGGGAGAACGCGCTCGAGAACCCGCACCTGTACTCCGTGATGTTCGGCGCCACCTCCCTCGGCGGCTACCGGCTGGCTCCCGAGGAACGCGAGGTCGGCCGCTACACCTTCGTCGTCCTGGCCGACGCGGTCGAGCGAGCGATGGACGCAGGCCGCCTGCGCCGCGACGACCCCGGCGTGGTGGCCGAGCAGCTGTGGAGCGCCATGCACGGTTTCGTGATGCTCGAGCTGGCCGGCCTGCACCCGATCAGCAAGAACCCGCCCGAAGACGTCCTCCGGCCGATGATGAACGCCCTGATCGCCGGGCTGTCCGTCACCGACTGAACGCGCGGTCGGACCGGTCACCGTGGGCCTCGGCCGCCGAGCCCGCCGGCCCAGTCCCCTCAGTCGCTTGGCGGCCCCCATCCGAGCGACAGGGTGCTCGGACTGCCCTGCCGTGCCCGACGTAGGCGTCTCGCGCCACGCGTCGCTTTTACGCTCCCTGTCGGGGCCAGTCCGTCGGTCTCGACGTCCGAGGGGTCGCTGCCCGGCCGTCAGGTCTGCGCGCCATCAGGTCGGACCACCGAACCGACGGCGCGTGTATCCCCAGCCCACACTCCAGCCTCCTGAAGGAAGAGGCGCACCCAGGCGCCCGCCTGCCCGAGGAGAGGTCATGAGCCTGAACAAGCTGAGCAAGGACATCGAGGACTGGTGCGGGACCCCGATCCCCGGCCACCCGCCGCGTCCGCCGTGGCTGCGCGACATCCTGACCGCGGTGGTGCTGGCGGAGCTGTCCGCGGGTCTCGACCCCGAGGCCGGTGGCCGGTCCCTGTATGCGACCGCGGCCCGCCTCTACGAGTCGGCCGCCGACCAGGTCGCGCTGAACCCGCAGCCGCTGCCGCCGCTCGAGCGTCCGTCGCGCGAGGAGTGAGTCAGCCAGTCAGCTGACGGGTCCCAGGTGCTCGTCGAGGAACGCGTTGCTGAACTTCCCGGTGGGGTCGACCTCGGCGCGCAGGCGCTGGAACTCGCCCAGCTTCGGATAGGCCCGCGCCAGCGCTGCGGCGTCGGCGGTGAACAGCTTGCCCCAGTGCGGGCGTGCTCCGAGCGGGAGCAGCGCGTCCTCGATCGCGGGCAGTACGGCGGTCACTCCGGCGAGGTCGCGGACCCAGGTGAAGTGCAGGCCGACGACGTCGGCGTCGTACGCGCAGGAGAGCCAGAGCTGGTCGCGGGCCACCGTGCGGATCTCGGTCACCTGGAGCAGGTGGGCGAACGACGGACCGAGGCGACGCATCCTGGCGAACGCCTCGAGCGCGTGCGCACGTGGGAGCAGGAACTCGCTCTGCAGCTCCTCGCCCCGGCTCGGTGTGAACTCCATCCGGAAGTGGGGCAGCCTCTCGTGCCACGGGCCTGCCTCACCGAGCTGCTGGGTCACGGCCGCGGTCGGCGCCCCGGCGAGCATGTGCACCGTCTCGAGGGCTGCGCTGGCGCCGAGGAAGCCCGGCTCGCCGAGCCCCGGGGACTCGACGTCCAGCCGGGACTTCCGCCATACCTGGGTGACGTCGTCGCCGACCCAGTCGGTGAACAGGCTGACGCTGTACGCCGAGCCGGTGATCGCGTCGAAGTCGTCCTCCAGCGATGCCCAGGGAAGGTGGAGGAAGAGGTCCTGCCTGACGTCGTAGGTCGGCTCGATGTCGAGGGTCACGTGCGTGACGATCCCGAGCGCCCCGACGGCCACCACCCATCCCTCGAAGTCCGTGTCCCCACGCGCGACCGACCGGGTCTCACCGTCTGCTCCGACGCACTCGACGGCCGCGACCGCCGACGCCAAGGACCCGACACCGTCGCCCGAGCCGTGCGTCCCGGTCGCGACGGCTCCGGCCACCGAGATGTGCGGCAGCGACGCCATCGACGCCAGCGCCCAGCCCTGGCGGTGCAGCTCGGTCGCGAGATCGCCGTAGAGCACTCCCCCGGCCACGCGGACCAGGCCCGCGTCACGGTCGATCTCGATGTCGCGGGGCAGTCCGGAGGTGGAGACGAGGTCTCCCGGGGTGTCGGCGACCAGGTTGAACGAGTGCCGCGAGCCGAGGGCGTGCACTCGCTCCGCACCCGCGACGAGCGCTGACAGCTCGGCGAGGCTCTGCGGTCGATGCAGGCGCGCCGCCGAGTAGGCGTGGCTCCCGGCCCAGTTGGTCTCGGTCACAGGGTCGACTGCACGCCGGCGAGCAGCTGGCGGGCAGCCACGATCCGCTGCACCTGGTTGGTGCCCTCGTAGATCTGGGTGATCTTCGCGTCGCGCATCATCCGCTCGACCGGGTAGTCGCGGGTGTAGCCGTAGCCCCCGAGCACCTGGACGGCGTCCGTGGTCACCTGCATCGCCGTGTCGGAGGCGAAGCACTTGGCGGAGGCACCGAAGAACGTGAGGTCCTTGTCGCCGCGCTCGGAACGACCGGCGGCGGCGTACGTCAGCTGGCGGGCGGCCTCGACCTTCATGCCCATGTCGGCGAGCAGGAACTGCAGGCCCTGGAACTCCGCGATCGACTTGCCGAACTGCTGGCGCTCCTTGGCGTACTCCAGGGCGTAGTCCAGGGCACCCTGGGCGACGCCGACCGCCTGGGCCGCGATGGTGACGCGGGTGTGGTCGAGGGTCTTCATCGCGGTCGCGAAGCCGGTGCCCTCCTCGCCGATCATCCGCATCCCGGGGATGCGGACGTTGTCGAAGTAGACCTCGCGCGTCGGCGAGCCCTTGATGCCGAGCTTCTTCTCGGGAGCCCCGAACGAGACCCCCTCGTCGGACTTCTCCACGACGAAGGCCGAGATGCCGCCACGGGTCTTCTTCTCCGCGTCGGTCACCGCCATCACGGTGTAGAACTCCGACTCCCCCGCGTTGGTGATCCAGCGCTTCACGCCGTTGAGCACCCACGTCGTCGCCGTCACGCTCGGCCTTGCACTTCATCCCGCCGGCGTCGGAGCCAGCGTCGGGCTCGGAGAGGGCGTAGGAGAACCCACCTTCTCCCTTGGCCAGCGCGGTCAGGTACTTCTTCTTGAGCTCCTCGGAGCCACTGATCTGCACCGGGAGCGAGCCGAGCTTGTTCACGGCCGGGATCAGCGAGGAGCTCACACAGGCACGCGCCACCTCCTCGATCACGATCACCGTGGCGAGCGCGTCGGCCCCGGCGCCGCCGTACTCCTCGGGCACGTGCGGGGCGTGGAAGTCCGCCGCCAGCAGGGCCTTGGCAGCCTCCTCGGGGTAGCGGGCGTTCTCGTCCACGTCGGCCGCGTACGGCGCGATCTTGGCGTCAGCCAGCGAACGGACCGCCTCACGGATCGCCTGGTGCTCCTCGGACAGTGCGTACAGCGGGAAGTCAGTCATGAAGCGATCCTATTTCCCGACGGATCATGGATCGACCCGGCCAAGCCTGGCTCCCGGCTCAGTGGCGGCCCGAGCGGGTCACCAGCCCCGCGTCCCGGGCGCCCTGCACCGTCTGACGAAGCGTCGACATCGCGTTGTGCTGCGGGCGCCATCCCAGCACCTCACGCGCTCGCGTCGTGTCCATCACCACCGAGATGCGGGCCGTCTGGATCCAGGCCGCCTGCGAGGGCATCGCCGGCAGCCGCTTGACCATCTCCGCGCTCACGTCGACGGCGACCGACGGGATCGACACGCAGTTCCAGCCCAGCTCGCGGGCCAGGTCACGCATGGTGAACTCTCCCGTCGCGGCCAGGTTGTAGTAGCCGGGCCTGCCCTGACCCTCCACCGCGGTGACCAGAGCCGCGGCCACGTCGTCGGCGTGCACGATCTGCATCGGCACGCCGGGGTCCAGGATCAGCGGCGGCGGCTGGGGCACCTTGTCGACGAGACCACGGAGCACCTTCGGCAGCGCCGACGGGGTCCCGACGTACGGCACGTTCGTCACCAGGATCGGCGAGTCGGGGCCGCCGACGATCGAGGGCCGGAAGACGTACGCCGCCACGTCGCTCCCGGCGAGAGCCTCCTCGAGGGTGGCCTCGAGCTCGGCCTTCTGGGCGGAGTAGTAGAAGTCCTCCGTGCCGGCGGGCCCGAGGTCCTCGTGGAGCGGCAGCGGGTTCGAGGCATGGAAGCCGTACGCCGCCACGGACGAGGTGTAGACGAGCCGCTGCGCACCCGAGGCCACCGTCGCCTCGAACACGTTGCGGGACCCGGTGAGGTTGATCTCCCGGCTCTCCTTCGGGGTGCCGAAGATGATGAACGCCAGGTGCACCACCACGTCCGCCCCGTCGACCAACCGGTCGACGGCGTCGCGGTCCAGCACGTCACCCTGCACGTAGCGGGTCTTGCTCAACCCCTTCGACTCCGGGTCGAACGGGCGGCGCGCCATGCCACGGACCTCGGTGACCGCCTCCGAGTCCTCCAGCGCACGCAGGAAGGCGACCCCGATCTCACCCGTGGGTCCCGTGACGGCGACGGTGAGCCCGCGAGGGGTCGGTCCGGACTGGCTCATCGGTGGGCTCCTCGCCTGGCACATCGGGTCGTGGTCAACCTAGCGGCCGGGGAGTCCACCCGGACGGGCAGTAGCGTGGAGGCATGGCTGACTGGCAGGACACCAAGGCGGTCGACTTCATGCTCGACGAGTGCACGACGTGGGCGGTCGTCGGACTGTCCGGCAACACGAGCCGTACGGCGTACCGCATCGCCTCGCTCCTGCAGGAGCGGGGCAAGAGGATCGTCCCCATCCACCCCGACGCCCCGACCGTGCTCGGCGAGCAGGGCTACGCCACGCTGGCCGACGTCCCGTTCGAGATCGACGTGGTCGACGTCTTCCGCCGCTCGGAGTCGGCCGGCCAGTTCGCCGACGAGGCTGTCGCCATCGGCGCGAAGGGTGTCTGGCTGCAGCTCGGCGTCATCGACGAGGACGCCTTCCAGCGCACCACGGCTGCAGGCCTGCCGATGGTGATGGACACGTGCCCGGCCATCGAGTGGCGCAAGCGCTGAGCGCGAAACCACGTGATCCCGAACCGGGCCGGGACCTCGTCCTGCGCCCGGGACCAGGCCTCCCGGACGGTCTCGTGGTGCCCGCCGACGAGATCGTCGAGCAGTTCTCCCGGTCCTCCGGTCCCGGAGGCCAGTCGGTGAACACCAGTGACAGCCGCGTCGAGGTCGTCTTCGACGTGGCGGGTTCCCCGAGCCTCACCCAGGCCATGCGTGACCGCGCGATGAACAACCTCGGCTCCGGCCGCATCGCCGTCACCGCCTCGGAGCACCGCTCGCAGCACCGCAACCGGGTGGCCGCGCGCCAGCGCCTCGCCGACCGGCTGCGTGCGGCACTCGCTCCCCCGCCGCTGCCGCGCGTGCCCACCAAGCCGACCCGGGGATCCCAGCGTCGCCGTGTCGAGGGAAAACGACGGCGGTCGCAGGTCAAGTCGTTGCGCGGGCGGGTCCGCGACGACTGACTCCGCTGCAAGTCACCTACTACGGGTGACGCCAGTAGGAGGGGCGCCGACGCTACGGTTCGGGAAGGCACGTCGAGCCGGCGAGCCCGCGTGGGCTCACGGCACGGCTACGAGCGAGGAGACCCGATGGTCAACGGCGACGGCGATGCGAGTGCCGAGGAGGTCGCCAGGCTGCGTGCCGAGGTTGCCCGGCTCGAGGCGCAGCTCCACGACCGGCCCCCGGAGCCGACCGTGGCCCTGCCGGTGCAGAGCGAGCAGCGCGGGGGGATCTGGCGTCCGATCGTGGCCGGGATCCTCATCCTCCTGGCCGCGATCATGGCACCCCTCTCCGTGGTCGCCATCTGGGCGCACGACGAGATCAGCGACACCGACCGGTACGTCGAGACGGTCGCCCCACTCGCCTCAGACCCGGCCGTGCAGGACGCGATCTCCGCCAGGATCACCCAGGAGATCTTCAGCCGGCTCGACGTCAAGGCGATCACCCAGGACGCCGTGGACGCCCTCGCCGCGCGCGGCCTCCCGCCCGCCGCGGCGACGAGCCTCAAGGCCCTGGCGACGCCGCTGTCCAGCGGGGTGCAGAGCTTCGTCGCCGACAAGGTGGACGCCCTCGTCAAGTCACCGCAGTTCGAGCAGGCGTGGGAGACCGCCAACAGGGAGGCGCACGCGCAGGTGGTCGCCGTGCTCACCGGTGAGATGGAGAACTCCGCGGTGAGCGTCGAGGGCAAGACGGTGAGCGTCAACCTCGCCACCGTGATCGACGCCGTGAAGCTGAAGCTCGAGGACGCCGGCTTCGGCCTGGCGTCGAAGATCCCGCCCGTCAACGCCGAGTTCACCATCGTGCAGTCCGTCGACATCACCAAGGCCCAGAGCTACTTCCGCCTGCTCAAGGGCGTGGCCCGCGGGCTGCCGATCCTGGCCCTGATCCTCCTGGCAGGCGCGGTTGCCATCGGCCGGTCCCGGAGGCGGACACTCGTCGTCGGAGCGCTCGCCATCGCGGCGTCCATGCTCCTGCTCGGTCTGGCCCTCAACGTGTTCCGGGGCATCTACCTCAACGGGGTTCCGCCCGACGTGCTGCCCACCAATGCGGCTGCAGCCATCTACGACCAGCTCGCCTCCTTCATCCGGCTCAACCTGCGGGCCGTCCTCGTCCTGTTCCTCGCGATCGCCGCGATCGCGTGGGTGACCGGGCCCGAGAGCGGACCGGTCGCCCTGCGTCGGGGCACGACCCGCGCACTCGACGTGGTGCGCAACCGATCGGATGACGCCGGTATCGGCACCGGCGCGTTCGGCGCGGCGCTCTACCAGTACCGCACCGCCCTGCAGGCCGTGATCCTCGGTGGTGCCCTGCTCGTCTACATCCTGGCCGCCCACCCGACCGGGAAGTTCGCCATCATCGTGCTGGTCGTCGCGTTGGTCCTGCTCCTGGTGCTCGAGCTGCTCTCCCGACCTCCGCGCCCGAGCACCGTGGCGCAGCAGGGGCCGACCTCGGAGTAGGGGCTCACCTGCCCCGGGTGACGACTGCGACGACCGCTCGTGAGTAGTTTGCTCGGGAAGCGCTCGCCGTCGTGAGGAGGCTGATGGTGGCACGGATCGTGCTCGGCTCCTTCGAGGGCTACCGGCGCACCTGGGTCCGTCCTGACGTGCTGGCCGGCCTCACCGTCTGGGCCGTACTGGTCCCGGAGTCGCTCGCCTACGCGACCATTGCCGGTGTCCCGCCCGTCGTCGGCCTGTACGCCGCCGTACCTGCGCTCGCCCTGTACGCCCTGCTCGGCTCGTCCCGGCACCTCGTCGTGGGCCCCATGTCGGCCACCGCGCCCTGTCCGCCGGCGTGATCGCCACGTTCGCGCACAACACCCACGACTACGCGGCGCTGACGGCAGCGCTCGCCATCACCGTGGGGTTGATCGCGCTCGCGGCCGGCCTGATGCGCCTCGGCTTCCTCGCGGCACTCATCTCCGAGCCGGTGCTCAAGGGCTTCATCATCGGACTCGCGCTGACCATCCTGGTCGGCCAGCTCCCCAAGCTGTTCGGCGTGCCGAAGACGAGCGGCAACTTCTTCGAGCAGCTCGCCGGACTGGTCCGGAACCTGGGTGACACCGATCCCGCTCACGCTCGCGGTGGGGCTGCTCAGCCTCGCCGTCATCCTCTCGCTCAAGCGCTGGCTGCCGATCGTCCCGGGGTCGCTCGTCGTGGTGCTCCTCGGCGTCCTGGCGGCGACCGTCTTCGACCTCGGGGACCACGGACTCGCCCTGGTCGGCACCATCAAGGCCGGGCTGCCCAGCCTGGGCGTCCCCGACGTCGGGCTCAGCGACTACCTCGACCTCGTCGGCCCGGCTGCCGGCGTGATGCTGGTCGGCTTCGCGGAAGGGCTCGGCGCGGCGAAGACCTACGCCGCCCGGGCCGGTTACGACATCGACAGCAACCGGGAGCTGATGGGTCTCGGGATCTCCAACGTGGGTGCCGGACTGGCCAGCGGCATGGTCGTGAACGGCAGCCTGTCGAAGACGGCGGTGAACGGAGGGGCGGGGGCGAAGTCGCAGCTGTCCGGCTTCACGGCCGCCGTCCTGACGGTCGTCACCCTGCTCTTCCTCACCGGACTCTTCGAGAAGCTCCCCGAGGCGACGCTCGCCGCGGTGGTCATCGCCGCGGTCATCGAGCTGGTCGACGTCGCCTCGCTGCGTCGCCTCTACCGCGTGCAGACCGGGCGGCTCGCCTCGATCTACCACCTCACGAGCAGGGCTGACTTCATCGCCGCCGTGGCGGCGATGATGGGAGTGCTGATCTTCGACACGCTCCCCGGCCTCGTCATCGGCATCGTGGTGTCGCTGACCCTGCTGCTCGCGCGCACCTCGAGGCCGCACGTGGCCGTCCTCGGCCGCGTGCCGGACTCCCCCGGGCTCTGGGTCGACGCCGACCAGCACGACTCCGCGAAGCGCGACCCGGCTGCGCTGGTCGTGCGCGTGGAAGGGCCCCTGTTCTTCGGCAACGCCGACTTCGTCCGCGACCGGGTGCGCGCGCTGATCACGCCAGACACGCGCCTGGTGGTCATCGACGCGGAGACGTCGCCCTCGGTCGACGTCTCCGCGGCGCAGATGCTGGTGGAGCTGCGGACCGACCTGGCGCGCGAGCACGTCGAGCTCGCGTTCGCCCACGGGGTCGGCCAGGTGCGCGACGTGCTCCACACCGCGACCGCGGAGGGCGAACCACCCCTGTTCGAGACGGTCGAGCAGGCTATCCAGAACCTTCCTCACTGAGATGATCGGACCAGGCTGATGACCACGTTGACCGTGTGGAAGTTCCCAACCCCGTTCGGGGCAGACAAGGGCGAGCTCCGGCTCAAGGCCCTGCGCGACCAGGGCGCCATCGTCATCCACGACGCCGCTGTCGTCGTGTGGAGACCCGAGGACAAGGGCCCCAAGGTCCGCGAGTTCAAGCACAAGCGAGGTCACAAGGCGCTGGGCGGCACGTTCTGGGGCACGCTGGTCGGTTCCGTCGTGCTGATGCCGGTCGCCGGTGCTGCCATCGGGGCCGCCACCGGGGAGCTCCTGGGCAAGCTGCGCTCCTCGGGGATCGACGACCAGTTCGTCAGCTCGTTGCGCGAGCACCTGACCCCCGGTACGTCGGCCCTCTTCGTGCTCTCCAGCGAGGCCGACATGGATCGCGTGAAGAACGCCTTCCACGACGAGGACGCCGAGCTGATCTGGACCGACCTCTCGCCCGAGGAGGCCGAGACGCTGCGACGGCTCACCTCCGGCGAGGACGGGTAGGTCACCGCGATGAACCAGGTCATCGGTGACCTCCTGCCGCTCGCCGTCGGTGTCGCCGTCAGCCCGGTCCCGATCATCGCCGTGATCCTGATGCTCCTCTCCCCGCGTGCCGGCGGGACGAGCGTCGGCTTCCTGGTCGGTTGGGTGGCCGGCGTCGTGCTGGGTATGACGATCCTGCTGCTGGTCGCGGAGGCCGTCGGGTTCGACACGAGCGACGGACCGTCCACGACCTCCTCGTGGATCAAGATCGTCCTCGGCGTGCTCCTGCTGCTGCTCGGCGTACGCCAGTGGCGGAGTCGGCCGAAGAAGGGTGCACCGGTCGCGCTGCCGAAGTGGATGGCGGCGATCGACCACGTGACGCCCGTCAAGGCGGCCGGGCTGGGGTTGTTGCTCTCGTCGGTGAACCCGAAGAACCTGCTGATGATCATCGGCGCGGCGACCGCTGTCGCCGATGCGGGTCTCTCGACGGCGGACGACGTCGTCGCGGTCGCGGTCTTCAGCGTGATCGCGTGCTCCACCGTCGCGGTCCCGGTGATCGCCTACCTCGCGGCGCGCGAGCGGATGGCTCCGGTGCTGGACGAGCTCAAGGAATGGCTCGAGGCCAACAACGTCGCGGTGATGAGCGTGCTGCTGCTCGTGATCGGGATGTCCCTGCTGGGCAAGGGAATCGGCGGACTCGGCTAGCAACCGGCGTTCCCGACACGCCTCAGGGTGCACGGGGTGGACCGCGCGTCCCGCTAGCGTTCCTCTGGGCGGTCCGGCATTGGCGCAGGACCCGGCGTAAAGGATGTTGCATGTCCACTCAGCGGAATTCGACCACAGGCAACGCATGGGCGACCGGAGTGGCGATCTTTGCCGCCGCGTTGCTCCTCACCGCGGGCCTGTTCCAGATCGTCCAGGGCTTCGTGGCCATCGTGGACGACGAGTTCTTCGTGCACACCGCCAAGTACACCTTCGAGTTCGACACCACGGCCTGGGGCTGGATCCACCTGATCCTCGGGATCGTCCTTGCGCTCACCGGATTCTTCCTGTTCACCGGCGCCGCCTGGGCGCGGATCGTCGGCATCGCGGTCGCCGTGCTGGCGATGCTCGCCAACTTCCTGTGGCTGCCCCACTACCCGTTCTGGGCGATCGTGCTGATCGCGCTCGACGTCCTGGTCATCTGGGCGCTCTCGACCTACGACCCCGAGCTGGTCTAGGCGACTCTCGCTCCTCACATCACCTCCTGAGGGGTCACCCTCAGGAGGTGATGGCGCGCCCTCGCCGAGGTCGCTAGGTTCGGATCGACACATCCCAGACCACAGGAGACGGCATGGCTGACGAGAATCGACCCCGGGGTCCGGTCGAGCTGATCGTGGTGGCCCTCACGGCCGAGCCCGACGGCTCGATCGCCGCGGCCATCGCCGACAAGGTCGAGGCAGGGATCATCAAGATCCTCGACCTGCTCTACATCCGGCTCTCCGAGGACGGCGAGCTGATCGTCCTCGAGGCCGACAACATCGGCGGTGAGCTCGAGGTCTTCGGTTTCGAGGCCGACCTCCCCGGCCTGATCGGCGAGGAGGACGCGCGAGCGGTCGGCGAGACGCTGCCGCCCGGGACCGCCGTCGCCCTGCTCGCCTGGGAGAACGTGTGGGCCGCAGAGATCGCCCAGGCGATCAGTGCCGCAGGTGGCGCGGTCCTCGCTCACGAGCGCGTGCCGGTCGCAGACGTGGAGGCCGTCCTGGCCGCCCTCGAGAACGACGAGTGAAAGGACCAAGCCGATGATGGGACGACGAATGGGACGGGGACGTGGCCCCGGGGCTGCTGGGGATGGCCGCGCGCACTGCGGTCGTCGCGGGGACAGCGACGGCCGTCTCGAACAACGTGTCGCGTCGCCAGCAGGGTCGCCAGCAGGAGCAGGCCGATGCCCAGGCCTACGAGCAGCAGCAGGCGGACTACGAGGCCCAGCAGCGGGCCAACCTGGCCGCCCAGCAGGCAGCGGCACAACAGGCTGCCGCAGCACCCCCGCCCGACGACACCCTGGCGCAGCTGCAGCAGCTCGCGGACCTGAAGCAGCAGGGACTGCTCACCGATGAGGAGTTCAGCGCCGCCAAGGCAAAGCTGCTCGGGGCTTGAGCGCACTCCCCGCGCCAGCCGGCCCACCGTCCGCCTCGGGCGGCGGGCTGCCGCGCGGACTGCAGGTGATGATCGGCCTGGCCGCTGCCGTGGTCGTCATCGCCGGCCTCCAGGCCTCGGCCGACCTCGTGGGTCCCGCCTTCCTGGCGATGGTGCTGGTGATCTGTGTCCACCCCGTGCGGGCCTGGATGAAGACCAAGGGCATCCCCGGGTGGCTGGCGTCCGTCATCTCCGGCCTCGCCGTCTACGGCATCCTGATCGGTCTCGCGGTGTCGCTCGTCGTGGCGACGGCCAGGTTCGCCAGCCTGCTCCCGACGTACTCCGACCAGTTCAACGACCTGGTGGACGACGGGGTCACCTGGCTGAAGAGTGTCGGCGTCGACCAGGCCCAGATCGACAAGATGCTCCACTCGATCGACATCTCCCAGCTCAACGAGGTGATCGCGGACCTGCTCGGCAGCGTCGCGGGGGTGGTCGGCAACCTCGTGTTCATCCTGACGCTGCTGCTCTTCCTGACCATGGACGCGGGCACCTTCCCCACGAACCTCGAGTCGACCCGGGCGTTCCGCGGACGGGTGGTCGAGGCGCTGACGGCGTTCTCCACCGGCACGCGCACCTACTTCGTGGTCTCCACCATCTTCGGCTTCATCGTCGCCGTGCTCGACACGATCGCGCTCGGGTTCCTCGGCATCCCGGTGCCACTCCTCTGGGGCCTGCTGGCCTTCATCACGAACTACATCCCCAACATCGGGTTCGTGATCGGCCTGCTGCCACCCGCGATCCTCGGCCTGCTCGAGGGTGGGCCCAGCCTGATGATCGCCGTGATCGTGGTCTACAGCATCCTGAACCTCATCATCCAGACGGTGATCCAGCCCAAGTTCGTGGGTGACGCCGTCGGCCTGTCGACCTCGCTGACCTTCCTGTCGCTGGTGTTCTGGGCATGGGTCCTCGGGCCCCTCGGCGCCCTGCTGGCCATTCCACTGAGCCTGTTCGCGAAGGCGCTGCTCGTCGACGTCGATCCGGACAGCAGATGGCTGACGGCCCTGCTCTCGAACCCGGGCCCCGACAAGCCGGACAAGCCCGAGAAGGGCTCACGGCGGTCGAAGCGAGCACCGGCACCACGACCGACGCGGCGCCGACGTCCTGACGGTGCGGGACGTCATACGAGCGGGTTGCCCCCGCTGCCGGCTCGTATGACGTCCCGGGTCTCTCACCAGGTCTCGCCGAACGACACCTTCTTGGACTGGGGCGGACCCTCCAGCGTCGAACGCTGCTCGAAGTCACCGCTCTTGAGCCCCGCCGTCACGGCGGTCAGCAGGTCGCGCCGCGTCCGGGTCGGGTCCTCGGCGAGAGCCTTCAGGAACAGGTAGGTGAAGGCGCCGTTGGCACGCTCGCTGAAGGTGGCGTCGGACGCGGTCTGCTCGGGACGGCAGGCCGCGAACAGCACCGGCTTGCTCGATCCACGTGGTCCCTTGGTCAGCTCCACCAGGGCCTTGCGGTCCACCTGCCGTGGCGCTGCCACCCGGATCGCCCGCGCCGTGGTCAGCCCCTTGGGCGTCGGCGGAGGCAGGAACCGCGGGCGCCTGCCCATGAGCATCGCCTGCATGATGTCGTCGAGGTCCTTGAGGCCTGACCCGCTGTGGCAGGTGTCCAGGAACACCTCGAGCAGCACGCCCTCCGGGAGCGTGGCGAAGAGGTCGCGCAGCTCGTCGTCGACGATCACGGTGTTGCGGTCCCACGAGTCGCCCGACTGACGAATGTCGTGACAGGCGAAGGCCTCGTCGAGGCCGTCCGGCTCGTCGTCGTCGCCGGTCTTGTTCGGCACCTGGGTGCCGTGGCTGGAGAAGCTGAACACGAGGTGGTCGCCTGCCTTGGCCTTGCTGACCAGCTTGGTGAGCGCGGCCAGCACGTTCTTCCTGGTGGCGTCGCCATCGGTGATCACGGTGACCCCGCGACCGCTGAACCCGTGCTTCTTCAGCGCCTTGGCCATGTCCTCGGCGTCGTTGACGCAGCCACTGAGCCAGCTGCTCCGCGGCAGGGACGCGAACTCGTTGATGCCGACACACAATGCCTTGCGAGCCATGACAGACCTTTCGTTGGGGTGAGCAGGAACCTCAGCTGTGGACCAGGACGGCATCGGGCCGGGCGTAGACGACGAACGCCAACCAGGAGGCGTCGCCGGCCTTGCGGGCGACTTCTCGAGCGCGCGTGGCCGCCACCGACATCTGCTGGCCGGCGAGCAGCTCCTCGTAGAGCTTCTCCACGAAGACGCGGGACGGCTGCTCGTGCACCGACCAGAGGCAGGAGACGAACGCCGACGCACCGGCGTCCAGGAACGCCTTCGCGAACCCGCCCACGGTCGTCAGCAGCTCGCCGGCCTGCCCGGTCTGGCAGGCGTTGAGGACGACGAGCGGACCGGGGTCACCCTTCTTCGCCCAGGCGGCGTTCTCGCTGACGGTGGTGGAGCCGAGGTACTGCGGCTCCACATCACCGCCACGCTTGCGACCACGCAGCAGCACCCGCGCATTCATCACGTTGTCGGGGTCGGCGGCCCCGTGGCCCGAGAAGTGCAGCAGGTCGAACCTGCCCGAGCGCAACAGGTCTCGTACGCCGGCCGGGGTCGCGGTCACCTTGCTCGCCCCGAACCTCTTCTCGAGGAACTCCTGCTCGTGCACCGGCTCCGTGAGGGCGAAGCGCGGGTCGAGGTACGCCGGGCACAGCGACCTGGCTCTCCCGGAGCGCACCCGCATCTCCTTCGGCGGGAAGCTGCCGAGCTGCCACCGAACCAGCCCGCCCTGGGCCAGGAAGCGCGGCGTGGTCTGGCGCGGGCCCGTCGGCGGCTTGAGGTGCACCAGCTCCCACGGGACGAACGGCTCGTCGGCGTACAGGATCAGGTCGTGCACCTTGGCGCGGTGCTTCCACAGGTACGCCTGCATCGGCTCGGGGAACAGCTCGTCGAACATCGTGGCGCCGATGTCCTGCAGCTTGCGTTCGCGCTCGTGGGGGTCCGAGCTGCTGTCGCGCCACACCTCGGCCACGTCGTCGAGGATCTTGGCGATCCGCGTGACCCGGTCCTTGAGCGGTCTCGACTCGAACAGCACGGCCGGCTTGCCGGGCTCGAGGCGCACGGCGTACTGGTAGACGACCGAGTCGTCGGGGAGCAGACGCTCGAAGATGTCGAGACAGGGCAGCCCCTCGAGCTCGGGCGCGTCGACTCCCGGATGGGTGCTCACGGTCGTGGTCGTGTCGGTCGACACGTCGGCGCCCTTGCCGACCGCGGCAGCCTCGAGGGTGAGCGTCGAGAGCGGCACCGTGCCCTGGCGTACGACGGCGCTCACCACGACCGGTCCGGCGGCGATCGCCTTGACGTCGAACGTCAGCTCGCTGGTGCCACCCCCGGCCGGCAGGTCGAAGACGTCCTGGTCAGACCCGACGATCGAGGCGTTCTTCTTGCCGATGACCTGCACCGAGAGCTCGCGGGTGGCGTCGACCTCGAGGTCTGCCTCGGCATGGGCGCTCCCGGCAGTGGCCGTGATCGCCTTGCGCGAGAGGCGCACGCGCACCTGGAACGCCTTCTTCGCCACGACGCTCGCCGGCATCTCGGCCGCCAGCTTGGCCGACGTGGTCTCGGGCTTCGGGGGCGCCGCCTTCTGGGCCGCCGCCTTCGGCGAGGTGGGCTTGGGGGCCGCGGGCTTCCTGCTCTTCTTGAGCTCCTTCGGCGCGGGGCCGGCGCGGCGGCGGGCGGCGGCGCGGCGGCGGGCGGGGCGCGGCGGCGGGTGGAGGTTCGGCCAGGTCGGCGTCGGGTGGTGCCGCCGCCATCGCCTCGCCGGGGGGCTCCGATGCCTCCTCCTCGGCGGCGTGCGCGGCCTCGTCCGGGGCTGCTTCCGGCCCGCCTCCGGCGCCCATCCCGAGCGGCAGCCAGCTGCCCAGCGCTTCGATCACGCGGCGCTGGTTGAAGTAGTTGTTGTGGTACGTCACGTCGTTCTCGCCGAGCTCGAGGCTGTCTCGCACGAAGCCGCCACCCTCGGGCAGGTCGATCGCCGACATCGACGCCACGTCGACGACCATGTCGTTGGCGCCCTTGAGCAGCTGGTCGACGAAACCGTCCCTGAGCTTGGCGGCCAGCTCCTTGGGGAACTCCGGCGGGTTGTGGTGGTCGTCGAAGAGCGAGACGTGGAAGTTGGAGGAGACGACGTACCAGTTGGTGCCCTTGGCGGGCTGGCCCTTCTGGGTCTTGTTGATCTCCGTGACGAACTTGCCGCCGGGCACCATCGCCGCGAGACCCGGGACCTCGTCACCTTTGGCGATGTAGGACACGAGCGCCTTGACGAACGCGCCGATCCCCTTGACCACGCCGGCGATCACGGTGGCCACCGGAGCGGCTCCGGGAAGCATCGAGAGCAGCCGTGCCGAGACGGCCGCGAGGTTCGTGTAGAGGTCGACGAGGTTGCCCCAGTTCTCGGGGCTGGCGAGGTGCGTGCCGGCGTGGGTCGAGGCGACGAACACCGCGCGGTCCACGCGGGCCGGCCAGCCGGAGCCGGGCAGCACCTCCTCCGCGAAGGCACGCGTGGTCAGGCCGCCGCGGCTGTGCGTGATGATGTCGATGACGAGCTCGGCGCCGGGCTGGTGGGTACGCAGTCGCTTCAACAGGTCTTCGGCGTTCTGCCGTGGGTCGAGGCTGAGGGTCTTGTGGTCGTAGCCGATGACCGCGTCGTACGCCCCGATCGCCGTACGGAGGAAGCCCTTGCCGTCCTTCTCGACCGCCAGCGCCCCGAACCCCCCGACCGTGGAGGAGAAGGTGCCGTGGATGAACAGCAGGATGCGCACCGGCCGGTCCGTCGGCAGGTTGAGCTCGTCGAGGTTCTCGAACGGGCGCCAGGCCGAGACCTTGGCCGCGGTCAGGTGCACCATCCCCGTGCGGACGTGCGCCTCCGCGTGCTCGACGGCCTTCTTCACCAGGGGTGGTGCCACGAACTTGAAGACCAGTGCCGTCGCGGCGCCCTGGACCAGGCCACCGAGCAGGCCGCGGTCGCGGCGGGCCGCGGCTGGCTTCGTGGTCCCGGAGTCGCGGGGCCGCACGTCGATCTCGAAGCGCGCCGTCCGCGGCCCGGGGGTGAGGTCCTTGGTGCGCTCGATCGGGTTGACCGGGAGGTGCCAGGAGTAGACCCCGTCGCGCTCGAGGAGCACGACCGCGTCCTCGCCTGCTGGTACGTCGACGTCGACCTTCACGGTGCCCTTGCGGTTGGGCACCGGCTTGCCGAGGTCCTTGGTCTGCCGCGGCGCCAGGTCGACGCGGTCGACGAGGCTCATCTCGCTCTGTTCGAGGGCCCGCACGAGGACGTCGGTGGCGGCGGCGTTCTCGCTCGGAGGCTCCAGCGCTCTGTCCCGTGACCGGCCGACGTGCTGCACGGCGTACGAGGTGGGCGCGGTGACACGCACCGTGCCGTTCCCGAAGCTCGACGGCATGCCGTACTCCCCTCAGATCGACGGGCTGTTGCCAACCTAGAGCGACCACGCGGCCGCGGAGATACCCCTCGAGGCTGCGGCCTAGGCCAGAGACGCCCGACCTGCCGGGTTTGCGGAAGCTATCCGGCACCTGGTGCCGGGGATCCTCCACGAATGGGCGAGATCCACGCCAGTCGAGTTCAGAAGCCGAGCTTGTGCTCCGCCTCGCCGCGGACGACCTGACCCTTGGAGTGCGCGGAGTCGCGCAGCTCGGACTGGAAGTCGAGCATCTTCTGCTGGAGGGCGGGGTCAGCCGCCGCCAGGATGCGTACGGCGAGCAGGCCGGCGTTGCGGGCGTTGCCGATCGCCACCGTCGCGACCGGGACCCCGGCCGGCATCTGCACGATGGAGAGCAGCGAGTCCATCCCGTCGAGGTACTTCAACGGCACCGGGACGCCGATGACCGGCAGCGGGGTGACCGCGGCCAGCATGCCGGGGAGGTGGGCCGCTCCGCCGGCTCCGGCGATCAGCACCCGGAGACCGCGACCGGCGGCGTCACGGCCGTAGGCGAGCATCTCGTCGGGCATCCGGTGGGCGGAGACGACGTCGGCCTCGAAGCCGATGCCGAACTCCTCACACGCCTCGGCGGCGGCCTTCATCACCGGCCAGTCCGAGTCCGAGCCCATCACGATGCCGACCTGCGCCGAGCTCTCGGTGCTCATTCGCTCTCCCTGTCGAGCTCGTCGAGTTTCTCCCAGGTCCCCGGCAAACCATGCTGCCGCATGACGGGCCCGTTCGAGGCAGTCCTCGAGATCGTCACCGTAGGCGTTCACGTGACCGACCTTGCGGCCCGGACGCAGCTCCTTGCCGTAGAGGTGCACCCGCAGCCGTGGGTCGCGGGCCAGCGCGTGCGGATAACCGTCGTACAGGTGGCCGGTCTGACGAGTGCCGCCCAGGATGTTCACCATCACCGTCCAGGGTGCCCGTGCGTCCGGTGCCCCCAGCGGCAGGTCGAGCACGGCCCGCAGGTGGTTCTCGAACTGGCTGGTCACGGCACCGTCCTGGGTCCAGTGACCGGTGTTGTGCGGGCGCATCGCGAGCTCGTTGACGAGGACCCGTCCGTCGCGGGTCTCGAACAGCTCGACGGCCAGCACTCCCGTGACGCCGAGCTCACCGGCGATCCGCATCGCGATCTGCTGCGCCTCGACGGCCAGGTCGGCGTCGAGGTCCGGAGCCGGGGCGATCACCTCGTGGCAGATGCCGTCACGCTGGGTGGAGGCGACCACCGGCCACACGGCCACCTGGCCCGAGGGTGAGCGGGCCACCAGCGCGGACAGCTCACGCCGGAAGTCGACGCGCTCCTCGGCCAGGATCTCGGATCCGGAGGCGAAGGCGTCGGCACAGTCGTCGTCGTCCGAGACGAACCAGACACCCTTCCCGTCGTACCCACCGCGCGTGGTCTTCAGGACGCACGGGAAGCCGAAGGCGGCGACGTCCTCGACCGAGGACACGATCGCGTTCCGCGGGCACGGCACGCCCAGCGCCGCGAGCCGGGCGCGCATCACGCCCTTGTCCTGGGCGTGCACCAACGCCTCGGGCCCCGGGCGCACGGCCAGCGAGGCCTCGAGCGCGTGCAGGTGGTCGGTCGGGACGTGCTCGTGGTCGAAGGTGACCACCTCGCAACCCGCGGTGACCTCCTGCAGCGTGGCCAGGTCGGTGTAGTCGCCGACGACGTGGTCCGGCAGCACCTGGGCGGCACTCACCCCGGGCGCCTCGGCGAGCAACCTGAGCGGGATCCCGAGCGCGGCCGCGGGTTCCGCCATCATCCGGGCCAGCTGTCCGCCGCCGATGACCGCCACGGTGGGAGCCAGCCCTGGAGCGCTGGGCGGGGAAGTACTCACGTCGACCGACCCTATCGAGGCGGTCCGGATAGTCTCGGGCCATGTCCCCGGCAACGGATCGCACGACCTACGTCCTCGTGGACGGGGAGAACATCGACGCGACACTCGGCGCCTCGATCTTCGGCCGACGGCCGCACCCCAACGAACGGCCCCGGTGGGAGCGGTTGCTGACCTTCGCGGAGGGCACCTGGTCCCAGCCGGCCCTGGGCCTGTTCTTCCTCGCGGTCAAGGACGAGCTGCCGATGAGCTTCATCCAGGCGCTCGTCAGCATCGGCTACCGGCCGATCCCGCTGTCGGGCGGGCCGACCGACAAGGTCGTCGACATCGCGATCCAGCGGACGCTCGAGGAGCTGGAGCAGCGCGACGCCGACCTGATGCTGGTCAGCAACGACGGAGACTTCCTGCCCCACGTCGAGCGGCTCCTCGACGGTCGCCGGGTCGGGCTGCTCGCCTTCCGCGAGTTCAAGAACACGGGCTTCAACGCCCTGATCGACGAGGGTCTGCAGTTCTTCGACCTCGAGTACGACGTCGGCGCGTTCAACGAGCGCCTGCCCCGCCTGCGGATCATCCCCATCGAGGAGTTCGACCCGAGGGACTTCCTCTAGCAGGCGCCGCTCAGGTACGCCGCACGGCGACCGGCTCGAGGTCGCCGAAGCCACGCACCGGCCGGGCCGGCAGCACCCGAGTCTCGAACCGCTCGGGCGAGAGCCGTTCGGCGGTGTGCGCGTCGGTGATCACCCGGTTGCGCCGCGCGACCCCGACGAGCCGGGCCGCCAGGTTGACCGCGGGACCGTAGACGTCTCCCATGCGCAGGACGACCGCACCCGTGACGACGCCCACCCGGACATCCGGCAGGCGCTTGTCGCCGCCGATCACCCGGACGATGTCCCAGGCGATCTCCAGCCCGTCGTCCGGCGATCCGGCCAGGAACAGCACGGAGTCGCCCTGTGTCTTCACCACGCGACCCCCGCGTCGGGAGACGACGTCGTGGCTGCGCGTCTCGAAGACCTCCACCAGATCGCCGATCTCGTCGTCGTCGAGTCGGTTCGTGAGCGCACTGAAGCTGACCAGGTCGGCGAACCCGACCGTCGCCTCGGCCACCTGCTCGTCGACGCCAGCACCCTCGAGCGTCTCCACGCGAGCCACGGCAGCGACCAGGTGCCGGCGCCAGACGTAGGTGAGCAGCGACTCGAAGTCCGGCCCGATGTTCTGCACGAGTCGCAGCGCGGCCTCGCGCTTGGAGGCTCCCGGCGCGGCGTTCTCGAGGAGGCCGGTCAACAGGGCCACCTCCCACTCGGCGAGCCGGTCCATCGTCTGGCCGACCGCACGGGTCATCTTGACGATGGTGTCGAAGTCGAGGCGGCCTTCCCGCTCGATCCTCGCGACCCGGACGAGGGCGTCGGCGTCGGCGTCGCTGAACGCCGCCTCGTCGCCGGCCTCGGGGAAGCCGAGGGCGCGCCAGAGTCGCTGGGCCTGCTGGACCGAGAGCCCCGACGGGCCGGCGATCTCCTCGCCGGTCAGCTCGGGAACCGCGCCGATGATGGCCCGCTCGAGGTCCTCAGGTGCTGTCATCGGTCCTGCGGTCGACCGGGTTGTGCGCCTCGTGGACCAGGTCGTTGAGGACCAGCTGGACCTCTTCCACGCGCGGGATGTCGTGCAGCTCGACGCGGCCGGTCTCGCTGGCGTCGGAGATGATCAGGGTGCCGCACCCGAACATCCGGTCGACGAGGCCCTTCTCGTAGGCGATGTCGCTGATCCGGGTCAGCGGGATGTCGTGTCCACGACGCGTGAGCAGGCCCTCGCGGGTGATCAGGCGACGGTCGGTGAAGACGTACGTCGAGGTCAGCCACCGCAGGAACGGGATGACCACCCACCAGATCACCACGGCCGCCGCGATCACGAGGATCACGATCCGCCAGGTGCCGGCGTCGTCCCCGCTGGGCAGGCTGGTCAGGTAGCCGGTCACCGCGGCGAGAACGATCAGGACGATGGTCGGGAAGAGCAGTGCCTTGAGGTGCTCATGCGTGCTGAGCACGACTTCCTCGCCCCTGTTCAGGTGCTTGATCGAGATGGCCACAGCGCGATCATGCCACGCACTCACGCTCCCGCAGGGCGAACGTGGACGACGTCACCGGCGCCCAGCCGCTCCTCCCCGTCGTCGGTCTGGACCACCAGTCGACCGCCCTCGTCCACGTCCGTCGCCCGGCCTCGCACCCCTCCTCCGGGCGCGGAGTCCCCCGGGACCGTCACCTGGACCTGCTGGCCCGGGGTGCGGCAGAGCTCGAGGTACGCCGGGCGCAGGTCCGCGCCGGACTGCCAGGACTCGTAGCGCGCAGCCAGCTCCTCGACCAGGGCCGCCAGCAACGCCGAACGGTCGACCGCGACGCCGGTCACCAGGGCCAGCGAGGTCGCCTCCGGCACCGGGAGCTCCTCGGCGGTCTGGGCGCAGTTGATGCCGATGCCGACCACGGCCGCGGCCACCCCGCCGTGCTCCACCCGTTCGAGCAGGATGCCCCCCAGCTTGTGTCCGTCCTCCGCCAGCACGTCGTTGGGCCACTTCAGGCCGACCTCGACGCCGGTGACCCGGCGTACGGCGTCCGCGGCCGCCACCCCGGTCAGCAACGGCAGCCACGGCCAGCGCTCGGGCGGCGCGTCCGGCTGGAGCAGGAACGAGACGATCAGCGAGCTCCGGGGCGGCGCCACCCAGTCCCGGCCGAGCCTGCCGCGCCCCGCGGTCTGGTGCTCGGCGACCAGCACCAGCCCCTCACCCTCGCCGCCGCGGAAGCGGTCGGCGACCCCGGCATTGGTGGAGGTCGTCTCCGCAACCACCTCCACCCGCCAGGGACCTCCGGCCGTGACGGCCGCGGCATCAATCGGTGGGCGGTTGTCCTCGTGGTCGCTCATGCCCACTAGATTGGCCCAGGAATCGACACAGGGCGAGATGTAGCGGCGAGGAGTCGAGACGTGAGCGCAGCACCGGGCGAGGGGACCGACGTCCCCGAGGACATCGACATCCACACCACCGAGGGCAAGCTGGCCGACCTCGACCGGCGGATCGACGAGGCCGTCCACGCCGGTTCGGCCAAGGCGGTCGAGAAGCAGCACGCCAAGGGCAAGTGGACCGCCCGCGAGCGCATCGAGCACCTCTTCGACGAGGGCTCGTTCGTCGAGCTCGACGAGCTGGCCCGGCACCGGTCGGTCGCCTTCGGCCTGGAGAAGAACCGGCCCTACGGCGACGGCGTGATCACCGGCTTCGGCACCATCGACGGGCGCCAGACCTGCGTGTTCTCCCAGGACTTCACCATCTTCGGCGGATCACTGGGCGAGGTCTACGGCGAGAAGATCACCAAGGTGATGGACCTCGCGATGAAGACCGGCTGCCCGATCATCGGGATCAACGAGGGCGCCGGCGCCCGCATCCAGGAAGGGGTCGTCTCCCTCGGCCTCTACGGCGAGATCTTCAAGCGCAACGTGCACGCCTCCGGGGTGATCCCCCAGATCAGCCTGATCATGGGCTCGTGCGCGGGCGGTCACGTCTACTCCCCCGCGGTCACCGACTTCACGATCATGGTCGACGGCACCTCCAACATGTTCATCACCGGACCCGACGTGATCAAGACCGTCACCGGCGAGGACGTCACGATGGAGGACCTCGGCGGCGCACGCGCCCACAACACCAAGTCGGGCAACGCCCACTACATGGGTGCCGACGAGGAGGACGCCCTGGAGTACACCAAGGCGCTGCTCTCCTTCCTGCCCCAGAACAACCTCGACGAGGCTCCGGCGTACGACGCACCGGCCGACCTGGACGTGACCGACGAGGACCGCACCCTCGACTCGCTGATCCCCGACGGCGCCAACCAGCCCTACGACATGAAGTCGATCATCGAGGCGATCGTCGACGACGGCGACTTCCTCGAGGTGATGCCGCTGTTCGCGCCCAACATCGTGATCGGGTACGGCCGCATCGAGGGGAAGTCCGTCGGCGTCGTGGCCAACCAGCCGATGCAGTTCGCCGGCACCCTGGACATCGACGCCTCGGAGAAGGCTGCTCGCTTCGTCCGCACCTGCGACGCCTTCAACATCCCGGTGCTCACCTTCGTCGACGTGCCCGGCTTCCTGCCCGGCACCGACCAGGAGTGGAACGGCATCATCCGGCGCGGCGCCAAGCTGATCTACGCGTACGCCGAGGCGACGGTCCCGCTCGTCACGATCATCACCCGCAAGGCCTACGGCGGGGCGTACGACGTGATGGGCTCCAAGCACCTCGGCGCCGACATCAACCTCGCCTGGCCGACCGCCCAGATCGCGGTGATGGGTGCCCAGGGTGCCGCCAACATCGTGCACCGCAAGGAGCTCGCCCAGGTCGAGAAGGACGGCGGTGACGTCGAGGAGCGTCGCGCCGAGCTGATCGCGGAGTACGAGGACACCCTCGCCAACCCCTACGTCGCCGCCGAGCGCGGCTACATCGACGCGGTGATCACTCCGCACGAGACCCGGATCGAGATCGTGCGAGCGCTGCGCCTGCTCGCCTCCAAGCGCGAGACGCTGCCCCCCAAGAAGCACGGGAACATCCCGCTGTGACACAGGAGACCGAGGAGACCGAGCCGCAGAAGCCGCTCCTCCGCATCGTCAAGGGCGACCCCACCCCGGAGGAGGTCGCCGCCCTGGTGAGCGTGGTGTCCGCGATGGCGGCCGGCGCGGCCGAGGCCTCCGCCAACCAGAAGCGACCCAGGCCCGAGTGGTCGGCCCCCCACCGCAGGCTGCGCGGCACCCACCGCCACGGCGCGGGCGCCTGGCGCGCCAGCGCCCGCTAGGACCGGAATGCCGACCGCTCCCAGGCTGATCCTCGCCTCCGCCTCGCCTGCGCGACTGAAGACCCTGCAGAACGCCGGGCTCTCTCCGGAGGTCATCGTCTCCGGCGTCGACGAGTCGACGGTCGCCAAGACCGGCCCGGCCGACTACACGATGCGGTTGGCCCAGCTCAAGGCCGTGGCCGTCGCCGCCGACCAGAAACGGGCCCTCGTGATCGGCTGCGACTCGGTGCTCGCGCTGGACGGGGAGATCCTGGGCAAGCCCGGCACCGAGGACGAGGCGATCGAGCGCTGGCAGCAGATGCGCGGGCGCTCCGGCGTGCTCCACACCGGGCACTGCGTCATCGACACCCATCGCGAGGTGTGGCTGGCCCGCACCGCGGCCACGCAGGTGCGGTTCGCGCACGTGACCGACGAGGAGATCGAGGCCTACGTCGCCACCGGTGAGCCGCTCGAGGTCGCCGGTGCCTTCACCCTCGACGGCCTCGGCGGGGCGTTCGTGTCGGGCGTCACCGGCGACCCGCACAACGTCGTGGGGATCAGCCTGCCGCTGCTCCGGCTGATGCTGGAGGAGCTCGGATTCGCGTGGACCGAGTTCTGGAGCAAGAGCTGAATGGAAGGATGACGCCATGCGCGGCATCATCCTCGCCGGTGGCACCGGTTCACGACTGCACCCACTGACCCTCGGGATCAGCAAGCAGCTGGTCCCGGTCTACGACAAACCGATGATCTACTACCCGCTCAGCACCTTGATGCTGGCCGGGATCCGGGACGTGCTGATCATCACGACGCCCCACGAGGCCGAGGGGTTCCAGCGCCTGCTGGGTGACGGGTCTGCCTTCGGGATCACCCTCTCCTACGCCCAGCAGCCCTCCCCCGACGGGCTCGCCCAGGCGTTCACCATCGGGGCGGACTTCATCGGCGACAACCCCTGCGCCCTGGTGCTCGGCGACAACCTGTTCTACGGACCCGGCTTCGGCCGCAAGCTCGCCCGCTTCGACACGGTCGAGGGAGCCATGATCTTCGCCTACTGGGTGGCCGACCCGGGCGCCTACGGCGTGGTCGAGTTCGACGCCGACGGGAAGGCGATCTCCCTGGCGGAGAAGCCGGCGGAGCCGTTGAGCAACTTCGCGGTCCCGGGCCTGTACTTCTACGACAACGACGTCGTCGAGATCGCGCGCGACCTGTTGCCCTCCGCGCGCGGGGAGTACGAGATCACCGACATCAACCGCACCTACCTCGAGCAGGGGCGCCTGTCGGTGGAGGTCCTGGAGCGGGGCACGGCCTGGCTGGACACGGGCACCTTCGACTCGCTCAACGACGCCAACAACTTCATCCGCACCATCGAGCATCGCCAAGGACTCAAGATCGGTGCCCCCGAGGAGGTCGCCTGGCGACGCGGCTGGCTCAGTGACGACGAGCTCCGTGAGCGAGCGGAGCCACTCCTGAAGTCGGGCTACGGCACCTATCTAGTGGGGCTGATCGACCGCAAGGACTTCTCCTGAGGCCACGCTCCACCGTTCGCGCCAGTCGCCGATCGGTTCGATGCCGTGCTCGTGCCAGCGGTCGTGGCCGAGCACCGAGTACGCGGGACGTGGAGCGGGAGACGGGAACGCGGCCGAGTCGGTCGGGCTGACCACGTCGCGCGACAACCCCGCGGCCGCGACGATCTCGCCGGCGAACTCGTACCAGGACGTCTTCCCCGAGGACGTGGTGTGCCAGGTCCCGGCCTCGGCATCGGCCTGGACCAGGCGCACCATCGCCTCGGCGAGGTCCGTCGTCCAGGTGGGCTGGCCGTACTGGTCGTCGACGACGCTGACGGCTCCTCGTTCGGCGGCCAGCCGGGCGATGGTCTTGGGGAAGCAGCCACCATGGGCGCCGTACAGCCACGCCGTCCGGGTGATCAGGTGCTGCTCGGGTGCCTCGGCACGCACGGCCCACTCCCCGGCAGCCTTGGTCCGGCCGTACGCCGACGCGGGAGCGGCCGGCCCGTCCTCCGGGTAGGGCGAGGTCGCGTCACCGGCGAAGACGTAGTCGGTGCTCACGTGGATGATCCGCGCGTCGTGCCGGCGAGCGGCCCGCGCCAGCAGCGCCGGGGCCACCGCGTTGATCATGAACGCCTCGGGCTCGTGGTCCTCCGCCTTGTCCACGGCGGTCCAGGCAGCACAGTTGACGACGACGTCGTGCCCTGACACCGCCTCGGCGACCGCGTCCTCGTCGAGCAGGTCGAGGTCACCGAGATCCACGCCCTCGTAGGGAATCTGATGGCGCTCCAGCGCCGTCCGGAGGTCCGTCCCGAGCATCCCGAGAGCACCTGTCACCAGCCATGTCATCGGGCGAGCGTATCCACCCGCTAGCCTCACCGGGTGATTGTGCGACCACTATCCGTCCCGGGATCCTTCGAGGTCACGCCTGCCCAGCACGGAGACGACCGCGGCGTCTTCCTCGAGTGGTTCCGCGAGGACGCCTTCGTCGAGGCCACCGGACACGCGCTGCACCTGGCCCAGGCCAACTGCTCCGTGTCGAGCGCAGGAACCCTGCGCGGCATCCACTTCGCCCAGCTCCCGCCCAGCCAGGCCAAGTTCGTCACGTGCGTGCACGGCGCAGCGCTCGACGTGGTCGTCGACCTGCGCGTGGGCTCGCCGACCTTCGGCCAGTGGGACTCGGTCCTGCTCGACGACGTCGACCGCCGGGCGATCTACCTGCCGGAGGGAGTGGGCCACGCCTTCATGGCGCTCGAGGACCACACGGTCATCACCTACCTCTGCTCGGCGCCGTACGCCCCCGGTCGCGAGCACGGCGTCCACCCGCTCGACCCCGAGATCGGCATCGACTGGCCGACGTCTGCGCGGGACGGCAGCCCGCTCTCGCCGCTGCTCTCCCCCAAGGACGAGGCGGCCCCCACCCTGGCCGAGATCCGCGACACCGGCCTTCTAGCCACCTACGACGAGGCCCGGGCCTTCACCAGCAGCCTCTGACCGACCTGCGGCCGCCCGGGGGCACGATCCCCGCATACCGGTCCGGGGCGCCTGGCAGGCGCACACTCCGCGGTGTGGTCAGCCGGAGGCCAGGGCGGCCCGGGCCTTGAGCGGCTCCCACCAATCGCGGTTGGTGCGGTACCAGTCGACCGTGTCCGCCAGGCCCTGCTCGAAGGGGACCTGGGGCTGGTAGCCGAGCTCGTCGCTGATCTTGGTGATGTCGACGGAGTAGCGCAGGTCGTGGCCGAGGCGGTCGGTGACCCGCTCGACCCGGTCCCAGTCGGTGCCGGTGGCCTCGAGGAGCAGGCCGGTGAGCTCCTTGTTGGTCAGCTCGGTGCCGCCGCCGATGTTGTAGACCTCGCCGGGGCGGCCGTTGGTGAGCACGAGGTGGATGCCGCGGGAGTGGTCGTCGACGTGCAGCCAGTCGCGGATGTTGGTGCCCTCGCCGTACAGCGGGACGTTCTTGCCGTCGACCAGGTTGGTCACGAAGAGCGGGATGACCTTCTCGGGGAACTGGTAGGGCCCGTAGTTGTTCGAGCACCGGGTGATGCAGACCGGCAGCTGGTGCGTGCGGTGGTAGGCGCGGGCGAGCAGGTCGCTGGAGGCCTTCGACGCGGAGTACGGCGAGTTGGGCTCGAGCGGTCGCTCCTCGTCCCAGCTGCCCTCGGGGATCGAGCCGTAGACCTCGTCGGTGGAGACGTGCACGAACTTGTCGATGCCGTGCTTGAGCGCGGAGTCGAGGAGCGCCTGGGTGCCCACGACGTTGGTCATCACGAAGTCGGCGGCGCCGAGGATCGACCGGTCGACGTGGCTCTCCGCGGCGAAGTGGACGACTGCGTCCACCTCCCCCATCAGCCGGTCGACGACTGCTCGATCGAGGATGTCGCCCTCGACGAAGCGCAACCGCGAGTCGCCGCGCACGGGAGCGAGGTTCTCGAGGTTGCCCGCGTAGGTGAGCTTGTCGAGGACCACCACCTCGTCAGGCTCGGGGAGCCCCCAGGCTCCGGTGAGGACGGAGCGCACGTAGTGGCTGCCGATGAAACCGGCACCGCCGGTGACGAGGAGTCTCATGGTGACCTTTCAGGCGTGGAAACGGCAGGGTATCGGGGTGCTTCCCCCAGCAGCTGACTCTGTCCCTCCACGGGCAGGTCACTCCACGGGCAGGCCGAGCCCCCGGGCGATGAGCATCCGCTGCACCTCGGAGGTGCCCTCGCCGATCTCGAGCACCTTGGCGTCACGGTAGAAGCGCGCGACGGGGTACTCCTCCATGAAGCCGTAGCCGCCGAAGACCTGCGTCGCGATCCGGGTCGCGGTGACCGCTGACTCGGTGGCGTAGAGCTTGGCGATCGCGGCGGCGTGCTTGAAGTCCTTCATCGGCTTGCCGGCGTCCTTCATCCAGGCCGCCTGGTAGGTGAGCTGGCGCGAGGCGGCCAGCATCACCTCGAGGTCGGCGATCTGGAACGCGACGCCCTGCTTGCGTCCGATGGGTACGCCGAAGGTGGTCCGCTCGCCGGCGTACTCCAGGCTCATGTCGAGACAGGCCTGGATGCAACCGACCGCCAGGGCGGCGATGGCGACGCGACCGTCGTCGAGGATGGCCAGGAACTGGGCGAAGCCGCGCCCGCGTTCGCCCAGCAGGTTCGACTCCGGGACCCGCGCGTCGCTGAAGCTGAGCGGGTGGGTGTCCGAGGCGTGCCAGCCGAGCTTGTCGTAGGCCTTCTCCGCCGTGAACCCGGGCGTGCCGCTGGGCACGATCACCGTGGAGACCTCGGGACGCCCGTCCTCCCGCTCGCCGGTCTTCGCGGTGACGGTGACCAGGCTGGTGATCTCGGACCCGGAGTTGGTGATGAACTGCTTGCTGCCGTTGACGACCCACTCGCCGTCGCGCAGCTCGGCCCTGGTCTTCGTGGCCCCGGCGTCGGAACCGGCGCCCGGCTCGGTGAGCCCGAAGCCGGCCAGCTTCCGTCCCTCGACCAGGTCCGGGAGCCAGGTGTCCTTCTGCTCGTCGGTGCCGAAGGTCAGGATCGGGTTGATGCCCAGGCCGACCGCGGCCTCCAGGGTGATGCCCATCGACTGGTCGACGCGGCCGAGCTCCTCGATGGCCACGCACAGGCTGGTGAAGTCACCGTCGGCGCCGCCGTACTGCTCCGGCGCGTTCAGCCCGAACAGGCCCAGCTGCCCCATCTTCTGGATCACGTCGACCGGGAAGTGGTGGTCGTGGTCCCACTGCGCGGCGTGCGGGGCGATCTCCTTCTCGGCGAAGTCGCGCACCGTGCGGCGGAACTGCTCATGGTCCTCGGACAGCTCGAAACTCATGCCGGGCATCGTAACCCTGGTCAGTTAACGATCGCTAACAACCTAGACTGACCCGGTGACCTTGATGAGTTCAACGGCGAGCTCGTTGGCGGATGCCACCTCCTCCGACGCAGCGCTGCGACGGTTCCTGCACGGACTCCCGGGAGTCGACCAGGTGGGTGTGGAGCAACGCGCCGCCGGCCTCGGCACCCGGTCGATCAAGACGTCGGCCAAGGAGTACGCCATCGACCTCGCGATCCGGATGGTCGACCTGACCACGCTCGAGGGCTCCGACACGCCGGGCAAGGTCAGGGCCCTGGCCTCCAAGGCGATGCGCCCCGACCCGGCCGACCAGACCTGCCCGTCGGTGGCGGCTGTGTGCGTCTACCCGGACATGGTTCCCTTCGCCAAGGAGACGCTCGGCTCCTCCGGGGTGCACATCGCCTCGGTGGCCACCGCCTTCCCCAGCGGACGTGCGGCGCGGGACATCAAGCTCGCCGACGTCAAGGACGCCGTGGACGCCGGTGCCGACGAGATCGACATGGTGATCGACCGGGGGGCGTTCCTCTCCGGGCGCTACCTCGAGGTCTTCGAGGAGATCGTCGCCGTGCGCGAGGCGTGCGGCGGCGCGCACCTGAAGGTGATCTTCGAGACGGGCGAGCTGCAGACCTACGACAACGTACGACGCATCAGCTGGCTCGCGATGATGGCCGGCGGGCACTTCATCAAGACCTCCACGGGCAAGATCCAGCCGGCCGCCACGCTGCCCGTGACGCTGGTGATGCTGGAGGCGGTCCGCGACTTCCGCGAGATCACCGGCCAGATGGTCGGGGTGAAGCCGGCGGGCGGGATCCGCACCTCCAAGGACGCGATCAAGTACCTCGTGATGGTCAACGAGACCGCCGGGACGGACTGGCTGGACCCCGACTGGTTCCGGTTCGGCGCCTCCACGCTGCTCAACGACCTGCTGATGCAGCGCACCAAGATGGTCACCGGCCGCTACTCCGGCCCCGACTACTTCACCCTGGACTAGCCGAGTGAGACGACCATGGCGAACAGGCAACCGCGATATGACAACCACGTCTTCTGTACGCACCCGCGCCCGAGTCCCGCTCGGTCGTGGACATCAAGTCCTCCTACGGACTGTTCGTCAACGGCGAGTTCGTGGACGGCTCCGGAAAGTCCTTCAAGACGATCTCGCCGAGCACCGAGGAGGTGCTCGCGGAGGTCGCCGAGGCGGACGAGGCCGACGTCGACCTGGCCGTGAAGGCCGCCCGGCGCGCCTACAACCGGGTCTGGTCGAAGATGACCGGGGCCGAGCGCGGCAAGTACCTCTTCCGGATCGCGCGGATCATCCAGGAGCGGGCCCGCGAGATCGCCGTCCTGGAGTCGATCGACAACGGCAAGCCGATCAAGGAGTCGCGCGACGTCGACATCCCGACGGCGGCGGCACACTTCTTCTACTACGCCGGCTGGGCGGACAAGCTGGAACATGCCGGGTTCGGACCGGACCCGCAACCGCTCGGCGTCGCCGGGCAGGTGATCCCGTGGAACTTCCCGTTCCTGATGCTCGCCTGGAAGATCGCCCCCGCCCTGGCCACCGGCAACACGGTCGTGCTCAAGCCGGCCGAGACCACTCCCCTGACCGCGCTGCTCTTCGCCGAGATCTGCCAGCAGGCCGACCTGCCGCCCGGGGTCGTGAACATCCTGACCGGGGCGGGCGCCACCGGGCAGGCGATCGTCTCGCACGAGGACGTCGACAAGGTCGCGTTCACCGGTTCGACCGACGTCGGTCGGGCGATCGCCAAGGCCGTGGCCGGCTCGAGGAAGAAGGTCACCCTCGAGCTCGGCGGCAAGGCCGCCAACATCGTCTTCGACGACGCGCCCATCGACCAGGCGGTCGAGGGCATCGTCACGGGCATCTTCTTCAACCAGGGACACGTCTGCTGCGCCGGCTCCCGGTTGCTGGTGCAGGAGTCCGTGGCCGACGAGGTGCTCGAGCGCCTCAAGCGGCGGATGGGGACGCTGCGCGTGGGCGACCCGCTCGACAAGAACACCGACATCGGAGCCATCAACAGCGCGGAGCAGCTCGCCAGGATCCGCGAGCTGTCCGACATCGGGGAGGCCGAGGGCGCCGGCCGGTGGTCACCGCCGTGCGAGCTCCCGGACCACGGCTTCTGGTTCCCACCGACGATCTTCACCGGGGTCAGCCAGGCCCACCGGATCGCCCGCGAGGAGATCTTCGGGCCGGTGCTCTCGGTGCTCACCTTCCGCACGCCGAAGGAGGCGGTCGAGAAGGCCAACAACACGCCGTACGGGCTGTCGGCCGGGATCTGGAGCGACAAGGGCTCGCGCACCCTGTGGATGGCCGGCCAGCTGCGCGCCGGCGTCGTGTGGTCGAACACGTTCAACCGGTTCGACCCGGCGAGCCCGTTCGGTGGCTACAAGGAGTCGGGCTACGGCCGCGAGGGCGGCCGACACGGACTGGAAGGTTACCTATCACCCCACGGAACCGCGCGATGAGGGCGCTCCGCGCGACCGCGCACGCTTCCGCGGGGGCCCCGATATCTTCCGGGAGGATGTGCTCGTGAACAGGATTGACGTCAGGAAGACCTACAAGCTCTACATCGGCGGGGCGTTCCCCCGCTCGGAGTCGGGTCGGTCGTACGAGGTCAGCGACGCCAAGGGGAAGTTCTGGGCCAACGCCTCGCACGCGTCCCGCAAGGACGCCCGGGACGCCGTGAAGGCCGCCCGGGCGGCGTTCGGCGGCTGGTCGGGCCGCACGGCGTACAACCGCGGCCAGGTGGTCTACCGGATCGCCGAGGTGCTGGAGGACAGGCGTGACCAGTTCGAGGCCGAGCTGCGCACCGCGGAGGGCGTCACCGCGGCGAGGGCGCGCACCTATGTGGACGCCGCCATCGACCGCCTCGTCTGGTACGCCGGGTGGGCCGACAAGATCGCCCAGGTGACGGGCGGGGCCAACCCGGTCGCCGGGCCCTACTTCAACCACACCGCTCCCGAACCCAGTGGCGTCATCGCCGTGGTGGCCCCGGCCGGACCGCTGCTGGGACTGGTCAGCGTGATCGCGCCCGTCATCGTCACGGGCAACACCGCCGTCGTGATCGCGAGCGAGCCGCACCCGCTCACCTCGATCACGCTGGCCGAGGTGATGGCGACCTCCGACGTCCCCGGCGGTGTGGTCAACATCCTCACCGGTCCCCAGGCCGAGATCGCGCCCTGGCTGGCCACGCCACATGGACGTCAACGGCCTCGACCTGACCGGCGTCGAGGACGTCGAGCTGGCCCGCAACCTGGAGATCGGCGCGGCCGAGAACCTCAAGCGGGTCCGTCGCGCGGGGCTCGAGGACCTCCTCGCCTCCCCCGGCCTCGACCGGATGACCACCTTCCTCGAGGCGAAGACGGTCTGGCACCCGATGGGGCTGTGACAGCGCAGGTCATCGTCCTGGCCGGCCCGTCGGGATCCGGCAAGTCGCACCTCGCGGATCGTCTCGGCCTCCCGGTGCTGCGGCTGGACGACTTCTACAAGGAGGGTGACGACCCGACGCTGCCCCGACTCGACCTGGCCGGCGGCGACCCGATCGTCGACTGGGACCACCCGGACTCGTGGAACGCCGCAGCCGCCGTCGCTGCGATCGAGGAGCTGTGCCGGACCGGGCGCACCGACGCCCCGGTGTACGACCTCGCCACCAGCTCCACGACCGGCCACCGCGTGGTCGAGCTCGCCGGAGCGGCGTACTTCGTCGCCGAGGGAATCTTCGCCCAGGAGATCGTCGCGGAGTGCACGGCCCGGGCGCTCCTGGCGGACGCGGTGTGCGTGACCCAGCGGCCCGTCGTCACGTTCGTGCGGCGCTTCTCACGAGACCTGCGCGAGCACCGCAAGCCACCGCTGGTGCTGCTCCGTCGCGGTCTGCACCTCCTGCGGGCCCACCGTGCTGTGGTCCGCCACGCCGAGGAGCGCGGCTGCCGGGTGCTCGCCCCCGGGGCGGCGTACGCCGAGATCCGTGCCCTGATCGCGTGACACGGGCCGGATGACACGACTGCCCCACTCCCCGAGCGGGGAATGGGGCAGCCGATGTGGTGCTGGGTTCAGGCGAGGGCCTTGGCCTTCAGCCCGTCGAACTCCGCCTGCGTGATGGCACCGGAGTCGAGCAGGGCCTTGGCCCGGGAGATCTCGTCGGCCGGCGACGCACCGCCGGCGCCCGAGACCTTGCGGATGTAGGCCTCCTGGTCCTGCTGTGCTGCGTGGGCAGCCGAGATGTTGCGCTCGGCCATCCCCTTGCCGCGAGCGATGAGGTACACGAGCGAGGTCAGGATCGGCAGGAAGATCAGGAAGAACACCCAGACCGCCTTGATGCCTCCGCTGACGTCCTTGTCACGGAAGAGGTCCCCGATGATCTGGAACAGGACCATCAGGTAGGCCATGAGCAGGAAGAACGAGATGATGAACCAGAAGAAGTCCCAGAAGCTGTTCACCGGTTCCCCTTTCACGTAGTAAGTGCGGCGCACGTCTTTGGCGCCGGCGACGGGCAAACGCTACTTCAACCCCTCACCCGTTCGACGTCCGGGTCGTCGCCTGTCGCACCGCGTTCTCGCGCGAGCAGGGTCTGGGCCAGAAGCGGGCACACGAGCACCGTGATGGCGCCCCCGGCGACCAGCACCGAGGCGTTGGTGTCGGTCATCTGACCGGCCGCGACGGCGACCGAGGTCACCGCCACGATGATCGGCAGCCCGGTCGAGCCGAACAGCGCCATCGCCACGCTCTCCCGACCGTCGAAGACTGCTCGTCCGCCCTCACGAGTCGTCCGGGTCGCGACGTACACCGTTCCGCCGCGGACGACCACGATCAGCAGCACGAACAGCACCAGCGCGCCCGGCTCCTCGGCCACCGCTGCGGGGTCGATCGCCATCCCGGAGGTGATGAAGAAGACCGGGATCAGCAGCCCGAAGGCCAGGCCGGTGAGCTTGACCTCGAGGCCCTGGTGGCCCTCCGGGAGCAACCGTCGCAGGATGATGCCGGCCGCGAAGGCGCCCAGCACCGAGTCCAGGTCGAAGGCAGCGGCCGAGGCGCCCAGCGTGACGAGCAGCAGGACGACGAGCCGGACCTGCGTCTGCCCCGAGGTCTCGGCGCCGAGCCGGATGGTGTCCAGCACCTTCGATCCCTCGCGGCTGAGCCGGGACGAGAACACGTGCACCAGCACGGCGAGCAGCGCGAACCCGGCCAGGACCAGCAAGGACGCGATCGGTCCACGGGAACCCAGCAGGACGGAGATCGCGACGATCGGACCCAGCTCGCCGTAGGCCCCGTGCTTCATCAACGTGTCACCGAAGGTGGTGCCGAGCATCCCGCTGTCCTTGAGGATGGGCAGCAGCGTGCCGAGCGCCGTGGAGGTGAGCGCGATCGCCACCGCCAGCTCGGCGTGGATCGCCCCGCCGGCCCCGAGCAAGGCCATGACTGCTGCGGCCAGCGCGAAGGACGCCACCCAGGTGGCCAGCGCGCGCCGACCACCACGGCCGACGAGCTCGGGGATCTCGATCTCGTAGCCGGCCAGCAGGAACAGCATCCCGAGGCCGAGCTGGCGCAGCACGTTCACCCCGTCGGTGTTGACGGCGAGGTCGAGCACGTTCGGTCCGATCACCACGCCGAGCACCAGCAGCAGCACGACCTCGGGCACCTTGCGCCGCATGACCGAACCCGCGAGCAACGGGGCCAGCACCCCGCACAGCGTGATCCAGAAGAGGGACTCGACGGTGCTGGGCATCAGCCGGCGTCGCCGCCCTGGATCTCGTCCGGACCTGGGCGGCGTAGCCGGGCTTGATCACCTCGTTGATCAGCTCGAGTCGCTGCTCGAAGTGCACGAACGCCGACTTCATCGCGTTCACCGTGACCCACTGCAGGTCGGCCAGGCCCCAGCCGAACGCGTCCACGAGCGCACCCATCTCGCGGCTCATCGAGGTGTTGCTCATCAACCGGTTGTCGGTGTTCACCGTGACCCGGAAGCGCAGCTCGGCGAGCAGGCCGATCGGGTGCTCGGCGATGGAGGGCGCGGCCCCGGTCTGCAGGTTGGAGTGCGGGCACAGCTCGAGCGGGATCCGCTTGTCCCGGACGTACTGCGCCAGCCGGCCGAGCTGGACCTCGTCACCGGCCGTCGTGATGTCGTCGATGATCCGGACGCCGTGGCCGAGGCGGTCCGCGCCGCACCACTGGATCGCCTGCCAGATCGAGGGCAGCCCGAACGCCTCGCCGGCGTGGATCGTGAAGTGCGCGTTCTCGCGCTGGAGGTACTCGAACGCGTCGAGGTGCCGCGTGGGTGGATAGCCGGCCTCCGCGCCGGCGATGTCGAACCCGACCACGCCGTCGTCGCGGTGCGCGACCGCGAGCTCCGCGATCTCCCGGGAGCGTGCCTGGTGGCGCATCGCGGTCAGCAGCTGGCGTACGACGATCGGCCGCCGGGTGGATGCCATCCCCTGGTCCAACCCGTCCTGCACGGCGCGGACCACCTCCTCGAGGGTGAGCCCCTCGTCGAGGTGCTGCTCGGGGGCGTAGCGCACCTCGGCGTAGACCACGCCGTCGGCGGCCAGGTCCTCCACGCACTCCCGGGCCACCCGGCTGAGGTGCTCGGCCCGCTGCATCACGGCGACGGTGTGGTCGAAGGTGGCCAGGTAACGGGGCAGCGAGCCGCTGTCGGCCGACTCGGTGAACCAGCGGCCCAGGGAGTCGGCGTCGCTCGCCGGGAGCTCGTGGCCGACCTCGTCGGCGAGCTCGAGGATCGTGGCGGGCCGCAGACCGCCGTCGAGGTGGTCGTGCAACAGCACCTTGGGAACGGCCCGGATCACCTCGGGCCTGATCGCGGTAGGTTCGGAGGTGTTCTGCACAGAGCCATCCAACACCCTTCGAGCGAGGGGTCACGAGGAGCGACGTCCATGCGCGTGTTCAGCACCACCGAGGAGATCGAGTCCGCAGTCGGCGAGGAGATCGGCACCACCGACTGGGTGGAGATCGACCAGGACCGCGTCGACAAGTTCGCCGACGCGACCGGCGACCACCAGTGGATCCACGTCGACGTGGAGAAGTCGAAGGACGGGCCGTTCGGGGGGACGATCGCCCACGGCTACCTCACGCTCTCGCTGGTGCCGTGGCTCGGCAGCCAGGTCTTCACCCTGGACACGCCCGGCCCCAAGCTGAACTACGGCGTCAACAAGGTGCGCTTCCCCAACCCGGTCAGGGTCGGCTCGAAGATCCGCGCGACGGTCTCGATCGGTGCGGTCACCGACGTCCCGGCGGGCAAGCAGCTCACCGTGAAGTACGTCGTGGAGATCGAGGGCGAGGACAAGCCCGCCTGTGTCGCCGAGTCGGTCGTCCTGCTGCTCAGCTGATCCGGTCGAGGCTGATCCGGTCGAGAAGCAGCGGCGTCGGTTCGTACGCCGCGCCGGCCGGCGACACGTCGTACCCACCCTCGAGCGACGCGAGCGCCCGCTCGAAGCGGTCCGGCTCGTCGGTGTGCAACGTGAGCAGGGGTTGCCCCTGGGTGACGGAGTCGCCCGGTCGGGCGTGCCACTCCACGCCCGCCCCGGCCTGGACGGCGTCGCCCTGCCTGGCCCGGCCGGCGCCCAGCCGCCACGCAGCCACGCCGACCGCCATCGCGTCGAGCCGGGTGAGCACGCCGGACGACGGAGCCTCCACGACGTGCGTCTCGCGGGCCGTCGACAACCCGGCCTCGGGGTCGCCGCCCTGGGCCGAGATCATCTGCCTCCACGTGTCCATCGCCCCACCGGACGCGAGCACCTCGCCCGGGTCGACGTCGTCGCGGCCGGCTCCCGCGAGCATCTCCCGGGCCAGTGCGACGGTGAGCTCCACGACGTCGGGCGGACCGCCACCGGCGAGCACCTCGACCGACTCCCGCACCTCGAGCGCGTTCCCGGCCGTCAGCCCCAGCGGGCTGGACATGTCGGTGAGCAGGGCGACCGTGTGCACTCCGGCGCCCTGCCCGAGCTCGACCATGGTCGAGGCCAGCTCCCGGGCGCGGGTCAGGTCCTTCATGAACGCCCCGGTGCCGACCTTGACGTCCAGCACGAGTGAGCCGGTGCCCTCGGCGATCTTCTTGCTCATGATCGAGGAGGCGATGAGCGGGATCGCCTCGACCGTTCCGGTGACGTCCCGCAGCGCGTAGAGCTTCTTGTCCGCCGGGGCCAGCCCGGACCCAGCGGCACAGATGACCGCACCGACGGACTCGAGCTGCTCCATCATCGCCTCGTTGGAGACCGACGCCCGCCAGCCCGGGATCGACTCGAGCTTGTCGAGAGTGCCGCCCGTGTGGCCCAGCCCCCGCCCGGAGAGCTGGGGCACCGCGACGCCGCAGGCCGCCACGAGCGGGGCCAGCGGCAGCGTGATCTTGTCGCCCACCCCACCCGTCGAGTGCTTGTCCGCGGTGGGACGCGAGAGTCCGGAGAAGTCCAGTCGTTCCCCACTGGCGATCATCGCGGCCGTCCACCGCGCGATCTCCTCCCTCGTCATCCCGTTGAGCAGGATCGCCATCGCCAGTGCGGACATCTGCTCGTCGGCGACCTCGCCCCGGGTGTAGGCACCCACCACCCAGTCGATCTGGCTGTCGCTGAGCGCGGCGCCGTCGCGCTTGGCGATGATCACCTCGACCGCGTCGTGCGCTGCCATGGATCCTCCTGCGTCTGTGGGCGAGGGACGCAACGTACCGCGACAAACCGGGTTGACCCCACCGGGCACCGACCATGCAGGCTGGGCTCATGACGGTCGGGCAGTCGAGCATCCGCGAGGAGCTCTTCGGCCCCTCGCAGCGTGCCGTGACCGTCGGGATCGTGCTGCTGATCAGCCTCGTCGCCTTCGAGAACATGGGGGTCGGTACGGCGATGCCGGCGCTGGTCGCCGACCTCGGCACGGTCTCGTCGTACGCCTGGCCGTTCGTGGCCTTCATCGCCACCAACGTGATCGGGACCGTGCTGGGTGGACGCTGGTGCGATCGGCGCGGCCCCAAGGCGTTGCTGCTGGTCGCCCCGGCCGTCTTCGGGCTCGGTCTGCTGGTGGCCGGCACGGCGGGCACGATGACCCAGCTGCTCCTCGGCCGTGTCCTCCAGGGTCTCGGCGCCGGTGCCCAGGGCGTCGCCCTCTACGTGCTGATCGCGCTGATCTACTCCCCTCGCGCGCGCCCCGCCGTCTTCGGCCTGGTCTCGTCGGCCTGGGTGGTGCCGTCGCTCGTCGGCCCGCCGGTGTCAGGGCTGGTCACGGAGCGCTTCTCCTGGCACTGGGTGTTCCTGGGCCTGCTTCCCCTCGTGGTCGTCGCGGTCGTGCTGGTGCTGCCGGCCAGCCGGGGGCTGAGTGCACCTGCCGCGCCTGCTCCGGTCCGCCCCGGGATGGTGCCTGCCGCGCTGTTCGCCGCGGCGGCGGTGGCCGCACTGAGCTGGGCCGGTGAGCACACCACCGCGGTGGCTGCCCTCGTCGCGCTGCTCGCCCTGGGAGTCCTCGTGCCGGCAGCGCGCCGTCTCGTCCCAGCCGGGTCGTTCACCGCTCGCCCGGGCATCGCCGCCGTGGTCGCCGGCAGGGCCCTGATCGCCGGTGCCTTCTTCACCGCCACGGCCTACCTGCCCCTGATGCTCACCTCGACCCACGGCTGGTCGCTCACCGCGGCCGGCACACCGCTGATCGTGGGGTCGCTGGGCTGGTCGGCTGCGTCCGCCTGGCAGGGCGGCAAGCCGGACCTCCCCCGGGACCGGCTGCTGCGACTGGGTTTCCTCGGCGTCGCAGCCGGCGTCGCGGGACTGCTGCTCGTGGCGCCCACCTGGGGCGTCCCCTGGCTCGCCCTCCCGTCCCTCGGGCTCGCCGGCGTCGGGATGGGACTCGGGTTCTCCGCCCTCTCGTTCCTGCTGCTGGCGGACTCTGCGTCCGCGGACCTCGGGTTCAACTCGTCCTCGGCCAACCTCGCCGACCAGCTCTCGCAGGCGGTCTTCGTGAGCCTCGGCGGCGCGCTGCTGGCGCTGAGCGGCAGCACGGCTGCGGCCTTGACCGTGCTGGTGCTGGTCCTGGTGGTGCTGGCCGTGCTGGGCGCTTCGATCAGCCAGCGGACCGCCGTCGACGCCCCCCGCTGAGGTGCTGGGCCCACCTGTCGAGAAAATCGGGACAAAAACCGCATCGGCTCAGTATGTTGGCAGCGAACTGCGCCACGCCGGTGGCAGGCGAGACGCAGAGCCACGGTGAGTGCTACCGGCTGATCCGGACCCTCGCGCGCGACTACAAGGTCGGCTACCGCGACTCGCTGCTGAACCGCACCAGCCGGACAGCCCGCCTGGAGTGCGAGGCCACGCAGTCCAAGACGTTCACCTACGGTGCCAGCATCACCATCGGCGCCTCGATCAAGGCCGGCATCTTCGCCTCGATCGACGCCTCCACCACGGCCCAGATGAGCAAGTCGATGACCTCGGGCTATGCCGTGAAGGCCGGCGTCAACGTGCCCCCGCACACGACGGTGTACTGCGACCGCGTCGTGTACCGGTCCAAGTTCCAGGTCGAGAAGTGCTACAACTACCGCGGCACGATCGGCAGCTGCAAGAACTTCACGTTCGTCGCCCCGGCCGTCCGCGGTTGGATCCTGCACTAGGCGAGACCGAGCGGGCGGTCCGGTGAGCCGGGTGCTACCGCCCGAGGTCGTCCGGCCCGAAGGCGTCGGGGAGCAGCTCCTCGAGGCGGCGTACGCCGGACCGGGTGAGCAGCTCGAGGTCCGGCCCGCCGTTCTCCCACAACAGCTGCCGGCAACGACCGCACGGCATCAGCAGGTCCCCGTGACCGTCCACGCAGACGAAGTGCGTCAGCCGGCCGCCACCGGTGATGTGCAGCTGCGAGACCAGGCCGCACTCCGCGCACAGCACCACGCCGTACGCCGCGTTCTCGACGTTGCAGCCGCTCACCAGCCGCCCGTCGTCGACGAGGGCGGCGGCGCCCACCGGATAGCTCGAGTAGGGCGCGTAGGCGTGCCGCATCGCCTCGCGGGCGTGCTCGGTCAGCGCGTCCCAGTCGACCTGCGGACTCAGCTGCGGATCAGGCAACCGCTCAGCCCTTCACGTAGGGCTCGCCGTCCGCGGCGGGCGGGCGGACCCGACCGACGAACCCGGCGACGGCGATGATCGTGGCGATGTACGGCGCGGCGCCGAGGAACTCGCTCGGCACCTTGCCGACCAGGCCGACCTGGTTCTGCAGGTTCCACATGAACCCGAAGAACAACGCGGCCAGCGTGGCCCCGACGGGGTTCCAGCGACCCATGATCACGGCGGCGAGAGCGATGAACCCCTGGCCGTTGGAGATGTCCTGGTCGAAGGAGCCCGAGGACCCGACGGTGAAGTAGGCGCCACCGAGGCCGGCGAGCCCGCCCCCGACGAGCACGGCCTGCCAGCGCACGCGGTTGACGCGGATGCCGACCGTGTCGGCGGCCTTCGGGTGCTCCCCGACCGAGCGCACCCGCAGGCCCCACCGAGTCTGGTAGAGCACGAACGGGACGGCCACGATCGCGACGTACATCAGGTAGACGAGCAGCGTCTGGGTGAACAGGGCCTCGCCGACGAGTGGCAGGTTGGACAACCCCGGGATGGCGATCTTCTCCAGGATCGGCGGCTGGTTGAGGTACTCCTTGCCCTTGCCCGAGTCGGGGATCTGGTTGACCAGGAACGCGGTGAGCCCGGAGGCGAACGCGACGAGCACGACACCGACGACCACCTGGTTGACCTGGTAGCGGATGGCGAACAGCGCCAGCATGGCCCCGACCAGGATGCCGCCGACCACGGCGGCCACCAGCCCGGCCACGGCACTGAAGATCAGGCTCGCGAAGACCGCGGCCAGGAACGCACCGACCAGGAACTGGCCCTCGATCGCGATGTTGATGACGCCGGCGCGCTCGCACATGACGCCGGCGAGGGCGCCCAGGATCAGCGGCGTCGCGATCGCGATGGTGCCCGGCAGCGGGTTGCTGATGGCAGCCTGGAACTGGCCCCCCTGGTCGCGGAACTCCCAGATCATGAAGCCGACGTAGAAGGCGATCCCCACGACGATGAAGGTCGGGATCGCGAACGCGGGCCGGCGCAGGACGTTGGCGGCAGCGAGGACCAGGGCGATCGCGACGATGACGACACAGGCCCACGCGACGGGCGCAGCGGCGAGCTCGTGGGTCGGGTGGTCCTGCGAGACCCGCTCTCCCAGGATGTACTTGACGGTCTTCGACTTCGCGTCGACGGCGAAGTAGACGAGCAGCGCCAGCACGATGCTCAGCACCACGACGGCCTTGTTCCGACGATGCCGCTCCGCCGGGTCCCGGACCTCGGGCACCGGTGGGTCGACGCGCTCCGCGGTCCCCGCGCTCATGAGCCCCATCCCTTCGCCGCCATGGTGGTGTTCTGTGCCTTGCCCTTCAGGTGCAGCAGTCCGCGTACGGCGGCCGGCGCGGCCACGAACAGGACGATCAGCGCCTGGATGACCTCGGTCAGCTGGATCGGGGTCCCCTGCGCCGCCTGCATCTGTACGCCGCCCGCGTTGAGCGCCCCGAACAGGAGACCGGCGAGCAACGTGCCGAGCGGAGTGGCCCGACCGAGCAGCGCGACGGTGATGGCGTCGAAGCCGAGCGAGCCCGCGAACGACGTGGTCAGCGACAGGTTCTGGCCCAGCACCGGCATGGCCGAGCCCAGCCCGGCGAGCAGCCCGGCGCCCACCATCGCGAGCAGGTAGAGGCGCGGCACGTTCATGCCGGCGGTGCGCGCCGCGTCCGGGTTGGCGCCGGCCGCCTTCAGCTGGAAGCCGAGGGTGGTGCGCTCCAGCAGCCACCACACGACGACGGCTGCGACGACGGCCAGCAGCACGCCGGTGTGCACGCCGAACAGCGTGGGGAAGGTGGCCGAGCTGTCGACCGGCTCCGAGCGCGGGTTCAGCTGCCCCGGTCGCTTGAACGCCGCGGCGTTGCTGAGCAGGTAGAGCAGCAGGCTCGCCGCGATGTAGTTGAGCATGATCGTCGTGATCACCTCGTGCGCCCCCGTGCGTGCCTTGAGCACGCCGGCGATGGCACCCCACAGGGCACCACCCAGGCAGGCGGCCAGGATCGCGACGACGAGGTGCAGCCCGGGAGGGAGGTCCATCGCGAAGCCGACGTACCCGGCGAAGATCGCGCCGAGGACCAGCTGTCCCTGGGCACCGATGTTGAACAACCCGGCGCGGAAGGCCAGGGTCACCCCGAGGCCGGCGCAGATCAGCGGGGCGGCCTTGACCAGGGTGTTGCCGATCGCGTCCCAGCTGCCGACGGCGCCGGTCAGCAGCGCCCAGTAGGAGCCACCGACCGCCTGGACGATGCCCTTCAGGGCGGCGCCGACGCTGTCGGCGTTGACGACCCGCGGGTCGCTGATCGCGATCAGGATCGCGCCGAAGAACAGCGCGACCAGGATCGAGAGGAGCGTCATCCGCACCGTGGGCAGCCAGCTCGCCCAGGGTGGGGCGTTGCGCAGCTCCTCCTCGCCCCCGGGAGGGACGACCTTCTGCACCTCAGCCATGGGTACCTCCACCGGCCATCAGGAGCCCGATCTCCTCGCGCTCGATGTCGGGCGAGACGGTGTCGACGATGCGACCGTCGTACATCACCGCGATCCGGTCGGCGAGCGAGAACACCTCGTCGAGCTCGGTCGAGACGATGATCACCGCGGTGCCGCGGTCGCGCTCCTCGATGATCCGCTTGTGGATGAACTCGATCGAGCCGACGTCGACGCCCCGGGTCGGCTGGGAGGCGATCAGCACCCTCAGCTTGCGCGACATCTCGCGCGCGACGACCACCTTCTGCTGGTTGCCACCCGACAGCGAGCTCAGGCTGCTCCGGGTGGTCTCGGTGCGGATGTCGAACTCGTCGACCCGCTCGCGTGCGTTCGCAGCGATCCGGTCGAGGTTCAGGACTCCGCGCGAGGAGAACTCCCGGTCGCGGAACAGGTCGAGGACGAGGTTCTCGTGGACGCCGAAGGAGCCGATGTAGCCGTCGTGGGCGCGGTCCTCGGGGATGTAGCCGATGCCGGCCTCGAGGCTGCGGCGCGGGTCGTAGTGGGAGATGTCCTCACCGTCGAGGGAGATCGTGCCGGCGGTCGGCTCGATCAGGCCCATCAGGGTCTTGATCAGCTCGGTCTGCCCGTTGCCCTGGACACCGGCGATCGCCAGCACCTCCCCGGCACGGGCGGAGAAGGACACGTCGTCGACGACGGTGGCGCCGCGACTGTCGATCACCGTGACGTCCCGCACCGCGAGCACGTCCGCGCCCGGCTTGGCCGGGACCTTGTCGACCTTCAGCTTCACGGCCCGACCGACCATCATCTCGGCGAGCTCGGCCTCCGAGGTCGACGGCGGGGCGGTGCCGACCACCTTGCCCCGGCGGATCACGGTGATCTTGTCGCCGATCGCCTTGACCTCGCGGAGCTTGTGGGTGATGAAGATGATCGAGGTCCCGCGGGCCTTCAGCGAGCGCATGATCTCCATCAGCTCGTCGGTCTCCTGCGGCGTGAGCACCGCAGTGGGCTCGTCGAGGATCAGCACCTTCGCGTCGTTGGCGAGGGCCTTGAGGATCTCCACGCGCTGCTGGACCCCCACCGGGAGGGACTCGACCAGGGGCTCCGGCTCGACCTCGAGCTTGTACGTCGACGACAGCTCACGCACCCGGTCGGCGGCGGCCTTGCGGTCGAGCCGGCCCAGGGACTTCAGCTGCTCGCGCCCGAGCATGACGTTCTCGGCGACGGTGAAGACGGGCACGAGCATGAAGTGCTGGTGGACCATCCCGATGCCGGCCTTGATCGCGTCGGCCGGGCTCTGGAAGCCGGCCGGCTCGTCGTCGATGAAGATGCCGCCCTCGGAGGGCTCGAGCAGCCCGTAGAGCATGTTCATCAAGGTGGACTTGCCGGCGCCGTTCTCACCGAGCAGGCAGTGGATCTCACCGGGTTCGACGACCAGGTCGATGGCGTCGTTGGCGGTGAACGTGCCGAACCGCTTGGTCAGCCCGCGCATCTCAAGCCGCATGTGCCCTCCTCAACGGGGACTCTCTCACAGGTACGGGGAGGGAGGCAGCGCCTGGCTGCCGCCCTCCCCGCCCTGGAAGAGTCGATGTCTCAGATCGTCCCGGTCAGCTCTTCGGCACGGCCTTCGACTTGATCGTGATGTCGCCGTGGAGCAGCTTGTAGCGGATCGCGGCGATCTCGGTCTTGGTCTTGTCCGGGATGGTCGACGAGGCGTCGTGGTACGGAGCCAGGCCCACGCCACCGTTCTCCAGGGTGCCGACGTACGGCGTGTTGTCGAACTTCTTCTGGATCCCGGACTGGATCGACTTCTGCACCGCGACGTCCATGCCCTTCATCACCGAGGTGAGCAGGATGTCGCAGTACTCCGCGGCAGAGACACAGCCGTCGGTGTCCACCCAGATCGCCTTGGCGTTCTTCTCCTTGGCGGCCTGCAGACCACCGAGGCCGGCGGGGCCTGCCACGGGGAAGAGGATGTCGGCGCCCTGCTGGATCAGGCCATCGGCCACGGTCTGACCCTTGCCCTTGGCCTCGAAGTCACCGGTGAACGAGCCCTTCTGGGTGGTCTCGTCCCAGCCGACGACCTTGACGTCCTTCTTCTTCTGCTGGTTGTAGTACTGCACGCCCTCCCAGAAACCGTCCATGTAGATGGTCACGGTCGGGATCGGCGCTCCGCCGAAGGTGCCGACGAAGCCGGACTTGGTCTGCGAGGCCGCCAGGTAGCCGGCCATGAAGGACGGCGAGGCGGTGTCGAAGATCAGGCCCTGGAGGTTCTTGGGGGCCGTGTTCGCACCGGTCTTCGGGTCGGAGTAGGAGAAGTCGACGATGGAGTAGTCGATGTCCGGGTGCGCCTTGGCCGAGGCCAGGGTCGCGTCACCGAGCAGGAAGCCGACGGTGGTGATCTGCTTGCAGTTCTGGTTGACCAGCGCCGCGATGTTGGGCACGTAGTCCGAGTCGGCCTTGGACTGGACGGCTGCCGACTGGACCTTGAAGTCCTTCACCGCGTTGTCGAGGCCGTCCTTGGCGGTCTGGTTGAACGACTTGTCGTCGAAACCGCCGGAGTCGGAGACCATGCAGGCCTTGTAGTCCGAGGCGTCCAGCTTCGGGAAGTCGACCTTGACAGCCTTGGCGGTCTTGGGACCGTCGTTGCTGCTGTCCTCGCCCCGGCCGCAACCGGCCACGACGAGGGTGGCCGCGGCCACGAGAGCTAGGGATCGGGCCATGCGGCGCACGGTGCCTCCAGGGTGTGGGTGAACGTGATGAGACAGGCCCTCGAGGCCTGCCGGGGCCACCCTAGATCAGAGAATGTGCCGCACCTCTCCCCGAAGGGGTCACCGGCATCTTTGTTATCGGTCGGTGACCATCGCCGTGAGCGCCGCGGCGGCCAGCACCGAGGCGCCGACCGAGACGGCCCGTTCGTCCACCCGCAGGTCGCCCTGGTGCAGGTCGTACGTCGGGCCACCGGGCGTCCGGGTGCCGAGCCGGGCCATCGCGCCGGGAACGCTGTCGAGGTACCACGCGAAGTCCTCGCCGCCGAGGCTCTGGCTGGTCGCGACGAGGGCCTCCTCGCCGAGCACGCTCTGCACCGCCTTGCCGAGCACCATCGTCGACCGGTGCTCGTTGACCACCGGCGGCACACCGCGGACGTAGGTGATCGTGGGCACGACGCCGTACGGCTCGACGATCTGCTCGATCGTGTCCGTGACCAGCTCCTCCGCGTCGGCCCAGGCGACGGCGTCGAGCATCCGCACCGTGCCACCGGCCCGACCTGCCGAGGGGATCACGTTGACCGCCGAGCCCGACCGGACGATGCCCCAGACCACGCTGACACCGGCACGGGGGTCGAGCCTGCGGGAGAGCACGGCAGGCAGCTCGGTGACCAGCTTGCCCAGGGCGAAGGTGAGGTCGGAGGTCAGGTGCGGCCGCGAGGTGTGCCCGCCCTTGCCGCTCAGCAGCACGTCGAGGTGGTCGGCGGCGCCGGTGAGGGGACCCTCGCGGAGACCGACCGTGCCGACGTCGATCCCGGGGTCGGCGTGCAGGCCGAAGATGCGCGAGACACCGTCGAGGACGCCGGCCTCGATCGCCATCAGCGCGCCGCCGGGCATGATCTCCTCCGCCGGCTGGAAGATCAGCCGCACCCGGCCGGGCAGCGAGTCCGCGACCGCGGCGAGCGACAGGCCGGCGCCGAGCAGGGACGCGGCGTGCACGTCGTGGCCGCAGGCGTGCGCCACGCCCTGGACCGTGCTCACCCAGGGGTCGTCGGTGCGGTCGTCGACGGGGAGCGCGTCCAGGTCGGCACGCAGGGCCACCAGCGGACCGTCACCGGACCCGATGTCGACCGCGAGCCCGTTGCGTGGCAGAGCGACCGGGGCGAGCCCGGCCTCGTCGAGCCGCTTGGCGAGCACGGCCGAGGTGCGCTCCTCCGCCCAGGAGAGCTCCGGGTGCGCGTGCAGGTCGCGGCGTACCTCGATCAGCTGCTCCGAGTGCGCCTCCACGCCGGCCAGCACGGCCCGGAGCAGGCCGTCCCCGTCGGGGACCGGCCCAGGGGTCGACGTAGGGGAAGCAGAGGTCACGAGGATCAAGCCTATCCGCAGGGAGCGCCCGTCCCTGACCGGTCGGTCGTCAGGAGGTGCTGTCGACCCGCGACTGGACCTCGACGACCGGGATGTCGGTCGTGGCTTCCACGGCCTTCGGCTCGAGCTCTCCGCCAGGTCCGGCGTTGCTCGTCCAGGCCGCCTTCCAGCCGGTGACCGACTCCACCGGGAACCCACCGGCGTAGGCGAAGGACCCGCGGTCGAAGGTGAACACGCACGCAGAGGCCTCGGAGACGCCCTCGGCGTAGGCGGTGCGAGCCTGCTCGGCCGTGCACTCGGTCCCGCCGACCGGGCTGGAGATGGTCATCCCGTCGGGCTGAGCGGTCACGGTGACGCTGATCCCGGCCGCCTCCGCGGTGACCTGACGCTCCTCCACGGCAGCGGGGTCACGCGTCCACAGCCAGGTGGGCAGGTTCACCAGGGTCGCGTCATCGTTCGAGGCGAGGTGCGGGTTCCACTCCAGGGCCGGCTTCTTGAGGTCCATCACCTCGTAGGCGTAGGCGGCGAGGTCCTTCGGATCGACCGCGGGCGGCGGCTGCTGACCGGTCTCGAACGCCTGCAGGGCGACGGTGACCAGGCCGTAGGGTCCCTGCACGGTCGGTGCGCCGCACGCCTTCGCGACGGTGGACACCTGCTGGTCGTAGGCCTCGCTCCCGGGCTTGGCCGTCACGGCGCCGCCACGGGTCTTCATGCTGTAGAAGGTCATGTCCTTGCCGGCCTTGACCTGCTTGATGATCGAGGCGAAGTAGTCACCGTCCGGGTTCGCCAGCTGACCGGTGGCCGCGTGGCCGGTGAGCCAGGGACGGACCTCTTCGTTGTAGTAGTCCTGGACCGCCTCGGGGTCGCTCGGGTCGACCTTGACGGTGTCCAGGGTGTGGTAGCGCTCCCACCAGCACATGGGTGGCGGACCGGGCACCGAACCCACCAGGCTCCCGCTGACGTCGCCGCTCAGGTGGACCTCCACCTTGGCGCCGTAGGAGTCGTCGCCGACGGTGCCTCCGACCCCAGCGTGTGCCGGTTGGGCGAGGAGCAGGGTCGACGCCGCCAGGAAGGCCGAAGCCATCAGCGTGCGGACGTGATGGTGCATGAAGCTTCTCTCCCCCTCGGAGTGGGCCGATTCCCCGGATCAGGACCTGCGGTGCCTCCTACCCGCCTCAACGAGCGGGCAAACCGTCGGTCACGGCGCAGGCCGGGGTCACCGGCAGCTGGGCACGTTCCGCACCGTGGCGGAGACCACGCGCCAGGCGCCGCCCTCCTGGGCGAGGACACCCTTCACCGCGAAGGCCGGCACCGGCTGCTCGGCAGGAGTGCCGTCGGCGTACTGGTCGAGCGACTTGTTCGTCGCACAGCTGGACAGGGTGGCGTTGTCACCCTTGATCGCGATGTCGCTCACGTCGTACTTCGAGTCACCGACGGTGGTCAGCTTCCTGGACCTCAGCATCGCGACGTACTTCACGACGTCGGTGACCGCCGTGCCCGTGGCGTACCTGCCCAGGTCGGTGTCGACCTTCGCCCCGGCATAGCTGTCCGCGCGCGACTGCCAGTAGGACATCCAGGCGTCGGCGACGGCCTTCTCGTCCTCCGTGGTCGCGTCGATGTGGCCACGGATCGCCTCGTGGCCCTGGTCGTCGAAGCGCGTCGTGCCCGCGTCGGGCGTCGCGGTGGAGGGATCAGGCGTGGCCGAGGTCTCGGTGTCGTCGCCGAGCGTCCCCAGCTTCTTGCTCGGCTTGTCCTCGCCGCACCCGGCGAGCGCGAGCACGAGGGCGATGGCCAGCACCAGGAGCGGCATCCGTCGCATGGAGGGTCCTCGGGAGTGTTCCGGAGATCGGTTCGTCATGACTTTCGCGGCAGACCCTAGCGTCCAGGCTCAGCTGGTCGGTCCGCGGTCCTCGTCGTAGGCGGCGAGCAACCGGTCGGCGGCCAGGGGTGCCGTCAGCTCGCCCGCCAGCAGCTCGCGTCGTACGTCGTCCCGGATCGCCTTCACGCCGGGAGAGCGGCGCAGGCGCTGGTCGAGCTCGTCGCGGAGCAGCGCCCAGGTGAAGTCGAGCTGCTGGCCGGCCCGCTTCTCGGCCAGCCCCTGGTCCCCCATCGACTCGCGATGGGCCACGACCCGCTCCCACACCTCCTCGACGCCGTCACCGTGCAGCCCGGAGCAGGTCAGCACCGGCGGCACCCAGTCCTCGGTCGAGGAGTGCACGAGGCGCAGCGCACCCGCGAGCTCCTTCGCAGCGGACTTCGCCTCCACCGCACGGTCGCCGTCGGCCTTGTTGACCGCGATCACGTCGGCGATCTCGAGGATCCCCTTCTTGATGCCCTGGAGCTGGTCACCGGTGCGGGCGATGGTGAGGAACAGGAAGGTGTCGACCATGCCGGCGACGGTGACCTCGGACTGGCCCACGCCCACGGTCTCGACGAGCACCACGTCGTAGCCGGCCGCCTCGAGGACGACCATCGCCTGGGTGGTGGCCCGCGCGACACCGCCGAGGGTGCCCGCCGTGGGCGAGGGGCGGATGTAGGCGTCCGGGTCGGCCGACAGCTCGGCCATCCGGGTCTTGTCACCCAGCACCGAACCACCGGTGCGCACCGACGACGGGTCCACGGCCAGGACGCCGACCCGCTTGCCCTGGCCGGTCAGCATCGTGCCGAGCGTCTCGATGAACGTCGACTTGCCGACCCCGGGCACACCGGAGATCCCGACCCGGACCGCGTCGATGTCGGGATCAGTCAGCTCGGCCAGCAGCTCCCGGGCAGCGACACGGTGGTCCTCGCGCCCGGACTCCACGAGCGTGATCGCACGGGAGACCGAGGCGCGCCTGCCTGCACGGATCCCCTCGACGAGGGGGGCAACATCGACCACCGGGTCAGTGCCCCAGCTGGGCGGACAGCTTCTCGAGCAGGTCCAGCGCGGCCTCCGCGATCACGGTGCCCGGCGGGAACACCGCGGCGGCGCCCATCTCGAGCAGCGTCGGTACGTCGTCGGGCGGGATCACGCCACCGACCACGATCATCACGTCCTCCGCGCCGTGCCCGGCGAGCGCCTCCTTGAGGGCGGGCACCAGGGTGAGGTGTCCGGCGGCCAGCGAGTTGACCCCCACGATGTGCACGTCGGCGTCGACCGCCTGCTGGGCGACCTCCTCGGGCGTGGAGAACAGCGGCCCCACGTCGACGTCGAAACCCATGTCGGCGAAGGCGGTGACGATCACCTTCTGGCCGCGGTCGTGCCCGTCCTGGCCCATCTTGGCGACGAGGATGCGGGGGCGGCGACCCTCGTCCTCGGCGAACTTCTCGGTCGCGGCGAGCACGCTCTCCATCGCCTCGTTGGAGCCGGACTCCCGCTTGTACACACCGGAGATCGTACGGATCACGGCGCGGTGGCGGCCGTAGACCTTCTCGAGCGCCTCGGAGATCTCACCGACCGTCGCCTTCGCCCGGGCGGCGTCCACGGCCAGCGCCAGCAGGTTGCCGTCGAGCGAGCCGTGCACGTGCCCGTCCTCGGCGGACCGCGTCAACGCGTGGAGGGTGCGCTCGACCTCGTCGGCGTCGCGCTCCTCGCGCAGCCTCTCCAGCTTCGCGATCTGCTGCTTGTAGACGCTGGCGTTGTCGACCCGGAGCACGTCCAGCGGGTCCTCGTCGGCGAGGCGGTAGGTGTTCACCCCGATCAGCTTCTGGGCGCCGGAGTCGAGCCGTGCCTGGGTGCGCGCGGCGGCCTCCTCGATGCGCATCTTGGGCAGCCCCTCCTCGATCGCCTTGGCCATCCCGCCGGCCTCCTCGGCCTCGGTGATGTGCGCCCAGGCGCGCTCGGCGAGGTCGTGGGTCAGCCGCTCGACGTAGAAGGACCCGGCCCAGGGGTCGATCGTCCCCGTCGTACCGGACTCCTGCTGCAGCAGCAGCTGGGTGTTGCGCGCGATCCGCGCCGAGAAGTCGGTCGGCAGCGCGATCGCCTCGTCGAGGGCGTTGGTGTGCAGCGACTGGGTGTGGCCCTGCGTCGCGGCCATCGCCTCGATGCAGGTGCGCTGCACGTTGTTGAAGACGTCCTGCGCGGTCAGGGACCAGCCGGACGTCTGGCAGTGGGTCCGCAACGACAGCGACTTGGGGTTCTGCGGCTCGAACTGGGAGACCAGGCGGGCCCAGAGAGCGCGCGCGGCGCGCATCTTGGCGACCTCCATGAAGAAGTTCATCCCGATGGCCCAGAAGAAGCTCAGCCGCGGCGCGAACTCGTCGATCGTCAGCCCCGCGTCGAGGCCGGCGCGGATGTACTCCACACCGTCGGCCAGCGTGTAGGCGAGCTCCAGGTCGGCCGTCGCCCCGGCCTCCTGGATGTGGTAGCCGGAGATCGAGATCGAGTTGAACCGCGGCATCTTCTGCGAGGTGTAGCCGAAGATGTCGCTGATGATCCGCATGCTCGGCTGCGGCGGGTAGATGTAGGTGTTGCGGACCATGAACTCCTTGAGGATGTCGTTCTGGATCGTCCCCGTGAGCTGTTCCGGCTTCACCCCCTGCTCCTCCGCCGCGGCGATGTAGAGCGCGAGCACGGGCAGCACCGCGCCGTTCATCGTCATGCTGACGCTCATCTCGTCGAGCGGGATGCCGTCGAAGAGCGTGCGCGCGTCGTAGATCGAGTCGATCGCGACACCGGCCATGCCGACGTCGCCCTTCACGCGCGGGTGGTCGGAGTCGTAGCCACGGTGGGTGGCCAGGTCGAAGGCGACGCTCAGCCCCTTCTGGCCGGCCGCCAGGTTGCGGCGGTAGAAGGCGTTGGACTCCTCGGCGGTGGAGAAGCCGGCGTACTGCCGGACCGTCCACGGCTGGGTGGTGTACATCGTCGGGTAGGGACCACGGAGGTACGGCGCGAGGCCGGGGTAGGTGTCCAGCGCGTCCAGGCCCTCGAGGTGCTCGGGGCCGTAGATCGGCAGGATGCCGATGCCCTCCGGCGACTCCCACGTCTCGCCCTGCACCGCCTCCGGGGCACTGACCTCGCCGGCGAGCGGCAGGTCGGCGAAGCTCTTCGGGATGCTCATGCTCGTGCCAGCTTCTCCCTCGTCCGCGTCAGGAAGTCGAGCGCGTCGACTCCCATCGCGCAGGTGTCGTCGGTCTCGATGCCCTCGACGGGCTTGCCCGCGAGGATCACCCACCGGGCACCGGCGTCCCGCAGGCCCGTGACGAGGTCGGCACCCCACTCGGCGTACGCCTTGTCGTGGCCGACCAGGCAGACCACCGGCTGCCGCGTCGTAGTGACCCAGCACGGCCTCCACGTCGTCGTGCCGGCCCTCGTTGACCACGTCGATCCCGCCGGCGGCGAACAGGTTGGCCGCGAACGTGGCGCGTGCGGTGTGGGCCGCGATCGTGCCCATGGTCGCGAGGAAGACCTTGCTCTCGGCGGGCTCGTCGCGGAGTGCCTCGAAGGCCTCGCCGTACGGGCGCACGGCGATCGAGCCCTCGGCGTACGGCGCCCGCTCGGGCAGGCTCTCGTGCAGGTTGGGGAACTCGGTCAACCCCGTCAGCGGACGCTGGCGCCGGGCGACCTGCCGGTCCCGCTCGGCCACGACGTCGTCGATCCGCGCGCGGAGCGACCCGTCCTCCAGCGCCTCGTCGATGCCGCCGGCTGCCTCGATGCGGCCGAGCTCCTCCCAGCCGGCGACCGCGAGGTCGTCGGTGAGCTTCTCCACGGCGAACGCGCCACCCGCCGGGTCGGCCACCTTGGCGACGTGGGACTCCTCGACCAGCAGGGAGGAGGTGTTGCGCGCGATCCGGCGGGCGAACGCGTCCGGCAGGCCGAGCCGGGCGTCGAACGGGAGCACGGTCACCGCGTCCGCGCCCCCGACCCCGGCGGCGAAGGCAGCGACGCAGGTGCGCAGCATGTTCACCCAGGGGTCGTACTTCGTCATCATCGGCCGCGAGGTGATCGCGTGCAGGACCATCGTGCGGCGGTCCTCCGCCGCGCCGCTCAGCTCGAGCATCCGCGCCCACAGCCGGCGTACGGCGCGCAGCTTGGCGATGGTCGCGAACTGCTCGTCGCTGGCCGCGAGCCTGAACTCCACCAGCTGTCCCGCCTCGTCGACCTCGACCCCGGCATCGGCGAGCGAGCGCAGGTAGTGCGCCCCGACGGCGAGCACGTAGCCGAGCTCCTGCACGTCGGAGGCGCCGAGGTCGTGCACCGCGGTCCCGTCGACGACCAGCGCCCGGCAGCCGAGCTCACCGGCCAGCGAGGCCGCCTCGGAGACCGTGTCGGTGGTCGAGGGAGCGAGCGTCAGCGAGGCGTCTCGAAACCACTGGATCGCACAGCGGCACCGACAGGATCCACCCCGAGGTTGGTCCCGGGAGCGAGCTTCGTGCCGTCGGCGAGAGCAGCGAAAGCCCGCGCCGCGCCGAGCGGGTCGGAGGGGGCATCGAGGACGACCGGCGCCACGTCGAGCAGCACGTCCTTGAGCACGGTCGCCAGGTCGGCGACGTCGATGCCGGAGGCTCCCACCTGCACGAGCAGGGAGGTGGCGCCGTTCTCCAGGTCGGTCACGCGCGGCGCGTGCGGACGTGTCGGCATCGGGATCCGCGAGCACCGAACGGATGTCCCAGCCGTCACCGCGGGCCGGTGGCCGGACGGGGTCGGGAAGGTCCGCCACGAGCTCCCGCGTGCCCAGCGGGGTCACCTCGATGCCGTCGAGGGTCCGGCGGGTGAGCTTCGCCCAGACGGCGTCGTCGGGGTCGTCGTCGGTCAGCCGACGGGCCTTCCGCAGCACCGCAGCGGCAGCCTGTTCCCACTCCGCGACGTCGTGGTCCTGCCCCTCGGCGAGTGAGAGGGGGGCATCAGAGGTCATGTGCGAAGGATAGAGACGCTCGTCGGGTGCGACCAGCGACTGTGAAATACCCGACCTAGGCTCACCCCATGAGGATCCCGGGAGACGGCATCGACCTGCGGTTGCCGACGTCGGCTGACCGCGAGCGCTGGTTCGAGCTGATCCACGACCCGGAGGAGCTGCGCTTCGGTCTCCCCGCCTTCGTGCCGGTGCCGGAAACCGTCGAGTCGCTGGACAGTCGTGTGGCCGACGCCGCCGAGGCGTACGCCGCCCGCGCACCGGGCTCGTTCGCCATCGTCGACCCCGCAGACCCGGACCGCTTCCTCGGCATCATCTCGTGGCGGCTCGACGCGCACGCCGCGCTCCGCGTCGTCGACATCGGGTACGGCGTGAACGCGGACTCCCGCGGCCGGGGCGTCGCCCGCCGGGCGATCCGCACCTTCGTGCGCTGGCTGACCACCGACGTGGACGGGCCGCGGATGGTGCGGGTGCAGCTCGACCACAGCGTCGAGAACATCGCGTCCTGCCGCGTCGCCCTGGCCGCCGGCCTCGAGATCGAGGGTGTCCGACCAGGCTTCCTCCCCCTCCGGGACCCGACGGCCCCGGACGGAGTACGGCGCCACGACGTGTGCCTGCACGGCGTGGTGGTTCCCGACTGACACCGACCTGCACGTGCCCTGCCCCGTGGCCTGCCCCGTGCGCGGCCACGACCCGTTCACCTCCCGCTCTCCTGCGAGACACACTCCCGACAGCCCGGCAGGGCAGGCTGGGCGCATGCGGATCGCACTGGTCACCGAGCAGTTCGTGCCGGCGAGCACACCCGCCGCGCACGTCACCCGCGAGGTCGCGTCCCGGCTCGTCGACGCCGGGCACGACGTCGTCGTCTTCGCCGGGGGGCGTGGGCAGGCGACGTTCCGGGGCGCCCGGATGTTCTGGGCGAGCCGGATGACACCGGTCTCGGCCATCCGCGAGGCGCTGACCCTGTCCCGTGCCGACCTCGTCCACCTCGTCGACCCGCACCGGCTCGGGATCAAGGCAGCCGAGGCGGCCGAGCGGCTCGGCGTACCCACCCTGGTGCTGGACCCGCGCACGTGGCAGCCCGGGGTCGACCTGCACGACCACCACCCCGGCCTGCGTGACCAGACGCTGCACGACCGCTGGGCCCGGACGCACTCCCCCGACGGCGGTCAGCTGATCGTCGGCCACGTGGGCCACCTCGAGAAGCGGAAGGTGCTCAGCCGGCTGGCCACGGTGGCCAAGCTCCCCGGGGTCCGGCTCGTGGCGCTCGGCGACGGCCACGGCGCGGACATGCTCCGGTCCGCCGGCGCCAAGGTGATCCCCCACGCGAGCAGCCTCGAACGAGCCACCTGCGAGGCCACCTTCGACGTCCTCGTCCAGCCGCGCAAGAAGGAGGTCTACGCCCCGGCCGTCCACGAGGCCCTCGCCAGCGGGGTGCCGGTGGTGGCCTTCGACGGCGGCACCGCCTCCGAGGTCGTCCGGCACGAGCACAACGGGCTCCTCGTCGGCACCGACCGCGGGAACAAGGCCTTCACCCGGGCCGTGGCACGGTTGGCCGCCAGCCCCGACCTGCGCTTCGTGCTGGCTGCGAACGCACGCGACTCGGTCTCCTCCCGCACCTGGGACGACGCCGTCGCGGAGCTGCTCGACGTGCACTACCCCGCCGCCGTACGACGCCGGACGGTCGCGATCAGCTGACCACGCTGGACGCGATCGCCCGGGAGCACGCTCCTGGACCAGTATCTCGACAGCCGCCCGGCGACTCCTGTCCACGGCTACCGTGGCCACACGGGATCGAGACGGGAGACGGCGATGAAGCACACGTGGCGCCGCGCGTTGCCGCTGGCATGCCTGGCCTCGCTCGCGCTGCTGGGGCCGGTCCTCGTCGCCGTGCCCACCTCCTCGGCGGCGTCGGGTCCCCGCTCGACATCTGCCTCGGCGTCGGCTGCCGCGTCGGCTGCGACGAAGACCATCCAGCTCCGGCTGAACGCCCTGCACTGCAACGCGGGGCCGGCTGACGGCGTCAACGGCGGATGGACCCGGTCAGCCGTGATCCGGTTCCAGTCACGACACGGCCTGGCGCAGACGGGCTCGGTCAACCCGGCCACCCGCAGCTGGCTGTTCGCCTCGAAGGCGCGCCGCTGCGACCTCCGGGCAGCACCGCGCGCGGTCGGGCTCCGGACGCCGCATCGTGATCAGCCAGCAGCACAACTGGATCTGGCTGATCGCGGCGAACAACCGCGTTCTGGCCCAGGGCGGCATCGTCGACAACCCGGGCGAGCTGCACCGCGGGACCTATCGCACCGGTTCCTACTGCGGCCGGGCCGCCCGGGTTCGGCACAACACCAGCGGCTCGCTGTGGCTGGACAACTTCGTGCGCTTCGCGCCGTGCGGGTTCGGCTTCCACCGCATCCCGCGCGCCAAGGCCGGCGGGAAGCAGATCCACCCGGACTGGTACCTCGGCACCAACCTGGCCACCTCGCACGGCTGCATCCGTCTCTCCGCCGCCATGTCCACCCGGGTCTGGAACTTCACAGCGGGTCCTCGCACCGTCGTGCGCGTGCTCTGAGTGATCTGGGACCGCTGACTGCCTCGTGAGACGTTGCCTAGACCAGTGGTGTCGAACCCACCCCGCACTCCTAGGCTTCGCAGGATGTTGACCGCCTGGCGCCGCTACCTCGGGGACCCGGTGGCGTCGTGGCGAACGGGCAGCCCCCAGAGCCAGGCGCTCACCCTGGTCGTCCTCCTCTGCGGTGTCGCGCTGTGCTTCGTGGTCTCGGTGATCGAGTACTCGCTGATGCCGATGACGACGTACTTCCTCTGGTTGCTGCTCGGGATGCTGCTCCTGCGTTTCCGCCCCCTCGCCGTCCTCTGCGGCGTGACGGCCGCCGCCGCCGTCGGCGCGGTGCTGCTCGACCCGCCGATGACCGTCCCCCGGGTGGCCGCGTGCCTGACCCTGGGGATCGCCGTGGCCCTGATCCTGTTCGCCTCGAGCCGCCAGCAGAGCGGCCTTCCCGGAGCGATGGGCGAGGCCATGCTGGCCGACCTCCGCGACCGGCTGCACTCCCAGAGCGCCATGCCGGCCCTGCCCGAGCCGTGGACCTCGCAGTCCTCGCTGGTGGCCGCCAACAGCGTCGGGTACGGCGGCGACTTCATGATCGCGTACCTCAGCGACGACCAGCGACGGCTCGAGGTCATCCTCGTCGACGTCTGCGGCAAGGGCGTGCAGGCCGCCTCCAGGGCGTTGCAGTTCAACGGCGCGCTCGGTGGGCTGATCGGCGCCCTCTCGCCGGACGGACTCTTCAACGCGGCGAACCGCTTCCTGCTGCGCAACAGCTCCGACGAGACCTTCGCGACCGCCGTGCACGTGCTCGTCGACCTGCCGAGCGGCTACTACGAGCTCACCAACGCCGGGCACCCACCCGCCCTGCTCTGGTCGACCTCGGAGGGCGCCTGGGTCGCAGACCGCGCGCGGGGCACCGCGCTGGGCATCCTCGCCGGCCCCGAGCTGCGCACGACCAGTGGCACCCTCGGCCTCGGCGACGCGCTGATGTTCTACACCGACGGCGTCGTGGAGTCGCGCTCCAACGACCTCGACGAGGGTGTCGCCTGGCTGCGCTGCGAAGGCGCCCGGGCGGTCAGTCGCGGGTTCGACGGCGCGGCGGAGCGGATCATCAGCAAGGTCGACCGGGACGACGACGACCGGGCGGTGGTGATCCTGCGGCACGGCGAGCTGACACCGGCCGTCGCACCGGACGAGGAGCCGGACGAGGAGCCGGGCGAGGAACGGGAGAAGGTGTTGCCGAAGTTACTTGGCTGAGTTATTTTTTACTCGTGCCAGTAACTTCACCGATCGCCTCGGCGCGCCGCGAGCAGATCGTCGCGGCCGCGATCGAGGTGATCGCCTCGGCCGGGTTCGCACAGGCGTCGTTCGCCAGGATCGCCGAGCATGCCGGCCTCTCGAGCACCCGCCTGATCTCCTACCACTTCGCCGGCAAGACGGACCTGATGTCGACGGTCGCGGCCACGGTCGTGGAGTCGATCGGCACCCACGTCGGCCGGCTCGTGGCCGCAGAAGGAACCGCGCGTGGGCAGCTGCACGCCTACCTGCGCGGGGTGGTCGGCTTCATCGCCGAGAACCGGGCCCAGATGGTGGCGCTCCAGGCGGTCTTCCTCGCCGGAGCCATGGACTACGACGCGGGCACCGAGCAGGAGGTGATCAGCCCGCTGGAGGAGATCCTGCGCCGGGGGCAGGAGACCGGCGAGTTCCGCGCCTTCGACGCGACGGTGATGGCGACGACGGTCCAGCGCTCGGTGGACGGGCTGCCGTTCCTCCTCGAGGCGCACCCGGACCTCGACCTGGCGGCCTACGGCGAGGAGCTGGTCACGCTCTTCGACCTCGGGACCCGAGCCCGATGACCCGCCTCGCGCAGGGCGTGCGGTTCACCGTGGACCTCGTGGTCCCGGTGGCGGCGTACTACCTGCTGCGCCTGCTCGGCTCCAGCGTGTACGCCGCCCTGCTGGTCAGCACCCTGATCTCGGCCGCCTCGGCGCTCGTCCAGCTGGTCCGGTCCCGCCACCTCGACGGGCTCGCGACGTACATGACCGTGATGCTGCTGGGCAGCCTGGTGATCGCGTTGATCTCCGGCAGCGAGCAGTTCCTGCTCGCCAAGGGCGCGGTGCTCACCGGCGTCACCGGGATCTGGTTCATCGCGAGCACCTGGCTGGCGAAGCGCCCGCTGGTCTACCTGTTCTCCCGCCCGCTCATCGAGGGTCGCCTGGGCTGGCCCGGCGACTGGGACGGCATGTGGACCCGCGCG
>CAWJGX010000010.1:0-82845 GCA_963842565.1 uncultured Actinomycetota bacterium | reverse complement strand
AGGACGACCGTCATCGGATAACCCACCGCGGTCGCGAACGTGTTGTAGGTCAGTCCGGCGTCGGACGAGAAGGCGATCACCGCCCCAGTGGCGAGGAGCCCCAGGATGCCGATGCTCGCCATCAGCCAGAAACCAGACCGGGTGTCGAACATCTTGCGCAGCTCGGTGGTGACGATGCGGCCCAGGGGGATGGTCCGGTCGACGGTGGCCGTGCCCATGGTGCTGCGTCCGGCAACGGGTGCGGGTGTGGTCGCGATGGTGGTCATGCGACTGCTCCTTCTGGGTGGTTGTCGCTGGTGGCGTCGCGCTGGGTCTCGGCCGTGAGCTCGAGGAACATCTCCTCCAGGCCGGCGCCGTCCGCCGGCCGCAGCTCGATCACGGGTACGCCGGCCGCGAACGCGATCGTGCCCACCTGTGCGGTTTCGGCCTGGGCAAGAAGCCCGTCCGTTCCGACGAGAGTCGAGGTGACGCCCGCGTCCAGGAGTGCCCGGGCGACGACGCCGCGGTGGTGGGTGCGGAGCACGGAGCCTGCTGATCGGAGCAGGTCGCGCTTGGCTCCCTGGGCGACGATCCGACCGTTGCCGATCACCACGAGGTCATCAGCGACGACCTCGATCTCGTGGAGCAGGTGCGAGGAGAGCAGCACGGTGCCACCACGGTCGGCGTACTCGCGCAGCAGGCCCCGCATCCACCGGATGCCTGCCGGGTCGAGACCGTTGGCCGGCTCGTCGAGGATCAGCACCTCCGGCTCGCCCATCAGCGCGGTCGCGATGCCGAGCCGCTGCCGCATCCCCAGGGAGTAGTCCCGGACCCGCCGTGACGCCTCCTGTGGCGTCAGGCTGACCCGGGCGAGCATCTCCTCGACGCGGCCGCGGGGAGACCCATGAACCGCTGGGCGATGGTCAGGATCTCCCGACCGGTGCGACCGGCGTGCTGCGCGGACGCATCCAGGAGGACGCCGACCTCCAGGCCCGGGTTGGGCAGGTCGACGTACCGGCGACCGGAGATCGTGGCGGCTCCCGAGCCGGCCTTGGTGAGGCCGACGATGATCCGCATGGTGGTGGACTTCCCGGCCCCGTTCGGCCCGAGGAACCCGGTGACCCGACCTGGCCGGGCGGTGAAGCTGACGTCGTCGACCGCGGTGAAGTCCCCGTAGGTCCTGGTGACCGACTCGACCGAGATCATGAGCGGGCCATCAGCGTGGTGGCGGCGGCGGGCTTGAATCCCTTGAAGGTCAGGTAGAGGCCGAGGAGCAGCTCCCACAGGGCGATGGGCGCGGCCACGGCCCACCAGGCCGAGCCGTGGTGCGTGAGGCCGAACATCGAGGCGAGGGTGACCGCCAGCAGCAGCGGCCCGCCGACGAGTCCCAACATCGGGATCGCCTTCGGCACCAGGCCGGACTTGTACATCAGCGTGCCGAGCAGCACTCCGTTCACGGCGGGCATCAGGTTCGGGCCGACCAGGAAGACCCAGTTGTACGCCGCGACGAGTGCGTTGCCGGTGACCACCAGTGAGGTCGACTCCGCACCGGTGGCGCCGGGATCCCGCAAGGACACGACCGTCAGCAGGCTGATCACACCGATGGCGATCACGGCAGCCTCGAACATCCGGGTGGTGACGAAGCCGAGCGCGAGTGGCTGGCTCTGCCGCTTCAGCACCGGATACAGCGCGACCGCGCTGCCGACGGCAGTCAGGGCGTTGACCAGATCGAGGACGTTGCCCCACACGACCTGGGTGTCGGCGCCGGCGCTGACGATGTAGTTCGCGTCGTTGATCACCGGGCTGAGGAGGAACACCGCCGGGATCGAGCTGGCGAAGGTGATCAGGTAGAAGAGTCCGCCGAAGAACGCGGCCTTCCTCATCGGGTCCATCGGTACGCCGCCGGGGCTCAGGTGCGTCGCAGTGTCGAGGGTGGTTGTCATGACGTTCTCCTTGGGGAGCTAGCGGTGGTTGGGTTCGGGTGGACGGCTGTCACCGAGACGAGCGGGAGCCCGGTGTCGCGCACCTTCTGCAGCAAGCCGTGCAGCGCGGCCTGGTCGATGACGGGGCCCTCGAGCAACGTGGTCCCGTCGGTCTCCCGAGTCAGGGTCAGGCCGTCGAACCACGCGGACCAGCGGGGGTCGAGGTGTCCGCTGAGCCGGATCTCGTACCGGCCTCCTTCGGGAGGCCTGCCCGAGGGGGTGTGTGTCTCGCTCATGGCCTGAAGGTAGGAGCGCAGGTGGGGAGCGGGGATCACCAGTTGTGGTGATTGAGGTGGTGATTCAGCGGGTGCGGTTGCGCGTCATCAGTCCGAGCTCCTCGCCACGGCGTACGGCGGCCCGCCGGTTGGTCACCCCGAGCTTGGCGTAGATGTTCTTGGTGTGCGTGCGCACCGTGTTCAGCGACACCACCAGCTCATCGGCGATCTCCGGACCGCCCAGGTCGCCGCCGAGGAGGCGGAGCACGTCCAGCTCGCGCACGCTGAGCGGGTCGACCAGCCCCTGCGCCTTCGGTCCGGATTCCGCCGGCTTCCCGCCGCGGCCAGCAGCCGCTCGACGTACGCCGTGGAGAGGTGCTGCTCGGCGGCCGCCTCCAGCAGAGCCGTCATCGGTGCACCCTCGTCGACGAAGACGCGGACGTATCCTTCCGGCTCCGCCAGGGTGAGCGCGCGGGCGAGTGGACCCAGCGCGGCCGGGACGTCGCCGCGGAGCCCGTGTGCGAGCGCCTGGAGCACGAGGATCTCGATGGTGCTGCCCGCCCGGTGGCCGGCGTCGGCGGCGTCGAGGAGACGGTCCAGAAGCCGCGTCGCCTGGTCGAGCGAGCCGTCGACCGGGGGCTGGGCCAGCAGCGCCCTGGCCAGGGTGACGTGCTCGTACTCGTGCAGATAGCTGAGCTCGTCATCGACGGAGAGTTCTTCGGTGCGGGCCCAGGCAAGCGCGTCCGCGGCCCGGCCCTGCCGGACCCGGACGCGTGCCGCAGTCGCGGGGACCGGGTGCACGTTCGGCGAGAAGTCCCCGACGTACACCCGCTCTGCGTCCTCGAGCAGGTCCACCGCCGCGTCGAGATCTCCCTCGGCCTCGCTCAGGCGGGCCATGGCGACCCGCCAGCGGTAGGGGTTCTGCGGCAAGCCGTTGTGCTGGCCCAGCTCCTCGCTCCTCGCCAGGAGCTGCCTGGCAGCCGGCAGGTCGTTGCGTTCGCGGTGGACGGCGCTCATCCCGACGTACATGTCCGCCGTGCCGCGCAGCACCGGCCCGCCGTCCTCGGGGTTGAGCCGAAGCGCCTGCTCGTAGGTGTGCAGCGCGTCGCTCAGGCTGCCCTGGGTGACCTGGATGTCGGCCAGGGCGATGGACAGGCCCAGGACGTCGGCGAGGTGGCCGGCGCGTCTCATGTTGGCCAGGCTCTTCGCGTAGGCGTCCCGCGCGGCCTCGAGGTCCCCGCCGGACCAGGTGGCCAGCCCGATCAGTGCCGACGCCGCTGCCTGCCCGATGTGATGGTTCTCGTCGAGGAGGTCCAGTGCCCGTTGTGCGTGCGCGATGGTGGCCGCGGGGTCACCCGCCGCGAGCGCCAGGCCGGCCCGGTGGACGGCCAACCCGGCGGGCAGATGACGGAACCCCTCGTCGTCCGCGACGACCATCTCGCCCTCGTGCTCGTCGGCGGGCGCCTCGAGCCAACGCTCTGCGTTGCGCAGGTGCCGCTCGACACCGTCGAACTGGCCCGTGCCCATCAACGCCCCGACGTAGCCGTTGCTGAGCACCGGACGCGCCGCCAGGACCTCCTCCGGGAGTCTCTCGACCCAGGCGCGCAGCACGGCTTCCTGCCGATCCCTCGCCAGGACGGGCATGGCCAGCTCCATCAGGTCGGCCGCGCGATCGACGTGGCCACCGGCCAGGGCGTGCTCGACGGACTCGCCCGCGTCGCCGTGCTCGGCGTACCAGTCGCTGGCGCGGGCGTGCAGCGCGTGGACGACCTCGGGTGCCTCCTCGGCCGCCCGGGCCCGCAACACATCGGCGAACAGGTGGTGGTAGCGGTACCACTGGCGTCGGTCGTCGAGCGGGACCAGGAACAGGTTGCCTCGGTCCAGGGCCTCCAGCATGGCCTTGCCGCCGGGCTTGGCGGTGACGGCGTCGCACAGGGGACCGCTGAGCCGGTTGAGCAGTGAGGTCTGGAGCAGGAACTCGCGGACGGCCTCGGGCTGGCGTTGCAGCACCTCCTCCACCAGGTAGTCGACGATGTAGCGGTCGTCCCCGGTGAACCCGGCGATGAACCCGGCCACGTCGTCCCGTCCCTGCATCGAGAGCGCGGCCAGCTGGAGCGCGGCGATCCAGCCCTCGGTGCGCTCCTCCAGCGCGACCACGTCCGGGGCGGTCAGCTGCAGGCCCATCGCGTTGAGGTACGCCGCCGCCTCCTCGGGCGTGAACCGCAGGTCCGCCGCACGGACCTCGACCAGCTCGCCTCGAGCACGCAACCGGGCCAGCGGTACGGGCGGGTCGGCCCGGCTGCCGATCACCAGGTGCAGGCGTGGTGGCAGGTGATCGAGCAGGAAACCCATGGCGTCCTGGACCTCACGGGACTCGACGAGGTGGTAGTCGTCCAGCACCAGCACGATCTCGCCGCCAGTCGTGCCGAGGTCGTTGAGCAGCGAGGTGAGCAGCAGCTGGATCGGTGGCGGTTGCGGTGTGGCCAGCAACGTCAGCTCGGTCACCCCGACGCCGGGCTCCGCCGTGCGCAGGGCAGCGATCACGTAGCTCCAGAAGGACACCGGATCGTTCTCACCCCGGTCGAGCGACAACCAGGCCACGCTCCGCCCGTCCGACGGAGCCGCCAGCCACTCGGCGAGCAAGGTCGTCTTGCCGAAGCCGGCCGGCGCGGAGACGAGCACCAGCTTCGAGGTGGCTGCGGCGTCCAGGCGCTCGCTCAGTCGCGGACGCGGGACGAGACCGGCTCGAGGCCTGGGCAGATAGAGCTTGGTCTCGAGAAGAGGAGCTGGCATGACCGTCTCCCGTGGGGCGCGCTGCGTGCGTCGTCCGGCCCAGACTAGACCTGCCGACTGGTCGGGGTGTTCCACTGGAGGCCTCGACCCAGGAGGGCGCCATGCCCGACCTTGCCGCCCCCGCGCACCCGGCCCGTCCGGTGGAACGCGTCGGCTGGGGCTTCATCGCGTCGTACGCCGCGGCGTACATGGGCGCCATCCTGCTCTTCCTCGCGCCCCTGCTGGTCAGCCTGTCGCTGAAGGTCAACTCGCTCGTGGGGATCAAGCAGGCGCCCACCAGCCTCGCGCTCGTGGCCGGGACCGGCGCCCTGCTGGCCCTGTTCGCCAACCCGTTCTTCGGCAAGCTGAGCGACCGCACGTCGTCACGGTTCGGCATGCGACGACCGTGGATGGTCGCCGGTCTGGCGGGTGGTTCCCTCGGGATCCTCGTGGTCGCGCTGGCGCCGAACATCCCGGTCGTCCTGGTCGGATGGTGCGTCGCGCAGCTGTGCTTCAACGCGCTGCTCGCTGCCTTGGTCGCGGTCCTGCCGGACCAGGTCCCGGTCGCCCAACGCGGCCACGTCGCCGGCGTCCTGGGCATCTGCCTTCCGATCGCCTCGGTGAGCGGCACCTTCGTCGTCCAGCTCTTCGCCGACAACCGCCTGGCCGTGTTCCTGGCCCCCTGCGCGATCGGCGGACTCCTCATCCTGCAGTTCGCGGCCAGGCTGGACGACCGCCGGCTGAGGATCTCCGAGAGGCCGGCGTGGTCGCGGCGAGAGCTGGCCCGCACGTTCTACGTCAACCCGCGGCAGCACCCCGACTTCGCCTGGGCGTTCACCAGCCGCTTCCTGTTCGTCCTGGCCTACGCCTTCCTCACCACGTACCAGGCCTACTACCTGCTGGAGAAGATCGGCACCGCCGAGGCCGGCGTCCCCCGGCAGATCTTCCTCGGCACCCTCACGATGGCCGTGGTGATCGTGGTGGCGTCCCTCGTCGGCGGTGGGCTCTCGGACCGCACGGGCCGGAGGAAGGTCTTCGTCTGCGTCGCCTCGATCGTCTTCGGGCTGGCGATGTTCGTGATCGCCGCGGCGAGCAGCTTCGGCGGGTTCCTGGTCGGCATGGCCGTCGGCGGCCTCGGGTTCGGCCTCTACATGGCGGTCGACCTGGCGTTGGTCGCCGACGTGCTGCCGGACACGAACAGCGCCGCCAAGGACCTCGGCGTGATGAACATCGCGGGGGCGCTTCCCTCCGCGATCGCTCCGGCCATGGCGCCGGCCATCCTCGCCGTGGGCAACGGCAGCTACGGGGTGCTGTACGCCGTGGCCGGGTTCTGCGCCATCCTCGGAGCCGCCGCGATCCTGCCCGTCAGGCGCGTCCGTTGACTCCTGAGGTCCGGTCGGCGTCGCCCCTCTACGATCCAGCGAGGAGGTGAGCTGATGGAGACCTGGTCCGTCAACGGGATCGAGCTGGCCGTGATCGCCGAAGGGTCGGGCCCGCTCGTCGTGCTCGCACACGGGTTCCCGGACATCGCCCTGACCTGGCGCCTGCAGGTGCCGGCACTGGTCGCGGCCGGCTACCGCGTGGTGGCGCCCGACATGCGCGGGTACGGCGCGAGCTCACGTCCCGAGCCCGTCGAGGCCTACCGCAGCGACGTGCTCGGCGACGACCTGGTGGGACTGCTCGACCACGAAGGGGTGGAGCGCGCCCACGTCGTCGGGCACGACTGGGGCGCGGCGACCGTGTGGCCACTCGGTCTGACGCACCCCGACCGGTTGCTGTCGCTCACCGGCCTCAGCGTCCCCTACGCCCCGCCGTCGCCCGCGCCACCGACCGAGATCTTCCGCCGACGGCTGGGGGAGGACTTCTACATGCTCCGCTTCCACCGCGACGACGTGATCCCCGAGCTCGAGGCGGACGTCGCCCGCACGCTCGCCCTGGTCCTGGACGGCCGCGTTGACGACCCGGGATCCGCCTCCGACGTCGACCGCCCGACCTGGCTGCCCGAGGAGGTCTTCGAGGAGTACGTCGCTGCGTTCAGGCGCACCGGATTCGCCGCTGCCCTGCGGTACTACCGCAACCTCGACGCCAACTGGCGCCTGGCGACGGAGCGGGACGCCACCTCGATCGAGACGCCCTCGATGTTCGTGACTGGCTCACGGGACCCGGTCACACGGTTCATGCCGGCCGCCCACGCGAGCCCGTCCTTTCGCCGCCTCGAGCAGCACGTCATCGACGGCGCCGGACACTGGGTCCACCAGGAGGAGCCCGAACAGGTCACGACGCTCCTGCTCGACCACCTCGCCCGGGCCGACCGCGCGCCCTAGGGTCCGTTGTCGATCCACGCCTCAGGATCCGGCGAGCTGACCGATGAACTCCTTGGCCGGCATCGGCTGGGAGAACATCGGGAAGTCGAAAGCCAGGGCGTTGTCGTGCTCGGCGCTCGACGTCGCGGCGACGCAGTCACTGAGCGTGACGACCTGGTAGCCGTTCTCGTAGCCGCTGCGCATGGTCGACTCGACGCAACAGTTCGTCAGGAAACCGCCGAGGGCGATGGTCGTGATGCCCTTGCTGCGCAGGATGAAGTCCAGGTTGGTGCTGGCGAACGTGTCCAGTCCGCGCTTGCCCTCGATCACGATGTCGCCGTCCTGCGGCGCCAGCTCGTCGACGATCGCAGCGCCCCAGGTCCCCTTCACGAACGCGTTGCCGTCCACGACTCCCTTGAGGATCCCGTAGGGGTGCGAGCTGATCTCGTGGTAGCCCTCGGCGAACATGATCGGTGCGTGCATGATGGTCGCGCCTGCCGTCCGCGCCGCCTCGACGACCTCGTGGGTGTGCGCCAGCATCTCGGTCTTGTCCATCACCTCCTCCACGGCGCCGTGGAGGACTCCGCCCTCGGAGGTGAAGTCGTTCTGGTACTCGATCAGCACGACTGCGGTGGTCTTGGGATCGATGCTCATGTTCGTACTCCTTGTCGGCTCAGACGTCGATTCCGTCATACACCCTGATCACGCTGGACCGCAGCACGAACAGTGCGGGCGTCCTGAGTGCGGGACCGGTCCTGCCTCGGGCGACGTCGGTGATGACCAGGGCTGGGTCAGCGCACGATGCCTGTGCTCCACGACGTACGAGCCGACTTCGGGAGCAGGAGGAACGCGATCAGGTAGATCCCCGCAGTCAGGAGGAGCAGGTTGTCGTACCCGGTCAGCAGGGCGGCGTACTCCAGACACCCGCCGACGATCGCACCGAGGAGGTTGACGCCGAAGGCGTGCTGCGAGTTGGCGGTCTGGGCGAAGCGCTTGGCGAACGCGACGTTCGCCAGGAAGACCGGCAGGAAGGCAATGACCGTGGCCAGCACCAGGCGTGGCAGGAACGGGAGCGCGAGCAGGTACTCCGGCTTGACCACCCACGCCAGCGCGAGTGACCCGGCCACTCCGGCGAAGACGACAGGCAGTGGTGGTGTGCGAAATCGTCGCGTCGTCTCGACCGCGGCGAGAACGACCAGCAGGACACCGGCGAACACCAGCGCGTTGACGAGCCAGGTGGTGCCGAACAACAGGGCGAAGGTGGCCACGTTCTTCGTCTCGAGCAGGAGGAACGCGACGCCCATGAAGAACAAGTCGGCGTAGGGCCTCATCTCCCGGAACGGTCCACCCACGGCGCGGACCAGGATCACCGAGAACAGCAAGATGCCGACCAGGGCCCAGACATAGATCTGCGGGATGCCACCTCCGCGGAAGTAGAGGAACGGCGCGTTGTCGCTCGCGGGCGCCACCACAGGGCTGGTGGAGGGGCGGTAGCGGGTCGCGCACCGCTGGTTCCTCGCCCGCGCTGCAACCGTGACGACGGCTTGGTGTTCGGTGAAGCTGTCCACGCAGGGCGTGTGCCCGAAGGCGGTCGCTGCCGTCCCCGCGAGACGATCGATCAGCCAGTTCTCTCGGTAGAAGTTGTACATCGCGAAGCCACCGTCCGGCTTGAGGTGGTCGTGCGCCGAGCGCAGTGCTTCCTCGGTGAACAGGAAGGACTCCAGCCGGATCTGCGAGGCACCGTTGACGAGGGCGAGCGAGTCGGGGAGCGCGAACAGGATCAGGTCGTACTTGGTGTCGGTGTTCTCCAGGAAGGCCCGGCCGTCGTTCACATGGGTCGTGACGCGCTTGTCCTGGTAGGCGTGGTCGGGGTTGTGCTGGCGACCGAGCTGGAGGATCCGGGGGTCGATCTCGACGGCGTCCACGTGCTTGGCACCCTTGCGCAGGGCGATGGCGACGTCCGACCCCGAACCGGCTCCCACGACGAGCACGTTGTCGAGGCTCACCCCCGGCAGTCGCTCGTACGGCGTGCCGTACTGCTCGCTCGCGTTGGCCAGTCGCCAGTCCGCGCGCGCCATCGTCTGGTGGGGCACCCCGTTGACCCAGATCGCCAAGGAACCTGGTCCTGAGTGCGACGGATGCGTGGTGACCTTGTAGTAGGGCGACCAGCCCACTCCGGCGGTGAGCGTCTCGGAGAGGAGCATGCCGACGATCACCACGGTGCACGCGCCGGCGAGCAGACGTTGCCACGAGCCCTTGTTGAGGATCAGCAGAGCGAGCCCGGCGATCGCCCCCCAGACCACCGAGGGTGCCCACACGAGCGAGAGCAACGTGAACGAGCCGATCCCGATGAGCGAGCCGAGCAGGTCGTAGCGGTACGCCGTCAGTGGCGGCAGCTCTCCGAAGCACCGGCCGACCACCTCGGCCGGCCCGGCGAGGGTCGCCGCCACGAGCACGAAGACAACCGGCAACGCGAGCCAGGCAGGCGGGCCACTGACCTTCATCGCGGTGAAGTAGATGACGTCGCTGCCTTGCCGCTGGATGCTGACCGGAAAGACGAGCGTGGTCACGACGAGGACGGCAAGGAGCGGTCCGGTCCACGGCAGGACCGACCAGGTCTTGCGGCTGATCAGGAAGCCGATCCCGATGCCGAGGAACGAACCGAGGAGGACGAAGTTCGAGAAGTAGCTCAGGTGCACGATGTTGGCGCCCAGCCAGCGGATGAGCGCGAGCTCGAGGAACAGCATCAGTGCGCTGGCGAGCAGAAGCCGGCGAATCGGTCGAGGCGGCGTCCGATCGCGACGAGATCGGTCGACTCGATGCATGCATCGAAGGTAGGTGTCGCGGCGAGATCCGAGCACCGCTGAGCGCGCGGCAGTCAGGTTGCAGTCAGGTGAACGCGGTCACGAGTCCACCTCGACGAGTCGTCGTGCTACGACCGCGTGGTGGTCGGAGGCGGTGGTGACCACGTTGACCGCCTCGGCCAGCCCGGGGCCGTGGACGTCGTCGACCTTGCGCCGCGGCCCCAGTGTTCCCGCATGGAGCTCGCGCCCTTCCCACGCCGAGGTGAGGCCCGGTATCCGCAGCCCGTCGAAGTTCGAGTCACCGGTCGCATGGACGACGTGCCCCAGGGCCAGCTGTTCCCGGACCAGGGCTCTCAGCACCTGCACCTCCTGACGGTGCCGTGCCGTCAACACGGGTCTGTCGAACCGGTAGCGAACACCGGTCTGGACACCGGAGACCAGGTGGAAATTCACGAGGCACACGGTGCGATCGAGGAAGAGGTCGCGATACACCGAGAGCGTGGCGGCCCGACCGGGCTCCAACGTGCGCCTGTGCTCCTCGCGGTCGGCGAACCCGGGTCGGCTCAGGAGTCGAGACCAGCACCGCACCAGCTCGAAACGATCAGCCCGCGCTCCGACCGCGCAGCCACCCAGCAGCGGCACGTTCCACAGATAGGAGAGCGTTCCTCCGGCCGCTTCGCGGTGCGGCCACCGCGCACCCAGGTGCGGGACCAGACCCGGGCTCCCGGAGTCGAGCAGGATCCGGAACCGCACGGGGTACCACTCCTGGAGCCCGACCAGGTCGGGCCGGAGGTCCAGGACAGAGCGCAGCGCTCGGCGGGCATGCTCCGCGTCGAGCGAACTCTGGATGTTCGCGGACGCCACAGTGGTCTCACGCTCCATGCCGCTCACGCTGAAGGCAGTCAGCCGGCGTCGTCTGGAGGAACGACCGTCACGGGGAGACCGAAGTGCTTCAACCGGTGCGCGAGGTCCTGATGGAGCCGCGTCGAGAAGCCGTGCCGCGCCACCGAGAGGAAGATCTCGTCGATGGGCTCGCTGTAGAGAACCTCCTCGAGGGCGTCCATCGGGTCGTGACGCACCGAGACCGAGCCGAGCACCCGACCACCGGCAGCCGTCTCGAGAGCGGCCAACGCCTCGTGCAGGACCTGCTCTGCCTCAGCGGTCTTGTCATGACGTTCCGGGTGCAGCAGGTGCAGCTCCGCCCGTGCCGGGTTCGGGACGACCAGCCGGAACCTGACCGGTCCCGTGGCCGAGCGGTGAGCCATCGCCTCGAGCAGCGCCGTTCCCGGTCGTGGGTGGTCGGTCACGACGAGGATGCGGGTCGTTCGCTCTTGTTCCATGGTGGTCCTTTCGTCGTGCGTGGTTCGTGCCTCGAGTGAGCTCAGTCCAGCGGTTCCGGGCTGACGAGCTCGGTGCGGTCCTTCTGCGTCACGGTCAGGTAGACGACCGTGGCGAGGATGGTGCCGAGGAACAGCACGCTGGTGCCCAGCGTGCCCAGGCCCAGTCCTCCCTCTGAGCGGGGGGAGGCCAGGAAGTCGCCGATGTTGGCGCCCAGCGGCCGGGTGAGGATGTAGGCGAGCCAGAAGCACAGCACCGGACCCGCGCCGAGCTTCCAGGCAGCCAGCACCGCGAGGATCAGGCCGAGGGGGAGCAGGACTGCGACGCCCGGGGACCAGCCGGTCAGCTCCAGGGTCCAGTCGCCGGCAGCGGTGCCCAGCGCGAAGGTCACGAGCACGGTCAGCCAGTACCAGGACTCGCGCGAGGTGGTGACGATCGTGTGGATCGAGAGCGTTCGCTCCCGGGCGTACCAGATGCCGAAAACCGCAGCCAGCAGCACGGAGAAGACGGTGGTGCTGATCCACAGCGGCACTCCGTGGGCATCGGTGAGGTTGTCGGTCAGCAGGGTCCCGACGACGCTGATCAGCACGACGGCGAGCCAGTAGATGCCCGGCACGTAGCGGTCCGCTCGGAACTGGACGACCAGCGCCACGACGAGAGCCGCCGAGAACACGACCGTCGTGTTGGTGAGGCCGAACCCCAGGGTCTCGTTGACGTAGTCGGCGAAGCTCTCCCCGACGGTCGTGCACAGGATCTTGATGACCCAGAAGTAGACGGTGACCTCGGGCACCTTGTTGAGCATCTGGCGTCTGCGGGACTTCACTGCCTCGGTAGTCGTCATGCGGCGAGCCTCGGGTCGGCCACCTGACTAGATCCTGACCGCTGACCTCAGGAGCCACCAGTCAGGTGAAGGGCAGGTTCATCTGGCCACTGTGGGATCACGATCCCCCGATCAGTACGCGGCCGACCCCAGAAGGACGACGACGACATGAGTTCCGGTCACCCCCCGGTCCGCCTCTCTGAGCGGGCGGCACCCCACCGTGTCGACATTGTCTCGGGAAGCTTCGGTGCCGGCCACGACGTGGCCGCGGAGGCGATCGCCCATCAGCTCCATGCGCGCGGCTATGCCACCAGGACGTGGGACGTCGTGGACCTCATGCCCGGCCACCTGGGGCGAGTGCTGCGCTCCGGCTACCTCGCGCAGATCCAGTCCATGCCGGCGACCTGGCGCTGGACCCTGGCGGCCATCGACCGGCACGACTCGGTCATGCGCGGCGTCTCCCGTGCTCTCCGGGCAACGGAGTCAGCCCTGCTCGACATCGCCGCGGACACGCCTGATCACTTCGTCTCGACGCATCCGTTCCCGAGCCAGGCGCTGGGACACCTGCGCGCCACAGGGCGTACGACGGTGCCGGTCACCACCTACCTGACCGACATGTCCGTGCACCGGCTCTGGGTTCACCCCGGTGTCGACACCCATCTGGCCGTCCACGACATCCCGGCGCGACAGGCGCGCCGCCTCGGGGCTCGGGGGACGCGTGTGGTGAGCCCGGCTGTGCGTCCCTGCTTCGCGACAGCGACCGGCACCCGGGACGGCAAGTGCGCGGCACGGCGTGACCTGGGTCTGCCAACGGACCAGCGACACCTTGCGCTGGTGACCGGCGGTGCCCGTGGCATCGGGCAGCTCTTCGAGTCCGCGTGCGACCTGGCCACCACTGGTCTGGTCACTCCCGTGGTGCTGTGCGGCACGAACACCCGACTCCTTGGCCGCGTTCGTCGGCACCCCGCACTGATCGGACTGGGGTGGGTGTCCGCGATGCCGCGGGTGCTGGACGCGGTGGATGTCGTGGTCCAGAACTCAGGAGGGATGACCTCCCTCGAGGCGCGGGCTGCTCGGGTCCCGACCATCACCTACCGCTGCATCGCCGGTCACGGTGAGACGAACGCGGCGGCACTGGACGTGTCCGGGCTCGCGCCCTGGGTGCATGAGCGCGCAGGGCTGCGTCGCTCGCTGCTGACCGCGCTGAACGCGCGAGCCAGGTGGCCGGAGTGGTCGTGGCCGGCCACCGACGTCGTGGACGCACTCTTCCCGGTGTCCTCGCTGATCGCATGACAGACGCCCGTGTCGGCTCGGTGCTGAGGATCGGAGCGGTCGTGGGAACGGCTCTTGCCGCGAGCCACCTGCTGCCGTCGGTCGGGTGCATCACGCCGCTCCGGCGGAGGTTCCTGCCGCGGCTGGCGGGGGTCAGCCCACGTCACCACGTGGCACTGACCTTCGACGACGGCCCGGATCGCCGTACGACTCCGCTGTTCCTGGACCTGCTCGCCGAGCACGGCGTCTCGGCAACCTTCTTCCTGCTTGCCTCGCACGTCCGTCGTGAGCCACAACTGGTGCGGGAGATGGCGTCGGCCGGCCACGAGCTCGCCGTGCATGGCTGGGAGCACGACTGCCTGGCGGTGCGCACACCCGGCGGTCTGGCCAAGGACCTGGTCCGCAGCCGCGAGGTCATCGAGGACGTGAGTGGCGCTGAGGTGGCGTGGTATCGCCCGCCGTACGGCGTGATGACCGGTGAGGGCCTGTACGCAGCGCGGAAGGCGGGCCTCCAGACGGTCCTGTGGTCCTCATGGGGGGTGGACTGGTCCCGGCACGCGACACCCGCGACGATCGTGGCGACGGTCTCCCGGTCGGTGCTGCCCGGGGGGACCGTGCTGCTTCACGACACCGACAGGACATCGGCCCCGGGCTCCTGGCGTGGCACCCTCGAGGCGACTGACCTGCTGCTAGCTCGCTGGCTCGGCGCGGACGTGCTCGTCGGGCCGCTGCGCGAGCACTGGTAGCGGCGGCGGCGAGGGGACGACGGTCGTCGACTGCGTGAACACGAACTCCTTGTAGGACCAGTAGCGGAAGAGCGTTCCCAGGGCGAGACCGACCACGTTGGCCGAGATGTTGTCGGCCAGCGGGCTGGTCAGGCGGAGCAGGTCGTGGGAGATCACCAAGGTGGCCACGGACAGTCCGAGGCCGATCATGTTGAAGACGATGAAGAGGGCGATCTCGCGGCGCCTGTCGCCGTCGGGCTGGCCGCGCCAGGTGAACAGCCGGTTTCCCAGGTACGTCACCACCATCGCCAGGGCCACCGCGGCGACGCGCGCGTACGACGGGTCGACGGCGCTCAAGAACGACTCGGTTCGCAACAGGTTGAAGCAGGTCACGTCGACGACGTACCCGACCCCGCCGACGGCGAGGAAGGTGACAACCTCCGGTGAGGTGAGCTTCGTCAGCAACTGGTCAAGCCGCAACATCGCGCCTGCCCCCACGGGGCTGGCTCGGCGTGGCGACCGGCCTGTGTGCCAGCTCGCGCCAGCGCCAGGTCAGCACACGAAGCATCGCCTCGCGGACGATGTCGCTGGTCATCTTCGAGGTGCCGAGCGTGCGGTCGGTGAAGGTGATGGGGACCTCCGCGATGCGCAGCCCGAGGCGGCTCGCGCGCCAGGTGTTCTCGATCTGGAAGCAGTATCCGTTGGACTCCGAGTGCACCGCTCCGATCGACTCCAGGGCGTGCCGCCGGAAGGCCTTGAAACCTGCGGTCGCGTCGTGGACGGGGATGCCCAGGACCAGTCGCACGTACAGGTTGCCCCCGCGTGAGATTGCCCGGCGTCGCAGCGGCCAGTTGCGAACTCCGCCGCCTGGCACGTAGCGGGACCCGATCGCCACGTCCGCGTGCTCGAGTGCTGCCAGCAGCGCGGGAACACGCTCGGGCGGGTGGGAGAGGTCGGCGTCCATCTGGACGATGGCGTCGTAGGAGCCGGCAAGGGCCCAGCTGAAACCTGCGCGGTAGGCAGCGCCCAGGCCGTCCTTCCCGGGCCGGCTCAGCAGATGGAGCCGACGGCCGAACTCGCGGTGACTCGTGACGAGGCTCGCGGTCCCGTCCGGGCTGTTGTCGTCCACGACCAGGATGTCCACCTCAGGTGTCGCGCGCAGCACCGCGTCGAGCATGGCGACGATCCCCTCGGCCTCGTTGTAGGTGGGGATCGTGACGACGGTCTTTGCCATGCTTCGAGAGTGCAGCGCTCGACCTGATCAGAACCTGACCACCTCGGCCGGATCAGTTCCTGTCCGGGGTGCGCCACCCCAGGGTGAGGCAGGATGACGGCGTGACCAAGATCGGTATCTGCGAGGACGACGAGTCAGTACGCCGGGTGCTCACCGACGCGTTCCGCATGAACGGTGACGACGTCGTCATTGCTCGCAACGGCCGAGAGGCACTGAACAACTTTCCCGTCAGCGCCGGCATCGACGTTCTCGTGATCGACATCGGACTGCCTGACTCTGACGGTCGCGACGTCTGCCAGGCGCTGCGCGCCGAAGGCCAGCACGCACCGGTGCTCTTTCTCACGGCGCTGGACGCCGTGCACGACAAGATCGCGGGTTTCAACGCAGGGGGCGACGACTTCGTCGCCAAACCGTTCTCGATCTCCGAGGTGATGGTGCGTGTCCGTGCACTGCACAAGCGGACCCGACCCGCGCCGCAGGGTGTCTCGGGTCTGCATCTCGACCCGGATCGGCACGCCGTGCGCTACGCCGAGGGCGAGGTGCAGCTGACTCCCACCGAGTTCCGGCTGCTGGCCTCGCTCGTGGCTGAGCCCGGGACCATCGTCCGACGGCGCGCCGCCGTCGCCGCGGCGTGGCCCGACGGTGCCATGGTGAGCGAGAACACGCTCGACTCCTTCATCCGTCGGCTCCGGGTCAAGCTGGAGGCCGTCGGCTCACCCGTGGCCCTGGAGACAGTCCGTGGAGTCGGGTTCGTCGTGCGGTGAACATCCTCACGAGTGCCCGGGGCCGAGGACTTCGCGCCCGCATCATCTGGACGACTGCTCTGGTCACGGCGCTCGCCATGGGCGCGATGATCGGCACGGTCGTGCTCTCCCTCAACGGCGCCACGAAGAGCAACGTGAAGGCGACACTCTCGGATCGGTTCCAGACCACCCGATCCGCGGTCGAGAGCGGGAAGAACACCCCCTCGCAGGCGGTGGAGAGCTCCGTGGACGCGATCGAGGACAGCACCTGGCTCTACGACGAGGACGGGAACCTGATCGAAGGCCCCAAGGCGGGCCGACGCGTGCGGGCGGTGGCGGACAGGCTCGGCTCGGTGTCGAGGCCCACGCTGGTCACCAACCACGAACGCGTCTACCTCGCCGGTCCGGTCACGATCCGCGGCGGGTCGAATTCGGGAACCGGGGTCCTGGTGGTGTCCGAGAGCCTGGAGCCCTATGAGTCGAACCGCACCGAGGTCCTGATCGGGCTGGTGGCACTGGGTCTCGTCGTGACGGCCGGGGCCACTGCCATCGCGGCCTGGACGATGTCGCGGACCCTGGCACCGGTCGAGGCGATGGCCGGACTCGCCGAGGACTGGAGCGAGCGGGAGCTCGACGCCCGCTTCGACGACCGCGGGTCCGAGAACGAGATCGCGCATCTGGGTCGGACGCTCAACGTGCTCCTGGACCGGGTCGCGGGTGCCTTGCGCGGGGAGCAGAGGCTGACCTCCGAGCTGGCCCACGAGCTGCGTACGCCGCTGACCGGCATCCGTGGGGAGGCGGAGCTCGCGCTGATGTCCTCGGCCGAGCCCGGTACCCGCGAGCGGCTGCACCGAGTCGTCTCGCTCGTCGACCAGATGAGCACCACCATCACGACCCTGCTGGCGATCGCTCGTGGCGAGGAGGAGCACGTCTCGACGCGCACCACGGTCACGGACATCGTCTCGGCCGCACTCGCCGGCAGGAGCCCGCGCGAAGAGGCCATCGAGATCCGCCGGGAGGACCGTGCTTCGGACGAGCTCAGGGTCCACGCGACCACCGAGAACGCGGTGCGAGCACTCTCACCCTTGATCGAGAATGCCGTGCAGCACGCCGTGGAGCAGGTGACCATCACCGTGGGAGACAGCCCGCGGGCGGTCGGCATCACCATCTCCGACGACGGACCCGGCCTCCCGTCGGACGGTGGCGACCCGGAGCTCCTGTTCGCAGCGGGTGCCCGCGCCGCCGACAGCACCGGCGCCGGTCTGGGACTGGCACTGGCACGACGAGTGGCCCGCACTCTCGGCGGCGACGTCACGGTGACCTCCGAACGCAACCCCACCAGCTTCACGCTGACCCTGCCGCGGCCGTGAGCCCCGGCAGTCAGGTTGCGGGCAGGTGGGCGACTGCATGCTGCCGCCATGACCACCCGGCCCTCCGGGGACGAACCCCTCCGCGGCGCAACGGTCATTGCGTCGCTCTCCAACGGCCACCCGTGGACGCGCTCGCTCCGGAGCAAGGTGCCGGAGGTGTCGCTGCCCTTCTGGACTCTCACGATCCTCTCGGCCATCGTCGGTGCGACCGTGGCCGACTCCGTGTCCGCCGGTGTCGGGTCGAACCTCGGGCTGGGGATGTCGGCCACGACGGCGATCATGGCCCTGATCGCCACGTCCAGCCTGCTGTGGCAGCTCTCCACCGGCCACTACGTGCCCGGCAGCTACTGGCTCGCAGTGTTCACGGTCAGCGTGCTGGGCACCCTCGTCTCAGATGACCTCGTCGACAACCTGACGCTTGGTCGCTGGACCGCCACCGGACTGTTCGGGGCGGCGCTGGTCGCGGCGTTCGTGGGCTGGTACTGCACCGAGCACACGGTGTCCATCCATGCAGTGTGCACCCGCAGGGGTGAGGCCTGGCACTGGCTCGTGGTGCTGTCGGCCTTCTCGCTGGGGGTGTCGGTGGGTGACCTCGTCGCGAAGACACTGACGTTGGGCCATGCGTTAGCCGGGCTCGCCTTCGCGGCCGTGCTGGCCATTACCGCGTGTGCGCATCACTGGCTGCGGCTGAACGCGGTGATGTCCTTCTGGGCGGCGTACGTCGTGACCCGGTCGCTGGGTTCCTCCCTCGGTGACTTCCTGACGTCGACGCCCGGGCACGGGGGCCTGGGTCTGGGGACCAACGCCGCCAGCGGGATCCTGCTCGTCGCCGTCCTGGTGGCGGTCGGCGTCTCCGTCCTCGGAGCACGGTGGTCAGGACGCAAGCAGTCAGGCGCCGGTCAGGTGAGCGGACCTACGGTCAAGCCGTGATCGCACTCCTGACGCCCTTGCTCTACCAACTCGGTCCTTTGGCCATCTTCCTGGTGATGGCGGTCGTGTTCGTCGAGACCGGGCTGCTGCTGGGGTTCTTCCTGCCGGGGGACTCCCTGCTCTTCCTCGCCGGTGCCCTGGTCGCCTCCCACGTGATCGCACTGCCGTTCTGGGTGCTGACCCTGGGCGTGTTCGCGGCAGCAGTCGCCGGCGATCAGCTGGGTTACCTGATCGGACGTCGCTACGGGCCGGCGGTCTTCTCGAGACCCGACTCGAGGCTCTTCCGCCATGAGAACGCCGAGCGTGCACAGGCGTTCTTCGCGAAGCGCGGGGCACTCGCCGTGATCCTGGGACGTTTCGTGCCCGTCGTGCGCACGTTCATCCCGGTCGTGGCCGGAGTCGGCAAGATGTCGCACCGCGCCTTCACCCTGCTCAACCTCGTCGGTGCTCTCGTCTGGGCCGTCGGGATCGTCACGGTGGGCTATTTCTTCGGCGGGATCACCTTCGTGGCCGCACACATCGAGCTGATCACGATCTCGATCGCCGGAGTCTCGATCATTCCCGCGGTCATCGAGGTGCTGCGCCGGCGTCAGGCCCGCACGCTGTCGGCAGCTGCCTCTCCGGTGCCCGGCGACGGCGAGGACGCTCCTCGGGTTGCCGCGACGGTGTAGATCCGGTCGTGACGACCGAGGCTGTTAGACCAGGTCATCTCCGTGCCGACCGTCCGGTTGTGCTCGGCGGTCTGCCAGCGCAGGGCCTCGTCGGTGACGAGACGAGCCAGTGCCGCCACGATGGCCGCGTCGGAGTCACCCAGGAATCCGTCGACGCCGGTTCGGATGAAGTCCGTGAGGCCGCTCACGGCATGGCCCACGACGGGTAGGCCCACACACCTGGCCTCGAGTGCTGCCAGCCCGAACGACTCCCTGATCGACGGAGCGACGTAGAGATCCGAGGACGTCAGGAGCGACACCACGGTCGATGGCTCCACCCGGCCGGTCAGCGTCACGGACCCCTCGAGCCCTGTCCGGGCAAGCTCGTGCCGGACTCGGCCGAGCAGGGGGCCGTCGCCCACGATCGTCAGGTGCAGTGGGACCTCCACCTGGTCCTGCAGGTCCCTGAACATCCGGACCAGCTGAACCGGCCGCTTCCGGCGGGCAAGACGCATCGTGCTGATGAGCTGCACCAGGCCATCGGGTCGGGTCGATGGTGTGCGGCGGCGCGCTGGGACGTCGACGGCGTTCGGCAGCACCGAGACCTGGGTCCCGCCGGGAAGCTGGGGTGCGAGCCGGGTGGCGGCCACGCGGCTCACGGCCGTCCACGCCACCGGTGCGCTGCGCAGCCCGGCGACTGCGGCGGCCAGGCCGGGCAACGGACCCATCCCGTTCCACATCGAGTGCACCGTCACGACCGTCGGCACCTCGGCCCGCGCTGCCATGGCTGCCAGGGGCGCGGAGAACGGCGCGACGACGGACACGTGCGCGTGAACGATGTCGAACGGACGGAGGTCGAAGGACGCGGCCTCCCGGAACGACCGGGAGCGGACGACGCGAACGGCACCCGCGCCTTCCGCGCTTCCACCCGGGGTCGACGTCAGGACGGTGACGTCGTCGCCGCGCTCTTGCTGTCGCTGCGCCAGTCCGCCGACGTGCGTCTCGATGCCGCCGAGGACCGGCAGGTAGTGGTCGGTGAGGTGCAGAATCCTCATCTGACCGGTCCCAGCGGCGTACGCGGTGAACGCTGGAACCATGCCCACACGGCCAGCAGCAGGCCGCCGAGCGGGACCTCCATCGCGATCAGGAAGAAACGGTAGACAAGAACGCCGGCGACCACCTCGACAGGGTCCAGGCCGTTGGCGACCAGCCAGGCGATGGTTCCGATCTCGGCGAACCCTGCACCACCCGGCGTCAGCGGAACAAGGCTGCTGACGCGTTCGATGGCGGCCGCCATGAGCACGATGGTCAGGGGAGCGTGCAGGCCGACTGCCCGGAGGCTGAAGGCCAGGAGGGCTACCTGGGCCGCCACGTAGGCGATGCTCGCGGGCACCAGACGACCCCAGCGATCGAACAGCAGCCCCCGAGTGCTGAGCACGGTCTGGCGCAGGTGCGCCGACACCCTGCTCGATCGAGACCGGGGGACACCGAGCGCTGAGGTGTCCGAGTACGCGTCCGAGGGACCAGATCCGGTCACCAGGCCCTGGACCACTCCGACGATCAGCACGACCGCGGCACAGGTCAGGGCCACTGCCCACAAGGCCGTGGGGACGTGTGCCGCTGCCACCGTGAGGCCGATGACGGCGACCCCGGGCAGGACGAGCTTGGTGGCCACGTCCAAGGCGTTGGTCAGGACACAGAACGTCGCGAAGGCCAGGTTGGTGTGTCCCCAGGTGCGCACCATGCGCCAGTTCAACCCGGTGGCGACTGCGCCGCCGAACGGGATCACGTTGGCGACCGCGCTGCCGCTCAGGTTGAGCAACAGGCTCCGACGTACACCGAGACCCGGAAGGGCCGCCGACAAGACGATGGCGTAGACCCCCAGGCCACCGAGCCAGATTGCTGTCAGGCCCAGCAGTTGGCGAGCGTGCAGCGTGCGCAGCACGGTGAGTACGTCAGCCCAGGCAGCGCCGGCCACCCCGTGGGTCGCGGTCCACAACCCACCACAGAGGAGTGTGCCGACGAACGCCGACTTCCACGCCCAGCCGGCCCACCCTCGCGTCCGGCTGGCCAGTGGTCGCGTGCTGTGTGGACGAGGCGCGGTCCTCGCCTCCGCGATGGTCATCGCTACGTCCCCGACGGGGGAGTCACGGCCGCCCGGAGTCGTCCCGGTGACGGGTGGGGTCGTCCCCGGCGATGCGGTGGGCTGTCCCACGCAGGACGCCGCATCCCACTCATTGATGACTCCTCGACTCGATGGATCGAGGGTCGCGCACCGTCCCTGCCGAGAACCTGACTGGTCGGGTCGCCCCGCGGGTGTTCTCGGCCGCAGGGTGGGATCGTCAGGCGTCGCGGCGACGCAGGACCACAGAGGCGACGGTCAGGCCGACGACGACCCACGCGACCATCACACCGATCCCGATCCCGACCCAGGGCGAGAGGGCGTGGGGCTGCGCCAGGTTGGTCGAGAAGCTCGTCCCGGCGCCCGTCGGGAGGTACGCCGCGATGTAGGTGCCCCAGCTCGGCAGGACCAGCTCGAAGAGAACGGGCAGGATCAGGATCAGGCCCACCACGGCTGTCGCTCAGTCGAGGACCGGGTCGGGTTCCCTGACCGGTGAGCTGTCGTGCACGTGGAGGGCGTGCGCGCCCTCCACGTCGGCGTGGTGAGTGCCAGGTAGAGCACCAGCGCCGCGAAGATCGCCAGCCCCAGGGCGGTCACGGTGCCGTCGCCCCAGCCGAGGCCGCCTGCTGCCGGCTTCTTGCCCAGCCAGTCGGCCACGGAGGCACCCAGCGGGCGGGTCAGCACATACGACGCCCAGAACGCGATGGTGGCGTTGAGGCCGGCGCGCCAGAGGCCGAACGGGATCAGGATCAGTACGCCGAAAAGTGCGATCGACCACGCGAAACCGAGGCCCATGTTGATCGCGGTGGTGTCGCCCACCGCCGTACCGAGGCCGAAGGTGAGCAGGACCGTTCCCCAGTAGAAGCGTTCCCGACGGGCCGTGGTGATCGAGTGCACGGACAGGCTGCCCTCGCTGCGGTGCCACCAGGTCAGCAGCCCGCACAGCAGACGAGGTAGATCACCGAGTCGACGTAGTAGGGCGTGCCCAGGGCGACGTGCGGCCCACCACGCGAGTGCGTCTCCGGCGCCACGCACGCGGGCGTCAAGGGCAAGGCCCTGGCCACGATCGCCGGGGACAAGACCAAGGTCGGCGCGTACGGCAGCACCACCTGCGCCAAGGTCTGATCCACCCGCAGTCCACCTTGCTTATCAACAGTTCGCCAAGGCCGAACTAGCGGTTGTCGGTACCCGCTGCCACGCTCGAAGCATGAGCGAACCACCCGACTTCCGCGTCTACCCACCGGGTGAGCGCCCCGACGTCGAGGTCCGCGTGGCAGACGAGTGGTACCCGGCCGAGGTGCGCTCCTGGTCGATGAGCCCGTCAGGCCGGTGGGCGAACTGCAGCTGGCACCGCGGCATCGGTGAGACCGAGCTAGATACGTTCCACGAGGACGATGTGCGGCGCGACACTATGGACCGCTCCTACAACAGAGAGCGTTTACATGCAGAACCGTCCCGGCGCTACCCCTCCTGCGGCGCGGCCTAGTCCGACCTAGAGCGGCTGGAGCGCTACGTGGCACCGTGAGTGTCCGCGACCGCCTAGAGGGGGCGGGCCGCACTCGAGGGGAGTCCACCAATGCGATTCAAAGCCCTGCTCATTCCGGCGGTCGCCGTCACAGCTCTCGTGATCGGCTCTGCACCAACCGCCACTGCGGATACGGTCGGCGTGCCAGGCACGCCGAACTGCTTCGGCCAGCGGATCAGCCACGGGTCGAGCGATCACAAGCTGACCCCAAAGGAGCGTGCGGCTGGCCTTCAGGAGCTGGTTGACGCCGGGTTCCCGGAGGCAGTGGCCCTGTTCGGCGAGAAGGTCACCGTGCGCGAGTTCGCGTGGTTCGTGAGGACCAACTGCTCCGACAACCCCATCGTCCCGACGGGCTAAGCCCTTCCCCGCAGACAACCGCCCCGGCATCACGGATGCCGGGGCGGTTGCTATCTATTCAGACGAGCGTGTAGGCAGGACGCCTGGGCAGCCACCCGGAGAAGGATTACCGGCGGGGGGCCCACGCAATCCGCCCCCGGGTGACTGCTGGATGAAGTATTCCGACCCGTAACCACTCGGTCGACACGACAATCAGCCCCGGTCCAGACGGCCTCACTAGGTCGTCTCATACGGAGGGCCATTCCCAGCCGATTACGGTACGCCGGGCGGATTGCGGGACTAGATTCCGGCTAGAACCGTCTCGGGTGGGGGGCATAGAACCCGAGGCGGTTCTGCCACGCCCGCCGCGCCGGCCGTGATCTGTGATCCGCCGCCCAGCGCGAAACAGCCATCCCGCGCACGGAGACGGGGGGGACTCAGCCGCGCGAGATGACTGCTCTCCGACAGTTTGCACCCGTCGTCGGGGCCGTGAGGTCTTGACAACTGCCGAAGGTGCGATGAGGGGGACTATCCGGCCTTCGTGGAGGAGCGGTATTCCACTGGGTGACCGCGGGGGGTCCTGCCAAACAACCGCTCCGGCTGCCCGAGAGGCCGGGGCGGTTGCGTTGTGCACCTAATCCGTTCAGTACGGATTGAACCGACGCCTCTTGAGGGGGATGTCTCGTCGGGGGGTCTAGACAAGAGTGTGGGGAAGCGAGAAACGGGCAACATCTTGCTGAGGCAGGAGCAGTGCCGATCAGGCCCGCGGGGGGCAGCTCCTGCCGACGACAACCGCCCCGACACCCGCCGATGTCGGGGGCGGTTGCTCGCTGTTCAGACAGCGTGCTGAAGCGAGATCGCCTTGAGCTCCTCCTGAGTCATGGCCCGCTCGCCCGAGAGCAGCAGGCCGAGCCGGTAGCGGCTGATTCCCGTGATCTTGCTGACCGCCCGAACACTCTGGCCCCTGTGCGCCATGCCCTGGCGCACGGCCTCGGCGAGGTCGCAGGCGGTGCGTGGCGCGCTCGCCATGCCGGAGACCTTGTTCAGTACCTCCGCGAGATCGGTCGCCCCGCGTGTGAGCAAGACAGTTCCGGCCCACGACTGACGGCCACGAGGTCGCCAGCGATCGCCGAGCGGGCACGTGTCACGGTGATCTTTCCCTGGCGACTATCGGCTACCACATCCGTCGCGACGACGTCGGCCCACTCGATACCTTCGGACGTGGTGCTCATGCCGGCACCGCCTCGACGTAGAAGGTCCGGTCGCGGAGCTCGACGCTGACGCTCAGGTCGGGGAACTGCTCGGCGAGCTTGTCGCGCAGCCGGTGTCGGTGGTCTGCATCGGCTGATGGTCATGGCGTTAACTCCCAGTGAAGCGAGGCCGCTTGGACACGTATTGGACACGTGCCGAGTACAAGTCAGCCCCTGATCCTGCGTTGCTGCAGGTCAGGGGCTGTTTCTCTGGTGGGCGATACTGGGTTTGAACCAGTGACCTCTTCCGTGTCAAGGAAGCGCGCTACCGCTGCGCCAATCGCCCTAGCTATTGAGTTCGAGGTGGGTACGGGATTTGAACCCGTGTAGACGGATTTGCAGTCCGTTGCCTCGCCTCTCGGCCAACCCACCGTGGAGGCCCAGACAAGACGGGGCTTCTCTCCGAGCGGACGACGAGGCTCGAACTCGCGACCTCAACCTTGGCAAGGTTGCGCTCTACCAACTGAGCTACGTCCGCCTGCAACCCCGGCTTCCCGCGGTGCGAAGGAAACCATAGCGGAAGAGGGGACCGGTACAAACTCGGGCCTTCCCATGCGTGCCGGACACCGGGAAACCCCTGTCTCCGGGGGCTAATGTCGAGCCCATGCAGGCGTGGGTGAACGGCCAGATTCTCTCGGACCCGGGAGCTGCTGCGATCGGTGTCACTGACCATGGGTTCACGGTCGGCGACGGTGTCTTCGAGGCCATCAAGGTGGTCGACGGGCAGCCGTTCGCGTTGACCCGACACCTGGCGAGGATGCGACGCTCGGCAAGCGCCCTCGGGCTTCCGGACCCGGACCTCGAGGTCCTGCGGAGGGCGGTCGCCGACGTGCTCGCCCTCGAGCGGTTGTCCCTGGGCCGCATCCGGATCACCTACACCGGTGGGCCGTCGCCGCTGGGCTCCGGCAGGGGAGACGCCACCCCGACGACGGTGGTCGTGGCGGCGTCCATGGAACCGGCCCCGGAGACCACCGCAGTGGCCCGGGTGCCCTGGCCCCGCAACGAGCGCGGGGCCCTGGCCGGCGTGAAGTCCACGTCGTACGCCGAGAACGTGGTCGCCCTGGCGGAGGCAGCCAAGGTCGGGGCCACCGAGGCAGTGTTCGCGAACCTGGCCGGGCACCTGTGTGAGGGCACAGGGTCGAACGTCGGGTACGTCGTCGACGGTGAGGTGCGTACGCCGACCTTGGGGGCGGGGTGTCTGGCCGGTGTCACGCGAGCTCTGCTCGTGGAGTGGGGCGACGTGGTCGAGGTCGACGAGCCGATCGAGGTGCTCGACTCAGCGGAGGAGATCTTCCTGCTCTCGACCACCCGCGACGTCCAGGGTGTCCATCGGTGCGATGACCGTGAGCTGGTGGCGCCAGGTCCGGTCACGCGCGAGCTGATGGACCTCTGGTCGACCAGGGAGGCCGAGGATGCCGACCCGTGAGGGCCGGTCCGTCGAGTCTCAGGTCAGGCGCTGAGGATCTCGGCGAGCTCGTCGTCGAAGTCGACGAAGGCGCTCTCCTGGCCGTCGGGCACCGACTCGAGCATCGTGGTCACGAATCGGGTGACGCTGCGCGATCCGGTCTGGACGAGCAGCTCGCCGTCGGGGGAGCAGAGCTCGATGATCACGACGGCGCTGCCGTCGGAGCTCAGGCACGGCCAGACGTGAACGTCGCCGTCCCCGGTGGGCTCGTAGAGCCCGTTGACGAGCAGTTCCCGGCCGAATGTCCAGAGGACGTCCTGTGCGCCGGTCCGGAAGACCATGGTGACGGCGTAAGGATCGGCCGGGTCGAAGACCAGGTCCGCGTCGATCGAAGTTGACTCGCCCTGCGGGTCGACGAACTCCAGTTCGACGTTCTCGGTGATGACCTGTCCGGTCTTCGTCTGCTTCATCGTTTTCTCCCCTAGTTCCCTCAGGATCCCCCTCCAGAGATCCCTTCGCGCCCTCCACGCGATGAGATGAGTTTGCGCATCCGGCGGGGTTCCTGACAGTGGAAGGGGCGAAATATCCTTTATATCCCCTGACTGGTCTAGGTTTCTCAGGCTGCTGGTCTATTTTGGACCGTCAGTGGTCTAGTCAGATCTGGACCAGAAGATGACTTGTCGGCGCCTTCCCTCTATAAGCACCGCGCCCGAGCGACGCCCGGGGCCACCGCGCAGCACACCCAGGGGCGTTTAGGACGGCGGGTCGACCTGCGCTAGGGTTTCGGCGCATCACGCAGGACCCGCATGCGGGGCGATTGGCGCAGTGGTAGCGCGCTTCGTTCACACCGAAGAGGTCACTGGTTCGAACCCAGTATCGCCCACCAGAGACACCGCAGCGCAGACGCACTTTTTGGTTTTCGATCACGGCTCGTGCCAGATACGTGCCAAACCGCTAGGCGTGATCCAACCGTCTAGGACAGCCGGCGACATGAACGGCCGGCGCGGTGTGCACGTGCGCTCCGTAGCTCGTCGGATCGCGCGCTCACCACGAGCGGGCGCATCATCCAAGGGACACAGACTCAGCCGGTTCCGTTGGCAATGCCGCCCCAGAGTCCGCCAAAGTTGCGCCACTTGTGGCAACGCGCACACATCTTGTGGTTCGGGTCGTTGTCGTTGGGTCGCCGAACAAATGCGTGCCAACCAATACGGCACTTCCATGACTTGTCCATGATCAAGTCTGCGCCGCCCGGTCGTGAGCGTCCAGACGTTCAAGCGTGGGCCACCAGCGGGACGCTAGCGTCCTGGCGCCCCTCCGAGCCGCTTCCGGCGCGCGACAGTCGCGCATCATGGACGCATGGCCAGCGCTCTCACGCCGACCGGCGGCGAGGATTGCGAGCTCATGCCCGAACACTCCTCCTGTTCGATGCGGGCCGCACGACGGGCGCGAGGCGAAAGCCGCCATGCCGGACGACGAGTCGGAGCCGTCTCGCGTGTGGTGACTGGCGCGTCCATGTTCGCGCGCGGCGGCTTTCTGGCGTCCTCCCGGCAGTCCCGGCCGTCTCGGTCGCCGTACGGCCGTTTTGGTGCCCGTCCTGGCGAGCCGAGCGAGGCTCACACCGTGCCGGTCCTACGGTTTCCGCTTGAACCTGCCGGAGGTGTGGTCATCATGCTCGTGCATGTAGCAGCGCGGCCACCTGCACACGCCCCCAATCACCGAAAAGTGAAGGCACACCGGACACTGATCAAGCTGATCCGAAAAATCCCCCATGCCGTGCCAACGAGGCAGACCCGGTGCGCGACACGGGGACACGTCGGCGACCTGGCGCGGATTTGTTCACGAGGAGGGTGGGGGAGAGGAAGCGGGGCCACGGTAGCCGTGGCGGTTTGAGGCCATAGCCAAACGGCTTGTCGTGCTCAGCCGGTGTCACCGACGCGAGGGTCCAGCCGGTCCATGCCGCTGCCGCTCGTGTTCCAAGTACAGATGAAGGTGTCCGCCTGTGCATTGGCCAAGTCCTGCCTCAACCGATCCAGTGGCCTGGTTGTCTCAGGCGTCGGTCACTCGCTCGGACGCCGCCGCGCCCACCGACTCGAGCGCCTCGGCAGCGTCGCTGACCCGGTGCGCGAAGGCGTCGTCGGTGGCCGCCACCATCCGCGCGATCTGGGCCGCGGCGGCCTCGACGTCCCTGGCGACGGTCGCGGCAGCGCGCTCGGTCTCCTGGGCCGTGGCCCTGGCAGCGGCTTCGGTGATCGCCGCGAGCAGGGTGGCGACCTGGGCGGCCTCGTGTTCGTTGCCGGGCGTGGTCGCGGCGGCCAGCTCCACCGCCGCCTGGTCCGCTGCGTCGGCCACCTGCGCGACGGCGGACTGGGCCCGGATCTGCACCCTTCGGGCCGTGCGCACGGCCTCACGGGCCACCGCCTGCGCCGCCTTCCCGGCGGCATGCTGGCGAGCGGCACGTGCCTGCTCTGCTGCGGTGGCGACGACCGCCGCGGCGGTCGCGGCTCGATCGGCGTCGGTCACGACCGCTTCCTCGATCGTCGAGGTCGGCAGTCGAGAACTCGACCATCGAGCTTGGCGGCTCCGGCGTGAGGTCGGGCTCGGCGGCGAGCTCGTGGTCCAGGTGGCGCCAGGTCGGCGGGCCCGATGTGCGGCTGAACACGAGCCGACCCGACCTCGCCCACCAGGAACAGGGTCTTCGGCCCGCACGAGCAGCAGGGCCGCCACGCTGTGTGGCTGTCAGCAGCTCGTCTCGATCGAATGCCGGCTTCATGACGTCCTTCCCGGACGATCAGCGGTACCGCACCGACACCTGGTCCTCGTCCAACGCGAGGGCCCGTATTCCGAATGTCTGAAGCCGCTTCTGGAGCATACGTTCGGTTTGGGGTGATTGGATTTCGCTGTCTAGCCCACGTCCGACCGTCAATCCGGGCGAAACCGGGTACGTCGCCGCGCTGCTCCCTCGCTACGATCGGGAGGCCCGTCCCACCATCACCCAGGAGCCCACCTCGTGTCCGACATCAACGTCGCCCTCGTCCACGCCGACGCGCGTCAGGACCAGACGGTGACGACCGGCACCAAGGCCTGGGAGCTCTTCCGGGACGACCCCGACGTCATCGCCGTACGGGTCGGCGGTGTCCTGCGCGACCTCGCCCACGAGCTGTCCGACGGTGACGAGGTCGAGTCGGTGGCCATCGACAGCCGGGACGGTCACGACATCCTGCGGCACTCCACCGCGCACGTGATGGCGCAGGCGGTGCAGGACCTCTTCCCGGACGCCAGGCTCGGCATCGGCCCGCCGATCGAGAACGGCTTCTACTACGACTTCGACGTCGAGACGCCGTTCGTGCCCGAGGACCTCGAGAAGATCGAGACCCGGATGCGCAAGATCATCAAGGACAACCAGCGCTTCCAGCGACGGGCGATCGCAGACGACGATGCTCGCGCGGAGCTGGCCGCCGAGCCCTACAAGCTCGAGCTGATCGGCCTGAAGGGCGCAGCCGCCGAGGCTGCCGAGGGTGCGAGCGCGGAGGTCGGCGCCGGCGAGCTGACCATCTACGACAACATCGGCCGATCCGGCGACGTGGCCTGGAGCGACCTGTGCCGCGGACCGCACCTGCCGACGACGAAGCGGATCCCTGCGTTCAAGCTGATGCGTTCGGCTGCGGCGTACTGGCGCGGCGACGAGAAGAACAAGCAGCTGCAACGCATCTACGGCACGGCCTGGGAGAGCAAGGAGGCGCTCGCGGAGCACCTCCACCGGCTCGAGGAGGCGGAGCGACGGGACCACCGCAAGCTCGGCCGCGACCTCGACCTGTTCAGCTTCCCCGACGAGATCGGCTCGGGACTGGTGGTCTTCCACCCCAAGGGTGGCGTGATCAAGCGGGTGATGGAGGACTACGTCCGGCAGCGCCACATCGAGGAGGGCTTCCAGTACGTCGGGACGCCGCACATCTCCAAGGAGGGGCTCTTCCACACCTCGGGACACCTCCCTTACTACGCCGACACGATGTTCCCGCCGATGGAGTTCGAGGGCGCGAACTACTACCTCAAGGCGATGAACTGCCCGATGCACAACCTGATCTTCAGGTCGCGCGGGCGGTCCTACCGTGAGCTGCCGCTGCGGCTCTTCGAGTTCGGCTCGGTCTACCGCTACGAGAAGTCGGGCGTGGTGCACGGCCTGACCCGCGTGCGTGGCATGACCCAGGACGACTCGCACTCCTACGTCACCCCCGAGCAGGCGCCCGGCGAGATCAAGCACCTGCTCGAGTTCGTGCTGAGCCTGCTGCGTGACTTCGGTCTCGACGACTACTACCTCGAGCTCTCCACCCGCGACGACTCCAGGCCGGAGAAGTTCGTCGGCTCGGAGGAGGAGTGGGCGGTCGCGACGGCGGTGCTGGAGAAGGCCGCCCTCGACTCCGGGCTCGAGCTGGTGGCCGACCCCGGAGGTGCCGCGTTCTACGGCCCGAAGATCTCGGTGCAGTCGCGCGACGCGATCGGGCGCACGTGGCAGATGTCGACCATCCAGTACGACTTCAACCAGCCCAAGGGCTTCGAGCTCGCCTACCAGGCGGCCGACGGCAGCCGGCAGCAGCCGGTGATGATCCACTCCGCCAAGTTCGGCTCGATCGAGCGCTTCTTCGGCGTGCTCGTGGAGCACTACGCCGGCGCGTTCCCCCCGTGGCTGGCTCCGGTGCAGGTGCAGGGCATCCCGATCGCGGAGCGCCACAACGACTACCTCTACGACGTCGCCCGGCGGATGCAGCTCGAGGGACTCCGGGTGGAGGTCGACGAGTCCGACGAGCGGATGCAGAAGAAGATCCGCAACGCCCAGCTGCAGAAGGTGCCGTTCATGGTGATCGCCGGCGACCAGGACATCGAGGCCGGCGCGGTCAGCTTCCGCTACCGCGACGGACGCCAGGACAACGGTGTGCCGGTGGACGAGGCGATCGCCCGGGTGCTCCAGGCCGTCACCACGCGGGTGCAGGTGTGAGCGAGTCGCTCCACCAGGACGGCATCGGTGCGCCCGATGCGCTCGACCGGCTGTGGACCCCGCACCGGATGGCCTACATCCGCGGGGAGAGCAAGCCGAGCGACGACAGCGCGGGGGAGTGCCCGTTCTGCCGGATCCCCTCGCTCGCGGACGCCGAGGGTCTCGTCGTACGCCGGGGCGAGGTCTCGTACGCCGTGCTCAACCTCTACCCCTACGCGCCCGGGCACCTGATGGTGTGCCCCTACCGCCACATCGCCGACTACACCGAGACCACGGCCGAGGAGGCCGAGGAGATCGGGGTGCTGACCAAGGAGGCCATGCACACGCTGCGCCGGGTCTCGGCCGTCCAGGGCTTCAACATCGGGATGAACCAGGGCGCGGTCGCCGGCGCGGGCATCGCAGCCCACCTGCACCAGCACGTCGTACCGCGCTGGCTCGGCGACCAGAACTTCATGCCGATCATCGCCGAGACCAAGACGCTTCCCGAGCTGCTCACCGACACGCGCGAGCTGCTCGCGGGATCCTGGGAGCAGCTCAGCTGACTGCGGCCTCCGCTGCTGTCTCCGACGCGCCCACCCGGTGCGGGTGCTCGGCCGCGCGTCCCTGGAAGCGCAGGATCGCGGGGTTCTGGATCACGCCGTCACGCACCTCGATCGCCCGGCTGATCGTCTCGTTCGCGTCCCAGGAGTCCGGGCCGGCGAGCACGACCGGCAGGAACGGCAGCAACGCCTCGCTGTTCTCCCAGGTCGCCGAGTTCCACAGGTACGACGGGCTGTGGTCGACCGCGTAGTAGTCGATCGTGTCCTCGACGGTGAACATCGGGTCGTCGAAGGTCGTGGGCCTGGCCCACTCGAAGCCCATGCCCTCGTCGCACGAGACGTCGACGACCAGGCTGCCTCGCCGGAACTGCGCGACGTCGGCCACGTCGAGGAAGGTGAGCGGCGCATCGGTGTCCTGCAGCGTGCAGTTCACCACGATGTCGTTCTCGGCCAGGTAGCCCGCCAGGGGCACGCGACCCCGCTCCGTGATCACGTGGCTCAGGTGGGGTGGCTCCGGGTCGTGGTCGAACTGGCGGATCCGCACCGAGTGGATCGGTGAGCCGACGGCAGCCACGCCACGGTTGGTCAGCACCGCGACCTCGTGGATCCCGTGGGCGTTCAACGCCGTGACGGCACCACGTGCCGTTGCCCCGAAACCGATCACGACCGCGCTCAGCCGGCGACCGTAGTCGCCCGTCGTGCCGGTCAGCTCGAGTGCCTGCAGCACCGAGCAGTACCCGGCGAGCTCGTTGTTCTTGTGGAACACGTGCAGCCCGACCGAGCCGTCGACCGTCCAGTGGTTCATCACCTCGAACGCGATCATCGTCAGCCCGCGGTCGATCGCCAGCTGGGTCATGGCCGGGTCCTGGACGAGGTGCGGCCAGCCCCACAGGACCTGACCCGCGTGCATGGCGTCCACGTCCTCGAGCTGCGGCTTGGGCAGCACGACCACGTCCGAGGTGGCCAGGATCTCCTCGCGGCTGGCGAATCCTGCGACGTGCCCGGCGAGGTCGCTGTCGGCGTACCGGAAACGCTCGCCGAAGCCGTGCTCCAGGGTGATCCGCCGACGCAGCTCCTCCGGGATCCGGTCCAGGTGCTCGGGGTGGAGCGGCAGTCGCTGCTCGTTCTCCTTGGCCGAGGAACCGATGACCCCCAGGGACAACGGTGGCGTCAGGGGAGCCATCGTCACCGCTTCTTGCCCTTGACCGCTTCCCTGGAGGTGATCAGCGTGTCCTGGGCCGCGCCCCGCTTCGCGGCGCGCTTCTCCTTGATGGACTTGCCGGACTTCTTGGTCATGCTCTGACGGGGCGACTTGTCGCTCATCGAGGGTCCTCTGGTGTAGGGCCTGAATGGCCCTGTGTCCTGACCGTACGCCCCTGCTCCCCGGGGCGGACCTCACCGGGCGGTAGCCTCCTCGCGTCATGTTGGACAGGTTCAAGAGCTTTTGGCAGGGCGTCATGCTGGCGCCGTTCGTCAACCTCTTCATCAAGCTCGGTGTCAGCCCCGACGCGGTCACGCTCGTGGGCACGATCGGGGTGTCCGCGGGAGCGCTCGTCTTCTTCCCCCAGGGCGAGCTGCTCATCGGCGTGCTGGTGATCACCGCGTTCGTGTTCAGCGACCTGATCGACGGGGCGATGGCCCGACGCATCGGGTCGGGCTCGAAGTTCGGCGCCTTCTTCGACTCCACGCTGGACCGCATCGGTGACGGCGCGATCTTCGGCGGACTGGTGCTCTACTACGCCGGCCCGGGGGACAACTACCTCTACCTGTGCCTCTCGCTGTACTGCCTGGTGATGGGCGCCGTGACCTCCTACGCGCGGGCCAGGGCCGAGTCGCTCGGGATGGACGCGAGGGGCGGACTCGCGGAACGGGCGGACCGTCTCGTCCTGATCCTGGTGGCGACCGGCCTGAGCGGGCTGTTCGACCTCCCGGTCCTGATCTACGTCGCGCTGTGGGCGCTCGCCCTGGCCAACACCCAGACGGTCGTCCTGCGCGTGCTGAAGGTGCGCCGGCAGGCGCTCGCCGAGGCAGCCGGGAAATCCCCCGAGGAGCAGATCCCCGGTGCCTGACGGGCGCGGCCCGGACGTACGATGCGGCCATGGCTGACATCCCCTCCTCGGTCCCCCAGATCTCCCCCGAGACCGGCACCTCGCGCGTCAAGCGCGGCATGGCCGAGATGCTCAAGGGCGGCGTGATCATGGACGTCGTCACGCCCGAGCAGGCGAAGATCGCCGAGGACGCCGGCGCCGTCGCGGTGATGGCCCTCGAGCGCGTGCCCGCCGACATCCGCGCCCAGGGCGGCGTCTCCCGGATGAGCGACCCCGACATGGTCGACGGGATCATCGAGACCGTCTCCATCCCGGTGATGGCCAAGGCCCGCATCGGCCACTTCGCCGAGGCGCAGGTGCTGCAGAGCCTCGGGGTGGACTACGTCGACGAGTCGGAGGTGCTCACGCCCGCCGACTACGCGAACCACATCGACAAGTGGGCCTTCACGGTGCCCTTCGTCTGCGGAGCGACCAACCTGGGCGAGGCCCTGCGCCGGATCACCGAGGGCGCGGCGATGATCCGCTCGAAGGGTGAGGCCGGCACCGGGGACGTCTCCAACGCCGTCACGCACATGCGCACCATCCGTGGGGAGATCCGCCGGCTGGGCTCGCTCTCGCCCGACGAGCTGTACGTCGCCGCGAAGGACCTGCAGGCGCCGTACGACCTCGTCGCGGAGGTGGCCGCCAACGGCAAGCTCCCCGTCGTGCTGTTCACCGCGGGTGGCATCGCCACCCCTGCGGACGCCGCGATGATGATGCAGCTCGGCGCCGAGGGCGTCTTCGTGGGCTCCGGGATCTTCAAGTCCGGGAACCCCGCCCAGCGCGCCGAGGCGATCGTGAAGGCGACGACTTTCTACGATGACCCCGACGTGGTCGCGAAGGTGTCCCGCGGTCTCGGCGAGGCGATGGTGGGCATCAACGTGGAGGAGATCCCGCAGCCGCACCGGCTGGCCGACCGCGGCTGGTGATCACTCTTTGAGACAGTTTGGCCTTTTTGTCCGTTAATGACCTATCTGTCGGTTTTTTCGGCCATGCTTCTCCTACATCGCGATCGTGCGATCAACCCACCAGTCCCGGTGGGGTGCCGCCGCGGGGGAGGCACCCCACCGGGACACCCTTCTCGGCCCAGTAGTGGCCTCCCGGGTGTCCCTACCGGGTTCAGGACTGCCGGGAGTAGTCCGGCAGCTCCTGCAGGGTCCACCCGTTGCCGTCGGGATCGGCGAACGACACGAACCGGCCCCACGGCAGGTCCTCGACGCCCTCGGCTGCGATGCCGCGGGCGCGCAGGTCGGCGAGCGACTCGTCCGCCGAGTCGATCACGACCTGGATCGCCTGGAGCGATCCTGGCGACATCTCACTGAGTCCCTTGCCGAAGGCGATCGAGCAGGCGGAGCCCGGTGGGGTGACCTGCACGAAGCGGGTGTTCTCGTCGACGGTCCGGTCGTGGTCGACCGGCCAGCCGAGGGTGTCGCCGTAGAAGGCGCGCGCCCGGTCGACGTCCTCGACGGGCACGATGATCAGCTCGATGCGGTAGTCCATGGTCAGATCTCCTTGTCGGTGCGATGCTCCGAACCTAGGACCCCATCAGGAAGGAGACGTTCCTGATGTCGGAGCGGCTTCGGGCCTGACTACGCTGGTGGTGTGGACCACCCCAGGATCGGCGTACTCGCGCTGCAAGGCGACGTCCGGGAGCATCTCGCCGTCCTCCGAGGACTCGGCTGCGAACCCCTGGCCGTACGACGCCCCGCGGAGCTCGACGCCTGCGACGGGCTGGTGATCCCCGGTGGCGAGTCCACGACGATGGCCAAGCTGGCCCGGATCTTCGAGCTCTTCGAGCCGCTCCAGAAGCGGATCGCCGACGGGATGCCCACCTTCGGCACGTGTGCGGGGATGATCCTGCTCGCCGACCGCGTCGAGGACGGCACGGCCGACCAGGAGACGCTCGGCGGTCTCGACGTGACCGTCCGTCGCAACGCGTTCGGGCGACAGGTCGACTCCTTCGAGGGCGACCTCGCCTTCGCCGGTCTCGACGCACCCGTGCACGCCGTCTTCATCCGGGCACCGTGGGTCGAGGCCGTGGGTGAGGGGGTCGAGGTGCTCGCCCGCGTCGGCCGGGGTGAGGCCGCGGGTAGGATCGTCGCGGTCCGGCAGGGCCACCTGATGGCGACGTCCTTCCACCCCGAGGTGGGGCGGGACGCTCGCATCCACCGGCTCTTCTGCGACCTCGTCGAAGCAACCTGCAGGGAAGGAACGCGCTGATGTCTGGCCACTCGAAGTGGGCGACGACCAAGCACAAGAAGGCCGTCATCGACGCCCGTCGCGGCAAGATGTTCGCGAAGCTGATCAAGAACATCGAGGTGGCCGCCCGGATGGGCGGCGGTGACATCGCGGGCAACCCGACGCTCTACGACGCCATCCAGAAGGCCAAGAAGTCCTCGGTCCCCAACGACAACATCGACCGGGCCGTCAAGCGCGGGTCCGGCGCCGAGGCCGGCGGCGCGGAGTACACCACGATCATGTACGAGGGCTACGGGCCCAACGGCGTGGCGTTCCTGATCGAGTGCCTCACGGACAACAAGAACCGCGCCGCCATGGAGGTGCGCACGGCGATGAACCGCAACGGCGGCTCGCTGGCGGACCCCGGCTCGGTCTCCTACATGTTCAACCGCAAGGGCGTGGTGCTCGTGCCGGTGCACCAGGAGGGCAAGGAGGTCGACGAGGACGACGTCCTCGAGGCGACCCTCGACGCCGGCGCCGAGGACGTGAACGACCTCGGCGAGTCCTTCGAGGTGGTCAGCGAGGCGACGGACCTGGTCGCCGTACGTTCCGCGCTGCAGGCTGCGGGCGTCGACTACGACTCCGCTGAGGCCTCGTTCGTGCCGAGCATGCACGTGGAGCTGGACCAGGACGGTGCCGGCAAGGTGTTCCGCCTGGTCGAGGCGCTCGAGGACCTGGACGACGTGCAGAACGTCTTCGCCAACTTCGACGTCTCCGACGACGTGCTCGCCGCCCTCGACGCCTGAGGCAAGGCGCCACTCGGTTGGGCGCGTCGCTCCCCGGTGACCGCGTCCCGCGCGGGCTAGCGTGGTGCGAACAGGTGTTCGGACGTCCGAGGAGTGACCATGCGCGTGCTCGGCATCGACCCCGGGCTCACCCGCTGCGGTGTCGGCGTGGTCGAGGGCTCCGATCGGGCGCCCGCTGTCCCTGGTCGAGGTGGGCGTCGTCCGCACCGGCGCCGACGAGCCGATCGAGCAGCGCCTGTGCCAGATCGAGGCCGGCCTCGAGCGGTGGCTGGACGCGACCCGTCCGGACGCCGTCGCCGTCGAGCGGGTGTTCAGCCAGCACAACGTGAAGACCGTCATGGGCACGGCACAGGCCAGTGGCATCGCGCTGCTCGTCGCGGCCCGTCGGGGTCTGCCGGTGGCGCTGCACACCCCCAGCGAGGTCAAGGCCGCCGTGACCGGGAGCGGGCGGGCCGACAAGGCACAGGTCGGCGCGATGGTTGCCCGGCTGCTGCGCCTCACCGAGGTGCCGCGACCCGCCGACTCGGCCGACGCGCTCGCACTGGCCATCTGCCACATCTGGCGCGGCGGCGCCTCGGCCAAGATCGAAGCAGCACTCGCCGCCCAGGCGGCGGGAAGGGGACGACCATGATCGCTTTCGTCAGTGGCCGCGTCGCCGCGGTCGGGCTCACCTCCGTGGTGCTCGAGGTCGGTGGGGTCGGTCTCGACCTCCAGTGCACTCCGGACACCATCGCGGGACTCCGGGTCGGGTCGCAGGCGACCCTGCCCACCAGCATGGTGGTGCGCGAGGACTCGCTGACCCTGTTCGGCTTCGCCGACGACGACGAGAAGCAGATGTTCGAGCTCGTCCAGACGGCGAGTGGCGTGGGACCCAAGCTCGCGCAGGCGATGCTGGCGGTGCATCGTCCAGAGGCACTTCGCCGAGCCGTGAGCTCCGATGACGTGAAGACCCTGACGACGGTCCCCGGGATCGGCCAGAAGGGTGCCCAGCGGATCATCCTGGAGCTGCGCGACCGGATCGGATCGCCACACCAGACCTCTCGCCCGGAGGCGCACGACCCCAGGTCGGTCTCGGACTGGCAGAGCCAGGTGCAGGCGGGCCTCGTGGGACTCGGCTGGTCGTCACGTGAAGCCGACCGCGCCGTCACCGAGGTGACGCCGGTGGCCGAGCAGATGCCCACGCCGGACGTGGCCCAGCTGCTCCGAGCCGCGCTCCGCACGCTGAGCAAGGCCTAGGTCGTGCACGAGTCGGAGCTCGAGGCCGCGGAGATGGCCTACGTGACGAGTCGGCCGTTGACCGCGGCCGACGCCGACGGGGACGAGCGCGTCGTCGAGGCGGCGCTCCGCCCACGCACGCTCGCGGAGGTGGTCGGGCAGGAACGGGTCTGCGAGCAGCTGTCGCTGGTGCTCGAGGCGGCCCGTGGCCGTCAGCGGGTGCCCGACCACGTGCTGCTGAGCGGTCCGCCGGGTCTGGGGAAGACCACGCTGGCGATGATCATCGCCGCCGAGATGAACTACCCGCTCCGACTGACCAGTGGACCCGCGATCACGCATGCCGGTGACCTCGCCGCGATCCTCTCCGGGCTCAACGAGGGCGACGTGCTGTTCGTGGACGAGATCCACCGCATGTCGCGGCCCGCCGAGGAGATGCTCTACATGGCGATGGAGGACTTCCGGGTCGACGTCGTCATCGGCAAGGGCCCGGGAGCGACGGCCATCCCGCTGGAGATCCCGCCGTTCACCCTGGTGGGGGCCACCACCCGGGCGGGTCTGCTGCCCAGCCCGCTGCGTGACCGCTTCGGCTTCACCGCCCATCTGGAGTACTACGAGCCCGAAGACCTCGAACGGATCGTGCGACGGTCGGCCACCCTGCTCGACGTCGAGCTCAGGGACGACGGCGGGCGTGAGATCTCGCGTCGCTCCCGCGGGACACCGCGCATCGCCAACCGGCTGCTGCGGCGGGTGCGCGACTTCGCCCAGGTCCGGGCCGACGGCGTCGTGACCCGTGACCTCGCCCGGGCGGCGCTGGAGCTGTTCGAGGTCGACGAGTCCGGGTTGGACCGGCTGGACCGAGCCGTGCTGGACGTGCTGTGCCGCCGGTTCGGCGGTGGCCCGGTCGGGGTCAGCACGCTCGCGGTGGCGGTCAGCGAGGAGCGCGAGACCGTCGAGGAGGTGGCCGAACCGTTCCTGGTCCGCAACGGCCTCCTCGCCCGTACGCCGCGAGGCAGGGTGGCCACTGCAGCGGGATGGAATCACCTCGGTCTGACGGCTCCGGTCGCGTCCTCCGCTCCCGACCTGACACTGTTCGAGGCGGAGTCCGAATGAGCCGGTGACGGCCGTTACACTGCACCTTCGGTGCCGTAGCAGTCCGCACGCCACAGCCGCGACCCGGCAGGGCAGGGCGGCGTCGGCGCCCTGAACCCGTTTCCCTTCCCTTGGAGTTGTCTGTCGTGCCTGCCTCAGCGCAGTTGCTCGTGATCCTCGTGGCGATGCTCGGTTTCTGGGCCATCGTCATGCGCCCGGCCCGCAACCAGCAGAAGCGCGTGCAGGCGTTGCAGGCCAGCCTCGAGGTCGGTCAGGAAGTCGTCCTCTCCTCGGGGATCTTCGGGACCATTCGTGCGTTGGACGAGGGACGGGTCGAGCTCGAGGTGGCTCCTGGCACCGTGCTCACCGTCGCCCGCCAGGTCGTCGTACGCCTGGCGGAGAGCGACGCGCCGGGGCACCCGGATGCCCCCGAGGACGCCCCCGAGGCCGAGGACTGAGGAGACACATCACCGTGGCGAAGAAGACGCCCCGCCCCACACGCACCCTGCTCATCTTCGGGCTGGTGATCGCTGTGCTCTACGGTCTGGCGGCCCTGGGCGGGGACTGGAAGCCGCGGCTCGGCCTCGACCTCGAGGGAGGCACCCGGATCACGCTGTCCGCCATCGAGCAGGGCGATGCCGTGACGCCGACCAAGCTGAAGCAGGCCGCGAGCATCGTGGACCGGCGCGTCAACGGCAGCGGTGTCTCGGAGGCCGAGGTCTCCACGTCGGGCAACCGCAACATCATCGTGGAGATCCCGGGCAAGAACGCCTCCAACCTCGTGGAGGCCGTCCAGCGCACCGCGCAGCTGCGGTTCCGCCTCGTGGCCGGCTCGCCCCAGCCCGGCACCCCGGCCGCGAGCCAGTCGGCCTCGCCCTCGACGAAGGCCAGTCCGTCGTCCAAGGCCAGTCCCTCGGGCAAGGCGACCTCGAAGACGCCGAAGGCCAACCAGGCGACCCCCAAGCCGAGGCCGGCACCCTTCGCCGACCCCACCCCCACTCCCACACCCGCGGCACCCTCGGCCTCGGCGCCCGCCCAGCAGCAGTCGCAGCCGCAGGTCAGCGCCAAGGGTGCGCCGGTCGACCAGCCGCTCGCGTGGTCGCAGGACCCGGGCGTCGCGTGGCTCACGAAGTTCGCCAAGTTCACCTGCCCGGCGGCCAGTGACGACAAGCCGATCGCCGACCAGCCGGACGAGCCGCTGATCACCTGCGACGACAAGGGCCAGAAGTTCCTGCTCTCCGTGGCACTCATCGAGGGCACCGAGCTCAAGTCCGCCTCCTACGGCACGCCCCAGGGCGGCGTGGGCTGGGCGGTCAACCTCGCCTTCAAGAGCACGGCGCGCAAGGTCTTCGGTGACACCACCACCGCTCTGAACAAGAACAACGGGACCTTCGCGATCGTGCTCGACGGCAAGGTCATCTCCTACGCCGGGGTGAACGAGCCGATCCTGGACGGCAACGCCCAGATCACCGGTGACTTCAAGGAGACCGAGGCGCGCTCGCTGGCCAACTCACTGAAGTACGGCGCGCTGCCGCTCAAGTTCGACACCACGATCGAGACGATCGGCCCCTCGCTGGCCGGCACCCAGCTCTCGGCCGGTGTGGTGGCCGGCATCGTCGGACTGCTGATCGTGATGCTCTACTGCCTGCTCTACTACCGAGGTCTGGGGCTGGTGGTGGTCGCCTCGCTGATCGTCGCGGCGCTGATCACCTACGCCACTCGTCCTGGTGCTCGGCAACGCCGCCGGGTTCACCCTCACCCTGCCGGGCATCGCCGGGTTGATCGTCGCGGTCGGCATCACCGCGGACTCGTTCATCGTCTACTTCGAACGAATACGTGACGAGATGCGCGACGGGAAGTCGATGCGGGTGGCCGTCGAGACCGGCTGGGCCCGAGCGCGGAACACCTGTCTGGCAGCCGACGCCGTCTCCATCCTCGCTGCGGTCGTGCTGTACATCTTCGCCATCGGCGTCGTCCGCGGGTTCGCGTTCGCCCTCGGCATCAGCACCCTGATCGACATCGCCGTGTTCTTCTGGTTCACCCATCCGGTGATGACACTGCTGGCCAGGGTGCGGTTCTTCAACAGCGGGCAATCCCTTTCCGGGCTGTCCCGCGAGACACTCGGCATCGACGAACCCCGCGCGCACGCGGAGCTCGTAGGAGGGAGGGCCTGATGGGCAAGATGAGCAGGCTCGGGAACGCGCTCTACGAGGGCGACGTCTCCATCGACTTCGTCGGCCGCAAGTGGCTCTGGTACTCCATCTCCGGCGTGATCGTGCTCCTCGCGGTGGCGGGCCTCTACTTCAAGGGCCTCAACTTCGGCATCGAGTTCGAGGGCGGGGTCGAGTACACCGTCAGCCTGCCCGCCAACCAGGTCAACCAGGACAACGTCGACGAGATCCGGACCGCGGTCGCCGACACCGGCATCGACGCGGCGTCCCAGCCGATCGTGAACACCTCCGGACAGTCCATCCGCGTGCAGACCGAGGTGCTCAACACCAAGGAAGCGCTGCAGGTCACCGACGCGATCGCGAAGGCGGTCGACGTCGACGCGGGCGACGACATCTCCACCCAGGACGTCGGAGCGAGCTGGGGCGAGCAGGTGGCCAAGCGCGCCCTCACCGGCCTGGTGGTCTTCCTCGTCCTCGTGGTGCTCTTCATCTGGGCCTACTTCCGTGAGTGGAAGATGTCCGTGGGTGCTCTCGTCGCGCTGGCCCACGACATCGTCATCACGATCGGCGTCTACGCGCTCTCCGGGTTCGAGGTGACCCCGGCGACGGTCACCGGCCTGCTGACCATCCTGGGTTTCTCGCTCTACGACACCGTCGTGGTCTTCGACAAGGTGCGCGAGAACACCAAGAACCTGCGCCAGAGCCGGCGGACCTATGCCCAGCAGGCCAACCTCGCGGTCAACCAGACCCTGGTCCGGTCGATCAACACCTCGATCGTCGCCCTGCTGCCGGTCGGTGCCCTGCTGTACGTCGGCATGTTCACCCTGGGCTCGGGTGCGCTCAAGGACCTGGCGCTGGCACTCTTCGTCGGCATGGCGGCGGGCACCTACTCCTCGATCTTCATCGCGACCCCGCTCGTGGTCCAGCTGAAGTCCGGCGAGAAGGAGATCACCGAGCAGGATGCCCGGGCGCGGGCTCGCCAGCGCCGCGACGCCGACCGCTACGCCAACGTCCCCGCCTTCACCGAGGACCTGCCGTTGCGCGACGCACCCGACGACCTGGACCTGACCACGGCCATGACGACCGGGACCCGGACGACCCGGTCCAGGTGACCGCTCCGACCAGGACCGGTCCCCGCCGTCCCGAGGCGTCCGGCTCAGGCCGCGTCGTACCCGAGGCCAAGGCGCCGATGCGCGACTCGGGCGCGTCCAAGCGCAGCCAGCCGACCCGGCAGCCCCGGTCCAAGCGCGGCAAGTGAGGGCGCCGCACATGGGGGAGGGCCTGTGACCGAGGCGGCCACCGGCGCGCTCAGCGAGCTCATCGCTGCCCGCGTCCGAGACGTTCCGGACTTTCCGAAGCCCGGAGTGATGTTCAAGGACATCACGCCGCTGCTGGACGACCACGCGGCCTTCACCTCGGTGGTCGAGGCGCTCGCCGCGGCCGGTCGCGACGATGACGGCGACGTCGTGGTCGACAAGGTCGTGGGCATGGAGGCCCGTGGCTTCATCCTCGCGGCGCCGGTGGCGCTCGCGCTCGGTGTGGGCTTCGTCCCGGTCCGCAAGCCCGGCAAGCTCCCGTGGGAGACGCGTGCGGTCAGCTACGAGCTGGAGTACGGCGAGGAGACCCTGGAGATGCACACGGACGCGCTCGCCGCGGGTGAGCGTGTCCTGGTCATCGACGACGTGCTGGCGACGGGCGGCACCGCTCGGGCCACCGCCGAGCTGGTCGAGCAGGGTGGCGCCACGGTGCACGCGCTGGCCGTGATGCTCGAGCTCAGCTTCCTGCCGGGTCGCGAGACCATCGGCGATCTCCCGCTGACCGTGCTGCACACCGTCTGACCCGACCGCGGCGCTCGGTGAGGCTCCGCCCGCCCAGGGCACGTCTCCCCATCGAGTGGCCTGCTGCGCACCGGACGACGCTCGCGACGGCCACGATGGAGAGACGCACCCTAGACTTGAGAGCGTTGTCGGTGCAGCGGAGGGAGGTGCGATGGCCGAGGACCGGATCGTGACCGATCCGACGAGCGATCCTGCGGTCGACTCGGGCGCGCCCGAGCCCGCTGCGGTCACCGACGCACGCCCAGAAAGAGACCCCTGCCGCCACGGCCCCGCCGGACCGTCCGCCGACGTTGAGCGGGCGCGGCGTACGGGCTCGCCTGGCCCGGATCGGCACCAGCCGGCAGGCGGGCAACCCGGTGCTCGAGCCGCTGTTCCGCACCGTGCGCGCGAACCACCCCAAGGCCGACCTGGCGCTGATCGCCCGCGCCTACGACATCGCCGAGAAGCACCACCGCGGACAGATGCGGAAGAGCGGCGACCCCTACATCACCCACCCGCTGGCGGTCACGACGATCCTCGCCGACATCGGCATGACCGAGCCGACCCTGGTGGCCGCCCTGCTCCACGACACGGTCGAGGACACGGCGTACACCCTCGACGAGCTGCGTTCCGACTTCGGCGAGGAGGTCGCCGTCCTCGTGGACGGCGTGACCAAGCTCGACAAGGTCAAGTACGGCGACTCGGCTCAGGCCGAGACGATCCGCAAGATGATCGTCGCGATGAGCAAGGACATCCGTGTCCTGGTGATCAAGCTCGCCGACCGGCTGCACAACATGCGCACCCTGCGCTACGTGAAGCAGGAGACCCAGGAGCGCAAGTCCCGCGAGACGCTCGAGATCTACGCCCCGCTGGCGCACCGCCTGGGCATGAACACGCTCAAGTGGGAGCTCGAGGACCTCGCCTTCGCGACGATGCACCCCAAGATCTACGACGAGATCGTCCGGCTGGTCGCCGAGCGTGCGCCCTCGCGTGACCAGTTCCTCGCCCAGGTGATCAGCCAGGTCGACGGCGACCTGAAGGCCGCCAAGATCAACGCGCGGGTGACCGGCCGGCCGAAGCACTACTTCTCGATCTACCAGAAGATGATCCACGGCGACCGCGAGTTCTCGGAGATCTACGACCTCGTCGGCATCCGCATCCTGGTCGACGGAGACCAGGACTGCTACGGCGTGCTCGGTGTCCTGCACAACCGGTGGAACCCGCTTCCCGGCCGGTTCAAGGACTACGTCGCGATGCCGAAGTTCAACATGTACCAGTCGCTGCACACGACGGTGATCGGGCCGGCCGGGAAGCCGGTCGAGATGCAGATCCGCACCGTGGCCATGCACCGCCGCGCGGAGTACGGCGTCGCGGCGCACTGGAAGTACAAGGAAGACTCCCGCAACGGCGTCGACACCGAGAAGGCCGCCAGCGACTCGGACATGCAGTGGCTGCGCCAGCTGCTGGACTGGCAGAACGAGGTCGAGGACCCGGGGGAGTTCCTCGACTCGCTGCGCTTCGAGATCAACAGTGCCGAGGTCTTCGTGTTCACCCCGCGGGGCGACGTGATCGGCCTGCCCATCGGGTCGACCCCGGTCGACTTCGCCTACGCCATCCACACCGAGGTGGGTCACCACACGATCGGTGCGCGCGTGAACGGCCGGCTGGTGCCGCTGGAGTCCGAGCTCGAGCACGGCGACGTCGTCGAGGTGTTCACCTCCAAGTCGCCGAACGCCGGTCCCACGCGTGACTGGCTGACCTTCGTCAAGTCGCCGCGGGCGCGGAGCAAGATCCGCCACTGGTTCACCAAGGAGCGCCGCGAGGAGGCGATCGAGCAGGGCAAGGAGCAGATCGGCCGGCTGCTCCGCAAGGAGGGCGTCCCGCTCAAGCGCGTGATGACGCACGAGTCCCTGACCCAGGTGGCCAACGAGCTGCGCGTCGGTGACGTGTCGGCGCTCTACGCGGCCGTGGGGGAGGGCAACCTCGGCGCCCAGACCGTCGTACGCAAGGTGATCGAGGTCTCCGGGGGCAACGACGGCGCCGCCGAGGACCTCGCCGAGGCCGTGACCATCACCCGGCCCCGGCGGCGCGGGACCGCCGGCAGCGACTCCGGTGTCGTCGTCAAGGGCGCCACCGACGTGCTGGTCAAGCTCGCCCGATGTTGTACGCCGGTGCCCGGCGACGAGATCCTCGGTTTCGTCACGCGGGGCGACGGGATCTCCGTGCACCGCCGTGACTGCACCAACGCCACCCAGCTGCTGTCCCAGCCCGAACGTCTCGCCGAGGTGGAGTGGGCGCCCAGCTCGCAGTCCACGTTCCTCGTGCAGATCATGGTCGAGGCCCTCGACCGGGCCCGGCTGCTCTCCGACATCACGATGGTCCTCTCGGACCAGCACGTGAACATCCTGTCCGCCAGCCTGACCACCAACCGCGACCGCGTCGCCAAGAGCCGCTTCGCCTTCGAGATGGGTGACCCCAAGCACCTCGGCGCGATCCTCAAGTCCGTCCGCCAGGTGGATGGAGTCTTCGACGCCTACCGGGTCACTCAGTAGGTTCCCGGTCCCTCTCCGGTTGCCTGTAGTCACGCCGACCGGGCAGAGCCGCCCTCCTCCGCTTCGCTCCTCCGGTGCGTTCAGCCCGGTCGGCGGCTCTGCCTCCGGCAGAGGCCTCAGCCTTCTCCTTCGCTCCGCTCAGGAGAAGTCTGAGGCTGCCCTGCGGGCCATCTCCAGGAACTGCTGGCGGGAGGCGAGGTTGTCCTCGAGGTCCTTGATCTTGCGGGCGTCGCCGGCGGCGCGGGCCTTCTCGAGGTCGGCCTCGATGCCGGCGATCGCTCGCTCGAGCTGGCCGAGCATGTCGTCGGCGCGAGCGGACTTCTCGGGGTCGCTGCGGCGCCACTGGTCGTCCTCGAGGGAGCGGATGGCCTGCTCGACCTTGCGGATCCCGGCCTCGAGCGACTTCATCTGCTCGCGCGGGACCTTGCCTGCGGCGTCCCAGCGCTCGCTGATGTCGCGGAACTGTCGCTTGGTGGCGTCGAGGTCCTTCACCGGGAGCAGTGCCTCGGCCTCGACCAGGAGCGCGCGCTTGACCTCGGCATTGGCCGCGAACTCCTTGTCCTGCTCGGCGTTGGCCGCGTCGCGGGCACCGAAGAACGCGTCCTGCGCCGCCCGGAAGCGCTGCCACAGGTCCTCCTCGACGTCGCGTGGCGCGGCACCGGCTGCCTTCCAGTCCTGCATCAGCGACCGGTAGCGACTCGAGGTCGGCCCCCAGTCGGTCGACCCGCTGAGGGACTCCGCCTCCTTGAGCAGGCGCTCCTTGACGACCCGGGCACCCTCGCGCTTCTCGCCCAGCTCCGCGAAGTGCGCCTTGCGCCGTCGGGTGTAGGCGGTGCGCGCTCCGGAGAAGCGGTGCCAGAGCTCGTCGTCGCTCTTCTTCTCCAGGCGGGGGAGCGCCTTCCACTCCTCGAGCAGGTCGCGCAGGCGGTTGACGCCGTTGCGCCAGTCCTTGCCCTGCGAGATCTTCTCGGCCTCGGCGACGATCTCGTGCTTGCGGGTGCGGGACTCCTCGAGCCGCCTGGCCTTGTCCTCCCGACGCTTCCCACGCTGTACGCCGATCAGCGGGCCGAGCGCGTCCAGCCGGGCGCTGAGCCCCACGACGTCGCCCACCGCGTTCGGCTCCACGAGCTGGGCCGCGACCTGCTTGACCGACTCCTTGGCTTCGTCGGGGGTCAGGGCCTCGGTGCGGACGCGCTGCTCGAGCAGCTGCACCTCGAACTCGAGGGCCTCGAACCGGCGGGTGAAGAAGGCCAGCGCCTCCTCGGGCGTGCCGGCAGGGTACTGGCCGACGGCACGCTCACCATCTGCCGTGCGCACGTAGACGGTGCCGTCCGCCTCGACCCGGCCCCACTGGCTCGCCTCCGGGGAACTGCCCTGCGCGGTCACGTTGCTACACCTGCTCCTGCGTTGTCCGACTGTCCGGTTCAGCGTGCCCTCATCGTACGCATGCCGGGGTGAACGTACCGGGACAGTAGGCTGGCCACGCCCGAGACCCAGAGTGCAGGAGACGCAAGGTGCTGATCGCAGGCTTCCCGGCCGGACCGTGGGGCACCAACTGCTACGTCGCGGCGACCGGACCGGGCAGCGAGTGCGTGGTCATCGACCCGGGCAAGGACGCGGCAGACGGTGTCGCGCAGGTGGTCCGTGAGCACAAGCTGAAGCCCGTGGCCGTGCTCGTCACCCACGGTCACGTCGACCACATGTGGTGCGTGGCCCCGGTCTCCGGCACCTATGACGCCACCGCCTGGATCCACCCGGCTGACCGGCACCTGCTGGCCAACCCGATGGCCGGTATGTCCGCCGAGACCACCTCGATGCTGCTCGGCGGCAAGTACGAGTTCGCCGAGCCCGACCGGGTGGAGGAGCTCGCCGACGCGCAGGTGCTCGAGCTGGCCGGCCTCAGCTTCGTGGTCGACCACACCCCGGGCCACACCGAGGGTTCGGTCACGTTCCGCTCGCCCTACGAGGCCCAGGACGTTTCCGAGGTGATGTTCTCGGGCGACCTGCTCTTCGCGGGGTCGATCGGCCGCACCGACCTGCCCGGGGGAGACCACCCCACGATGCTGCGCAGCCTGAGGGACAAGGTGCTCACCCTGCCCGACGACATCGTCGTGCTGCCGGGTCACGGCGAGCAGACGAGCATCGCCCGCGAGCGCGCCACCAACCCGTTCCTGCTCGATCTCTTGGACGACACGTCCGCCGGCAGCAACCCCGTCACCCGGGGACTGTGAGATGAGCACGTCCCACCCCGCTCAGCGGGTTCCCCGAGCTGCTGCCCGCACAGCGTCAGGTCGAGCAGCGCGTGCTGGCCCGCCTGGCTGCCACCTTCGAGCTGCACGGCTTCGCCAACGTCGAGACGCGCGCCGTCGAACCGCTCGACCAGCTGCTGCGCAAGGGCGAGACCTCCAAGGAGGTCTACGTGCTGCGGCGGATCCACGACCAGGACGGCGACGCCAGCCCCAGCAAGACCCTGGGGTTGCACTTCGACCTGACCGTCCCGTTCGCCCGCTACGTGCTCGAGAACGCCGGCAAGCTCGACTTCCCGTTCCGCCGCTACCAGATCCAGAAGGTATGGCGCGGGGAGCGGCCGCAGGAGGGGCGGTTCCGGGAGTTCACCCAGGCCGACATCGACGTGATCGGCCGCGACACCCTGGCCTTCCACCACGACGTGGAGGTCGCCCGGGTCATGCTCGACGCCCTCCGCGGCCTCGCCGGCCCAGGATCGATCGGCCTTCCCGGCTTCCGGCTCCAGGTGAACAACCGCAAGCTGATCCAGGGCTTCTACGCCGGCCTCGGGGTCGAGGACACCGAGGCCGTGATGCGTGTCGTCGACAAGCTCGACAAGCTCACCGAGGAGCAGGTCCGTGACCAGCTCCTGACCGAGGCGGGATTGAGCGCGGAGCAGGCCGAGAGCTGCCTGGCGCTGGCCCGGATCAGCACCACCGACACCGGCTTCGTGGAGCAGGTGCGCGCCCTCGGCGTACACCACGAGCTGCTGGACGAGGGGCTGGTCGAGCTCGCCGCCGTGATCGAGGGCTGCAGCCCGCTCGTCACCGATCGCGTCGAGATCGTCGCGGACCTGAAGATCGCCCGCGGGCTCGACTACTACACCGGCACGGTCTTCGAGACGCGCCTGGACGGCTACGAGAGCCTCGGCTCGATCTGCTCGGGTGGCCGCTACGACGCGCTCGCCACGGACGGCCGTACGACGTACCCCGGGGTCGGCATCTCCCTGGGCGTCAGCCGGGTGCTCGTCCCCCTGCTCGGCAAGGGAGTGGTCGAGGCGGACCGCTCGGTCCCGAGCGCGGTGCTCGTCGCCGTGGTCGACGAGGAGCGTCGAGCCGACAGCGACGGGCTCGCCGATCAGCTGCGCGGCAACGGCGTGCCCTGCGAGGTGTCCGCCTCGGCCCAGAAGTTCGGCAAGCAAATCCGTTATGCCGAGCGTCGCGGCATCCCGTACGTTCTCTTTCCTGGCCAGGACGGCCAGCAGCCCGAGGTCAAGGACATCCGCAGCGGTGACCAGCAACCTGTCGACCTCGCCACCTGGACGCCACCGGTCGAGGACCTCACCCCCCAGATCAAGGAGCAGCAGTGATCCGCACGCACGACGCAGGGACCCTTCGAGCCGAGGACGTCGACACCGAAGTCGTCCTCGCCGGTTGGGTGGCGCGTCGGCGTGACCACGGGGGAGTGGCCTTCATCGACCTCAGAGAGGCCAGCGGAGTCGTGCAGGTCGTGATCCGCGACGAGGCTGTGGCCCACAACCTGCGCAACGAGTTCTGCCTCAAGGTCACCGGGACGGTGTCCCTGCGCCCCGAGGGCAACCAGAACGCGGCCCTGCCCACCGGCGAGATCGAGGTCATCGCCACCGACGTCGAGGTGCTCAGCGACGTCGGCCCCGCTCCCGTTCCCGATCGACGACGCTGCGTCGTTCAGCGGGGGCGACGTCGGTGAGGAGGCCCGCCTGCGGCACCGCTACCTGGACCTGCGCCGTACTGGTCCGAACGCCGCCCTGCGCCTGCGCGGCAAGGTCAACAAGGCGGCCCGCGACGTCCTCGACGAGCGCGGCTTCGTCGAGGTGGAGACCCCCACCCTGACCCGGTCCACGCCCGAGGGCGCTCGCGACTTCCTGGTCCCGGCACGACTCCAGCCGGGCAGCTGGTACGCCCTGCCGCAGAGCCCCCAGCTGTTCAAGCAGCTGCTGATGGTCGCGGGCATGGAGCGCTACTACCAGATCGCGCGCTGCTACCGGGACGAGGACTTCCGCGCCGACCGGCAGCCCGAGTTCACCCAGCTCGACATCGAGATGAGCTTCGTCGAGCAGGACGACGTCATCGCGCTGACCGAGGAGATCCTCACGGCGCTCTGGGCGCTGATCGGCCACGAGGTGCCGACCCCGCTGCCGCGCCTGACGTACGCCGAGGCGATGGCCCGGTTCGGCTCCGACAAGCCCGACCTGCGGATGGGCCTCGAGCTCGTCGACTGCACCGACTTCTTCTCCGACACCCCGTTCCGTGTCTTCCAGGCGCCGTACGTCGGAGCCGTGGTCATGCCGGGCGGGGCGAGCCAGCCGCGCAAGCAGCTCGACGCCTGGCAGGAGTGGGCCAAGCAGCGCGGTGCCCGGGGCCTGGCCTACCTGCTCGTCAAGGAGGACGGCGAGCTCACCGGCCCGGTGTCGAAGAACATCTCCGAGGAGGAGAAGGCCGGGATCGCCGAGCACGTCGGCGCCAGTCCCGGGGACTGCATCTTCTTCGCGGCCGGACCGGTCAAGAGCAGCCGCGCGCTCCTCGGTGCCGCCCGGCTCGAGATCGGCCGCCGCGGCGACCTGATCGACGAGAGTGCCTGGAGCTTCGTCTGGGTCGTCGACGCGCCCTTGTTCGAGCCGGCAGCGGAGGCGACCGCCGCAGGCGACGTGGCCGTGGGCGGTGGCCAGTGGACCGCCGTGCACCACGCGTTCACCAGCCCCCAGGACCTCGAAGCCTTCGACCAGGACCCCGGCAACGCCCTGGCCTGGGCCTACGACATCGTCTGCAACGGCAACGAGATCGGCGGTGGGTCGATCCGAATCCACCGCAGCGACGTGCAGAAGCGGGTCTTCGCCCTGATGGGCCTCGACGAGGCGGCTGCCCAGGAGAAGTTCGGCTTCCTGCTCGACGCGTTCGCGTTCGGCGCTCCACCCCACGGTGGCATCGCCTTCGGCTGGGACCGGATCTGTGCGCTGCTCAGCGGCGCGGACTCCATCCGCGAGGTGATCGCCTTCCCCAAGAGCGGCGGCGGATATGACCCGCTCACGGCTGCTCCGGCGCCGATCACGGCCGCGCAACGCAAGGAAGCCGGCGTAGATGCACCTCCGGCGCGCACCGAGATCTAGCCCGGTCGACCTCGACCCGCCCGGCAATTGGAGACGGCGTCCGAGATCTCGGATCTGTAACGAATGCCGTGCCTCGGTCAGTGTGCTTTGCTTCGATCGGGCGGGTTCTTATGGTGAGGCGTCCGGCCGTCGGTCGGCACTCGGAGGAGGAACTACACATGAAGATCTCAAGGCGCCGATATGCGCTCTTGGCGGCAGCGTGCGCGACCGCGCTGATCACGGGCGCGTGTGGCGCCGGCGAATCAGGTTCGAGCAGCAGTGACGAGGGCAAGCCCGTCAAGGGCGGCACCCTGAACATGCTCGGCGTCGGTGACGTCGACTACATGGACCCGAACATCTCGTACTACTCGGGCGGCTACCTCGGGCTCCGCCTGTGGAGCCGGCAGCTGTTCACGTTCGCTGCCAAGGAGGGTGCGACGGACAAGCCGGCACTCGACCTGGCCACCGAGTTCCCGTCCAAGGACAACGGCGGCATCAGCTCCGACGGCAAGACCTACACGATCAAGATGCGCGACAACGTCAACTGGAACACCACGCCGGCGCGTCCGGTCACGGCTCAGGACTTCGTCCGGGGCGTGAAGCGCACCTGCAACCCGATCCAGCCGTTCGGTGGCACGACCGACTTCGACTTCCTGATCGTCGGCTACAAGAAGTTCTGTGACGACTTCAGCGCGCCGTACAGCGCCACGGGAGCCAAGCCGGCAACGCCTGCCGCCGTGGCCAAGTACATCGAGGACACCCCCCTCCCGGGCGTCACGGCCAAGGACGACCACACGGTCGTCTTCAAGCTGACCCAGCCGGCCACCCAGATGATCGACATGCTCACGCTGACGGCGTTCACCCCGGCACCCATGGAGGTCATGAAGTACGCCCCCGGCAGCACCGCGCTGGGCCAGCACCAGATCTCGGACGGTCCCTACAAGATCGACTCCTACCAGCCGACCAAGTCGATCTCGTTCTCGCGCAACCCCAACTGGGATCCGTCGACGGACCCGATCCGCAAGGCCTACGTCGACAAGGTCGAGGTCAACGAGACCGGCCAGCAGGAGAGCATCCAGCAGCAGCTGGAGGCAAACACTCCCGTCGGCCGACATGGCGTGGGACACCTTCCCGCCGCCGACCGCGGTCCCGGCCCTGGTCAAGAAGAAGGACCCCAACCTCAACATCGGTGAGACGTCCTCGAGCAACCCGTACGTCATCTACAACCTGGCGTCGCCGAACAACAACAAGCTCCTGTCGAACGTGAAGTTCCGTCAGGCGCTGAGCTACGCGATCAACCGCGACAACCTGGTGCAGGTGCTGGGTGGCAAGACGTGAACACGCCGCTCACGCACGTGATCCCGGAGGCGATCGACGGCTCGCAGGACTTCGACCCGTACCCGTACAACATCGACAAGGCCAAGTCGCTGATGAAGGAAGCGGGAGTGACCGGCCCCCTGACGCTGAAGTTCCTCTACCGGAACGAGTCGGAGGGCAGCAGCAAGAGCTTCCAGACGATCCAGCAGGACCTGACCAAGGTCGGCATCACCATCAAGGGCGTCCCGGCCAGCAACGCGGACTTCTACACGAAGTACCTCCAGGACCCGAAGACGGCTCGCGCTGGTGTGTGGGACGTCTCGCTCGCCGGTTGGGGTTCTGACTGGTACGGCAACGCGGCGCTGACCTTCTTCCGTCCGTTGTTCTACGGCAAGCCCTCGTTCGCGCCGTTCGGCTCGAACTTCGGTCTCTACGACAGCCCGAAGGCCAACGACCTGATCGACCAGGCGACGGCTGCTACGACCAGCTCTGAGGCCAACAAGCTCTGGGCCGAGGCCGACAAGCAGGTCATGGACGACGCGCCGTTCTTCCCGATCACCAACCCGAAGACGGCCAACTACAAGGCATCGCACGTGCACAACGCGGTGTACATGGAGCAGTTCCAGCAGTTCGATCCGGCCAACGTCTGGATCGACAAGGACAGCCAGGAGAAGTAACCCACATGGCCCTGCTCGAAGTGAGTGACCTGCACGTTCGATTCAACACCGATGACGGTGTTGTGCACGCCGTGCGAGGCGTCTCGTTCGAGGTCGAGCAGGGCAAGACCTTGGCCATCGTGGGTGAGTCCGGAAGCGGCAAGAGCGTCTCTACGCAGACGATCACCGGACTCACCCGCGGTGCCCGGGTCGAGGGCTCCGCGACGTTCGAGGGCGACTGACCTGATCGGGCAGTCCGAGGAGGAGCTCCGGTCCATCCGCGGTGTCAAGATCGGGCAGATCTTCCAGGACCCGCTGACCAGCCTGCACCCGGCGTACAAGGTCGGCTGGCAGATCGAGGAGATGATCCGCGCCCACAAGGACGTGGGTCACCGCGAGGCCCAGACCCGTGCCGTCGAGCTGCTCGGCCTCGTCGGCATCCCCAACCCACGCACGCGTGTCAACGACTACCCCCACCAGTTCTCGGGCGGCATGCGCCAACGCGTGATGATCGCGATGGCGATGGCGCTGAACCCGGCGCTGCTGATCGCGGACGAGCCGACCACGGCCCTGGACGTCACGGTGCAGGCACAGGTGCTCGACGTGATGCGCCGGCTGCAGGAGGAGTTCGGCACCGCCATCCTGCTGATCACCCACGACCTCGGGGTGGTCGCCGAGATGGCCGATGACGTGATCGTCATGTACGCCGGCCGGGTGATGGAGCAGGCGTCACGACGCGACATCTTCTACGCCAACCACCATCCCTACACCGAAGGCCTGCTGGCCTCGCTGCCGCAGCGCAACTCCTCCGGTGGGCGACTGATCCCGATCCTGGGTTCACCGCCCAGCATGATCAACCCACCCCGGGTTGTCCGTTCGCGCCGCGCTGCCCCTACGCGTTCAACCGGTGCGTCGAGGAGACCCCGGAGCTCGCCGAGGTCTTCCACAAGCCCGACCACCGCTCGGCCTGCTTCCTCTCCAGTCACCAGGCCGAGCGCGAGGAGGGGCGGGAACAGATGCGCATCTCCCTGCTCGAGGACGACAAGATCGGTGGAATCGCATGACCGCCGGTGCCACCGAGCCGCTGCTCCGTGCCTCGAACGTGAAGAAGTACTTCCCGGTTCGCAGCTCGGCCCTCTTCACCCGCGAGAAGCAGTTCCTCAAGGCCGTCGACGACGTCAGCCTCGAGGTCTACCCGGGCGAGACCCTGGGGCTCGTCGGCGAGACCGGCTGTGGCAAGTCCACCCTCGCGCGCTGCCTGACCCGGCTCTACGACCTGACCGACGGCACCGTCGAGTTCGAGGGCCGCGACATCAGCACGCTGTCGCGTCGAGAGATGCGACCGCTGCGCCGTGAGATGCAGATGGTCTTCCAGGACCCCTACGGCTCGCTCAACCCGCGACGACGGGTGGGCTCGATCATCGGCGACGCGTTCCAGATCCACAAGATCGACGACTCGAAGGGACAGCGGCGCCGGGTGCAGGAGCTGATGGAGCTCGTCGGGCTCAACCCCGAGCACTACAACCGCTTCCCGGCCGAGTTCTCCGGCGGTCAGCGGCAGCGCATCGGCGTGGCCCGTGCACTGGCGCTCAAGCCCAAGATCATCGTCTGCGACGAACCGGTCTCGGCCCTCGACGTCTCGATCCAGGCGCAGGTGATCAACCTCCTCGACGACCTGCAGCGCGAGTTCGGGCTCACCTACATCTTCATCAGCCACGACCTCTCGGTGGTGCGCCACGTCAGCGACCGGATCGCGGTGATGTACCTCGGCAAGGTCGTGGAGACCGCACCCTCGGAGTCGCTGTTCGACGTGAGCCGCCACCCGTACACCCGGTCACTGCTCTCGGCGCTGCCGCCGGCCGACCCGGACGCCGCGGAGGCGCGCGAGCGCATCGTCCTCGTGGGTGACATCCCCTCGCCGATCTTCCCGCCGTCAGGCTGCCGCTTCCACACCCGCTGCCCCAAGGCGCAGCCCGACTGCGCCGAGCAGGTCCCCCCGACGATCCAGGCCTTCGACGACCCCCCGGACCACGGCACGGCGTGCCTGCACCCACTCAGGCAGGACGACGACCTCTCCGTGTTCACCCCTGAGGTGGCCGACAGTGAGATCTTCGTCGCCGACACGATCGAGGAGCCGCAGTCGTGACCCTGCACCACATGGAGACCTCGGAGTCAGAGGCACACCTGATCGAGCCGCAGGCTGCGGGTCGTGAGCCGATCCAGGGCCGCGGCCCCTGGGAGCTGGCCTGGCGTCGCCTGCGCAAGGACAAGGTGGCGATGATCTCGCTGGTCGTCATCCTGCTCATCGTCCTGATGGCGATCTGCGCACCGTTGTTCGCGCACTTCACCGGCCACCCGCCGAACACGCAGTACCGCGAGACCGGCCTCGACGAGAGCGGGCTGCCGGTCGCGCCCAACGGCGAGTTCTGGCTCGGCACCGACGAGCTGGGCCGCGACGTGCTGGTCCGGATCGCCTACGGAGCCCGGGTCTCCCTGCTCGTCGGCGTGACGGCCACCATCCTGATCGTGATCCTGGGCGTCATCGTCGGCATCGCCGCCGGCTACTTCGGCGGTTTCGTCGACACGGTGCTGGCGCGCCTGATCGACGTGGTGCTCTCGATGCCGTTCCTGCTGGTGGCGATCTCGCTGGTGTCGATCTTCAGCCCCAGCCTGTTCATCACGATCGTGGTGATCGCCTTCTTCAGCTGGGCCTCGGTGGCGCGGATCGTGCGCGGTCAGGTGCTCTCGGTCAAGGAACGCGAGTTCGTCGAGGGTGCCCGCTCGCTGGGCGCCAGCAACACCCGGATCATGTTCATCGACATCCTGCCCAACGTGCTGGCTCCGGTGATCATCTACGCCAGCCTGTTGATCCCGGTCGTGATCCTCTCTCCAGGCGGCCCTGTCCTTCCTGGGGCTGGGCATCCAGCCGCCGACGCCCGACTGGGGCGGCATGATCAGCACCGCCCAGGGGGTCTACCAGGTGGCCTGGTGGTATCTCTTCTTCCCCAGCCTCGCCCTGGTGATCACCACCCTGGCGTTCAACCTGCTCGGCGACGGCATCCGCGACGCCGTCGACCCCCGCTTCGAACGTACGACGGCGAAGTGACGGGCCGGCCATGCTGAAGTTCCTGATCAAGCGGATCCTGACCGGGCTGGTGGTCCTGTGGATCATCTCCATGCTGGTCTTCGCGCTGTTCTTCGCGGTGCCCAACGGCGTGGCGCGCCGGATGGCGGGACACAACGCCAGCCCCACCACGATCAAGCTGATCGAGCAGCGGCTCGGCCTGGACGACCCGCTGTGGCAGCAGTACCTCCGGTTCGTGGGGAACGCGCTGCACGGCGACCTGGGAACCGACTACTACTACCAGCTCCCCGTCACCCAGGTGATCAAGGAGGCTCTCCCGATCACCCTCTCGCTCGTGATCGGAGCGGCCATCATCTGGATGGTCCTGGGCATCGTGAGCGGCGTGGTCTCCGCGGTCAGGCCCCGCAGCTTCACCGATCGCGCCATCACCGTGCTGGCCCTGATCTTCTACTCGGTGCCCTCGTTCGTCCTCGGCCTGACGCTGATCTACGTCTTCTACTACAGGCTCACCGTGGCCGGGTTCCCGATCTTCCCCGCAGGCGGCTACAAACCGCTCTCCGACGGCCTGAACCAGTGGTTCTTCCACCTGGTCCTGCCCTGGATCACGCTCGCGATGATCTCCGTGGCGATCTACTCGCGACTCACCCGAGGCTCGATGCTGGAGGTGCTGGGCGAGGACTACATCAAGACCGCGCGCTCCAAGGGGATCCCCGAGAAACGGGTGGTCTACCGGCACGCGCTGCGCAGCGCGCTCACGCCCGTGCTCACCCAGTTCGGGATCGACCTCGGCGCGTTGATCGGGGGAGCAGTCATCACCGAGACCGTCTTCAGCCTGCCCGGGGTCGGCTACCAGTCGCTCAAGGCGATTCGCGAACCAGGACCTGCCGCTGATCATCGGCGTCGTGCTGGTGGCCGTCCGCTGCGATCGTGGTGGCCAACATCGTCGTCGACATCCTCTACGCGGTGCTCGATCCGCGCGTCAAGCTGACCTGACCACTCGTGGAGGACGGTCTCTTCGAGGTGTCCGGACCCGCTGGGCACAGCGGTGGCACGCTCGCCGGCAACACCCATGACTCGGCGCCCCTCGCCGTCCGGATGCGGCCACGCGACCTCGACGAGCTCGTCGGCCAGCAGCACCTGCTCGCGCCCGGTGCGCCGCTGCGCCGGCTGGTCGAGGGGGACCAGCCGATGTCACTCCTGCTGTGGGGACCGCCGGGCACCGGCAAGACCACGATCGCCTCGATCGTCTCCGGGCGGACCAACCGCGACTTCGTCGAGGTCTCCGCGGTCGCCGCGGGGGTCAAGGAGGTCCGCGCGGCCATCGATGCGGCGCGATCACGGCTGGCCTCCAGCGGCGGGGAGACGGTGCTCTTCGTCGACGAGGTCCACCGGTTCACCAAGGCGCAGCAGGACGCCTTGCTGCCGGGTGTGGAGAACCGCTGGGTGACGCTGGTCGCGGCGACCACGGAGAACCCGTTCTTCTCGGTGATCTCGCCCCTGCTGTCCCGATCGCTCCTGCTCACCCTCGAGCCGCTCACCGACGACGACATCCGCGGCGTCATCGAGAAGGCGCTCGTCGATCCGCGTGGCCTCGACGGGCAGGTGACCCTGGAGCCGGACGCGCTCGAGCACCTCGTGCGGCTGGCCGGCGGCGACGCCCGCCGATCGTTGACCTACCTCGAAGCGGCCTCGGGAGCGGCCCTGGCTCAGGGCCTCGACACGGTCGACCTGTCCACGACCGAGACCGCGGTCGACCGTGCGGCCGTGCGCTACGACCGCCAGGGCGACCAGCACTACGACGTCACCAGTGCGTTCATCAAGTCCATCCGCGGCTCCGACGTCGACGCTGCGCTGCACTACCTGGCCCGGATGGTGGAGGCGGGGGAGGACCCACGCTTCATCGCGCGGCGGCTGGTCATCCTCGCCAGCGAGGACATCGGGCTCGCCGACCCGACCGCCCTGACGACGGCCGTGGCGGCCGCGCAGGCGGTGCAGCTGATCGGGATGCCCGAGGGTCGGCTCAACCTCGCGCAGGCCGTGATCGCGCTGGCGCTGGCGCCCAAGTCCAACGCCGTGATCAAGGCCATCGACGCCGCGAGCGCGGACGTGCGCGCCGGGAAGATCGGGCCGGTCCCCGCCCACCTGCGCGACGCGCACTACGGCGGCTCCAAGAAGCTGGGGCACGGCCAGGGGTACCAGTACTCCCACGACGCGCCCTTCGGGATCGCCGAGCAGCAGTACGCCCCCGACGTCGTGCTGGACGCCACCTACTACCAGCCGACCAGCCTCGGTGCCGAGTCCTCGCTCAAGGAGCGCTGGGAGCGGGTCCGGCGCCTGATCAGGGGCAGGTAGTGTCGGGCCTCATGGATACGCCCGTCCTGATCGCCGTGGCCGCCGTCGTGCTGGTCATCGTCGCCGGACTCCTCCTCGCGCTCCTGCGCAGTCGCGCGGAGTCGCGTCGGGCACTCCTGACGGCCCAGCAGGACACCGCCGAGCTGCGCGCCCGGCTGGACGCGCTGTCCGACGAGCTCGAGCGTCAGTCCGCCACGATGGTCCGGACCGACGACCCGGCGTACGTCATCACCGATGCGGGAGCTCCCGAGCCGCCGCTGCACGTGCCCGACCGGCTCGTGCTGAGTGCGACCGTGGGGGAGCCGCTCGTCAAGGCGATGGCCCTCGGCCACGGCGTACGACGGGCACTCTCGGCCGAGTCGAGGAACCGGATCTGGTTCGAGGTCCGCAGGGAAGTACGCCGTGCCCGCAAGCAACGTCGCCGGGAGACGAAGGAGGCGTGGCGCCGGATGCAGGCCGAGGAGCGCGCCGCCCAGGACTCCCCGCGACCCGCCAGCGCCGCGTGAGCCGGGTCGACGGATGAACAGGGCGTTCTGGTTCGTCGCGGGCACGGGTGCCGGCGTCTACGTGATGGTCAAGGCGAGGAGGGCTGCGGAGGCGCTCACGCCCGAGGGACTCAGCGACCGGCTTGCCGGGCTCGGCGTCGGCGCGCACCTGTTCGCCGAGGAGGTCCGCGCCGGACGCGCGGAGAAGGAAACCGAGTTGCGCGAGCGACTGGGGCTGACGCTTGATGGACCTGCCCAACTGCCCGCTGGTGGTTTCGAGACGCTCGCTGGCGCTCGCTCCTCAACCACCGAATCCCAGGAGGACCGCTAGACATGGACACCGCCGAGATCCGACGCCGCTTCGTCGCGCACTTCGAAGCCGCCGGTCACCAGGCTGTGCCGTCCGCGTCACTCCTGGTGCCCGACCCCAACCTGCTGTTCGTCAACGCGGGGATGGTGCCGTTCAAGCCGTTCTTCCTCGGCCAGGAGACCCCGCCGTACAAGCGGGCCGTGAGCGTGCAGAAGTGCGTGCGCACCCCGGACATCGAGGACGTCGGCAAGACCACGCGGCACGGGACGTTCTTCGAGATGTGCGGCAACTTCAGCTTCGGTGACTACTTCAAGGAAGGTGCCATCGAGCTCGCGTGGGACCTCGTCACCAAGCCGCTCGCGGACGGCGGCTGGGGGCTGGAGGAGAGCAGGCTCTATCCCAGCGTCTACGAGGACGACCCGGAGGCGGTCGAGCTCTGGAAGAAGGTCACCGGCCTGCCCGACGCACGGATCGTGCGGCTGGGTCGCAAGGAGAACTACTGGTCGATGGGCGTGCCCGGCCCCGGTGGCCCGTGCTCGGAGATCCTCTACGACCGTGGGCCCGACTACGGCCCGGAGGCCGACTTCACCTCCCTGGGCCCGGACATGCCCACCGAGCTCGAGGACCGCTACCTCGAGATCTGGAACCTCGTGTTCATGCAGGACGAGCTCTCGGCGGTCCGGAGCAAGGCGGACTTCGACATCGCGGGCTCGCTGCCGAAGAAGAACATCGACACCGGCATGGGCCTGGAGCGAGTGGCCTACCTGCTCCAGGACAAGCAGAACATGTACGAGATCGACGTGATGTTCCCCGTGATCCAGAAGGCCGAGGAGCTCACCGGCCGCACGTACGGCGCGCGCCACGAGGACGACGTGCGGTTCCGCGTGGTCGCCGACCACGTCCGCAGCTCGATGATGCTGATCGGCGACGGCGTGACGCCCGGCAACGAGGGCCGTGGCTACGTGCTGCGACGCCTGCTGCGCCGGGCGATCCGCTCCATGCGCCTGCTCGGCACCGAGGACAAGGTGCTCCCGGAGCTGATGCCGGTCAGCCGCGACAAGATGTCCGAGACCTACACCGACCTGCTCGCAGAACTGGGACCGGATCTCGACCGTGGCGTTCGCCGAGGAGGACGCCTTCCGGCAGACCCTGCGCACCGGCACCACGATCTTCGACACGGCGGCCTCCGAGGTGAGCTCGTCGGGTGGCACCGTGCTCTCCGGTGACAAGGCGTTCGCGCTGCACGACACCTACGGCTTCCCGATCGACCTGACCCTCGAGATGGCGGCCGAGAAGGGCCTCTCCGTCGACGAGGACGGCTTCCGGCGCCTGATGGGCGAGCAGCGCGAGCGCGCCAAGGCGGACGCGCGTGCGAAGAAGGGTCAGCACGCCGCCACGGGTGCCTACCGCGACATCGCCGACTCGATCGGCCACCGCGTCGACTTCACCGGCTATTCCGAGGTGGTCAGCGAGGGCGAGGTGCGCGGTCTCGTCTCGGGTGACACCCGGGTCGAGTCCGCCAGCGAGGGCGACGAGGTCGAGCTGGTGCTCGACCGGACCCCCTTCTACGCCGAGGGCGGCGGCCAGCTCGCCGACCAGGGCATCATCGAGCTCGACAACGGCGCGCGGCTCGAGGTCGTCGACGTGCAGTCGCCGATCAGCGGCCTGATCGTGCACAAGGCGCGCGTGCTCTCGGGTGAGGTGTCCGTCGGCGCGCACGCGCAGGCCCTGGTCGACGTCGAGCGACGTGCCTCGATCAGCCGGTCGCACACGGCGACCCACATGGTGCACAAGGCGTTCCGCGAGGCGCTCGGCGAGACCGCGACGCAGGCGGGTTCGGAGAACTCCCCGGGCAGGTTCCGCTTCGACTTCTCCGCGAGCGGCGCGGTCCCGACCTCGGCGATGCAGGACGTCGAGGCCAGGGTCAACGACCTGGTGATCGCGGACCTCGGGGTGCACGAGGAGCTGATGACCCAGGAGCAGGCGGTCAAGTCCGGTGCGATGGCGCTGTTCGGCGAGAAGTACGGCGACGAGGTGCGCGTGATCTCGGTCGGCGACTGGGCGCGCGAGCTCTGTGGCGGCACGCACGCCCAGCGGTCCGGCCAGCTCGGCGTGGTCAAGCTGCTCGGCGAGAGCTCGATCGGGTCCGGCGTACGACGGGTGGAGGCGCTGGTGGGTGGCGACGCCTACCGCTTCCTGGCCAGGGAGCACGTGCTGGTCGCCCAGCTCAGCGAGGCGCTCAAGGTGCGCCCCGAGCAGCTGCCCGAGCGTGTCAACGACATCGTGGAGCGCCTTCGCTCGGCCGAGAAGGAGATCGAGAAGGTCCGGCTGCAGCAGCTGATGGCGTCGGCCGGCGAGCTGGTGACGGGTGCCGAGGACATCGGCGGCATCGCGTTCGTCGGGCACGAGGTGCCTGGCGCCAACGGCGGCGACGTACGCACCCTGGCGCTGGACATCCGCAACCGCCTCGCGGGAGACCGGGCCGGGGTGGTCGCCGTGCTGGGATCCGCCAACGACAAGCCTTCGGTGGTCGTCGCGGTCAACGACGCAGGTCGCGCGGCCGGCGTCTCGGCGAACACGCTCGTGCGGACCGCCTCCGAGGTGCTCGGCGGCAAGGGCGGCGGCAAGGACGACGTGGCCCAGGGTGGTGGCTCCGACGTGTCCCGCACCGGTGAGGCACTCACTGCCATCCGGCGTGCCCTGACCGAGGGACGTGCGGGCCGCTGAGCGGCCTCGGCTCCGGGTCGCCCCCGGGTTCGTCCTCTGGTTCGTCCTCCGGGCTGTCCGGCGTACGCCTCGGGGTGGACCCCGGGGACGCTCGCATCGGGGTCGCGAGCAGCGACCCCTCCGGCATCATCGCCACCCCGGTGGAGACCGTGCCTCGCGGCCGAGGTGACCTCGACCGGCTGGCCACCCTCGCCGACGAGCTGGGCGCGGTGCGGATCTACGTCGGTCTACCTCGCTCGATGTCCGGAGGAGAAGGACCCGCGGCCGGTAAGGTTCGAGCGTTCGCGCGTGAGCTGGCCGCCCGGGTTGCCCCGGTCCCGGTCAGGTTGTGCGACGAGCGCCTGAGCACCGTGACCGCCGAGGGGCAGCTGCGGGGCCAGGGCCGCAAGGGCCGCAAGCGCCGCGCGGTGGTCGACCAGGCCGCCGCCGTGGTGATCCTGCAGGGAGCCCTCGAGCGGGAACGACACACGGGCGCTCTCGCCGGTGAGCTGGTTCCGCCCGAGGCACGGACGAGTGAGGACTAGCACGCGTGAGCCAGACCGGGCCCGGGCCTGACGAGCATGCGGACGACGAGGCGTTCTTCGGGACTCCGCCGCCGGAGGAGCACCACCACTGGAAGCCTCACCGCCCGCGCGGCCGCGGCTGCCTGCCGATGCTGCTCCTGCTCGTGGTCATCCTGGGCGCCGCCTGGTTCGGCGGACGCTTCGCCTACGACGAGATCAAGTCGCGGTTCGCGCCCCCGCCCGACTACGCCGGCCCCGGCAACGGTGCCGTGCTCTACCAGGTCAAGAGCGGAGCCACCTCGACCCGGATCGGGCAGGAGCTGAAGAAGGCGGGGGTGGTCAAGAGCGTGGACGCCTTCACCGAGGCGTCCGACAGCAACGAGAAGTCCCGTGACATCCAGGTCGGCTACTACCAGCTGAAGAAGCAGATGAAGGCCAGCGAGGCGCTCGACGTCCTGGTCGACCCCGACAACCTGCAGCAGAGCCTGGTCGTCGTTCCCGAGGGCGCCCGCGTCGCGCAGATCGCGAAGACCATCGCCGCGAAGACAGACATCCCGCCACGGCAGATCGCCGCTGCCCTGCAGAACCCTCGCGCCATCGGGCTGCCCGCGGAGGCCAACGGCAACCCGGAGGGATACCTCTACCCGGCCACCTATCCGGTGCCGCCCAAGCAGACCGCGGTCGGACTGCTCCGGCAGATGGTCGCCAAGACCGTCGCCACCGAGCAGGACCTCGACATCGAGGCCCAGGCGAAGAAGCTCGGACTCACTCCCGAGCAGGTGCTCACGGTGGCCAGCATCCTGGAGTACGAGGCCAACAGCTCGGAGGACTACCCCAAGGTCGCTCGGGTGCTCTACAACCGGATGAAGAAGGGGATGCCGCTCCAGCTCGACTCGACGGTCTCCTACATCAGCAAGCGCAAGGGCGACGTCTACACGACCGCTGCGGAGCGGGCCAACCCCTCGCTCTACAACACCTACGTGCACGAGGGGCTGCCTCCCGGCCCCATCGGGTCGCCCGGCAAGGAGACCATCGAAGCGGCGCTGAACCCTGCCAAGGGTGACTGGCTCTACTTCGTGCCCGACTACGAGGCCAAGACGACGCGGTTCTCCAAGACCTACGCCGAGCACCAGAAGTACGTCGCGAAGCTGGCGGCCTACTGCCGCAAGAGCCCGGACTGCTAGGCCCGTCTCCGTGACGACCCGTTGTGCCGTGCTCGGCTCGCCGATCGGCCACTCGCTCTCCCCGGTGCTGCACCGGGCGGCGTACGCCGAGCTGGGGCTGGACGACTGGACCTACGACGGCGTGATCGTCGACGCAGCCGGGTTGGCCGACTTCCTCGACGGCCTCGACCCCGACTGGCGCGGGCTGTCGCTGACGATGCCGCTCAAGCGCGTGGTGATCCCGCTCGTCGACTCGCTCGACACCTGGACGCGCCTCTCGGGGGTCGCCAACACGGTGCTGCTCGGCGACGAGCGCCGGCTCGCGTTCAACACCGACATCCCCGGTGCGATGGCGGCGCTCGTCGAGCGCACCAGCCAGCCTCTCGACACTGCCGTGGTGCTCGGCGGCGGAGCCACGGCGACCTCGACCCTGCTCGCGCTGGTCGAGCTCGGCTGCACCAGCGCCCGGGTGCTGGTGCGCGACCCGAGCCGCGCCGAGGAGACCGTCGCCGTCGTGGCCTCCCACCCACGTCGGCCGGACGTGTCGGTGCTGCCGCTCGGCGAGGTGGAGGCCCTGTCGGCGGACATCGTGGTCTCGACCATTCCGGCGCAGGCGCAGACTCCCGAGCTGCTCGCGGCCTGTGCGGCCGTCCCGGTGGTCTTCGACGTCGTCTACGACCCGTGGCCCACCCCGCTCGCCCGCGCTGCGCAGGACTCGGGACGTGACCTGGTCGCGGGTCTGGACCTGCTGGCCCAGCAGGCGGTGCTCCAGGTGCAGCTGATGACGGGGCAGTCGGTCAGTGCCGACCTGCTCCGAGCGGCGGGCCGCGACGAGCTGGAGCGACGGGCTGTGCAGAACGCCCCTCGCCACGGCTGATTCCCCTAACCTTCGCCCCATGCACTGGGACCCCACCCACCTGACCGTGGCGCTCGCCATGGCCGTCGTGTGCGGTGCCCTGGGTGCGCTGGCCCCTCGCCTGGTGGCCAGGCTCCCGGAACCGGTGCCCGACGAGCCCGAGGCTGCCCCGGAGAACGCCGAGGAGGTCGACAGCGGCGAGCAGCAGCTCTTCACGCGTGGTCTGCCGCCGCCACCTCCCAAGGAGCTGTACGTCGACATCGCCGCGCGTCCCCACCTGGCCGTGACCCTGGCCCTGTGGTCCGCCGCGGTCGGGGCAGCCATCGGCCTGGCGTTGGGCTGGACCGGCGCCCTGCTCTACCTGGCGCCACTCGCGCCCGTCGGCGTGGTCCTGCTGGTGATCGACTGGCGTACGACGCTGCTCCCGACGCGGATCATCCACCCGACGTACGTCGTGCTCGCGGTGCTGATCCCGCTGGCCGCGCTGATCGACCAGGACCTGTCCTCGCTCTACCGGGCCGGCTGGGGCTGGCTGGTGATCGGCGGCTGGTTCTGGATCTTCTGGTGGCTGTTCAACGCCTGGGGGTTCGGCGACGTCCGGCTGTCCCGCGTCCTCGGGCCCGCGCTCGGCTACCTCGGCTGGTCCGAGATGCTGATGGGCCTGGCGCTGATGGTCTTCGTCGGCGGCATCGGTGGCGTGGTGTTCTCGATCGCGCACCGCGACATGCGACGACGCTTCCCCTACGGCCCGTTCATGCTGGTCGGGGCCCTGCTGGCGGTGCTGGTCGGAGCCGAGCTCGCCCGAGGTCTCGGGTACTGACGGCGCATCCCGGGGCCGGATCGGTGCGTGAAACACTGGCGCCATGCTGCGCTGGCTCACGGCCGGGGAGTCCCACGGCCCCTCGCTCACCGCAATCCTGGAAGGGCTGCCCGCCCATGTGCGGGTGACGTCCGCGGACATCGCGGACGCGCTGGCGCGCCGCCGGCTCGGCTACGGGCGCGGCGCGCGGATGAAGTTCGAGCAGGACGAGGTCACCCTCACCGGCGGGGTCCGCCACGGGCAGAGCCAGGGCGGGCCGATCTCCATCGTCATCGGCAACACCGAGTGGCCCAAGTGGGACAAGGTGATGTCCGCCGACCCGGTCGACCCGGTCGAGCTCGACGCCCTCGCACGCAACGCCGCCCTCACCCGTCCCCGCCCCGGACACGCCGACCTGGTCGGGATGCAGAAGTACGACTTCGACGAGGCCCGGCCCATCCTCGAGCGTGCTTCCGCCCGGGAGACGGCCGCCCGGGTGGCCCTCGGCCGCGTCGCGTCGCTGTTCCTGGAGCAGGCGACCGGAGCCCGGATGGTGTCGCACGTCGTCGAGCTGGGCGGGGTCCCTGCCCCTGCGGGCTCGGTGCCGACGGCGGACGACGTGGCGCACCTCGATGCTGACCCGGTCCGTTGCCTCGACCCGGACGCCTCGAAGCTGATGGTCGAACGGATCGACCAGGCGCACAAGGACGGCGACACGCTCGGCGGTGTCGTCGAGGTCGTCGTCCACGGGCTGCCCCCGGGTCTCGGGTCGCACGTCCACTGGGACCGGCGGCTCGACTCGCGGCTCGCCGGCGCGCTGATGGGCATCCAGGCGATCAAGGGCGTCGAGGTCGGCGACGGCTTCACGCTCGCGGCGACCCCCGGCTCGCAGGCCCACGACGAGATCGTCACCGAGGACGGCGCCCTGCGTCGTACGTCGGGACGCTCGGGTGGCACCGAGGGCGGGATGTCCACCGGCGAGGCGCTCCGCGTCCGCGCCGCGATGAAGCCGATCGCCACGGTCCCGCGTGCCCTGCGCACCGTCGACGTGGCCACCGGGGAGGCGACCGTCGCGCACCACCAGCGATCGGACGTCTGTGCGGTGCCGGCGGCCGGCATCGTGGCGGAGGCGATGGTGGCGCTGGTCGTCGCCGACGCCGTGCTGGAGAAGTTCGGTGGCGACTCCGTGACCGAGACGCGCCGCAACGTCGAGAGCTACCTGGACACGCTGAGGTTCAAGTGATCACCCCACGACGCTGCTCGCTGCGCTCACACCGCCGCGGGGACCCCGAGTGAACCGCCCGCAGGTGGTCCTCGTCGGTCCGATGGGGGCGGGCAAGACCACGGTCGGCAGGCGCCTCGCCGAGCTGTGGCAGACCGGCTTCCGGGACACCGACCAGGACATCGAGTCGGCCCAGGGCAAGTCGGTCTCCGACATCTTCGTGGACTCCGGTGAGCCGCACTTCCGCGAGCTGGAGCGCGCGGCCGTGCTCGCCGCGCTGGAGGAGCACCCGGGCGTGCTGGCCGTCGGCGGAGGGGCCGTGCTCGACCCGGGCACCCGCGCCGCTCTCGACGGGCACCGGGTCGTGTTCCTCCGGGTCGGGCTCTCCGACGCGGCGCAGCGTGTCGGCCTGGGCGTGTCCCGGCCACTGTTGCTGGGCAACGTGCGCGGGCAGATGAAGAAGCTGATCGACGAGCGGACGCCGGTCTACGAGTCGGTGGCCACACACGTCGTGGAGACCGACGGGCTGGCGATCGACGCGGTCGTGGAGCAGGTGCTGGCCGTGCTGGACGGCGTCCCCCATGAGTGAGACGACCAGCACCCGGATGCACGTCGCCGGTGCCTCGCCGTACGACGTCCTCGTGGGCACCGACCTGCTCGACCAGCTGCCGGCCATGCTCGGCCCCGACGTACGCCGGGTCGCGCTGTGTCATCCCGAAGGCCTGGCCGACCTCGCTCAGCGCGTCGCGGCGCTCCTCGCTGACGTGGAGGTGCTCCACCTGGCCCTGCCGGACGGTGAGGCCGCCAAGACAGCGGCCGTCGCCGTCGACGCGTGGGAGCAGCTGGGGCGGGCCGGCTTCACCCGCTCCGACGCCGTGGTCACCCTGGGCGGGGGAGCGACCACGGACATGGGCGGCTTCATCGCGGCCACCTGGCTGCGCGGCGTACCCGTCGTGCACGTGCCCACGACGCTGCTGGGGATGGTCGACGCGGCCGTGGGCGGGAAGACCGGGATGAACACGAGCGCCGGCAAGAACCTCGTCGGCTCCTTCCACGAGCCCGCCGGCGTGATCTGCGACCTGGACCTGCTCGTCTCCCTCCCGCGCGCCGAGCTCGTCTCCGGTCTCGGCGAGGTGGTCAAGTGCGGCTTCATCGCCGATCCCGAGATCCTGCGGATCGTCGAGGAGTCGCCGGAGGCCGTCCTCGACCCGCGCTCGCCGGAGCTGCGCGAGGTCGTCGAGCGGGCGATCCGCGTGAAGATCGACGTCGTCGTGGGGGACCTCAAGGAGGCAGGCGGAGCGGACGGCCGGCCCGGCCGCGAGATGCTCAACTACGGCCACACCATGGCGCACGCCATCGAGCGGGGCACGGACTACCGGGTCCGGCACGGCGAGGCCGTCGCCCTCGGGATGGTGTACGTCGCCGAGGTGGCCCGTCTCGCCGGGCGCCTGGACGACACGACCGCCGCCCGGCACGCCACGGCCCTCGCCTCGGTCGGGTTGCCGACCAGCCTGTCGGACTCCGGCGCCGAGGATCTCGAGTTCGCCGACCTGCTCGCGACCATGCGGGTGGACAAGAAGGCACGCGGTGCGCAGCTGCGGTTCCTGGTGCTCGACGGCCTGGCTGAGCCGGCGATCCTGGCCGGGCCGGACGAGTCGATCCTGCGTGCGGCGTACGACCACCTCGTGGGAGGGGCCCGATGAACGTCCTGGTGCTCAACGGACCCAACCTCGGTCGACTCGGGCGGCGCCAGCCGGAGATCTACGGCAGCACCACCCATGCCGACCTGACCCGGCTCTGCGAGGACTGGGGTCGCGACCTGGGGCTGGCGGTCGAGGTGCGCCAGACCAACCACGAGGGTCAGCTGCTCGACTGGCTCAACCAGGCGGCCGACGAGGAGACGCCGGTGGTGCTCAACGCCGGGGCGTGGAGCCACTACTCCTTCGCGCTCCTCGACGCCTGCGCCCAGCTGGTGGCGCCCCTCGTCGAGGTGCACATCAGCGATCCCAAGGCCCGGCCCGAGGAGTTCCGCCACCACTCCGTGATCACCGCCTTCGCGGCGAAGGAGATCGTCGGGCAGGGGATCGACGGCTACCGGCAGGCACTGGAGTTCCTGGCGGGGCGCTGACCGTGCGGTCGTTAGCCGGAGCCCCCGAGGGGTACCGGACGGGCCTGCGGACCACGGCGTTCTCGACGCAGGGTCGAGCCGCGCGGGTCCCGGGAGGTGGACGTCGACGTGGGTAGCTCTCGGGCTGGTGACAGCGTCGCGCTGCGCGCCCAGGCGGACCCCGACCTGCGGTCCCTGTCCGGTCGGGCCCGGGCTGCCCGGGGGGACCTGGAGAAGGCCTTGGCCCTCGCGGCCGACCTCGGCGGCGAGCTGCCCGTCCCCGCCACAGGACACACCCTCCGGCTCTGGGAGTCACTGGCCACGCTCGGCGCGGCTGACCTGACCGTGGCCCGCGTGGTCGAGCCGCACCTGGACGCGCTCGCGATCCTGGCCGAGGCAGAGCATCACGGTCATGCCGTGGGCGGCGTCTGGGGCGTCTTCGCGGCCGAGGGCGGTGAGCGGCTGCGAGCCGTCGTCGTCCGACGAGGGGGAGTGGACGCTCACCGGGACCAAGCCCTGGTGCTCCCTCGCCGACCGGATCAGCCACGCGCTGGTCACGGCGTGGGTCGACGACTCACGGCGCGGGCTCTTCGCGGTGGACCTTCGCCATCCCGGCGTACAGCATCAGCCGGGCCACGCGCCCTGGGCCGCCCGCGGCCTGGTCCAGGTGCGCAGCACCGGGCTCGAGTTCGACCAGGTCGCGGCCATTGCCGGTCGGTGCGCCCGGGTGGTACCTCGAGCGACCGGGATTCGCCTGGGGTGGCATCGGCGTCGCCGCGGTCTGGTACGGCGGAGCCGTGGCCGTGGCTCGTCGGCTGCGCGAGGCCTCGACCCACCGCGAGCCCGACCAGATCGCGCTGGCACACCTCGGCGCCGTCGACGTCGCCCTCGACCGGGCACGGGCCGTCCTGGTCGAAGCGGCCTCGGTCGTGGACGGACCGCCGGTCTCAGCCGAGATCGCGGCCCGACTCGCGCTGCGGGCCCGTCAGGTCGTCGCCGACACGGTGGAGGAGGTGCTCCTGCGCGCCGGTCACGCCCTGGGTCCCGGACCGCTCGCCACCGAGGGCGAGCACGCGGGGCGGGTGAGCGACCTGAGCCTCTACGTCCGGCAGCACCACGCCGAGCGCGATGCCGCGGCCCTCGGGCGCTCCGTCCTGTCCGACCCGAGCGAGGGGGAGTGGGCCTGGTGGTGAGCAACCCGCAGCATCGCTCCTTCACGCACGTCGGCCCCGGCACGCCCGCGGGCGTGTGGCGCCGCCACCCGATGTGGACGGCGGCGGATCCTCTTCTCCTCGATGGGATCGAGCGGCTCGTCGTCGTGGCGGCGCACCCCGACGACGAGAGTCTCGGTGCGGGAGGCCTGATCGCCACCGCGGTCCAGCAGGGGATCCGGGTCGACATCGTCTCGGCCACCAACGGGGAGGGCAGCCATCCCGACTCGTCCGACGACGACGCCCGATGCTCTCGCGGCTCTCCGATCGGTGGAGGCGGTGCGGGCGGCAGCGGCGCTCGGCGTACCCGCGGATCGGGTGCACCAGCTCGGGCTCCCGGACGGTGGCGTGGGCGCGTCGCAGGACGAGCTCACCACCCGCCTGGTGGAGATCGTCGGCGACGGACGGGGCGACGGTGGTCGTCGCGCCCTGGCGCCGCGACGGACATCCGGACCACGAGGCGGCCGGCCGAGCGGCCGCTGCAGCCGCCCGTCGTACGGGCGCGGACCTGTGGGAGTTCCCCATCTGGTTCTGGCACTGGGGCCTGCCTGCAGAGGCGCCCTGGACCCTGCTTCACCCGTTCGCGCTGGACGAGCCGGCCGTCCGGGCCAAGGCGCAGGCCGTGGAGGCGCACGTGACCCAGGTCCAGCCGCTGTCGGCCCTGTCCGGCGACGAGACGCTCCTGGTGCCGGAGATGCTGGCCCACTTCGAAGGCAGCCACGAGCACTTCCTGCGCACGGCCTCCGCCGACTGCGTCGACGACTCGCTCGACCGCCTGCACGAGCAGCAGACGGATCCGTGGGGGACGGAGTCGCGCTGGTACGAGCAGCGCAAGCGTGACCTCGTCCTGGCGATGCTGCCCACGCCGCAGTTCCAGGTCGCGCTCGAGGTGGGGTGCTCCACCGGTGCGCTCGCCGAGGCCCTGGCCGGCCGCGCCGCCCGGGTGGTTGCCGTGGACAGGTCGGTCGCTGCCCTCGCGGCGGCGCGGCGGCGGTTCCGTGAGGAGCCACGGGTGAGCGTGCTCGAGCTCGACGTACCCCGTGACTGGCCGCAGGACCTGGAGCTCGACCTCGTGGTGGTCTCCGAGGTCGGCTACTTCCTGAGCCCAGCCGAGCTCGACGCCCTCGTCGAGCGCATCGTCGCCACGCTCGCTCCCGGTGGGGTGGTCGTGCTGTGCCACTGGAGGCACGAGGTCGAGGGGTGGGTCCTGGGCGCGGACGACGTCCATCGCCGGTTCGAGGACAGTCGCCTGCCGCCGCTGAGTGCGACCTACCGGGACCGCGACGTGGAGATCCGGGTGCACGCCGCCGAGCACGGCTGGCCGGACCCCCTCCGGTGAGTCGGTCGATCGAGGTCGTGCACGTCGTCGTACCGGCGCGCGATGAGGCAGCGCGGCTCCCGCGGCTGATGGCCTCCCTGGAAGCGGCAGCGCTGCACCTGCTCGCGGAGCGCACCCATCTGGAGGTGCGGGTCACCGTGGTCCTGGACGCGTGCGTGGACTCCTCCCGTTGCGTGCTGCGTTGCCACCCCTGGGTCGACGTGGTCACCGTCGACTCCGGCGTCGTCGGCAACGTCCGGGCCCGGGGCGTGGGCCGGGCCAGGGCCCTGGCCCTCGGTCACCGCCCGGACCGGGTCTGGATCGCGTGCACCGACGCGGACTCGGTGGTGCCACCGCACTGGCTCAGCGAGCAGATGGGCTTCGCCGAACGAGGGCACGACCTGGTCGTCGGCGCAGTGCACCCCGATCCGACCGACCTGACCCCGGAGGTCGTGGCTGCCTGGCGAGCCCGCCACCGGCTCCACGAGGGGCACCCGCACGTGCATGGCGCCAACCTCGGCTTCACGCTCGCGGCGTACGACCTGGTGGGCGGCTTCGCCCCGCTGCGGACCGGCGAGGACGTGCGGCTCGTCGCCGACCTGCAGGCCGCCGGGGTGCGCTGGGTCTCCACGGCACGCAACCTGGTGGTCACGTCCGGCCGCCGGGTGGCGCGAGCACCCCACGGCTTCGCGGACTACCTGCAGGCGCTGCCGACGGGTTAGGCCGGCGTGTGCAGCTTCTCGTCGAAGAAGGCGAGGACGCGGTCGACGCCTTCCTGCTGGCGGTGCTCGGTCAAGGTCGAGTGCTTGCGGCCACCGAACTCGACGCGGATGAAGGCGTCGCCGATCTCGCGGGTGAGGGTCTCGAAGCGCGACCCGACGGCGACGTCCTTGTCGTAGCGCAGGCCCAGCACCTGGCAGCCACCGGCAGCACGCTCCTTGACGGTGGCGAGGTCGCTCGGGCTGAGGTTCAGGTCGGCGCCGCGCTTCTTGCCGACGGCGAAGGGCGCGGAGGGCTGTGCCAGCACCGGAGCCACGACGGAGGTGTCCACCATCATCGCGAGGGCGAACCCGCCCGTGAAGCACATCCCGAGGGCGCCGACGCCGGGACCGCCGAGCTCGTCGTGCAGCTCGCGGGCGAGGCTGCGCAGCCAGCCGGCGACCGGCGTGGTGACGCCGGTGGCGAGCTTGGTGAACTCGTTGCTCACGCACACCTGGCGCAGGGTCTTCAGCACGTACCCCGCCCCAGCAGGCTTGCCGGGTGTGCCGAACAGGTGCGGCATCACCACCGTGTAGCCGGCAGCGACCACCTCGTCCCCGAAGGCGATCACGTCCGGAGTCATGCCGGGGATCTCGTGGATCACGATGACGCCGGGCCCGGTGCCCTTGCGGTACGTCGGGTGGCTGGTGCCGCCGAAGGAGTGTTCGCCCTGGGTCCAGCTGTCGAGGAGACTCATGCGGAGATCCTGCCATCAGCCCGACGCGGGCACTGTGGAAGGCTGCGTGGGTGAAGGCCTTCCGCTGTCGCGTCTGCGACAAACCGCTCCACTTCGAGAACTCCCGCTGCGTCTCCTGCGACACCCGTCTCGGTTTCTCCCGCGACGAGCGCGCGATCGTCCCGGTCGACGAGAAGGGGCGGTACGTCGACAGCGACGGCGACGAGTGGTTCGTGTGCAAGAACCTCACCCTCTCGGGCTGCACCTGGCTCACCGCGACCGACGGTGGACAGTGCTTCAGCTGCGACCTGACCCGCACCCGTCCCAACGACGAGGACGCCGTCGGGCTGGCCAACTTCCCGGCCGCCGAGCGCGCCAAGCGGCACGTGGTCTTCGAGCTGGACACACTGGGGTTCCCGGTCGTCGGCCAGCACCAGGACCCCGACAACGGCCTCGCCTTCGACCTGCTGAGCAGCGTCGAGGAGAACGTCGTGATCGGGCACGCCAACGGGGTGATCACCATCGACCTCGCCGAGAGCGAGGCGTCGCACCGTGAGCAGGTGCGCGAGAAGCTCGGCGAGCCCTACCGCACGATGCTCGGGCACTTCCGTCACGAGATCGGGCACTACTACGAGTGGCAGCTGATCCGCGGCGACGACCTGATGAGCCGGTGCCGCGAGCTGTTCGGCGACGAGTCCAAGGACTACCAGGGCGAGATCGACCGGCACTACGCCGAGGGTCCGCCGGCCGGCTGGGAGTCGTCGTACATCTCCAGCTACGCGACCATGCACCCGTTCGAGGACTTCGCCGAGACCTGGGCGCACTACCTGCACATCTGCGACACCATCGAGACGGCCTCGGAGTACAGCCTGACCACGGTCGGCACGGTGTCGTCGTTCAGCCAGTTCCGCGACGTGGTCGTCGGGATCTGGATGCCGCTGACCGTCGCGCTGAACATGATCAACCGCAGCATGGGCCACGACGACCTCTACCCGTTCGTGATCCCCGAAGGCGTGCTCGACAAGCTCGACTTCGTGGCGACGCTGGCGAAGGCCGGCTGACCCAGCCGCGACGTCAGGCCGGCGTGAGCACGCAGTCGGCGAGCACGGGCGCGCCGTCGCGTTCGCCCTCGCCGCGAATGGTGGCCGAGACGACGACACCCTCGTCGGTGTGCCAGCCCCGGACGCGGATCGTCTCGCCCGGGAAGACCACCCCGGCGAACCTCGCGTTGAAGCCCTTGACCTTGCCTGCCTCGCCGCCGAACAGCTCGTCGGTGACCGTGCGCAGCACGATGCCGTAGGAGCACAGGCCGTGCAGGATCGGCGCCGGGAAGCCGGCCCCCTCCGCGAAGGCCGGGTCGGCGTGCAGCGGGTTGCGGTCGCCGCAGAGGCGGTAGAGCAGCGCCTGCTGCGGCGTCACGGCGTACGACGCGTCGCAGTCGGGCGACCGGTCGGGGACCTCCACCTTGGCCGACGACCCCCGGTCACCACCCCAGCCGCCCTCGCCGCGCACGAAGATGGACGAACGAACGGTCCAGAGCGTCTCGCCCTCGGCAGAGAGCGCCTGGCCCTCCTGCCAGATGACGGCCGCCTTGCCCTTGTCCCAGACGTCGGTCACCCGTGTGCGCAGCGTGGCCGACCCGTTCGGCGGCAGGGGAGCGGCGACCTGGATCTCCTGGCTCCCGTGCACGACCTGGGACAGGTTGATGTCACAGCCCGGCAGGTCCAGCGGCGGGGGATCGGTCTCGTGGAACGACGGCGCGACGATCCCGAAGCTCGGCAGCACCTGCAGGTCGTCGGTGTCGAGCGTGTAGCGCAGTGCCGCGGGGTCGAGGTTGTCTCCCGGGCGTGACCCGGCCCCGATGCCGAGGTGGTAGAGCAGCACGTCCGAGCTCTCCCAGGAGAACGTGCGGTCCGGCCGCTGCGCGCCGATGGCGATGTCGGGGTCGATCGGCATGTCAGCTCGCCTCGTCCTTGTGCTCGCCGAGACGTCGCAGATGAAAGCTCCTCCGCTTCGCTCCCCCCTGTCATCTGCGACGTCTCGGCTCCATCGCGCTGTCGCGCGATGTCCTCGGCAGCCAGGTAGCCGAACACCAGGGCAGGGCCGATGGTGGCGCCGGGGCCGGCGTAGGTGTGGCCCATGACCGCCGCGGAGACGTTGCCGGCGGCGTAGAGGCCGTCGATCACGGAGCCGTCGGGTCGCAGCACGCGGGCCCGCTCGTCCGTGACCAGGCCGCCCTTGGTGCCGAGGTCGCCGGGCACGATCTTCACGGCGTAGAACGGGCCCTGGTCGATGCTGTGCAGCGACGGGTTCGGCTTGACGGTCGGGTCCGAGTAGTACTTGTCGTAGGCGCTCTCGCCACGGTGGAAGTCCGCGTCCACGCCCGTCCGCGCGAAGCCGTTGAACCGCACGATGGTCTCGTTCAGCGCCGCGGCGGGAACACCGATCTCGACTGCCAGGGCCTCGATGGAGTCGGCCTTCTTCACGGTGCCGTGCTTGTACCAACGACCCGGGAACGGCTGTCGCGGAGCTCAGACCGGCGAACAGGTAACGGTTGCGGTAGCGCTGGTCGATGACCAGCCACGCCGGGACGTGCGGCACGCCGGTCGCCTCGCCCTTGTAGATCTCGTGCACCGCCTCGACGTACGGCAGCGCCTCGTTCATGAACCGCTGACCGGCAGAGTTGACGATGATCGAGCCCGGGAGGTTCCGCTCGGCGAGCGCGAACCACGGGCCACGGGGGAGCGGGATCGTCGGACCCCACCACGCGTCGTCCATCAGGGCCACGTCGGCGCCCGCAGCCATCCCGGCGAGGTGTCCGCCGCCGGTGTTGGACTCGGCGCCGGTCGTCCAGTCGACGCTGGTGGGCTCGGGCTGGTACCTCTCCCGCAGCTCGAGGTTCTTCTCGAAGCCGCCGCTGCCGAGGATCACGCCGTGGCGTGCGTGGATGGTGCGTACGGCGCCCTGGCGCAGCACCGTGATGCCGGTGACGCGACCGTCCTCGACCGCCAGGTCGCGCAGCTCGGTGCCGTACTCGACGGGCACCCCCGCATCGATCAGGCCCTGGCGCAGGCCGATCGACAACGCGTTGCCCATCGCGTACATCTTGCGGCCGCGCAGGATGCTCAGGAACCGGTTGACCATCACCTTGAGCATGGTCAGCGGGCCCTTGATCGTGCGCAGGCCGAGGCTGATCTTGCGGAAGTCGGCCTGGGTGACGATCAGGTTGGCCGGCGCCTTGGTGTACGCCGGGTGCAGGTGCGCCAGCTCCTCGCCGAGGAAGCGCGCGTCCATCGGGACCGGCTCGACGCTGCGTCCGCGAGACCGCCCTCCCGGGCTCTCGGGGAGGTAGTCGGAGTACTCCGGCACCCAGGCGAACCGCACCGGGGTCTGGTCGCGGACGAAGTCCATCACCTCGGGGCCACGGTCGATGAACGTGTCGCGCCGGACCTTCGGGACGAGGTCGCCGACGATCGCGTCGAGATAGCGCTTGGACTCCGCCGGGTCGTCGGCCTCGCCCGCCTCGACGAGGGCGTAGTTGCCGGGGATCCAGACCCCACCACCCGAGCGCGCGGTCGATCCGCCGAAGTAGTCGCTCTTCTCGACGAGCACGGTGTCGAGGCCCTGCCTGGCAGCGGCCAGAGCGGCTGTCATCCCGGCGCCACCGGCGCCGACGACGACCACGTCGTAAGAGTCCTTCATGGCGCAAAACTGTAACAGGTTCTATTGTTGGCCCATGCTTTCCGACGACCTGCGACGCACCGTGGCGGACGCCCTCCGGGACGCCGAGCGGGACCGCTCGCCGATCCCTCCGCTGCGGGAGACGTGGCCGGAGATCGACGTGGTCGACTCCTACGAGATCCAGCTGCTCAACATCCGGCGCCGACTGGCCGCAGGCACCCGCGTCAACGGGCACAAGGTGGGCCTCTCCTCGAAGGCGATGCAGGAGATGATGGGCGTCGACGAGCCTGACTACGGCCACCTGCTCTCCGACATGGAGGTCGGCCACGGAGAGTCGGTCCCGGCCTCCCGCTACTGCTACCCGCGCGTCGAGGTCGAGGTGGGCTTCGTGCTGGGAGAGACCCTGCCGGGCAAGGGCTGCACCGAGGAGGACGTCATCCGGGCCACGGAGTACGTCGCCCCGGCGATCGAGCTGATCGACAGCCGGGTCGTCGACTGGAACATCAAGATCGCCGACACGATCGCCGACAACGCGTCCTCGGCGGGCTACGTGCTCGGCCCCGAGCGCGTCCGGCCCGAGGACATCGACCTCAAGGCGATCGAGGCGGTGCTGGTGCGCAACGGGGAGAAGGTCGCCGAGGGTCGCTCCGACGCCGTGCTCGGCAACCCGGTCACGGCCGTCGCCTGGCTCGCCGACAAGGTGGCCGGCTTCGGGGTCACCCTCGAGGCGGGGCACGTGATCCTGCCCGGCTCGGTGCACCGGGCCATCGACGTACGACCCGGGGACGAGTTCGTCGCCGACTTCGACGGCCTCGGCTCCGTCCGCCTGAACTTCACCTAGACCATCGGTGGTCGAGGAGCGAGCGAAGCGAGCGTCTCGAAACCACCACGACGAGGAGAGACATGGTTTCGACAGATCGACCAACGCTCACGGCCGCGATCGTCGGCCCCGGCAACATCGGCACCGACCTGATGTACAAGCTGCTGCGCAGCGACCTGATCGAGCCGCGCTGGATGATCGGCGTCGACCCGGAGAGCCCCGGCCTCGGGCGGGCCCGCGACAAGGGCCTCGTGGCCAGCCACGAGGGTGTCGACTGGCTGCTCAAGCAGGACGAGCTGCCCGACCTGATCTTCGAGGCGACGAGCGCCTACATCCACCGCGAGTACGCGCCCCGCTACCTCGAGGCCGGCATCCGCGCCGTCGACCTGACCCCGGCAGCCGTCGGCCCGGCGGTGATCCCGGCCGTCAACGGTGACGAGCACGCAGCCGCCGACAACGTCAACATGATCACGTGCGGCGGCCAGGCGACCATCCCGATGGTGGCGGCCGTCTCCCGGGCCACCCCGGTGTCGTACGCCGAGATCGTGGCCTCCGTCGCCTCGCTCTCTGCCGGCCCGGGCACGCGCCAGAACATCGACGAGTTCACCCGGACGACCGCGAGCGGTGTGGAGACCATCGGTGGTGCCGAGAAGGGCAAGGCGATCATCATCCTGAACCCCGCCGAGCCGCCGATGATCATGCGCGACACGATCTTCTGCGCCGTCGGGCCGGAGGTCTACGAGGAGGGGCAGGACGCCGTCTCCGAGTCGGTGCACCGGATGGTCGAGGCGGTGCAGGACTACGTCCCCGGCTACCGGCTTCTCCAGGACCCGCAGTTCGACCCACCCACGCAGGCGACCCGCGGCCAGACCAAGGTGAGCGTCTTCCTCGAGGTGGAGGGCGCGGGCGACTTCCTGCCGCCGTACTCCGGCAACCTCGACATCATGACCGCCGCGGCGACCCGCGCCGGAGAAGGGATGGCAAACATGTCCTCTCCACGTAATGGGTCTGTCCCCATGGCTGAGGAGGCCTGAGATGTCCACTGTCTATGGAAATCCTGACTTGAACGTGCTCAGCAGGACCTGGTCGAAGGACCTCGACATCCGGCTCACCGACACCTGCCTGCGCGACGGCTCGCACCACAAGCGCCACCAGTTCACCGGCGAGGAGGTGAGGTCGATCATCGCCGCCCTCGACGACGCCGGGGTCCCGGTGCTCGAGGTGACCCACGGCGACGGACTGGGCGGGTCGAGCTTCAACTACGGCTTCTCGCACACCCCCGAGCAGGAGCTGATCAAGATCGCGGCCGAGACCGCGAAGCAGGCGAAGATCGCCTTCCTGATGCTGCCCGGAGTCGGCACCAAGGACGACATCCGCGAGGCGCAGGGCAACGGCGGCTCGATCTGCCGGATCGCCACCCACTGCACCGAGGCCGACACCTCGCAGCAGCACTTCACGCTCGCGCGCGAGCTCGGCCTGGAGACCGTCGGCTTCCTGATGATGAGCCACACCCAGCCTCCCGAGGTGCTCGCCAGGCAGGCGCGGATCATGGTCGACGCGGGCTGCCAGTGCGTCTACGTCGTCGACTCAGCGGGTGCGCTGATCATGGAGGGCGTCGGCGACCGGGTCTCCGCGCTCGTCGCCGAGATCGGCGCGGAGGCGACCGTCGGCTTCCACGGCCACGAGAACCTCGACCTCGGCGCCGCGAACACGGTGATGGCGGTGCGGGCAGGGGCCACCCAGATCGACGGTTCCGTACGCCGCTTCGGTGCCGGCGCGGGCAACACCCCGCTCGACGCGTTCGTCGGCATCTGCGACAAGCTCGGCTGGCGGACCGGCGTGGACTTCATGAAGATCATCGACGCCAGCGAGGACGTCGTACGCCCCGCGATGCCGGAGGAGTGCCGCCTCGACCGGATGACGATGATGATGGGGTACGCCGGGGTCTACTCGTCCTTCCTCAAGCACGCCGGCAACGCGGCCGAGCGCTACGGCGTCTCCGGCGCGCACATCCTCCAGATCGCGGGGGAGCGCAAGCTCATCGGCGGCCAGGAGGACCAGCTGATCGACATCGCCCTCGAGCTGCGTGCCAAGCAGGACGCCGACGCCTGACCTCTGACAGGGTGCGTCCCTATCTTCCGGCGTCGACGTCGGCGTCGTTGCCGGTCAACCCGCGGGCTCGAAGAGCTCGACGAGGTTGCCGTCGGGGTCGGCGACCAGAACCTGCTGCCCGCCGGGTCCGCTGACCACGTCGCCATGCATCGCTACGCCCGCAGCCTGGAGCCGCTCGACCTCGAGGGCGAGGTCGTCCACGAGCAGATGGATGCGGTTGCGACCGGGACCGTCGGCAGCTGCCGGAGTGGCGCGCGCGCCGGAACTGCCCGGGCCGGACAGCAGCACGCGGAGTGACCCCCGGGTGACGTCGGCGAACGGTGGCGCCGGGTGGCTGCGCAACCTGAACCCGAGGTGGGTCGTGTAGAAGTCGATCGCCGCCTGCACGTCGTGCACGATGTAGCGGACGCTGCCGAATGCGTCGTCGTCGCTCATGGGACTACCTCCGTCAGTCGAGTGTGGGCACCAGGTGGCGTACGCGGGTGTCGATGTCGGTCGCGGTGGCCACGAAGCTCGCGTACCGCGCCGACCCCGGCACATCGGCGGGGTCGGGGATGCTCCAGTGCGTCCGTCGCCAGCCGCCTCCTACCGGGAGGTGCTCGCGGGCCTTGTCGCACAGGGTGACGACCCGGCCGGACACAGCCCCGGGACCCGGCCAGACGAGCTCGTCGATGGCCCGGGGCGACTGATCGTGGATGTCGATGTCGAAGCACTCACGCAGAGCACGGACGGCGTGAGGATGGATCCGGGCCTTGGGGGAGATGCCGGCGCTAGCCACCACGATGCGACCTTCGGTGTGGTGCCGCAAGAGCGCTTCTGCGATCGGAGAGCGCGCGCTGTTGCCGGTGCAGACGAACAGGACCCGCGGCGCTGTCGTCATGGGCTGGTGCGACTCCGGGGCCGCTCTCCGGAGGGTCGGGTGCAGGCTGGCGCCAGCCGCCGCCAGTCCGTCGGCACAGCGGTCGGGATCGAGGTGGTAGTAGCTGTCTCGCCCGTCGTGGCTGCTCTGCCGCGCGGTCACCAGACCTTCGTCGCGCAGCAGCCGGAGGTGGTACGAGATCAGGTTCTGTGGCTGGGCGAGCCGCTCCACGAGCTCCCGCACGCGCTGGTCGCTCGCCGCCAGCTCGGTCAGCAGGCGCCAGCGCACGGGGTGGTCCGCTAGTCGGATGAAGGCCGGCACCACGGCATCGACAGGGATGACCACACCGCCAAGTTACATCAAATCGCTTTGATGGGTATCCCGCGACGCGTGGGTCATGGCCCTCGGGCAGCCTTCCCCGTCTCCCGCCTGGTGGTTTACGATCATCTGGGCAATCGTCCGATTTCGTCCCACCACCGCGCCACCAACCCGTCGAGCGGAGAGACAACGAGTGCACTCGCAGCGTGTCTCGACGACCCCGATCTTCACCGACGGCTCGGGTCGCCGTGTCGCCGTCGTCCAGTGGACAGCGCGCGCCTTCTGCCTGGCTGTGCCCTGGTCGCCGGTCGCCGTCGTGTTCACGCTGACCACGCACGTGCCCCTCCCGGGGCTGGACCGGATCCTCTCGCCTCGCACCGGCTCTGACGTCGAGTCGGACGATCACCGAAGGCACGGACTCGGCCGGGACGCAGCCTCGTCGCCGGACTGCCCACGCGCGGGCACCGACCGGGTCCGTCACCCCCGCGGCGGTCGCCTCGCCGATCGGCAGCCGCCGTCGAGGCTGCCCGCGACGGCGAAGAATGCGCAGGGTCGGGTCGCGGTCAGGGCGTCCGGCAACCCCGGGCGACCGAGTCCGCCGCGCCCGTCCCAGCGGCGGCCGACGAGCCACAGCGCGGATCCGAACCCGCCCGGCTCAGGCGAAGACGGACACCCCCGCGAACCCGCACGCGGTCGCGAGGGGGACGAACTCCTTGGTCAGGGCGACGCCCCCGGCGACGAAGACCGCCAACCCGAAGGCAGAGGCGGCGCGGACGAAGCCCAGGCCTCGACGGTCCCCCGACGAAGCCCGTCGGCTCGACGCAGTAGTCGCTCGACGCCCATGAGTGGAAGCGGACGGCGCAAGGACCCACGCGCGCACTGGCTGGTGCTGGCGATCGTGCTGGTCAGCTGCCTGGTGCTCCTGGTGATCGCCGGGCTGACGAGCGGCCAGGTCGGCGAGGCCGCAGACGCCCCGGCCTCCAGGCCCGGGACCGACGCCAGTCCCTCCCGAGATCACCCAGGGTGGTCCGATCGTCGATCCGTCCCGGGGGCAGCAGCCCGGTCTGCGCGTTCCCGACAAGCACGTGGTGCTCACCTTCGACGACGGCCCCACGAAGTGGACGGCGAAGATCCTCGACGTGCTGGCGGCACGCGGGGTGAAGGCGACCTTCTTCGTCATCGGTGCTCGGGTCTCCGAGCGGCCCGACCTGGTCAGACGCATCCGCAAGGAGGGCCACGAGATCGGCGTGCACACCTTCACCCACGTGAACATGGCCAACGTCCCGCCCTGGCGACTGCGCATGGAGCTCGACCAGACGGAGCTGGCCATCGCTGGCGCGAGCGGTTTCACCACCCAGCTGTTGCGACCGCCGTACTCCTCGGAGGTGGACGCGCTCGGACCGTCCGACTGGCGAGCGGTGCAGCGTGCGGGCAACTTCCGTGCGGTGTTCACCGACCTCGACACCCGCGACTGGACGAAGCCCGGAGCGAGCCGGATCCGCGCTGCGGGTCTCCCGCAGGGGGACGAAGGCGCCGTCGTGATGCTGCACGACGGTGGTGGCGATCGCTCGCAGACCGTGACTGCTCTTGCCGGGCTCGTCGATGACCTGCAAGGCGCGCGGCTACACCTTCGACACCGTCACGGGCGCCGTCGACGCGCCCTCGCCCTGGCACCGGGCCACCGACTCCCAGCGAGCGCGAGGTCAGCTGCTGAACGGGCTCGTGCGGTTCGCGAACGCGATCGTCAGCGCACTCAAGCTCGTCTTCATCGTGCTCGCGGTGCTCGCGATCCTGCGCACGCTGCTGTTGCTGGTGTTCGCGCGTCGGCACGCTCGACAGCCCACGGTGGCGCCAGATCCAGGTCCCACTCGCCTGTTCGGGGTCTCGGTGGTCGTTCCGGCGTACAACGAGGAGCTCGGGATCGTGGCGGCCGTCGAGTCGTTGGTGGCCAGCGACTACCCGGTGCTCGAGGTGATCGTCGTGGACGACGGTTCGACCGACGCGACGGCCGCCAGGGTCGCGGCGCTCGACCTGCCGAACGTCCGGCTGATCCGGCAGGAGAACGCCGGCAAGCCCGCGGCGCTGAACACCGGCGTCTCCGCGGCGCGGCACGACATCCTCGTCCTCGTCGACGGCGACACCGTCTTCGAACCCTCGGCCATGCGGGCCCTGGTGGCGCCGTTCACGGATCCCGAGGTCGGTGCGGTCTCGGGCAACACCAAGGTGGGCAACAGGCGCGGTCTTCTGGGGCGGTGGCAGCACATCGAGTACGTCATCGGGTTCAACCTCGATCGACGCATGTTCGACGTCCTGCGCTGCATGCCCACGGTCCCGGGGGCGATCGGTGCCTTCCGACGAGAGACCCTGGAGTCGGTCGGCGGGGTCAGCGACGACACCCTCGCCGAGGACACGGACCTGACGATGGCGATCTGTCGCGCGGGCTGGCGTGTCGTCTACGCCCCCGAGGCTCGAGCCTGGACGGAAGCGCCCGCGAGTCTCGGACAGCTGTGGCGCCAGCGCTATCGCTGGTGCTACGGGACGATGCAAGCCATGTGGAAGCACCGGGGTGCTGTGCTCGAGTCCGGAGCCGCGGGCAAGCTAGGTCGGCGTGGGCTGCCCTACCTGCTCGCCTTCCAGGTCCTGCTGCCCTTGCTCGCACCACTCATCGACGTCGCGGCGCTCTACTCGATCATCTTCGTCCCCTCACCGACCATCGCCTATGTCTGGCTGGGGTTCCTGGCCATGCAGCTCGTCGCCGCGGCGTACGCCTTCCGGCTCGACGATGAACCACTGACGCCGTTGTGGAGCATGGTGCCCCAGCAGTTCGTCTATCGACAGCTGATGTACCTCGTGGTGGTCCAGTCGGTGGCGAGCGCGCTGTACGGGATCCGCCTGCGATGGCACGTCATGCGCCGCACCGGCGAGATGGAGGCGGCACCG
>CAWJGX010000009.1:0-111295 GCA_963842565.1 uncultured Actinomycetota bacterium | reverse complement strand
GGCGGAGACGACGATGTCGTCGAAGAGGTCGAACACCTCAGGGAAAGCCTCGGGCCCGTGGTGGATCGTCTCGGCTGACCAATTCGTCAGGGCGACCAGCCGTACCCCGCGGTCGTGGAGCGCGCGCAGGATGCCCGCCGTGCCCGGGACCAACCCCGGCAGCGAGAGGGCGAAGTTTGGTCGGTAAGCGGCGATCTCCTCCGCCAGTTCCGGGTGGCTGGCCGTGGCCGCTGCCTCTGCGTCCGCCCAGGACCGCCCCGCATCCTGTGCGTGATTCCACCCGCAAAGCCGAACTCGCTGCCGTGAACGAAATGCTCGGCACGCTTCTGCCCGACGACCGCAGCGACGGCCGGCACGGGGTCCCAGAGCACGACGACGCCACCCAGATCGAACACCACCGTCGTCACTGCCTCACCTCCGCGCCCGGCAACGGGACCAGCAGCCAGTATGGCCAGCACGCTACCGACCACGTCGAACCGACCCGCGAGCGCATGGATCCGCCGCTGGTACGTGCGTCCTACCACCGCATTCGGCGTCAATAGGCGGAGCACCTACCAAGGTGCGGCGGCAAGCGGACTGCCGACGAGCTCGCGCACTGAGTCTTCGCCTGGGGCAAGGTGGGAGCGACGTGGTGCCGAGACGGTTCCCCGGTGCGCCGCCGCGGTCGTCCTGTTCCACCCCAGGGCCTCGGCGGTGTCGACGCGGTAGGAGTAGCCGTTGGCCGTGCAGACGGAGTTAGCCACGAAGGAGTTCACCCCGACCACGAAATTGGTGCCCCGGACCCTGGTGCACGACTACGACCGCCGGGGAAATGAGCTGTTCTCGTCGATCGCACTGAATGGGACCCATCGCCACTTCATCACACGAGGGGTTCCCGCGGACTGGCGGACGTGCTCTGCGCTCGTGCGCCTCAAACCCGCTCCTACGAGACCACCATCAGCTCACGCTGCAGTCCAGCCTCCGTCGACCATCAGCGTGGCGCCAGTTATGAAGGTTGCGTCACTGCTCGCAAGGAAGAGAACCGCGCGCGCGACATCCTCTGGTGTCCCCTCCCGGGCAATGGGTGTTCGACTGCGCCACAACTCCTGCCATTCCGGCTGATCTTCGCGCCCGCCCTTGCCAGTGACAATCTTTCCAGGCGCCACCGTATTGCAGATAATTCCTTGTCGAGCGTAGTCGCTCGCGATCTGACGTGTGAGGTGCATGATGGCGCTCTTGGAAGTGCCGTATGCAATGTCGCGGGGCGCAGCAACGATACCGTGTTGCGATCCGATATTGACAATACGACCGCGAACCTCCTGGTTAACGAGCGGTTGACTCAACATCTGACGCACGGCGGCCCGGCAGAGAACGAAAGGGCCGCGCACATTGACATGTTGAACTCGGTCCCACTCTTCGTCACTGGTCTCCAATAGCGATTTGCCAACGTAGGTTGCCGCGTTGTTCACGACAATGTCCAGTCGACCTGACTCCCTCACCGTCGCGTCGACGAGGGCCTCAACCTGAGCACTATCCGCCATGTCGACTGCGAAGTATGTTGCGCTGTTGCCAGCACGTCGAATCTGCTCCATTGCTGTGGCCCCGCCCTCGATGGGCTCGACCTCGACGTCCGCCACGACGACACGCGCTCCCTCGCTAGCCAGCGCGATGGCGATAGCGCGGCCGATTCCGGAACTCCCGCCGGTAACTATGGCGACCCGCCCATCCAACCGGCGACTCATGCTTGGCCACGACCCTCTGGTGCGACGGGCGGGTGCTTGGCAAGCCAGTGTTCAGCAATGTCAAGGCGGCGCATGAACCCTGCCCCGTCTTTAGCCAGCACGTATTCGATGAAATCTCTGACGGCCGTACATCGAGAAGCTTGTCCGCTCCAGCGTGCGTGGAGGCCTACCGTCATCATGCGACCGCCCAGCCCTTCGTTCGCCTCGTCGACGAACGCGTCCAGGGCGAGCTTGAGCGAGTGGAAGAAATCGTCTGGCCGCGCATAATAGGGAGGGACAAAATACTTGACGTCGTTGTACACCTTGGAATAGGGCAACACCAGAAACGGTTTGCCGTCCGTTACGACGTAGTACGGCAACTCGTCGTTGGCCGCGTCCGAGTCATAAAGAAAATTCCCCTCCTCGACCAAGAGGGACCGCGTGTTGACACTGGGGAACGATCGGACGTACCAGCCTCTAATGCGCTGGCCGGTGGTGCTTTCGATGGAAGAGATGGCTCGGCGTAGCAGTCTCTGTTCCTCGTGGCGCGGGATACGTGAGTCCTCGGTCCAACGCCAGCCGTGTCCGATGACATCGTGCTGACTCTCGCGAATCCATGCGGCGTACTCAGGGTTGCGTTCGAGGGCGACCGCCACCGCACCAATGGTCACGGGAACTTGGTACTTGTCGAAGAGCCGTGCCAGTCGCCAGACACCCACCCGGCTACCAAACTCATAGTGCGATTCGGTTCCGAGGTCTCGAACTGTCGATGGCACCTCGTGGACGTACTCACCCCATAGAGTCGTTCCCGTCGCCGTCGAGGATGGAGTACTCGGCACCCTCCTCGTAGTTCAACACCAGGTTTACTGCCACGAGGGATCCGTCGGGCCAGCGAACCTCTGGAGGATGGCGGCCGTACCCGACAAAATCACGCGGTGAAGTTGCGGCTGCCGCTGGATCGAGCTTGGCCGGATAGTGCCTCACGAAATCATCGCCTGTCCTATGGACTCTCGGATGGACGCCGAACTCGATTTCGACACTCACTCTATGGCCACGCAAGCGCCCACGTGCCGGCCAACCCCCAACTTCGACTCACCCGGCTCGGCCAGCCGGTCGCGATATAACCTCGGTCGCACGGTCACCGAAAGCCTGGTCGTCCTCCTCCGGTGCTGCCACGATTTGCACTCTCCTCGCTGCATCAGCACCCTCGAGGATTTCAGGACGGTTCATTGCGCTTTGCACCGCGAGCGCCTCCGGTTTTGGTAGGCCTCCAATGAGGTGGGTCTTTCCGCCGCGATCGAACCCTGGTCGAGAGCTGCTTGGTGTCCGCACGTCAAAGATCTGTCACTTCCCTGCTCGCACGTGCCGTGCAACCGGGCCAGCGAGTAGCGGGGCCGCTGGTCTGCTGAACCCCTACCTGGCAGGTGGGCGGGGCGAACCACGGATGATGTCCGATTCCGGTCCTTGGGGCGATTGAGTCTGTCAACGCGACGACTTGCCTCGATGACCTCTGACGCCGCGCCCTAGGGCGGGCTGGTGTCGGGCTTGGCCTTATCAGCTCCACGGACGCTGTCGAGGACGGTCTGTCCCTGTCGGTCGACGAGCCGGGTGAACAGTTGTTGGGCGTAGCCGAACACGATCGCCCAGGCCAGGATCTGGGCTGAGGTATCGAGCGCGCTGAGTCCTGGAACGAACTGTCCGCGCATAAGAAGCAGGCCCAGGAAGGCGGTGATGGCTCCGGTCGGCAGCTTGAGTACTGCCAGCGCCACCGGCAGGCCGTACCTTTCCGAGGAGCCGCGAATCCCCCGGATCGCGGCGGCTGCAGCAACGGACGCGGCAGCGAGACCCATGAGTTCAACTACGAGCAGGTCTCGCGGACTGACCGTGCTTCTCACCGCGTCGTCGATGTCCTGCAACTGGGTCTCCGACGCCGAGGTTCCGGTGCCCTCTGGCGATGAGGTAGAGAAGGGGGCCGACTGCGCCGTGGGACAGACAACGACCGCTTGACCTCCATCCTCCGGCGCGAAGCACAACGGGATCATGGTTGGCCACAGTGCTCCGATGATCGCAATGCCAACTGCGAGCAGTGTCATCACAAGGGTGGTAACAACGAGGACGTCGCGGAAGCTGCGCACGCGCACCTGTTCACGAAGTGATGCCGAGCTGGCAGCGCGCACGGAGGTGACGATCTGGCCCCGGTCCTCGTTGACGATCAGGCGCCGATTCTTCGTCTGCCGTTCCCAGTCGGCGCTGTGCTCTGCCTCGCCTGTACTTGGGCTTATCGGGTGATCTACGTCCTTGACGCCCAGCCGGTGGGCAATACGTTCGAATTCGGTTCGCCTTGGATCGGTAGGTATGAGGTGGCGTTGCACATGTGCGAGCAGGCTCGGAAATTGGCCGATCACGTATTCGGCGGGCGCAAGATTGAGGAGCTGCGCCTCCGCGGCGTCGAGGTTGCTCCTGGCGCGATCGTGCAGCGCCCCGCCGCGGAGCACAGGAAGCCGTGGCTTGGGTTTGGCCTTGGCGAGCTCTGCGGCGTCCTTGGCGGCCGCGAGGTGCTGGGCAACAGCCTCGACGAGGACGTCACTGCGTTCATCCTCTTGATGAGCCGATGCCCACGCGCACAGCGTGTCAAGCTCCTTGACGCGCGTCAGTGTGCACTCGCGCCAACCGGCCGAGACCGGCCCGCCTACCGGCAGACGGCCGCCCACCGCCGGCACGACGGGGGTGTTGGGTTCTGAGGCCTGATCGACCATAGGTAACCCCCTAGGTGACCCTCATTTCAGAGTAGCCTTGCGCGACCTTCACCGCGACGGCACAAAGCGGTTCGACATCGTGACCACGGGGTTGCTGGGAACGGCGCGGGAGCCTGCGATGTGCCGCACCAACCGTGGCGCAGACTTGTACGACCCGCGTCATTGTGCCGCGTCAGGGAGGTCAGATCTGACCGCGCTGAATCCGCGGCTGGGTGGTTGCCTCCGGTCAGGTCACGAACCAACCGTCAAAGCGAGGCCGGATTTAGCCGCTGGAAATGACCTTCTCGCGCCAATCCCCCACGCCTCTCGGATCTGGCGCACCGAAAAGCCCCAGCGGCCACCCCTCGTGACTGCGCGCAAATGGCTCCCTCAGCCACACGAAATGGGCTGGGCGATTGAGCGCTTCTGGCCTACACCAGTCGGGCAAAGAGAGTGATTGAAGCTTTTTGGTCGCCACGACCCGTATCTACACTGGCACCGTCACCCTGACCTTCATGCCTTGGGGCCATCACTATGGACGACACCGAACCAGACCCTTCAGAACGGCAACTCTCGCTTCCAGAGCGCGAGTTCGCACAACGCGAGACCCACCACAAGCAGGTCATTCGCGAGAACCGGATTGCGGCTGCGGTGTCGCTCGTTGCTCTCATCATCAGCGCCTACGCAATCGTGAACACGTTGAACGACAACGAGAAGCAGCTTCGTCAGTCGACAGACCAGTACGAGACCAGCACGCGTGACGACCACTACAACCAGATCATTAGCGGTCTGGACAGTGATGCGGCGGCTGTGCAGGCCAACTCGATGCGCCTGCTCACGGAGTTCGTCGCGCAGCGCAGGAACTACGAGAGCGAAGACGAGCAGGCAAAGGGCATCACGAACGCGGTCCAGATCTTGTCGGCGTTCATCGAGGACAACAGCACCGTCCCTGGGCGACCGGGACTCTCGAGCTATCAGTCGCCCGTCCCCATCATTCTGTCGCGAGCGATGGCACGCCTCGAAGCACTCCTCGAGGACAAGGACCTGGGGATACATCGGGCCGACATCAGCCGAGCCAACCTGCACGGCATCTCCATGGGTGCCTTCAAGCCCCTCGGTCCTTTGCTCGCTGTCGCCACAGACTTCCGGCGAGCATCCCTCCGGGACCTGGATCTCGACCCCGCGGGCGCAGAGCTCACTGCCGCGTTCTTCACCTGTGCTGACCTGACAGGGGCCAACTTCGATCGGGCCAACGTTGACAACGCTGATTTCAGCGGTGCGATCCTGGCTGGTGCCGACCTTTCGCGGGTTGCGAACTTGGAGTCCGAGCAGCTTCGAGGCGCAGTTGTAGACGACGACACCCAGCTCCCCAGGGGCGTCCAACCGCCGACATCGTGGGGCGAGGACCGCGGCGAACGCTGCTATCACCTGGTCAACGAAATGACTGGCATCCGGGGCGGGCAGGGGTACAGCGACGTGTTGCCCTGCCCACTCACTCTCAAGGCCGCCCGCAGGATCGAGTTCGAGCCGGTCTTCGCCGGGGACCTCAGTGATCTGACCCGGGCCTGCCGGATGCGGTACGCCGCAGAATAGGGACGGAACCAGGGCGAATACCACCTGTCACCATCCCTCAGTGGTTTTGACCAAGTCAGGCTAGGGAGGACAATCGGCTGCAGGGCTTCGATTTGTGTTCCGGACTACGTAGTCACCGGCGGCAGTAGCGGGTCTTCAGACGTTCTCGTCCTCACACACCCCACCAGGCTCGCCTTAAAGGCCGGGTATCGCTCAAGCAGCTCGATCGAAGTGTCATGATCTTGGTCGACCAGTTGAGTGGGCCCGTGCCGATGCTTGGCAGCGAGCAATGCGAGTTCCGGTCCGCCTGTCCCACCGACAACACGGGAACGAGGTACGTCTTTCGCCGCGATTCGGCGCCCGCTCGCTGGGCTACTGATTGGTCTGGTGCGTGAGCCGGTCGAGCTCCTGGGCTGCGGTCGCGATGCTGGGTGGGAGGCTTCGGACTCCACCAGCGAGGTTCCCCGCTGATGCTCCGCCGGCACACACCAGCGGGGCCGGGACCTGGCTGAGCAGTCGCTCCGCCACCGCGACCGCGGTCGGGCGGTCCTCGGGAGTGACCACGGACAGAACCGCTGCTCGAGCCTTGCGACTGCGCACCGCCGTTTCCCAGCTGCTCACCGGCACGTTGGCGCCTAGGTAGAGAACGTCCATGCCCGCGCGGCGGATCGCGGTGGCAAAGGCCAGGGCACCGAGGTCGTGCTGGCCGCTTGGGGGCACCCCGACCACGACCGCCGGACCCCTGGACCTGCTTCCCGCCGCGTCGTACGCCGCGGAAAGCCGCCGATGGACCGCGTGGCTGGCCGCATGCTCACCCGCCACGTCGATCTCGCCCCGCGCCCAGCCCTCTCCGAGTGCCTCGAGGGTGGGAAAGAGCCAGGAGTCGACCACGTGCTCGAACGATCCGAGCGCGAAACCTCCATCGAGGCTCTCCTCGATGCCCACCGTGTCCATTTGTGCTGCCGAAGACAGGAAGCGCTGCATGTAGGCGAACGCGTGGGGCTGGCCGGCATCGCTGGGGGCTTTCGCACCGGCCACCTCGTCCGAAACGGCGGGAGCCGTCCCGTTGCGCACCGCGTCGGCGGCCTCCGCTGCCGACCAGCCGTCATCCACCAGCCGGCGCATCGTCGAGACCGCTGCCAGAGCCTCCCCGTCGTAGAGGCGGTACCCCGACTCGTTGCGGTGCGGTACGACGACGCCGTAGCGCCGCTCCCACCCGCGCAAGGACGCCTCAGAGACGCCGGTGAGCCGAGAGGCCTGCTTGATCGTGTACATGGTTTGCACAGACTATCTCCTCATTCATCTTGTACAAAGCCTAGACATGGTGCACAGTTGAACCCGCAACCAACTCGCCGGACGACGCACGGCCGTCAGGGGTCAAGAAGGAGGAATGGTCGGCAATGGAACTGGCAACAGAGACCCGCGGTCTGGTCCGTACCCCCGTGGATGCTCGCATTCGTCGGCGGGCGTGGTTCCCTGAGGCTGATTCCCGCAGCCTGGAAGCCCCGGCCCCGCTACCCCGCGTCAAGAGCGAAGCCAACGTGAGTACGACTCCAAACCCCGAGAAGGTGTGGGACCGTCACGGTGGGTCCGTCTACGCGCTCGCGTGCGCCCTCCTGGGCGACGAGGCAGCAGCCGTGCGGGCTGTAACGCTGGCAATGGTCGACCTCGCCCTCTCCATCGATGCCGCGTTGCATGAGGACATCCTGGGCTTCCTGTCGCGTCGCGTGTACCGGCACAGCCTGGAAGTCCCGGTGGGACCATCCGACAGGCCGGGCCCGCCCCCGGTCACCCTGCCTCCGGTCATGGGGTGGCTCGGCCAGCTCGCCCAGCTCCAACGTGCATGCTTGGCCCTGTGCGTCTTTGGCGGACTCACGCATCGAGAGGCGGCGGACCTGCTCGGCGTACCGCCCAGCGCGGTGGCCGAGCTGCTGACGGCAGGCCTTCGCGAGTTGGGGCACCTGGCTGCCGGCGGGGCCGCAACCAGCGCGTGACCTGCGACGTCACGGGCCCACCAACATGCTCCCGGTGAACATGGAGATCACCATCTAGCGGGAGCCGGTTCGGCGCCTGCACTCCGGCTCCCCCGGAGCGCGGAAGCGCACCGCTGGAGGTCATCGCCATCGACAACCTGCCTTCGCTCCTCCCACGCGAGGCCAGCGAGGCCTTCAGCGCCGACCTGACCCCGCACCTGCTCGGGCTGGCCCACGAGGGCGGGCCGCCGACGCCGCGGCGTGCGGCTGGCAGCGCCTTCGACCAGGCGAGCAGCGAGCTACCGGAACCGGAACGTAGTCGATCCCCGCGCGAAGTTCGTCGGACGCAGACTACCCAGCGAATGGGATTGGAGCTGGCACAGCACCGAGGAGCTCTCGCGTCTTGTCCAGTCCCCAGTCGTCGAGCGCCGTGATGCGGTCAGAAGAGCCGCGCAGTCCGCCGTAACGAGCGACCAGGTCTGCGCGGCGCTCCCGGCCCTCGATCCCTGGTCGAAGCAGGACGCAATCGGGATCGTTCACCCAATAGCGGCCGTGCTGATAGGAGCGCGCGATCACCGACAGCTCCGCGGAGGCTCCACCTGCGAGGCTCATGTCGCCGTGCTCGGGCGCCCACTCCGGTGCCGTGTCCGCGCTGACCCGCATGCCGTCCACCTTCCCGACCGAGGGAAGCAACGGGGCGCCGCACCCGAGGAGGTAGGCGTCGGGCCCGATGGCTGCGCGGACCTGGTCGAGACCGTCACGGTAGGCCTGCTCGTCCGTCAGGTGTCCGTCGTGGCGCTGTCCGGTCAGCGCCGCGGCGTACACGAAGTCGATCTTGAAGAAGTCGATCCCGATCTCCGTGAACCAGCCGAAGACCCCAGCCAGGTGTTCCCTCACGTCACGGTGGGTGACATCAAGCGGATGCGTGTCCTGTCCCCAGTTGCGCAGCGCCTGCACCGGCAGGTCGTCGCTGTCGCGGACGAGCCAGTCCGGGTGCTCGGCAGCCAACCGAGACCGCGAACCCACCAAGAACGGCGCGATCCAGATGCCGGCACGCAAGCCTTCCTGGCGGATGCGCTCAACCGTGCCCGGCAGGGAGCGAAACCGGTCGGAGAGCTCCAACCAGTCGCCGATCTCCGCCTGGTAACCATCATCGAGCTGCACGACGTCGACGGGCACCTGGCGCTCGACGATCGCCTCGAGATTCTCATCCATGTCGGCCTCGGTGACCTGGTCGAAGTACTGGTACCACGACGACCAGATGCTCGGCGCAGGCCGCAACCCCTTGACGCCGCTGGCACGGGCGAACGCCTCCGCGAAGTCGATCTTCGCGCCATCGATCCCTCTGGCCGAGGAGCTCTTCGTGACCGAACAAGGGACGTCGCTGTGCACGATGACCCGGCCAGGGTCGACCATGACGCATCGGATGACGGGGATCGGCTGGTCGGCGGCTCTCGACCCGATGGTCACGACGTCGCCACCGTTGCCGGGGTCCACGATCAACAGCCCGTCACCCTGGAACACGCCCGGACCCTTCGGTGGGCGCGGCCGCGAACCGCCGTATCCCGAGACCCAGGTCTGCGGCCGCACCGGCCCCCACTGCACCTCGCCAAGTGCGTAGGTAGCGCTCGGCGTCCACGACTGCCACCCCTCGGCATACACCCTGGCCCGGACCGGGTCGACGACCACTTCGGCGACCGACTCACCAGACAAACGTGCGTCTCTGTCCACCGGGCCATGCTGTCAAGACCCCGCTGCACGACCAAGGCCGTTTTCACACGCTGCCGATCCTCCTCATCGGCAACGGCCTACACCGCTGCCTGCAGCGATGGCCCGCCCGTCGGCATTCCGCGCGAGTAGATCCGCCATCGCGTCTTTCCGCCGCGACAGCGGCCATGTCATACGAGCCAGGGGCGGGACGACGTTGCACTCTTCCCGCGCCGGCTCTTCGCCGAGTTGCCGTACGCAGAAGATGAGGACCGCCTGACTCTCCTATTTTGCTTGTTACTTTCATATGCATGTGTCATTCTTGTGCTAGTCACCGTCAGATTGGACAGGCATAGACATGCGGACCGCTACCCGCCGTTGGTGGGCGTTGCTCTCCCTCGTGCCGGCCGTGCTCGCCGTCGGCCTGGACGGCACCATTCTCAGCGTCGCGCTGCCGACGCTCGGCCATGAGCTCGACGCGAGCACGGATCAGCTGCAGTGGTTCCTGATCGGCTACACCCTGGCGTTCGCAGCCGCGATGATCCCGGCCGGCAATCTGGGTGACCGGTTCGGTCGCAAGCGCATCCTGCTCTCAGCCCTGGTCGTCTTCGGCCTGGGATCCGCCGCGTGCGCGCTGGCGCCTGGCGCTGGATGGTTCGTCGCGGCACGCGTGCTGCTCGGCCTCGGCGCGGCGGCGATCCTTCCGATGGCGCTGGCGGCGGTCCCCTTCCTCTTCGACGAGTCCGAGCGGGGCCGGGCGGTCGGCGTGATGATGTCTGTGACGATGCTCGGGTTCCCGCTGGGTCCCGTGCTCGGCGGCTGGCTGTTGTCGCACGCTTGGTGGGGTTGGGTCTTCCTCATCAACCTGCCGGTCGTGGCGGTGGCGTTCGTCGCCGTGGCCATGCTGATGCCCGAGTCGCCGCGCGCCCGCGCCGGCCGGATCGACGTCCTCGGCGTGGTGCTCTCGGCCAGCGCTCTGAGCGTGCTCAGCTACGGCGTCATCAAGGCCGGCGACCGCGGCTGGACCGACGCGTGGGCTCTCTTACTGATTCTGGCGGGCGGTGCGCTGGGTGGGCTCTTCGTCGCGTGGCAGCGGCGCGCGCCCGAGCCGCTCGTCGACCTGCGGTTGTTCTCCTCGCGCGACTTCGCCGGAGGTACGGCGGTCGCATCGATGGTCTCCTTCGTGATGATGGGGCTGCTGTTCGCGCTGCCGATCTACGTCCAGGCCGAGTACGGTCTGGACGCCCAGGCCACCGGGCTCCGACTGCTGCCGCTCATCGGCGGCATGCTGCTCACCGCCCTGCCCTCGGGCACGCTCGCGATGCGGCTGGGCGCCCGAGTCGTCGTCACGATGGGGATGCTGGTGCTCGCCGCCGGGCTCGCGTGGGGCGCGACGACCGGACTAGGCGACGGCTCCTGGGCCTCGGCGGGCTGGACGCTGGTCTGCGGTGCCGGACTCGGCATGGCGCTGCCGACCGCGATGGACGCCGCGCTCGGCGCGCTCTCCGAGGAGTCGTCGGGCACCGGCTCCGCTGTGCTCCAGGCGATGCGGATGGTGGGCAGCTCGTTCGGGGCGGCCGTTCTCGGCTCCGTCCTCAACGCGGGCTACCGAAGCCGCCTCGCGGAATCGGGCACGCTCGAGCGCCTCCCCGAGTCAGTCGCCGACACCGCGCGGGACAGCGTGCTTGCGGCGGTCAACGTCGCCGATCGCCTCGGGCTGGCGCCGCTGGTGCAGGCGGCCCGGGCCGCCTACGTCTCAGGCATGGACCGGATGCTGTGGGTCGCGGCCGCGATCAGTGTCGCCGGCGCCGTACTGGCAGCCGCCGCGATGGCGGGTCAGGGCGGCCGGCTCGAGCCCGAGGGGGCAGGATTCGAGCATGAACGAGACAGCGTCGGCTGAACGACGACAGCCCGGTCTGCGGGAGCGGAAGAAGACAAAGACCCGGTTCGCGATCCAGCAGGAGGCCCTGCGGCTCTTCCAGGAGCAGGGCTACCACGCGACGACGGTCGAGCAGATCGCCGAAGCGGCAGAGGTGTCGCCAAGCACCGTCTTCCGCTACTTCCCCACCAAGGACGCGCTCGTGCTCACCGACGACTACGACCCGATCATGGTCGAGCGCTTCCGGGCCCAGCCGTCCGAGCTCGGCGTGGTGGCTGCGTTCCGGGCGGCGCTTCGGGAGACGTTCGAGGGCATGCCACCAGAGCAGGTCAGGGCGGCGACGAAGCGCCATGCGTTGGTCACGGCGGTGCCGGAACTGCGTGCCTCGTTCGCTGACTTCGCCGTGGCCTCGATCAGACTTGTCGCTGAGCTGGTTGCCGAGCGCACCGGCCGACCCGCCGACGAGCCCGAGGTGGTGGCCGTCTGCGGCGCCATCCTCGGCGTGATGCTGGCCGGCTACCTGCTCGGCGGTGATCTCGAGGAGCAGCTGGCCCTGATGGATACCCAACTCGCCCACCTGGAGTCCGGGTTCACGCTCTGACCTGAGGCCCAGCATGCGCCGATCTGGACGGCCCGCTTTCGATCTCAGGTCTGCTCAGGGTCGTCGCCGGTGGCAAACACCGTCCGTAGACACAGCGCCCACAAGCCCCCTCATCAAGCTGCGTCACTCCGCCGCGAACTGGCTCGTGCGCGCTGAGAGCCGTGCGTTTTCCAGGCGGCATTCGCCCCGATCAGGCGGTGGCCGCCAGCCACCATGCGCCATCTCAATATGAGAAGTGAGGGTGAACCCGAGCGATCGTCGATCAGACGGAGTCCTCTAAGACGCATGACACGTCGCCTGCAGTAGCTGATGATGGCTGAGCTCCGATCGAGCAAGGACTTCCCGATGAACAATGCGGCACCACCCGGCTGGTACCCCGATCCTCAGATGGCTGGAACGCAACGCTATGGGGACGGCAACACGTGGACGGGCCACGTTGCACCTCTAGGGCCACCGCAGTCACAGGTAGAAAGCAACGCTCGGTCCTCCTCCGAAATCGCTGGGATGTCGGTTGCAGGAGAAGCGAGACGCGGCCAGCAGGGTGGAACGTGTTTGCCGGTGCCCCGGCTGCATGTCAGATCAAGTGTTGATCGAATCGCCGAAGTAGATGACCGCGAATTTCACTCGCCTTGCGCTGCGACTCTCCCCTCCGGCAAGCACTCGCGGCGCTGGTGAGCCGAGCCGTACTGAACCGCGTCAATCCGCCGCGAAAGGCCCACAGGTCGGTCAGCCCTCCACGTAGACCACGAGCGTGTCCGGGTGTACGCCGTCGAACGTCATGGCGGCCGCGCCGGCCTCGCTCTGCATCACGGCCTCGAACGCCGCCATGTCGGCGACCTCCATGCTGAGACCGACATGCTTCGGCCTGTTGGGGTCCACGAACGTGCTGATGTTGCTCGCGACCGAACCGAAGACCTCCTCGCGCTTGGGAGACGACAGCCAGTGCGCAACGTCATCGACTTCGTGGGTGGCAATCAGCTTGGGCATCGGGTGTCCTTCATGGTCGAGTGATCGGCTCTGCCCGAGCTGTCCCCGTGGCCGTCCTGGGCGGGTCGCTCTGGACGCTACTCGGGTCTGGGAGGAGGCGCCATGCCCCAACCGGTCGCAACGGGGCCTTGGCAACGCGTCAGCCAAGCCCGACGCAACGGATGATCGGGAGTCACACCGCCGCCTGTGGGACGCGCCGTCCGTCAGGGAGCGCCCGCGCGGGCTCCTGCTGGATCAGCGATGTGGACGATGCTCTCGAACAGGAATGGGTCCAACAGTCGGCGAGCTTGTGCCTGGTCCTCGAGCGAGGACCCCTCGCGGAGTGTCACCTCGACCCGCAACCCACGCGGGCCGCCTGTGTGAACCAGGACGTCGGGTGCGGTGTCCATTCGCTCGGTCAGCAACGGCTCGAGTAGTCGCCGGGCAGCGTCACAACGAAGGTCAGGTTTGAAGATCTTGCCCACCGCGGTCATGGGGATCGCGTCGAGGACGTAGATGTGGCGTGGCCATGCGGGGCGCTCGGCGATGGTCCGCCGCGCATGTTCGTGCAGCTCGTCGATGCTGACCTGCGCGTCGGGGCCGAGCGAGACGTAGACCACGGGGATCTCGCCGGCGTACCCGTCCGGCTGCCCGACAGCGGCCGCCATCGCGACCGCGGGGTGGGCGGACATCGCGTCTTCGATCATGAGTGGATCGATGTTGTGACCGCTGCGGATGATCAGGTCCTTGGCCCGCCCGGCGATATAGAGGTTGCCGTCCTGGTCGCGGTAGCCGAGGTCACCGGTGTTCAACATGCCGTCGCGCAGGGTGCTGGCGTCGTGGGCACGGTTTCGGTACCCGGGCGACACAGGTGCCCCAGTCGCGACGATCTGTCCGATCTCGCCTGGCTCGCACTCCCCGCCCAAGCCGTCCGCCTCCTGGCGAAGCACCTTCACCTCGACGTACGGAAGTGACACCCCGACCGATCCTCGGGCACCCGGACCCGCGACGGGGTCGATGGACAGCAGTCCGGAGGACTCCGTCATCCCGTAGACCTGGGCGAGCCGTACGCCGGCCATCGTCTCGAACCGGTCCTCGACAGAGCCCGGGATCGAGGAGGCGCCCGTAAAGCCGATCCGCAACTTCGAGAGATCCGCGTCGCCAACCGGTACCTCGATCACAGCAGCCAGGCCCGTGGGCACCGCCCCGGCCATCGTGACGCCGTAACGCGCGCACAACCGCCAGAAGCCAGTCACCATCGCCGGATTGCGCAAGGCCGCCGGAGACATGATCAGCAGCTCCGTCCCGGCCATCAAGGGGCTCAAGGCGCAGAAGATGGTGCCTCCGGCATGGAAGAGGGGCAGCGTCGCACTCAGCACGTCACCAGGGTTCATGTCTCCCAGCAGGGCACCACCCATCGCGGCCACCAGCTGACTGTGATGCGTCAGCGTCACCAGCTTGGGATCACCGGTGGTACCTCCGGTGTGCAGGTACGCCGCGACCTCGTCGTCACACCCCGGCTCGCCGAAGACCAGGCGGTCATCGGGCTGAGATGCCAGCACGGCCGCAAGGTCGAGGACCTCCGGCGCGAGGGCCGCACCGGGGAGGTTGACCGCCACCAGCTCCAGACCGGGCACCTGGTCGCGGACCGCCAGCGCCTTCTCCCAGATGTCCAACACAGGGTGCGGCCCCAACGCCACGAGCACCCGGGCGTCCGCGGCACGCACGAGGGCGGCCAGGTGCGTCGGCTGCAACAAGAAGTTGAGCGGCACGGCGTACCCGCAAGTCTGTGCACCCCACAGGACGGCATGCGTCTCGATCAGGTTGGGGAGCAGGTAGGCAACTCCAGGATGGGGTCCGGCCATGGCGTGGAAGGCGTTGGCTGCCTGGCGCACCAGTCGGGCCAACTCGGCGTACGTCACCCGGCGGGGCTGCTCGTCGTCCTCCCCGGTCATCAGCATGGTCAGCGCCACCGCGTCAGGTGCGCGCTGGCTACCGCCGTCGAAGACGTCGTACACACTGCGTTCGGTGAGTCGCGCTTGCAGCGGCATCTCGTTCTCGAAGGTCGCGACATCCGCCGCAGTGCGGATCGGCCGGTCAGACCACCTAGTCATCGGCGCTCCCATGCGGCCCTGGAGCGGGCGCCCGTGGGTCGCTTTCCGACACTCGCACGAGGCCGCGCGGAGGGTCAAGCGTGCCCCCGGAGCAGCGGAGAACTGGCCACACGTGCCGCTGCGATCCAGACTTTAAGGTGGGCGTGTCTCTTCGCCGCATGTCGGACAGCACTTCCGCGGCACCCCGTGCAAATGCCGGTGGTCTACCCCGTGTCGTCCCTGAGGTGGGTCGCGTGAAATGTTCCGGGTCGGCTCAGGGCGGCACCTGATGCGGATGGAGCCGTGCGCGGCGCACAGTTGGAGATGTCAGGGAGAGACCCTGCACCCCGCCGAAGGACGTGCTTGACCATGGATGACATCCACCAGAACTTTGCCCGCCAGGGCCTCATCAGGCCTCGTGAGGGTCGTGTCCTGGGTGGCGTGCTCGCCGGCCTCGGCCAGCGGTTCGGATTGGAGCCGTGGACAGCGCGCCTGCTGTTCGTACTGGTGCTGATGGTGCTGCCGGGCAGTCAGATCCTGATCTACCCGGTCCTGTGGGTCCTGATGCCCTCGGAGGAGACGGTCGCCTACCGAGTGCCTGCAGCCTCACCGTCACCGGCTGCCTGAGCCGCACACCAAGGGCGAGTGCGACCCGGGGCACTCGCAGGTTCGTGTCGGAGGCGCGTTTCGGAGGGGTGGCGGGGCGCTCCGGTTACACGCACATGGCGTGCTGCCCGGTCATGCGTCCACTCCCACCACCCGGCTGTCCGTCATCTGCGTGTTACGGGTGGGACGTGAGTGACGAAATGGGCGTTTCGGTCACAGTGTCGGTCCGGAGCGCCTACGCTCCGTTCGACCCGGGAGGAAACCCGCAAGTGAGCACGATGACCCACCGCAGCCCCAGCACCCACCGTCCGCAGACGCATCCGCAGCTGGGATCGCTCCCGGCACCGGCGTGGACCCAGCTGCGTGAGGTGGTCCTGCTGGCCGCAGACGTTCGGCCCGCCCCGGTCGAGGTGGTGGTCGGACCCACCGGGGTACACGTGGTCAGCCGCCAGGTTCTTGGCGCCGGGGACGTGTGCATGCTCCGGACTCGTGATGCGCAGCTGGCCGCAGACGCGGTCGCAGCGGCCCTTCCGCCGCGTTACCGCCCCGTCGTGGCCGCGATGCTGCTGCTCGAGGGGGACGACACGGCCGGTGGCCTGGTCGCGGGTGTCGCGGTCGCCTCGGCCCAGGTGCTGAGCGAAGCGATCCGGTTCAAGCCGCTGGTGCTCTCCAGGTCGGAGGCCTACGTGGTCTCGAGCCTCCTGCGAGCCGCGCTGTACCCCGAGCCCGCGGCGCGGCGCTCGTCGCGGTGGAGCCGGCTCACGCGCCGGTTCCGTGGGGCCTACCGGCTGGCTGGCTGAACCTCTCCCGGATCGGGCGTCCCGGCCGGGTCCCGGTATCGCTGGTCCAGCTGATGCCTGGTCGAGCTATGCCTGATCGAGCTCGGCGAGCATCTGGGCTGCGTCAGCGGCTTCCTCGGCCGGCCGTTGCGCGATGGCCACCGCGGCGGCAGTTGGGTGACGTGGAGAGAGGAAGTCGACGGTCTCCTCCTTGCTGGCGTCCAGGAGCGCGATGAACATCTCGTAGGCCTCCTGCTGGCACTCCACCAGCGGGTTCTTCTATGCGAACGCCCGCATGCGGACGCCCTCACGCATGTCGTCAAACTCGTAGAGATGCTCGCGCCACTTGCGGTCCACGACCGCAAGCAGGACACGACGTTCAAGGTCCCGCATCCGATCGGCGCCGCCGACCTCGCCAGTCCGTGCGGCGTGGGCCCGCGCCGGTCCGTTCCAGCTTGGCCGACCCGTCCCTCGCGCCGTCAATCGCGTTGGGCTGCGATGACGCCACCGACCCACCCCTGAGAAAGCGTGCCGCGCGCGACCTCATCATGCAGGGCAACGGCTCATGGTCGAAGGCCTGTCCCGCTCAGAGATCATCAAGCGCTTGGTTGGGGACGTGGAGTTCGCCGTCTCCTACTCCTAAAGGGTGCACCGCTGGCCGCCATTGATCGTGACCGCCGGGTGGGTGTCTTCTTGCGTGGTCCTGCTGGTGTCCCTTGCTGGCTACAACCGTCAGGAATCTAGGTCAGGAGTCGCATCCGGTGCCGTCGTTGTCCCGGTCGAGGTGTTGGTCGTAGCCGGGGTCGCCGCGGTGCACGGGTGCGGCGCCGGCCGCGCGTGCCTCGTCACAGTTCTCGTACCAGACGCTCCCCTGCTTCCCACCGTGGCTGCCGGAGCTGCTGGAGCTGCCGGCGCGCTCGTTGTCGTTGGGTCGTTGTGGGTTCCGGTTGGGGACGTTGGGGGCGACCGGTGAGATGACCGGGGCTCCGGAGTCGCGCGGCAGCGGCTGGTTCGGGCACGTGGACAGGATGCGGGTGATGGCGGCCTTCTCCGGTGCGGTGAGTGCGAGCTCGTACTTCTTCTTCACCGCGACCTGGCGGGCGACGTAGGCGCAGCGGAAGGTCTTGTTCGGCGGCAGCCAGGTGGCGGCGTCCCCGTCGCCTTTCTGCCTGTTCGCGGATGCGTCGGCGGCGAGCAGGTTCAGCGGGTCGTTGGCCAGGGCGGCCCGTTTGCGCACCGGCCACCTGTTCGCGCCGGTGACCCACGCATTCCCGAGGGGGACGACGTGGTCGATGTCGACGATGTCGCCCGGCGCCGCGGATGAAGTCGAGGGTGGTGCCGGTGTAGGGGTCGGCGAGCTCGCCGGCCTCGATGACGCAGTCTCCGCCGACTCGGAACCGTTTGAAGTCCAGGTCGCGGGCGAGGATGTCGTTTCGGGTGTCGCAGCCGTTGCGGTCGGTGTCGAGCCAGGCTTGGCCGAACTGGTCGCGGTCGTAGTCGTTCATCGGGGCCCGGCCCTTCACCGGCAGCGCCCCGAGTGCAGCCAGGGCCGTTCCCGAGCGGTGATGGTGGGCCGCGGCCTCGGCGTGTTCGGCTCATTCGCGTGCGATGTCTCGGCGGGGGCGGTGCTTGGAGGTTCCACCGGTTCTGCAGTGATGGCCGACTTCGAGGTACTGGCGGGGGTGCTGGTCTCGGGACTGCAGCCGGTGAACAAGCCGGTGAGCGCGAGGCTGGTCAGGGCGGTAGCGAGGAGCCTGCGCTGGGATCGGGTGGTCATGTCGGAAACAAGTGTGCTCGCCGGCACCGACAGCGCAACAACCACGGCCCGTCAGCAGGACTTGGCCCGACCGAAGCATGCGCATCATAGCTCAGTCCGCGTCTATCCAGCCGCGACAGCGGCAGTGTCGTTCCGTCTGCGATTGATATGCAGGCAGCCTGCTGGCGGTACCAACGCACCTATCTCCTGAGCACGGCGCACCGGGCGCCGCCGGAATCAGGAGTCTTCATGTCCATCCCCACCCAGATGAGCCTGGTCGGCTTCATCGCCTCAGCACCCGAACTGCACTTCACCAAGGCCGGCGACGAGTGCTGCCGTATGCGTGTCGGCATCGAGCAGTGGCGCAAGGAGGTCGACGGGAGCTTCACGAAGCTCGACCCGACCTTCCACGACATGGTCGCCTTCGAGAGCACCGCCCGCGAGACCTACGCCCGCTTCCGCAAGGGCGACTCCTTCGTGGCCAGCGGCTACGTCCACGAGTACGAGGTCGACGGCCGCGAGGGCAGCGTCATCAAGGAGGAGTTCGTCGCCCGCAAGATCGGCCACAACGTCAACAAGACCGACTACGTCGTCCAGCGCGGCCGGCACGCCGCCGAACGCTCGCTGACAGCCGTACCCCAGCCGCCCGCCGTCGGCCTCTGATCGGTCGCAGCCATGAGTCCGTACCCGGACGAGCCCGACGACCGCGACGCCTACCGCAGCGTCACCGACCTGCTGGAACGCCCGCCAGTCCCGATCAACTGGAACCTGCTCGACGCCGAGCAGGCCGAGATCGAGTGGCACGACCTCGACCAGTGGGTGAAGTGGCTCAAGAGCACGTTCGGGCTCCCGCCGAACATCGTGCCGCCGTACTGGCACCGCCACGACGAGCTGGTCTGGGAACTCTCGGCGCTCCACTGCCACTGGCTCAGCTGCTACCACGAGTCGGCGTCGCCGTCGGCGCCCATCAGTTGGATGCGGGACTTCGCCGATGCCCGGTCCCGGCTGCGGGACTGGGTCTCGATCTGCGGCACTCGACTCGACCGCGACCGCCCGACGCGGCAGACCACCTGGCCGGGCGAGCCGCCAGCTGACGCCGGCGGCAGAGGTCGAGATCCGCGACCGAGACGAGGACTTCGCCGACTTCGTCCGCGAAGACGTTCTGCGCCGACGCCGGATCGAGGCAATCGCGAATCAGCAACTCATCGGGTGAGCCAGGAGCGCTGCCATGGCCCACTCCGCCGCGCTCTTCGTCCACAGCACCCGCGCCGCCGGAGGCCGAGCTGCGATCACCGGCGCACGGTCGATACCCGACCCCCGAAGGAGGGAACATGCTTCTCCCCCACGCACAGACCCTCGCGCAAGCCAGGTCGTACGTCGCCGCCCTCGCCGACCGGGCACTGACCATCGAGGCGTCGTCCGCCTACGAGCGGGTGCTGCTGGAACTCGACCGCGTCCACGGCGACGACTGCCCGGCACTCGACACCGAGGACCTCACAGACGACCGCGACATCCTGCTCGCCGTCGCGAGCAACGCCATGGAGGAACTCGAGAACTACGGAGTCGACCCGCTGTCGGTCGAGCTCATCCTGGCGATGCTCGTCGACGCACACGATCTGGACATCGGCTGATGTACGGCGAGAACGGTGCCCAGATGCGCACGGAGCTGGCTGCGCTCCTGCGCCAGCACCGGGTGATGCACCGCCTCGCCGCAGACTCGCCCACCGAGCGGGCCGAGGTCGGGCAGCAGATCCTGCGATTCAGGCAGACGCTCGTGATCTGGTGCGCGCAAGCCATCGGAGTGACACGGCCGCTGACCTTCCCGAACATCCCGCAGAAGCCGGCCGACCCCTTTCGCGCCACGAGCGAGCATGGCGCGGCATTGGGCGAACTGGCGCGCGCCTTGGAGCTCGCTCGCGATCAGGCAACGACGCACGACCGCGTCGAGCACGGAGATCGCGACTCCGAGCTTGAACGACGCTCGTCGAACACTGGCGCTTGGCGGCACGCGCGGCGGCACTCGCCGAGCACGACACCGCGCCCGACCAGGCCGTGCATCTGACCGCAGCCCAGGCGCGAACCATCGCAGGCGACGTCGCGGCGATCAGCCAAGCACTCGTCGTGCTCGATCGTCGCTACCGGAACACACCCGACTGGGAGTCGCTCGCCGGATGCGATCGGCTCGGGTGGGCGGCCCTCGCCACGGCGCTCGACGTCAGCCTCGGGCAGCCCGACTACAGCGTCGACCAGACCGGCTGGCGCCCGCGGACCAAGCCGATCCGCGGACCGGCCAAGCCGGGAGTCCTCGGAGTGCTCCAGGCCGAGCACAACCTCCTGGTCCGCCTGAAGTCGTTCCCGAACGCCATGAACCTGCGCCTGATCGTCGACTCCCAGCGCCTGCTCACCTCGCAACTCATTCCCTACGCAGAGCGGATCGACCCCGAACTGGCCGACCAATGGCGAACCCGCACCGCGACGTACTCGCGGATCCAGCGCGAGCTCCGGAACATCGGAGGACGACTCGGCAACGGCGCTGGCGCCACAGCAGAGGCCGCGAACGCCGTCAGCCGAATGAAGGCGTTGCCGTCCGACACGGTGATCGAGCCGCGGATGCTCGGCGGCTTCCAGACGCTCTTCCGCCGCCTCGACGCACGCATCAGCGAAGTCCTCGAAGTCGGTGTCGAGCGCGGGGCATTCGTCCAGCGCGTGACCCTCCCGCGGCTGAAGAGCGGAGACGGGCATCTCGTACATCCCGTTCGAGAGCGCTTCGTGCCAGTCGCCCGCGCGGCCGACCTCGAGGTCATCAGAACCGCACGTGAGCACCTGCGACCTCCAGCAGAGCCCGCCGCGGCGTCGCCGGGCGCGAGCCGGGTCGACCTCCATGCCGCCCTCATCCACCGACCACCCGCGAAGGGAGCGCAGTTCGATGTCCCAGGTCTCTAGCGCGAAGGCGTCCGTTCCCCGGCCAAGGCAGAAGATGGAGAGCCTGCTCTCCGTCGACGAGGTGGCCGAGTTCCTCGGCATTCCGGTCGCGACCCTGTACCAGTGGCGCCACAAGGGTGTCGGTCCCGATGCGTACCGCGTTGGGCGCCACCTCCGGTACGAGCCTGCCGCCGTTCGCGCGTGCTGGACCAGCATCTGGCGGATCACCATGGCTCACATTGAGCGCCGCGAGCGGCGCGGCAAGGACGGCCAGGTCATGAGGTCGTACCGAGTCCGCTGGCGCGGGCCAGACGGCAAGGAGCGCAACAAGAGCTTCAAGCGAAAGGTCGACGCTGATCGTTTCGCAGCCACCGTCTCTGCGGACCTCGTGCGCGGGCAGTACGTCGACCCCGACGCGGGCAAGATCTTGCTCGAGAGCTACGCCCGCAGTGGCTCGCAGCCCAAACCTTCGAGGAAGGAACCCACGTCGCCGTCGAGCTCCGGTTCCGTCTGCACGCCTTTCCGGTTCTCGGCAATCGGAATCTGAACGACATCCAGCCGTCGACGATCCAGGGCTGGCTCCGCACCCTCACAGATCTCGCGCCGTCCTATCGACAGATCATCTTGTCAGGCCACGTCGTCGTCGACGCCCGGGTCGATCGCGTCGAGGACATCTTCCTCCTCGTCCGTCTCGGGACCGGCGAGCAGCGTGCCGTCCGGATCGACCGGGCGGAGGGTGAGCTCCAGTACCTGTGCCGGGCCGAAGTCGATCGAGCGATCGGGCTCGATGTAGTGCCCCTCGGTGATCGCTTTCGACGTGTGGCCCAGGTGTGCAGCCGCCGCGTCGATCCCGAGGCCGCGAGCGAGCACCGTCGCCCCGGTGCGGCGATACCAGCGCGGAGTGATGCCCGACTCCTCCAGTCCGGCCAGCACCAGGAGCTCCCGGAAGGTGCGCCGGAAGTTGTGCTGGCTCAGTGGGCCGCCGTTCCGGCGGTTGGCCAGGATCGTCCGCTCTCGTTCCTCGGGGGTCAGCGGCGCGATCCGGCGCCGGATCACCCGGGCGGCGAACTCCGGCACGGGCACCTGCCTCACCGACGCGTCCGTCTTCGGGTGGTCCTGTCGGAACGTTCCCCGGCCCTCCCGGTAGACGACCGTGCCGCGGATGTGGGCGACCATGCCCTTCTCGCAGTCGGAGATGTCGCACGGCCGCAGTGCGAGTACCTCGCCGGGGCGCATCGACGTGCCCAGGAGCACCTCGATCGCGTCTTTGACCTGCCCGTCGGGCTTCGGGCCCATCACGCCGGGACCTGTCCGCCAGGCTGCGGCCGCTGCCCGGATCGCCTGTACCTGCGCCAGCGTCATCGCCTGCACCTGATTCTTCGGCTTCGCCAGCGGCGAGGTGCCCTCGACCGGATTGCGCGGCATCGAGTCGTGCCGCAGCGCGAACGTGAAGAGCTGATTGAGCACGGTCCGCGAGTGCTTCGCCCGAGAGTAGGAGATCCGGCGCTCGGACTTGAGGAAGTGCTCCACCCGCCCGGTGGTGATCTCGCCGAGCGTGTAGTTCTCGAAGAACGGCCGCACGTGGAGCCGCAGGTCGTCGCGGTAGTTGTCCTTGGTCCCCTCCGAGATGTCCCGCAGCTCCAGGTCGGCGAGCCAGAGCTCGGCGAGGTCGGGGAACGGGCTGGCGAGGCTGAGGACTCCCCCGCTGCCGTAGCCGGAGCGATCAAGCAGCCGCCCCTTGAGCAGCGCCTCGGCGCTCTTCTTCGACGTCGCGGTCGCGGTCACCTTCCGGAGCCGGCCGTCCATGTCCCGGTACCGCGTGCTGGCCCGGTAGCGGCCGCCGATGTCGTTGACCGCGATCTCGCCGAACGTGCCGAGGACGGTTCTCGGTCGCCCGCGGGTCACCGAGCGGCTCCGGGGTCGTGGCGGTTGTGGTCTTCGCCTTCAAGTCGCGCGAGCCAGGATTGGATCTCGCTCTGGCGGAACCGAAGCTGGCGGCCGACGCGGAAGCCGTTCGGACCGCGGCCCTTGCTCCGCAGGTCATAGAGCGCCTGCGTGCTGACCGAGAGCTGGGTGGCGAGCTCGGCGATCGTGAAAACCGGTTCGATGACGTCCTGGGTGGTGTGTGTGGTGTCCATGACACCGAGGTGGGCGAGGCCCACCGAGGCTGGTCGAGACCGCCCGAAAGCGGGCGGTCTCAGGTCTAGGGACGATCGAAAACTGTCCAATAAAAGTCCAGTGGCCATGTCCTGCTCCTCTTCGGAGGTTCGGACATGGCCGCTGACCTGTGCGTTCGGTGGAGCTGAGGGGATTCGAACCCCTGACCCCCTGCATGCCATGCAGGTGCGCTACCAACTGCGCCACAGCCCCGTCGCCGCCCGGATCGCGCTGGGCAACGCCGGGAATCTTAGCCAACGACCGACCCGCGAAGCGAATCGGGGTCAGCTGCCGACGCGGGTGTTGTACGTCGAGAGCCGGAGCCGTCCCGCGTCGTGCTCGGCCAGCTCGGCCCAGGCGCAGTTGTGCATCGACTCGATCGCCTCGGCGGTCTCGATCGGCCAGCCCAGCAGGCCGACCAGCCCGACCCTGAGAGCGGCTCCGTGCAGCACCACCAGGGCGGTCTCGTCAGGTCCCAGGGCATCCAGCACCTCACGCAGGGCGGGCACCACCCTGACGGCCACGTCCTCGTGCGTCTCGGCGCCCGGCACCACGACGTGGCCGTGCGGGTCGGACCAGCCCTCGACGTCGTCGCCCAGCCGGGCACCGAACTCCTCGCGGGTCAGGCCGGTGCGCTCCCCCAGGTCGTACTCGCGCAGTCGCGCGTCCTCGACGGCGGTGAGACCGGTCGCCTTCTCCAGGAACGCAGCCGTCTCGCGTGCCCGCGCGAGGTCGCTGCTCACCAGCAACGCCGGCCCCCGCTCCGCCAGCACGTCAGCCATCGCCTCGGCCTCTCGGCGCCCGGTGTCGTCCAGGCTCACGTCAGCATGCCCCTGGGCCCGCCCCTCGGCGTTCCACGCGGTGCGCCCGTGCCTCACCAGGAGGAGCCTGCGACCCCGTCCCGCCGGGGTGGGGGTCTCAGCGGCCACGGCCGGAGCTGACGTCCGCCGGCATCGCGATCACCGGGCAGTCGCGCCAGAGCCGCTCGAGCGCGTAGAACTCGCGCTCCTCCGTGTGCTGGACGTGCACCACGATCTCGGCGTAGTCGATCAGCACCCAGCGGCCGTCGCGTTCGCCCTCCCGGCGCACTGGCTTGGCGCCGATCTCGCGGAGCTTGTCCTCGATCTCGTCGACCACCGAGCGCACCTGGCGCTCGTTGCTCGCGGAGCAGAGCAGGAACGCGTCGGTGATCACCAGCTGCTCGCTGACGTCGAAGGCGAGGATGTTCTCGGCGAGCTTGCCCGAGGCCGCGCGGGCGGCGGTGTGCACCAGCTCGATGGCGTGCTCGGTGGCGGTCATGAATGGTCCTCAGCGGTGTAGAGGTCGTGCTTGGCGATGTACTGCACCACGCCGTCCGGCACGAGGTACCAGACCGGTTCGCCCTTGAGCCGTCGGTCGCGGCAGTCGGAGGAGGAGATCGCCAGCGCGGGGATCTCCAGGATCGTGACCCGGTCGCCCGGTATCGCCTCGATCGTGGCCGGGTTCATCTCGTAGCCGGGTCGGGTGCACCCCACGAACCGGGCCAGCTCGAAGAGCTCCCCGGCGTCGCGCCAGGTGAAGATGTCGGCGAGTGCGTCGGCACCGGTGATGAAGTACAGGTCTGCGTCGGGGATCTTCTCCGTGAGGTCCCGCAGCGTGTCGATCGTGTACGTCGGGCCGCTGCGGTCGATGTCCACCCGGGACACGGTGAACCGGGGGTTGGAGGCCGTCGCGATCACGGTCATCAGGTAGCGGTGCTCGGCCGGCGAGACGACCCGGTCACCCTTCTGCCAGGGCTGGCCGGTCGGCACGAAGACGACCTCGTCGAGGTCGAACCACGCCTGCACCTCGCTGGCGGCCACGAGGTGGCCGTGGTGGATCGGGTCGAAGGTGCCCCCCATCACGCCGACTCGACGGCGCCCGGGACTCGTGGCAGCGGTCGCGCTCAGGAGTGCTCGCGTCCCTTGCCGAAGGAGAGCAGCGCGATCATCAGGACGAGCAGGAGCCCCAGCAGACCGAGGCCGACCACGTACGGCGTGATACCGGCGCCCTCTTCGACGTGGAGCGGCAGGAGGAGCAGGAGGTTCAGCATGGCGCAAATCCTAGCGGCAGGCTGCCGTGACCGCCCGACCGAGGTTCAGTGGAAGATCAGGCCCACGCCCAGCAGCCAGGCCCAGAAGAAGAGCGTGCGCCCGATCAGGCCTGCCACGAAGAAGACCACCACGTTCATCCGCAGCGTCCCGGCCACCATCGCCATCGCGAAGAACGGCGGGAACCCGATCGCCGCGGAGACGAAGGTGAGCAGGCCGCTCATCAGCGGTCGGCCCTGGACGTAGCCGCTCCAGCGCTGGAAGCTCGCCTGGCGCTTGGGAGTGTCCATCCGACGCTTGAGCCACGGGATGTCCAGCGCTCCCCGGGCGGCGTAGTACCAGACCAGCTTGCCGATGTTCTGCCCCAGGGAGCCGACGAACGCGATCAGCAGGGGCGAGCGATGGCTCGTGCTGGCGTACACCACGGAGATGTAGGCCTCCATGTTGAAGATCGGGATGATGGCCGAGATGACGCCGAACCCGAAGGTCAGGAGGAGCAGCTTCACCGGACGTGGCCGTGCCCCGTGACGACGTACTTGGTCGAGGTCATCTCGGGCAGTCCCATCGGACCGCGTGCGTGCAGCTTCTGCGTGGAGATCCCGATCTCCGCACCGAAGCCGAACTCGCCCCCGTCGGTGAACCGGGTCGAGGCGTTGACCAGGACCGCCGCCGAGTCGACGGCCGCGACGAACTGCTGGGCGTGCCTCTGGGAGTCGGTCACGATGGCGTCGGAGTGGGCCGAGGAGTGCTCCCGGATGTGCTCGATCGCGGCATCGAGCGACGGGACGACTGCTGCCGAGATCTCGAGAGCGAGGTACTCCGTGCCCCAGTCCTCCGCGGTGGCAGGCTCCACCCCCGCCTGACGGGCGAACGTCTCGTCGCCGTGCACCAGCACGCCCGCCTCCTGCAGGGCCGCGACGATCCGCGGCACGAACTCCTCGGCGACGTCCTCGTGCACGAGCAGCGACTCGGCGGCGTTGCAGACCGAGGTGCGGTGCGTCTTGGCGTTGAGCACGATCTGTTCGGCCATGTCGAGGTCGGCCGCAGAGTCGACGTACACGTGGCAGTTGCCGACGCCGGTCTCGATCACCGGCACCGTCGACTCCTCCACCACCGAGCGGATCAGCCCAGCACCCCCACGGGGGATCAGGACGTCGACCAGTCCGCGGGCCCGCATCAGCTCCTTGACCGACTCGTGGCCCTCGCCGGGGACGAGCTGGACGACGTCCTCGGGCAGCCCGCTCTCTGCGGCGGCCCGGCGCAGCGTGGCGACGATGGCGGTGTTGGAGTGCAGCGCGCTGGACGACCCCCGCAGGAGCACCGCGTTGCCGCTCTTGAGGCAGATGCCCGCGGCGTCGGCGGTGACGTTGGGCCGGGCCTCGTAGATGATCCCGACCACCCCGAACGGCACTCGGACCTGTCGCAGCTGGAGTCCGTTGGCCAACGTCGACCCGCGGACGACCTCACCGACGGGGTCGGGCAGCCCCGCGACCTGGCGCAGGCCCTCGGCCATCGCCTCGACCCGCGACCTGTCCAGCCGGAGTCGATCGATCAGGTGGTCCGGCACACCGGCAGAACCGGCAGCGGCGACGTCCGTGGCGTTGGCCTCCAGGATCGGGTCGACGTCCTGCAGCAGGGCGCCGGCCATCGCCTCCAGGGCAGCGTCCTTGCTCGCCCTGGTGGCCAGGGCCAGCCGGGTGGCCGCCGCGCGTGCTCGGGTGGCCACCGCGGGGAACGCGGTGCCGGCCGCCGATTCAGACATGCGGACAGCGTATCCAGCCGACCGCGGGGGTGATCAGGTACGTCGACGGCGCGGACGCCGCGTGTCCCGCAGCTCCTTCTCCAGCACCTCGAGACCGACGACCTCCCACCTCGGCAGGTTGGCGGAGTCGCGGTGCTCGTTCCACAGCCGCATCGCGAGGGAGGCCACGTCGAGCATGCTGTCGCCCTCGTCCCAGAACTGGATCTCGGCCGAGGTGCCGGTCGACGTCACCGAGTCCAGGAACGGGCGTTCCTCGCTGAGTCGGCGCATGGCGGCGCGCACGATCAAGGGCTCGACCTTCTCACCCGAGAGGGTCAGCGTCACATGCCAGTGACGCACGGGCTTGTTCAAAACGTGATCCCCCTTGGCGGTCCCCAGGCACCCCACCGCCTCGGACAGTGTTTCCGAATCCGGACAGATGCGAAGCGAAACCGACAATTTCCCTTCCGATCGGCTCCCGCCGCCGGAGACCGTGCGACCGCGCCAGCTCAGAGCAGGACGAGGTCGTCGCGGTGCACGACTTCGCGCTCGTAGGCAGCCCCCAGCTCGCGGGCGAGGTCCCGGGTGGACCGCCCGCGCAGGTCCGGCAGCTCGGCCGCGTCGTAGTTGACCAGCCCGCGAGCCACCACCCGTCCGTCCGGGTCGACCAGGTCCACCGGGTCCCCGGCGACGAAGGTGCCGGCCACGTCGGTGATCCCCGCGGGGAGCAGCGACGCGCGGCGCTCGGTCAGTGCGCGCACGGCCCCGAGGTCGACCACGATGCGTCCCTTGGGCTCGGTGGCGTGCGCCAGCCAGAGCAGGCGGGTCGGGCGACGGCGGCCGGTGGGGTGGAACAGCGTGCCGGTCTCGGCGCCCTCGAGCGCGGCCCGGGCACTGCCCATGCTGGTCAGCACGACCGGGATGCCCGCGCCGGTGGCGATGCCGGCTGCCTCGAGCTTGGTCTGCATGCCGCCGGTGCCCACACCGGCCTGGTCGGCGCGGCCGACCTTGACCGCGCCGAGCTCGTCGATCGCACGTACCTCGGGAATCAACCGGCTGGAGGCCCGGGTCGGCGGAGCGTCGTAGAGGCCGTCCACGTCGGAGAGCAGGACGAGCAGGTCGGCGTGGACCAGGTGGGCCACCAGGGCGGCCAGCCGGTCGTTGTCGCCGAACCGGATCTCCGAGGTGGCCACCGTGTCGTTCTCGTTGACGATCGGCACGACACCGAGCTCGAGCAGCTTGTCGAAGGTGCGCTGCGCGTTGCGGTAGTGGCTGCGACGGGTGACGTCGTCGACGGTCAGCAGCACCTGGCCGGTCACCTGTCCGTGCCGGGCGAACTCCTCGGTGTAGCGGTGCACCAGCAGTCCCTGGCCCACCGACGCCGCGGCCTGCTGGCGCGCGAGGTCGCGAGGACGCCGCTTGAAGGAGAGCGGGGACAGGCCCGCGGCGATGGCACCCGAGGAGACCAGCACGAGGTCGGCACCGCGCGCCCGGACCCCGGCCAGGCTGTCGACCAGTGCGCGGACCTGCTCCGGGTCGATGACGCCCGCGGCCGTCGTCAGCGAGGACGATCCGACCTTGACCACGACCCGTCGGGCTGCGGTCACCGCCGACCGGTCGCTCACTCGTCGTCCTCGTCGAAGGCCCCGAGGTCGTCCTCGACGTACGCCGCTCCGTAGAGGCGACGCGCCACGTCAGCCCGCTCCTCCCCCTCGGCGCGGTCCGGCATGGCCTCGTCGATGGCCCGGCGCCGCTGGGCGGCCGGCCTGGACTCACCGAAGCGCTGGTCCTCGCCGCGTCGGCCCAGCATCTGGGCACCAGCGTCGATCCCGGGCTTGAAGTCGAAGACCACCGAGTTGTCCGGGTCGCCGATGAGCACGGTGTCCCCCTCGACCGCCCCGAGCTCGACCAACCGCGTCTCGACCCCGAGCCGGTTGAGCCGGTCGGAGAGGAAGCCCACGGCCTCGTCGTTGCTGAAGTCGGTCTGCCTGATCCACCGCTCGGGCTTCACGCCACGCACCCGCCAGCCTGAGCCGCCCCCATCCATGTGCAGAGCCTTGACGGTGAACTCCGCGCCACCGTCGATCGACGGCGGCCGGATCACGATCCGCGCAGCTTCGGTCCTCGGCGCCTCGGCCCGACGGGCGGCGACGATGCCGGCCATCGCGAAGGACAGCTCACGCAGGCCCTCGTGGCTGGACGCACTCACCGGGATCACCTTCCAGCCGCGGGCGGCGACGTCGTCGGCGACCATGTCCGCCATGTCGCGTCCGTCCGGGACGTCGATCTTGTTCAGGGCGACGATGCGGGGGCGGTCCTCGAGACCGCCGTAGCGCTGCAGCTCCCGCTCGATCACGTCGAGGTCGCTGACGGGGTCACGCCCCGGTTCCATGGTGGCGAGGTCGACGACGTGCACGATCGCGGCACAGCGCTCGATGTGCCGCAGGAAGTCGTGACCCAGGCCGCGCCCCTCGCTGGCTCCCTCGATCAGACCCGGCACGTCGGCGACCGTGAACGTGGTGTCGCCGGCCTTCACCACACCGAGGTTGGGCACCAGCGTGGTGAACGGGTAGTCCGCGATCTTCGGGCGTGCACGGGAGAGCGCCGCGATCAGGCTGGACTTGCCGGCGCTGGGGAAGCCGACCAGACCCACGTCGGCGACCACCTTGAGCTCGAGGTGTACGACGAGGTCGTCGCCCGGCTCGCCCAGCAGGGCGAACCCCGGCGCCTTGCGCTTGGCCGAGGCCAGGGCCGCGTTCCCGAGCCCACCCTTGCCTCCCTGGGCGATCACCATCTCGGTGCCGGGTCCGACCAGGTCGGCCAGCACGTGTCCGGCCTCGTCGGTGACGACCGTCCCGTCGGGGACGGGCAGGAGCAGGTCCTCGCCGTGCGAGCCGTTGCGGTGGTCACCGGCGCCGTGTCCGCCGTGCTCGGCCTGACGCTTCGCGTTGTGGTGGTAGTCGATGAGGGTGGTGACGTCGGGGTCCACCCGGAGCGTCACCGATCCGCCCGGACCGCCGTTGCCGCCGTCAGGACCACCGAGGGGCTTGAACTTCTCGCGGTGCACCGAGGCGACCCCGTTGCCGCCGCGACCGCCGACGACATGCAGCGTCACGCGGTCCACGAAGGTGGGGACTGCCATGCCGTTCCTTTCGGTGAAACACGAAGGGCGCTCCTGATGCTCTCAGGAACGCCCTCGGGTGATGAAGTCTCGTCAGCGGAGGAGGTTCACTCCCCCGGGACGATGTTGACGACGCGACGGCCACGCTTGGTGCCGAACTCGACGCTGCCGCCGACCAGCGCGAACAACGTGTCGTCCTTGCCCCGCCCGACACCGCTGCCGGGGTGGAAGTGCGTGCCACGCTGGCGCACGATGATCTCGCCCGCGTTGACCAGCTGGCCGCCGTAGCGCTTCACACCGAGGCGCTGGGAGTTCGAGTCGCGACCGTTCTTGGTCGACGCTGCACCCTTCTTGTGTGCCATTTCGTGTCCTTGTGTGTCGTGGTGAACCCGGGTGACCGGACTCAGAGGGAGATGTCGGTGACCTTGACCTGGGTGTACTTCTGGCGGTGACCCTGGCGCTTCTTGTACCCGGTCTTGTTCTTGTACTTCTGGATGACGATCTTGGGGCCCTTGGCGGCTCCGAGCACCTCGACGGTGACGCCGGCCTTGTCGAGACCCGAGGCGGTGACCGTCTCGCCGTCCACGACCATGACCACCGGGAGGGTCAGCGACTCGCCGACGCCGTTCTCGATCTTGTCGATCTCGATGACGTCGCCCACGGCAACCTTCTGCTGCTTGCTGCCAGCGCGCACGACTGCGTACACGGCGGACTCACTCTCCTTGGGTCAACTACGTCTGGAAAACTTGGACTGCGGCGGCGCACGACCAACCGTTCGTGATGACCGGGGAGGCGCTCCGCGCAGGTGACGGGTGTGTGAAGAACACACCGAGGGTCAACTTTACGGTCTGGCTGGTCGCACGGTCAAAACGGCCCGGTCCGGGCAGCGCTACAGGCGAGCGGTAGATTTCGTTGCGTGACGCAACCATCGACCGTGGCCCGCTCACCGCGCTTCGACCGGGACCACCCGCACTACCGCTGGGTGGCCCTGTCCAACACCACGCTCGGCATGCTGATGGCCACGATCAACTCCTCGATCGTGATCATCTCGCTGCCCGCCATCTTCCGGGGCATCGACCTGAACCCGCTCGAGGCGGGCAACGTCAGCTACCTGCTCTGGATCATCATGGGCTTCCTCGTCGTCTCCGCCGTCCTGGTGGTGACGCTGGGGCGCCTCGGCGACATGTACGGCCGCGTCAAGATGTACAACCTCGGCTTCCTCGTGTTCTCCGTCTTCTCCGTGCTGCTCTCGGTGGACCCCTTCACCGGCGGGTCCGGCGCGATGTGGCTGATCGTGATGCGCATCGGCCAGGGTGTCGGTGGTGCGATGCTGTTCGCCAACTCCACGGCGATCCTCACCGACGCCTTCCCCGCCCACCAGCGAGGGATGGCGCTGGGCATCAACCAGGTCGCCGCGATCGCGGGGTCGTTCCTCGGGCTGATCATCGGTGGCCTGCTCTCCGAGTGGCACTGGCGCGCGGTGTTCTGGGTGAGCGTGCCGATCGGCATCCTCGGGACCGTCTGGGGCTACAAGTCGCTGGTCGAGCTCGGGGAGCGAAGCAGGTCGAAGATCGACGTCCCCGGCAACCTCACCTTCGGCCTCGGTCTGACCTCGCTCCTCGTGGCGATCACCTACGGGATCCAGCCGTACGGCGCCCACAGCACGGGCTGGACGAACCCATGGGTGATCGCCGGCCTGGTCGGCGGGGTGCTGCTCCTGGTCGCGTTCGTGCTCGTCGAGCAGCGGGTCGAGCACCCGATGGTGCCGGTCAGCCTGTTCCGGATCCGCGCCTTCAGCATGGGCAACCTCGCCGGCCTGATGGCCTCGATCGGCCGTGGTGGGCTCCAGTTCATGCTGATCATCTGGCTCCAGGGCATCTGGCTGCCGCTGCACGGCTACGACTTCGAGTCCACCCCGCTGTGGGCCGGCATCTACATGCTCCCGCTGACGGTCGGCTTCCTGGCGGCCGGTCCGGTCTCGGGCTGGCTCTCCGACCGCTACGGCGCTCGCCTGTTCTCCACCGGTGGCCTGCTGGTCGTGGCTGCGAGCTTCGTCGGTCTGCTGGTCATCCCGGTGGACTTCGACTACTGGATCTTCGCGCTCATCCTGCTGGTCAACGGCATCGGCAGCGGCCTGTTCACTGCGCCGAACACGTCGGCGATCATGAGCTCGGTCCCGGCGCAGGACCGCGGCGCCGCCTCGGGCATCCGGGGGACCGTGTTCAACTCCGGCACCTCGCTGTCGATCGGGGTCTTCTTCTCGCTCATGATCGTCGGCCTCGCGGGCGTGCTGCCGGACACGTTGACGCGGGGCCTGACCGCTCAGGGTGTCCCCACCAAGGTGGCCGAGCAGATCGGCGACCTACCACCGGTGGGGTCGCTGTTCGCCTCGTTCCTGGGCTACAACCCGATCGCCTCGCTGCTCGGGCCCACCGGTGCGCTCGACCGATCTGCCTGCGCACAACCAGACCGTGCTGACCGGCAAGGAGTTCTTCCCGCACCTGATGTCGCACCCGTTCCACCACGGACTGGTGATCGTGTTCGGCGCGGCCGCGCTGATGAGCGTCATCGGCGCGGTCGCCTCGTGGGCGGCCGGCACCAGGTTCGTCCACGACGAGACGGCCGGCGAGGCACTCGGGCGGGAGTGACCCGCCCGAGCACCGCGCTCAGCGCTTGCGGGAGCCCTTGCGCTTGATCGGCACGTGCAGGAGCGAGGAGGCGCCGCCCGGGTCCTCATCCGTGTCCACGTCCGTGGCGCCCTCGCCCGGCTCGGGATCGGCGGCGGGATCGGTCGGCCAGGTGTCACCCTGAGCGCTCACGTCCTCGTCGGCCCGCGGGTCGGGCTCCGGAGCGTGCCCGGGTGCGGCGGGCTCGACCGGCACCGCCACGGGCTCGGCCGACGGCGCCGACTGACGGCCCGCCCCCGAGCGCGGGGCGACGTCGGAGAGGGCAGACACCTCGGACGTCTGCACGACGGGCGGTCCTGCAGGTCGTCGCGCCGTACGTCGGCGGGTGCTGGTGACCAGGCGAGGGGCCTCGGCCGGTTCGCCCTCCCCCGCCGTCGAAGCCGGCTGGGGCGCGGCCGGCTCGGGATCCGCAGCCTCGGGAGCCGCGGCCTCGGGGGCGGCCTCCTCGGAGGGCACCTCCTGCGGCTCGGGGATCAGGGCCGCCGGCTTCCCGATCACGGTCTGGTCGGTGACCTCGGCCGGGGCGTCGACCTGGGCAGGCTCGGTCACCTCGACGGCCTCGACGTCCTCGGCGACCTCGGCGGGGGCCGTGGTCTCACCGGTGTCGTCCTCGGAGTCGGCGGCCTTCTCCGGCGGCCTCATCTTGGCCAGGTCGGCGGGCGAGGGCTTCGCCGGTGCGCCGTTCCCGTTGCCGTTCGCCGTCGTTGCCGGTTCCGCGGCCGCCACGGCTGCGTCCGCCTCCGCCCCGGTTGCGCCGTCCGCGCGAGTCGTCGTCCTCGGCCCTGCCGTTGGACTCGACGGGGTGGTCGTGCAGCACCAGGCCACGTCCCTTGCAGGCCTCGCAGTCGGTGCTGAAGGCCTCGAGCAGCCCGGTGCCGATCCGCTTGCGCGTCATCTGCACCAGTCCGAGTGAGGTCACCTCGGCCACCTGGTGGCGGGTGCGGTCCCGGCCCAGGCACTCGACCAGGCGACGGAGCACCAGGTCGCGGTTCGACTCGAGCACCATGTCGATGAAGTCGACGACGATGATGCCGCCGATGTCACGCAACCGGAGCTGGCGCACGATCTCCTCGGCGGCCTCCAGGTTGTTCTTCGTGACGGTCTCCTCGAGGTTGCCGCCCGAGCCGGTGAACTTGCCGGTGTTCACGTCGACGACGGTCATCGCCTCGGTGCGGTCGATGACCAGGGAGCCGCCCGAAGGAAGCCAGACCTTGCGGTCCAGGCCCTTGGCGATCTGCTCGTCGACGCGGTAGGTGGCGAACAGGTCCTTCCCGGTGTCCCCTGGCTCGAAGCGCTCGAGGCGCTCCTGCAGGTCGGGGGCCACGTGGGAGACGTAGTTGTCGACCAGGTCCCAGGCGTCGTCGCCCTGGACGACCAGCTTGGTGAAGTCCTCGGTGAACAGGTCCCGGACCACCTTGAGGGTCAGGTCGGGCTCGCCGTACAGCAGCTGCGGCCCCTTGCCGTCCTTCACCTTCTGCTCGATGTCGGTCCAGCGCGCCGTCAGGCGCTCGACGTCGAGGGTCAGCTCGTCCTCCGATGCTCCCTCGGCCGCGGTCCGCACGATGACGCCGGCGGTGTCGGGGACGATCTCCTTGAGCAGGGTCTTGAGCCGGTTGCGCTCGGTGTCCGGGAGCTTGCGGGAGATGCCCGAGGTGTTGCCGTCGGGCACGTAGACCAGGAACCGGCCGGGCAGGCTGACCTGCCCGGTGAGGCGGGCGCCCTTGTGGCCGACGGGGTCCTTGCTCACCTGCACCAGGATCGTCTGTCCCGAGGACAGCACGGACTCGATCTTGCGCGGCTGGCCGTCCTTGTGGCCGACGGCCTTCCAGTTGACCTCGCCGGCGTAGAGCACCGCGTTGCGGCCCTTGCCGATGTCGATGAAGGCGGCCTCCATCGACGGGAGCACGTTCTGGACCCGTCCGAGGTAGACGTTGCCGATCAGCGAGGTCTGCGACTCGCGGGCGACGTAGTGCTCGACGAGGACCTTGTCCTCGAGCACCCCGATCTGGGTCAGGTCGTCCTTCTGACGGATGACCATGACGCGGTCGACCGACTCGCGGCGGGCCAGGAACTCGGCCTCGCTGACGATGGGCGCGCGGCGACGTCCGGCCTCGCGGCCTTCTCTCCTGCGCTGCTTCTTGGCCTCGAGGCGCGTGGAGCCGCCGATGCTGGTGATCTCGTCCTCGGGGTTGCGCGGCTTCCGGGCACGGGCGTTGCCGGATCCGTCCGACCCGCCTGCGCCGCCGTTCCCGCCATTGCCGTCGTCTCCCGAGCGGCGCCGACGTCGCCGGCGGCGGGGCCCGCCACCGCCGTCCTCACCCTCGTCCGAGTCGTCCTGGCCCTGGGGGCCGTCGGTGTCCTCCGAGTCGTCGGAGTCGTCGGAGTCACCCTCTGCGTTGGCGCTGTCGGAGGGCTTGCGGCGACGCCGTCCACCGCGGCGTCGCCGGCGGCGCGCGCCACCTTCGCCGTCGCTGGACTCGTCCCCGTTGTCGTCAGGGGTCCCGTCCTGGTCGTCGGAGTCCGGCTCCGAGGCGTCGGGTCCGCGATCGTCCTTGGCCGGCTGGTCGTCCTGCTCCGGGGCCTTGTCCTGCTCGTCCTTCTCGGACTTCTCGGCTCGGACTTCTGGCCGGACTTCTGGCCGCCGGACTTCTGGCCGGACTTCTTGGCGGCCTTCTTCTTGCCGCCACCCTGCTTCTTCTGGCCCTGACCGGATCCCGCACCGTCGCCATCGGTCGGCTCGGGGGACGGCTTGTCGCTCTCGGGCGCGTCGGCGGTGGCCTCGTCTGCGTCGGCGACCGGAGCAGCCGAGACCTTCCTGGTGGTGCGCTTGCGCGGCGGTGCCGTCTTCTTCTCCGGGGGCTGGAACAGCACCATCGGCGCCGCGGGGGCCTGGCTCCCGGTGTCCGGGGCGGGCGAGGCGGAGTCGGTGGTGTCGCCCGTCTCGGACCCGTCCGGCTCGTCTCGGGGCCCGCCTCTCGGGACAGGCTTGGCGGCCGCCCGCTTGCGCGCCGCAGCCTTCTTCTTGGGCTTCTCCGCCGGCGTCTCGTCGGGGCCGGTGTCGGCACGAGCTGCGTCGGGGCCAGCCGGCGCGTCGACGGCGACATCGACCGGCGACTCGGCTGCCTTGGCGGTCTTCTTGGCCGCTGCCTTCTTGGCGGGGGCCTTGGCGGCCCTCTTCGCCGGCGCCTTCCTGGCGGCCTTCTTCACCGGTCGCGACTCGGCGTCACCCTCGGGCGTGTCGGGAGGGCTGCTGGCCCCCGGGTCGTTCTCTGCGCTGCGCTCCGAGTCTTCGGGGCCGCTGGTGGATTCGTCGTTGTCGAGCAAGGTGAGCTCCTCGTGCACCCCATCCGGCTGTCACCCGGTCGATGGTGCTGGTCGCGGCGTACGGCGCACCGCGAGCGGGCGACGTACGACAAAAGCCTTCGGTCGGCGACGACCCTCTCCGCTGTCGCGTCGCATGGTCGACCCACTCACACCAACCGCGGTCGCCGGGCTGTGTCACGTCAGTGGAGCTGTCACCTTCACTGACCAGCCGCGTCGCGGTCGGGTGCCAACGGGTCACCCACCGTGCCACCCTCTGCATCCAGTGGTCCCTGCGCCAGTCGCTGCTGCAAGACAGCGGTGATGCGAAGACCTGATGCTTGTTGAAGGGCGGCGAGAACGTCATCGGGTCTCACGGACGGCGAACCGTGCCGCAGGACCACGTCGAGTATCGCACACGACTCACTTCCGGCAGGGCGATCCGCGATCCGCACCGAGACGATCGCGGCCCGCGCATCGAAGCTCCGCAGACCCTTCTTGGTCATCCGCTCGACGATCACCTCGTCGAGGGCGAGCAGGGCGGCGACCGCTTCCTCGGCCTCCTCCACGCCCGTCTCCGGCAAGGTCAGCTGCCACCAGGAGGCCTCCAGCCGGTCCGCCATCGAGCCTCCGGCGCTGGCCACGACCTCGATCACGTCGAGGCCCTCGGGCAGGGCCTCGTCGATGAGCGCGTGGGCGTGAGCGGGGTCGACCACCTCGGCCAGCGCGATCTCGAGGTACTCCGCCTCACTGGCCGAACCGGTCGGCGAGGCCCCGGCGTAGGAGATCCTCGGGTGCGGGTTGAACCCGGAGGAGTACGCCATCGGCACCCGCGCCCGGAAGATGGCTCGCTCGAAGGCACGGCTGAAGTCACGGTGGCTGGTGAAGCGGAGGCGGCCTCGTTTGGCGTAGCGGATGCGCAGCCGCTGCACCGGCGGGGCCTGTTGCTCTGGCTGTTCGCGCACGCAGGAACCCTACGACCGCACCGACTTCATCAGGGCCGACGGGTAGACCGTCCCGACCCGCTCACCGGCCAGCCACGTGCTCAGCCTGCCGGCCTCGGCGTCCAGGGCGCCGGAGTCCCTCGGAACCGATGTCGCGGCTGACCACGACCGAGACGACGCCGTCGTCGTCCTGGACCCAGCACCCGACGACCTGGCCGTTCCACCAGGCGGTGGTGCCGGCGTTGCCGTTGGAGTCGAACAGCTGGGGGACGTCGTCGGGGTCGAGGTAGAAGTCGCGCTGCTTCCACCCCATCGTGGTCGGGTCGAGGACCGGGAGCAGTGCGGCCCACGGCTCCGGTGCGGGGACGTCGTCCAGGTCGTCGGGAAGGACGTAGCCGACGCCTCCGGAGAGCGCCACCTCCACGGCACCGAGCTCACCCAGCGCACGGCGTACGGCGGCCTTGGTCGCGCCGAACCACCAGACGAGGTCGGCCTCCGTGCCGGGACCGAACGTGCGCAGCCAGCTCTCGACGAGGGCCAGGTAGCCCACCGGGGAGTCGTCCGGCGTCGGCCGCTCCCCCAACCAGTCCTCGGTGAGGATCCACTGCGGCCTCGACACGCGCCAGTCACCCGCGTTGGCCCCGCGCAGGATCCGGCCCGTCGCAGCGACCGTGCCGAGGAAGCGAGGCGCGATGGGAAAGCTGCCGCCGTACTTCTTGCCCGGCGAGAGCTCGAGGCGCTGCGCCAGGGGCGGGATCCGCTCGCGCAGCTCGGCGGTGGTCGCCGGCCCCTCGGCCAGGGCCGCGAGCACCTCGTCCGTCATCCGGGCCAGCCAGGCTTCTCCGTCGCTGTCGAGGCCGTTGCTCACCACCTCCTTGGCCAGCCGGGTGCGCAGCCGTGTCGCCACTCGGTCGGAGGCACTCCCCCACACCGCCGGCAGCAGTGCACGCGGAAAGGCGAAGAGGGTGCGTCGCATGGCGAGCTGCTTGACCACGCTGCGCTCGTCGTAGAGCGCCCGATCGATGTCGGCCCGTGAGGCCTCGACGCGCGCGAAGGCAGACAGGTAGACGCTGGCCGGTTCCGTGGCGTGCAGGCAGGTCATCTGCTCGACGGCCTCGAGCACCGAGCCGAACCGGTTCGCGAGGCCGTGCCTGGCCGCGAGGCGAGCACGGCGCTGCTCGTCGCTGATCTCCCGCATGCCGGCATCCTGCCAGCCGTGGCGGACAGTTCCCCGCCCCCGGATCTGGAGCCCCCGGTCGAGGCAGGCACCATGCACGGGTGAGCAGCCCCACCAGATCGCGCGCCCAGGGCGTGCTGGTCGTCCTCGGCATCGTGGTGCTCGCGTTCAACCTGCGCCCGGCCGCCGTGAGCGTCGGCCCCGTCCTCGGTGACATCAGCGACGGTCTGCACATGACGGCGGCCGAGACCGGCCTGCTCACGTCCCTGCCGGTGCTGGCGTTCGCGCTGTTCGGCGCCCTGGCCCCGCGACTCGCGCGGCTGATCGGGCTGCACCGGCTGACCCTCGTGGCCCTGGTCTGCGTGGTGGGAGGTCTCGCCGGACGGGCTGCGGTGACGTCGGTCCCGGTGTTCCTGCTCCTGTCCCTGCTCGCGCTCGCCGGGATGGCGACGGCCAACGTGCTGCTGCCCTCGCTGGTGAAGCTGCACTTCCCCGACCGGGTCGGGCTGATGACCTCGATCTACTCCACGGCGCTCGCGATCGGGCTCACCTCGGCCTCCGTGCTGACGGTGCCGATCAGCGAGGCGGGTGACGGCTGGCGCTCCGGGTTGCTGGTGTGGTCGGTCACCGCCCTGATCGCCGCTCTCCCCTGGCTGCTGCTCGTCGCCCACGACCGGAAGCCGGAGGAGGTCAAGGGGCCCGTGGGTCTGCTCGACGTCGCCCGCACCCGCCTCGGCTGGATGATGGCGCTGTTCTTCGGCCTGCAGTCGCTCCAGGCCTACTCGATCTTCGGCTGGTTCGCCGAGCTCTACCGCGACGCCGGCTTCTCGGCCCACACCGCCGGACTGCTGCTCGGGGTGATCACCGGAGTGAGCATCCCGTTGTCGTTCGTGATCCCGGCACTCGTGGTCCGCTCGACCAACCAGAGCATGCTGATCTGTGCCGTGATGGCCTGCTACCCGATCGGCTACCTCGGCCTGGTCATCGCCCCGCACTCCGGCGCCCTTGCGTGGGCGGTCCTCGTCGGCGTCGGCACGACGACCTTCCCGCTGATCCTGACGCTGATCGGGCTGCGGGCGCACACGTCCGCGGGCACGGCCGCGTTGTCGGGCTTCACCCAGTCGACGGGGTACCTGATCGCCGGGATCGGGCCGTTCGCCGTCGGTCTGCTGCACGACGGGTCCGGCGGCTGGACGGTGCCACTGATCGTGCTGCTGGTGCTTCTGGTTCCACAGCTCTTCGTGGGCCTGGCGGTCGCGCGACCGGCGTACATCGAGGACGAGCTGCGGCCGACCCGCAGCAACGTCTAGACCGAAGTCGTACCTTTTGTGGTGATCGAGCACCAGCGTTGGGCCTCAGGAGGCGACTGCAAGCACGAGCCGCGTCAGCGGTTCACCGTGCTCTCCCCCGGGCGCACGAAACCGGTCTCGTAGGCGAGCACGACGAGCTGGGCCCGCGAGCGCACCCCGAGCTTGGCGAGCAGCCGGTTCATGTGCGTCTTCACGGTGGCCTCGGAGACGACGAGCGTGGCCGCGATCCCGGCGTTGTCGAGCCCGCGGGCCACGAGGGTCAGCACCTCGCGCTCCCTCTCGGTCAGCGGGTCGAGCTCGGCCGGCGACCCGGCCGACGGCGGTGGGCCGCTGACGTGCTGCTCGATCAGGCGCTGGGTCAGCGACGGGGACAACAACGCCTCGCCCGCGCTGACGGTCTCGATGCCGGAGACGAGCCGGTCGGGCGCCGTGGCCTTGAGCAGGAACCCCGAGGCACCGGCCCGCAGAGCGCCGTACACGTAGGAGTCGACGTCGTACGTCGTCAGCACGAGCACTCGTGTCTCCAGCCTTCGGGCCGCGATCTCGCGGGTGGCCGCGATCCCGTCCAGCACCGGCATCCGGATGTCCATCAGCACCACGTCGGGGCGCAACGAGCTGACCACGGCCACTGCCTCGCGGCCGTCGCGGGCCTCGCCGACGACGTCGACGCCGCGGGCCTCCAGCACCATCCGCAGACCGGAGCGGATCAGGTCCTGGTCGTCGGCGATCACGACGCTGGTCATCCGGACTCCATCGGGAGGGTCGCGGCGAGCTCGAACCGGCCGTCCACGTGGCCGTGGCTCAGGGTGCCGCCGAGCAGCGACACCCGCTCCCCGAGCCCGCGCAGGCCGAGCCCCGAGCCCATCGAGGGTCGGTGCGGAGCGGTCGGGTTGGTGGCCCGGATGGCCACGACGTCACCTGCGCCACTGACCTGGAGGGTGGCGGTGCCACCGCCGTACCGGAGGGCGTTGGTGAGTGCCTCGCGCGCGATCCGGTAGGCCGAGACGTCGATCCCCGCCGGCAGCGGCGCCAGACGCTCGTCGACGGACAGGTCGACCTCGAGGCCCTCGGCACGGAACTCCTCCACGAGCCGCTCGAGATCGGCGACGCCCGGCGCCGGGCTGAGCCCGAGCTCGTCGGCGTCGTCGCGGATGATGTGCAGCAGCCGGCCCGTCTCGACCAGTGCCTTCCGCCCGGTGTCGGCCACGTCGCGCAGGACCGACTCGGCGCGCGCCGGGTCGGAACGCACGAGGTCCTGCGCAGCCGCGGTCTGCACGACCATGGCGCTGACCGAGTGGGCGATGACGTCGTGGAGATCGCGCGCGATCCGGTCCCGCTCGGCGCGCACGGCCTCGCGGGTGACCAGCTCCTCGCGCTCCTCGACCAGCGCCTTCTGGGCGGCGAGCCGTCGTACGAGCCGGCCGAAGACGTACGGCGGGACGAGGAGGGTGGCGACGAACACGACGTCGGAGAGGTTGTGGTGCCGAACGTCCTCGAACACGTAGTCGCTGAACGTGACGAGTGCGATCAGCACGACCCCGATGAGCCCGCGCAGGTCCTGGATCCACCTCGCCAGCGTGTAGACCGAGATCGCCCAGAACAGCAGGGGAACGGCGGGCTCGTCGAGCTGCGGGCCGATGTAGGGCATCACCAGGAGCACGCAGGGCGCCGCCGTCGCGAACACGATCGGGTTGACCCGGCGGAGTGCGAGCAGCACGGCCGCCACCGCCTCGAGGAGGACACCCCAGCCCCACCCGTCCAGGCGCAGGCCGGCCATCTCCACGGCGCCGAGCACGAACACGCTCGCAGCGAGCAGGGCGTCGAAGACAGGCGGCGAGATCTGCTTCCTCACGCAGGCAGGGTACGGCGCGCACGGCTCCCTGTCCGTCCACCTACGGGTGGACATCGGTCCCATCCCCGGTGTGACGACCGCGGCTCCGCGAATTCCTAGCGTCAGTGGTGCCACAGGGGCACTGACGTAGGAGGACTTGATGAACGAGCAACGCATCGGACGACTGGCCTGGGTGATGGCCTGGGTGGGCCTGGTCGTCGGCCAGTTCCACGCGATGGCACGGCACAACACCGTCGACGGCAAGGAGGACCTGCAGATGTGGACCACGCGCGTCTGGTCCGACCCGGGCCGCGAGATCTTCAAGCCGCTGCTGGACTGGTCGAACCCCGACGCCGTCTACCTGACCTACGGCAAGATCTGGTTCCCGGTGTTCGCGGCCTTCACCGCGTGCGCGTTCGTGCTGTACCGGCGTCGCCGGCCCACCGGTTTCGAGAAGTTCGCCTGGCGCTTCGCCCTCGTCGGCTACGTGTGGGCCACGGTCGCCGTGCTGGTGAGCTACTGGACCCAGTGGACCCACACGACCAGCCTGCTCGACACCGCGTTCCTGTTCCTGGACATCCCCGGGCTGCTGTTGACCGTCCTGGGTTCGACCATCCTCGGGATCACCCTCCTGCGACGCGGCTTCCGCCCACGCGTGACCGCCTGGCTGCTGGCGCTGACCCTGCCCCTGACCGTGGTGATCGAGATGTTCACCTCGATGGGCAGTGGCGCGCTGCCCGTGATGTTCGCCTTCGGGATCGCCGGGCACCGGCTGGCCCGGGAAGCCACGGCCGAGCCCGAGGCGGCCCCGGCCGTTCACCAGGTCTGAGTCTCTGCCGACGTCGCGCCGGACGTCATACGAGGCGTGGTTGCTCACGCTGCTCGCGCAGCCACTTCGTATGACGTCGGGCGGGGCCTCAGACGACGCTGAGCGGCAGCAGCTGCTGGCCGGTGGGCCCGATCTGGATGTCGGTGCCCATCTCCGGGCACACGCCGCAGTCGTAGCAGGGCGTCCAGCGGCAGTCCTCGACGTCGATCGAGTCCGGATCGAGGGCGTCCTCCCAGTCCTGCCAGAGCCAGTCCTTGTCGAGCCCGGAGTCGAGGTGGTCCCAGGGAAGCACCTCGTCGTAGGCGCGCTCGCGGGTGGTGAACCACGCGAGGTCGACCCCGGTGCCCTCGAGCGCCCCCTCCGTCGCAGCGACCCACCGGTCGTAGGAGAAGTGCTCGCTCCACCCGTCGAACCGACCGCCGTCACGCCAGACCGCCTCGATGACGCGACCGACCCTGCGGTCCCCGCGGGAGAGCAGTCCCTCGATGATCCCGGGCTTGCCGTCGTGGTAGCGGAAACCGATGGCCCGGCCGAACTTGCGGTCCGAGCGCACCTCCTCGCGCAGCTTGCGCAGCCGCTCGTCCGTCGTCTCGACGTCGAGCTGCGAGGCCCACTGGAAGGGGGTGTGCGGCTTGGGCACGAAGCCGCCGATGGAGACCGTGCACCGGATGTCGTTGTGGCCGGCCACCCGGCGGCCTTCGGCGATCACCTTCTTGGCCAGGTCCGCGATCGCCAGCACGTCCTCGTCGGTCTCGGTCGGCAGGCCGCACATGAAGTAGAGCTTCACCTGGCGCCAGCCATGGGAGTACGCCGCCGCGACGGTGCGGATCAGGTCTTCCTCGGTGACCATCTTGTTGATCACCTTGCGCATCCGCTCCGAGCCGCCCTCGGGTGCGAAGGTCAGCCCCGACCGCCGGCCGTTGCGGGAGAACTCGTTGGCCAGGGTGATGTTGAAGGCGTCGACCCTGGTGCTCGGCAGCGACAGCGAGACGTTCGTGCCGTCGTACCTGTCGGCCAGCCCCTTGGCGACCTCGCCGATCTCCGAGTGGTCGGCGCTGGAGAGCGAGAGCAGCCCGACCTCCTCGAAGCCCGACTTGCGGATGCCGTTCTCGACCATGTCCCCGATCGTGGAGATCGAGCGCTCCCGGACGGGGCGGGTGATCATCCCCGCCTGGCAGAACCGGCAGCCGCGGGTGCAGCCTCGGAAGATCTCGACGCTGAACCGCTCGTGCACGGTCTCCGCCAGCGGCACCAACGGGTTGCGCGGGTAGGGCCACGCATCGAGGTCCATCAGGGTGTGCTTGCGCACCCGGTCAGGTACGCCGGGCCGGTTGGGCGTCACCCCGACCAGGGAGCCGTCGACGTCGTACGCCACGTCGTAGAACCTCGGCACGTAGACGCCACCGCTGGCAGCAAGTCGCAGCAGCGCCTCGTCGCGGCCGCCAGGACGACCCTCGGCCTTCCACTCGCGGATGACCTCGGTGATCGCGAGCACGATCTCCTCGCCGTCCCCGAGGACGACTGCGTCGACGAAGTCGGCGACCGGCTCGGGGTTGAACGCCGCGTGCCCTCCGGCGAGCACGATCGGATCGTCGTCGGTGCGGTCCTCGGTGTGGAGCGGGATCCCGGCGAGGTCGAGCGCGGTGAGCATGTTGGTGTAGCCGAGCTCGGTGGAGAACGAGAGCCCGAAGACGTCGAAGTCGCGGACCGGACGGTGACCGTCGACGGTGAACTGCGGAATCTGGTGCTCACGCATCACCGCCTCCATGTCGTGCCACACGGAGTACGTGCGCTCGGCGAGGACGCCGTCACGCTCGTTGAGGATCTCGTAGAGGATCTGCACGCCCTGGTTGGGCAGGCCCACCTCGTAGGCGTCGGGGTACATCAGCACCCATCGCACCTCGGCCGCTGACCACTCCTTGGCGACGGAGTTGAGCTCGCCACCGACGTACTGGATCGGCTTGCTCACCCGTGGCAGATGCGGCTCGAGCCGGGGGAAGAGCGACTCACCAGGTGAGACGGACATGCATGAACCTTCCACTAAGTGGGGACAACCAACAATACGTGTTTGCCCAGAACGCGTGGTTTCAGCCCGAGCTATTCAGGGGGGTCGGGTGGCTGAGTCAGCGGTGTCCTGGCGTCCTTCACGACGCCTCTCCGTGCGCGCCATGTGTGCGTTGTGGGTGCTGTGCCTCGTGCTCACACCCGCAGCGCTGCTCCTCCAGCATGCCACCACCCTCGACGGCGAGGGAATCGGTGCCATCCGCGCCGGGACCGTGGTCGTCTTCCTGTGGCTGGTGCTGGCGTGGTTGTGGCCGGTCCCCCGGCTGCGCAACCAGGTGCTCGTCCTGACTGTCACGCTGGCCTTCGTCGTGCAAGTGGTCAGCACGGTGGCTCTCGGCTCCTCGTGGGCGCTGGCGGCACGTGTGGCCGTCTCCAGCGTGCTGCAGGCCGCGGTCACGCTCGCGATCTACCGGCGCGCGATCGGCGACGACAACCTCGCCCCCCATCGACCACGCGACATCGTGGCCCTGGGTCTGGCCAGCATCGCGGGTGCGGTGGTGGTGATCCCGCTCGGGCCGGGTCCCGGCATCGGGTTGCACAGCTCCGCCTTCGACCTGTTCTGGTGGACCGCGCTGAGCACGGCCTACGTCTTCGTCGGCGCGGGCTGCATCATGCTGCTCGTCCAGCGGCATCCGCGCACCGAGGCGATCCCCACCCGCTTGCTCGACGTCTACGCCCAGCTGCTGGTGACGGCCATCTGCCTGGGGGTGGTCTTCACCTTCGACGATCTCCCGCTCACCTGGATCGTGCTGCTGCCGGCCATCTGGGCGGGGCTCACGATGGGCCCGTGGACCTCGGCGGCGTACGCCCTGACCGGCACCCTCGCCGTGGTGATCGCCCAGGCGGTCCCGGCGACCTACCGGGGCCACGGGGTCACGGACCTGTCCTCGATCCTGCTGCTCGACAGCCTGATGACCGCGTTCGTGTTCGTGGTGCTGCTGCTCTCGCTGGTTCGCGACCAGCGGGCGCACCTGGCCAACGAGGTGATCGAGCGACGCCAGGAGGCCATCAACCAGGCGGGACTGCTCGGCACGGTCTTCGAGTCGATCAACGAGGCGCTCGTGCTGATGGACACCGCGGGCACCGTCCAGCTGCACAACGCGGCCGCGCGCGAGGTCCTGGGCCGCGAACGACTCTCCACCGAACCGGCCCGCTGGCTGCGGCGAGAGTCGGAGGGCCCGTCGTTCACCTACGGGTTCAACCGCGACGGCGCCGACGACGGCGTCCGGATGCTCTCGGTGCAGCTCGCCCCCGTGCAGTACGCCGGGTCGGACGGCGTCGTCGCCATCGTCCGGGACGTCACCAGCGAACAGCGACGGCTCGAGGAGCTGGCCAGCTTCGCCGCCGTCGCAGCGCACGACCTGAAGGCCCCGCTGGCCGCCGTGCAGGGTTGGCTCGAAGTGGCCGACGACATGGTGGAGACCGACCCGCCCGCGGCGCGCGAGGCCCTGGAGCGGGGTTTCCGCGCGACCGACCGGATGACGCGTGAGATCGACGACTGGCTCACCTACAACGTGGCCCGCGAGGGTGCCCTGCAGCCCGAGCCGGTGGCCCTCCAGCCGGTGCTGGACTCGATCACCGCCAACTTTCCGGGCGTCGACTTCAGCGTCCAGGCCCCCGACGTCGTGCTGGCAGACCGCACCCTCCTCCAGCACCTGCTGGTGAACCTGGTCGGCAACGCCGTGAAGTACACCCCTCCCGGCGAACGTCCGTGCGTGACCGTCCGGAGCTTCTCCGGTGGCGAGCGTGGCTGGGTCCGCATCTACGTGGTCGACGCCGGGATCGGCATCCCTCCCGGTGAGGAGCTCACGATCTTCGAGCCGTTCCGCCGCGCCTCGACCGTCCAGGACAGCTACGAGGGCTCCGGTCTGGGTCTGGCTCTGTGCAAGCGCATCGTGCGCCGCCACGGTGGCCGGATCAGTGCCCGGCACAACGAGGGACCGGGGACCACGATCAGCGTGACGCTGCCCTCGGGAGCCCGAGCCGGACGTGACGCGAGTGACCAGACGCAACGCATCGCTCAGTAGGCTGCGCCCATGCCCGACCCCCGCTCCCGCCGTCTGAGCTGGACCGAGGTCGTCCCACCTGTCGCCCTGCTGACTCTCGCCGTGACCTGGGGCCGTCACCCCGGCGCTGTGGGGCTGACCGTGGTGGCCCTGCTCCTCGCGGCCGCGGTGCTCGCCGCGGTGCACCACGCCGAGGTGGTGGCGCTGCGGGTCGGCGAGCCGTTCGGCTCACTGGTGCTGGCGGTGGCGGTGACCGTGATCGAGGTGGCGCTGATCCTCACCCTGATGCTCGGCGGGGGCAAGGACACCTCGACGCTGGCTCGGGACACGGTCTTCGCCGCCGTGATGATCACCTGCAACGGGATCGTCGGCATCTGCCTCCTCGTGGGGGCGCTCAAGTACGGCACCACGCACTTCAACGCCGAGGGCACCGGCGCTGCCCTGGCGACGGTGATCACCCTGGCCGTCACCTGCCTGGTGCTGCCGAACTTCACCACCACGACTCCCGGTCCGGAGTTCACCGGGTCGCAGCTGACCTTCGTCGCGCTGTCGTCCCTGGCGCTGTACGGCATGTTCGTGGTCACCCAGACCGTGCGTCACCGAGACTTCTTCCTGCCGGTGAGCGAGGAGGGCGAGCTGCTCCCCGAGACCGACCACGCCGCCCGTCCCACCCAGCGCAAGACGCTGCAGAGCCTGAGCCTCCTGATCATCTCCCTCGTCGCCGTCGTCGGCCTCGCGAAGATCGAGTCGGCGCCCATCGAGAGCACCGTGAAGGCCCTCGGCATGCCGCAGGCCGTGGTCGGCGTGGTGATCGCCCTGCTGGTGCTGTTGCCCGAGTCCATCGCGGCGGTGAACGCCGCCCGGCGGGACCGCACCCAGATCAGCCTGAACCTCGCCCTGGGCTCCGCGATGGCCAGCATCGGGCTGACGATTCCCACGATCGCCGTTGCCTCCATCTGGCTCGACGGCCCGCTCGACCTGGGCCTGGGCCCCACCCACATCGTGCTGCTCTCCCTGACCGCGATCGTCAGCGTGCTGACCGTGGTGCCGGGACGCGCGACCCGTCTCCAGGGCGGTGTCCACCTCGTCGTGCTCGCTGCCTATCTGGTCCTGTCCGTGCAACCCTGACGTGCCACGCGGCCAAACGGTCCATTGCCGGGACGTCCTCAGGTCCGGGACCCTACACTGATTGTGGAGGAAACGGACATATGCGACGCTACAGCGCCCTGCCTGACGCCGCGCCCATTGCACCCGGTGGAAGCGACCGCTCAGACACGTCCGTGCGCGAGCTCCTCCCCTGCTTCGTGTTCGCGTTCGCGTGCTACTGCGCCGCTCCCTACCTGGGGCTGAGCAGCCGCGACGTCGACCCTCGCATCGCCGAGGTCTGGCCCCCGGGCGGTGTCGGGTTCGTCCTGCTCACGGTGATCTGGTTCACCGGCCGCCGGGTGGTCGTCAGCACCCTCGCCGCCATGGTGCTGATCTACACGGTCACCGCGATCCTGATGGGCTATCACCCGGCGCTGTCGCTGTGGCTCGCCCTGTGCGGTGCGGCCCAGCCGCTGGTGATGGCGGCGATCTACCGCAGCCAGCTCCGCCACCGGAGCTGGGCACCGGAGAGTCCTCGCGACCTGGCGGCGCTGTTCTTCGCCGCCATCGGCTCGTCGCTGGCCCTGGGCCTGATCGGCGGCTACCCCACGCTCGATGCCGGCGAACCCTCGAAGGTGCTCCTGTGGTGGGTGCTGCGCAACGGCGTGTTCTGCTTCGTGGGGGGCGTGACCTTCATGGTCATGTTCTACGGCCGCCGCTCCAGCGTGCTGCCTGCCAGCTCGTGGGCCAACCGTGTGGGGCTGCTGGTCACCAGCGTCCTGTGCGTCTACGGGACCTACTACAACCCCTCCCTGCCGCTGTCGTGGCTGCTGATCATCCCGAGCGTGTGGGGCGGGCTGACCCTCACGGTCCGTGGCACGGCGTACCTCGCCCTCACCGTGGCCCTGATCGCGGCCTCGATGACCTACCTGCCGGAGAACCAGTTCGGGTACACCGGCCTGCTCCCGGCCGCCTCCATCGTCGACCTGCTCGTCATCGCCAGCACCGCCTTCGCGTTGCTGCTGGCGCTGATGCGCGAACAGCGAGGTCGGCTGATCCAGGAGCTGGACCGCAAGGGTGCGGAGTCCGAGTCGCAGCGCCAGCTGCTCGAGACGGTCTTCGACTCCATGAGCGACGGTGTCGTCGTCCTCGACGACTCGCAGGTCACGATGTACAACAACGCGGCCCGTCAGCTCCTCGGGCGACCGATCCCGGCCGGTCGGCCGGACTCCTGGGTCGAGGCGTTCGACCTGCGCACGCCCGAGGGCGAGGCGCTCGACGAGAGTGGCCTTCGGGAGAAGCTGATCATCCCGGACGGCGCCGCGCACGCCGCCGGCCTGGAGGTGCTCGTCGGCCACGACGGCGCGACCCGGATCGTGGCCATCAACTCCTCGCACGTCGGCACCGCCGACGACTCCCGGATGCTGCTGCTCCACGACGTCACGGCACAGCGAGCCCGGCTGCGTGAGCTGCGCAACTTCGCGGGGATGGTGGCCCACGACCTCCGCGGCCCGCTCACCGTGATGGACGGCTGGCTCGAGGTGGCCCAGGACGACGACTCGGACGAGCACGTCGTCGGCGACGCCGTGACCAAGGCACGTGAGTCGACCAAGCGCATGCGCCAGGTGATCGAGGACTGGCTGACCTACTCCGTCGTCCAGAACGGCAAGCTGCGGCCCGACGCCGTGAAGCTGCTCGAGGTCACCGGCGAGATCGTCGAGAGCCGGAGCTCCAGCTGGGACGAGGGCGTCGACCCCCAGTTCTTCCTCGATCTCCCGCACAGTGTCGAAGCCGACCCGGGCCTGTTGCGCCAGCTGCTCGACAACCTGGTCGGCAACGCCATCAAGTACACCCCCGCCGAAGAGTCCCCGTGGGTGCTGATCACCTCCTACGACGACCCGGAGCCGGGCTGGGTGCGCGTCGAGGTGACCGACCACGGCTTGGGGATCCCCGAGGGCGAGGAGGAGAAGATCTTCGAGGAGTTCCATCGTGGCGCGGAGGAAGGCCGCTCGGCCGGCACCGGGCTGGGTCTCGCCCTGACCCGTCGGATCGTCGGCCTGCACGGTGGCGAGATCTGGGCGCGAAGCAACCCCGGGGGCGGCTCGACGTTCAGCTTCACGATGCCCGAGGCGAAGGCGACCGACTCAGCGAGGTCTGACTGACCGGGAGACCATGCTCCCGCGCATGGCGATGTTCTGCAGCAGGCCGAGCGCCATCATCGAGGCGAACATCGAGGATCCGCCGTACGACACCAGCGGCAGCGGCACCCCGGTGACGGGCATGATGCCCAGGCACATCCCGATGTTCTGGAAGGTCTGGAAGGCGAACCAGCAGGCGATGCCGGCCGCGGCCACCCGGCCGAACATGTCGTCGGCGTGCTGGGAGATGTAGAGCGCCCGCCACAGCAGCACGGCGAACAGCAGGATCAGCACGCCCGCACCGATCAGGCCCAGCTCCTCACCGGCGACGGTGAAGATGAAGTCGGTGTGCTGCTCGGGGACGAAGCGCGAGCGGGTCTGCGACCCGCCGAACAGGCCCTGGCCGAAGAGGCCGCCGTTGCCGATCGCGATCCGGGCCTGGGTGGTGTTGTAGCCGGCGCCGCGAGGGTCGAGGCCCGGATCGGTGAACGCCATGAACCGGTTGATCTGGTACTGCTTGAGCAGGCCCATCGAGATCGCCAGGGTGGCCACGGTGACGCCCCCCAGGAACAGGGTGACCAGCCAGCGTCGCGGGACACCGGCCACGGCGAGCACCCCGAAGACGGTGGCCGAGAGCACCAGCATCGTGCCGAGGTCCGGCTGCAGCATGATCAGCAGCGCCGGGATCCCGGCGATCACCCCCATCAGAGCGACGTCGACCGCGCCCACCCCTCGGCGGCGGGAGTTCTCGGTGCGCTCGGCGATGATCATCGCCATCCCGATCACCACCGCCAGCTTGGCGAACTCGGCGGGCTGGATCGAGAGGCCACCGAGCATCAGCCAGGAGCGGGACCCGTTGATCGTCGTCCCCATCACCAGGACCAGCATCAGCCCGATCACCGAGGCGACGTACACGAGCGGGGTGATGATGCGGACCCACCGGTGGTCGGTGGCCATCACGGCTGCCGCGAGCACCAGGCCGATCATGATGTTGACCAGGTGCCGGTGCAGGTAGGCCGTGGAGTCACCGCCCGTGAGCACGTCGTTGCTGGCGGTGGCCGACCAGACCAGCAGCGTGCCGATGGTCATGATCAGCCCGGCAGAGCCGAGCAGGAGCCAGTCGAGTCGAGGTACGGCGACACGGCTGCGGGCGACGGCCAGGCGCCCACCCATGGGGAGGACGGTCATCTCTTCTCTCCCTTCGTCGAGGGCGGCAGGATCGAGCCGTCGGTGGCGAAGGTCGGCAGCTGCTGCGGCGGGGTGGTGCCGGGGATCGCCGCCTTGCTCTTGAGGACCTTCTCGCCCTTGATGCCGTAGAGGTGCTCCCAGATCTTGCGGACCGCGGGGCCGGACGTCCCCGACCCGGTGCCGCCCTGCGTGATCACCATGACCACCACGTAGTCCTTGGTGTACGTCGCGACCCAGCTGGTGCTCTGCTTGCCGTAGACCTCGGCGGACCCGGTCTTGCCGCGGAGCTGGACCTTGTCGAGCGGGAACCCGCCGAACTTCCAGGCGAGCGTGCCCTCCCTGGGAGTGCCCTTCAGCGCGTTGTCGACGTAGGCGATCGCGGACTTCTTGGACTTGATGTGGCGGACCACCTTGGGCTTGATCGTCCTGACCAGCTTGCCCTGCGGGTCGACCACGGCCTTGGCCACGCGAGGCTCCATCAGCTTGCCGCCGTTGGAGAGGGCCGCGTAGGCGCGGGCGAGCTGCAGCGGGGTCACCATCGTGTCGCCCTGCCCGATGACGAAGTTGACCGCGTCACCGGCCCGGTAGTTGAAGCCCTCCAGGCAGAACTCGTGGGCGAAGACGTGCAGGAAGTCGCGCTGCCCGGTCTTGTTGCGCCTGTCGACCTTGCAGTAGTAGCCCTTCATCGCCTTCCAGTAGGCGAGCTTCCACTTGCGGTCGGCGATCCGGCCGCTGGACTCGCCGGTCACGTCGCCTCCGGTGGGCTTCCCGAACCCGAAGTCCTTCGCGGTGCTGACGAGCGGGTCCTTGGCATTCACGTTGGCCGGGTCGCTGCCGTGCTTCTGCCAGAAGGACAGGCCCACCCGGTAGAAGAACGTGTCGCAGGAGAGCTCGAGCGCCTTGGCGAAGCTGATGTAGCCGTAGGCGGCGGACTCGTAGTTCTTGAACCAGCGGTTGCCCACCTGCAGGCCGGAGGAGCAGTCGAGCTGCGTGCTCTCGGAGAAGCCGTGGTTGAGCGCGCCGACGGTCATGAACGGCTTCCAGGTCGAACCCGGTGCGTACTGGCCCTGGCTGGCACGCGAGAGCAGCGGGTTGCCGGACTTCTCGGAGTAGAGCTGCTTGAGCTCCTTGCTCGTGATGCCGCCGGACCACACCGTGGGGTCGTACGTCGGCTGGCTGGCCATCGCCACGATCCGGCCCGTCTTCGCCTCCATCACGACCGCGGCGCCGCTGTCGGCCGCGTAGTTGCGTCCGGTCACCTTGTCGAAGGTGCCGCGCGCGGTCGTCATCGCGGAGTGGAGCTGCTTCTCCACGTCGGCCTGCACCTTGGCGTCGATCGAGGTGACCAGCGTGTCACCGGGTCGCGACTCGGTCTCGCCGGAGTCACCCAGCACGCGACCCATCGAGTCGACGGCGACCAGCTTGCGCCCGGGCTCACCCCGCAGGTAGCTGTCGTAGGCCTTCTCGACCCCGGCCCGGCCGACCACCGAGGCCCCGTTGAGCGAGTCGTCCTTCGACTTCTCCGCCTCGTCGAGCTCGCCCTCGGTGATCGGGCTCAGGTAGCCGAGCACGTGCGCCCCGTTCACGCCGTACGGCGAGGGGTAGGCGCGCACGCTCTCCTGCTGCGCCAGCACCCCGGGGTAGTCCTCGGACTGCTCCAGCATCTTGACCGCGACACTCTGCTTCACGTCGCGGGCCACCGGCACCGGCTGGTAGGGAGAGCCGTTCCAGCAGGACCCCTTGACCGATCCGGGCTGACCACACAGCAGCGTCCTGGCCTGGATCTTGTCCAACGGCTCGTGCACGACCCGGGACAGCCTGGTCAGCGTCGCCGTGCGCACGGGCTCGGAGAGCTTGGCGAGCAGGGTGCGGTCGATGCTGACCACCCAGCTGCTGCGGTTGGCGACCAGCGGACGGCCCATGTCGTCGACGATCAGACCTCGGGGCGGCTGCACCACGACGTCGCGCACGGACTGCTCCGCCGCCTGGGCCCGGTAGCTGTCCCCGGTGAGCACCTGCATGTACCAGAGCCGCGCGAACAGGGTCAGGAACAACGCGAGCACGAGCGCCTGCACCACGATCAGGCGCAGGCGACTCTTCTGCGATGCGTTCGGACGGATCAGGACGGCAGCCATGGGTGCTTTCGGTTCAGTACGCGAGCTCGGAGGAACGGGTCCGCTCGAAGAGCCGCATCAGCATCGGCAGCAGCAGCGGAGCCATCACGACGTCCCAGAGCAACGCGATCGCGATCACCTGGACCATCTCGCCCGCGGGCAGCGCGTGGTCGCCGAGGACGACGCCGCTCAGCGCGAAGATCGAGGTGGCGACGAACGAGCACACGGCCACCGTGGCGAGTCCGGCGAGCGGGCTGCGACGAGCGTCGGCACGCACCCTGCCGGCCAGGATGGCGACCACCACGAAGGCGAGCGCCCAGCGGCCGGCCACGTGGTCGGCGGGCGGCGCGAGGTCGAGCAGGAGGCCCGCCGCGAAGCCGACGACCGCCCCGAACTGGGGTCCACGGGCGATCGAGGCAGCGACCACGACGAGCAGGGCGAGGTTGGGCACCACACCGTTGACGGCGAACAGGTTGAACAGCGCGACCTGCAGCACCACCGCGACCAGGATCACGCCGGTGACCAGGCCGGCACGGGAGAGATTCATCGGTTGCCTCCCTGCTTCGTGGACAGTCCGTTGATGACGATGCGGTCCCCCGACGTCCTGCGGGGCACGACGACACCGACGACGTCGATCGAGGTGAAGTCGACGAAGGGGTCGACCACCGCGTGCTTGGCCAGCTCGCGCGGTGTGGAGTACACCGACTCGACCTTGCCGATGGGGATCCCGGAGACGTAGGGCACGCCGTTCTGGCTCCCCCAGGTCACCACGACGTCACCCTTGGCAGGAGTCACCGAGTTGTCGACGAGGTCGAGGTCGAGTCGGCCGCGGTCACCGGTGACACCGCGGCCACGCAGGAACCCGATCTCCATGTTCGACCCGAGACGTCCGCCGACGACGGAGTCGGTGTCGAGGATCAGCAGCACGTTGGCGGTCGAGCGGGAGGCGGCGATGACGCGTCCCACCAGTCCGTCGCTGTTCAGCACGGTCATGTCCTTGCGGATGCCCGAGGAGGTGCCGGCGTCGATCGTGACCGTCCGCGAGAAGGACTGCATCGGCCCCATCCCGACGACGCGGGCCGCGACCAGCGCGTAGCCGGTCTTGTTGGCCGTGTTGGTCAGTCCGTCCAGCTCGGCGAGGCGGTTGCGGTCGAGGGGTGCCTGCTCGACCTCGGAGCGGAGCTGGGAGTTCTGCGCCGACAGCTTCGCCACGTCGGCGCGCAGGTCGTCGTTGTTGCTGAAGTAGGCGAGGGTCTCCCGGAAGGGCCGCGCCGCGGTGGCGGTGCCGGTCTCGACGGGACCGATGACCGTGCCGACCGCCGAACGCAGCGGGTCGACCGGCGAGGAGCCACCACTGGCGGCGTCCACCGTGATGACGGTGAGTGAGGCGGCGAGCATCAGCCCGACCACCAGGCGCGAGGAGCCACCGCGGTCTCGGCCGAAGCCGGTGCGCTGGTCGTCGTCGCGGGCAGGACGGCCGAGGGTGGGCCCCTTGAAGTCATGCAGCCGTTTGTTGGCCACGCCTCACCGCCTGTGGTCCGAGACGAGCACCTGCTGGAGGGCCTCGAACTCCTCGACACACTTGCCCGCGCCCAGCGCCACCGAGGTGAGCGGGTCGTTGGCGAGGTGGACGGGCATCCCGGTCTCGTGACGGATGCGCTCGTCGAGGCCGAGGAGCATGGCGCCGCCGCCGGTGAGCACGATGCCGCGGTCCATGATGTCGCCGGCGAGCTCGGGCGGGGTCTGGTCCAGGGTGGTGCGCACGGCATCGACGATCGAGTGGATCTGCTCCTCGATGGCGCGGCGGATCTCGGGGCTGGAGACCGTGACCGTGCGCGGGAGTCCGGAGACCATGTCGCGACCGCGGACCTCGGCCTGCCGCTCCTGCGGGAGGGGGAAGGCCGACCCGAGGGTCATCTTGATCTCCTCGGCGGTGCGCTCCCCCAGCATCAGGGAGTGCTCCTTCTTCATCCACGCCACGATCGCCTGGTCGAGCTCGTCACCGGCGGTGCGGACCGACAGCGTGGTGACCAGTCCGCCGAGGGAGATCACCGCCACCTCGGTGGTGCCACCGCCGATGTCGACCACCATGTTGCCCGTGGCCTCGTGGACCGGCAGACCGGCACCGATGGCGGCTGCCATCGGCTCCTCGATGATGTAGACCCGCCGGCCACCGGCCTGGTAGCCGGCTTCCTTGACGGCGCGCTGCTCGACCGCGGTGACCCCGCTCGGCACGCAGATGATCATCCGTGGCTTCGCGAAGTAGCGGCGCTTGTGGACCTGCTGGATGAAGTGGCGCAACATCTCCTCGGTCGCGTCGAGGTCCGCGATCACACCGTCCTTGAGCGGCCGGATGGCGGTGATGCCGTCCGGCGTACGGCCGATCATCCGCTTGGCCTCGTGGCCGACCGCGAGGATCTCGTGCGTCTGCTCGTTCATCGCGACCACGGAGGGCTCGTCGACCAGGACGCCCTTCCCGCGCACGTAGACGAGGGTGTTCGCCGTGCCTAGGTCCACCGCCATGTCGCGGCCGATGAGACTGTTCGCCATCCGATTCGCCTCGCTGGTGCAGGTGGTGGGGGAAGAGGTGTGGCGCACCATGCGCCCCACCCGTCACCGAAGCGTATGAGCGGAGGGGACCAGCGACCGCGACGACACGCGGCGTGACCAGCGTCGTTTGGGCTGATCAGGAGGGTTGGTGACTCAGAGGTCGGGGAACCAGAGCGCGATCTCCCGGGTGGCCGACTCGCTGCTGTCGGAGCCGTGCACGAGGTTCTCGCGGTTCGAGAGCGACAGGTCGCCGCGGATGGTGCCGGGAGCGGCCTTGCGTCCGTCGGTGGCGCCGTTGATCGCGCGCACGACCTCGATCGCCTCGTCGCCCTCCAGCACCAGCGCCACGAGCGGACCACTGGTGACGAAGGCACGCAGGGGCGGGTAGAAGTCGCGGTCGACGTGCTCGGCGTAGTGGGCGTCGGCCTGCTCGACGTCGATCTGGTGGTGCTCGAGGGCGACGATGGTCAGGCCCTTCGCCTCGAACCGCGACAGGATGTTGCCGACGAGTCCGCGGCGTACCGCGTCGGGCTTGAGCAGGACCAGGGTGCGCTGCGACATGCGAGAACGCTAGCCGACCAGTACCGGCTGCTCCCCCGCGACCTCCCCGCCCTCCCCTGCGGCGTCCCCCTCGGACGCCTGGACCTGCACCTCTCGACCGGGGAGCCAGACCGACGCGGCCACGGCTCCGACGAGACAGATCAGGCCGACCACGACACAGGCCGCACTGAACGCGTCCATGAACGCGTCCTGCAGGGCCAGGGCGAGCCGCGGGTTGCCGCCGGCCATGGCCAGGGCGGACCCCACGGAGTCCTGGGCCTGCGAGAGCGCGGCTGCCGGGAGCCGGCCGAACGCTCCGTCGGCGAGGTGGGCTGCGTAGACCGAGGAGAAGAGCGAGCCCACGATGGCGACCCCGAGGGTCCCGCCGAGCTCACGGGTCGCGTCGTTGACCGCCGATCCCACACCGGCGCGAGCCGGTGGCAGCACGAGCAGGATCGACTCGGTGGCCGGCGTCGAGATCAGGCCCATGCCGAGACCCATCAGCACCATCTGCGGCACGATCACCTGGGCGTACGACGCGTCCACGGCGACCGTGGAGATCCAGAGGAACGCGCCACCGAAGAGCAGCAGCCCCGTGGTCACGACGACCTTGGTCCCGATGCGGGGTGCGAGGTGCGCGCCGACCACGGACGCAACCGCGATGCTCAGTGCCACCGGCAGGATGCGCGCGCCCGTCGAGAGCGTGCCGTAGGCGCGGACGAACTGGAAGTACTGCGTCACCAGGAAGATGAAGCCGAACAGCGCGAAGAAGGTGATCGTGACCGACGCGCTGGCAGCACTGAACCGGCGGTCCCGGAACAGCGTGACGTCGAGCATCGGGTGGTCGGTACGGCGCTCGTGGAGGACGAAGATCACCAGGGCGACCGCCGCCACCGCGAACCCGGACACGGTCGTGATCGAGCCCCAGCCGTGCTCAGGCGCCTCGATGATCGTCCACGTCAGGGTGCCGAGCATCAGCACGGAGAGGGCCAGCCCGGGCAGGTCGAGACCTCGGTACGGCGGGGTCGCGCGACTCGGGCACCAGGATGTAGGCAGCGACCGCGGTGAGCAGGGCGACCGGCACCAGTGCCCAGAAGACGCTCCCCCAGGCGAAGTGCTCGAGCAGCAGCCCGCCGGCGACAGGTCCCGCGGCGACGCCGATACCCACGACGGCGCCCCACACCCCCAGCGCCGCAGCCCGCTCCCGGCGCTCCCGGAAGGTGTTGCTGATGATCGACAGCGTCGTCGGGAAGATCAGGGCCGCGAACGTGCCCATCGCGAAGCGGGCCGCGATCAGCGCCCCGGAGTCGGTGACGAGGCCGCCGACGGCGCTCGAGGCCGCGAACCCCACCAGGCCGATGATCAGCGCGGGCCGACGGCCGAAGCGGTCGGAGAGGCTGCCCATCGCCAGGACGAGTGCGGCGAAGGCGAGGTTGTAGCCGTCCACGATCCACTGGAGCTGGCGGGTGCCGGCGTCCAGCTCGTCGGAGATGGTCGGCAGGGCGACGTTGACGATCGTGGTGTCGAGGTTGATCGCCAGCACCGCCGCGCAGACGGTGAGGAGGATGCCGAGCTTTCCCTTCATGGGAACTCCTGCAGGGGTTGATGTGGACAGTGACAACATAGAATCTAGCTCCGGATGTGGGCACTGTCAACATTCCTCTAGGATGGGGTGGTGAGCAGCTACCACCACGGCAACCTGCGCTCCTCCCTGATCGAGAGCGGCGTCGAGCTCGCGCGCAGCGACGGCCCCGACGGGGTCGTGCTCCGCGAGGTGGCGCGGCGCAGCGGCGTCTCGCACAACGCGGCCTACCGGCACTTCGCCGACCGGGAGGCGCTGCTGGCCGAGGTCGCCGCGGTCGGGATGGAGCGGCTCGGCGAGGCGATGCGGTCCGAGATGGCCACGGTGGCGGACCGGGACCCCGTGGCACGTGCCGTGGCAGTGCTCCGGGCCACGGGTCGTGCCTACGTTCGTTTCGCCCTGGCCGAACCAGGGCTGTTCGCGGTCGCCTTCGCCGCTCCCGTGCTCCCGGACGAGGCCGACCCGGACACGCCCCCGGAGACCCCTGCCTCGTCCAACCACCCCTACGAGCTCCTGGGCCAGGCCCTCGACCAGCTGACGGCCTCGGGCGGACTGCGGCCCGAGCGACGTGAGGGCGCGGAGGTGCTCTGCTGGTCGGCCGTCCACGGGTTCGCCGTGCTCCACCTCGACGGCCCCCTCCGCGACGTTCCTGCGGCTGACCGGGACGTGGCCCTGGAGAGCCTGCTCGACCAGGTGGAGCGCGGGCTGGTCTGAGCCCGCTCCCTACTGGTCGGTCTGCACCCGGCCGGGGTAGTTGCCGGTCCGTTCCCACTCGGCGCGTTCCACCTCGATCTTGCGACCGAGGAAGTACGCCGTGGCCCACAGCGCCAGGAAGATCGCACCGAGGACGAACATCGTCGTGACGACGAAGCCGAGCGCGATCGCGGCGACCTGGATCGCCCAGCCCAGCCAGTAGCCCCAGGCGAACCGCAGCAGCCCCGAGACGAGCAGGCAGGCGACGGCGAGCCCGAGGCCGACCCACAGCGCCGTCGAGGTCGCGACCCCCGCCACCGAGATCAGCACCGGCGTGCTCAGGCCGAAGGCGATGGTCTCGAGCAGCAGGATCGCTGCGCAGAGTCGGCGCTGCATCAGTTCCTGTCTCCCTGCTCCTTGCGTGACCCGTCGGCGTTGCGCTGGGGGCGGAGCATGTGGCGGGCCTCGCCGACGGTGACCACCGAGCCGGTGACCAGCACGCCGCCCGAGCCGATCGCCTCCCCGAAGACTCCCCCGGCCTCGGCCAGCGCGGCTGCCTGGTCGATCGCGTCGGCCAGGGACGGTGTCTCGCTGACCCGGTCCTGTCCGAAGATGCCGCGCGCGACCTCGGCGAGCTCGTGGGCAGGCATGGAACGGCCGCTCGAGTTCTGGGTGCACACCACGTGCGCCAGGGCGGGCTCGAACTCGGCGAGCAGCCCTTCGTAGTCCTTGTCCGCCATCACGCCCAGGACACCGATCAGGGGCGAGAAGGTGAAGGAGTCCTCCAGCGCCGCGACCGTGGCCGCCGCGCCGTGGGGGTTGTGCGCGGCGTCGAGCACGATCGTCGGCGAGCGCCGGATGATCTCCAGCCGTCCCGGCGAGGTCACCTCCGCGAAGGCCGCGAGCACCAGCTCCGCGTCCAACGGATCGTCACCGCCGACGAAGGCCTCCACCGCAGCGAGCGCGAGTGCGGCGTTCTGGGCCTGGTGGGCACCGTAGAGCGGGAGGAACACCTCCTCGTAGGTGCCGCGCAGCCCCTGCAGGCCGATCATCTGGCCACCGACGGCAGGCACCCGGCTGGTGACACCGAACTCGAGGCCCTCGCGGACCAGCGTGGCGCCGACCTCGGTGCACCGCTCGGCGACCAGCTGGGCCACTTCCTCGGGCTGCACGGCCGAGACGACCGTGGCACCGGCCTTGATGACGCCGACCTTCTCGAGCGCGATCGCGGCCGGCGTCTCGCCGAGGTACTTCGCGTGGTCGACGGCGATCGGGGTCAGCACCGCCACGGACGCGTCGATCACGTTGGTGGCGTCCCAGGTGCCGCCCATCCCGACCTCGACGACCGCTGCGTCGACCGGGGCGTCCGCGAAGGCGGCGTACGCCATCGCGACGACGGTCTCGAAGAACGAGAGCGGGTGGTCGTGGTCGGCGTCGACGAGGTGGGTGTACGGCGCGATCTCGTTGAACGTGGAGACGAACAGCTCCTCGCTGATCGGCTCGCCGTCGAGGCTGATCCGCTCGGTCATCGACTCCAGGTGCGGGCTGGTGAACCGGCCGACCCGCAGCCCGGTGGCGACGATCAGCGTCTCGATCATCCGGGCCGTCGAGGTCTTGCCGTTGGTGCCGGTCAGGTGGATCGAGGGATAGGACCGCTGCGGATCACCGAGCAGCTCCATGAACGCCTCGATCCGATCGAGCGTGGGATCGAGCCTGGTCTCGGGCCACCGGCTGAGCAGGGCGTCCTCGACCTCGGCGTAGGTCTCGGCGAGGCGAGCGTCGTCAGTCATCGTGACCGAAGTCTAGAGGGGCGCGTCGCACCCGCAGACCGCGCGGTTATCGTGACGGAACCACTGTCAACGTCAGGAGTCCACGGATGGATGCGCGCACCCGCTTCGAGGAGCTCCGGCGGCGGACGAGGTCGAGCCCGCCGACCTCGACGAGCTGTGGTCGGACCTCTCCCCGGTCCGCGCGAGCGAGGTCCTCGGTCCCTGGCGCGGCGGCGACTTCGCCACCGGGCACCCGGTCAGCGCCCTCCTCGGCAAGGTCCGCTGGCACGGCAAGCGGTTCGAGTCACTCGCACGCGCCCTGCCCCTGATCTGCCGGGACGACGCGGGCGAGCTCTACTCCAACACCGAGGCGGCGGGTCGCGGCGAGGCGTCCCTGTGGGACGTCGAGTTCCGCGGCGAGGTCACGGCCACGATGGTCTACGACCAGCAGGCCGTCTTCGACCACTTCAAGGCCGTCGACGACCACACCCTGGTCGGCATCATGAACGGCAAGCTCGAGCAGACCTTCGGCGTCGCCGACCTCTACTACTTCTGGCTCGAGCGCGACGACTGAGCGCGACTGAGCACCCGTGGCCGTATCTCGTTAACGGCCGACCGCGTGTCCTCATTAGGATTCGCACATGACTGACTCCCCCGAGAACACCGTGTCCAGTGAGACGACCGCAGCGCCTGCGGCCGTCGTACCGGACAAGGCCGTGCTCGAGGGTCTCGAGGCGAAGTGGGCCGCGCAGTGGAAGGCCGACGACACCTACGCCTTCGACCGCACCAAGTCACGCGCCGAGGTCTACTCGATCGACACGCCCCCGCCCACCGTGTCCGGCTCGTTGCACGTCGGGCACGTCTTCTCCTACACCCACACGGACCTGGTCGCGCGGTTCCAGCGGATGCAGGGCAAGTCGGTGTTCTACCCGATGGGCTGGGACGACAACGGCCTGCCGACCGAGCGGCGCGTGCAGAACTACTTCGGCGTCCGGTGCGACCCGTCGCTGCCGTACGACGACGCCTTCACCCCGCCCGAGAAGCCGGACCCGAAGCGGCAGATCCCGATCAGTCGTCCCAACTTCGTCGAGCTCTGCGAGCAGCTCGTCGAGGAGGACGAGCAGGTCTTCGAGGAGCTGTGGCGCACCCTCGGGCTGTCGGTGGACTGGAAGCAGCACTACACGACCATCGGACCGAAGGCCCAGAAGGTCAGCCAGCGCGCCTTCCTGCGCAACTTCGCCCGCGGCGAGGCCTACCTGCAGGAGGCACCGACCCTGTGGGACGTCACCTTCCAGACGGCCGTCGCCCAGGCCGAGCTCGAGGCCAGGGAGTACGCCGGCCACTACCACCGCGTCACCTTCCACGGCGCCGACGGACCCGTCGCCATCGAGACCACCCGACCCGAGCTGATCCCCTCGGTGGTGGCGCTGATCGCGCACCCCGACGACGAGCGCTACCAGTCGCTGTTCGGCACCACCGTCTCCTCCCCCGTCTTCGGGGTCGAGATCCCGGTGCTCGCCCACCCCGCCGCCGAGCCGGACAAGGGTGCCGGCATCGCGATGTGCTGCACGTTCGGAGACCTCACCGACGTCACCTGGTGGCGCGAGCTCCAGCTGCCGGTGCGCACGCTGATCGGTCGGGACGGCCGGATGTCCCGCGAGACTCCCGAGTGGCTCGCCGCCGCGCCCGCCGCGTCGGCGTACGAGGACCTCAAGGGCAAGACCACGTTCAGTGCCCGCGAGGCGATGGTCGCCAAGCTCCGCGAGAGCGGTGACCTCCAGGGTGAGCCGACGCCCACCCAGCGGATGGCGAACTTCTACGAGAAGGGCGACAAGCCGCTCGAGATCGTGGCCACGCGGCAGTGGTACATCACCAACGGCGGTCGCGACGCCGGCCTCCGTGCCGAGATGCTCGAGCGCGGCGCCGAGGTCTCGTGGATCCCGGCCCACATGAAGCACCGCTACGACAACTGGGTCGGCGGACTCAACGGGGACTGGCTGGTCTCCCGGCAGCGGTTCTTCGGGATCCCGTTCCCGGTCTGGTACGGGCTGGACTCCGAGGGCGAGCCGGACTACCAGCACCCGCTGCTGCCCCGCGAGGACGAGCTGCCGATCGACCCCTCGACCCAGGCGCCGTCCGGCTACACCGAGGACCAGCGCGGGAAGGTCGGTGGCTTCATCGGGGACCCGGACGTGATGGACACCTGGGCGACCTCGTCGCTGACGCCCCAGATCGCCGGCGGCTGGGAGGAGGACCCGGACCTGTTCGAGCGGGTCTTCCCGATGGACCTGTGCACGAACGCGCACGACATCATCCGCACGTGGCTGTTCTCCCGGGTCGTCCGCGCGCACTTCGAGAACGAGGCCGTGCCGTGGTCGCACGCCATGATCTCCGGGTTCATCGTCGACCCCGACCGCAAGAAGATGTCGAAGTCCAAGGGCAACGTCGTGGTCCCGAACGACGTGCTGGACAAGTACGGCGCGGACGCCGTCCGCTGGCGGGCCGCGATGGCGCGACCGGGCCTGGACTCCCCCTTCGACGAGAACCAGATGAAGGTCGGTCGCCGACTGGCGATGAAGGTCCTCAACGTCTCGAAGTTCGTGCTCGGCAGCGTGGGGGCCACCGGTCGTGACGCCGGCCTGGTGACCGAGGGCGTCGACCGCGCCCTCCTCGGCAAGCTGGCCGTCACCCTGGGTGAGGCGACCAGGGCGTTCGAGGCCTACGACTACACGACCGCGCTCGAGGTGACCGAGCGCTTCTTCTGGGACTTCTGCGACGACTACGTCGAGCTGGTCAAGGAGCGGGCGTACGGCGACACCGATGCCGCAGGCACCCAGTCGGCCAAGGCCGCTCTGGCCATCGCGCTGCACGCCCAGCTGCGGTTGTTCGCGCCGTTCCTCCCCTACGCCACGGAGGAGGTCTGGTCGTGGTGGCAGCCCGGGTCGGTGCACCTGCAGGCCTGGCCCACCACGGAGGAGCTCGGCGACGCGGCGTCGGCCGACCCGGTCGGGCTGGAGGCTGTCGCCGCCGTGCTCGCCGGCGTGCGCGGAGCCAAGTCGACGGCCAAGGTCGGCATGCGCACCCCCGTCGAGCACGCCACCGTCTCCGGGCCCGAGGTCGCTCTGGCGGCGATCCGCGACGCCGAGCGCGACCTGCGTGCCGTGGGGTCGATCACCGGTGTCCTCGACCTGGTGACCACGACCGACGGTGCCATCGTCGTGGACGCCGTCCTGGGAGAGCCTCCACCCAAGCGCTGAGCGAAGTACGTCTCAGTCCGCGAGACTAATTTCTCAGCATTCCGGGTCGCTTCCCCCCAAGCCGGACTACATATTTCTTGACGGTCCGAACCGGCCGTGCTGCGATCGATTATCGGCGTCGGGACACGTCGAACGTCAGACGTTCACCGGGGGGCGCTGTGAGGATCGTACGTTTCTTGGTGGGAGTTGTCCTCGCATCGGTGACCCTGACCGCCGTTGGCGTCAGCCCGGCCGGCGCTGCTCCAGGACCCGGCCACGTGGTCGTCGTCCAGGCAGTGCCGGGGGCTGAGGTCACCGTCTCCATCGACGGCAAGTCCGTCGAGCACAAGGCAGACGTCGGATCCCTGTCGGAGCCCGTCCCGCTGACCGCGGGCGCGCACGACCTGGTGTTCACCGGAGTCCCCGGCTCGGGCAGGGTCACGACGCGGCTGGACGTGAAGTCCGGATCGAACACCGACGTCGTGCTCCACCTGCCGGCCTCCGTGAACGGGGACCCGGTGGTGAGCACCTACCGCACGCCACTGTCGCCGATCGGGCCGGAGAAGGCTCGGGTGCTCCTGGCACACACCGCGACGGTCGCTCCTGCCGATGTCCGCGTCGACGGCAAGGTCGTCTTCACCAACATCGCCAACGGCGAGTACGCCGACGCCGACGTGCCCGCCGGCCCCCACAGGGTCGCGCTGCTGCCCACGGGGACCACGAGCGACCCGATCCTCGGGCCGCTGACGGTGACCCTGCAGCCGCGCACGGTGACGATGGTCTACGCCGTCGGAAATCCGAGCAACGGCTCCATGGATGCCATCACCCACACCTTGCCGCTGCGAGCCGACGGCTCCGTCGAGCCACGATCGATGGACACCGGGTCGGCAGGCCTGGCCGGCGACGTGCCGGTCGTTCCGTTCGGCGACGACCTCGCGCCGCAGAGTGGTTCGCGCGAGCACGGCGTGAGCCGTGCGGACCACCGGCTCCCCTGGTTCACGTACGGGCTCGCCGGGCTGCTGCTCGTCGGCCTGGGGTTGCGGTGGCGACGGGACACGAAGCGCCGTACCCGCGGAGGCGCCCTCCGAGGTCGAAGCCGAGACGCCGGCGACATGAGCACCGCTCCCGCGCCCTGGCGGACCGATCGTCTACCTCACGCTCGGCGCCGGTGCACTCCTGCTCGTCGGGTGGACGGCGACGCTGCACCCCGGGCAGGGCGGTCCAGGCTCAGCCACAGCCGACGGGTCCCTCGCAGGGTGACACGGACGTCGTCGAGGCGAAACCGGCCCAGCGCACCGGCGCGGTCCGGGCACGAGCAGCCGCGCTCCGTCCGCCTGCCCGACGGGGTGGTGGTGCCCATCCGCGCGGTGTCCACCAGGAGCGACGGGCTCCTCGACGTGCCCCGCGACATCCGCACGGCCGGCTGGTGGCGCGGCGGCTCGCGTCTGGGTGATCCCTGGGGTTCGACCCTCGTGGCCGCGCACGTCGACTCCCGCACCCAGGGCCTCGGTCCCTACGCCGCCCTGCTCGACGTACGTCGCCACGACCGGTTCGTGCTCACCTCGGACACCCTGCGCCAGACGTTCCGAGCGACGTCGCTGCGCCTGGTCCCCCAGGGGCCGCTCACCGGGAAACGGTGGCTGTCCAGCCCGTCGGGGGCTCGCAGGTTGGTTCTCGTCACGTGTGCCCCGCCGTACGTCCCCGCACGCGGCGGCTACCAGAACCTGGCCGTCGTCACCGCCGTCCCGGTGTCGGCGCCGACCCCGCGAGGCAGCTGATGACGCATCCCGCTGATCTCGCCGACGACAGGCCGGTCGTCCCGCACAGCGGTTCCGGGTACCGGACCCGCGTCACGCTGATGGTGGTGTTCGTCGGACGCCCTGATCGATCGCCGTCGGCGTTCGCGCTCGTCATCGGTCGACCCGGTGCCGGTGGCAGCGGCGCCTCGCTGTTCCGCAGGATGGGCCAGCAGGCGTTCGACGCGCCCGTCGGCCCTGCCCGCCGACGGTGAGTACGTGCGCAGCCGTGTCCTCGCGTCGGGTGACCTGGAGGTCGACCACTGGATCCGGAGCACCACTCCCATCTACCGGCTCACCCTCGAGCCTCCCGCGCGCGCTGCGCTCCGGTGGCGAGCAGCGTGTTCGCGAGCCGGCGTCAAGGTGCAGGCCGACGGTGTCGCGCAGTACGGCCCGACCACGGTCGGCATGACGAGCGGAGTGGCTACCACCCGCAAGGTGCCTCGACGTTGACGGTGCAGCTACGTGCTCTCCGGTGCGCTGGTGCGCAGCGGCTCGGCTCCCGGCCGGGCGCTGCTGCGCGCCACCTCGCTCGACCTGAAGTACCCGCTCGACCGCGGCCCTCGCGTGGTCTCGGTGACCGGTGCCCAGCGTCCTGGCAGCTGCGTGCTCACCCCCGCGGTGACGGCACAGCGTCGGCCCGGCCGTGCGGGGCTGCCGAGGGGCGGGGCTGGCGCGTCAACCTACGTCAGGGCGCGCGGCACGACGGCGTGCTCGTCCAGCTCGACCTGACCTGATCGCACCAGGACCCGGCGTGCCCTCAGTGGCGTCCGGACCGGCCCTCGTGGCCACGGCGAGAGTGTCCGTGGCCCACCGTGGTCCGAGTCGTGGCGCGACCCGCGTGACTCGTCGTGGCGTGAACGATCCCGGGATTCGCCATGGCGGGGCGCCGAGTCGTGGCGCCGCGGCGTCGGTGCCGAGGTGTGCTGGACCCGAACACCCCTGCTGCCGTGGCTCCTTGCGGGCGTGCCCGTCTCCGTGACCACGACCGTTCCCGCTGACCGTGACCACGACCTGCGCTGGCCGCGGCGAGGGTGGGCGCCTGGACGGTCGGGCTCCAGGCCCGTCGCCTCGTCGTCGGCGCTTGCAGCTCAGCGCGCACCGGGGTCGGCTTCCCGGCCGAGGGCTTGCCCGGTGCCGGGGCGGGGATCGCTGCCGGGGCGGGAGCCGGCGTCGCCGTGGTCGGGCGGACCGGCGTGCTGACCGCCGCCACTGTCGCACTGCTCTGGGCGTGCGTGCCCGCCGCCTTCGCCCGGCGATGGTGGGGAACAGCCGGCTTCGCGGCGCGGTGGGCAGCCGCGGGAGGGTCAAGGGTGATCGTCGTCGGCGCGGAGGCCGCCGGCTCGTCCGGGACGTCGGGGACGTCGGGGCCGTCGGGCTCTGCGCCGATGCGGAGGGGGCCGCCTCGGCCGGCGGCGCGGGTTTGCTGCTCAGCGTCTCGCCGAGGATCACGTCAGGCGCGACCACGCCGACGAGCGCGGCCGGCGCACCGTTGTCGACGAGCACCTGCACCACCTGCGTGCGGAGCCCGAAACCGGTGATCAGGAAACCTGCCGCGCACACCAGGAGAAAGGCCGCGAACGGTCTCCGGTGCTCAGCAGCAAACATGATTCCCCCGTGGCATCGCGCGGAGCGCGCGCGAATAGTGTGAACTCAGAGAATACGGGCAAATCGGAACCGAGGTAGCGCTGGTCTAGGCAACTAGGCCAAGTGGTCTAGTGAGGGCGCGACAGCACTCAGGCAGACTTCTTCTTCTTGGGCTCGGCCTCGCGTGGCACGAGGGTCGGGTTGACGTTGTCGGAGACGACCTCGCCGGTCACGACGACCTTGCCGATGTCCTCACGGGACGGCACGTCGTACATCACGTTGAGGAGCACCTCCTCGATGATCGCCCGCAGCCCGCGGGCTCCGGTGCCACGCTCCATCGCCTTGTCGGCGATCGCCTCGACGGCGTCGCCGGTGAACTCGAGCTCGACGCCGTCGAGCTCGAAGAGCTTCTGGTACTGCTTGATCAGCGCGTTGCGCGGCTCCGTCAGGATCTGCACGAGGGCGGCCTGGTCGAGCTTGTTCACGCTGGCGATCAGCGGGAGTCGACCGATGAACTCCGGGATCAGCCCGAACTTGACCAGGTCCTCGGGGCGGACCTGGGCGAACATCTCGTCGACCTGGGTCTCGTTGGAGCTGCGCATCTCGGCGGTGAAGCCCAGGGTCTTCTTGCCGACCCGCTGGTCCACGATGTGCTCGAGACCCGCGAACGCCCCGCCGACCACGAACAGGATGTTGGTGGTGTCGATCTGGATGAACTCCTGGTGCGGGTGCTTGCGACCACCCTGCGGGGGGACCGAGGCGGTGGTGCCCTCGAGGATCTTGAGCAGCGCCTGCTGGACGCCCTCGCCGGACACGTCCCGCGTGATCGAGGGGTTCTCCGCCTTGCGGGCCACCTTGTCGATCTCGTCGATGTAGATGATGCCGGTCTCGGCCTTCTTGACGTCGTAGTCCGCCGCCTGGATCAGCTTGAGCAGGATGTTCTCGACGTCCTCGCCGACGTAGCCGGCCTCGGTGAGCGCGGTGGCGTCGGCGATCGCGAACGGCACGTTGAGCATCCGGGCCAGCGTCTGGGCGAGGTAGGTCTTGCCGCAGCCCGTGGGGCCGATCACCAGGATGTTGGACTTGGCGACCTCGACGACGTCGTCCTTGCCCTGCTTGGCGCCACCGGCGGAGACACCCGCCTGGACCCGCTTGTAGTGGTTGTAGACCGCCACGGCGAGCGACTTCTTGGCCTGCTCCTGGCCGATCACGTAGGAGTTCAGGAACTCGAAGATCTCGCGCGGCTTGGGCAGCTCGTCGAGACCGACCTCAGTCGTCTCGCTGAGCTCCTCCTCGATGATCTCGTTGCACAGCTCGATGCACTCGTCGCAGATGTAGACGCCGGGGCCGGCGATCAACTTCTTGACCTGCTTCTGGCTCTTTCCGCAGAAAGAGCACTTCAACAGGTCGCCTCCGTCACCGATCCGTGCCACTGGCGACGACTCCCCTCATCTAGTTCGGGCTGCGCCCGACCCATGCTTGCGATCACACAACGTCTGGAAGACCTGCCCCGACCGTATCCCGAGATCCCACTCCGTGGTGGAGGACACGACGAGGCATCTGCTAGCGCCCGGTCGCCCCGATCGACACGGCCTTGCGCGACTCCAGGATGGAGTCGATGAGGCCGTACTCGAGGGCGGCGGCGGCCGTGAGGATCTTGTCGCGCTCGATGTCGAGGTTGACCTCCTCCGGCGTCTTGCCCGAGTGCTCGGCGATCAGCTTCTCGAGCAGCTCACGCATCCGCAGGATCTCGTTGGCCTGGATCTCGATGTCCGAGGACTGCCCGTAGGTCCCCTCGGTGTAGGGCTGGTGGATCAGGATCCGGCTGTTGGGCAGCGCCAGCCGCTTGCCCGGCGCGCCCGCAGCCAGCAGCACAGCAGCCGCCGAGGCCGCCTGTCCCAGGCACACGGTCTGTACGTCGGGCTGGATGAACTGCATCGTGTCGTAGATGGCGGTCATCGCGGTGAACGAGCCACCGGGGCTGTTGATGTAGATCTGGATGTCGCGCGAGGGGTCCATCGACTCCAGGCAGAGCAGCTGGGCCATCACCGCGTTGGCGATGTCGTCGCTGATCGGCGTGCCGAGGAAGATGATGCGGTCCTCGAAGAGCTTGGCGTAGGGGTCGATCCGGCGCACTCCGTAGGAGGTCCGCTCTTCCCACTGGGGGATGTAGTAGTTCATCTGGGAGCTCGATTCGTCGGCGTGGGAGGGACGGTCACTTGGAGCGCGCGGGCCGGCCTGCGTCGGCCGCCTCGCGGGCGCTGGTGATCACGTGGTCGATGAAGCCGTAGTCCTTGGCCTGCACCGCGGTGAACCAGCGGTCGCGGTCGGCGTCGGCCTCGACCTGGGTGAGCTCCTGCCCGGTGTGCTGGCTGATCAGCTCGAAGAGCACCTTCTTGATGTGCAGCGACTGCTGGGCCTGGATCTTGATGTCGGAGGCCGAGCCGCCCATCCCTCCGGACGGCTGGTGCATCATGATCCGCGCGTGCGGCAGGGCGTAGCGCTTGCCCTTCGCTCCGGCGCACAGCAGGAACTGGCCCATCGACGCGGCGAGGCCCATGCCGACCGTGGCCACGTCGTTGGTGATGTAGTTCATCGTGTCGTAGATCGCCATGCCGGCGTCGACCGAACCACCCGGGCTGTTGATGTGCAGGAAGATGTCGGCCTCGGGGTCCTCGGCGCTCAGCAGGAGCAGCTGGGCGCAGATCGCGTTGGCGTTCTGGTCGCGCACCTCCGACCCGAGGAAGACGATCCGCTCGCGGAGCAGGCGCTGGTAGATGTGGTCGTCGAGGCCGTAGGAGCCGCCTCCGCCGTTCAGCTGCGGGGACATCGGGCCCGTCTGTGTGGAGTTCTCAGTCACGGGACCGACCCTAGACGTCAGCCGCGACAATTCCACGGGCAACCCATCCGTGTTCGCCCACAGCAGACTCGCCACGGCTGCAGGGAGTGGTCACGCCTCGACGGCCGCCTGCATCCGCTCGAGCGTCGTACGGATGCCGGCAGCGAGCTCGGTGTCGTGCCCAGCGGCACCTCCGATGACCGGAGCGAGCAGCGAGGTGCCGAACGTGAACCGCGGCAGCACTCGCCTGCCGGTGACCGAGGTGCCGCCGCCCGTGGGCTCGAGCTCGTAGACCCAGGTGGCCCCGCTCTCGCGCGTCTTCCAGGCGACCGCGCGACCCGGCTCCCAGCGCACCACCTTCGAGGTCGTCGGCCAGACGACGGCCTTGCGACGGTTGATGCCGATGATGTTCGCGCCGACTCCCGGCTTCCCCACGACGAAGGCCTTGCGCAGCTCCGGGCTGAACTCCGGCATCCGGGCGAGGTCCGAGACGACCTCCCAGACGTCCTCGGGAGCGGCCTTCATCTCCACGGTCGCGGAGATCGGTGCGGGAGTCTGTGTCATGCGGTCGGGCTCTCTTCCTGGGTGGGCGGGTCGACGCGGTCGCGCAGCCATGCGCGGATCGCAGCGTAGACGTCGTCGTGGTTGAGCAGGTCGAAGTGATCGGCAGACGGGACGTGCAGCGTCTCCGCACCCGGGAACATCTCCTCCCCGCCACGGCGTCGCCCGAGGGCCGAGCGGTAGGGCACCAGGTAGTCGCCGATCGTGCCCGAGGTGACCGAGCGTGGCGATCGCGTCAGCGTGGCGGCCACGAGTCGGTAGCGGGCGTTGGGCAGGTTCTGCACGTCGCGGGCCAGACCGTGGCGAAGGTCGAGGATGCCGACGGAGCGGTACTCCAGGATCCGGCCGAACGGCGCCGCCTCGGGAAGGCGACCGAGTGCTCCGACCCCCTTGTTCACCACGCGCTCGAGAGGCGCGCCGAGGTGGGGCGTCCCGAGGCACACCACGTCGGTGACGAGGTCGGTCCACGGTGACTCGCTGTCGGTGTTCACCGCGCAGGCGGCGCGCATCACCAACCCGCCCATCGAGTGACCCACCAGCGCGATCCGGCGTACGTCGGTCGGCCAGGCGGTGACCAGGCGATCGAGCAACGCCGCCATCGCGACGCCGTTCTCGGCGATGGGCAGGCCGGTGTTCACCCGGAGGAAGACCGGCGTCCACCCCTCCTCGACCAGGCGCTCGCCGTAGCTGCGCTTCTCCGGGACCTCCCGGCGCGCCTCGGTCCGGGGCCGTGCGGCCCGGTTCCAGTAGGCCTCGTTCTCACTCAGGCCGTGGACGAAGACGACGATCTGCCCGCTCGCTGCGGGGTACGCCGCCGCGATGCCGTCGCGGTCCAGGACCACGTCCCGGCCGTCGACGCGCGCCCCCATGTCGAAGCAGAAGGCGGATCCCTCGTCGCGCAGCCTGTCCCCGATCAGCCCGTTGACAGCGGCCCGGACGAACCGGCCACGGGAGGTGTTCTCGATCTCGGCACCGATGCCGGCCTCGCTGGCGAGCCGGAGGCCCTTCGCCGATCCCTTCAGGCCCGCGCTGATGCTCGTGTAGACGGCCTTGGAGACGCCGTCGTGGATGCGGTGGCCGATCGTCGTACCGCCGGCGACGTGGTCGGTGATCCGGTGCACGCGCGCGGAGACAGCCCCGTGCACGTCCCGCACCGTCCCGAGGATCACGTCCTCGGCGACCTCGGCCGCCAGGGCGGCCGCATCCAGCACGCTCGCGTCATCTCGCTTCACAGTGCACAAGTGTTCACTGAACTCGGCGAGCGGTCAACGAGCCGCGCCGGAGCGTCCGCAGTTCGGGCCGCGTCCAGGCCTGGGTCAGGCCTTCGCGTCGTCCTCGACCGGCTGCCTCGCCGTGCGCCTCGGCGGCGTCCTCGACCTCAGGAGCACCCTCGGCAGCGGCCGGGTCCCCGATGCTGCCGTCCGGCTGCAGGTGGGCGAGGTCGACCACGTTGCCGGACTGGTCGGTGACCGTCGCACCCTCGACGATCCGCGCCAGCGCCTTGCCGCGCACGACCTCGGAGACCATCTCGGGGATGTGGTTGTGCTCGACCATGTGCTTGATGAACTCGTCGGGGTTCTGGCCGGACTGCTGGGCACGGCGGAAGAGGTGCTGGGAGAGCTCGTCCTGCTCCACCCCGATCTCCTCGGCCTTGACGACCTCGTCGAGGAGGAACTGCGAGGCCAGTGCGTCGCGGACCCGCTTCTCGAGCTCGGCCTCGAACTCGTCGATGGTCTGCCCCTCGTTCTCGAGGTAGGCGTCCATCGTCGTGCCGGCGTACGCCAGCTGCTGGTCGATCTCCTGGCGACGCCCGGAGAGCTCCTCGGCCACGACGGCGTCGGGCAGCGGGATCTCGGCCGAGTCGAGCAGCTGCTCGAGCACGGCGTCGCGGGCGGCGGCGGCCTGCTCGAGGCGCTTGCCGCGCTCGAGCCGGGTGGACACGTCGTCGCGCAGCTCCTCGATCGTGTCGAACTCCGACGCCGTCTGCGCGAAGTCGTCGTCGAGGCCCGGGAGCTCCTGCTCCTTGACGGCCGAGAGGGACACGCTGACCTCGACGTCCTCTCCGGACAGGTCACCGCCGAGCAGCTGGGAGGTGAAGGTCTTGTCCTCGCCGGCGCTGAGCCCGCGCAGGGCGTCGTCGATGCCCTCGAGCATGTCGCCCGAGCCGACCTTGTAGGAGTAGCCGCTGACCTCGCCGCCCTCGACGGGCTCGCCGTCACGGGTGGCCTTGAGGTCGATGGTGACGACGTCGCCGTCCTGGGCGGGGCGCTCGACGTCCTTGAGGGTCGCGAACCGCTCCTGGAGCGCCACGACCTGCTCGTCGACGTCCTCGTCGGAGACCACGATGTCGTCGACCTGCACGCTCAGTCCGTCGTACGCCGGCACCTCGATGCTGGGCCGGACGTCGACCTCGGCCGTGAACTCGAAGAGGGTGTTGTCCTCCAGCTTGGTGACGTCGATCTCCGGCTGCGCGAGCGGCTGGAGGTCGTTGTCCTGCAGGGCCTGGACGTAGAGCTTCGGGAGCGCGTCGTTGATCGCCTCGTCGAGCACCGCGCCGCGGCCGACCTGGCGGTCGATCACCGGCGGCGGGACCTTGCCCTTGCGGAAACCGGGGATGTTGATCTGCTTCGCGATGGACTGGTACGCCGCGTCGAGGCTCGGCTTGAGCTCCTCGAAGGGCACCTCGACGGTGATCTTGGCCCGGGTCGGGCTCAGCGTCTCGACGGCGCTCTTCACAGGTTTCTCCTCATGCTTGATGGTCGGTGCAGTGGTGCTCATGAATGGGCAGTGCGGTCGGGGCGACAGGACTCGAACCTGCGGTCTCCTGCTCCCAAAGCAGGCGCGCTAGCCACTACGCTACGCCCCGCCAAGAGGCCCGAAAAAACGATTCGGGGGCTCCTGGAGCGGATGACGGGAATCGAACCCGCGTCATCAGTTTGGAAGACTGAGGCTCTACCATTGAGCTACATCCGCGCACTGCCCGTTCTGGGCGGAGACCATCGTGCCACAGGGCACCGCAGGCTCACGAACCGGCGCGGGTCCCCCACCGGCGATGCACCAGCACCAGCGCCCGGTCGTCGTTGGTCTGCTCCATCGAGTCGATCAGCAGTTGCGCCCCACCTTCGAATCCTCGCTGGAAGAGTCGCTCGCCGAGTCCGGCCAGCTTGTCCATCCCGAGGGCGATGTCGCGCTGAGCGGTCTCGACGAGTCCGTCGGTGAACAGCAGCATCCCGTCGCCCGGCGACATGTGGCCACGGATGCACTCGAAGTCCGTGTCGTCGATCAGGCCGAGCACGGGCCCGTCGGAGTTGAGCACCGACCAGCGACCCGACCCCGCGTGCAGCCACACCGCCGGGGGGTGACCGGCCTTGCGCAGCTCGAAGTCCCCGGAGCGCAGGTCGAGGTGGAGATGGATCGCGGTCGCGAACCCCTCGTCCCAGTCCTGGCCCATCAGGTAGTCGTTGGCCGCCGGCAGGAACTGGGCCCCCGGCAGCGCGGAGACGATGCCGTTGAACGCGCCGGAGAGGAACAGGGAGCGCGCCCCGGCCTCGACGCCCTTGCCGGAGACGTCGACGACCACCAGCTCCAGCTGGTCGTCCAGGGAGCGCCTGGCCACGATGAAGTCGCCCGCGAAGGAGGTGCCTCCCGCCGACTTGGCCACCGACTCCACCAACCAGTCCGGCGGCAGGTCCGGCAGGTTTCCCTGCTGGGAGATCCGGTCGCGCAGGTCGATGAACATCGACTCACCCAAGGGGCCGGAGACGCCCAGCCGGCTCCTCCTGAAGGAGGTGATCATGATCAGCAACGCGATGGCGAAGGTCACCACCACCCGCCCGATGCTGCGCAGGCTGATCGTCGGCTGGTCGAGGAGCAGGATGCAGAAACAGGCGCAGACGAACACGATGAACCACGGGAGCGACCTCGGACCCAGCCACAGGCTGCCGATGAACATCGGGAGCAGCATCACGGTGGACGGGATGAAGTCCGGGAAGGCGAGCGCGCCGAGCGTGCACAGGACGGTGAAGGCCACCAGGGTGATCACGGCCGGCCGGTCGGAGACCGACATCTCCCGACGCACTCGCAGGGTCCAGCCGCTCCAGGGACGCCCATGACGGTTCGCCACAGTGTCCCTCGCTCTGTTTGGAAGTTCGTGCGTGCCCGGGCCCTGCGAAACCGGACATCGTGCCGCGCCCCGAGCGGCCTCTGGTCCTGTCTAGCCTACGGCTCGCGACCGAAATTTTGGCTGACATCGGGGACACCAGAACGTATTTCGCCCATTCAGGACTTGCGTGCGCACCGTGGTACCGCATACCAGGCACGGCTGCCCGGTCCTCCGGTAGACGTACACCTCGCCACCGTGGTCGTCGACCCGGGCGGGTCGCCCCATGGCCTCCGGCGTGTGCTCAGGGCGGACGGTGTCGATGGACCCGGTGCGGACACCCTCGGCCATCAGGTCCACCAGGTCCTGCCAGATCGCCTGGAACTGGCCCACCCGCAGGCTCTTGCCGGGACGCAGGGGGTGGATCCGGTGCCGGAACAGCACCTCGTTGCGGTAGATGTTCCCGACGCCGGAGAACATGCTCTGGTCGAGGAGGAGGTCGGCCATCGGTCGGTTGCTCCTGCGCAGGCGCACCCACGCCCTCATCGGGTCGGCGTCGGACCGCAACGGGTCCGGGCCGAGCGCGGCGAGCACCCGCTCCCGCTGCTCGGCGCCGATCAGGTCGCACTGGGTGGCACCGCGCAGGTCGGCGTACGCCGTCTCGTTCTGCAGCCGCACCCGCACCTGACCGAGCGGCGGTTCCACCGGGGCCGGACGCAGGTCGAACTTGCCGATCAGGCCCAGGTGCACGTGGAGGTAGCGATCACCGGGAAACTCCACGAACAGGTGCTTGCCGGCCGAGTCGGCGCCCACCAGGACCTGGCCGTCGACGAGTGCCGCATCCGCGGCGAACCTGCCTTGTGGGCTGCTCACCCGCACCGGGCGTCCGGCGAAGGCCGCGTCCAGGTCGTCTGCCAGGCGCCGGAGGGTGTGACCCTCAGGCATCGTGGCCGAGCGCCGACGTCGGCAGCGGCGGCAGGTCGCCGGTCGACTCGTAGTCGGTGAGCATCGCGATGCGGCGCACGTGGCGCTCCTCGCCGGTGAAGGCGGTGTCCAGGAAGATGCCGACGAAGCGGGTCATCTCCTCGAGCGTGTGCATCCGGCCGCCGACGGAGAGCACGTTGGCGTCGTTGTGCTGGCGGGCGAGTGCCGCCGTCTCGTCGCTCCAGGCCAGCGCGGACCGGACTCCGGCGACCTTGTTGGCCGCGATCTGCTCACCGTTGCCGGAGCCGCCGATCACGACACCGAGGCTCCCCGGGTCGTCGACCACACCCTGGGCGGCGCGCAGGCAGAAGACCGGGTAGTCGTCGAGGGCGTCGTAGACGAACGGGCCGTGGTCGACGGGTTCGTGACCGCGCTCCCGGAGCCACGACACCAGGTGGTCCTTGAGGTCGAGGCCGGCGTGGTCGGATCCCAGGTGCACGCGCATGCGCCGAGTCTGGCAGACCCCACCGACTCACTTCGAGGCGGCGAGCGTCTCCACGTAGCCGGCCACCTGGCGGGCGAGCGGCTCGGCGGCGTCGAAGACGTCCGGGTGCCGCCAGAACCCGTGGACCTGGCCCAGGTAACGCGTGGCGGTCACCTCGACGCCCGCTTCGGCGAGGAGCTCGGCGAGGTGCTCCCCCTCGTCGCGCAGCGGGTCCTGGCCGGCGGTGACCACGAGCGTGGGCGGCAGGCCGGCGAGACGGTCCTGGCCGGCCAGGTCGGGGCCGAGCGGCGCGAGGTCCGGGTCGGCGAGGTCGTCGGGCGAGGCGGCGTACTGCTCCCAGTACCAGGCGGCCTCGCGCGGGTCGAAGCCGTCGGACGCGGTGGAGTAGGAGTCGAACGACGCCGTCGGGTCGAGGAACGGGTAGATCAGCACCAGTCCTGCCGCCACCCCCGGGTTGCGCAGCGCCGCGACCAGGGCGAGGTTGCCTCCAGCACTGTCGCCGTGCAGGACGAGCGGACCGGTGAGTCCGTGGACGGCTCCCTCACGGGCCACCCACGCGAGCACCCGGTCCACGTCGTCGGGCGCCGCCGGGAACCGGTGCTCGGGCGGGCGTCGGTAGTCGACGCTGAGCACCGCGATCCCGCACCGGTTGGCCGTACGGCGGGCCGCAGCGTCGTGCACCTCCACGTCGTGGAAGACGAAGCCCCCGCCGTGCAGGTGGACCAGCAGACCTGCCCGGGCACCCGCCGGTCGGTAGAGCCGGCACGGCACTCCGTCGGCGTCGAGGTCGGCCACCTCGGCGACGTCCTCACGCGGGCCCAGCGCCGCCTCGTCGCGGGCGGCGCGGCGCGCGTCGTCGATGCTGGTCTCCCAGACCTTCGGGTCCCCGGCTGCGTCGTCGACGGCCTTCCTGGCCTGCGGATAGAGCATGGCCGTCACTCCCCGGACGCGAGGCGCTGCAGCTCTTCGTCGACGACCGCCGGATCCAGCTTGGTGAACACCGGTGTGGGCTTGGCGATCGCCGTGCCCACCGTGATCGGGAGCCGCTCCCAGCGAGCCGCGGTCGAGTAGTCGCCGGTGAGGATCGGGTAGCCCGCCCCGCCGTCGAGGTCGTCGGCCTCGTGCAGCTGCGGCATCGGCTGCACGTCCCCGGAGCCTCCCAGGACGAGGTCGACCGCGTTGGCCGAGAACGGGAGGAACGGCGACAGGATCGTGTTCAGGTCGGCCACGCACTGGGCGATCACGTGCAGGATCGTGCCCAGCCGCTCCCGCTGGTCCTCGCCCTTCAGCTGCCAGGGCGCCGAGTCGGAGACGTAGCGGTTCACGTCGGCGACGGCGCGCATCGCCTCACCGATGGCGGCCTTCTGCCGGTGCCGGGCGATCAGGTCGCCGACGACCCCGAAGGTCGCCTCGACGTGGTCGAGCAGCTCCTGGTCCGTGGCGGTCAGCTCCCCCGCGGCCGGGATCTCGCCGAAGTTCTTGGCGACCATCGTCGCCGTGCGGTTGACCAGGTTGCCCCAGCCGGCCACGAGCTCGTCGTTGGTCCGGCGTACGAACTCGGCCCAGGTGAAGTCGGAGTCCTGGTTCTCGGGCCCGGCGGCGGCCACGAAGTAGCGGAAGGCGTCCGGCTGGTAGCGGCTGAGCAGGTCCCGCACGTAGATCACGACGCGTTGCGAGGACGAGAACTTCTTGCCCTCCATCGTCAGGAACTCCGAGGAGACGACCTCGGTGGGCAGGTTCAGCTCGCCGTACTCCCCCGGCTTGCCGCCCTTGTCGCCCTTGCCGCTGTAGGCCAGCAGCTCGGCGGGCCAGATCTGGCTGTGGAAGGTGATGTTGTCCTTGCCCATGAAGTAGTAGGACTTCGCGGTCGCCTGTCCTGAGCCTGTCGAAGGGTTCCACCAGGCGCGCCACGCGTCGGGGTCTCCCGAGCGACGGGCCCACTCGATGCTCGCGGAGAGATAGCCGATCACGGCGTCGAACCACACGTAGAGACGCTTGGTCGGGTCGTCCCGCCATCCGTCCAACGGCACCGGGATGCCCCAGTCGATGTCGCGGGTCATCGCCCGCGGGCGGATCTCCTCGAGGATGTTCTGGCTGAACCGGATCACGTTGGGCCGCCAGGTGCCGCTCGCCTCCCGCTCGTCCAGCCACTCCTTCAGGGCGTCCGCGAGCGCCGGCAGGTCGAGGAAGAAGTGCTGGGTCTCGACGAACTCCGGCACCTCCCCGTTGATGCGGGAGCGTGGCTCGAGCAGGTCGGCGGGGTCGAGCTGGTTGCCGCAGTTGTCGCACTGGTCGCCGCGAGCGCTCGGGTAGGCACAGATCGGGCAGGTGCCCTCGATGTAGCGGTCGGGCAGCGTGCGCCCCGTGGACGGGCTGATGGCACCGAAGGTGGTCTTCTCGATGAAGTACCCGTTGGCGTAGACCCCGGTGAACAGCTCCTGCACCACGGCCGTGTGGTTGCGCGTCGTGGTGCGCGTGTAGAGGTCGTAGGAGATGCCCAGGGCCGCGAGGTCCTCCGCGATCACGCGGTGGTTCTCGTCCGCCAGCTCCTGCGGGGTCACGCCTGCCTCGTCGGCGGCGATCAGGATCGGCGTGCCGTGCTCGTCCGTGCCCGAGACCATCAGCACGTCGTGGCCGGCCATCCGCATGTAGCGGCTGAACACGTCGGACGGCACACCGAAACCGGCCACGTGGCCGATGTGGCGCGGGCCGTTGGCGTACGGCCAGGCGACGGCGGACAGGATTCTTGCTCATGCGAGGTGATCCTAGGGTCGGTCGGGAAGGTCGCTCGTGGGGTGTCCTCCTAGGCTCGCGACATGACGAACCTGATCGCGGAGGACCTCGTCCTGCTGCTGCTGGACGACGAGTCGGGCAAGCTCGAGCACGCCACCTACCTCGACACCGGCATCGGTGGGGCACTGCTGGTCGAGCTGGCCCTGGCGGAGACGCCCCGCACGGCCGAGGACCTGGTCGGTCGGCTCGGCAAGAAGCGTCGTGACGTGCTGCTCGACCGACTGCGCCAGCGCGGGATCCTCGAGGAGAAGGAGCACCGGACCCTCGGGCTGATCCCGCAGAAGCGCTGGCCCACGGTCGACAGCCGCTCAGCGACGGCGGTACGTCGCGCCCTGGGCGACGCGCTGCTCCGCGGCGTCGACCCGACCAGTCGCACGGCAGCCACCACCGCCGCGACGTCGGCGACCTGAGCCGACCTCGGCTCAGGTGAAGTCGAGCTCGGCCGAGCGGCTGCGCTTGAGCTCGAAGAACAGCGGGTACGACGCGACCGCGACGCAGCCGTCCCACAGCTGGCCGGCCTCCTCGCCACGGGGCGCCTTGGTGATGACCGGCCCGAAGAAGGCGACGTCGTTGATGTGGATCGTCGGGGTGCCGACGTCGTCGCCGACCGCGTCCATCCCCTCGTGGTGCGAGCGGGCCACTGCGTCGTCGAGCGAGGAGTCGTCCATGGCGTCGGCCAGGGAGAGCGGGAGACCCGCGTCCTTGAGGGACTGCTCGACCATGTCGCGGTTGCTCTCCATCTTCTCGATGTGGATCCGCGTGCCCATGGCCGTGTAGAGCGGCAGCAGCACCTCGTTGCCGTGCTCCTGCTCGGCCTTGATCAGCACCCGGACCGGACCCCACGCCGTCGACAGCATCGTGCGGTAGTCGTCGGAGATGTCCTTGTCCTGGTTGAGGTAGGCGAGGCTCATCACGTGCCACCGCACCTCGATGTCGCGGACCTTCTCCACCTCGAGGATCCACCGCGAGGTGAGCCAGGCGAAGGGACAGCGGGGGTCGAACCAGAAATCTGCGCGCGAAGTCGTCATACGTACGCAAACACGGCGTCCTCGCCGAAACATTCCCGGAGTTCCCGGACTGTGTGCGTTCCACGCTCGGTTGGGATCCTGCACGACCCGGGTGCAATGATGCCGAGCATGCCTGGAACCAACCTCACTCGGGAAGAGGCGCAGGCCCGCGCCCAGCTGCTCGACGTCGACTCCTACCTCGTGGAGCTCGACCTCACCACCTCCGAGACGACCTTCGAGACCACCACGACGATCGCCTTCACGAGCAGCGAGAACGACGCCGAGACGTTCGTCGACCTGGTCGGAGCCACCCTCCACGAGGTGACCTTGAACGGCACCGCCCTCGACCCGGCCGACGTGTACGCCGACCACCGGATCCGGCTCTCCGGTCTCCGGGAGAACAACGAGCTCGTGGTCCGGGCGTCATGTCCCTACTCCCGCACCGGCGAGGGCCTGCACCGCTTCGTCGACCCCGTCGACGACCGCGTCTACACCTACACCCAGTTCGAGGTGCCGGACGCCCGCCGGGTCTATGCCACCTTCGAGCAGCCGGACCTCAAGAGCGTGTTCACCTTCCACGTGACGGCACCCGAGGGCTGGGTCGTCGTGTCCAACGCGCCCACGCCGGAGCCCACGTCGCTCGGCAACGGCAAGGCCGTCTGGGAGTTCCCCGCCACCGAGCGGATGTCGACCTACATCACCGCGGTCATCGCCGGCGAGTACCACGCGGAGTTCGCCACCTACAGCGGCCGGCACGGCGAGATCCCGCTGGGTCACTACTGCCGCCAGTCGCTGGTCGAGCACATGGACACCGACGAGCTGGTCAAGCTCACCAGCCAGGGCTTCGCGTTCTTCGAGGAGGCCTTCGGCTACCCCTACCCGTTCCACAAGTACGACCAGCTCTACGTGCCGGAGTACAACATGGGCGCGATGGAGAACGCGGGCGCTGTGACGCTGCGCGACGAGTACCTCCCGCGCAGCCGGCAGGACGCGTCGTTCTACGAGTTCCGCTGCTCGGTGATCCTGCACGAGATGGCGCACATGTGGTTCGGCGACCTCGTCACCATGAAGTGGTGGGACGACCTGTGGCTCAACGAGTCCTTCGCCGAGTGGGCCTGCTACCACGCCGCGGTCGAGGCCACCGAGTTCCACGAGTCCTGGACGGGCTTCACGAACGCCCGCAAGAACTGGGCGCTGCGCCAGGACCAGCTGCCGAGCACGCACCCCATCGCCGCCGACAACTACGACCTGCAGGCCGTGGAGGTCAACTTCGACGGGATCACCTACGCCAAGGGCGCCTCGGTGCTCAAGCAGCTGGTCGCCTGGGTCGGCCTCGACAACTTCCTCGTCGGGCTGCGTGCCTACTTCCAGCGCCACGCCTTCGGCAACTCGGAGTTCAGCGACCTGCTGGCCGCGCTCGAGGAGTCCTCGGGACGCGAGCTGGACTCCTGGGCCAAGGAGTGGCTGCAGACGAGTGGTGTGAACACGCTCGTCCCGCGCTTCGAGCTCGACGCCGACGGCGCCTACACGTCCTTCTCGATCGAGCAGAGCGCCACGGTCGAGCACCCGACCCTGCGCCGGCACCGGCTCGGCATCGGCCTCTACGACAAGGTGCCCAACGAGGCCGGCGTCGACCGCCTGGTCCGGCGTACGACCGTCGAGGCGGACGTCGAGGGCGAGACCACCGCGATCGCCGACCTGGTCGGGGTCCGCCAGCCTGACCTCCTGCTGCTCAACGACGGGGACCTCACCTACGCCAAGATCAGGCTCGACGAGCGCTCGCTCGAGACCGTCGTCAACGGTCTCGCGCTGCTCGACGACTCACTGGCTCGGGCACTGTGCTGGGGCGCCGCCTGGGACATGACCCGCGACGCCGAGCTGAGCGCGACGGACTTCGTCGCCCTCGTCCTCGGCAACATCGCCTCCGAGACCGATGCCTTCGGCTCCTCGCGCATCCCGGCGTACGCCGCTCAGGCAGTCAACAGCTTCTCGGCGCCGTCCAACCGCGCAGCCCTGAAGGCCACCTGGGAGAAGGGGCTGCGCAACCTCGTCGACCAGGCCGAGCCCGGGAGCGACCACCAGCTCACCTTCGCGCGCGCGTTCGCCTCGAGCGCACACAGCGACGAGGCGCTCGCCACCCTGGAAGGCCTGCTCGACGGCTCGGTCGTCTTCGAGGGACTCACGATCGACACCGACCTCCGCTGGAGCCTGCTCGGGGGGCTGGCCCGTGCGGGTCGCGCCGACGAGGAGCAGATCGCCGAGGAGGAGCGCCGCGACCACACGATCTCGGGCCAGGAGCGCGCGGCCGCTGCCCGTGCGGCCCGGCCGACCGCCGAGGCCAAGGCCAGGCGCCTGGGAGATCGCCGTGGTCCGCGACGACGTGCCCAACGAGACCCAGCGCAGCGTGGTCGCCGCGTTCATGCAGCCGGGTCAGGAGGACGTCCTCGCGCCCTACGTCGACAAGTACTTCGCGATGGCCGAGACGCTGTGGGAGGAGAAGGGCACCCAGCGCGCCTCGACGGCCCTGGAGTACATCTTCCCGCGGCCGCTGGCCTCCCCCGAGCTGCTCTCCCGGGCGAGCGCGTGGTTGCGCGAGTCCTCCGCCAACCCGGCTGCCAAGCGTTACGTGCACGAGGGCGCCGCCGACGTGGAGCGCTACCTGGCCGGCCAGGAGAAGGACTCAGAGGGTTAGGTCCGCCGTTACTCGTGCAGGGTGGCAGGCTTCCGGGCTGACTCGGCCAGCTGGCCGACACCGTGCTTGATGCCTCCGACGAGGTCGCCGGCGGAGAAGGACGACTCCATGCCGGCGACGGCCAGGCGCACGGCGTCGTCGCTGAGCGAGCGGCGTACGACGGAGCCGGTGATCACCTCGATCACGCGCGCTGCCGGGTCCACGAGGACCAGCACGCTGCGAGCAGGTGAGGACAGCGAGGCGTGCAGCCGCTGGGCGAACGCGTGTGCCTGCCCGCCGACGGCGCCGACGTAGACCGAGAACTCGAAGCGGCAGGACGTCTCGGCACCCCGGATGGCGCGGTCGATCTCGGCCCGTTGGTCCGAGGAGAACGGCTCACCACCGGCCACTGGTGCCTCCACTGTCCTTGGAGCTCGACTCGACCTGGTCCGGGGTGACCTCGTCTGCGGTCTTCACGCCCTTGGTGGGGCCGCCGAACCACTCGGACTCCCCGCGCCACGCCTGACCCGGCTCGTAGCCGCGGTCGTGCGCCAGCGACGGGAGCAGGGTCAGCAGGGTGATCACCGCGGCAAGGGCCAGCGGGATGATCACCAGCACGAGGAGGAAGTCGAGCGGTGACACGGTCGGTGCCGTCTCCCACTCCGCGGGAGTGTCCGCGGCGGCCGGGACGAGGAACGCGGCCCCGAGCACCAGGGAAAAGGCCCCGGAAAGGGCGAGGACCAGACGGCGGACGGGGCGGGAGGCGTCGTGAGTGAACACACACGAAGGATAGCCATTCTCGGCTTTGCGGGCGCGGCGGTCCCTCGTAGCCTCCCTGACATGCTTTCTCTCACCCATCTGCACCCCGCACTCATGGAGATGCCCCGCACGTGCCAGTCCAGCGACAGCTGGACCTGCGCGGCTGTCTACGACTGGACCGGGAACGAGACGCTGGCGCACAGCGCCACGTGGGTGATCGGCAAGCCGCTGGCGATCCTGGTGATCGTGATCGGGGCCGTCGTGGTCCGGTGGCTCGCGTCCAAGACCATCGACCGCGTGGTCCGCCGTGCCGAGGTGGCTCCCCTGCCGGGCGGCAAGAACACCTTCAACCGTCGGGCGCAGCGGGCGAACAGCCTCGGCACCCTGCTCAAGAGCATCACCACGACGGTGGTGTTCGGCGTCGCCTTCGTGATGGTGCTCTCCGAGCTCGGGATGAACGTCGCCCCGATCCTGGCCAGCGCCGGGGTCCTGGGTCTGGCCATCGGCTTCGGCGCCCAGAACCTCGTCAAGGACTTCCTGTCCGGCGTGATGATGATGATCGAGGACCAGTACGGCGTGGGGGACGCCGTGGACCTCGGTGAGGCCATCGGCACGGTGGAGAACGTCGGTCTGCGCGTCACCCGCGTCCGGGACGTGGACGGCACCGTCTGGTACGTCCGCAACGGCGAGATCCTGCGGGTCGGCAACCAGAGCCAGAACTGGGCCCGCACGGTGCTGGACATCTCGGTGAGCTACGCCGAGGACCTCCAGCGCGTCACCGAGGTGCTCACCGAGGTGGCGCACAGCCTGTGGGAGGACGAGGACTACAAGAACATCATCATCGAGGAGCCCGAGGTGTGGGGCGTGCAGAACCTCGGCCCCGACGGCGTGGTCGTCCGGGTGACCCTCAAGACGGCACCGATGCAGCAGTGGGCCGTTGCCCGTGAGATGCGGGAGCGGATCAAGGCGCGCTTCGACCACGAAGGCATCGAGATGGCGCTCCCCCAGCGCGTGGTCTGGCACCGCGAGCCGAGCGGCGTGGGTGGCGACCCGGTCGAGCCGACCCCGGTTGAGTAGCCCTACTCAGCTGGAGTGAGTCGCGATCCTGACGCGCGGGAGTCCGCTCGGACGCGACGATCGGTGCATGAGCAGACTCGTCGACCCCACCATCTGCCCCGACTGCCGCGCGGTCCTCGACACCGGCGCCAGGTGCACCGGGTGCGGCCTGCACCTCGAGGGCCCGCTGGCGGCGCAGCTGTGGACAGCGATGACCGCTGCCGACCGCGTGGTGGAGCAGCTGCGCGCCACGACAACCGTTCGGCCCGCGTGAGGCAGCCGGGCACCCGGTGCCCGTCCCAGCCGCCGGGCCGGCCACCTCGCTGCCGCAGTACCCGGCGCCGGCACCCCGGGAGCACGCCCCGCGCCCACGCCGGCTCCCGTCGGCCTCCGTCCCCGTCGTGCTGCTCACCCTCGGTGCCCTGTGCGTGCTCGTCGCCGCCGTCGTCTTCATCGCGGTCACCTGGAGCCTGCTGGGACTGACCGGCCGGACCGTCGTCCTGCTCGGCTTCACGGCACTGCTCGCGGGCATCGCAGTCCTGCTCACCCGCAAGGGCCTGCGCGGGGCGAGCGAGACCTTCTGGCTGGTGGTGGCCGGCATGCTCACGGTCGACCTCCTGGCCGCCCAGTCTGCCGGGTTGGCCGGCCTGGATGCCCTGGACTGGCGTGGGACCAGCGCGCTGGTGGGCGGAGCCCTGCTGACGCTCGGAGTCGGTGTCGGCGCCTGGTCGCGCAGCCAGCCCGTCCTCCGCGTGTACGGCGCGGAAGTGGTCGCCGCTGCGGGCATCTTGCTCCTGTGCCTGGGCAACGGCTGGCTGGCCGCGAACCCGGCGATCGGCACGGCGGTCGCGATCCCGCTGCTGGCGGGCCTGGCGCTGCTCCTGCGACGAGTCGTTCCGCTCTCGGCGTACGCCGCTGCGGGGCTGGCTCTGCTCTCCTGGTGCTACCTCCTCGCCCTGGGCTGGGAACGAGCGCTGGAGACGAGCACCCTCGGGGCGTGGTGGTCCGACTTCCGCGGCTGGCCACTGGTCGTCGCCGCGGTCCTCGCCGCCGTTCTCGTGCACGCTCCCGGCCTGCCCGTGCAGCTGCGCCCTGTCGCTGCGGGGGCCGCGTTGCTGCCGCTGGCGATCCTCGTCAACGGCCCGTCCACGGTGGGCTCTCCGACCCGCGACCTGCTCGGCTGGTCTGCCACCCTGCTCGCCCTCGGCCTGATCAGCGCCTTCGCACCCCGGATCTGGGCCCTCGGCGCAGCGGCGTGGACGACCGTCGGCGTCCTCGGCATGGGGTTGTTCCTGGCCGTGAACCCCTGGAGCTCGGTGGGCTACCTCGACTTCGACGGCGCCACTCCGGTCGGGAGCACGCTGCCGGCCTTCGAGGACAACGCAGCGACCTGGGCCTTCGGTGTGGCCGCCGTGGTGGTCGTCGCAGCGATGGCCGCTCTGCTGCGACGAGTCCCGCCCGTGCGGCACGCGCTCGCCCTCGGTGTCTTCGGTGCGCTCGCGCCCGCCGTGCTCGCCCTCGGCATGGTGGTCGTGGTCTTCGAGCTCGAGCCGCCGTTGTGGGGCGGCGTGCTGGCAGCCGCGCTCGCGACCGCCGTGGCCGGGGGTGCCGCCTGGGTGGTGCGGGGTCAGACCGTCCCGGCCGTCGTCGGGAGCCTGGCCACCGGCTACTTCGCGGTGCTGACGCTGTGGACAGCCTCCGCCGCGCACCTGCTCTCGGCGTGCTCGGCGACCGCACTGGCACTCGGCCTGCTCACGGCGTTCGCACTCCGGGAGCGCGAAGGCAGTGATCTCGCCGCCGGGGTCGCCGGAGCGATGGGCGCCCTGGCCGGCGGCTACGCGCTGGTCTCCTGGGGCCTCGTCCTCGAGGCCGGCCAGGAGAGCGAAGGGCTCGCCCTGGCGGTGTACGCCGCCCTGGTCGGGGTGGTCGCGTCCCCGCTCACGCGTCGTACGCCCTCGCGGGTCGCCCTGGAGGTCGCCGCCGGGATGCTGGCCGTCTTCGCGGTCGCCCTCTCCGTGGATGCGCAGGGTGCAGCGATGGCGCTGACCGTCGTCGGCACCGGGATCGCCGTCATCGCCGTGACCAACCGGGACCGCCTCGTCCTCGGGTGGCTCGGTGCTGTCGTGCTCGGGTGCGCGACCGTGATCAGGGTGGTCGAGGAGGTCCGCTTCCCCGAGCTCTACACCCTGCCGGCGGCCGCACTGCTGGTCGCTGCCGGGATCTGGCGACTGAGCAGGGACCCCGGGACGAGCAGCTTCGTGGCCCTGGGCAGCGGACTGACCCTGGCCCTGCTGCCGAGCCTGCTGCTGGCCCTCGACGAGCCGGTGTCGCTCCGCGGCGCGCTGGTCGGTTTCGCCGCGCTCGTGTCACTCGCCTGGGGGGTCCAGCAGCGACTGGCCGCACCGTTCGTCCTCGGCGCCCTGGCCACCGCGGTCCTGGCGCTGCGGCACCTGCAACCGATCGCCGACGCGGTCCCGCGCTGGGTGTCGCTGGGGCTGGTCGGCCTGGCACTCCTCGTCGTGGGGATCACCTGGGAGGCCCGGCGACGCAACGTGGAGACGGCCGGCCGCTACCTGACCGCCCTGCGCTGAGACTCGATCGGCACAATGAGTCCATGAGCACCTTCTACGACGACATCGGCGGCAGCCCGACGATCCGCGGGATCGTCAAGCGCTTCTACGAGGGTGTCGCCGAGGACGAGGTGCTCCGTCCTCTCTACCCCGAGCCCGACCTGGCTGCGGCGGAAGACCGCTTCGCGATGTTCCTGGAGCAGTACTGGGGCGGCCCGACCACCTACTCCGACCGACGCGGGCACCCGAGGCTGCGGATGCGGCACGCCCCCTTCGCCGTCACCCCGCTCGCGAAGGAGCACTGGCTGCTGCACTTCCGGGCCGCGCTGGACGCAGCTGACCTGACAGCCGAGCAGGACGCGCAGTTCTGGGACTACGTCACGCATGCGGCCCAGTTCATGGTCAACACCATGGAGGACGTGCGCGAGCGCTGAACCCGGCTGGCGCGTCAGCGCAGCTCCTGCTCGAGGCGGGTGCGCTGCGCGGGCGCCATCTCGGCGGTGCGCTGGGTCTCGAGGTCGAAGCACACCAGGACCACGGAGGCACCGGCCACCACCAGGTCGCCGTCCCGGATCTCGGAGCGGATCGTGAACGACCGGCTCCCGAGGTGGCCGATCCACGAGTGCACGGCGTACGGCTCGAGGCGGTGCCGGATCGGCTCGCGGTAGTCGACATCGGTCCGGGCGATCACGTGCTGGCTCCACTTCTCGCCGCGCGTGTGCAGGTTCATCAGGTACTGGATCCGGGCCTCCTGGACGTACTCGAAGAAGGTCACGTCACTCACCAGGCCGCGCTCGTCGATGTCCGAGCGACGCACGGTCAGCGAGTAGGCGTCCCCGTGGGGACGGGACTCGACGACGAGCGGCCGCCACTCGTGGGCCGGCCCCCGGTGCCCGTCGACCACGGCGCGCTCGGCATCGGTGAGCCGGTGGTCGAGCGTGGTCTCGGCCCGCAGGTAGACGGTGCGCGTCTCGGCGCCGTCCTTCGGGGGGTCGTAGATCTCGTGGGCGAGGGTCAGGCCGTCATCCGTGACGGCGACGACCCACGAGTCGACCGACACCGGGCGGCGGCGGAACACCAGCGGCGAGACGAACTCGACCTGGTGCAGAGACACCGAGGCCCGGGCAGCCCCGTGTCCGCTGAACAGGTGCTCCCGGGCTTCGGCCAGGTAGTCGAGATAGGTGACGTTGTTGACATGGCCCAGGAGGTCCATGTCGGCCCAGCGCATGGGGCACTCGTAGGTGTGCGGCACGCGCAGATCGTCTCAGCCGGTTGTCAGTGACCGAGAACGAGGTGCCCGTAGTAGCTGAGCGACGCCCTCGTGGCGCTGGACGCGGGCTGCGTGGTTCCGGACGAAGAACGTCGTGAGCAGCCCGGCGAGGACGACGACGGCGAGCGCTGCGACAGTGAAGAAGACGGTCACGAACGAGGTCAGGTTCACAAGGTCGAAGGTCATGATGGTTTCCTTTTCGGAGGTTTCTACATCTGTAGACTTCTTCGATACTACATCTGTAGAAGTCTCGGTCAAGAGAGCGCGGTAGTGTCCTGCGTCACCGAAAGGAGTTCCCGGTGGGTGTGGCACCGCTTGCGTTCTCACCACGTCAAGAGCAGCTGCTGTCGGCTGGAGTACGTGTCGTGGCTCACAGCGGCCTGCGCGGGCTGACCCATCGAGCGGTCGACGCCGAGGCGGGGCTGCCCCAGGGCAGCTGCTCGGCGTACATGCGCACGCGACTCGCCCTGCTCACCCGGCTGACCGAGTACGTCACCGCGCAGTTCGCGCTGGACCTCACCGACCTCACCCAGCGGATCGAGGAGCACGGCGAGGTCGACGGCTACGTCGTACGGGAGACCGTCGCCATGCTGCGCTCGTGGCTGGAGGAACCCGACCTGCTGCTCGTCCGGATCGAGCTGACCATCGAGGGCGCACGCCAGCCGGCGGTCAACGAGATCCTGCTCGAGCAGGGGAGCCAGCTCGTGGGCATCGTCGAGCACGCCATGGCGAGCACCGGCAAGGAGCCCGACCATGTGCGCGCACAGACGCTGATCGCCGCAGTCGACGGCGTCCTGCTGCGCGCCGTACGGGAGAGCCCGGACCGGCGCGCGGCGTTCCTGCACGACAGCCTCGAGCTGCTGATGGGCACGTTGGTGGGCAAGCACACAGAGTCCACGCACCAGGACGTGTCCTAGGGTGGTCGGTGGCCCCTGCGGCGCGATCGGTGCCGCTCATCCACGACCATCCAGGAGACCCACATGCCCGAGGCAGTGATCGTTTCGGCGGCTCGCTCCCCCATCGGCCGCGCCAACAAAGGCTCGCTCAAGGACTTCCGCCCCGATGACCTGAGCGCGCTGATCATCAAGGCGGCCCTGGACAAGATCCCCGAGCTGGACCCCGCGACGATCGACGACCTGATCCTCGGCTGCGGCCTCCCCGGCGGCGAGGCCGGCAACAACATGGGCCGGGTGGTCTCCACCCTGCTGGGCTACGAGATCCCCGGCACGACGATCACCCGCTACTGCTCGTCCTCGGTGCAGACCTCGCGGATGGCCTTCCACGCGATCAAGGCCGGCGAGGGCGACGCGTTCATCTCGGCCGGTGTCGAGACGGTGTCGCGCTTCGCCAAGGGCACCTCCGACCACATCCCGGGCACGCGCAACCCGCTCTTCGACGAGGCGAACGCCCGCACCGACGAGTACGCCCAGGGAGGTCAGGACTGGCACGACCCGCGCGAGGACGGCCAGCTCCCCGACATCTACATCGCCATGGGCCAGACGGCCGAGAACGTCGCGCGGATGCGTGGGCTCGACCGCAAGGAGCTCGACGAGTTCGCAGTCCGCAGCCAGAACCTCGCGGAGAAGGCGATCAACGACGGCTTCTGGGCCAACGAGATCACCCCGGTGACCACGCCCGACGGCACGGTCGTCTCGGGCGACGACGGCCCCCGTGCCGGCGTGACCTACGAGGCGATCTCCGGCCTCAAGCCCGTCTTCCGTCCTGACGGCGTCGTGACCGCCGGCAACTGCTGTCCGCTCAACGACGGCGCAGCTGCGGTGATCGTCATGTCGGACACCCGGGCGAAGGAGCTCGGGCTCACCCCCCTCGCGAGGATCGTCTCCACCGGCGTGACCGGCCTCTCCCCCGAGATCATGGGGCTCGGCCCCGTCGAGGCGACCAAGCAGGCGCTGAAGCACGCGAACATGTCCATCGACGACATCGACCTCGTCGAGATCAACGAGGCGTTCGCCGCCCAGGTGGTCCCGTCCTACCAGGACCTCGGCATCGACCTCGACCGGCTGAACGTCAACGGCGGCTCGATCGCCGTGGGCCACCCCTTCGGGATGACGGGTGCCCGGCTGCAGAACACCCTGCTGAACTCACTGAAGTGGCACGACAAGCAGACCGGCCTGATCACCATGTGCGTCGGCGGCGGCCAGGGCATGGCGATGATCCTGGAGCGCCTCTCCTGAACGGCTGAACATGCAGAGAGGGCGCATCCGGACTTCCGGACGCGCCCTCTCGTGCGTGTGGCTCGAGCCCGAGGCTCGGACCAGGCTCAGGCCTGGTCGAGCACGGCCTCCACGGCGAGGTGGATGCTCACCTTGTCGCCGATGAGCACCTTGCCGCCGTCGAGCGGGACGTTGAAGTCGATGCCGAAGTCCTTGCGGCTGATCTCCGTGGTGGCCTCGAAGCCCACGCGCTGGCCGCCCCACGGGTCCTGGCCGGCGCCGAGGAACTCCACGTCCAGCTCGACCGGACGGGTGATGCCCTTGATCGTCAGGTCGCCGGTCGCCGAGACGCCGTCGAAGGAGGTGGTGGTGAAGGTCATCTGGCCCGACTTCTCCACGTCGAAGAAGTCAGCGGAGCGCAGGTGACCGTCGCGCTGCTGGTCGCGGGTGTCGATCGAGTTCAGGTCGATGGTCGCGGTGGCGCGGGTCGACTCGAGCGAGTCACCCGACGTCAGGGTGCCCTCGAACGAGGTGAACTGGCCGCGCACCTTGCTCATCAGGTGGCGGACGGTGAAGCCGACCTCGGAGTGGCTGGGATCGATCGTCCAGGTGCCCGCGACGACCTCGGTGTCGAAGGTGGTGTCGATGCTCATGGGTGTACTTCCTCACGTCGGTGGTCGGTGCCGTGTCGCACCGAGTAATACAATCTTCAACTAACTGGCGCGTGCAGATATTCCCGTCGCGAGGAACGAACTTTGCGATCGTGGCCCCTAGACTCCCGCCATGGGAAACGGGGACGAGGTGCGCTGGCTCAGCACCGAGCAGCAGCGGTCGTGGCGTGCCTACATCATGGGCACGGAGCTCCTGCAGCATCAGCTCGACCGGGAGCTGCGCGAGGAGCACGACATCTCCTTCAGCGAGTACGAGATCCTCGTCCGCCTCTCCGAGGCCGACGGCGGTCGGATGCGGATGGCGACGCTGGCCGACGCGATGTCCCACTCACGCAGCCGCGTGACGCACACGATCAGCCGGATGGAGAAGGCCGACCTGGTCGTCCGACGGGCCTCGGACTCCGACGGTCGTGGGGTCGAGGCGGTGATGACGGCCGAGGGCCAGCGGGTCCTCCAGGAGGCCGCGCCGACGCACGTCCGCGGCGTACGTCAGCACCTGGTCGACCTGTCCGACCGCGCGGACTTCGCCGCGTTGGGCCGGATCTTCAACGAGGTCAGCGACCGCCTGCTCAAGGGCAAGCCCGAGGACGCCGACATCCGCTGACGCCAGGCCCCCGCCGCGGTGCTCAGTCGCGGGTGAGTCGGCGGTGCGTGACCCGGTGCGGCCGGGCCGCGTCGGCACCGAGGCGCTCGATCTTGTTCTCCTCGTAGGACGCGAAGTTGCCCTCGAACCAGAACCACTTGCCGGAGTCCTGGTCGTCGCCCTCCCAGGCGAGGATGTGGGTCGCGACGCGGTCCAGGAACCACCGGTCGTGCGAGGTGACCACGGCGCAACCGGGGTACTCGAGCAACGCGTCCTCGAGCGAGGACAGCGTCTCGACGTCCAGGTCGTTGGTGGGCTCGTCGAGCAGCAGCATGTTGCCGCCCATCTTCAGGGTCAGCGCCAGGTTGAGCCGGTTGCGCTCACCACCGGACAGCACGTTGGCCTTCTTCTGCTGGTCCGGTCCCTTGAAGCCGAACGAGGCGACGTAGGCGCGCGAGTTCATCTCGAAGTTGGCGACCTTGATGAAGTCGAGGCCGTCGGACACGACCTCCCAGACGTTCTTGGTCGGGTCGAGGCCCCCGCGGCTCTGGTCGACGTAGGAGATCTTGACGGTCGCGCCGACCTTGAGCTCGCCCTCGTCGGGCTTCTCCTGGCCGGTGATCATCCGGAACAGGGTGGTCTTGCCGACGCCGTTGGGACCGATGACGCCCACGATGCCGGCGCGCGGCAGGCTGAACGAGAGGTCGTGGATCAGGGTGCGTCCGTCGAAGCCCTTGGTGAGGTCGTGCGACTCGAGCACGATGTCCCCCAGGCGCGGACCGGCCGGGATGTTGATCTCCGAGGTGTCGATCTTGCGCATCCGGTCGGCCTCGGCCGCCATCTCCTCGTAGCGCGCCAGACGTGAGCGGCTCTTGGTCTGTCGGGCCTTGGCGTTCGAGCGCACCCACTCGAGCTCGCGCTCCAGCATCTTGGCCCGCTTGGCGTCCTTCTGGCCCTCGATCTTGAGCCGGTCCTTCTTCGTCTCGAGGTAGGTCGAGTAGTTGCCCTCGTAGGGGTGGGCCTGCCCGCGGTCGAGCTCGAGGATCCAGCTGGCGACGTTGTCGAGGAAGTAGCGGTCGTGGGTGACGGCCAGGACGGCACCGGGGTACGACGCGAGGTGGCCCTCGAGCCACTGCACCGACTCGGCGTCGAGGTGGTTGGTGGGCTCGTCGAGCAGCAGCAGCGACGGCTGCTGGAGGAGCAGCTTGCAGAGCGCGACCCGGCGACGCTCACCACCGGAGAGGTGGTCGACGAGCTCGTCGGGAGGCGGGCAACGCAACGCGTCCATCGCCTGGTCGAGCCGGCTGTCGAGGTCCCACGCGCTCGCGTGGTCGAGGTCGGTCTGCAGGTCGCCCATCTCGGCGAGCAGGGTGTCGTAGTCGGCGTCGGGGTCGGCGAGCTCCTCGGAGATCGCGTTGTAGCGGTCGAGCTTGCCCTTGATCTCGCCGACAGCCTCCTCGACGTTCTCGAGCACCGTCTTGCCCTCGCTCAGCGGCGGCTCCTGCTGGAGCATGCCGACCGTGGCGTCGGGGTCGATGATCGCGTCGCCGTTGTTGGCGTGCTCGAGGCCCGCCATGATCTTCAGGAGGGTCGACTTGCCGGTGCCGTTGGGCCCGACGACGCCGATCTTGGCGCCGTGCAGGAAGGACAGGGTGACGTTGTCGAGGACGACCTTGTCGCCGTGGGCCTTGCGGACGTTGCGGAGCGTGAAGACGTATTCGGCCATGATCCGGAAGCCTAAGGGGCAACGCGCCCATCCGCCGATTCGGGTCAGGCGGCCGGGGTCACCGGATCACCCGCCCCGTCGAGCTGGGGACCGTCCGCCTCGTAGGCGTGCAGCATCTCGCGCACGGCGTCGTCCTCGCGGGGGTCCCGCGTGATCGCCTTCGCCGTCTTCGTGAACGCGCTCGTGCCCTTGGTGAGGTCGTGACCGACGAAGGTCGCGTCCAGGACCCACGTGACCGAGCTGGACTTGTCCTCACGTTCCCAGACGTCGACCCGGACCCGGCCGTGGACGACGACCGCGTCACCTCGCTGGACGGACTCCTTGACGTTCTTGCCCAGGGCGCGCCAGCAGTTGACGGTGAACCACGACGTCTGCCCGTCCACCCAGCTCCCGTTCCTCAGGTAGCGGGGCGTCGAGCCCACGCGGAACGACGCGCACTGGGTGTCCCCCACGTCGCGCACGTCCACGTCTCCCCCGACCCAGCCCTGCAGCGTCACGTATGACTCGTTCATTTCCATGCCTCCTGTGTGGTCGTGGAGTGCAGTTCAACCGCGCAGGGAGACATCGGGCGGCTCGGTGACCAGTCGCTGTGGAACACGCCGCGACGGCACCGGGCTGTGGACGGGAAACGGTCAGCCGCGCGCCTGGCGCAGGCCTTCCCACGTACGCCGGTGGGCCGCGAGCTCGCCCTGGATCGGCTCGATCACCAGCTCCTGGGCCACCTCCGCGACCGCAGCGCGCAGCCGTTTGTCGGCGCTGCGCGCCCGGGACCTGGCTCCGATCGCGATGAGCGCACGGGAGAGCAACGCGAGCAGGACTCCGAGCAACACCCCGAGCACGAGCATCACCGTGGGCAGCGGAAAGCCCGCGTAGTCCGGCGTGGGGGGCGTGTCCAGTCGCAGGTAGGAGATCCCGGCCAACGCTGCCAGCCACACCGCCCCGACCAGGGCCGTGACGAGCAGCACCCACTGCAGCACGCGGACGCCCTTGCACCAGCCGGGGGTCCCGGCGACCCCGAGGTCGGTGGTGGCGACGACGCGGTCCAGCCGGTCGCCGAGGTCGTCGAACCGCGAGGTGGAGGCGTGGCGGATCGACCTCACCCACGGCTGGGTCAGTCCCGTCGAGACCTCGTCGCACAGGTCGCGGACGGTCGTCTCCACGCGCGCCTGCTGGACAGCGTCTGCGCCCGGCACCGAGGTCCGCGCGGCCGTGACGAGGTCACGCCCGGAGGTGCCGCGGTCGAGGTGCAGCCTGCGCAGCGGATCCGGTCGCAGTCGCGACACCCAGGCAGTGAGCGGCCAGCCAGTGGCACGACGTGCGCGCATCGTCGTCGCCCGCTGGACCGCGTCGACCACGATCGGGACCCCGGCTGCGTCGGTGAGCGCCGAGACGAGCTCCCTCTGGTCCTTGCCGCCCAGCTCACGTGGCTCGGCGTCCCCGCTGTGCGCGGTCAGCCGGGCTGCGGCGTCAGCGACGTCGCCGGTCAGGCGGTTCCTCGTCGTCGCCTTGTCGGCCACGCGCTTGGCGATCTCGGCACGCAGCTCGGCGATCCCCTCGCCCGTGCGCGCGGAGGTCGCCAGCACCGGCACGCGACCGAGACCGTCGATCTCCAGCAGCCGGCGCAGGTCCTCGATCATCGCCGGACGCCGCCCCTCGGGGATCTGGTCGACATGGTTGAGCACGACCAGCATCACGTCCTTGTGGCTCGCCATCGGCGCGAGGAACCGATGGTGGATCGCCGCGTCGGCGTACTTCTGCGGGTCGAGCACCCACACCATCAGGTCGGTCATGGCGACCAGCCGCTCGACCTCGAGATGGTGGCTCACCTCGGTCGAGTCGTGGTCGGGGAGATCCAGCAGCACCAGTCCGTCGAGCGCCTTGTCCTGCCTCCCCTGGTCGAGCATCGAGTCACGCTGCACCTGGTGCCGCGGCGGGATGTCGAGCCACTCGAGGAGCTCACCGGCCGGCTCGTCACCCCAGGTGCACGCGGTGGCCCACGACGTGGTCGGGCGGCGTACGCCGACTGCGGCGAGGTCGAGACCGCACAGGGCGTTGAACGTCGAGGACTTCCCCGAGCCCGTGGCGCCGGCGAGGGCCACCACGGTGTGGTCGGCGGAGAGCCGGAGGCGGGTCCCCGCGCGGTCGACGATCGCGCCGGCAGCGTCGACGAGCGCGTCGTCGAGCCGGCCACGGGACGCCTCGACGGCCTGGCCGAGCCCGGCGACCCGGGCGTCGAGCGGCGTGTTCCGGCCGAGCACCTTGCGGGCGCTCGCGACGAGTCCGCTCATGCCCTGCTCCGGGAGCCGGCGAGGCGGACGTTGTCGATCTGCCGGGCCAGGACCCGCAGCGGCTCGGAGGTGTCACTCGGCAGCTCGAGGGCGTCCAGCAGGTCGAGGAACCGCTGCCGCTCGCTGTCCATCAGCGCCTCCACGCGGCGCGCGAGGTCGGTGCGGGCGTTCTCCGCGAGACGACGCACCGCGTCGTCGCCGAACACGGCCTCGAGCACCTTCTGGCCCACGACGGCCGAGCCACCGGCGATGCCGACCTCGGCGCCGGTGATCCCCCCGGTCGAGGCGAAGACCACCATCATCAGGGCGACCGAGAGGCCGTTGACGCCGAAGGCGAGGAACCGCGCGGTCTTGCGCTTGTCGACCCCCTCGCTGCGGACCATGTCCAGGACGCCGTCCTGCCAGTCCCGCACCATCCGCTCCGTTCGCCCGCGAAAGTCCCGCGAGGCACGGGAGAGGTCGATGCTGCCTGCCTCGAGCACCTGCGCCCCCGCGGTCACCGAACGCCAGGACGCGTCGGTGCGCTCCGCCGCGGCCTCGGCATGTTCGAGGATCAGCGTCTCCAGCCCGGACTCGACAGCCACGGTGACCCGCTCGGCCTGGTGCGGCTTTCCCTTGAACGCGTTGGTCACCCGGTCACGCAGCCAGCTGACCTTGGACTCCAGGTTGCGGAACAGCTCGCCGGTGCCGACGAACTCCTGCCAGCGGGCGAGCACCTCGCCACGCAGCAGCGTGCCGTCGGCCGAGGCGTGCTCGACGTCGGCGACGGCCTGGTCGTACGACGCGTGGACGTCGCGAGCCAACCGCGCCTGCATGTCCGCCTGCGCCTGGCAGGCGTCGGCCAGCTCGTGGGTACGACGTGCGATCGAGCGCACCGCCCCGTCGAGGGTCTGACGGACCACGCCGTTGCGAGCCTCGACGTCCTCCGCGAGCTCGCGGAGCCATCCGCGGATGTCGCTGACCGCCGCAGCCGGGAGCAGCCCCTGGTCGTCGAGGGGTGTCTCCGCGACGGTGAACAGCGGGGAGTCCTTGAGACCGTGCGCCGTGAGCAGCCTGGCGAGGTCGCCGGCCACCTCGGGGATCGCCGCAGCGGCTGTGCGGTCGAGCACGATCGCGACGGCGGCACTGCGCTCGGCCGCCTGCTTCAGGAAGTCCCACGGCACCTGGTCGGCGTACCGCGCCGCCGAGGTGACGAACAGCCAGAGGTCCGCGGCAGCCAGCAGCTGCGACGCCAGGCTGCGGTTGGCCAGCTCGACCGAGTCGATGTCGGGAGCATCCAGCAGCGCGAGGCCCTGCGGGACCGCCGTCGAGGCGACCAGCTGAAGGGCGCCGGGGTCGGGGGTCGACCGGGTGGTCCGCTCGAGGTCGGGGAAGATGCGTGCCTGCTCGAACCACTCCGCGTCCGCGGGATGGTGCACGAGGACGGGTGAGCGGGTGGTCGGGCGGAGGACGCCGGGCTCGCTGACCCGCTCGCCGACCAGGGAGTTCACCAGCGTCGACTTGCCGGCACCCGTGGAGCCACCCACGACGGTGAGGAGCGGGGCGTCGATCTGGACCAGCCGCGGCAAGACGTAGTCCTCCAGCTGGTCGACGATCGCCAGCCGGCGTTCGCGCTCCTGCTCGACCCCGGGCACGTCGAGCGGGAAGCGGGCGAGCTGCAGCGCTTCGCGCAGGGCGGTGAGGGTGGTGAGCAGCTGCACGGAGCTCTCGCTGACCGACCGGTCCTGCCCCGGCTGTGGCCCCGCCGAGTGACCGGGGTGCGTCACCTCATCGCCCCGGCCCCGGGCCCCGGACCGCCCACGTGCGGCATCTGCGGTACGCCGCCCAGGCCGCTGGGTCGTGGCCAGATCACCCCGGGTCGCAGCATCCGCATCCGGTCGACGTGCTCCTGGCCGAGCTGCCGCGAAGTCGGGTGGGGCCACCCCGCGCAGGTAACGGCTGTGCAGGAAGCCGAGCTCCACGCTCTCGATCTGGTAGTCGACCATGGTGCGCCGGGCCGGCCTGCCGCCGACCTTCTCGGCATAGCGGCGGGCGAACCGGCGGGCGGGGATCCGGGAGAGCCACGGGATCTCGGCCGGGTCGAGGAAGCCGCGCTGCGCACAGTCGGTGAGCGCCGCCGTCAGCACCGCCCCCTCGCGGCGGCGCGCCCAGGTGGCGAAGCCGGTCAGCAGGAGGAAGGCCGGCACCATCAAGAAGACGTAGGAGGCAACCGCGTTGCGCCCGTCGTCGAGCAGCAAGGAGCCGTTCCAGGCGGCGTGGGCAGCACACGGCAGCCACGTACCCCGCGATCGGCGCGAGCACACGCACACCCCTGTTGCGGCTCGTGACCGCGACCCCGATCCCGATGCCGATGAACGAGGTGAAGAACGGGTGCGCGAAGGGGCCGAAGAGGCAGCGCACGACGAAGAGCCCGACGGCGTTGCTCAGCCCCCCGGCCTGGTCCCCGCCGCCCATGTAGGCCTGGGTCAGGTAGAGGATGTTCTCGGTGAACGCGAACCCGATGCCGACCATCCCGGCGTACACCAGGCCGTCGAGGACCCCGTCGAGCTCGTTGCGGCGATAGAACAGCAGCAGCAGGATGAACAGCCCCTTGGTCGCCTCCTCGGTCACCGGAGCGACGACGACAGCCGTGAACGCGTTGGTGTTCTGGAAGATGACGTCGTCGAAGACCTGCAGGACCAGGGCGATCGAGGTCGCCACGAAGGCACCCCAGCCCAGGCCCAGGACCAGGAGCGAGCGCGGCTCGGGCTCGTAGCGGTCGAGCCACATGTAGCAGGCGATGAGCGGGCCCACCGGGAAGGCGGCCAGCACGAGGCCGACGACCAGGGCGCCGGGCGCCCCGGAGAGCAGCAGGACGATGCCCATGCCGATGGCACCGACGAACATCACCAGCGTGACGACGATGGTGAACGCGGCGGATCTGCGTCTCTGCATGCGCGTAGCGTAACGAGACCCCGCACGTAGAGTGGACGCGTGAGTGACGCCATGGACTCCCCCGAGAACGCCGCCCCCGAGGGTCACGAGCCGGTGACGGAGAGTCACGACCCGCCCGTGCCCGAGGCCTACTCGGCCTTCATGCGCACCGGTTGGGGCGAGCGCGAGCTCGATCTCCCGGCCCACCCGATCACGGCCTGGGCCGACGCCCGCCGCCGCCGGCTTGCCGAGGAGTTCCCCCACGAGCGTCTCGTCGTCCCCGCGGGCGGCTTCAAGGTGCGCGCGAACGACACCGACTTCCGCTTCCGCCCCGAGACGGCGCACACCTACCTCTGTGGCAACCAGACCAGCGACGCCGTGCTGGTGGTGGAGGCCGGCGAGGCCGTGCTCTACGCCAGGCCACGGAGCTCCCGCGAGACCGACGAGTTCTTCCGGGACCGTCAGTACGGCGAGCTCTGGGCGGGGCGCCGCCCCTCCCTCAAGGAGATCTCGGACTCGCTCGGCATCGAGACCCGGCACCTCGACGAGCTCGAAGGCCGACTGAGCGCCTCGGCGAAGACGCGTGTGCTGGGTGGAGTCGATGCTCGTGTCGACGCCCTGGTCGCCGGGGACTCCGGCCGCGACGGCGACTTCGCCCGCGTCCTCTCCGAGCTGCGTCTCGTCAAGGACGAGTGGGAGCTGAGCGAGCTGCAGAGCGCCTGCGACATCACCACGCTCGGCTTCGAGGACTCGGTGCGCGAGTGGGACCGCGTGCTGGAGCACGGCGAGCGCTGGCTCGAGGGCACGTTCTTCCGCCGGGCCCGCACGATGGGCAACGACATCGGCTACGACTCGATCGTGGGCGGCGGGCGCCACGCCACGACGCTGCACTGGATCGACAACTCCGGTCCGATCACTCCCGGAGAGCTGGTGCTGCTCGACATGGGGGCCGAGGCGACCTCGCTCTACACCGCCGACGTGACCCGCACGCTTCCCGTCGACGGGACGTTCACGTCTCTCCAGCGCGACCTCTACTCACTCGTCCTGACGGCCCAGCAGGCCGGCATCGACGCCGTACGCCCGGGAGCGGCGTTCCGCGCGCCGCACGAGGCGGCCATGTCGGTGCTCGCCCACGGCCTCGAGGACCTCGGCGTGCTCCCGGTCTCCGCCGAGGAGGCGCTCTCCCCCGACAGCCGGGTCTACGCACGGTGGACGCTGCACGGGACCAGTCACATGCTCGGCCTCGACGTGCACGACTGCGCGGCAGCCGACACCGGCATCTACCCCGGCGGCGATCTCGCCGAGGGGATGGTGCTCACCGTCGAGCCCGGTCTCTACTTCCAGGAGGACGACCTGCTCGTCCCCGAGGAGCTGCGCGGCATCGGCATCCGCATCGAGGACGACGTGGTGGTCACCGCCGACGGCTGCGACAACCTCTCCGCAGCCCTGCCCCGCGATCCCGACGAGATCGAGTCGTGGATGGCGGCGCTGCGCGGCTGAAGCGCGCACTGGGCCGGTGCCATGTCCGGTGTCGCAGGTGGGCACATGCGGCACCACCGGAGGTCCACGAGCAACCCGCGGGGCGAGCTGGCTGTTCAACCGGCCCCGCGAGCTGACGTGGTCCCGGGAGACTTGTCTCACCGGAGCTCGTCGTCGGAGCGCGGGGTCTGGGCACGCCAACCAGTCCATCCAACCACGTCTGCCCATCCGCATTGTGCGACGTCACCCTCGGGGCGGTTGGGATACCGCATCTCGGGCGAGGTACGCCGTACGCAAGAGGGAACTAGCTGGCCTCGAGGGCGCCGGGCAGCGTCGTCCCGAGGAGGGTCTCGGCGACCTTCGAGGCGTCGTTGCGCAGGTCGACGATCTCCTGGGCGACCTTGCGCAGCTTGACGTTGCTGTGGGACGAGACCCGGGTGAGATAGGCGAACGCGCCGTCCTCGTCCAGCCCGTGGCGCTCCATCAGGATGCCGATCGCCTGACCGATGACCTTCCGCGTGAGCAGCGCGGCGCTCAGCTGCTCCTCCCGCCGGGCATGACCCAGCGCGAGGGACGCGTGTGCCGCGAACAGCTCCGCCATGTGTACGACGTCAGTGTCGATGGTGTCCGACGACGTGGAGTACATGTTCAGCCCGCCGAGGGTCTCCCGCTCGGTGTACAGCCGCATCCCCATCTGGGAGCGCAGCCCCTTCGCGACGGCCAACGGCATGAAACGTGGCCAGCGTTGCTCGCGGCTCGCCCACTCCACCGTGGTCACCGGATCGACCCCGATCGCATGCACGCACGGCCCCTCGCCGAGCTCGTACTGCAACCGGTCCAGCTCCCACACGAAGGGATCCGAACCCGCCCTGGTCTCCATGTCGCCGTCCCGGCTCGCGATCGTGATCCCGACGTGGTCGATGCCGGGCAGCGAACGTGCAGCGGTCTCGACGATGATGTCGAGCGTCGACTGGAGCTCCCGCGGCTCGTTGATCTCGCGGGTGACCTGCAGGAGCGCAGCGCTGATGTCTGGTCGAAAATCCATGGGCGAATCTCGGATTCAGTCGTGAAGGACCACAGGCGAACGGCGAGGAGCCGCGGCGACTGAAGAGATTCTGTTGTCGAGGCCGGAACCGGCCCGTCACTGCAGGGTACCCCGCCCCCAGGTTCCCGCCCTCTCGGCAACGCCGCACACCGGGAAGACCTGCTAGTCTTCAACGACCATGCGAAAACGCTTACATGGCGATGTTCCGGCTTGACGAGTGACAGGGAGGACACGGATGAGCCACGCGCTTCCAGACGGCTCCCGCCTCGAATTCGGGGTGGCCACTGCGTCCTACCAGATCGAGGGCGCCCCGGAGGCTGACGGCAAGGGGCCGTCGATCTGGGACACCCTCACGCTGGTTCCCGGCGCGATCGACGATGGCTCCGACGGGACGGTGGCGTGCGCGTCGTACCCCGACCCCGGACCTGACATCGACCTCGTGACCGGCCTCGGCGTGCACTGGTACCGCTTCTCCGTGTCCTGGCCGCGGATCGTGCCTGACGGCGGGGTCGAGGTGAACAAGCGGGGGTTCGACTACTACGAACGCCTCGTCGACGGGCTGCTCGAGCGGGGCGTGACGCCGATGGCCACGCTGTACCACTGGGACCTGCCACAGGCGCTGGAGGACCGCGGCGGCTGGCAGGCGCGCGAGACCCCCGAGCGGTTCGCCGACTACGCGATGGCTGTCCACGACCGGCTCGGTGACCGGGTCCGGCTCTGGGCGACGATGAACGAGCCGTGGTGCTCGGCGTACCTCGGCTACGCGTCAGGGCGACACGCACCGGGCAAGCAGGTCGGACCCGGCGCCCACCGGGCGGCCCACCACCTCCTGCTCGGGCACGGCCTGGCGGCCGCGCGCATGCACGAGGCCGGCGCCGACGGGGTCGGTGTCGTGCTCAACCTGACACCCGTGCTGCCCGAGACCGAAGGTGCTTCCTCAGCAGCCGACGGCGTCGACGCACTCCGCAACCGGGTGTGGCTGGGACCGCTCGTGGACGGGGAGTACGACGCAGGGACCCTCCGCGTCGCGCCCGTCCTGGCGGACCCCGAGCTGGTGCGACCAGGGGACCTCGACCTGGTCCGTGGGTCGGCCGACTGGCTGGGCGTCAACTACTACACCCCAGCGCGGGTCGCAGAGGTGACCGATCAGGATGCAAGCACCGACCCGGGGGGCGACGCCGACGTCGACGCCTTCCCGGGAGTCGCTGACTTCCGGTTCGCGCCTCGCCACCCACGCACGGACATCGACTGGGAAGTCGACGCCGACAGCCTGGAGCGGCTGCTCATCGAGACCCATCACCGCACCGGGCTGCCGTTGCTGGTGACCGAGAACGGTGCGGCCTACGCCGACACGACGCTGCTGCCCGACGGGAGCGTCGACGACGCGGACCGCGTCGAGTACCTGCGCTCGCACCTGGCTGCCATCGACGCAGCTCGTGCTGCCGGGGCCGACGTGCGCGGCTGGCTGGTGTGGACCCTGATGGACAACTTCGAGTGGTCCCACGGGTACACGAAGACGTTCGGGCTGGTCAGTGTGGACCGCAGCACCCTGCGTCGTACGCCGAAGCGCTCGTACCACTGGTTCGCCGACCTGGTCCGCCGACGCGCGACCTGACCGCTCCGCCCCAGGACGGGGCGACGGACGTCGCCGCTCCGAGGGTCACTTGCTGAAGCCCTCGCTCAGTCCGCTGACCAGCTGGCGGCGGCCGACCGTGTAGAGCACGAGGATCGGGACGGTGCTGAGCACCACCGAGGCGAGCACGGCCGGGACGTTGACCTGGAACTGTCCCTGGAAGCTCCACACCGCGAGCGGCATCGTCCGTCGTTCAGGGCTCTGGGTCAGCACGAGCGGCAGCAGGAAGCCGTTCCACACGGTCACGCCCGTGTAGATGGCGACGGTCACCATGGCCGGCCTGGTCAGCGGGAACGCGAGTCGCCAGAGCATGGTCCACTCGTTCGCTCCGTCGAGCCGCATCGACTCGAACAGGTCGCGGGGGACGTCGCGCAGGAAGTTGGTCAGCACCAGGACCGCCAGCGGGATGGCGAAGGCGACCGACGGGATCGCGATGGCGGCGAGGCTGTCGTAGAGGCCCAGCTTGATGATCACCAGGAAGATCGGGATGATCGCCGCCTGCAGCGGGATGGCCAGGCCCATCAGGAACAGGCCCTGGATCCGCTTGAGCCACTTGCTGGTGGCCCCGCGCACGATCGCGTACGCCGCCATCAGGGCGAGCAGGACGGTCGGCACGGTGGTGCCCACCGCGACGACGACACTGTTGACGAAGTAGTGCACGAAGTCGTTCTGGAGCACCAGGCGGTAGTTGTCCAGCGTCGGGTTGGACGGTGGCGCGAACGCGTTCTCCTGGTAGTAGTCGCTCGACTGCTTGAAGCTGGTGATCACGATCCAGTAGAGCGGGATCAGGACCACGGCCAGCCAGAACCAGCCGGCCAGACCGGCCAGCCAGTTGCGGCCCCCCGCACCACGGCCGGCCGCCCGGGAGGCCGGGTGCGCGGCCTGCTCGGTGGGCTCGTCGAGCGTGGCCCCAAGAAGAGTGGTCATCTCAGATCCCCTCCAGCTGGCTCTCGTCGGCGTCGCCGCCGAGCCGGTGCAGCCCCAGGGCGATGGCCGAGGCCGACGAGGACGAGGATGACGGCGATCACGCTGGCCGGCCCCATCTGGTTGGCCTGGAACCCGCGCCGGTACATGTCCAGCGCCAGCACCCTGGTGGAGTCACCGGGCCCACCCTCGGTCAACACGAAGATGAGGTCGAAGAACGTCAGCGACCCCACCACCATCAGGGTGGAGGAGGTGATGATCGTGTGCTTGAGCTGGGGCAGGGTCATGCTGAAGAACGTGCGGACGCGTCCCGCACCGTCCAGGGACGCCGCCTCGTAGAGGGACTGCGGGATCTGGCGCACGGCACCCTGGTAGATCAGCGCGTGGAACGGGATGAACTGCCAGGAGACGATGAAGATGATCACGCCCATGGCCAGCGCCGGCTCGACCCAGCCAGTTCTGGGTGAGCAGCGAGGAGTGCAGTCCAGGCCCGAGGCCGAAGTTCGGGTCGAGCAACGCCTTGTAGCGTGACCGCGATCGCGGCTGCGCTCAGCAGGAGCGGGATGAAGAAGAAGACCGCGAGCACGGCGCGGTAGCGGTGCCGCCCTGCCATGAAGACCCCGAGCAGGAGGGCGATCGGCGTCTGCACCAGCCAGGAGAACAGCATCACCTCGAAGGTCACCAAGAGCGAGTGGAGCAGGCTGAGGGTCGCCGAGAGCCCCGCGCCAGTTGCTGAACCCGGCCGGCCGGATCGGTCCGAGCCCGTCCCACTGGGTGAAGCTGAGCGCGAGCACGCCCACGAGAGGGACGACCGCGAAGCACAGGAAGACGGCCAGGGCCGGAAGCGCCATCCAGGCCACCGGCCCGTGCTGCCCCGCCCGAACGTCCCGTCGACTCGAACGCGCGGGACGCGGGTGGGGCAGCCTGGGTGGTCATGTACCGATCGTCTTGTTCATGTTGGCGGCGAACTGCGCGGGGCTGATGCTCAGCTGGAACAGCTTGCCGATGTTGTCGAGCAGCGCCGTGGCCTGGGCGGGCGGCAGCGCCTGGTCCCACGACTGCGCGAACACGGAGGCCTGGCTCGAGGTGTCGTAGACGAACTGCAGCCATGCCTTGTCGTTCTTGTCGGACACGGCACTGATCTGGTCGCTCGCAGACTTCGCGACCGGGATGTTGCCGATGTCGATCCACTTCTTGACCTCGGTGTCGTCGAGCATCGTGGTGGAGAGCATCTTCATGGCGGCATCCTTGGCCTCCTTCGAGGCCTTGGACGAGATCGAGACGTACTGACCCGGGTTGCCGACGGTGTCCTTGGGGTTGCCCTTGCCGCCGTCGACGGGCGGGAAGTTCATGTAGCCCAGGTCGCCACCGGTGACGAAGTCGCCGCCCTGGTCCTTCATCGACCCGTAGGTCCATGCGCCGTGCAGCATCATGGCGGCCTTGCCGGTGTAGAGCAGCGCCTGGTCGGCGTTCTGGTCGGCGACCGTGGACTGGAATCCCTTCTGGAAGCCCTGGGCCTTGACCAGCTTCTGCGCCTCCGCCAGCGCCTTCAACGAGGCCGGCTGGGCCCAGGAGCCCTTCTCGCCCTCGAAGACGGACTGGAACACCTCCGAGCCTCCGATGCGGTCGTAGAGGAACTCCAGCCACATCATGTTCGTCCACAGCGACTGCCCCGCCAGCGAGAACGGGGCGATCCCCTTGGCGTTGAACTTGGGGACGAGGTCCAAGATGTCGCCCCATGACTGCGGGGGCTCCGCACCGACCTGGTCGAACATCTTCTTGTTCCAGAACAGCACGATCGGCGCCACGGTCTCGATCGGCATCGCGTAGAGCTTGCCGTTGACCGTCGCCGCCCCGAACGCGGAGGGGAAGATCTTGTCCTTGAGCTCGGGGTTCTGGGCGAAGAAGTCGCTCATGTCTTCGACCTGGCCCGCGTCGACGTAGCTCTTCAGTCCGCCGCCGCCCCAGCCCCAGATCAGCGTGGGGCCCTTGCCGGCACCCATCGCGGTCTTCACCTTCTGCTTGTAGGCGTCGTTGGCGAAGAGCGTCTCCTTGATCGTCGTCTTCGGGTTCGCCTTGTTGAACCGCGCGATCGTGTCCTTGCGGATCTCCTCCTGCGGCTTGCCGGACAGCGTCCAGTACGACGCGACCCCCTTGCCGCCACCGGATCCGCCTCCGGCGCCGGTCTGGCTGGGTTCGCCGCCGCAGGCCACGAGGGCCACGCTCACCGGGACGCCGAGCCCGACGAGGCGCAGGAAATTGCGGCGGGACGTGTTCATCGGTTCCATGGTTCACCTCCACGTCGACGACCGCGACCACCACGGCTCGTCAGTGCACGACACGTCGCCCGGTCCACGGGCGACCGCTCGACCATGACTGCAGACCGAAAGAAGTTTCGGTCCCACCACGTCGAGTTGACGGGAGGCTAGGCCGATGCGCGGGGAGTGTCAAGCATCACATGCAAACGTTTTCATTCCGAGACCTGAGCGCAAATCCACGGGCTCGTGCAGGCGTTTCCATCGGGCCCGGGTGGCGGTACTGTGCGGGTGCGCCGCCCCTGCGCCCAACGGACCGAAACATGTTTCGGCCCCCGCGGAGCCCCGTCTCACCGTCAGGAGGACTCGTGACCGATGTCGTGACGCCGCAGCCCGCGGCCCAGCCGGGACGGGCGTGGCAGGACGAGACCCGCCCTCTCCCCGAGCGGGTCGAGCTGCTCCTGGCAGCGATGACCCTGGAGGAGAAGGTCGGCCAGCTGGGCAGCCGCTGGGTGGGCAACAACCTGGCGGGCGAGCCTGGTGTCGAGGACACCGACCTGCAGGTGGCACCGATGCAGGACGTGTTCGCCGCATCGGGCACGGTGCCGCTGGCCGAGGCGAGCCGGCACGGGCTCGGGCACCTCACCCGGGTCTACGGGAGCGAGCCGGTCTCGGTGGCCGAGGGTGCGGACGAGCTGGTCCACCAGCAACGCATCGTCATCGAGTCCTCCCGCTTCGACATCCCCGCACTCGTGCACGAGGAGTGCCTGACCGGTTTCACGGCGTACGGCGCCACGGTCTATCCCGCCGCCATCGCCTGGGGCGCGACCTGGGACCCCGATCTGGTCCGCCGGATGGCCGCGATGATCGGCCGCGACATGGCTGCCCTGGGCGTGCACCAGGGCCTCTCCCCCGTGCTCGACGTGGTGCGCGACTACCGGTGGGGACGGGTCGAGGAGACCCTCGGCGAGGACCCCTTCCTCGTGGGCTCGCTGGGCACCGCCTACGTCCAGGGTCTCCAGTCGGCCGGCGTGATCGCGACCTTGAAGCACTTCGCCGGCTACTCCGCGTCGCGTGCCGCCCGCAACCACGGACCGGTGTCGATGGGCCTCCGTGAGCTGCGCGACGTCATCCTGCCCACGTTCGAGATGGCGGTCGCGATCGGCGGCGTCGGCTCGGTGATGAACTCCTACTCCGACGTCGACGGCGTCCCGGCGGGTGCCAACCCGTGGCTGCTCACCGAGGTGCTGCGCGACGAGTGGGGTTTCGAGGGCACGGTTGTCTCCGACTACTGGGCGGTCCCGTTCCTGGCCTCCATGCACCGGGTCGCGGCCGGCTTCGCCGAGGCCGGTGCACTGGCCCTCGAGGCAGGCATCGACGTCGAGCTGCCGGACACGCTCGGGTACGGCGACGGACTCGTGGAGCTGGTCCGCTCCGGAACGCTCGACGAGACGTTCGTCGACCGGGCTGCCCGTCGCGCGCTCCTCGCCAAGGCGCAGCTCGGCCTGCTCGACGCCGGTTGGACGCCCGAGGCGTCGGTCGCCAACGCCGCCGGGGTCGACCTCGACTCACCGGCCAACCGGGAGCTGGCCCGCGAGGTCGCCGAGCGCTCGGTCGTCCTGCTCGACGCCGGCACAGCGCTGCCCATCAAGAGCGACCAGCGGCCGCTGCCGCAGAAGGTGGCGGTGGTCGGTCCCACGTCCGACGACCCACTGACGTTCATGGGCTGCTACGCGTTCCCCAACCACGTGCTGCCGCGCCACCCGCGTGCGGGCCTGGGCATCGAGGTCCCCACGGCCCTCGATGCACTGCGGGCCGAGCTGGGCGAGGTGGAGATCGTCCACGAGACCGGGTGTGCCGTGATGGGCGAGGACCGCAGCGGGTTCCCGGCAGCCGTGGCCGCCGCGCGTGGCGCCGATCTCTGCCTTGCCTTCGTCGGCGACCTCGCCGGTCTGTTCGGCCACGGTTCCTCCGGCGAGGGATGCGACGCAGAGGACCTCCGGCTGCCGGGTGTCCAGGCCGAGCTGGTCGAGGAGCTGCTCGCGACCGGGACGCCGGTGGTCCTGGTCGTCGTCTCCGGTCGTCCCTACGCGCTGGGCACCGTGCACGAACGCCTCGCGGGCCTGGTGCAGTCGTTCTTCCCCGGCGAGGAGGGCGGGTCGGCGATCGCCGGCGTACTCTCCGGACGGCTGTGCCCCGGTGGCAAGCTGCCGGTGCAGCTCCCCCGCCGTGCGGGCGGCCAGCCGAGCACCTACCTCCAGCCGCCGTTGGGCGGCATCGAGAGTGCGGGCATCACCACGGTCGACTCCACACCGCTCTACCCCTTCGGGTACGGCGCGTCGTACACCTCCTTCGAGCTGGGCGAGGTGCGCGCCAGTGCCGAGGAGATCGGCACCGACGAGGCGGTGGAGGTCAGCGTGGTCGTGACGAACACCGGCGACCGGTCCGGCGACGAGGTCGTCCAGCTCTACCTGCACGACCCGGTGGCACGCGTGGCCCGGCCCGTCAGGCAGCTGATCGGCTTCGCGCGGGTCCACCTCGAGCCAGGGGCCTCGGCGGAGGTCGTCTTCGACGTGCACGCCGACCGCACTGCCTACACCGACCCGGCGATGGACCGGATCGTCGAGACTGGCGAGGTGCAGCTCATCGTCGGCACCTCGGCCGCCGACGAAGGAGCCCGGATCCCCGTCCAGCTCACCGGTGCCACCCGCATCGTCGGTCACGACCGTCGTCTGGACACGCCCGCGCGCGTCGAGCTGCGACCGAGCCACTAGCCACCCGGCACGAGAGAGGACCGAGATGTCGACGACGGAGCCCCGCACCACGCTGGCCACGGTGGCCGCGTCGGCGGGCGTCTCGATCGCCACGGTCTCCAAGGTGCTCAACGGTCGGCGCGACGTCTCGCCGGCGACGCGTGCCCGGGTGCAGGAGATGCTCCGCACCCATGACTACGGCGGTCGGCTGAAGACGATCGAGCAGCACCCGACCGTCGAGCTGACCTTCCGAGGCAAGATCGGTTGCTACTCCTCCGAGATCGTCCAGGGCGTCGCTGCCGCGGCCGCGGAGCTCGGTGTGGCGGTGACGATCGGCGTGAAGCCGGTCGACCAACAACCGTCGGCGAGCCTCGAGGCCGGCACGTGGGCGCGCAACCTCGCCATCAACGGTCGCCGAGCCGTCATCGCCGTGACCGACGAGCTCGGACACGAAGAGATCACCGCACTCGCCCGGATGCGACTGCCGCTCGTCGTGATCGACCCGATGAACGTCCCGTCGCGCGACATCATCAGCGTGGGGTCGACCAACTTCCGGGGCGGTCAGGCCGCCGCCCAGCACCTCGTCGAGCTCGGACACCGACGCATCGCCTACCTGGGCGGCCGCGCGTCGGCGGAGTGCAGCCAGGCGCGCCTGGGGGGCTTTCGCTCCGCGCTCGAGGCGGCCGGAGTCGACCTTCCGGAGGAGTACGTGCACAGCACCCAGGACTTCCACTACGAGGACGGGATCCAGGGAGCTCCCGGGCTCCTGTCGCTCGTGCAACGGCCGACCGCGATCTTCGCGGCCAGTGACGAGCTCGCCCGAGGCGTCATCGAAGCGGCACGCTCGGTCGGCCTGTCGGTGCCCGAGGACCTCAGCATCGTCGGCTTCGACGACACCGAGATCGCCCGCATCGCCTCGCCCCCGCTGACCACGGTGCGCCAGCCGTTGCAGGAGATGGGCGCCGTCGCGCTGCGCACGGTCCTGCGCCTGCTCGCCGGCGAGAAGATCGAGTCAAACCACGTCGAGCTCGCCACCGCGCTCGTCATCCGCGCTTCCACGGCGGCTGCGCCGTGAACGCCCGCGGGCACCCTGCCCCACCGGCCCCCTCCCCTGATGTCAATCACAACGGATCGTCCGGCACGTTCCTGCCGGTGAGGAGATAACCATGGCAACAGTCAGCTTCCAGAAGGCACAGCGCTGGTACCCGGGGATGGACAAGCCCGCAGTGCCCGGCATCGACCTCGACATCGAGGACGGCGAGTTCATGGTCCTCGTCGGCCCGTCGGGGTGCGGCAAGTCCACGACCCTGCGGATGCTCGCCGGCCTCGAGGAGGTCAACGACGGGCACATCTTCATCGGTGACAGGGAGATCACCGACCTACCGCCCAAAGACCGCGACATCGCCATGGTGTTCCAGAACTACGCCCTGTACCCGCACATGACCGTCGCGGACAACATGGGGTTCGCGCTGAAGATGGCGAAGATGAAGGAGAGCGAGCGCAAGGAGCGGGTCGCCGAAGCTGCGCGGATCCTGAACCTGACGGAGTACCTCGACCGCAAGCCGAAGGCCCTCTCCGGTGGTCAACGGCAGCGCGTCGCCATGGGCCGGGCGATCGTCCGCAAGCCTCAGGTGTTCTGCATGGACGAACCGTTGTCGAACCTCGACGCCAAGATGCGCGTCCAGACGCGCACCGACATCGCCAAGATCCAGCAGGACCTCGGGGTCACCACCGTCTACGTCACCCACGACCAGGTCGAGGCGATGACGATGGGTGACCGGGTCGCGGTGATGAAGGACGGCTACCTCCAGCAGGTCGACACCCCGCTGAAGCTGTACGACAAGCCGATCAACCTGTTCGTGGCCGGGTTCATCGGCTCCCCGCAGATGAATCTCCTCGAGGCGACCGCCGTCGAGGGCCAGGCCAGGATCGGCAACTACCACGTCCCGGTCGACGAGATTGCCGAGAAGCGGATGACAGGACGTGTCGTCATCGGCGTGCGACCCGAGGCGTGGCGCGTCGTGGGCGCTGAGGACGGCGGTCTGCCGGTCCGGGTCACGGTCGTCGAGGAGCTCGGCTCCGATGCCTTCGTCTACGGCACCAGCGGCGTGGAGGGCACGCCCAGCAACATCATCGTCCGGGTCGGCGCCCGTCAGAACGTTCACAAGGGAGACGTGCTCTACGTGACCACGGACGCGCACGAAGTCCATGTCTTCGACGCCGAGTCGGGCGAGCGACTCAGCGGGTGACGTCACGCACGCTCCGCTGAACTGACTACCGGCTCCGTCTCCACGGGTCGGCGGGCGCGGTCACGTACTGGGCGAACACGTGACGCCACGGAATCACGGCGATGATGATGACCACCCACAAGACCTCACCAGCCTGCGTGCGAGTGGCGCCCTCGAGCGTGTCGTCCGCCCAGAGCGGAAGCGCCACGACCCCGAGCCAGATGAGCTTCCAGGTGACCTCGAACAGCAAGATGGGCAGCATGCGGACGGGGTACCGGACACCCAGCAGGGCCAGGAGCGACATGGCCACCAGGAGCGCTTCGATGGTGCCTTCCTCCAGCGTCCAGGACCCGCGGTCGAGAAGGAGGGGCCACTTGACCACAGCGAGCCCGACCCCCATCACGAGGTAGCCCACCCGCAGCACGTTCAGCTGCCAGACCGGCAGCCGCCCTGCGACTGGGGGGCCGTCGTCCGTCGTCGTCTCCGTATCCAGCGTCGTGGTCGGTGGGCGTTCCTGAACCTGCTTCATGGCGATGTCTCCCGGGTCGGTGTCGATACCTCGACGATGGCGGAGGACACCGGTCGCGCGCATCGGCCACACGGCCATGGCAGCGCTTCGAAAGGACGTCACCTGGACCTGGCCGGTACGCCTTTGGTCGCGGCCCCGTAGACGTTCGTCTGGCTCCGGCACCGCTTCGGTCACGGCGCCGACCAGTCATGACACCTGCTCCATGAGTGAGGTGCCAACCCCGTGCGGACGAGGTG
>CAWJGX010000008.1:0-27679 GCA_963842565.1 uncultured Actinomycetota bacterium | reverse complement strand
TGGCTGAGGAGCGAGCGTCTCGAAACCACCCGCAACGACAGCCAACAGCAGTGACGGAGGAACGATGAAGAAGATCAAGGTCGACTTCGACCTGTGCGAGTCCAACGCGATGTGCGAGGCGCTGGCGCCCGACCACTTCCAGGTCGACGACGACGACTTCCTGCAGATCCTCGACGAGAACGTCACCGAGGAGCAGCTGGCGATCGTGGAGCAGGCGGTCGCGTCCTGCCCCAGTCGGCGATCAGCCTCGTCGAGGAGTGAGCATGCCCGCAGATCCACCATCAGCCGACCCGTTGTCCCTCGAGGGGAGGGTCGCCGTCGTCACCGGTGCAGGCGCCGGGCTCGGCCGGGCCGAGGCCCTTGCGCTGGCCCACGCCGGTGCCAACGTCGTGCTCAACGACCTCCCGGGCGCAGCGGAGGAGGCGGCGGAGGAGATCCGCGCCGTCGGGGTCGAGGCCCTCGTGGTGCCCGGCGACGTCGGGGAGAGCGCCACCGCCGAGGCGATGCTCCAGGCCGCGGTCGACGATCGGCCGGCTCGACGTCGTGGTCAACAACGCCGGCGTCACCCGCGACAAGATGCTGTTCAACATGACCGACGAGGAGTTCGACCTCGTCCTCAAGGTGCACCTGCGTGGCCACTTCCTGCTCTCGCGCAACGCCGCGGCGTACTGGCGCGGGATCTACAAGGAGACCGGCGAACCCGTCGACGCGGCCGTCGTCAACACCGCCTCCGAGGCCTTCCTCACCGGCTCGCCCGGTCAGGCCAACTACGCCGCCGCCAAGGCCGGAATCACCGCGCTCACCCTCTCCACGGCGCGCGGCCTCTCCCGGGTCGGCGTGCGGGCCAACGCGATCTGCCCGCGTGCCCGCACCGCGATGACCGCCGAGGTGTTCGGCGAGGACGAGTCGGGTCAGGCGGTCGACCCCTACTCGGCCGACCACGTGGCTCCGCTCGTCGCCTACCTCGCCTCGCCCGCGGCAGCGCGGATCACCGGCCAGGTCTTCGTCGTGTACGGCGGGATGGTGGCCCTGCTCGCGGCCCCCGTCGTCGAGCAGCGCTTCGACGCCACCGGGGACACCTGGGACCTCGCCCAGCTCGACGCAGGACTGGGCAGCTTCTTCGCCGACCGCGACCCGTCGGTCGGCTTCTCGGCCGACTCCGTCATGAACCTCTAAGGAAGACCGATGAACAGACTGCAGGGCAAGCGCGCCATCGTCACCGGCGCGGCACAGGGACAGGGCGCGGCGATCGCGCGCGCGTTCGTCGAGGAGGGCGCCCAGGTCGTGATCGCCGACATCGCCGAGGAGCCCGGCAAGCTGCTGGCCGACGAGCTCGCGGAGGAGCACGGCAACGCGGCGTACTTCCGGACGCACGACGTCAGTGACGAAGCCTCGTGGCAGGCACTCGTGGCGGAGGCCAACGAGCAGTTCGGGCCGGTCAACGTGCTGGTCAACAACGCCGGCATCCTGCGCTTCGGCGAGGTGGAGAAGATGCCGGTCGAGGAGTTCGAGCTGCTCTTCCGCGTGAACCAGCTGGGCTGCTTCCTCGGGATGAAGTCGGTCGTCTCGACCATGCGCCAGAACGGCGGCGGCTCGATCGTCAACGCCTCCTCGATCGAGGGCCTGGCCGGGATGGCCTTCTGCGCGGGCTACTCCGCGACCAAGTTCGCGATCCGCGGGATGACCAAGGCGGCCGCACTGGAGCTGGGCCCGCAGGGGATCCGGGTCAACTCGGTGCACCCCGGCATGATCGACACCCCGATGACGCGCGTGCACGGTGGTGACGCGGCGATGGAGTTCGGCGCCGGCAAGGTCGCCCTCAAGCGGGTCGGCCACCCCAGCGACATCGCCCCGGCGTACGTCTACCTGGCCAGCGACGAGTCCAGCTTCGTCACCGGGGCGGAGCTCGCCATCGACGGCGGCGCCACCGCCACCCATGCGTTCGGAGGCTGACCCGATACCCGCCGAGTGGTCGAGAACCGACCCGCGAGCGTCACAGATGACGCGTGCCCGAGACCAGGGATGACAGGGTGGTTTCGACGACAGGCTCGGTCCTCGGCTCTCTCTCGACCTCGGCGAGAACGCTCAGGTCGGCGGGGTCGATCAGCGCAGGATGAGGCGGACCGCGGTCTCGAGGTGGTCGGCGACCTCGGCTGCCGTGGAGCGGCCGGTCACCCAGGCGACCAGGGCGGCCAGCCAGACGTCGCTGATCACGCGGGCCACGGCGATCTCCTCGTCGGTGGGCTCGGCGCCCTCGACGTAGTCGGCGCCCTGCATCGCGCGGTTGAGCATCGTGGTCAGGCGCAGCCCGACCACGTGGATCTCACCGGCGACGGAGGAGTCGGCGAACATGAAGGCGCGGGTGAGCGCCTCGGTCAGGTTGGGTTCCTTCTGGAGGCTGCGCGTGGCCCGGGAGAGCACGTAGGTGACTCGCTCGGCCGGGGTGTCACCCGGGTTGACCCGGCGGCCCAGGGCGACCTCGGTCTCCTCGAACTGGCGGGCGAGCGCCGAGACGAGCAGGTGGATCTTCGAGGGGAAGTAGCGGTAGAGCGTGCCGAGCGCGACGTCCGCCTGCTCGGCGACGGCGCGCATCTGGACCGCGTCGAAGCCGCCCTTGGAGGCGAGCGCGACGGTGGCGTCCAGGATGCGCCGGCGGCGATCGCGCTGGGCGGCCGAGCCGAGGTCCTCGTAGGCGAGGGAGCTCACGGTGGCCATGCTCCCAACCTCCCGGACGTGATTTCAGTGGCTGTGGCCCGCAGACTTGTCAGTGGACCCCGCGGTCCGAGGTTATCAGTCAGGTCCGGCATAATAGAAACACGTTTCAGTTCTTCCAACGGCGGTCCCACGCCGGAGCGACACCGCCAAGGGGCCCGGAGAGGCCATCCTTGCGCGTCGCACTCTTGTCCTATCGGAGCAAGCCGCACTGCGGCGGCCAGGGCATCTACATCCGTCACCTCAGCCGCGAGCTGGTCGCACTCGGACACTCCGTGGAGGTCTTCTCCGGCCAGCCCTACCCCGAGCTCGACGAGGGCGTCGGCCTCACCAAGGTCCCGAGCCTGGACCTCTACCGCGAGCCGGACCCCTTTCGGGTGCCGAAGCCCTCGGAGTTCCGCGACCTGATCGACGTCGAGGAGTTCCTGACGATGTGCACGGCCGGCTTCCCGGAGCCCAGGACGTTCGGCAAGCGCGTGGCCCGGCTGCTGAAGGGCCGGCAGCACGACTTCGACATCGTGCACGACAACCAGGTGCTCGCCTACGGCATGCTCGACATCGCCGAGATGGGCTTCCCGCTGGTCACGAGCATCCACCACCCGATCACCTTCGACCGGCGCATCGACATGGAAGCAGCGCCCACCCGGCGCAAGAAGCTGACCTTGCGCCGGTGGTACGGCTTCCTTCGGATGCAGGGCAAGGTCGCCCGTCAGGTCGGCAAGATCCTCACCGTCTCCGAGTCCAGCCGGCACGACATCGTCAAGGACTTCGGCGTGGACGACGCCGACATCCAGGTGATCCCGCTGGGCGTCGACGACGTCTTCGGGCCGCCGACCAAGCCCCGGGTGCCCGGTCGCATCGTCGCGATGGCCAGCGCGGACGCGCCGATGAAGGGGATCGCGACGCTGCTCGAGGCGTTCGCCAAGCTGCGCACCGAGCGCGAGGTCGAGCTGCTCCTCGTCACCCGGCCCACCCCTGGTGGTCGCACCGAGCGGTTGATCGAGCACCTCGGCATCGGCGAGCACGTCTCGTTCGTCAGCGGCATCAGCGATGCCGAGCTGGTCGAGGTGATGGGCTCGGCGGAGATCGCCTGCGTCCCCTCCCTCTACGAGGGGTTCTCGCTGCCGACCGCCGAGCTGATGGCCTGTGAGACCCCGCTGGTGGTGAGCAGGGCCGGTGCGATCCCGGAGGTGGTCGGGCCGGACGGCTTGTGCGCCGACCTCGTCACGCCGGGTGACGTGGGCGAGCTCGAGCTGGCGCTGCAGGCCATGCTCGACGACCCCGAGCGCCGCGCCCGGATGGGCAAGGCAGGTCGTGAGCGAGTGCTGGAGAAGTTCAGCTGGCGTGCGGTGGCCGAGGCCACGGCCGCGGCGTACGAGGAAGTGGTTTCGAAGACACAGGGAGTGACCAATGCTGACCGTTGACTTCGAGCGGCTCGGGCTGCTCCCCGGTGACCGGGTCATCGACATGGGCTGCGGCGCCGGGCGCCACGCCTTCGAGATGTACCGCCGCGGCGCCGACGTGATCGCCTTCGACCAGGACGCCGACGAGCTCGCGGGGGTGCTCGAGCTGTTCGGCGCGATGAAGGAGGCCGGCGAGGTGCCCGCGGGTGCCGAGGCCGACATCAAGGAGGGCGATGCGCTCGCCCTGCCCTTCGCCGACGGCGAGTTCGACCGGGTGGTGGCCTCCGAGGTCCTCGAGCACATCCCCGCCGACATCCAGGCCATCGAGGAGCTCGTGCGGGTGCTGCGCCCCGGCGGCACGATGGCCGTCACGGTGCCGCGCTGGCTGCCCGGAGATGGTCTGCTGGAAGCTGTCGGACGACTACCACAACACCCCTGGCGGCCACATCCGGATCTACTCCGACAAGGAGCTGATCGGCAAGCTGGTCAACGCCGGGATGGAGTTCGAGGGCAAGGACCACGCGCACGGGCTGCACGCGCCGTACTGGTGGCTCAAGTGTGCCGTCGGCGTCGACAACGACGAGAACCCGCTCGTGAAGGCCTACCACCAGGTGCTGGTCTGGGACATCATGCGTACGCCGCGCTGGAGCACGCTGACCCGCGGAGCGGAGAAGGTGCTCAACCCGATGATCGGGAAGAGCATGGTGCTCTACCTCCGCAAGCCGGAGTAGTGCGCGTGCCCCGGACCCATCCGATCCCGTCGGTCGACGGCGTGCTCACGAGCGAGCAGGTCGCCGAGACGGCTGCCTCCATCGTCTCCATGCAGGAGCCGGACGGCGCCGTCCCGTGGACGGTCGGGGAGCACGTCGACGTCTGGAACCACGTCGAGGCCGCGATGGCGCTGCACGTCGCCGGCGAGCAGGACGCGGCGGCGGCGGCCTACGAGTGGTGCCTGCGCCACCAGCGCCACGACGGTTCCTGGGCGATGAAGATCGTCGCCGGCGAGGTCGAGGACGCGAGCGGTGAGACCAACATGACGGCGTACCTCGCCGTCGGTGTCTGGCACCACTGGATGCTGCGGCGCGACCTGCTCTTCGTGGCGCGGATGTGGCCCGTCGTACGCCGGGCGCTGGACTTCGTGGTCGGGATGCAGCTGCCGTTCGGTGGCATCGCCTGGTCGCAGGAGTGGGACGAGCACGGACCGGCGCGGATCAACCGCGAGGCGCTGCTCGCCGGCTCGTCGAGCATCTACCAGTCGCTGCGTGCCGGTGTCGCTCTGGCCGAGCTGATGGACGATCCGCAGCCGGAGTGGGAGCTCGCGGGCGGTCGCCTCGGGCACGCGCTGCGCGAGCACCGGGACCTGTTCCTGGACAAGTCGACGTTCTCGATGGACTGGTACTACCCGGTGCTCGGTGGGGCAGTGCGTGGCCAGGCCGGTGTCGAGCTGATCGACTCCCGCTGGGACGTCTTCGTCGAGCCTGGTCTCGGCATCCGCTGCGTCGACACCAACCCGTGGGTGACGGGCGCCGAGACCTGCGAGCTGGTGATGGCGCTCGACTCCCTCGACGACCACCCCCGGGCACTGAGGCTGTACGCCGACATGCAGCACCTGCGCCACGAGAACGGCAGCTACTGGACCGGTTCGGTGCACCCCGAGAACGTCTTCTGGCCGGTGGAGCAGACCACCTACACGGCGGCGGCCGTGATCCTCGCCGCCGACGAGCTGTCCCGCACCTCTCCCGCCTCGGGGATCATGCGCGGGGAGACGCTGGCCGCGCCGTTCCGCGAGATCGGGCTCGAGTGCGGCTGTGCGGACGACGTGTCAGCCGACGTGTTCTCCGGCCGCACCTGAGGTCCGGCGCAGCACGCGCATCGAGCCGACCGTCTCGTCCGGTGTGAACGCGCCGCTCTCGACCGCGCGTTCCCAGACGTGGAACGGCGCCTGGCCGCCGTCCTCGGGACGCTCGAAGACGTCGTGGATCACCAGGACGCCGCCGGGCTGCACCCAGCGGGCGAACCCGGTGTAGTCGTTCTGCGCGTGCTCCTCGGCGTGCCCGCCGTCGATGAAGAGGAGCGCGAGCGGCGTACGCCAGTGCTCGGCGACGGTCGTGGAGCGGCCCACCACCGCGACCACCTCGTCCTCCAGCCCGGCGCCGGCGATGGTGGCCCGGAAGACGGGCAGCGTGTCCATCAGACCGGTCTCGTCGTCGACCAGGCTCGGGTCGTGGTGCTCCCAGCCGGCCTGGTTCTCCTCCGAGCCACGGTGGTGGTCGAGCGTGAACACCGTGCTCTGCGCCTCGCGGGCCGCTGCTCCCAGGTAGATCGCGGACTTGCCGCAGTAGGTGCCGATCTCCAGCGCCGGTCCGGCGTACAGGTTGGCCAGCGCCGTGCGGTGCAGCAACGCCCCTTCGTCCTCGGGCATGAAGCCCTTCGCTGCGCGGGCGTGGGTCAGCAGGTCGGCTGGCATCTCGGTCACGGCGGCAGCCTAGGCCGGTCCTGCGTCATACGAGCTGGCGGTCCGGGCGACCTTGCGCATGACGTCCCGCGGACGTCATACGAACTGGCCGCCCTGGCGACCACGTCGTATGACGTCCGGGCGGGCCCATGGCATGATTGGAACACGTTCTAGTTTTGGGTGACGAGGACCAGCGGAAGGTGGCGACACGTGCCGATCGGGATCAGCGACGATCACGTCGAGCTGGCTGACGCGTTCGGGAAGTGGGCCGGCTCGCTCGGCGGGATCGAGGCCGCGCGCGCAGCCGAGGACGACCCGGCTGCGGAGTTCGCGGAGCACAGCGCTGCGGTGGCGGAGATGGGGCTCGCCGGGATCGCCGTACCCGAGGACCTCGGCGGAGCCGGCGGCTCGGTCCTGGACCTCGCCGTGGCGCTCGAGGCTGCGGCCGAGGCGCTCGTCCCGGGGCCGCTGCTGGGCACGGCCGTCGCCTCGGTGGTCCTCGGCGATCTCGCTGGCCCGGTGGCGGCGGGGGAGATGCGGGTCGCGCTCGCCCTCGGCGCCGACGGGATCGTCTTCGACGCGCCCGGAGCCACCCACGCCCTGGTCATCCGGGGCGACGACGTGGTGCTGGTGCCGCTGGCCGGCGTCGACCTGGCCCCCGGGGTGTCGCCGGACCTCAGCCGTCGTACGTCGCGCGCCGACCTGACGACCTGGAGGGCACGGTCGTGCGAGGTCTCGAGCCGGACCGCCTGCGCGCCGTCCTCGTGGCCCTGGCCGCCGCCGAGGCCTCGGGTGTCGCGCACTGGTGCCTGGACACGGCGGTCGCCTACGCGGGGACGCGGGAGCAGTTCGGCAAGCCCATCGGCTCCTTCCAGGCGATCAAGCACCTGTGTGCGGAGATGCTCGAGACCTCCGAGTCGGTGACCGCGGCCGCCTGGGACGCCGCTCGCGCGTTCGACGAGGCGCCCGAGCAGGCGGCGTTCGCAGCAGCGGTCGCCGGAACCGTGTGCTTCGACGGTGCCGTCGAGGTGGCCAAGGGGTGCATCCAGGTGCTCGGCGGGGTCGGCTTCACGTTCGAGCACGACGCCCACCTCTACCTGCGGCGTGCGCTCGCGCTGCGTGCGGAGGTGGGCTCCGTCCACGACGCCGCAGCGCGGCTGGAGTCCTTCGCCGGGGCCGATGGCGTACGCCGCCACCTGCACATCGACCTCGACGCGGCCGACGACGAGCAGCGCGACGAGGTCCGGGCACGCGCTCGGCGCATCGCCGACCTGCCCGCCGACGAGCAGCGGGCCGAGCTCGCCGAGAGCGGCTACCTGACACCGCACTGGCCCGCGCCCCACGGGCTGGGTGCCGACCCCGTGCACCAGCTGGTCATCGACGAGGAGCTGGCCGCTGCCGGCGTCACGAGGCCCGACCTCCGCATCGGTGGCTGGGCTGCGCCGACGATCCTCGGGCACGGCACCGACGAGCAACGCGAGCGGTTCGTGGGACCCACCCTGCGCGGCGAGATCGAGTGGTGCCAGCTGTTCAGCGAGCCCGGTGCCGGGTCGGACCTCGCTGCGCTGCGCACGAAGGCGTCACGGGACGGGGACGGCTGGCGGCTCACCGGCCAGAAGGTGTGGACGTCGCTGGCGCACCGGGCCGACTGGGGGATCTGCCTGGCGCGCACCGACCCCGACGCGGCGAAGCACGCCGGGATCACCTACTTCCTCGTCGACATGACCAGCGAAGGCATCGACGTCCGGCCGTTGCGCGAGCTCACCGGCGAGTCGATGTTCAACGAGGTGTTCCTCGACGACGTCTTCGTCCCGGACGACTGCGTGGTCGGCGAGGTCAACGGCGGCTGGAAGCTGGCCCGCACGACGCTCGCCAACGAACGGGTCGCGATGGCCGGGTCCGGGCTCGGAACCTCGGTCGAACGCGCGCTGCAGGTGCTGGCAGACCAGGACCCGTCTCACGAAGCTGCGGCGGCTGTGGGTCGGGCGGTCGCCTGGGCCACGGTCGTCAAGCTGCTCAGCACGCGCGCGACGTTGCGTTCCCTGGCGGGACAGGGCCCCGGACCTGAGTCGAGCGTGGCCAAGCTGGTCGGCGTACGCAGCAGGCAGGACTCCGCGGAGCTCGTGGTCGAGCTCCTCGGGCACCGGATCTTCACCGACGACGAGCTGGCCCGGGCGGCCATGCACGAGCTGCTCACCACCCGCTGCCTGTCCATCGCCGGCGGCACCACCCAGGTGCTGCGCAACGTGGCCGGCGAGCGGATCCTCGGGCTACCCCGAGGCTGAGGCTAGGCCGAGGTCTGCCCCTCGGGCGAGTCGTCCGAGCTCTCGCGCAGCCAGAGGGCGCGGTGGTGCATCAGCCAGCGCTCGACGGCCTTGATCACGTGGTGGCTGCGGATCGACCCGAACACCTCGAAGGCGTGCTGGGCACCGGGGAACTCGGCGTACGTCACCGTCGCCTTCGACTCGGACTTCAGCTTCTCCACGAAGGCGCGTGCCTGGGCCACGTTGACCAACGAGTCGTTCGTGCCGTGCAGCACGAAGAAGTCAGGCGCCTCGGGCGACACCTGGGCCAGGGGCGAGGCCTTGACGAAGTCCTCCAGGTGCTTCGCGGGGTCCTCCTGGAACACGCGCGGCCCCAGGAAGTCGTCGCGCAGCTGGACCGCGTGGGCCTCGCCGGTCAGTCCGGCCAGGTCGTAGACGCCGTAGAACGGGACGCAGCCGGCGACGCTGGTGTCCGCGTCCTCGAAGCCGGGCTGGTACTCCGGCTCGCCCGGGGTGAGCGCCGCCAGTGCGGCGAGGTGACCGCCGGCGGAGCCACCGGTGGCGACGAGGTACGACGGGTCCCCGCCGTAGGAGGCGATGTTCGCGCGGGTCCACGCGATCGCCTTCTTGACGTCGACGATCTGTGCGGGCCAGGGGTGCTTCGGCGCCAACCGGTAGTTCATCGCCACGCAGACCCAGCCACGCTCGGCCATCCGGTTCATCAGCAGCAGGCCCTGCTGCTCCTTGGTGCCGATCGTCCAGGCACCACCGTGGATCTGCACCAGCACCGGGGCGTTCTCGAGGTCGACGTCCCTGGGGCGGTAGATGTCGAGCCGGGCGCGCTTGCCGCCCTCGGTGTAGTTGACGTCCCGGATCACCTCGACGTCGGGCCTGGCCATCTTGAACGGACGCGCGACCTCGCGGAACCGGGTCTTCAGGTCCTCGACGTCCGGGGCGTCCTCGAGCTCGTCGAGGTAGTCGTCGCCGAGCTCGTCGCGCAGCGTCGTCTCGACGTGGGACGCGGCCCGGTTGGCGTTCACGATCAGGTAGCCGAGGCCGGCCGTCGACGCTGCCGCCAGGGCGAGGGCGAGCCGGTCCCTGCGGACCGAACGACCGGTGTCGCCTCGGCGGAGGGCCAGCTCGGCCACCGTGTCAGCCGCACTGGCGACGAGCAGCTGCGGTGCCAGCTCGCTGACCAGCCAGCCGGCGAAGAACGCGGGGATGGTGGCGTAGCGTCCGCCGACGGGACGCAGGGCGTTGGCGGTCAACGCCGTCGTGACGAGCTGTCGTCTGAGGTAGGCCATGACCAGCAGGCTAGTGGGCGCAAACCTCGCGCGTGGTGTGAGGATCGCGACGTCTCACGAACTAGAACGTGTTTCACAAATCGGTCTAGACTCCGCCCATGGATCGCCTCAGCGGACTCGACGCCAGCTTCCTCTATCTGGAGACGCCGTCGCAGCTGCTGCACGTCTGCGGTGTCATCCTCCTGGACCCGGAGACCATCCCGGAGGGCTACGCGTTCGAGACGTTCAAGGACGAGCTCGAGAAGCGCATCGACGGCGTCCCGATGTTCCACCGCAAGCTCAAGCAGGTCCCGCTCGGCATCGACCACCCGGTGTGGGTCGACGACGAGGACTTCGACATCGACCGGCACGTGCACCGGATGGCGCTGCCGACTCCCGGTGGGGAGAAGGAGCTCGCCGACCTGTGTGGCCACATGGCCGGCATCCCGCTGGACCGCTCTCGCCCGCTGTGGGAGTTCGTCGTCATCGAGGGACTCGAGTCGGGCAAGGTCGCCGTCTTCACCAAGATGCACCACTGCACGGTCGACGGCGTCTCGGGAGCCAACGCGATCTCCTTCCTGTGCAGCCTCGAGCCGGACGCACCGCCGCTGGAGACGGCGCCGAAGGGCGGCGGAGACGCCCCGGACGCCCAGTGACACCGAGCTGTTCGCGCGCGGCGTCGCGACCAACCTGGCCAAGCCGGTCGCCGTGGCCAAGCTGGTCGCGCCGACCGCCGGCGTACTCACCAAGTCGCTGACCCGCGCCCGCAGCGGTACGGCGATGGCCGCGCCGCTGACCGCGCCGCGCACCTCGTTCAACGGCACGATCACCGGCCACCGCACGATCGCCATCGGCGACCTCTCGCTGACGAAGATCAAGGACATCAAGAACGCCGTCGAGGGTGCGACCGTCAACGACGTGGTGCTGGCCGTCAGCGGGGGCGCGCTGCGGCGCTACCTCGAGGAGCGCGGCGAGCTGCCCGAGACCTCGCTGCTCGCGTCGGTCCCCGTCTCCGTGCGCGGCAAGTCGACGAAGAAGGGCGGCAGCAACAAGGTCTCCACGATCTTCGCCCGGCTGGGCACCGACATCGAGGATCCCCTCGAGCGGCTGGCCCTCGTGTCCGAGGGGAACACCAACGCGAAGGACCACCACAAGGCGATCCCGGCCGACACGCTCCAGGACTGGGCGGAGTTCGCGGCGCCGCGGACCTTCGGCCTCGCCGTACGGATGGTGTCCTCGCTCAGGCTGGCCGACGCCGGCCCGGTCATCCACAACCTGGTCATCTCCAACGTCCCCGGTCCGCCGGTGCCGCTGTTCTTCATGGGGGCCCGGATCGAGGGCCTCTACCCGCTGGGCCCGGTCTTCCACGGCGCCGGCCTGAACGTCACGGTGATGTCGAGCGACGGCAAGGTCCACGTCGGCGCGATCGCCTGCCGTGAGCTGGTGCCGCACCCGGACAAGCTGGTCGCGAAGTTCCCCCAGGAACTCGATGCCCTGCACGACGCCGTGGCCAAGGCAGCCGAGAAGCCGGCCAAGAAGAAGCCGGCCAAGAAGACCGCCGCCAGGAAGACCGCGGTGAAGAAGGCCGCGGCGAAGAAGACCGCCAAGAGCGGATAGTCCAGATCAATATGCCGCTGGGGCAGCCCGGCACCGGCCATTCGATCTGGACTACCCGGAATTCGGGTCCGCCCCGACCCGGCCCGGTCTACAACGCCAGCCTCCAGGCGGACCCTGGATCGGCCGCCAGCGGGGTCCGTTTGCATGGGATCATCCGAAATTCTCAGGCGTCCTGCGCGGCCAGGCCACCAGACGTCGAATCGTCGGTCGGGTGGCGGTCGCGGACGCGGGCGGCGGTGACGTGGACGGCCTCGAGGAAGGTCGGTACGAAGGCCTCGGCCTGCATCACGCAGCCGGCGTGGCCGCAAGGGGCCTCGTGGACGGTTGCGCCGGGGACCTTGGCGGCCAGGCGGCGCTGGCGCTCGGCGGGGATGACGTGGTCCTTGGTCGGGATCACGAACGCCGTGGGTACGTCGACCCGGGTCAGCCACGGGGTGGAGTGGTGTCGTCCGAGCGCGGCGACGGCCTGGGCCACCGCCCACGGGCTGGTGCTGCGCCACTCGTTGAGCGCCCACGTGCCCATGTCGGTGGGGCCGATGTCGAGCGCTTCCACGGTCGAACGGCTTGCCCAGCGCGCCGTACGCGACTTCGCGAGCATCCGCACCGACCCCATGGCGATCTCCATGCCGGAGTGGAACAGGCGCTCGCGCCCGTTGGTGCGGAAGTGGTCGGTCGTCGCGGCGAGGATGAGGCCGCCGACGAGGTCCGGGTGCTGTCGCCAGACGCGCTGGGCGACCACGGACCCCATCGAGTAACCCGCGACGATCGGCCGGTCGAGACCGAGCTCGGTGATCACGGCGGCCACGTCGTCGGCGCAGTCGTGCAACGAGAAGTTCTCCGAGATGATGCCGCGACCGTGCCACCGCTGGTCGAAGACCACGACGTGGTAGCGCTTCGCGAGCTCGTGGACCACGGGGAACCAGGTGAGCATGCCGGTGCAGCCGACGGCGTGGAGCAGCACGATGGACTGGGCGCCGGGCGGACCCTCCAGCTCCGTCAGCCAGGACCGGCCGCGGCGGGGGAGGTTCAGCCAGCGACCCTTCGGGATCTCCACCTGGGGGACGCTGGCGAACTCCCGCACCTGGGTGCGGAGGGAATCACCGAGACAGCTGCCGAGCTGTGTCATGGATGCGTCCTCGTGGTTGCGGTTGTCCGGGCAATCCCTAGACTAGAACAGGTTACAGTTTTCGAACGACGAAGGGGTCCACGTGAGCGACGACGTGTCGGCTGATCTCCACGACGAGATCCGGTCGGTGCTCGCCGACGTGCTCGACAAGGGTCCCGCCGAGATCGCGGCCAGCTGGGCCGCCTGCGCGGAGGCCGGCCTGCTCGGTCTCGCGGCGCCGACGGAGCACGGTGGTGAGGGGCTCGGGCTCGTCGAGGTGGCCGTCCTCGTGCGCGAGGTGGCTGCGCGGGCGCTCGACCTGCCCGTCCGGGAGACCCTGGTGTGCGGGCTGTTGCCGCTGTCGCTCGCCGCGACGCCGGAGCAGCAGGAGATCCTCGTCCCGCAGATCGTCGCCGGCGACCTGCTCGTGGCCCCGGCGCTCCACGAGATCGGCGTGGCGCTTCCCACCGAACCAACGACGCGGCTCGAGGACGAGCGCGTCACCGGTCGCAAGCTCGCGGTCCCGGTGTACGACGACTTCGCCGACCGCTCCACCCTGCTCGTCGTCTCGGCCACGGGACCGGACGGAGCACAGGTCGCCCTCGTCGACCCGGCCAGCGAAGGCGTCACCCGCACGGACACCCCGTCCTCGAGCGGGCGCACCGAGGCGACGTACGACTTCGACGGCGCCCCGATCCTCGGCGTGCTCGGCGACGACGCAGCCGGGATCCTGCGCCGGTACGCCGTCGCCGGACTCCTGCTCCAGGGCGAGGGGCTGCTGGCGGGCGCACGCGACCTGACGGCGGGCTACGTCAAGGAGCGCGAGCAGTTCGGGCGCCGGCTGGCGGAGTTCCAGGGCGTCGCGATCCAGATCGCTGACGTCTACGTCACCTCCCGGATGGTGGCCCTGGCCACCGAGGAGGCGACCCGCCGGGTGACAGCCGCAGAGCCCGCCGACGACGACCTCGCCATCGCGACGTACTGGTTCTGCGACCGGGCACCCGCTGCGTTGCAGACCTGTCACCACCTGCACGGCGGCATGGGGGTCGACGAGACCTACCCGCTGCACCGCTACTTCGCTCGCGTCAAGGACATCGCGCGGCACCTGGGCGGCGTCGACGCAGCACTCGCAGCCGCACCGGCGGGCGACGAGGCCCCGGACGAGAGCACCGAGCTCACCGCCGAGCAGCGCGCCTTCCGCGACGAGGTGCGCAGCTACTTCGCCGGGCTGGTCTCGCCCGAGGACCGCGTGCAGATGATGAGCGACCGGCACGGCGAGGCCTACCACCGCACCATCCGGCAGATGGGGACCGACGGGTGGATGGGCGTCGCCTGGCCGGTGGAGTACGGCGGCAAGGGACTCGGCGGGATCGAGGAGCAGATCTTCGCCAACGAGGCCGCGCGCGCCGACGTACACCTTCCCTCGGTGACCCTCCAGACGGTCGGCCCGACCCTGCAGGCCTTCGGCACCGAGAAGCAGAAGGACCTGTTCCTCAAGCGGATCCTCGAGGGCGACGTGCACTTCGCGATCGGCTACTCCGAGCCCGACGCCGGCACCGACCTCGCCTCGCTGCGCACCACGGCGCGGCGCGAGGGTGACGAGTACGTCGTGAACGGCCAGAAGATGTGGACGACCGGCGGTCACGTGGCCGACTACGTCTGGCTCGCGGTGCGTACCGATCCCGACGCCCCCAAGCACAAGGGCATCTCGGTGCTGATCGTGGACACCAAGGACCCCGGCTACTCGTGGACCCCGATCGTCACCTCGGACTCCTCCCACCACACCAACGCGACGTACTACAACGACGTGCGGGTGCCCGCCGACATGCTGGTCGGCGAGGAGAACCAGGGCTGGCGACTGATCACCACCCAGCTCAACCACGAACGCGTGATGCTCGGCCCGGCAGGCCGGCTCGAAGGACTGCGCGACCTGGTCGTCGCGTGGGCGCGCGACCGGAAGGACGCGAACGGCACCCCGCTGCTGTCGATCCCCGCTGTGCGGGACACCCTGGCGCGCACGACTGCGGCGTTCCGCGTCAACGAGCTGCTGAACTGGCAGGTCGCTGGAGCGCGTGCGACCGGCTCCGAGGCGGTCGCCGACGCCTCGGCCTCGAAGGTCTTCGCCTCCGACGAGGTGCAGTCGCTGGGGCTGGCGCTCGAGCGCATCGTCACGACGTACGGCGACCCGGCGGAACCCGAGACCGCGACGCTGGTGCGCTACCTCGACGCGACCTCCAAGCGGAACCTCGTGCTCACCTTCGGTGGTGGCGTCAACGAGGTGCAGCGTGAGCTGATCGCGATGTTCGGCCTCGGGCTGCCGAAGGTTCCACGATGACCTCGACCACGCCGCGGTCCCGCCCCGAGGCGACCGGTCACGACTGGATCATGGCCGAGGCCGAGCGGCTCAAGGCGCTCGGCGAGACCGAGCCGAGGCTCGCCCGCGACCCGGTCAACCAGCCGATGATCAACAACTGGCTGGAGGCGATCGGGGAGACCGACGCCCGGTTCAGCCAGGGTGAGGCGCCGCCGGCGATGGCCCAGGTCTGGACGATGTACGGCCTGGACCCGACCCGCCCCGAGGGTGACCCCCTGCACGGTGCGATGCAGATGCTCGACGCGGCGGGGTTCGAGTCGGTGCTCGGCACCAACTGCGACCAGACCTACGAGCGTTACCTGAAGGTGGGGGAGCAGGTCTCGATCACCACCCGGCTGGAGTCCGTCGTCGGTCCCAAGCAGACCGGCGTGGGCGAGGGCTACTTCGTGACCACCGAGAACTGCTGGTGGGTCGGCGAGGGTGCGGGTCGCGAGCTGGTGGCGACGATGTCGTTCCGGGTGCTGAAGTTCAAGCCTCGGCGCCCTCCGGTGGACGAGGAGCCAGGTGACTGGGGTCTCGCAACCCGAGGAGCCCACCGTGGACCGGTCGCTGATCACCCGTCCGGTGCGCAACCAGGACACCGACTACTTCTGGGAGGGCACCGCCGTCGGGGAGCTGCGGATCCAGAAGTGCAACGCCTGCGGGGTGCTGAGGCACCCGCCCGGCCCGAGCTGCCCGGAGTGCCACGCCTTCGACCGGGGGTACGTCGTGGCGTCGGGCCGCGGCACGATCTTCTCGTTCCTGGTCCACCACGCGCCGAAGATGCCCGGGCGCCGGCTGCCGCTGACGATCGCGCTCGTCGAGCTCGAGGAAGGCGTGCGGATGGTCGCGACGGTGACCGCTCCTCCCGAGGACCTCGCCATCGGTGACGCCGTGGTCGCGTCCTTCGACCGGCTCGACGAGGACACCACGCTGCCGACCTGGGAGGTGGCTCGATGAGCACGCAAACCGCCACCGGCACCGAGCTGCCCCCGTGGGAGCTACCGGTCACGCCGACCCTGGTCGTCTCGACCGCGCTCGCGACGCGGGACTTCCAGGACGTGCACCACGACCGTGACCTGGCCCAGGGGCACGGCTCGCAGGACATCTTCCTGAACATCCTGACCACCACCGGGCTGGTGCAGCGCTACGTCGGCGAGTGGGCGCGCGATGCCCTCGGCGCCGACTTCGTGATCCGCTCCTGCGCGTTGCGGCTCGGTGCCCCGGCGTACCCCTATGACACGGTGCGCTTCATGGCCACCGTCACCGACGAGGCCGACGGCGTACTCACACTGGCCGTGGTCGGCGAGGTCGTCACGGACGGGCCGACCAACGGGATGCACCACGTCGACGCGAAGGTCGTGGTCTCGACTGACCACTCGCTTCGGTCGCTGCTCGACCCAGAGGTCGCCCCATGAGCGACCTGCTCAGCGGCAAGGCGGCGATCGCCGGCATCGGCGCGACGGAGTTCTCCAAGGAGTCGGGTCGCTCGGAGCTGCAGCTCTCCTGCGAGGCGACCCTGGCGGCGCTCGCAGACGCGGGCCTCTCGCCGGGCGACGTCGACGGCCTGGTCACGTTCACGATGGACAACACCTCCGAGATCGCGCTGGCCCGCGAGCTGGGCATGGGTGACCTCCGCTTCTTCAGCCGGATCAACTACGGCGGCGGAGCGGCGTGCGCCACCGTCCAGCAGGCGGCGATGGCGGTCGCGACCGGGGTGGCCGAGACCGTGGTCTGCTTCCGCGGCTTCAACGAACGCTCCGGCCAGCGGTTCGGACAGGTGCAGAGCTGGGCGGCGCGGCAGGTCAACTCCAACGGCCTCGACAACGCCTGGACCTACCCGCACGGCCTGTCCACCCCGGCCGCCACGGTGGCGATGCAGGCGCGTCGCTACCTGCACGAGTACGGCGTCACGTCCGAGGCCTTCGGGCTCGTTGCCGTCGCCGACCGCAAGCACGCCGCCACCAACCCCGAGGCGTTCTTCTTCGGCCGGCCGATCACCCTCGAGGACCACCAGACGTCCCGGATGATCGCCGACCCGCTGCGGCTCCTCGACTGCTGCCAGGAGAGCGACGGTGCGGTGGCGATCGTGGTGACCTCGCCCGAGCGGGCGGCCTCGTTGAAGCAGGTGCCGGTCTCGATCACGGCGGCGGCGCAGGGGAGTGCCGGGGACCAGTACGTGATGACGTCGTACTACCGCGAGGACATCGGGGTGCCGGAGATGGGCGTCGTCGGGCGCGAGCTCTGGCGCCAGTCGGGGCTCGGGCCCGCCGACATCGACACGGCCGTCCTCTACGACCACTTCACGCCGTACGTGCTGATGCAGCTCGAGGAGCTCGGCTTCTGCGGCCGCGGCGAGGCTCCGGACTTCATCACCGACGGCGCCATCGAGCTCGGCGGCCGGCTCCCGCTGAACACCCACGGCGGCCAGCTCGGCGAGGCCTACATCCACGGCATGAACGGCATCGCCGAGGCGGTCCGGCAGGTGCGCGGCACCGCCGTCAACCAGGTCGAGGACGCCGAGCACGTCCTGGTCACCGCCGGCACCGGCGTCCCCACCTCCGGCCTCATCCTCAGCCGGTAGTCCGCCGAGAGGGGCATCCAGGTGGCACGGGCCACCACAATCCCCCGCTCGGCGACGTACAACCCACCAGGAGTCCCTGTCGGCGAATTAGCAGCGACCGGCATCCCGGCTAGACTCAGCGGCTGCGGTCCCGGCCGCCCACGATCCCTGCACAGTCCCCGGCACGAACCCCGACAGCGAAGGCGCGACACACAGCGATGGCTACGACGAACGACTTGAAGAACGGCATGGTGCTCAACCTCGACGGCCAGCTCTGGCAGGTCATCTGGTTCCAGCACCACAAGCCCGGCAAGGGTGGCGCCGTCGTGCGGACCAAGCTGAAGAGCATCAGCTCCGGCAAGACCGTGGACAAGACGTTCAACGCCGACGTGAAGGTGGACATCGCCAACGTCGACAAGCGGACGATGCAGTACCTCTACAACGACGGCGTCTCCTTCGTCTTCATGGACACCGGCACCTACGAGCAGCTCGAGGTGCCGCCCGAGGTCGTCGGCGACGCCACCAACTTCATGCTCGAGAACCAGGACGCCATCGTGGCGACCAACGACGGGACCGTGCTCTACATCGAGCTGCCGGCGTCGGTCGAGCTCGAGGTGCAGTACACCGAGCCCGGGCTGCAGGGCGACCGCTCCACCGGTGGGACCAAGCCGGCCACGCTCGAGACCGGCCACCAGATCAACGTGCCGCTGTTCATCGTGACCGGCGAGCGGATCAAGGTCGACACCCGCGACTCGTCGTACCTCGGTCGCGTCAGCTCCTGATGCCTGCAGCGACCGCACGCCCGGGCCGCCCATGAGCGCGCGTTCCAAGGCCCGCAAGCGCGCCCTCGACCTGATCTACGCCTCGGAGATGCGCAACCGCTCCGCCGTCGAGGCACTCGAGGAGCAGTCCGCCGACACCCAGGTCAACGAGTACACCTCCGAGCTGGTCCGTGGTGTCTCCGAGCACCGGACCCGGTTGGATGAGGTGATCTCCTCCTACCTCCAGGACTGGACGCTCGACCGGATGCCGGCCGTGGACCGCAACGTGCTGCGACTCGCTACCTACGAGGTGCTGTACGTCGACGACGTGCCCGACGCGGTTGCCGTCTCCGAGGCACTGAACCTCGTGCGTGACCTCTCCACCGACGAGTCGCCCGCCTTCGTGAACGGCGTCCTGGGCAACATCGTCCGGGACCGTGAGGTCCTGCTCCGCTGAGGCCCGGGTTACGGCAGGATGGCCCGGTGACCTCCGACGTCGAGCAGCCGCGCATCCCTCGCCCCGAGGGCCTTCCGCAGGGGTGGACCGTGCGGCTTCCCGAGCTGGCCGACCTCGAGGTCCTGGTCAAGCTCCGTGGTGCGGACCGGCTCGCCTGGACCGGTTCTGCGTCCGTGGACCGCGAGGCGATCGAGTCCGAGGTCGCCGGTCCGGCGTCGTGGACACGGCGGCAGCTGCTCGCCGTCGACCCCGAGGGCACACCTCGTGCGTGGATCATCGTCCACGACCGGGCAGCGCGCCGCACGATGGTGATGCTGTACGTCGACCGCACCGTCGACGAGGCCGGCGTGCTGGCGGGCGTGCTCTACGCCTGGGGCGAGCAGCAGGCCGGGGAGATCAGCGCCCTGCGTGAGGTGTCCGAGACCCGCCTCGACGCGAGCCCGTTCGCCGAGGACACCGTGCAGCAGCAGTGGCTGACCGACGCGGGCTACACCAAGCGGCGGGTCTGGCCCCAGATGACCCGTCCGGTCACGCCGGAGGAGGCGACCTCCCTGCCCGGACCCCGCGAGGGCGTCACCATCCGCAGGGTCGCCAGCCACGAGAACGGCCTCCCGCTCGCGAGCGACCTGCAGCTCGTCCACGAGATGCTCGAGTCGTCCTTCGAGGACCACTTCAACTCCTACCGCGAGAGCTTCCCCGAGTTCGTCCAGCGGCTCCGCGAGGACCCCGGACACCGCTGGGACCACTGGTGGCTCGCGTTCGTCGAGGGGGACGAGGGCGAGCTGCTCGCTGCTGGTGCCGTGGTGAGCACGGTCCTGCCGGAGAACGCCGAGGGCCACGAGGGCAGCTACATCGAGTACATCGGCGTGCACCGTCATGCTCGCGGCCGCGGTGTCGCGAAGTCGCTGCTCCACACGGTGATCGCCGACGCAGCGCAGCGTGGACGGGACCGGGTCGGTCTCGAGGTCGACTCGGACTCACCGACCGGCGCCGACGGCCTCTACTACTCGATGGGCTGGAAGACCGACTACGTCCTCGAGTCCTGGTTCAAGGAGCTCGACTTCGGACAAGGGGCCTCATGACCGACGCGAAGCAGGCGGGCCGGCAGGCCGAGCAGAGCGACACCCTCGACCATCTCGTCCGGGCCGGCCTGGTGGCCTACGGCGTCGTGCACCTGCTCCTGGCGTGGCTGACAGTGCAGCTCGCGCTCGGTGACCACAGCCAGGAGGCCAGCACCTCCGGGGCGATGAGCGACGCTCGCGCAGCAGCCGTTCGGCAAGGCGCTCGTCTGGGCGGTTGCCATCGGGATGTTCCTGCTCGTGCTCTGGCGACTCCTGGAGGCGGCCTTCGGGCACCGCTCGGAAGAGGGCTGGACCCGGGTCGGCAAGGTGGCCATGTCGCTGCTGAAGGCCGCGATCTACGCCGTCCTCGCCGTGACGGCCACGAAGGTGGCGCTCGGGTCCGGGGGCTCGGGAGGCTCCGGTTCGGACACGATGACGGCCAAGCTGATGTCGAAGCCCGGCGGGCAGTGGCTCGTCGTGGCGGTCGGGCTGGCGATCATCGGGTACGCCGTGCAGGTCGCCTGGCGCGGCTGGACCGAGAAGTTCGCCGAGAACCTGGACACCGAGGGCAAGCTGGGGATGAGCGGTGCGGCGTACCTCCTCCTCGGCAAGTTCGGCCACATCGGCAAAGGCATCGCGCTGGCCATCGTCGGCGGCCTGTTCGTCTACGCCGGGATCACTCACGAGTCGGGGAAGTCCGGTGGCCTGGACGAGGCGCTGACGAAGGTGCTGCAACAGCCGTTCGGGCAGGTGCTGCTGTTCGCGATCGCGGTCGGCTTCCTCTGCTACGGGCTCTACTGCTTCGCCCGGGCACGCCACCTGGACCGCTGAGGTGCCGCGGCAGCGGTTCACGGGTCAGATCGCAGGGGTGGGCTCGACCAGTGGTGTGCGCATCGTGGTGGGCCGGTGGGCGGAGTCGCCGTGGGGCTCGTTCACGGACGTGATGCTCGCCGAGCCGGACGGCACGCGGGTGCTGCTGGCCCCGTCACAGGACGTCGCCGACCTCGTCGCCGCGACGTACCGCTTCGACCGGGTGGAGATCGGTCCCGTCAGTGCCTCCACCGAGGGCGCCGCGTGGCGGGTGCGTGCCCCCGGCCTCGAGCTGAGCTTCGCGGTCGGCCGACGACCGTGGTTGGGCCGGCTGCTCCGGCTGGTGCCACGGCGGATCGCCACGGCCCCCGGCTGGGCGACCGTCACCGACCCGTTCGCGCGGATCCTGCTCCGCGGCGTACGCACGCGCGGCACCGCCGGGAACGGGCGACGGGAGTTCTACGGGGCGACCGACCTGCACCGGGTGGAGAACCTCGCCGGGTCGTGGGGTGGCGTCGACCTCGGCGGACTGGCGCCGGTCGCACCCGAGCCGGGATTCGGGTTCGGCTCGACGCCGGAGCAGCCGTCGGTGACCTCGTTGGTCACCACGATCGACCTCCCCTGACCCGCTGCAACGCGGGGGTCACGGTCGTCGAACAGGTGGCACAGCCCTTGTTCAGCGTCGACAACCCCGCGTTACAGCCGTCGAATTTCACACCGGTGCCAGACTGCCCGCATGGCGACGAACACATGTGACGTGGTGGTGCTCGGTCTCGGTCCGGGTGGCGAGGCGACGGCGACGGAGCTGGCCAGGGCCGGGCTCTCGGTGGTCGGGGTGGACGAGCGGCTGGTGGGTGGGGAGTGTCCCTACTTCGGCTGCATCCCCAGCAAGATGGTCATCCGGGCCGCTGACGCGCTGGCCGAGGGGCGTCGGATCGACGGGCTGGCCGGCACGGCCGACGTGCGCGCCGACTGGGCTCCGGTGCACGCCCGCATCCGCGACGAGGCCACCGACGACTGGGACGACGCGGTCGCGGTGAAGCGGCTCGAGGACGCGGGGGTCCGTTTCGTGCGGGGCCACGGCACGCTGACCGGCCCTGGCGTCGTCGAGGTCGGTGGCGAGACGTTCGAGGCGTCCAGGGGCGTGGTGCTCAACACCGGGACCCGCCCCGCGACGCCGCCGATCGACGGCCTGGCCGACACGCCGTTCTGGACCAACCGCGAGGTGCTGCGGATCGACACCCTGCCCGGTTCGCTCGCGGTCATCGGCGGCGGACCCATCGGGGCCGAGCTGGCCCAGGCGCTGGCCCGGTTCGGCGTACGCGTCACGGTGCTCGAGGTGGGTCCGCGCATCCTCGGCCCGGTCGAGCCGGAGGCCGGAGCCCTGGTCGCCGACGTGTTCGGGCGCGAGGGCATCCAGGTGCTGGCCGACGTCACCATCTCGAGGGTCTCGTACGCCGAGGGCCAGTTCACCGTCGCGGTGGACGACCAGGAGCTGACCTTCGACAAGGTGCTCGTGGCCGCCGGCCGCATCCCCAACCTCGACGACATCGGGCTCGAGACGGTCGGCCTCGACCCGTCCGCACGCAAGGTCGACGTCGACGAGCGAATGCGTGTCGGCGACCGGCTGTGGGCCATCGGCGACATCGTCGGCCACGGTGCCTTCACGCACATGTCGATGTACCACTCGGCGATCGCCGTCGCGAGCATCCTCGGCAAGGACGGACCGACGGCCGACTACCGGGCCGTCCCGCACGTCACCTTCACCGATCCCGAGATCGGCGGCGTCGGGATGACCGAGAGACAGGCCCGCGACGCGGGGATCAACGTCCGGGTCGGCCTCACCGACCTCGCCGCCTCGACCCGCGGCTGGATCGCCAAGGCGGAAGGGCTGATCAAGCTCGTGGAGGACGCCGACAAGGGTGTCCTGGTCGGTGCCAACGTGGTCGGTCCCGCCGGAGGGGAGATCCTCGGGATGCTGACCACCGCGGTGCACGCGGAGGTGCCGACGGCCACGCTGCGCACGATGATCTACGCCTACCCGACCCTGCATCGGGCGCTGGAGACCGCCCTGGCCGACCTGGGGTCCTGACCGGCCGGCGCAGTCACACCCGGGCCAGGACGCGGCACCGCGTCCGGCAGTCGTCATCGCTGGCGACCAGTCTCGGATCCGCAGCACGCCCCGCACGTCGCCCGTCTCCGTGGTCGCCGACCGCGATCGGCGTCGGTGCGCGTCGCGCCGAAGTCGCGAGACCTGTCCGTCGTGCCAGGTGACGCCCGCAGTCGAGCCGCCGAGTGGCGTGCGCGCCGGCGACAGGCGACCCCGGCCGTCCAGGGGCAGCACGGTCCAGCCGTTCCGCGCCGGCAGTGGACCTTCGGCTCGAGGCCCGGGTTCGAGGACAGTAGGGGCGTGCAGCCTCGGCACGCAGGTCCTCCGGGTCACGGGCACGCTCCCTCGGCACGTCGGCGCACGCGGTCGAGGGAGTCCAGGCCTCCCGGTGGGCCACGTCGAGCGCGGCGTGAGGGTTCTCCATCGGTTCAGTATGCGACCGGATCCGCCGGTTGCTCAGAGTCGGACGCGTCGCTCCCGCAGCAGGTCGTACGCCGGTCGGCAGGCCTCCGCGACGGAGGTGTCGTGCTCGCTGAGCTCGATCTCCCGGGGTCGCCACGCCTCGAAGCCGGTGGAGCGGGCGACCGCGTCGTACCAGTGCGGCGCCCAGACGCCGTCCGACTCGCGCAGCCCGGGCGGCCAGCGCAGCATCCGGTCGGTGAAGTCGATGCCGAGCCAGTCGCACAACCAGCGCAGGTGTGACTCGGGGTCACGGAGGAAGTCGCCGGAGTCGATCACCGGCGGGTCCTCGGTGAACGCATCGAGGAGCCGAACCTGCTGGAGCAGCCCGATGTCGTCCGGCTCGCAGGACTCGCGCGAGCGGACGTAGGAGGAGACGACCTCGGCGGGGTCGCGGATCAGCAGCACGTTGCGGAACCCGTCGACCCAGTCCAGCGGCATGTCCTCGAGCAGGTGGTGGGTCATCTGCTTCGAGTAGTGCACGGGGGAGGAGTCGTCGGTCTCGAGCGCGCGGACCACCGCCGCGGGGTCGGTCGGCTGCGAGGCGATCACCTCGTCGCGCCCGGGGTGGTCGAGGCCGGTGCGGGCCAGGTAGGCGGCGTAGAACGGCTCGTCCACGACGGTGGTGTCAGGCCGGTTCTCCCAGGCGCGCATCATCGCCGTGGAGATGTTCCGCGGGCCCGACCACATCGCCACGCGGAGGACGGGCCGGCCGCTCATCCGTGCGACCGGCCGCGGACGTCGGCGGCCACGTGGCGCTGGTAGAGCTCCTGCAGCCGGTGCACGACCGGCCCGCGCTCACCGGTGCCGATCGTGCGGCCGTCGACCGTCCGGACCGGCACGACACCCGCGAAGGTGCCGGTCACGAACGCCTCGGCCGCGTTGTAGACGTCGGTCAGGCTGAACGTCGTCTCCCGCGAGGGGATGCCGTGCGAGCGGCACACCTCGAGCACGTTCGCGCGGGTGATGCCGGCCAGGCAGAACCGTCCGTCGGAGGTCCAGACCTCACCGGACCGCGTGACGATGAAGAAGTGGGTGCTGTTGCAGGTGGCCACGAAGCCCTGCGGGTCGAGCATCAGCGCCTCGTCGGCGCCGGCGGTGTAGGCCTGGATGCAGGCCTGGATGTCGTTGAGCTTGCTGTGCGCGTTGAGCTTCGGGTCGAGGGTGTCGGGGGTCGCCCGCCGCACGTGTGTCGTGAACAGCGTGATGCCGTCCGTCACGGTCGCCGGCAGGGGCTCCTTGTGCTCGGCGATGATCACCACGGTCGCGGGGCCGATCGTCACGCGGGGGTCCTGGTAGGGCGTCGACTTCACCCCGCGAGTCACCATCAGCCGGACGTGCACGCCGTCGGTCATCTCGTTGGCGCGCAGCGTCTCGTAGATCGCGTCCGTGAGCTGCTCACGGGAGAGACCGAGGTCGAGCATGATCGCCCGGGCGCCCTCCTCGAGGCGGTCGAGGTGCTGCTCGAGGAACGCCGGGTGCCCGCCCGAGACGCGCAGTCCCTCCCAGACACCGTCGCCGAGCACGAAGCCGGAGTCGAAGACCGAGACCACCGCACGGTCGCGGGGGAGCAGGTCGCCGTTGACCCAGACCAGGACCTCGGCGTTGCGCGGGTCGTCGGAGGGGTGTTGCGTGCCCGTGGCCGCGGTGTCGTGGGTCATGGCGTCAGTCTGCCGCGCGGGACGAGCGCTCGATGGCAGCGTCGACCGTGGGCTGGGAGAGACCTTCACCCTCGGCGTCGGTGAACCACCTCGACCGGCGCATCGCCTCCAGCGTGTCGGCCGGGAAGCCGGCGATCACGAGGGCGATCCCTTCGGTCCGCAGGTCGGTTCGCATGGACCGGAGGCGCTCGGCACCGCCACGCTCTACGTCGACGACCTCGCGGTCGCCAAGAGCGAGTGGAAGACCCAGCCCGGTCACTTCGCGCTCTGCGCTGAGGGACTGACCGTGGGCCGGGACAGCTCCGACCCCCGTCTCGAAGCAGTACGGCGCACAGTTCGCCTTCACCGGGGGCCGGATCCGGGTGGTCGACATCAACATCGGGGACGACGTCTACCTCGACCTGGAGCGGGACTTCCAGGTTGCGATGTCGCGCGACTGACGTCGGGGAGTGTCTGCCAGAGTGGAACACGTGACTGCGGCAGACACTCTCTCCACGGACGGGATGGTCCTGGTCCCGGGTGGGACGACCACGATCGGCAACGACCACTACTACCCGGAGGAGCGACCCTCTCCGCGAGGTGGAAGTCGGCGACGTGTGGTTCGACCCGCACCCGGTGACCAACGCCGAGTTCGCCCGGTTCGTCAAGAAGACGCGGCACATCACGGTCGCCGAGAAGGCGCCCGACCCCGCGGACTTCCCGGACGCCGACCCAGCCCTGCTGGTGCCCGGCTCGCAGGTGTTCACGGCCACGAGCGGCCCGGTCCACCTCGCGGACTGGACCCAGTGGTGGCGCTGGCAGCCGGGGGCGGACTGGCGTGCTCCCCAGGGGCCGGGCAGCTCCTGGAAGTCCATCCCCGACCACCCGGTCGTGCACGTGGGCTGGGAAGACGCGTCGGCGTACGCGGAGTGGGCCGACAAGGAGCTGCCCACCGAGCCGGAGTGGGAGCACGCTGCCCGCGGGGGCCTGGTCGGTCGGGACTTCGCCTGGGGTGACGAGCTCTCCCCGGACGGCGCACGTCCTCGCCAACACCTGGCAGGGCGGCTTCCCGTGGCAGGACCGGGATCCCGACGGCCATCGGCGCACCTCGCCGGTCGGGAGCTACCCGGCCAACGGCTACGGCCTCGTCGACATGGTCGGCAACGTCTGGGAGTGGACCAGCACCGCGCTTCACTCCCACGCACGCGGTGGACGGGGAGTCGCTGCCGACGACGTCGCCGTGCTGCGGCGGCTCGATGCGGCTCGAGGCTCTGTCGCTCCAGGAGGGCGACCGGGTCGTCACCAAGGGCGGGTCGCACCTGTGCTCGCCGCAGTACTGCCAGCGCTACCGGCCCGCCGCCCGGCAGGGCCATGGTGTGCGCGACACCACCTCGCACGTCGGCTTCCGGTGTGTCCGCCGCGTCTGAGCCGCCCGTCGCGAACAGGTTCCCCTGGCTGACGCTCACCGTCGCCGCGATCACGGCCGCCGGCCTGCTGGTGCAGGAGCTTCTGCCGGGCACGCTGACCGCGCTCCAGCGCTCACCGGCCGCGGTGCACGGCGAGCCGTGGCGGTGGGCAACCGCGCTCGTCGTACAGGACGGCCGGCTGGTCGGCGGCTTGTCCAACATCGCCGGCCTGGTGCTGATCGGGTTCGCCGCGGAGCAGGTGGTGCGGCGGACGGCCTGGCTCGCGGCGTACGTCGTGACCGGGCTGGTCGGCCAGGTCTTCGGCCACTGGTGGCAACCGGTCGGTGCCGGCAACTCGGTGGCCGTCTGCGGTCTCGTCGCACTCGTGGTGGTGATGCTCGCCCGAGGGCGACGAGCACCGGGCCCGTTGCCGTACCTCGCGCCCTCGCTCTGGTGCGGGCTCCTGGGCGCCGCGGTCTGGTGGCCGCTCGTCCTGCTGGGCGCGCTGATCGGGTGGGTGGCGGGTGCGCCCTCGCGCGACCCTGCCTGGTCGGCGGCCCTGGTCGCCACTTTCTGCACCGGTTGCGCCCTGTTGCTGCTGGCTGCCGGTGACCTCCACGGGGGAGCCCTCGTCCTTCGCGCTCCTCGTGACGGCGATCCCTCCGGTCGCGTCGGCCGCCGAGCTGCCGCCTCGTGGCGTCTCACTCGAGTAGGAGGCGCTCCCACAGGTCCAGCAGGTGTGCGGCGTACTGCTCGGTCGTCCCAGCCGCGCTCGGTCAGGAGCGTGTAGTACTCCAGCGAGTTGCCGACCCAGACCAGGTCGGCCGACCTCGTCGTCGGTGAGGTCGTCGCGCAGGGAACCGGTCGAGCGCAGGTCCGCCGCGAGCATGCGCATGTTGTCGGCCCGGCGATCCTTGAGGTGCTGCCACACCCGCGCGCACTCCGGGTCGGACCGGGAGGCCTCGGCCAGGGCAGCCTGCAGGGGTGCGATCTGCGGCATCAGCCGGCCCATCGCCTCGGCGTAGAGCGCCAGCTTCTGGTGGGCGGTGGGTGCCGCCCGGAACGCCTGCACGTAGTCGCGCTGCAGCGCCGGGACCGGGTCGTCCGCGTTGCCGAGCACGCTGTCGATGACCGCGAGCATCAGCTCGGGCTTGCGCCCGACGCTCGTGTAGACGGTGTCGACGGAGACCTTCGCGCTCCTGGCGATGGCGCTCACCTGA
>CAWJGX010000007.1:0-140191 GCA_963842565.1 uncultured Actinomycetota bacterium | reverse complement strand
CCCGGTAGTTCAGCTCGAATCCGCCAGGCGCTTCCGTTCGAGACGCTCGTGGCGCCAAGGCGCAGTTGGTTGTCAGCCCGTCGTCCGCGTCGGGGCGAACTTGTGCTCCAGCACGCCGTGTCGCAGACCGCGATCGCTGACGATGAGCTCGTCCTTCCCGAGCTTGCGGAGCACCGTCCGCACGATGCAGGCACCCGCGAGGATGATGTCGGCGCGCTGTGGCTGGAGGCCGACGACCTGACGACGATCATCGGCGCTGAGCGCGGAGTAGGTCGCGATCTGTCGGTCGATCTCCGCAACGTCGAGCACCGTCCCCTGAACGACGTCCGGGTCGTACTCAGCCAGTCCGTGCTTGACCGCAGCGAGGTTGGTCACCGCCCCGCCCATCGCCACCAGCACCTCGGGCGTGGGGCGGCCGTCGAGACGAACGAGGTCGTGATCGAGTGCCGCGAAGGCGTCGGCCAGCCCCTCCGCAGAGGTGACGCCACCGAGGCCGTACCGCTCGGTGTAGCGGACGGCACCCACATTGACGCTGAACCGCTCCTCGACCTCGTCTCCGAACCCGAAGGTGAACTGCGAGCTCCCCCCGCCCGTGTCGAAGACCACGCGCGATCCGGGGACCTGACCGATGCCCGCCATCGCCGCGAGGTAGGCGAGGTGCCCTTCCTGCTCCCCGGAGATGATCTCGAGGAGCAGACCGGACCGGGTCTGCACCGCCGCCACGAAGTCCTCGCTGTTGGGCGCGATGCGCAGGCCGGCCGTGCCCACCGCGGCGATCGCCGCGACTCGGTGCTGCCTGGCCTCCTCGGCCATGTCGGCAATGGCTTCGACCGTGCGTTGCATCGGTTCCGGATTGAGCCGCCCGGTCTCCTGCAGCCCGTCGCCGAGTCGCGTCGGCTGGGCTCGGTCGACGATCTTGTGCCAGCCACCGTCCGCGCTGCGTTCGCCGATGTGGAACTTCACCGAGTTCGTGCCCACGTCCACGACGGCCACGCGCTCGGTACCGAACCGGACCAGCGCCTTGAGCCCGCGCGCGAAGCTCACGTTCGGGCGTGCGGCCAGGCCGACCTCACGGACCGTCGCGATGACACGACTCGCGTCCTCGGACTCGATCGCGATCGTGTGCGTCGATCCGTACTCGGTGCGGACCTCGGTGACCTCGGCCATGCAGCCGCCGAGCGTGAACCGCTCCCGCCTCTTGTGCACGTCCACGGCGAGCAGGTCTGGATTCGGGCCGACCACCTCGTCGACGAGATCGCGCAAGGTGTAGTCCGTCTGGGAGAGGTGCGACGGTGCCTCCACGCCCAGGGCCAGGAGCACGTTGCCGACGTCGGCCACGGACAACGGGAATGCTGCCTTCATCACCGGCACCCATTGTTCGAGCCCGTCGTCGTTGAGACCCACGAGATGCTTGACGTCCATCAGTCCGTCGCGAACCTTGACGGCGTCGGTTCCACCCGCCGAGAGCAGGTAGACCTCGTCGCTCTCCAGCACCACGTCAGGAGACGCCGGAGCGAAGCCGGACCCGATGTCCCGCAGCTCTTCGCCGAAACCACGCCATTCCCAGCGGGGGATGATTGCGGACACGGCTCCCACCTTCATCGGCGTGGACGTCAGGTCTTGATCATAGGCCCGCAGCGGCACGACGACGCGCGCTGCGGGGAGCGGACCTGTTCGGATCACCACCGGTTCCGACGAAGCCCGCGACGGGGCCCGCGGCGGAGCAACGGCCTCCCTGCCCGCCGACTCACGTCGGCGGACCGCCGAGTCAACGTGGGATTGCCTTGTGGGTGCTGTCGCACCAGGGCTTGCGGCTGGACTTGCCACAGGCGCAGACGGCCACGACCGGGCGGGTCACGTCGTGCTCGTCTCCGGCCTCGTCGACGATGACGTCGGCGCCTCGGACCAGGAGGGGTCCGCCCGGGCACACGCGGACGCTCACCTCGCTGCTCATGAGGCGGCCTCCATCCGTGCCGTCCAGCGGTGCAGCAGCTCGCGTCCAGCGAGACCTTCGAGGTGCAGGCAGCTGGCCGCCCCGAAGAGCACGTCGGAGCGCAGGGACGGCTGCTCAGTCACCAGGGTGCCGCAGATGTCGCCGACGGCGATCTGCTCGTGGACGGCGTCAGCCTCGACGTGCTCGTGGAAGTACGCCGCGACGGCAGCGGGGAGCCCGAGGCGTTCGATCCCGGCAGCGATCTTGCGTGAAGGGACCGAGCTGGTCGCCTCGAACGTGGCGAAGTGGCCCATCGCCGCCCCGAGTAGCCGGCGGTTGAGCGCGAACAGCGACGCCACGTTGGCGTTGGCGAGCGTCAGGGCCGAGACGTCGTCGACGTAGGCGCCGTAGGTGGGGTCGAGGCCTGCAGCGGTGAGTGCATCGGCGTACAGCGCCTGGTGGAGGTGCGTGGGCCGGCCCGCGCCGTACTCGTCGTAGAGGAGCTCGGCCAGGGCGACCTTGGCACGCCCCTCGAGGCGTGGCAGCACGAAGGCCTGCGGGTCGGACTCCTTGAGCTGCTGCAGACTCTTTTCGCGGAGGAGATCGAGCATCTGCTCCAGAGACGCCTCACGCTGCAGGAACGTCGCGACGGACGGGCCGTCGTCGGCCTCGACCAGCGCGAAGATCTGGGCCCCGACGTCCACCCGGTCACCGTCAGCCGCGCAGCTCCTTCAGCGCCGGCTCGACCGCCTCGCGCAGCTCCCGCTCGAAGCGCAGCTCCAGGCTGCGGCGCAGCGCGACCAGGCCGGCGTCCCACTCCATGTCCGCCGGGACCCCGTCGAAGTCGCGGTAGTGGAGCTCGTAGAGGACCCAGAGGGCCAGCTGGGCGTCGTCGTCCTCGAGGATCCTGGTCCGGGTCGGCTCCGGGGCGGGCTGCAGGGGTCGCTTCGTGAGCCGTCGGCAGTCGTGAGCGTCTGGATCACGTGTCTGCTGATCGGCCCGCGCTCGCGGGGCAGCTGCATCGGTGAGACCTCCATGGTGAGCACTGGAGTCCCTGTACCCACCAGACCGAGACTGGCACGCCACCCGGGCGTGATCCAGCCCTCAGGTGCGGTACTGGGCCGTGATGGGGCACTCGAACGGACCGCGCGCCTGGATCCCGACGTTGTTGAGGTAGCTGACCACGATGCCGTAGGACTCGAACAGACCCACCTCGGCGTACGGCACGCCGTGGTCCTGGCAGTACTTCTTCACCGTCGGCTGCACCAACTTGAGGTTGGGGCGGGCCATGCTCGGGAACAGGTGGTGCTCGATCTGGTAGTTGAGGCCACCCATCGCGAAGTCGACCGTCGCCCCGCCGCGCACGTTGCGCGACATCAGGACCTGTCGCTGGAAGAAGTCGATCCGCGAGCTCGCCGGCACGATCGGCATGCCCTTGTGGCTCGGCGCGAAAGAGCCGCCGAGGCAGAGCCCGAACACGGCCATCTGCAGGACGAAGAAGGCCACGGCCTTGCCCGGGGGAAGCAACAGGAGCAGGGCGACGACGTACGCCGAGAGCCGCGTGACGACGAGGCTCAGCTCGAGTCGGCGGTAGGGCACGTTGCCGGGGCGGAGCAGCCCGCGGATGCTCTCGGAGTGCAGGTTCAGGCCCTCGAGGGTCAGCAGCGGGAAGAACAGCCAGCCCTGGCGCTTCACGAACCACCCGGCGAAGCCGGTGGTCCGGCTCTCCACGATGTCACGGGTGAACGCGATCGCTCCCGGGGCGATGTCGGGGTCATGTCCCTCCCGGTTGGGCGCCGCGTGGTGCCGGTTGTGCTTGTCGCGCCACCACGCATAGCTGAGGCCGGCGAAGACCCCTGCCAGGATCCGCGCGGTCCAGGCGTTCCAGGTGGGGGAGCGGAACATCTGCTGATGCGCCGCGTCGTGCCCGAGGAAGCCGAACTGGGTCACGACGACGCCGAAGACTGCGGCCAGGGCGAGCTGCCACCAGGAGTTCCCGACGAGCACGACGCCCACCCAGACCAGCACGAAGGCAGCAACGGTCAGCACCATCTGGGTCCAGTACCAGGCGTAGCGACGCTCCATCAGCCCGCTCTGCCGGACCGTCTGTGCCAGGTCGGTGTAGAGGCTCTGGTCGCGCGGCAGACGCGTCGCGACGCCGCGCGGAGGGTCGGCGGCAGGCTCAGGAGAAGGTGCCAGCATGAGAGGTTGCCCCGATCTGGTGGGCTCGTAGGTGCGGTAGTCGTTGAGTGCGTGCGACCTGCACTGCCGGGGTCCGGGGCAACTCCGTTCCAGTGAACCACCTGCGCACTCCCTCGACCATGGGGCCAGCCGGTCACTGGACCGTCGGGAGGAACGTCAGGGCTCGAAGCGGTAGCCCATGCCCGGCTCGTTGAGCAGGTGGACGGGGCGGGCAGGGTCCGGCTCGAGCTTGCGGCGCAGCTGGCCCATGTAGAGGCGCAGGTTGCCGTGCGCGTTCTCGTAGCCGGGTCCCCAGACCTCGGCCAGGAGCTGTCGCTGGCTGAGCAGCCGGCCGGGGTGGCGCACCAGCACTTCGAGCAGGTGCCACTCCGTGGGGGTGAGACGCACCTCGGTGCCGTCGCGGATCACCTTGCGAGCGGCCAGGTCGATGGTCACCTCGTCGAAGCTGACCTCCGGGAGCTCGACCTCGGGGTGACCCGCGCGGCGGACCATCGCACGCATCCGGGCCAGCAGCTCGTCCATCCCGAACGGCTTGGTGACGTAGTCGTCAGCACCGGCGTCGAGGGCCTGCACCTTGTCGGTGCTGTCGGTGCGCCCCGACAGCACGAGGATCGGCACCTTGGTCCACCCACGCAGCCCGGCGATGACCTCGGTGCCCTCGAGGTCCGGCAGGCCGAGGTCGAGCACGACCAGCTCGGGATGATGCGCGGCTGCGGAGGCCAGTGCGTCGGCGCCGGTGCCGGCCGTCGCCACGTCGTACCCCCGGGCGCGGAGGTTGATCGCGAGCGCCCGCAGGATCTGCGGCTCGTCGTCGACGACCAGGACCCGGGTCATCGGCCCCCTCCCTCGGCGCGTTCGCGCAGCCCTGGCTGCGGCGAATTGCTGACCGACGAGGTGGCTCGGAGCGAGAGGACCATGGTGACCCCGCCGCCCGGTGTGTCCTCGGGGACGAGCGTGCCTCCCATCGCCTCGGCGAGCCCGCGGGACAGGGCGAGCCCGAGCCCGATCCCGGTGGTGTTGTCCGTGTCACCCAGGCGCTGGAACGGCAGGAACACCTGCTCGCGCTGGTCGGCGGGGATCCCTGGCCCACGGTCGACGACGCGAACCTCCACGGTCTCGCCGGTGACCGTCGCCGACAACCGCGGGGCCTCACCGGGTGGTGAGAACCGGATCGCGTTGGCCACCAGGTTGACCAGCACCCGCTCGAGCAGGCCAGGGTCGGCCTCGACGTCGGGGACGGCCGGCAGGTCCAGCCGGACGCGCGCCGCGTCGTCGCCGAGGTCGTCGAGTGCCCGGGACACGACCTCCTCCAGGGCGACCGGGCGGAGCACGACGGCCATCGCCCCGGCCTGGAGGCGGCTCATGTCCAGCAGGTTCTCGATCAACGCGGTGAGCTTGTCGAGGGACTCGTCCGCGGTCGCCACCAGCTCGTCCCGGTCGGCGTCGACCAGGTCGAGGTCGATGCTGCGCAGCGTCGAGATGGCTGCCTTGGCTGCGGCGAGCGGGGTGCGCAGGTCGTGGCCCACCGCCGCGAGGAGCGCCGTACGTGTGCGGTCGACCTGGGCCAGCGCCGCGGCTTCCGCTGCAGCCCGTGCCGCCTCGTGCGTACGACGGGCGGCCAGGTCGACAGCCGAGCTGACCAGGACCGCCACGGTCACGAACACGATCAGCGTCACCACGTTGTTCGGGTCGGTGACACCGAGTGTGTGCAGTGGCGGGGTGAAGAACCAGTTCAGCAGCATCGAGCCCACCAGCGCCGAGACCACAGCCGGCCCGAGACCGCCGACCAGGGCGACGACCACGCTCACCAGCAGGAACACGAGGACGTCGCTGCTGAGGTTCAGGGTCCCGCGGGCTGGCACCAGCACGACCGTCGAGAGCGTCGGGAGGAGCAGCGCCAGCAGGTACCCGGACAGCAGGCGGCGACCACCGAGAGCTGTCCCGCGCGCGGTCTTCACCCTCCCAGTCTGTCCCAGCGCCCGGGCCGGACGATCGAGCACGCGATCGCCACCGTCACGAGGGCCGCCAGCCGGAGGAGGTCCGCGTCCGCGAAGGTCAGCTGCCCCAGCGTGTGGTGCAGGAAGCCGGTCCAGATCGCCCAGGCGGCAACCGCGATGCCGACCCGCCACGTGACTCCGAGGCGGCGGGCACCCAGGAGCGTCGTCACGGCGATCAGCGTGAAGGACATCGGTCCGGGCATCCCGGTCGCTCCCGCGGTCAGCGCTGCGGCCACGAGGCCCGCGTGTGCCCATCCGTAACGCAGCCCGTCCTCGTCCCGCATCCGGGAGCGGACGTGGAAGACGACCCGGGCGGTGTCAGGTGGGCGCGTCTGCGTGGTGCTCACGGCTCCATCACACCTCGCGATCGCCCGAAATGGTGGACACCTAACACGATCCAGACAGCCGTGTCGGCCGCGTCACATGGCCGTCAGGATCCTGTTAGGACCGGCAGATCGAGGCCCCGCCCGGTGTTGCATGCAGATGTGACGAGCACTCTGACCCCCTCTGACACCGAGCAGCGCGGTCCGGTGGGGCACTGGCTGATGCACCAGTCCGACGCCGGAGACCCCGGCCGCACCCGCGAGGGGCAGTCGTGGTGGCAGGTGATGTGCCTGACCGGCGTCGACTACTTCTCGACGCTGGGCTACCAGCCGGGAATCGCAGCCCTGGCAGCCGGGCTGCTCTCCCCGATCGCGACGCTGGTGCTCGTCGGCGTCACCCTGCTGGGCGCCCTGCCCGTCTATCGCCGCGTGGCCGACGAGAGCCCGCACGGCCAGGGCTCGATCGCGATGCTGGAACGGTTGCTGCCCTTCTGGCGCGGCAAGATCTTCGTGCTGGTGCTTCTCGGCTTCGCGATGACGGACTTCATCATCACCATGACGCTCTCGGCCGCGGACGCGTCGGCGCACGTCACCGAGAACCCCTACGTGCCGTCCTTCCTGCACGGCCAGGAGCTGTGGATCACCCTGGGGCTGCTGGCCCTGCTCGGCGCGGTGTTCCTGCGCGGGTTCAGCGAGGCCATCGGTGTCGCGGTCGTGCTCGTCGGGACCTACCTGCTGCTCAACGTCGTGGTGCTCTCCGTGTCCCTCTGGCAGATCGCGATCCACCCGTCCCTCGTGCCCGACTGGGGAGCCGCGCTGACCCAGGCGCACGGCAGCCCGGTGATGATGGTCGCGGTCGCCCTGATGGTCTTCCCGCAGCTGGCACTCGGACTGTCCGGCTTCGAGACCGGCGTGGCGGTGATGCCGCACGTGAGCGGTGACCACACCGACACCGAGGAGCGACCGACCGGTCGGATCCGCGGCACCAAGAAGCTGCTCACCTGGGCCGCGGTCCTGATGAGCGTCTTCCTGGTGGCGAGCTCCTTCGCCACCACCCTGCTGATCCCGGCCCCTGAGTTCCAGCCGGGTGGGTCGGCGAACGGGCGGGCCCTTGCCTTCCTCGCGCACGACTACCTCGGCAACGGCTTCGGCACGGTGTACGACGTGTCGACGATCGCGATCCTCTGGTTCGCCGGTGCCTCCGCCATGGCCGGACTGCTGAACCTGCTCCCGCGCTACCTGCCCCGCTACGGGATGGCGCCCGAGTGGGCGGGAGCCGTGCGTCCACTGGTCCTCGTGCTCACCGGCGCGGCGTTCCTGATCACCTGGATCTTCGACGCCGACGTCGATGCCCAGGGTGGCGCCTACGCGACCGGCGTACTCGTGCTGATCACCAGCGCGGCGGTCGCGGTGACCCTGGCAGCGCGTCGTGCCGGCCAGCGCAAGCTCACCTTCGCCTTCGGCGTGATCACCGCCGTCTTCGTCTACACCACGATCGACAACGTGCTCGAGCGTCCGGACGGCGTGAAGATCGGCGCCTGCTTCATCCTCGCGATCATCGTGGTCTCGTTGGTCTCTCGTCTCGGCAGGTCCTTCGAGCTGCGGGTGACGGACGTGCACCTGGACGAGACGGCGCAGCGCTTCGTCCGGGACTGTGCCCGGCGCACCATCCGGCTGGTGGCCAACGAGGCCGACGACCACGGTCTGGAGGAGTACGCCGCCAAGGAGCGCCAGATCCGCCTCGACCACGACCTCCCGCCCGACGCCGACCTCGTCTTCGTCGAGGTGACGGTCACCGACCCCTCGGACTTCGAGACCCGGCAGGACGTGCACGGCGTGGTGCTGCACGGTCGCTACCGGGTGCTGACCCTGGAGTCGTCCTCGGTCTCGAACGCGCTGGCCGCCCTGCTCCTCGAGGTGCGCGACCTGACCGGTGTGACACCGCACGTCTACCTGGAGTGGACCGAGGGCAGCCCCCTCCGGAACTTCTGGAGGTTCTTGCTGCTCGGCCTGGGGGAGGTCGCGCCGACGACCCGAGAGGTGCTCCGGCGCGCCGAGCCCGACCGCAGCCGACGGCCGCACGTGCACGTGGGCTAGTGGATCAGGGCTGGTTCGTGCCCAGCCCGCCCGCGCGTCCCAGCGCGATCGCCTCGTCGCGCGAGCTGACGCCGAGCTTCGCGAGGATCTCCGAGACGCGGTTGCGGATGGTCTTGGGCGCCAGGTAGAGGCGCGCGGCCACCTGCGAGGTCGGCAGCCCGCGGACCATCAGCTCGAGGATCTCCAGCTCGCGGGCGTCGAGGACCGCGAGCGCATCCTGCCGGGGTGCTGACGCTGCGGCGGCGACGACCACCGCGCTGGCGCCTCGCCCGACCACCAGGGCACCGCTCGCGGCGGAGTGCACCGCCGCGAGGAAGTCCTCGGGGTCGGCGTCCTTGAGCAGGTAGCCGTCGAGGCCGCTCGCGAGACTTCGGATGACGGTGGCCTCGTCGGCGTTCATCGTGAGGATGAGCACGCGCAGGTCGGGCCAGCGCCTCTTCAGGTCGATGCCCAGCGAGATGCCGTCGCCGTCGGGCAGCTGCAGGTCGAGCACCGCCACCGCCGGGGCAGGGTCGGGGTCGAGCTCGCGTGCCTCCGTGGCCGAGCGCGCCGTACCGACGAGCGACAGCTGCGGATCCGAGCCCACGAGCGCAGCCAGTCCGGTCAGCACGACGGGATGGTCGTCGACCACCAGCACGCTGATCACGAGGCGCCCGCCCCACTGGGCAGCTCGAGGTGCAGCCGCGTCCCGCGTGGTTGTGCCGGACCCACGTGCAGGTGACCACCCAGAGCGTCGGCTCGCTGGGTCAGGGACGACAACCCGACGCCGGGCACCACCGGTCCGCCCACGCCGTCGTCGACCACGTCGACCAGGACGCACCGTTGCGGGCAGCGCACGGCGACGTCGATGGACGAGGCCTGGGCGTGCCGGAGCGAGTTGGTGATCCCCTCGGCGACCGACCGGTAGACCGCGACCTGCACCACGCCGGGGAGTACGCCGTCCAGCGCGACCTCCAGGGAGACCTGCGGCCCGCCCGCGACTCCCTGGAAGGACCGCACGAGCCCTTCGAGAGCAGATCCGAGGTCGGTGTCGTCGAGCACCGACGGCGTGATGCCCGCGACGATCCGTCGCAGGTCCGTCCTGCTGCGAGCCAGGTCTGCGGCGAGGTCAGCGAGCAGCTCGTCATGGTCCGGGGCAGGGGTGGTGCGCAGGGCAGCTCGGACCCGCATGCTCATGCCGGCGAGCACCGGGCCCAGCTCGTCGTGGAGGTCGCCGAGGATGCGCCGGCGTTCGGCGTCCCGTTCGCGCGCGACGTCCTGGCGTGCGTGCTCGGTCTCGACGGCCAGACCGACGGCTCGGGCGACGAGCGCGACCGTGGGCAGCAGCTGAGCGACCACCCGTTGCTGGCGGAGCTCTGGTCCTTCCAGGTCGCGCGCCTCGACCAGCAGCGCACCGACCTGGTCGCCGCCGACGACGAGGGGATGGATCACCCAGCTGCCGGGCACGTCCGGTGTCCCTGCTCCGAGGACGATCTGGGCGGAGGCGCTCCCACTCGCCGTGGCGACCATCCGTGCTGCCTTGTCGAGCAGGTCCCGCGGCTCGGTCTGCGCGTGCAGGTCGGCCGTGATCAGCTCGACGTCCGACGGAGAGATCGTGCCGTTTCCGTAGCGCCGTGCCAGCGCCGAGCGTCGTACCCACAGGGCCGCCGGCGCCGCCATCGCGAACGTCAGCAGCCCGCTGAACACCGCCGAGGCTCTCGGCGAGGGAAGGTCCGTCCAGCCGGCGCCGACCCAGACCAGGCCGGCCACCAGGCCCGAGGCGCCCACCGTCAGGAGCGCGACGGCAGCATCGAGGACGTGCTCGTCGAGCGGACGGAAGTCGGTGACGAAGGCAGTCGTGCTGACGCCATCGCGCACAGCCAGAGAGCCGCACAGGTGAAGTAGTCCGCAGCACCTGGGAACAGCGAGCCAGCCGATGGCGAGGACGACGCCGGCCGTGGCGAGCGCGACCAGCAGCCAGCCGGTCCGGCGCCGCGTCGTACGGGACTCGAGCGCGGCCGCTCGTGCGGTGCCGGCCCAGAATGTCGAGCACCCGAGCGCCACGATGACCCACCCGACGTACGCGAGCGTGTCCGGAGGCGAACCCCACGCACCGGCGAGCACCAGCGAGTGCCCCGGCTGCCGAGAACCCCAGGCTCTCGACGGCCCACGCCCGGTTGGTGTCGACGCGATGGGTCCAGGGGATGACGAAAGCGATCGCCACGACCTCGAGGCCCCCGAGCTCGGCGACCGCCCGGGTGATGTCCGGTGCGGAGAGCGTCGGCCCGGAGCGCACCGCCGCCCAGGCGAGATCGAGCGCCGGGACGAGCGAGAACGCCAGGAGCACGCGGCCCGTTCGCTCTGCCGGGCGCAGGTCCAGCACCACGCCGCCCGCGAGGGCGAAGAGCGGCCACCCGAGCAGCAGCACGACCGGCGAGGGCGACCCCGGCAGGGTGCCGGTGGCTGCCACCAGACCGGCGCTCAGCACGAAGACGCCGGCAGCCGCCACCACCTCGACGGGTACGCCGGGTGGACGAGAGGGATCCTCTGCCCGTGACATGGCCACACTCGACAGCATGCGACACCGACCAGGTGTGCGGAAGGTGGCAGGAGGACAGGGGGACATCCCGGGACGACCGCGGGACACTGGGGGATGGCACGGGACGAGCAGGGGCACGCGGCGTCTGGCCCGCGGGACGCCGGGGCACGGACGGTGATGGCCAGGCCCGGACCTGCCGGCGCCACGAGTCATCGGAGACAGTCATGACAACCTCAACCACACCCAGCTCCACCCGGACGGTCACGCTGCCGTCGGCCCCGGTCCTCATCGGTGGTGTCTACGCCATCTGTGTCCTCGGCCTGCTGGCGGTGTTCGTCGGCGAGATCCTGTTCACCGACCACGACCCCTACGCCAGCGCCGGACCGGTCGCCTCGATCGTCAGCGTCGGCGTGGTCGGGACCGCCGCCCTCGTGATCGCCGTCGGTGCCGGCCTCGCACTCCACCGCACACCGGAGCACGCCCGGATCGGCGCCATCGTGTTCGGCGCCCTGTCGCTGCTCACGCTGCCGTTCTTCTGGTCCGCCGCACCGGGCATCTTCGGCGCCTGTGCCGCGTGGCTGGGCGGACTGACCCGTGGGTCGCAGCCGCAGGCCGGAGCGGCACGCGTCGCCGCCGTCGTCGGCGCCTTCGTGGTCCTGCTGAACGTCGTGGTCACCGTCGGTGGCGTCCTGCTCAGCGGGATCATGGAGTGATCCGATCACCGCGACCCGGGTAGTCCAGATCGATCGACCGGTGCCGGCGTACTCCGGAGCGGTCTTTTGATCTGGACTATCCGCGCGCTCAGACGGTCTCGAAGGCGCGCACGTCGAGCTCGGCGCAGCGGCGCTGGTACTCCGCCACCTGGCCCGGCCAGTTGGTCGTGATCCGGCCACCGTCCTCGTGGTACCAGCTCGAGCAGTTCGACCACACACTGTTCGCGAGCCGCTCCTGGATCTCGTCGTCGAACCGCTGCTCCGCCTCGGGCCGTACGACGACCGCTCCGCCGCCCTGGGCCTCGGCGTGGCGCAGCAAGGTGGTGATCGCCCCGGACGCCGCTTCCAGCATGTTGATGATCGAGCTGCCGCCGAGGTTGGTGTTGGGGCCGTAGACCACGAACAGGTTCGGGAAGTCCGGCACGCTCAGCCCGAGGTATGCCCGAGCGCCCTCCTTCCAGCGGCCGTGGAGGTCGGCACCGTCGAGTCCGGTGATCTGCATCGGGGCGAGGAACTCGGTCGCCGCGAACCCGGTGCCGTAGATGATCACGTCGACCTCGTGGATGGTGCCGTCGGCACTGCGCACGCCGTTCGGCAACACCTCGATGACCGACTCGGTGACCACCTCGACGTTGGGCTGGGCGAGCGTGGGATACCAGTCGTTGGAGAAGAGCAGGCGTTTGCAGCCGAGCGGGTAGTCCGGCCTGAGCTTGGCCCGGAGCTCGGGATCGCGCACCTGCGCGCGGAGCTGCGCCCGCCAGGCGACCTTCATCAGGTGCTTGGTCGGGCCGCTGCTGCCGAGCGACTTGTTCAGCTGCTCGGAGAGGACCCAGGTCAGGTTGCGGCCGAACGCCTGGGTGCGCGGGAACCTGGTGAACGCCTTGGTGTGGGTGGGGGTGTACTCCCGGTCCGGCTTCGGGACGACGTACGGCGCCGACCGCTGGAACACGGTCACGTGGGCTGCGTCGGGCTGGATGCCCGGCACGAACTGGATCGCGCTCGCACCGGTGCCGAGCACCGCGATCCGCTTGCCCCTCAGGTCCACGTCGTGGTCCCACTCCGCCGAGTGGAAGGCAGGTCCTGCGAAGGACCCGATCCCGGGCAGGTGGGGGATGGCCGGCCGGGACAGCTGACCCACGGCGGTGATCAGCACGTCGGTGTCGATGTCCTCGCCGGCCGCGGTCGTCAGGTGCCACGAGCGCGCGGCCTCGTCGTACGCCGCCTCGGTGACCTCGACCCCGGTGCGCACCAGGTCGAGCACGCCCAGCTCCCCGGCCGTGCGTTCGATGTAGGCCAGGATCTCGTCCTGGCGGGAGTAGCGGTGCGGCCAGCCCGGGTTGGGTGCGAACGACCACGAGTAGAGCGAGGACGGCACGTCGCAGGCCGCATTCGGGTAGGTGTTCTCGCGCCAGACCCCGCCCACTCCGTCGGCCTTCTCGAGGACCGTGACGTCGGTGAAGCCGGCCCGGGTGAGCTCGATGGCCGTGCCGACGCCGCCGAAGCCGGCGCCGATGATGGTGATGGAGGGTTGGTGCATGGGGGAACTTTAGGGCGAACCCGGCACCCCGTGGGGCCGTCTCAGTCGACGGGGGGCTGGGTCTGGCTCTGGGTCTGGGGCTGTCCGGTCATCGTGGCGAGCAGCTGCCGGCCCTGCTCGGCGAACTTGTGCTCCACGAGCACCTCGTAGCGGGTGGCCACCACCTGGCTCACCGAGGTGAAGTCCCGCCGGCCGCGGGTGGCGGCGTACCCGGCCAGGGCCCAGGCCAGTCCGAAGACCGCGCCGAACAGCAGCGTGGAGAGGATGATCGACCACGCGCTGCCGGTGCCGAACAGGGAGAGCACCAGGCCGACGAACAACCCGAGCCAGAGTCCCGACAGCAGGCCGCCGGCGGCAACGCGGCCGTAGGTCAGTCGACCGGTGACCCGCTCCACCTGCTTGAGGTCGGTGCCGACGATCAGGCAGTTCTGCACGGGGAACTCGTTGTCGGAGAGGAAGTCGACGGCCTTCTGTGCCTGCTCGTAGCGCTCGTAGACGCCGAGGGAGAGGGGAAACTCGAGGGACAGTGCCGAGGTGGGGATCCGGAAGTTCTGCTGCTGGCTCATGGCTCCAGTCTCGCAAACGACTGGTCGCTGGAGGAGACCACGCGAGTAGCCTCGCGTCATGCTGATCGCCGCTTGCGTCCTGGCTGCCCTGGCAGCCCTGGTGCACGTCTACATCTTCGTGCTCGAGTCGGTGCGCTGGGAGGACCCGGCGACGCGACGTGTGTTCGGAACGACGGAGGAGATCGCCGCACTGACCCAGCCGCTGGCCTACAACCAGGGCTTCTACAACCTGTTCCTCGCGATCGTGACCGCGGCGGGTGTCGCCCTGGTCGGTTCGCACCGGGAGGCCGCGGTCGCGCTCCTGTGCGCAGGCACGGGGTCGATGCTCGCCGCCGCCCTGGTCCTGATCACCTCCGACCGCTCGAAGGCCCGCGCAGCCGTGGTCCAGGGGCTGTTCCCGGCCCTGTCCCTGCTCTGCCTGCTGGTGTGGTCCCTCACCTGAGATCGGCGTCCGGACGGCTCAGGTGATCGTCATCCCGCCGTCGACCGGCAGGGTCTGGCCGGTGATGTAGCCGGCCGCGTCCGAGGCGAGGAAGACCGCGGTGGCCGCGAGCTCGCGGGGGTCTCCCTTGCGGCCGACGGGGATCCGGGGCCCCTGGCTCTCGAGGTAGCCCTCGGGGTAGCTGTCCGTCATCTCGGACTCGAAGAAGCCGGGTGCGATCGCGTTGACGCGGATGCCCTTGCGTCCGGTCCACTGCTGGGCGAGGTCGCGGGTCAGGCCGATCAGGCCGGCCTTGGACGCGGCGTACGCCGCCTGCGGCAGGCCGGCGGTGGTCAGGCCGAGCACCGAGGAGATGTTGATGATCGAGGACCCGGGTTGCATCACGCGGCCACAGGACTGGGCCATCCAGTAGCAGCCGTTCAGGTTGACGTCGATCACCTGGCGGAACTGCTCGGGAGTCTCCCGGGTGGCGGGTACGGCGGTGCCGATGCCGGCGTTGTTGATCAGCACGTCGACCCGGCCGAAGGCGTCCATCGCCTTGTCCACGAGCTCCTGACACGCCTCGGGCGACGCCACGTCGGTGGCGACCGCGATGGCACGTCGCCCGGCGCCCTCCACCAGGGCAGCGGTGTCGGCCAGCCGGTCGGCGCGGCGGGCGCCGAGCGCGATGTCGGCGCCGGCCTCGGCCAGGCCCTGCGCGAACGCGACCCCGAGGCCGGAGGAGGCGCCGGTCACGATCGCGACCTTGCCGTCGAGGGAGAACAGGTCGGTGATGCTGCCAGGACTCGTCATGCGCCGATCATGCCTGAGACCGCGCCTGCCACGCCGAGCGGACCATGTCCTCGAGCGTGTGCCGCATCTGCCAGTCGAGGTCGCGCGCGGCCGCCTCGCCCGTGGCCACGATGCGATCCGGGTCTCCCGGGCGACGCGGCGCGATCTCGGGAGTGAAGTCGATCCCCGTCCCGGTGCGGATGGCCTCCATGATCTCGCGCACCGAGGACCCGTCGCCGCTGCCGAGGTTGTAGACGGGCAGCAGGTCCTCACCGGCCGCGAGGCGCTGGGCCGCGACGACGTGCGAGACGGCGAGGTCGGCGACGTGCACGTAGTCGCGCACGCAGGTGCCGTCCGGGGTGTCGTAGTCGTCCCCGTTGATGCGGGGCGTCTTTCCCTTCAGCAGCATCTCGAAGACGATCGGGAACAGGTTGTGCGGGCTGGTGTCGTAGAGGTCGTCGCTGCCCGAGCCGACGACGTTGAAGTAGCGCAACGAGGTGTGGCGCAGGCCCGTGGCACGAGCCTGGTCGCGGATCACCCACTCGCCGACCAGCTTGCTCTCGCCGTACGGCGACTCGGGGAGGGTCGGGGTCTCCTCGGTGACCACGTGCACGTCGGGGGAGCCGAACGTGGCCGCGCTCGAGGAGAACACCATGTTCTGCACGCCGGTGCGCTCCATCGCCTCGAGCAGGCTGACCGTGCCCGTGACGTTCTGCGTGTAGGTGTGCAGCGGGCGGTCCACCGAGACGCCGGCGTACTTGAACCCCGCCAGGTGGACGACGCCCTCGACGTCGTGCTCCTCCATCGTCCGCGTCATCAGCTCGGTGTCCACGATCGTGCCCTCGACGAACGGGACCCCGGGCCGGACGAACTCGCGGTGCCCACTGGAGAGGTCATCCACCACGACGACGTCGAGACCGACCTCCTCGAACGCACGCACCACATGGGCACCGATGTAGCCGGCACCCCCGGTCACCATCCACGACATGAAATCCTCCAGAAAGGGGAATGTACTTCTGACCGGGTTTCACGCCATTCGGGAGTAACGTGCCACTCGGTTCGATGCGACCGACTCCGGGAGGCACGATGGTACTTGCAGCGCAACCCCAGCTCCGGCTGGACGCGAACTGGGTGGACTACCTGCTCATCGCCATCTACTTCGTCTTCGTCATCGGCATCGGGGTGATGGCCCGAAGATCGGTCTCGACCAGCCTCGACTTCTTCCTCTCCGGCCGCTCGCTGCCTGCGTGGGTGACCGGTCTCGCCTTCATCTCCGCCAACCTCGGCGCGGTCGAGATCATGGGCATGTCCGCCAACGGGGCCCAGTTCGGCATCCCGACCGTGCACTACTTCTGGGTCGGCGCCGTGCCGGCGATGTTGTTCCTCGGCGTGGTGATGATGCCGTTCTACTACGGCTCGAAGGTGCGCTCGGTCCCCGAGTTCATGCGCAAGCGGTTCGGCACCGGGGCACACCTCGTCAACGCCCTGAGCTTCGCCATCGCGCAGCTGCTGATCGCCGGGATCAACCTGTTCCTGCTCGCCAAGATCGTGAACATCCTGCTCGGCTGGAACCTCTACGTCTCCCTGGTCGTGGCGGCGATCATCGTGCTCTCCTACATCACCCTGGGCGGTCTGTCGGCCGCGATCTACAACGAGGTGCTGCAGTTCTTCATCATCGTCGCCGCGCTGCTGCCACTGACCCTGGTCGGGCTGCACAAGGTGGGTGGCTACAGCGGCCTGGAGGACAAGATCACCGCCGCCGGTGACGGCTCGGCCCAGCTCAACTCCTGGCCCGGCACGAACCTGACGGCCATCGACAGCCCGGTGCTGTCGGTGATCGGCATCGTGTTCGGACTCGGCTTCGTGCTCTCGTTCGGCTACTGGACGACCAACTTCGTCGAGGTCCAGCGGGCGATGGCGTCCAACTCGATGTCGGCGGCCAAGCGGGCGCCGATCATCGGATCCTTCCCGAAGATGTTCGTGCCGTTCATCGTGATCCTCCCCGGCATGGTCGCGGCGGTGGCAGCCTCCGAGGTGGCCAAGGCGAAGGCGTCGGGCGACCCCAACTTCGACTACAACAACTCGTTGCTCTACCTGATCCGCGACCTGCTGCCCAACGGAATGCTGGGCGTCGCGATCGCCGGCCTGCTGGCAGCCTTCATGGCGGGCATGGCGGCCAACGTCTCGGCCTTCAACACGGTCTTCTCCTACGACCTGTGGCAGACCTACGTGATCAAGGATCGCGACGACGACTACTACACCCGGGTCGGGCGTCTGGCGACCGTGGCGGCGACCATCATCGCCATCGGCACGGCGTTGTTCGCGAAGAACTACCAGAACATCATGGACTACCTGCAGACGCTGTTCGGGTTCTTCAACGCACCGCTGTTCGCGACGTTCATCCTCGGCATGTTCTGGAAGCGGATGACCGCGACCGCGGGCTGGACGGGCCTGGTGAGCGGCACGGGTGCCGCCATCTTCGTCGGCGTGATCAGCACCGACGTGCTCGGAGGGGCGTCCATCGGCCTGATCGGGCTGACCGGTCAGGGGGCCAGCTTCGTGGCGGCGACAGCGGCGTTCGTGGTCGACATCGTGGTCAGCGTGGTGGTGACCTTCATGACCGAGTCGAGGCCCGAGAGCGAGCTGCGTGGCCTGGTCTACTCGCTGACCCCGAAGTCGGACTTCCACGACCCGAACGAGGGTGTGCTTCCGTGGTACCAGCAGCCGAACAAGCTGGCCCTGATCTCACTGATCATGGTCCTCGCCCTCAACATCATCTTCTGGTAGGGGAGAACACTCATGGCTGAGAACACCTCAGGATCCGGAAAACCCGTCCGGGTCGGCCTGTTCGACATCCGCGTCATCATCGGTGGACTGATCGGCATCTACGGGATCATCCTGGTGATCACCGGACTGTTCACCGGTGACAACCAGATCGACAAGAGCGACGGGCTGAACATCAACCTCGTCGGCGGGATCTGCATGGTCATCGGGGCTGCGGTCTTCATCATCTGGGCCCGCGTGCGCCCCATCGTGGTGCCACCGGAAGCGGTGGAGGACGAGGGGACCGACGGTTCCGCGCACTGAGCGGACCGACCAGGAGGAGCAACCAGTGCGGTCGCCACTGAGTGGGCTCGCACCCGCTCGGCGCCGACTGGTCGTCGTGGTGCTCGCCGTCCTCCTCATCGCGCTCGTAGCCGTCGTCGGCAAGGTCCTCATGGGTCAGCTCGTCGGCGGCGCCAGTGTCGACCAGGCACGCCCCGGACCGGTCATCGTGCTGCCCGGGTACGGCGGGCAGACCGAGCCGCTCCGCCCGCTCCTCGTCGCGCTTCGCAGCGAGGGACGCGACGTGGTCCTCTTCGAACCGACCGACCACGAGCAGGGTGACCTCAGGATCCAGGCCAAGCGACTCGCAGCCCTGGCCAGGAAGACGGTGGACCGCTCCGACGCAGGCTCCGTGGACGTGATCGGCTACTCGGCCGGAGGAGTGATCGCGCGGGTGTTCGTGCGGGACTACGACGGCGCCGACGTCGTACGCCGGGTGCTCACGGTGGGTTCGCCCCACCACGGCGCGGAGGTGGCCGACAGTGCCGACGAGCTGGCGGGTGGTTGTCCGAAGGCGTGCGAACAGCTGGCCATCGACAGCGACCTGCTGCGTCACCTCAATGCCGGCGACGAGACACCCGCCGGACCGACGTGGGCCACGGTCCGTTCGGACGCCGACCAGACGGTCACCCCCACCGACTCGGCCAAGCTGCGTGGCGCGTTGAACCTCCGCATCCAGGACCTGTGCCCCGACGCGGCGACCTCGCACGGCGCCCTGCCCGGTGATCCCGTCGTCCTGGCCTCGCTGATGTCGGTGCTGGGAGCAGACAAGGCGCACGCACCCTCGGACGTCAGCTGTTGATGTCCTTCGTGGCGAAGTTCGCCCAGGCAGCGCTGAGGAAGACCAGCACGTAGGCGAGCTGCGCGAGCACGCCGTTGATGACGTCACGCCACCGGATCGGGTCCCGGAACAGGTCGACGAACGCCAGCCAGTAGCGGGTCAGCAGGTAGGGACGCAGCGCGTCGGCCGCGTCGAGGCCGAGCAGCACCGTCGAGGCGACCAGGAAGCCGATCGTGCCCAGAGCGGCGGCGACCGCCGAGTCGGTCATCGTCGAGAGGAACAGGGCGATGCCGGCGACGCCGAGCATCGCGAGGACCACGTAGCCGAACGCGAGCACGGTGCGTTCGAACATCTGCGTCTGGGTCAGGGTGGTGCCGGAGATGCTCGTGACGCCGGTCAGCGGGGCGTCGCCGAGGAGCAGACGTCCCTCGACGTAGGCCACGAGTGCCACGACCAGCACGGCCAGCACGACGAACGTCACGATGCTCGCCAGCTTGGCCACCAGCAGCCGACCGCGCGCCACAGGTCTGACCAGCAGGTAACGCAGGGTCCCTGCCTGCGCCTCGCCCGCGATCGCGTCGCCCCCGACGACCGCCACCGCGACCGGCAGGAAGAGCGGCAGCACGATCCCGAGGGCGGCGAGCGGGAACAGGGTCCCGTCGGTCAGCACCGCCGACAGGAACGGAGGCCCGGTGCCCGGACGGGGGCCGAGGTCGGTGACCGCGAGGAGGATCGCCACGATCGTGGGGAGCGCGTTCAGCGCTGCGATGGTCACCCAGGTGCGGGGACGGCGCAGCATGTTCTGGAGCTCGACCCTGATCACCGGATGCCCCCCTCGGCGGACTCGGTCGCAGCCAGCACGATCTGCTCGAGGCTGCGCCGCACGGGACTGAGCTCGAGGATCCGGACCCCGGCCGTGACCAGCTCGCTGTTCAGGCCCGCCGGGTCCTGGGTGCGTACGACGAGCTCGCGGGCGTCGCGCTGCTGGACCCGGCCGTCGAGCAGCGCATGGGCCGCTGCGACGTCGGGAGTGCGGACGCGCACCAGCCCGGTCGGGGCCTGCAGCGTGCTCATGTCCTCCTGGAGCACCATCCGCCCGCGGTCGAGCACCCCGACCCGGGTGCACATCTGCTCGATCTCGGCGAGCAGGTGGCTGGAGAGGAAGATCGTCGTGCCGGCCCGGTTCAGCTCGAGGAGCAGCTCCCGGATGTCACGGATGCCCTGCGGGTCCAGCCCGTTGGTGGGTTCGTCGAGCACGAGCAGGGGAGGACGACGCATCAGCGCGCCACCGAGACCGAGCCGCTGGCGCATGCCCAGGGAGTAGGCCTTCACCGGTCGATCGTCGCCCGGGTCGAGACCCACCTGCTCCAGCACCTCGGTCACCCGCGCACGCCGACGGGCCCGCCCGCGCTGACCGCCCCGGCCGGCAGCGTCGAACAGGGCGAGGTTCGCGTGGCCCGACAGGTGCGGGTAGGCGCCCGGCCCCTCGACCAGGGCCCCGACCCGTGGAAGCACCGAGGCGCGGCTGCGCGGCATCGGCGCACCGAACAGCTCGGCCGTGCCCGAGGTCGCCAGGACCAGGCCGAGCAGCATCCGGACCGTCGTCGTCTTCCCGGAGCCGTTGGCGCCGAGGAAGCCGTAGACGTCTCCCTCGGCCACGTCGAGGTCGAGGTCCTGCACGGCTGCGACGGCGCCGTACGTCTTGGTCAGCGCATGGGTCCGGATCATCGGGTCCGCACCATCCCGCGCACCATGTCGCTCGTCGCCTGCTTGAGGGTGGCCTGAGTGACCGTCCCGGTGAGCAGCAGACCCACGTCCCGGCCGACCAGCAGGAGCACGGACAGCGGCCCGACCTGCAGCGAGACGCGCTGCTTGGTCACCTTGGCGCTGCGGTTGCTGGAGAGCTGGTCGTAGAGGGCCTTGGTCACAAAGCTGCGCAGGGGGATGCCGACCAGGGCCGTGGGGCCACGGCCGTAGATCCCGACCGCGCGGAAGGTCTCGGGACGCCCTCGTCTCGGCAGGTCCGCCACCTCGTCGGGCAGCTCGAAGGGCGCGAAGGCGTTGGCGCCTGCTGCCTCGTCGAGAGCCGCTCCACGGGTGAAGCGCACCCCACCGGCGATCTGGATGGAGGTCCGCTCTCCTGACGGTCGGTCCGTGTCCAGCGAGACGAGCTGGGTGGTCAGGATCGGTCGGTCGCGACCGCCCTCGTCGTACACGTCGACCCGGAGGGGTAGCCCCGTGTCCTCGTCTGCCCAGACGTCGACGCGCGCGATCGTGGTGCGTGGGTCCGAGGGCACCAGCCGCAGGCCGGCGGCGCTACGGCCGTCGACCCGGCGTGCGGGCAGTCGGGTGAGCTCGGCGGCCTTCGCGCCCGAGAGCAGCCTCGTGGCCAGCACCGGGGGCACGACGTCGGAGTCGTTCGGCAGCCGGACGTCGGAGTACGGCGTGAACCTCGCGGTGCTCGACTCGTAGGTCCAGCGCATCGTCTGTGTCCCGTCCCGGACGAGGTCCTGCTCGCCGCTGGTGCGGAGCCGGTCGACGCGCCAGTGCTCCGGGTCCCGCCACCACACGCGCAGGTCCGTCTGCCCGCCGAGCAGGCGGGAGACGCCGCCGAAGGTCGAGCCGGTCAGCGGGAGCTCGAGCGCCCCGAGGGCGTGGACCTCGCCGGACCAACCGAGCGCCGCGGAGGCGTGGATGCGCTTCGCGAGCGCGGCGGCGCTGACGTCGACGTCGTGGGCCGGGACGACGCGCAGGAGCGCAGGGGCGGTCGCACACGCGATCGCGACCACCGCCACAACGAACCAGCGCGCCGCGGGCAGCATGGTTTTCACGGTACGTGGGTGAGCCGAACGCACGCCCTTGGCCGATGGGACTACGACCAGTTCACGCTACGATGGCGGCATGAGGCAGGTCCTGCTCCTTCCCTAGCCGTGTCGGTGTTTCGCCCGAGACGGCTGCCCCTCGTGCCCGAGGGGTTTTTTTACGCCCGGGCACAGCGGTTCAGGACCACCCACGACGACGTGAGAGAGACCAGACGATGAGCGAGAACGAGCAGGCGGCGGCGTACGACGTCCATGCCACCGAGGCCAAGTGGCTGCGGGTGTGGGACGAGCTGGACCCGTTCCGCGCCGACGACGACAGCCCGCGCGAGAAGCGCTACGCGCTGACGATGTTCCCCTACCCGAGCGGTGACCTGCACATGGGTCACGCCGAGGTGACGGCGCTCCACGACGTGATCGCGCGCTACTGGTGGCAGCAGGGGTACGAGGTGATGAACCCGATCGGCTGGGACTCCTTCGGCCTGCCCGCGGAGAACGCCGCGATCCAGCGCGACGAGCACCCGGCGACGTACACCTACGCCAACATCGAGACCCAGGCCGCGTCGTTCAGGAAGTACGCCGTCAGCTTCGACTGGTCGCGTCGGCTGCACACCTCCGACCCGGAGTACTACCGCTGGACGCAGTGGCTGTTCCTGAAGCTGCGCGAGCGTGGCCTGGCCTACCGCAAGTCGAGCCCGGTGAACTGGTGCCCGAACGACCAGACCGTGCTGGCCAACGAGCAGGTCGTCGACGGCTTCTGCGAGCGCTGTGGTGCCGAGGTGACCAAGCGTGAGCTGACCCAGTGGTACTTCAAGGTCACCGACTATGCCCAGCGGCTGCTGGACGACATGGAGGACCTGGACTGGCCCGAGCGTGTGCTCACCCTGCAGCGCAACTGGATCGGTCGCTCGGAGGGAGCGCACGTCGACTTCGACGTCGCCACCGACGGTGGCGGCAGCCGTGTCGTGTCGGTCTACACGACCCGGCCGGACACGTTGTTCGGCGCGACGTTCATGGTGGTCGCGGCCGACGCGAAGCTGGCCGCCGACATCGTCAGCGACGAGCAGCGGCCGACGTACGAGGACTACCTGAACGAGACCCGCAAGTCCTCCGACATCGACCGGATGGCGACCGACCGGCCCAAGACCGGTGTCTTCCTGGGGGCCTACGCCGTCAACCCGGTCAACGGCCAGAGCGTGCCGGTGTACGCCGCCGACTACGTGCTGGCCGACTACGGCACCGGCGCGATCATGGCCGTGCCCGGTCAGGACCAGCGTGACTGGGACTTCGCGAAGGAGTACGACCTGCCCGTCGTACGGACCGTGCAGCCGCCCGACGACTGGGAGGGCGACGCGTTCACCGGCAACGGGCCGGCGATCAACTCGGCCAACGACGCAGTCTCGCTGGACGGCCTGCCGATCGATGAGGCCAAGAGCCGGATCATCACCTACCTGGAGGAGCAGGGGACCGGTCGCGGCGCGGTCAACTTCCGGCTGCGCGACTGGCTGCTGTCGCGCCAGCGGTTCTGGGGCTGCCCGATCCCGGTGATCCACTGCCCGGTCGACGGCGAGGTGGACGTCCCGGAGGACCAGCTGCCCGTCGTGCTCCCCGAGCTGAAGGGTGCCGACCTGAAGCCGAAGGGCGTCTCGCCGCTGGCCGCGGCCGAGGACTGGGTCAACGTCGACTGCCCGAAGTGCGGCGGGCCGGCGAAGCGCGACTCCGACACGATGGACACCTTCGTCGACTCTGCGTGGTACTTCCTGCGCTACTGCTCCCCGAACGACGACACCCAGGCGTTCGACCAGGACCTGGTGCGCCAGTGGATGCCGGCCGACCAGTACGTCGGCGGGGTCGAGCACGCGGTGCTGCACCTGCTCTACAGCCGCTTCTTCACCAAGGCCCTGCACGACATGGGTCTGGTCGACTTCGAGGAGCCGTTCACCCGGCTGCTGAACCAGGGCGTGGTGATCAACCAGGGCAAGAAGATGAGCAAGTCGCTGGGCAACGGCGTCAGTCTGGGGGACCAGCTTGCGGACTTCGGAGTGGATGCCGTTCGCCTGACGCTGGTCTTCGCCGGGCCGCCCGAGGACAACATCGACTGGGCCGACCTGTCGCCGGCCGGGTCGCTGCGGTTCCTGCAGCGCGCCTGGCGGTTGTCGGGCGACGTGACGTCGGCGCCGGGCACGCCCGCCGAGGGGGGTGACCTGGCGCTGCGCAAGGCCACCCACCACACCGTGCACGAGGCAGCCGAGCTGGTCGAGTCCAAGCGCTTCAACGTGATGGTCGCCCGCACGATGGAGCTGGTGAACGCGACCCGCAAGGCGATCGACTCGGGCTGTGGAGCCGACGACCCTGCCGTCCGCGAGGCGACCGAGGCGGTCGCGATCCTGCTGTCCCTGGTCGCGCCGTACGTCGCCGAGGAGATGTGGGAACGCCTGGGTCACCAGCCGACCGTCGCCAAGGCGGGCTGGCCGGTCGTCGACGAGGCGCTGCTGGTCGAGGACTCGGTCACGGCAGTGGTCCAGGTGCAGGGCAAGCTGAAGGCCCGGCTGGAGGTCTCGCCCGACATCAGCGAGACCGACCTGGAGGCGGCCGCGATGGCCGACGAGGCGGTGCAGCGTGCCCTGGACGGCAAGCAGGTGCGCAAGGTGATCGTGCGGGCGCCGAAGCTGGTCAACATCGTCGCGGGCTGAGCACTGTCCGCATCCGGGCCTAGGCTGCCGCTGTGCTCGGCGTACGTGACCTGAACCGCACGCTCCTGCTGCGACAGCACCTCCTGGAGCGGACGACCGCTCCTGCACTGGAGATGGTGGACCACCTGATCGGCCTGCAGGCGCAGGAGAACCTCCCGCCCTACCTCTCGCTCGCCGCTCGCATCGAGGGCTTCGACCCGCACGAGCTGTCCGACGCGCTGGAGAGCAGGCAGGCGGTGCGTTTCCTGACGATGCGCGGCACGATCCACGTGCTCACGCCGACCGACGCGCTGACGCTCCGCCGGTGGGTGCAGCGGGCGCTCGACCAGCAGAGCGCGTCGAACCAGATGAGCCGCCCGGCGCGCGGGGTGCCGGTGGAGGACCTCGTGGCGACGGTCCGTCGTCTCCTCGAGCCGGGTCCGCTCCCGGTCAAGCAGCTCGGTGAGCAGCTGGCCCAGGTCTTCCCCGACGTCCCCGCCGGAGCGTTGGCGCACGTGGCGCGCGAACGGGTTCCGATGGTGCAGGTGCCGCCTCGGGGGCTGTGGAAGCAGCCGGGGGGCGTGCGCTACCAGACCGTGGAGAACTACCTGGGCCGGCCCACGACGGACCTCGACGAGCACGAGCTGGTCCGCCGCTACCTGCGCGCGTTCGGTCCCGCCTCCGCCGCCGACATGACCACCTGGTCACGGGTCACCCGGCTCGGCCCGGTCTTCGAGTCGATGAAGGACGAGCTGGTGGTGGTCGAGTGCGAGGACGGCAAGGTGCGCTACGACGTGCCGGGTGCGCCGTACGCCGAGGGCGACGTGCCGGCGCCGGTCCGCCTGCTCGGCACCTACGACAACGTGTGGCTCTCGCACGCCAACCGCGACCACATCGTTCCGGTCGAGATGCGGCCGAGGTGGGCGGGCGTCAACGGGGGAGTCGGCAACACGGTGTTCGTCGACGGCTTCATGGCCGGCCTGTGGTGGTGGCGCGACGGCCGCGTCGCCCTCGAGGTGTTCCGCCGGTTGAGCAGGGCCGAACAGGCCGAGCTCGACTCCGAGGTCGCTGCGGTGGAGACGATGCTGGCGGGCTGAGCCGTCAGAGCTTCGAGACGGCTTGCTTGATCGCCACGTCGCCACCGAGGACGTCGAAGGTCTTGCCGATCGTGTTGTCGGCGTCGAACACCTCGGCGAGCACGTGCGCCACGTCGCCGCGGGTCACCGACCCGCGCTCGAGCTCGCCGAGCTGGACGCGACCCGTCGGCACGTCGTCGATGAGCCGGCCCGGACGCACGATGGTCCAGTCGAGGTCGCGTCCCCGGACGTCGTCGTCGGCCGCCTTCTTGGCGCGCAGGTAGACCTGGAAGACGTCGTCGGAGTCAGGGTCGGCGCCGTCGGTGCCCATCGAGGAGATCATCACGTAGCGGCGTACGCCGGCGGCCTCGGCTGCGTCGGCGAGCATGATCGCGGCACCCTTGTCGACGGTCTCCTTGCGCGCCGCGTTGCCGTCCGCACCGCCACCTGCTGCGAACAGCACGGCGTCAGCGCCTCGCACCACCTCGGTCAGCGCGTCGACGTCGGTGTCCTCGAGGTCGATGACGGCCGCCTCGATGCCGTCCTGCTCGAGGTCGGGGACGTGGGCCGGGTTGCGGACCATGCCGACGGCCTCGTGGCCGTCGGCCGCGACGAGCTTGCCGAACTGCCGGGCGATCTGTCCGTGGCCGCCCGCGATGACGATGCGCATCTGCTCTCCTGATCTGTGGACTCTGCTTCGACCGTAGCCGCCTCGGGTGAGGGACCGGCCACCGGCAGGAGCCGGACGCCCGCGCCGCCCCCTGCGCGCGGCGGATAACCTTCGCGCATGTCCGTCGCCCTGGTCACCGACTCGACCGCTCAGCTCAGCGCGGAGACGGCAGCCCAGCGCGGCATCACCGTCGTGCCGCTGCAGGTGGTCATCGGTGCCGCGTCGTACGACGAGGGGCCGGACGGCGGCGTCACTCCGCAGGTGCTGGCCGACGCGCTGCGGGAGTGGACTCCCGTGAGCACGTCGCGCCCGAGCCCGGAGGCGATCCTCGAGGCCTACGAGAAGGCAGTCGCCCAGGGAGCCACCGAGATCGTCTCGGTGCACATCTCCTCCGAGCTGAGCGGCACCTTCGAGTCGGCCCAGCTGGCAGCGCGCCGTTCCCCGGTGCCGGTGACCCTCGTGGACACCCGCCAGGTGGGCATGGGCACCGGCTACGCAGTGCTGGCCGCTGCCGACGCGGTGGACGAGGGGGCCGATGCGGCCGCGGCCGGTGCGGCCGCACGCTCCCGCGCCGAGGCGACGACGTCCCTGTTCTACGTCGACACCCTGGAGTACCTCCGCCGAGGGGGCCGGATGGGTGCGGCGGCGGCACTGATCGGCTCGGCGCTGGCCGTGAAACCGATCCTCCGGGTGGACAAGGGGCGGATCGGCTCGTTCGAGAAGGTGCGCACCTCGGCGAAGGCCCTCTCGCGGCTCGAGGAGCTGGCGGTCGAGGCCGCCGGCGACTCCGAGGTCGAGGTCGCCGTCGCCCATCTCGCCAGCCCGGACCGCGCCGAGCAGCTGGCCGCACGGCTGGGCTCCCGGCTCGAGGGCGCGCTCGGCGAGCGCGAGGTCTCCCTGGGCGAGATCGGGGCGGTCCTGGGCGCGCACGTGGGGCCGGGCATGGTCGCGGTGGCCGTGGCTCGGCGCAGCTGAGCCTCCACAACCCGCGCGGCCGCGCAGTTGTCCACAGGCTCGCAGACCGTCCTGTCCTCCGTGCGCGGGGCTCCTTAGCGTCGAGGCATGAGCAGGCAGTCACAGGAGGAGGTCGCGGCCGCGGCGCGACGTCGGCTCGAGCTGCTCGGCCGTGAGCTCGAGCAGGCCGGGCTGCGTCGGGTGGACGAGGTGGAAGACCCGGACGAAGACTCCGGGCCCGCCGAGGAGCTGCCCCGACCCGTGCCGGTGGAGCCCGCCGGGCGGCACCTCCCGCCGCCACGTCCGGGCCCGGTGCGGCGGCTCGGCGGCGCGGTGAGCGGCTGGATCGGAGACCAGGTCCCGGCCACGCTGCGGGGCCGGACCCGGCTGGAGCCTGGGCCCGTCCTGCTGGTCGTCGCCCTGGTCGGCGTCGCGGTCGCGGCGGCCGTCGTCGTCGTGCTGCGCATGGACGGCGACTCCGAGGCGGTGGCGACGCGAGCGGGTTCGCCAGGTGCCAGCGGCTCGGCCTCGCCGCTGGTGCCCACGGCCTCACCTGCGGGTGGTCCGTCGACAGGTGCTGCAGCAGGTGCTGGTGGACGGAGTGCCGACGTCACGGTCGACGTGGCGGGCAAGGTACGCCGTCCCGGCGTCGCCACCCTGCCGGCCGGATCACGCGTGGTCGATGCCTTGAAGCGGGCCGGTGGGACTCGTGGGCGCGTGGACCTGAGCACCCTCAACCTGGCCCGGGTGCTGGTCGACGGGGAGCAGATCCTGGTCGGCCGGCCGACCCAGTCGGGCGGAGCCGCGGCCGGCGCCAGTGCGGCCGCGCCTGATCCCACGGGAGGTCTGGTCAACCTCAACACGGCCACGTCCGAGCAGCTCGACACGCTGCCGGGTGTCGGGCCGGTCACCGCGCAGAAGATCCTCGAGTGGCGGTCGTCCCACGGCGCCTTCTCCTCGGTCGACGAGCTGCTCGAGGTCGACGGCATCGGGGAGAAGACGTTGTCCGACCTGGCGCCGCACGTCACCGTGTGACCGGTCCCGACACCGCCCCGCCACGGGAGCGCCTCGACCTCCGTGCCCCTGTCCTGGCCCTCGTCGCCTGGACGACCGCGCTGCTGGCGTTGAGAGCACCGCACTGGGTGCTCCTCGTCGTCCTGCTGCTGGGGGCCGTGCACACGGTGCGTCGCTGGCGCAGGGGACAGGAGGTGCTCAGCAGGGTCGGCTGGTTGGTCGCCGCCTGTGGCGTCACGTCGTCGGCGCTGCTCCGCGCCGAGGCAGTGGCGCACACCGAGGTCACGGACCTCGCTCGTGAGCGGGCAGCGGTCGGGGCCACCCTCGTGGTCACCTCTGATCCCGTGCGGCGTCGCGGTGGCCACGCGGACTACGTCGTCTTCCGTGCCCGCACGGAGACCGTCACCGGACGCGGCGTACGACACCGGCAGCGGGCTCCCGTGCTCGTGATCGCGCCAGCGGGCTGGGAGGAGCTGCCGCTCGGGGTGCGCGTGCGCGTCGCGGGACGGCTGCAGCCGGCGCGGACGCAGGACCTTGCCGGGGTGCTGAGCACGCGCGGCCCACCCGACGTGGTGGAGCGACCCGGGGCGCTCTTCCGCGGGGCCGCCCGGGTGCGCAGCTCGATCCGAGCGGTCGTCGATCGCCATCCTGTCGGTCCGCGATCACTGGTTCCTGCCCTCGTGGACGGCGACGACGCGGGGATGCCCGAGCACCTCAGCGACGACTTCCGAACGTCGGGCCTGACCCATCTGCTCGCCGTCTCCGGGACCAACCTGACCCTGGTGGTCGGCTCGTTGCTGATGGTGGCGCGCTGGGCCGGTGTGCGTGCGCGGGGGCTGGTGCTCGTCGGACTGGTCGGCGTGCTCGGTTTCGTGCTGCTCGCGCGCACGGAGCCGAGCGTGCTGCGTGCGGCGACGATGGGCACGGTCGGGTTGATCGGGATGGGTCACCACGGGCGTCGTCGGGGCACCCGGGCGCTCGGCGCAGCGGTGCTCCTGCTGTTGCTGCTCGACCCCTGGCTGGCGCTGTCACCCGGATTCGCCCTGTCCGGCCTGGCCACCGCCGGGATCCTGTGGCTGGCGCCGGGCTGGCGTGACCGGCTCGCGCGCTGGCTGCCGCGCTGGGTCGCGGAAGCGGTCTCGGTGCCACTCGCTGCCCAGCTGGCCTGCACGCCGCTCGTCGCCGCGATCTCGGGTCAGGTCAGCCTGGTCGCGGTGCTGTCGAACCTGCTCGCCGCCCCGGCGGTCGGGCCGGCCACGGTCCTGGGGCTCGCTGGCGGGCTCGTGGGGGTGGTGTCCGTGTCGCTGGGCCGGCTGGTCGCGGCTCCGGCCGCCTGGTGCGCCGGGTGGATCATCACGACGGCAACGCGGTGCGCCGACCTGCCGGTGGCTGCGGTCGGATGGTCCGCCGAACCCCTGGGTGTCGCCGGCCTCACCCTTCTGTGCGCGGCGCTCTCGCTCGTGCTGGGTGCCCTGCTGGCACGGCGGTTCGCCGCGATGGCCTTCGGCGGGTTGCTGGTCGCCGTGCTGCTCGTGCCGCTGCCGACCCCAGGATGGCCACCGGACGGCTGGGTGATGGTGGCGTGCGACGTCGGCCAGGGCGACGGGCTGGTCCTGAACGCAGGCCACCGGAGCGCGGTGGTGGTCGACGCGGGACCAGACCCCCGGGCGATGGACGGCTGCCTGCGACGCCTCGGGATCGAGCGGGTCCCGCTGGTGGTGCTGACCCATTTCCACGCCGATCACGTCGACGGGCTGGCCGGTGTCCTGCGCGGACGGTCCGTCGGGGCCCTCGAGGTGACCTCGCTGGCCCAACCCGCCTCCGGTGTCCGGCTGGTGCAGCGGGAGGCAGCCCGCGCCGGAGTGCCCCTCCAGCAGGCGGCGTACGGCGAGAGTCGACAGCTGGGTCCGCTGCGATGGCAGGTGGTCGCGCCGTCGAGGGAACCGTCGGCCGACTCGGAGTCACCCCCCAACGACTCGAGCGTGGTCCTCCTCGTCGAGACCAGGGGAATCCGGATCCTGCTGATGGGTGACGAGGAGGAGTCCTCGCAGTCGACGCTGCTCCGCCAGACCGGCGGACTGCGCGCTGACGTGCTGAAGGTGGCCCACCACGGCAGCGCAAGCCAGGAACCAGACCTGGTCCGGGCGACCGGTGCCCGGCTGGCCGTGATCTCGGTGGGTGTCGACAACGACTACGGGCACCCCGCGCCCTCGTTGATGGCGCTGCTGCGGGACGCCCGGATGCAGGTGTCGAGGACGGACCGGGACGGCGACGTGGCCGTGGTGGTGCACGACGGGCTCCGGCTCTCGCACCGCGGCGCGCCTGCCGGTGGCCAGAGACGATGACCGCTGGGAGTCTGGGCCCGTGGCGACGTACTCCTTCTCCCAGGTCGACGTCTTCGGGCGCGCTCCGCTGACCGGCAACCCGGTCGCGGTCGTCCACGACGCAACCGGGCTCGACGACGACCAGATGGCAGCCTTCGCGCGGTGGACCAACCTCTCCGAGACGACCTTCCTGCTGCCGCCGACCTCCGCGGCGGCCGACTACCGGCTGCGGATCTTCACACCCGCTGAGGAGCTGCCGTTCGCCGGCCACCCCACGCTGGGAAGCGCCCACGCATGGCTGGCGCGGGGCGGTGTCCCGGCCGCGGGGGACCGGGTCGTGCAGGAGTGCGGGGTCGGGCCGGTGGAGCTGCGCAACGAGGCCGGGCTGTCGTTCCGCGCACCCGCGTTCCTGCGGTTCGGCCCGGTCGACGAGGAGACCCTCGCCCGTGCGATCACCTCGCTCGGGGTCGAGCCGGGTCGCGTGGTGCGGGCGAGCTGGATCGACAACGGACCCGGCTGGCTGGGCCTCCAGCTGCAGAGTGCGGCCGACGTCCTCGGCCTCGAGCCGGACTTCGTCCAGATGCAGGGGCTCGAGATCGGCGTGATCGGCCCGCACACCGATGCCGACCGCGCCGAGATCGGCGCGGACCACGAGGTGCGCGCCTTCTGCCCCGGCTTCTCGGTGCCCGAGGACCCGGTGACCGGCAGCCTCAACGCCGGGTTCGCGGTGTGGCTGATCGGCGACGGGCACCTGCCGGGTCGGTACGTCGCGCGGCAGGGGACGGCGATGGGGCGCGACGGGCGCGTCCAGATCAGGTCCGACGAAGCGGGTGACGTCTGGGTCGGCGGCTCGTGCCGCACCGTCGTCTCGGGCACGATCGACCTCTGACGGTTCGCTCCCACCACGGGATCCGGTTGTCGGATCGCCGTGAAAGAGTGCGGTCATGGCCAACCCCCAGCCACAGGACGTGCTCGGCCGGATCACCCTGGTCACCGGCCCGGAGGAGTTCCTGGGGGAGCGGGCCGTCTCGGCCGTGCGCTCGGCCGTGCGGCGGCACGACGCCGAGGCCGAGTTCTCCGAGACCATGGCGGGTTCCCTGACGATGGCCGAGCTGGGCGACCTCGCGTCACCCTCGCTGTTCTCCACGACCCGCTGTGTCGTCGTACGCCGGCTGGAGGACCTGCCCGAGGAGTCGGCGCCCGGCCTCCTCGACTATGCCGCCGCTCCGGCCGAGGACGTCGCGCTGGTGCTGGCGCACAGCGGCGGGCCGAAGGGCAGCGGTCTGCTGACCAAGCTGCGCAAGCTCGGTGCCGTGACCGAGGTGAAGTCGGTGCCGCTGACGGCCCGTGAGTTCCCGGGCTTCGTGGTCAACGAGCTCCGCGGACGCCAGGTGCGGATCGACCCGGACGCCGCCGACTTCCTGATCCAGGCCGTGGGCCAGGACCTGCGGGCGCTCTCCGCGGCCGCGAGCCAGCTGGCCAACGACTTCGAGGGTCAGCCGCTGACCACCGAGATGGTGAAGAAGTACTTCGGTGGCCGCGCGGAGGCCAAGTCCTTCGCGGTGGCCGACCATGCGCTCTACGGGCAGACGGCCCGGGCCCTGGAGGAGCTGCGCTGGGCGCTGGACCGTGGCACGGCGCCGGTGCTGGTGACCAGCGCGATGGCCGGTGGCCTGCGCAGCCTGGCCAAGTTCATCTCGGCGCCGCGAGGGATGCGCAACAACGACCTGATGCGCGAGGTCGGGGTGCCGGCGTGGAAGCTCGACACGTTGAGGCGCCAGTCGCACGGCTGGGACGCCGACGGGCTCGGTCGGGCGATCAGGTCGGTGGCCCGTGCGGATGCCGACGTGAAGGGGCAGGCGAGCGACCCGGCGTACGCCCTGGAGAAGATGGTGCTCGACGTGGTCCGGGCGCGGCCCAGGAGCTAGTCAGGACATGCAAAAGGCGCCGTCCCGGTGGGGACGACGCCTCAGCGTGAGGGGTGTGAGCTCAGAGCGAAGCGGCCTGCTTGTTGATGGCCGACTTGCGGTTGGCTGCCTGGTTCTTGTGGATGACGCCCTTGGACGCAGCCTTGTCGAGCGCCTTGGAGGCGTCGGCCGCGGCGGCCTTGGCCACGGCGGTGTCGCCGGACTCGGTGGCCTCGCGGAACTTGCGCACGGCCGTCTTCAGCGCGGACTTCACGGCCTTGTTGCGCTCGTGCGCAGCGTCGTTCTGTCGGTTGCGCTTGATCTGGGACTTGATGTTCGCCACTACAGGCTCGCCTCTTCGGGGATCGCTTCAGGTTCGGGGGCGTCCGGACACTGTCCAGACACGAAGGGAAACGATATCAGCGGGCGGCAGGCGCACCCAAATCGAGACGTCGGGCCGTCACGTGGCCGCGGCCCACTGCGTGATCGCACCGGCGTCCAGCACCGACAGGTCGGCCTGTTCGTCGAGGGCGACGTTGATCATCGCGGCGGCCACATCGACCGCCCGGGTGGGTCGGTAGCGACCCAGCAGCGGCGCCACCGCCCGCATCATCATCAGCCCGGCCTGCTCCGCCGGACGCGACTCTGCGCGCTCGCCGTCCAGGATCGATGGCCGGAAGGCGACCGTGCGGGCGATGCCCACGTCGCTCACGTCCCGCTCGGTCTCGCCCTTGACGCGGTTGTAGAACAGTCGCGATCCGGGGTCCGCCCCCATGGCGGTCACGTGCAGGAAGGTGTCGGTACCCGCCGTCCGGGCCGCCGAGGCGAGGGCCACGACGGCGTCGTGGTCGACCACCCGGAACGCCTCCTGGCTGCCGGCCTTCTTGATCGTGGTCCCCAGGGCGCAGAACACGTCGTCGACCCGGGGGAGGTCACCGATCCCGGGAAGCTGGACCAGTCGCTGTTCCAGCCGGGGGTCGTCCCGGTCGACCTCGCGGCGACCGATGCTGACCACGCGGTCCCAGGCGGGGTTCGCCAGCAGCTGGTCCAGCAGATGGCCACCGACGAGCCCGGACGCGCCGGCCAGGAGAGCTGTTCGCACGGCGACAGCCTAAGCAGGCGCGGAGGGGGTACTGACGGGGTCCACGAGAGGAGCGGTATGCCGACCGTCGCTGAGCTGTTGATCGAGTCCCTGGCCGAGTACGGCGTGACGACGGTCTGGGGTGTGGTCGGGGACGCCCTGAACCCCGTGACCGATGCGATTCGTCGTGAGGAGCGGATCGAGTGGATCGGCGTACGCCACGAGGAGGCGGGGGCGTTCGCGGCCAGCGCGCAGGCCCAGCTCACCGGGAAGCTCGCCGTGTGCATGGGCACCGTCGGCCCGGGAGCGGTCCACCTGCTCAACGGCCTCTACGACGCCAAGAAGTCCCACGCACCCGTGCTCGCCATCTGCGGTCAGGTCCCGCGCGAGGACATGGGCACCGAGTTCTTCCAGGAGGTCGACAACGACGCGCGTGTTCAAGGACGTGCGGTCTTCAGCCAGACGGTCACTCACCTCGACCAGCTCCCGATGCTGATCGAGCAGGCGGGAACGCCGCGATCCAGGACTCCGGGGTCGCGGTGCTGACCCTGCCCGGCGACGTCGGCGGTCTCGACCTGCCCAAGGACACGGCGGTGCCCCGGTTCGTGCAGACGCGACCGCGGGCGATGCCGGCGCCGGACGTCGTGCAGCAGGCGGCGTCGTTGCTGAACGACGCCGACAAGGTGACCCTGCTCGTCGGCCAGGGAGCGCGGGAGGCTCGCGACGAGGTGCTGCAGCTCGCCGAGCGCCTGATCGGCGCCGATGGTGCTCACCCTCAAGGCGAAGGAGGGGCTGGAGAAGGACAACGACCACGAGGTCGGCCAGTCCGGTCTGCTGGGCAACCACGCGACCGCGAAGGCGTTCGAGGGCTGCGACGTGCTGTTCCTCGTCGGCACCGACTTCCCCTACCGGGACTTCCTGCCCTCGGGCAAGACCGTGATCCAGCTCGACGTCCGCGGGTCGCACATCGGTCGGCGGACCCCGTCGACCTCGCCCTCGTGGGCGATGCCGGCCTCGGTCTGCAGGCGCTGCTCCCGTTGCTGGAGCAGAAGTCCGATCGGATCCATCTCGACGACGCCCGGTCGACGTACGCGAAGTGGCAGGAGCGGCAGGCCGCGTTCACCGACCCGGCGTACGACGCGAAGCCGAAGGGTCTGCTGCGACGCAAGGTCGACAACCCCGACTCGCTGATCCGGCCCGAGCTGCTGGCCGCGGCGCTCGACCGTCACGCCGCACAGGACGCGATCTTCACCACCGACACCGGGATGGCCACGGTCTGGCTGTCCCGGTTCGTCAGGATGACCGGCCAGCGCCGGCTGATCGGCTCGTTCAACCTCGGCTCGATGGCGAACGCGATGCCGCAGGCACTCGGTGCGAGCGCGCTCGACCGGAAGCGGCAGGTGGTCGCGTTCTGCGGCGACGGCGGGCTGTCGATGCTGATGGGCGATCTGATCACCGCGGTCAGCTACGACCTCCCCGTGAAGCTGGTCGTCTTCGACAACGGTCGGCTCGGGATGGTCAAGCTGGAGATGGAGCAGGTCGGGCTCCCGGAGTTCGGCACCGTGCTGCGCAACCCAGACTTCGCCAAGGTCGCCGAGGCCGTCGGCATGCGCGGCATCCGCGTGGAGCAGGCCGACGACGTCGATGCCGCCGTCGAGGAAGCGCTCGCCCTCGACGGGCCCGTGCTCCTGGACGTGGTCACCAACCCGAACGAGGTGGCCATCCCACCCTCGCCGACCCTCGAGCAGGGCTGGGGCTTCGCGATCGCCAAGACCAAGGAGTTCGTCGACAGCGCCGAGTGAGCAGCCCCCCGCCGAGACGTCGCACCTGAAAGCCAGAACCACGCCGAGACGTCGCAGATGAAAGACCACGGCCTTTCATCTGCGACGTCTCGGCGCGATCGGGGGTTTCATCTGCGACGTCTCGGCGGGGTGCGGATCGTGTGGGTTCGGACGCAGACCGCCCGCGTGGGAGGATGGCGGCTCCCCGAACGCCTTCCCGGAAAGCAGTCCGTGTCCCAGAAAGTGTCACCGAACGCCAACGCCCCTGTCCCGGGCAGGACCGACCCCGCGGTGATCCGCAATTTCTGCATCATCGCCCACATCGACCACGGCAAGTCGACGCTGGCCGACCGGATGCTCCAGCTGACCGGGGTCGTCGACGAGCGAGCCGCGCGGGCGCAGTACCTCGACCGGATGGACATCGAGCGCGAGCGCGGGATCACGATCAAGAGCCAGGCCGTGCGGATGCCGTGGACGGTCGAGCCGGACAACGACGCCCTGGCCGAGCCGGGCACCTACGTGCTGAACATGATCGACACTCCGGGTCACGTCGACTTCACCTACGAGGTCTCCCGATCGCTCGAGGCGTGCGAGACCGCCGTACTCCTGGTGGACGCCGCCCAGGGGATCGAGGCGCAGACGCTCGCCAACCTCTACCTCGCGCTGGGTGCAGACCTGCACATCATCCCGGTGCTGAACAAGATCGACCTGCCCTCCGCCCAGCCCGAGAAGTACGCCGCTGAGCTGGCCGGCATCATCGGCTGCGACCCCTCCGACGTGCTGCAGGTCTCCGCGAAGACCGGCATGGGTGTCGAGCACCTGCTCAACGAGATCGTCGCGCAGACCCAGCCGCCCACCGGTGACGCCGACGCCCCGCCGCGGGCGCTGATCTTCGACTCGGTCTACGACACCTACCGCGGCGTCGTCACCTACGTGCGCGTGATCGACGGGAAGCTCACCCACCGCGACCGGATCAAGATGATGTCGACGGGCGTGGTCCACGAGATGCTCGAGGTGGGCGTGATCAGCCCGGAGCCGGTCAAGGCCGGTGACCTGGGAGTGGGGGAGGTCGGCTACCTGATCACCGGGGTGAAGGACGTCCGCCAGTCCCGCGTCGGTGACACGGTGACCAGCCAGCACCACGGCGCGACCACCCCGCTGGGCGGCTACAAGCACCCCAACCCGATGGTCTACTCGGGGCTCTACCCGATCGACGGCGACGACTACCCGACCTTGCGCGATGCCTTGGAGCGGCTGCAGCTCAACGACGCCGCGCTCGCCTACGAGCCGGAGACGTCCGGCGCACTCGGCTTCGGGTTCCGCTGCGGCTTCCTCGGCCTGCTGCACATGGAGATCGTCCGGGAGCGGCTCGAGCGCGAGTTCAACCTCGACCTGATCAGCACCGCACCCAACGTCGTCTACTCCGTGCTGATGGAGGACGGCACCGAGATCACGGTGACCAACCCCAGCGAGTACCCCACGGGCAAGATCGCCGAGGTCCGCGAGCCCGTCGTCAAGGCCACGATCCTCAGTCCCAGCGACTACATCGGCGCGATCATGGAGCTCTGCCAGTCCAAGCGCGGTCAGCTCGACGGGATGGACTACCTCTCCGAGGACCGCGTCGAGATGCGCTACACGCTGCCGATGGCCGAGATCGTCTTCGACTTCTTCGACCAGCTCAAGTCGCGCACCAAGGGCTATGCCTCGCTCGACTACGAGTTCACCGGCGACCAGGAGGCCGACCTCGTCAAGGTCGACATCCTGCTCCAGGGCGAGACCGTCGACGCCTTCAGCGCGATCGTGCACCGGGACGCGGCGTACTCCTACGGCGTGATGCTCGCCGGCAAGCTGCGTGAGCTGATCCCGCGCCAGCAGTTCGAGGTGCCCATCCAGGCAGCCATCGGTGCCCGCGTGATCGCCCGCGAGACCATCCGTGCGATCCGCAAGGACGTCCTCGCGAAGTGCTACGGCGGCGACATCACCCGCAAGCGCAAGCTCCTCGAGAAGCAGAAGGAGGGCAAGAAGCGGATGAAGATGGTCGGCCGCGTCGAGGTCCCCCAGGAGGCGTTCATCGCGGCGCTGTCCACGAGCGCCCCGGGCGAGAAGTCCGGCAAGAAGTAGTCAGGCGCCGCACGCGGCTGCGAACGCCAACAGGTCGGCGTCGCTCCCGGGCGCACCCATCAGCATCGCCCCGACCGGCAGACCGTCGACGGGTGCCGGCACCGAGAGCGCCGGGATGCCCGCCAGGTTGGCGACCACGGTCCAGCAGTCGGTGTACGGCGCGGCCAGCGGGTCGGCCATCTCCTCCGGCGTGATCTCGCCGAACAGCAGCGGAGCGGGAGTCGGCATCGTGGGGGAGACGAGCGCGTCCACCGCACGGAGCGCCGCGGCGATCTCTGCCGTCAGCCGTCCCTGCACGACCTCGGCTGCCTCGATGGCTGTCCCCGCCGTGCTCGCGCAGGTCCAGGCCGTAGTGGTAGCGCCGGACCAGCTCCTCCCCGGCCAGCTCGGAGGCGACGTAGGGCTCCAGCCAGTCGAGCGAGGCGACCGACGTCAGCGTCATGTACGCCGCCAGGGCGTCGGGCGCGTCGGGAATCGACACCTGCGTGACCTCCACCCCGAGCTCCCGCACCCGTGAGAGCCACGCCTCGAAGGCGGCCAGCACCTCGGGGCGGTTGCGGGCGCTGACCAGCTCCTCGACGACCGCGACCCGCCTGACCGGTCTCACCGGATCGAGCGGGCGACCCGACATGACGGCGAGCATCGCGGCGGTGTCTGCGGCCGATCGCGCGAGCGGCCCGACCCGGTCCAGGCCCGGAGCGAACGGGATCACGCCGTCCAGGGAGACGAGGCCGTCGGAGGGGGCCATCCCGACCACCCCGCACTGCGAGGCCGGCTCGCGGATCGACCCGCCCGTGTCGGTGCCCACGGCGAGGGGGACGAACCCGGCCGCGACCGCGGCCGCGCTCCCACCCGAGCTGCCTCCGGGGCTGCGCCGTCGGTCGACCGGGTTGCGGGTGGGGCCGTGGGACGAGGTCTGCGTCGACGCGCCCATCGCCAGCTCGTCCATGTTGGCGCGCCCGAGCAGGATCGCTCCCGCCTCCCGCAGGTGACGTACGACGGGGGCGTCGGCCATCGCGACCACCCCGTGGTGGGCCCGCGAACCGCTGGCGGTCTCCTGGCCGTGCACGTCGATGTTGTCCTTGACCACGAAGGGCACCCCGGCCAGCGGTCCGACCGGCCGGCCGTGGCGCACCGCCTCGTCGAGCCGGCCAGCCGCCCGGATCGCCTCGGCGGCATCGACCCGGACCAACGCGTTGAGAGCGCCGTTGAGCGTGTGCACGGAGTCCAGGTGCGCCTCGACGACCTCCTGCGCCCTCAGCTGCCGGGTGGAGACGAGGCGGGCGAGCTCGACCGCTGGGAGAGCGGTCGGGCGCTCAGGCTGTGCAGGAGGGCGCTCGGGTCCCGTGTCGGCGTACGACATGGTTCAAGAGTGACAGGTCAGGCGGTGGCGAACCGGCCCAACACCTGTTCGGCGCGGATGCCGCCGAGGTGGGTCGCGAAGATGCGCTGGTAGGCGAGCTCCTCGCGGCTGCGCGCCACGGGCAGGCCCGGGATGTGCGCCTGCTCCCAGTCCTCGTCGGGCACCAGGCGCGCGGCCTGCCGGGCCATCACGTCCGCCGTTCCGGAGCCGTCACCGAACTGCTCCTTGCGCCGCCACAGGATCTCCTCGGGCAGCCACCCCGCGAACGCCTCCCGCAGCAGCGCCTTCTCCTGCGCCTGCTCCTGGCCGTCCTCGCCGAGCAGCTTCCACTCCATCGGGATGCGCAGCGCCAGGGCCAGCATGTCGCGGGACAGGAACGGCACCCGAGCCTCGAGCCCGTGAGCCATCGTGACCCGGTCGCAGCGCTGCAGGTTGAGGTGGTGCAGGCCGTCGACGCCGTCGGCGAGGGCCTCGCGCAGGGCGGGCACGTCCATCTCGCGGTAGTGGTGGTAGCCGGCGAACAGCTCGTCCGCGCCCTCTCCGGTCAGCACCACCTTGAGGTGGCGCGCCGCCAGCTCGGCCAGCAGGAAGTTCGGCACCGCACTGCGCACCAGCGAAGGCTCGTAGCTCTCCGTCGCGCGCACCACCTCGGGCAGCACCGCCACGACGTCGTCGTCGGAGTAGATCCGCTCGTGGTGCTCCAGCCCCAGGTGGTCCGCGACCACACGGGCAGCCGCCAGGTCCGCGCTGCCCTCGGTGCCGGCGGCGAACGACCGGACCACGGCCCCGGGTTCGGCGAGCCGGGCCAGGATCGCGGCGATGATGCTCGAGTCGAGCCCACCCGAGAGGAAGACGCCGACGGGGACGTCGGCCATCATCCGCTCGCGGACCCCCTCGACCAGGGTGTCCCGGATCGCGACCAGCGCCTCCGCCCGGTCTGCCAGCGGAGCCTCCTGGGGCGAGTCGACCCCGAGCGGGTCGGTGCGGAGGTCCACGAACGGCAGCAACCCCGCCGTGGGCGTCCAGTGGTGGCCGGGCGGGAACTCCTCCACGTGGGCGCGGAGCCCGGCCGGGAACGCCCACAGCTCGGACGCGGCCAGCACGCGGTCCTCGACCCGCGCCCAGTAGAGCGGCTTCACCCCGAGCGGGTCCCGGGCGAGTACGACGTCCCCGTCGCGGGTGGCCGTGCCGAACGCGTACATCCCGCGCATGTCGTGGATGCCCTGTGTGCCGAGCCGGTCGATGACGTGCAGGACGATCTCCGAGTCGGAGTCCGTCACGAACGGCCCGTCGAGCCGCGAGCGCAGCGTCTCGTGGTTGTAGATCTCACCGTTGGCCACCACCCAGCGCTCGCCGTGGGGACTGTGCAGGGGCTGCTCGCCGCCGTCGAGGTCGACGATGGAGAGCCTGGTGTGACCGAGCCACGTGGGGCCGACCTGGCGAGTGCCCGGAGCCGTCCGGTCCCCGGTGGTGGAGCCGGGACAACATGTCCTCGCCGAGCTCACGCGTCGCCCTGAGACGGTCGTGCTGCAGTGGCGTCGGAGGACAGGTCGTGGACCACGGCGATGCCGCACACGGGATCTCCTCGGAAGGGGCTGTCCAGACTAATCGTCAGCTGCGACGACCGATCGTGAGCGCTTCATTCTCCGAGCAGGCCACGGAGGGCGGCGCAGTGTTGTTGGTAGGCCCGGCGGCCCGGCTTGGTGGTCTTGTACGCCGTGGTCGATCCGCGGCCGCGGCCGCTCTTCGTGATCGTGATGTATCCAGCCGACTCCAGCAGGCTCGCCTGCTTTGACAGGTCCGAGTCACTGACGCCGAGGTGGGCTCGCAGGAAGGCGAAGTCAGTAGAGGTCGAGCTCGTCAACACGGCCATGATGCCCAGCCGCTTCGGGGCGTTGAGGACCGGATCGAGGCCGTCGAGGGCAGAGGGCGTGGTCCTCACTTCAGTCGATCCCGTACCCGGGCTGCGATGGCGGCGTACGAGTGCTCATACCAGGAGACGACGGCCCAGGCGCCGACGGCGGCGATGGCCGCCGCCAGCCCGACGCTGAGCTGCGCGCCGACGAGCCAGACGACGCCCCCCACGACGATGGCTCCGAGCACGAGACCGCCGATGGCGGGCCTGAGCTCACGCGGAGGACGCCCGGTCGGGTAGGTCCCACGGCGCCGCCTGTCCCAGGCCATCGCCCCACCCATCACCGCGACCAGGCCGAGCTCGATGAGCGCCTGGACGATCCCCTCGAGCCGGCCGATGGTCAGTGTGAGTGCAGCGGCCCACAGCCCGAATCCGACCGCCCACCAAGCCGGCGTACGAGGGTAGACGACCCACGAGGCGTTCTCGCCGCGCTCGATCTCGTGGAGCTGCTGCTGCAGCTCATTGCGAGGACGATTGGTTTCCATACTGGAAAACTATCCGTCGGTTTCCAGAATGGCAAGTGATGGTGGTGATCGAGACACGACGGTGAACGCGACGTGCTCGGGCAGTGAGGTCGGCAGACTTCAGACAAGCTCTGGGCAAGCGCCTTTCATCACATGAGCATGTGGGCGCCAGATCAGACTTCGGCGACGGGTCGTCCGACCACCATGGACGCGAGGGCGTCGGGGGCGAAGGTCTGGGCGGTCTGGACATCGAGTCGTGCCCCGAGCCCGTCCAGGACACGCGTGAAGAAGGATCGGGCCGCTGAGGCGTAGACGACATCGGCGATGTCGGTGTCAGTGAGTCCGAGCTCGCGAAGCCGGTCGACGTCGTCTTGCTGAATGGAAGACGCGTCGACGGCCACCTTTGCCGCGAACTCGTAGACAGCGCGGTCCTGCTCGTCGAGCTTCGCTCCGCTCGGGTTCTCTGCGATCGTCACCATCGTGGGCTCGTCGCCACAGACGTCCCGCAGGAACGCGGAGTGCGCGGCGGTGCAGTACGTCGAGCGCAGCGCCCGGGCGGCGCCGATGGTGGCGATCTCGAAGCGGCGGCGGTCCATCCCGTCGCGCACGGCCTTGTTGAGGCCACCCCAGGCCAGCGCCACCTCGGGGCGCGGCGAGAAGGCGGCCGCGTAGTTGGGAAGGAAGCCCCAGGCAGCTTTCTGCTGCTCGTAGTAGGCGGCGAGGGGACCCTCGGCGCGCTCTTCAGGCACGGTCTCGATAAACATGCTTCTCATCCTGACTCTTCCGGCGCGACCAGCCCGTGCTGGAGCGCGTAGAGGCTCGCGCCTACCCGGTTGGTGGCGCCGACCTTGGCGTAGGTGTGTTCGACGTGGTTGCGGATCGTCTTCTCGCTGAGTACGAGCCGGGTAGCGATGTCGCGGTTGGAGAGGCCGCGGGCCACGAGACCGAGGATCTCCGTCTCGCGAGAGGTGAGAGTGTCGTCGCGGCGTACCTTCCTCCGTGTGTGGCCCGCCGCGGCCAGTGTCGCCTCGGCGCTTTCCGCATCGATGGCTCCGCGGGTCACGCGGTCCTTCAACCTTCCCGCGGCAGCGTCCGGGGACAGCGCGTCGCGGTACGGCCTGGGCTCCAGCGCTGACTGGTAGGCGACCGCGGCCGCAAGCAACCGCTCGGGCCGGCCGAGCGCCCCAGCGGCCAGACCCAGCGGGTACCCGGACCCGTCGAGGTGCTCGTGGTGGGCGCGGGCGATCGCGGCCACCTGCGCGAGGCCGGGGATGCCGGTGAGCACCCGGTCGGTGAGGTAGGGGTGCATCCGTACCCGCTCCCACTCGGCGATGGTCAGCCCGGTCGGCTTGGCCCAGACCTGGTTCGACACACCGATCCGTCCGATGTCGTGAAGGTGTCCCGCGCGCCGTACGGCGGCGACCTCGTCGGTGGGCAGACCCAGCTGTACGGCGGCCGCCTCTCCGAGTGCCGCCACATTCCGGGAGTGCCCGAGAGTGAAGGGACACTTCAGGTCGACGAAGTCGCCGATGGCGGTCAACAGGTCATCGAGGCCCTCCTGGTCCAGCCGGGTCTCGGAGTCGGGGGCGATCGACAGTGCTCGTTCCCACGGGTCTTCGCCGGGCGCCGGGAAGAGCGCCTCGGCATCGGCCGTGAAGGCGTCGACGACCGACGGGTCGAGGTGGCCGCCACGCCGGCTCCTGGCCATCGCGATCGCGCCCTGCACGCCGTAGAGGCGTTGATGCACCTCGGCCACGTCGGCCAACTGGGCCACCCGCATCTCCATCGGGATGTCCTCTCCGGCCGCACCACGCGGAAGCCCCGCCCCGTCGTAGCGCTCGAACGTGAAGGCCAGCGTCCGCTCGACGTCGGCGCCGAGGCCGAGGTGTCGCGCCAGTGCGGACGCCGAGGTGCAGTGGGAGTGGACCAGATCGGCGAGCTGGCCTCGAGCGTCCCGCATCAGCGTGGCCATGATTCGCAGTCGTTGAGCCAGCGGCTCGCCGCGCGCGACGTTGCCGAGCAGGAACCGCAGGTAGGGCAGTCCCGACCAGTCGACGAGGTAGGCATCGCGGCGGACCGAGATGTCGTCGCCGAACCAGCGGGCGTACTCCTGCGAGTCCGCGTGACAGCCGATCCACATGAGGAGCGTCGTGTAGTAGACGGTCGCCTTCTGCTCACGGCTGAGAGCGAGGCGTTCGGCCAGCTCGCGCGCGATGACCGCCGACCGGAGCATGTGCTCGGCCGGCTGGCCCAGGCCGAGGTCGATCGCCACGGACAGGCCGGCCAGGACCTCGACACGACGGGGCAACGGCACCGGTGCGCTCATGGCCCCATTGTGGTGCTCGTGGCCCCCACCGTGCGATCGACCTGATCACCCGCGGGCGTGAAGCATGCGCGGCCGACGAAGAAGATTCCGCGCTGCGGAAGCCAGAAGTCGCCCAGACGTGTCTGCCTCCCGAGTCGCCGCGGAGCGCCGAGGTCCTCGCCGTGGTACGACGCGGAGGTGCCGGCGAGGCGCCAGATCTGAAGCGGCGCCGCCTTGAACATGGGGCCGTTCGGCGTCGCGCCGTGCAGGCGGATCCGCCCGGTCCCGAGCATCGTGCGCGCCACCGGCCCCATCGCGGCGAGCACGACACTGCTGTTCCACCCAGCCTCGGGCAGCATTGCGCCCATCGTCGTCATCATCCGGGTCGCCGGTGTCGCCTCCAGCTCGATCCGCCAGCTCAGCTGGTCGCCGAGCGTCACGTCGAGGGTGTGGTCGTCACGCCAGGACACCGAGATGCTGGGCACCTGGGCGGTCGCGGTCACCGAGCCGAAGTATCTCGGGCAGGTGAGCTCAGGCGCACCCGTCGTGTGGATCGTCCAGCGTCCCTGCGGGTCGCGGTGCCAGATCGCCCGGTACGCGGGCCCTACCGAGGTCGCGACGAAGTCGCGCAGCGCGAGGTAGTGCCCGCTCGCGAAGGGCACCCCCATCACGCCGTACCCGGTGAATCTCTCGTCGTCGCCGTCGGGCAGTAGCGGGTGGGCCTGCACTGCTTCCACGGCCTGGCGTGGTGTCGTCGTCGTCATGTCTCCAGCGTCGATCCCCCACCGGGTCGGCGCGTGAGGCATCTGCCTCAAATAAGCGACCCGCCCGCTCTGGCGGACTCAGGCGCCATCGGACACTGCGCCACTTCGTCACGAGTGCTCTCCGTGATCTGCACTCGGGGCTCAGGTCTCGCACCTACCCGGCCACCGCCTACGTCCGCCGGTGGAAGCTGACCTTGCCGCCGGGTAGGTGTCGGGTCTCGTAGTGGGGGTCGTGGATGCGGCGGTGGTGGTGGGGGCAGAGGAGGCGGCCGTCGTCGACGCTGGTGTGGCCGCCGTGGGACCAGGGGGTGTTGTGGTGGGCGTGGCAGAGGCCGGGTGGTGTTTCGCAGCCTGCTGGGCGGTGCAGCCGCGGTCGCGGACGCTCATGGTGATCCGCATGGTTTCGGTGTGGAGTCGGCGTCGGCGGCCGACGTCGAGGACCTGGCTCTGTCCGCCGAGGACGACGGGGATGATCCCGGCGGTGCAGGCGAGACGGCGGGCTTCGGCTGCGGTGATGCGTCCGCCGGTGTCCAGGGTGCACACCCCGGCGTGGTCGAGGTCGGCGAGTGAGCTGTTCGAGGGTCATGGTGACCACGACGGTGGCGGAGCAGCCGCCGGTCTTGGGGAGGTTCTCGGCGGGGTAGGTCTCGATGAGCTGGGTCAGGGCGATGCCGTGCCGGACCGGGGTGGGCAGGTCGGGGTCGATGCCCGAGGAGGAGGCTGTGTCGTTGGTGGAGCGGCGGGTGAGCTGATCGCGAGGATCATCTTGGTGAGCATCTGCCCGTGCAGTGCGGGGATGCGGAAGCGTCCGTGGCAGGTGCCTTCGTCGTCCTCGAACATCGTGAACGTCGTCCGCCGCAGCGCGCGGGCTTCCTCGGCTTCGAGGGCTTGGCCGTCGAACTTCTCGGCGAGGTCGGGGGCGATCACCTCGAAGATCCGTCCGCCCAGGATGCGGAGTGCCTTCGCGTCGTGGTGCTCAGCGAGCGCCACCAGGTGGGTCTCGGCCGCCTGTCGCTGCTCGGTGCTGACGGCGAACTCCCCGGTGGTGGGGAGCTCGTCGAGTGCGGCCACGATCGCGCGGGCCTGGGCGGTGTTGACCCGACCCTGGCCATCGCTGCGGAGAGCACGTCGTGGCGCTCCAGTGCCTGGGCGAGGCGGAGGTCGGAGCGGGCTTCGCGGCGGACCTGCCGGGTCTCGATCGCGAGCCAGTCGGCGGCGGTGTTCGCACCGGTCTCGGTGGTGGCACCGGAGCGGTCGGCCTCGGCGAGCAGCCGGAGCTTCGAGTGCGTCGAGCTGTGCCTGGGCGTGAGCGAGGGTGGTCAGGGCGTCGCGCTGCTCGCTCGGGCGGCATCGACCAGAGCGGTGTCTGGGCGATGGAGTCGAGGCGTTCACGCAGCCGGTGGGCGAAGTCGAGCACCGGGTGGAGGTGGTCGACCGGCTGGCTGCTCATGACTCGATCCAAGCACCGAGCACTGACAGAAAAGGGCCTCTGACCTGCGGTTTTGCTCATTCCGTGAGACGGTCGGAAGAAAACTTTGGTCTGCTTTGAGCGTCCCTTTTCGAGAAGCTGAACTGACAGTGCTTGAGGCCGAGCTCATGAGCCTCACATGGGCCCGCAAGCGGTCGGTCTGCGGACTCCAGACCAGCCGTCACGCGAGGGGCGCTCCCCGCAGGAGCACCTCGACCGGGCGCTGGAGCGCGGTGACGTCGCGTTCCAGGTCGCCGTCGACGACGAGGACGTCGGCGGCGAGACCTGGCTCGAGGCGGCCGGTGACCTCGGCGAGGCCACAGGCTCGCGCGGCGACCGAGGTCGCGCTGGCCACCGCGTCGGCGATCGAGAACCCGCCCTCCGCCAGAGTGGCCAGGGCGATGCCGACGATGCCGTGCGGCTTGGCCGGAGCCGCGCCCGCATCCACGCCGGTGACCAGCTGGATGCCGTGGTCACGTGCCCGGCGCAGCACGTCGAGGCGTGCGGCGGTGGACGTCTCGAGGTCGAGGCCGAGCCGCTCCAGCGAGTCCTTCAGACCCTGCGGCGGGGCCGGCAGGCGGCGAAGGCCGCGCGGTCGAAGCCGAGGGTCGGGTCCACGACGACGCCGGCCCGGCGACCGCCTCGAGCACCTCGTCGGGAACACGGATGCCGGTCTCGGTCAGGCCGGTGAAGTGCTCGATCCCGTCGACGCCCGCTGCGAGGGCGTGCTGGATGGCGGCGAGGGAGTGGGCGTGCGCCAGCACCGGAAGCCCGACCGCATGGGCCGTGTCGACGACCGACCGGAGATCGGCGGCATCGAACTGCACCCCGAACGGGTCAGTCCCGAGCGTTGTCATCCCACCGCTGGCCATCACCTTGATCACGTCGACGCCACGCTGCTGCGTGCTCGCGGACGGCGTCGCGGATCGCGTCTGGCCTTCCGCGACCCCGCCCAGGTAGTGGCAGTGGCCGTCGGCCACGGTCAGGGGAGGACCAGCCGCCAGGATGCGAGGAAGGCCCGCGCGCGGAGGCTCGCGGAAGGCCACCGTGCGGTAGCCGACGTCGCCGAGGTCGCGAACCGTGGTCACCCCGGAGGCCGCCTGCTGCCGCAGGGACTGGTCGATGACGGCGTCGACCGCATCGTCGTCCATCGACCCGGCGCGCTCGAGCGACCCGAGCGAAGCGTCCGAGACCAGGTGCACGTGCGCGTCGAACAAGCCCGGCAGGATGGTGCCCTCGAAGGTCGTCACCGGACAGTCCACGGGAGCGTCGTACCCGGATGACTCGACACCGCTGATGACGTCCCCGTCGAGGAACACGGTGGCACCGCCCGGCACGAAGCGCTCACCGTCGAACGCGGTCGGCGCCCGAAGTGCTCGCATCAACCCACCATGGCCCAACTCAGCCGATTTCGGCAGTGGGATGATCCCGGAGATGTCCTCCCCGACCCCGACGCCGACTCCGTCCGTGGCGCGATGAAGCTTCCCGACGGTGTGCTCGGGATGGCCCGGCGCGGTCCCGACTGGGCCACCTGGGTCGACCGGCTCCCGGCACTCGTCGACGGTCTCCTCGAGGAGTGGGAGCTGAGCACGGACGGCTGGATGATGCACGGCTTCGTCGCCCTGGTCGTGCCGGTCCGTACGACGGGCGGACGACCGGCTGTGCTGAAGGTGAGCTTTCCCGACGAGGAGTCGGAGCACGAGCACCTCGCGCTGCAGCACTGGGGCGGACGAGGTGCGGTGAAGCTGCTGCGCGCCGACCCGCACCGTTCGGCGATGCTGCTCGAGCGGCTGCACCCGGAGCGGCTCGACGACCTCTGGGACGTCGAGGCGTGCGAGGTCGTCGCCGGTCTCTACAGGTTGCTGCACCGGCCCGCGCTGCCTCAGCTCCGCCTGCTCAGCACGTACGCCGACCGGTGGGCCGGCGAGCTCGCCGAGCTCCCACGCAGCGCGCCGCTCCCTCGACGGCTCGTCGAGCAGGCGGTCTCGCTCTCGCGCGACTTCGCGGTGGACGCCGCGACCACGGGCACCCTGATCCACGGGGACCTGCACTACGAGAACGTGATGGCTGCCGATCGTGAGCCCTGGTTGGCGATCGACCCCAAGCCGATGAGTGGCGACCCCCACTACGAGCTGGCGCCGATGCTGTGGAACCGGTTCGAGGAGCTCTCCGCACCCGGGAGTGCGCTGAGCGTCCGGGACGGCGTACGCCAGCGGTTCCACACGCTCGTGGACCACGCAGAGCTCGACGAGCACCGGGCGCGCGACTGGGTGGTGGTCCGCATGCTCACCAACGCCCGCGAGCGGGTGCTCGACCCGCCCGAGGTGCAGCGGCTGACCTCGAGCGACGACTACCTGACGACGTGCATCGCGGTGGCGAAGGCTGTCCAGGACTGATCGTCAGCCGGGGTGCCAGCACGTCGAGCACCCCGAATTGACACGATTTCATGTGAAAAGAGTGGTGTCGCCCCATACTGCTGTCCGTGAGCTCCGCCGGAACCCAACCCATGTCACCCGGGTGGTATCCCGACCCTGCTGGTGGCGGTCGCCTGCGGTTCCACGACGGTCTCGGCTGGACCGCGCAGGTCTCCCACGGCGAGCCTGCCAAGCCGCTGGGCCGGGGGTTCGCGCACCTGGGTGACTGGCTGAGCCGCTTGCTGGCGGCGTACTCCGTGGTGTGTCTCCTGCTCGCGGGCTACGCCCTGTGGGGGATGAAGATCGCCAACCGGGTGATCGAGGCGCCCGGCACGAACCTCACCGTCGACCCGCCCCAGGTCGCACCAGACGTCCAGGCCGACCTGCAGTCGTTCCTGAGCGCCGGGTACGGGCTGCTGCTCCTGTCCTCGCTCGTCAGCCTGACCGCCGGCGTGCTGTGGCTCGTCTGGCAGTACAAGCTGGCCGTCTCGGCACCACGGCGTTGCGCCGCTCGCCGGGGATGCACGTCGCGAGCTGGTTCATCCCGTTCGTCAACTGGTGGTTCCCTTCCAGAACGTCACAACCTGTGGCGCTCCTACGGTTCCGGCGCAGGAGACACAGGCAGAGGCAGCGCCGATGCTGCTCCCGCTGTGGTGGGCGAGCTATCTGCTGTTCCCCTTCGTCGCCGGGCTCGGCGGCTTCCTCGTCGGTGCCTCGCTGGACCCAGCGGCACCCGAGCAGGTCCTTCCTCGCCTGGCCTTCGTCTACGCCCTCACCTTCGCCCTGTTCGGCGGAGTCTCGCTGCTGGCCCGGCAGGTGGTGCAGCGGCTCAGCTGGCGAGCCCTGGTCCACTACGCCGGGAACGCCTGAGCCGGCAGCGCGAAAACGGGTGGCCGAGCCTGCGAGGATGTCTCCCATGGCCCAGGTCATCTCCGTCAACGTCGGCAAGGTCCTCGACGCCCCCTGGGCGGGTCTCGGGCACACGGCGATGGACAAGCGGCCGGTGTCCGGGGTCGTGCGCGCGCACCGCCTGGGACTCGAGGGGGACCAGGTGGGCGACACCCAGTTCCACGGTGGTGTCGACCAGGCGGTCTACGCCTTCGCCCGCGAGGACCTCGACTGGTGGGCCGGCGAGCTCGGGCGCGAGATCCGCAACGGGCAGTTCGCGGAGAACCTGACGACGCGTGGAATCGACGTCAACGAGGCCGAGGTGGGGGAGCGCTGGCAGGTGGGCACGGTCACCTTCGAGATCGCCATGGTCCGGATCCCGTGCAACGACTTCAAGAGCTGGCAGAGCCGCAACGGCTACGACGACACGGGCTGGGTGAAGCGCTTCACCGAGCAGGCGCGGCCGGGGCCCTACCTGCGGGTGGTCCACGAAGGTGAGCTGCAGGCGGGTGACGACCTGACCGTGGTGCACCAGCCCGGGCACGGGGTGACGGTCTCGACCCTGTTCCGGGCGATGACGACCGAGCGCTCGCTGCTGCCCGAGCTGCTCCGGGTCGACGGTCTCGCGAGAGAGCCGCGCCGCAAGGCCGAGCAGTACGTCGGCGTCGGCTGAGGCACCCGGTTCGCCATGATCGACCAAGTCGATAGACTTAGGTCTATGAGTCGCCGCCTCCCTGACTTCTTCCTGATCGGTGCCCCCAAGGCGGGCACGAGTGCCCTGCACGCGGCGCTCGCCCTGCACCCGCACCTCTACCTGAGCCCGGTCAAGGAGCCGAAGTACTACATGTGCGGGGACTCCCCGCCGCCCGCCTACAAGGGTCCGGGCGACGCGCACAGCAACCAGGAGTGGATCTGGCAGCGCGAGCGCTACCTCGACCTGTTCGCGGAGGCGCCGGAGGACGCACTGCGCGGCGAGAGCACGCCGTTCTACCTCTACAACCGGGACGCCCGCCGTCGGATCGCGGCGGACCGACCCGACGCCAAGCTGATCGCGGTGCTGCGTGACCCGGTGGACCGCGCCTACTCGAACTGGATGCACCTCTGGATGGACGGTCTCGAGCCGCGCTCGAACATCGTCGAGGCGGTCAAGCACGAGCAGAAGCGCATCGACAACGGCTGGGCGCCGTTCTGGCACTACCAGGGCCTGGGGATGTACGGCCGACAGGTCCAGGACCTCTACGACCACTTCCCGCGCGAGCAGGTGCTGCTGCTCCGCTACAAGTCGCTGGTCGACGAGCCGGACAAGGTGCTGAACCGCGTCTTCGGGTTCCTCGGCGTCGAGACCCAGGAGATCGACCAGATCCCGTCGGACAACTCACGCGTCTTCGTCCGCGACGGCGTCCGGGCACGCACGGTCGGCCCGGTGATCCGCGCCGGCGCCACGGTGGGACAGTTCCTGCCGCCCAAGGTGTGGCGCACGGTCAGCAAGCCGCTGATCAGCCAGCTGCACAAGGGGGGCGACGCCTCGCGGCCGAAGCTCACCCCGGAGCAGCGTGAGCTGCTGCTGGCCCCGCACCTCGAGGACATCGCCCTGCTCGAGCAGATCACCGGCGAGTCGTTCGAGCAGTGGCGGACCTACCGCGACGGAGGCTCCTTCGAGAGCCGCCGCAGCTCGCGCGAGCAGGTCAAGGCCGACTGAGCGTCGTCACCAGGTCGTGCGCGCCGTCGGGGCGCGCCAGCTCGAAGTAGAAGCGCGTGGACCCGTCCGGTTGAGGGACGGCCGTCGCGTAGCGCAAGCGCTCCGTCGGAGTCGGGGGAACGCAGCACCGGGGCGTCGGGGTCGGCGATCAGCACGCCCGTCGCGTCGGCTCGCGCGACCGAGGTGGTCTCGTGCCAGTTGTCCTCGGCGGTGGCGCGGCCGTCGTACAGCACGACGAGCGGGTCGTGCGAGAGGACGGTCGTCACCCGGGCGCCACGCGCGTCCCACAGTCCGGGGCGCGGCGTGAGGACGGTGCCGTGGCGGGTCCAGGCCAGGCCGTCCTCGCTGGTGAGGTACGAGGTGGACATCCGGTCCTCGGCGCCGGGCTCGGTGAGCGGGTGCTCGCAGAGCCACATCTCCCAGTGGCCGTCGCGTTCGGTGATCACCGGGTCCTTCACGGCGGTGGCCGAGTCGCCGGGGAGCACGACGGTGCGGCGGCCGGTGGGCAGGTCCTCGGGCCGGTCGGCGTCGAGGGCCTCGATCCACCAGTGCTTGGAGTCGGGCGTGGCGCACGAGAGGTAGAGCCGCCAGCCGCCGTCGGGGCGGCGCAGCACGACGGGACGTTCGAAGGACTCGGCCCCGAACTCGTCGCGGTAGACCTCGCACACGGGCTCGAAGTCGACCCCGTCGTCCGAGCGGGCGACGACCGTGGCGATGCCGCGACCATCGGGCAGAGGGCGGCGTACGCGGTAGGTCAGCCAGGTGACTCCGTCGACGAGCACGGCCGAGGCGGCGCCTGCCCAGTTGCCGGGTCCGGCGCCCGGCGCCGGCACGACGACCTGGGGGTCGTCCAGCGAGGGGAGCGGGGTCGCGAGGAGGTCCATCCCGTTAATCTACTGAACGACTTGGGTTTGTGCCGGTTGTACACGTCCACCAGTTCGCAGTCGCTTGGCGGACCGGGGGTGCCTTCGCTCGCCCTGTGATCTAGGTTACTGCCAAGTCCACGCCCCAGTTCGTGTCCCCGGACCGGGCCTCGCACACCCAGGAGCACCCCCATGTCGCCCGTGAACACCGACACCTCCTTCATCGAGAACCGCGCCCCCAACGTTGCCGTCCAGTTCCGCGACCGGGTGCACAAGAGCCCCTCCAGCGAGGCCTACCGCTACCCCGCAGCCGACGGCGAGCCCTGGAAGTCGCTCACCTGGAAGGAGACCGGGGACACCGTCGAGAAGCTCGCAGCAGGGCTGCTCGCGCTCGGCCTCGAGTCGGAGCAGCGGGTCGGGATCGCCGCGGGCACGCGGGTCGAGTGGATCTTCGCGGACCTGGCGATCATGTGCGCCGGCGGCGCCACCACCACCGTCTACCCCTCGACCCATGCCGCGGACGTCGCCTACATCGTCTCGGACTCCGAGTGTCGTGTGGTCTTCGCGGAGGACGAGTCCCAGGTGGCCAAGCTCAAGGAGCACAGGTCCGAGCTGCCCCACCTCGAGAAGGTCGTGCTCTTCGACGGAGCTCCCACCGATGACTGGGTGATCGGCCTGGACGACCTGAGTGCCCTCGGCGAGAAGCTCCTGGCCGAGAAGCCCCAGGTGGTCACCGAGGCGATCGACGCGATCCAGCCGGACCAGCTGGCCACGCTCGTCTACACCTCCGGCACCACCGGCCAGCCCAAGGGCGTGCGGCTGCGCCACTCCTCCTGGACCTACGAGGGTGCCGCGATCCAGGCACAGCAGATCCTCGACGAGAGCGACCTCCAGTTCCTGTGGCTGCCGATGGCCCACGTCTTCGGCAAGGTGCTCCTCTCCACCCAGCTCGCCTGCGGCTTCGCGACCGCGGTCGACGGGCGGGTGGACAAGATCATCGAGAACCTCGCGATCGTGAAGCCGACGTTCATGGGCGCCGCGCCGCGCATCTTCGAGAAGGCGCACGCCCGCATCGTCACGATGCAGGCCGCCGAGGGCGGCCTGAAGGAGAAGATCTTCCTGCAAGCCTTCGCGGTCGGCCGCAAGGTCGATGGACTCAAGCGCGAGGGCAAGTCGGTGCCGCTGCCGCTCAAGGCCCAGCACGCGGTGTTCGACCGCCTCGTGTTCGCCAAGATCCGGGACCGCTTCGGGGGCCGGGTGCGCTTCTTCATCTCCGGTGCCGCGGCGCTCAACCGTGACATCGCCGAGTGGTTCCACGCCGCCGGCATCGTCATCCTGGAGGGCTACGGGTTGACCGAGTCCGCGGCCGGTTCGTTCGTGAACCACCCCGACGCCTACAAGTTCGGCACGGTCGGCCCGGTCTTCCCGGGCAGCCGCGTGCGACTGGGCGAGGGCGACGAGATCCAGATCGCCGGCCCCGGTGTGATGGACGGCTACCACAACCTCCCCGAGGAGACGGCGAAGACGCTGACCGAGGACGGCTGGCTGCGCACCGGTGACAAGGGAGCCCTGGACTCCGAGGGCTTCCTGACCATCACCGGGCGCATCAAGGAGCTCTTCAAGACCTCGGGCGGCAAGTACATCGCGCCGCCCGCGATCGAGGCCAAGTTCAAGGCCGTGTGCCCCTACGCCAGCCAGTTCATGGTCTTCGGCAACGAGCGCAACTACGTCGTCGCGCTGGTCACCCTCGACCCCGACGCCATCTCCGAGTGGGCAGAGGAGAACGGCCTGGGCGGCAAGTCCTACGAGGAGATCGTCGCCGAGCCGAAGACACGCGAGATGGTGCAGGGCTACGTCGACACCCTGAACGGCCAGCTCAACCGGTGGGAGACCATCAAGAAGTTCGAGCTGCTCGACCACGACCTGACGGTCGAGTCCGGTGAGCTGACCCCGTCGATGAAGGTCAAGCGCAACGTGGTGGAGGGCAACTACAGCGGCGAGATCGACAAGATGTACGCCTGAGCAAGGCGGTGCACAGGGGACGCACAGGTCGGGTTCCTACCTTCGGGGCATGACTGATCTCCACGAGGACCACGAGCACGACCGCGGGCTCTCGCACGACCTCCCGAAGATCGTCGAACGTGCTGGGCTGGGCCGACGCGGCCTGCTCGCGCTGTTCGGCGGGGTGGGTGCCGCTGCGGTGGCCGGCTGCGGGTCCGACGACGCCAGCCCCTCCTCGTCGGGTTCAGGCTCGTCGGGCTCGGGATCGTCGTCCGACCAGGGCGGCCGGGGTGCCGGCCAACCTCCGGGCGGTGACTCCAACGTGTCGGTGGCAGAGGGTGAGATCCCCGAGGAGACCGGTGGCCCCTTCCCGGGAGACGGGTCCAACGGGGTGAACGTGCTCACCGAGAGTGGCGTCGTACGCCGTGACATCCGGTCCAGCTTCGGGTCCGCCTCCGGCACCGCCGAGGGGGTGCCGCTCACGATCAGGCTGAAGGTCTACGACCTCAACGGCGACGACGCCACCATCCTGAAGGGCGCTGCGGTCTACGTCTGGCACTGCACCCGCGAGGGCGAGTACTCGATGTACGCGCAGGCGGTCCAGGACGAGAACTTCCTGCGCGGGGTCCAGGAGACCGACGCGCAGGGCTGGGTCGAGTTCACCAGCATCTTTCCCGCGGCGTACGCCGGTCGCTGGCCGCACGTGCACTTCGAGGTCTACCCGAGCCTGGACGACGCGACGAGCGCGTCCAACAAGCTGCGCACCTCGCAGCTCGCGCTGCCGGAGGACGCCTGCAAGCAGGTCTACGAGGCCGACGGCTACGAGCAGAGCAGCAGCAACCTGTCGCAGACCTCGCTCGACAGCGACATGGTGTTCGGTGACGGCTACTCGCTGCAGCTGGCCAAGGTGACCGGCAGCAACGACGAGGGGTACGTCGCGACGCTGAACGTCCCGGTGTGAGACTGGACGGGTGCCACCCGTAGCCCCGCCAGACGTGCCGTTCGGGGTCTACGTGCACGTGCCCTTCTGCGCGGTGCGGTGCGGCTACTGCGACTTCAACACCTACACCGCCACCGAGCTCGGGGGCGGTGGGTCGCAGGCGGCGTACGCCGGCCACGCGGTCGCCGAGGTGGAGTACGCCGGCCGCAGCCTCGGGGCCGACCGACCGCCGGTCTCCACCGTGTTCTTCGGGGGCGGCACCCCCACGCTGCTGCCGGCCGACGACCTGGTGCACATCCTCGCTGCCGTGCGGGAGACGTTCGGGCTCGTGCCGGACGCGGAGGTCACCACCGAGGCCAACCCCGACAGCGTCACGCCGGAGGGTCTGGCCACACTGCGGGCGGCCGGGTTCACCCGGGTCTCCTTCGGGATGCAGTCGGCCGTGCCGCACGTGCTGCGGGTGCTGGAGCGCACCCACGACCCGGCCAACGTCGCCCGTGCGGTCGGCTGGGCGAGGGAGGCCGGGTTCGAGCAGGTGAGCCTGGACCTGATCTACGGGACGCCGGGGGAGTCGACGGCTGACTGGGCTGCCTCGGTCGAGGCGGCCCTGGCCTGCGCGCCGGACCACGTCTCGGCGTACTCCCTGATCGTGGAGGACGGCACCCGACTTGCCCGGCAGGTGCGCACCGGCGTGATCCCGGCGCCCGACGACGACGACCTCGCCGAGAAGTACGTCCTGGCCGACGAGGCCTTCACGGCCGCCGGGCTGGGCTGGTACGAGGTGTCCAACTGGGCGCGCAACGAGGCTGCGCGCTGCCGCCACAACGAGCTCTACTGGACCAGCGCGAGCTGGTGGGGGATCGGTCCGGGCGCGCACTCGCACGTGGCGGGGGAGCGCTGGTGGAACGTCAAGCACCCCAGCGCGTACGCCGCCCGGATCCTGGCCGGCGAGTCGCCGGCGCTGGACGGCGAGGTGCTCGACGCCGAGACCCGGGCTCTCGAGCGGGTGCTGCTGGAGGTCCGCCTGCGCGACGGCCTGCCGCTCGACCTCGTGGACCCCGCCCCTGTCGAGGACATCGTCGCCCGCGGACTCGGCGTACTCGAAGGTGACCGCCTCGTGCTCACCCGGCAGGGGCGGCTGCTCGCTGACGCGGTGGTGCGCGAGCTGGTCGGGTGAGGGTGCAGGAGTACCCGGTTAACCGGGTATCCCTGTCGGGTTGGGGCGTTGCAACAGCCGAACAAGACATGGACCGACTCATCAGTCAACCGATGTTGACAAGCGGCAGATGTCAACCTACATTGACACCATGACCACCGAGTCGGACCTCACCACGGCTGCCAGTGCCTCGGATCCACGGGTCGGGCTGCGCGCCGTACGCGCGTTGCGTCGGCTGCTCGAGGAGCTCGAGCGGACGCAGGTACGGCGCGCCAGGGCGAAGGGCTGGTCGTGGGCCGAGATCGGGGACGCGCTCGAGGTCAGCAGGCAGGCCGTGCACAAGAAGCACGGCAAGGACTGAGGGGACACCGGAGATGTTCGAGAGATTCACCAGGCCGGCACGGGAGCTGGTCGAACGCGCGCACGTGATCGCGAAGGAGTCGCGGGCGAGCCAGGTGCGCCCGGAGCACCTCTTCGCCGCCCTGCTCTGGGACGACGACAGCCTCGCCGTACGCCTGTTGGTCGACCAGGGCGCGACCTCCGAGCGGCTGCACGCGGAGCTCGACAAGCGCCGGGCGCGGTACGTCGACGGGCTCGACGACGAGGACGCGGCCGCGCTCGCGAGCATCGGGATCGACCTCGAGGAGGTGGCCCGCCGGTTGGACGTCGACGATCTGGCACGTTCGGGACCGAAGCGCTCCCGGGGGCACATCCGGTTCTCCCGCCCCTCGAAGAAGGTGCTCGAGCTGGCGCTGCGCGAGGCGATCTCGCTGAGGCACAACTACATCGGCACCGAGCACATCCTGCTCGGGCTCGTGCGCGAGGGCGACGTCATGGTCCGCGACACCCTGGCCTCCGCGGGTGTGGACACGACCTCGCTCAGGTCAGCCGTCGCCGAGGCGGTACGCCGAGCCAGCTAGCCGAGCCAGCTAGTCAGCGCCCTGCGTCACGAAGTCGATCAGCTCCTCGACACGTCCGAGCAGGGTCGGGTCGAGGTCCTGGAAGCCGCGCACGCCGCCGAGGATGTGCTTCCACGCGCGGGCGATGTCGGCCTGGTCGCGGTGCGGCCAGCCGAAGCTCTGGCAGACGCCCTTCTTCCACTCGATGTTGCGCGGGATCTGCGGCCACGCCTTCTTGCCGAGGCGCTCGGGCTTCACGGCGGCCCAGATGTCGATGAACGGGTGCCCGACGATCAGCACGTGCTCACCCACGGGCGACTTCCGCACCGACTGGGCGATCCGGCTCTCCTTGGACCCGGGCACCAGGTGGTCGACGAGCACGCCGACCCGTCGGCTCGGCCCCGGTCCGAAGTCGCGCAGCTTCTCACCCAGGTCGTCCACGCCGTCGAGGTACTCCACGACCACGCCCTCGATGCGCAGGTCGTCACCCCAGACCTTCTCGACGAGCTCGGCGTCGTGCCGGCCCTCGACGAAGATCCGGCTGGCCCGCGCGACGCGAGCCTTGACGCCCTGCACGGCGACCGACCCGGACGCCGTACGCGTGGGCGCGACCGGGCCCTTGCGGGTCGGGGCGACGAGCACGACGGGACGGCCCTCCAGCAGGAACCCCGGGCCGAGCGGGAAGGTGCGGCGCTTGTTGCGCCGGTCCTCCAGGGTGAGCGTGCCGAGGTCGCGCTCGACCTTGACGATCTCGCCGCACCAGTCGGTGCCGACCTCCTCGACGACGAGCCCGAGATCCGCATCGATCTCGACGGCGCGGCCCTTCTTCGGCGTACGCCAGTCGCTGGCGAGCACGTCGGAGCCGTAACGGTCATGGGGGGAGGACGTCACCCGCCCACGCTAGGGCGAGCGTCGGCGGGCCGGGGGAGCCGCGCCCGGGAACGGATAGTCCAGATCAATCCGCCGCGCTGCGAGGCCCCAGGACCGGCCACATGATCTGGACTACCCGGAATTGGCCCTTGCGTTCCGGAAGTTCGCGATATATCGTCAACATATCGAGACAGTGTCGGTGACCTCCACTGAACCACAGGCAGGAACCGGCACCACAGGAAAGGAGCTCTCGACATGAACAACCGAATCTGGAGTGAAGAATTCGAACCCTCCCGCCGCCAGCGTGGTGGTGGGCGTGGACGTGGCCGACACGGTCACGGAAACCAAGGCGGCCCCTGGGGAGGACCCTGGGGCGGTCCGATGGGCGGCCCGCCTCCGTGGGTCGCGCAGATGTTCGGCCCCGACTTCGCCGGCGGCCGAGGTGGCCGCGGTGGCGGGCGGCCGAGGGTACGACGGGGCGACGTACGCTCCGCGATCCTCGACGTCCTGCACACCAGCGCGGAGCCGATCAACGGCTACCAGGTGATCCAGCAGATCGCCGAGCGCACCGACGGTGCGTGGAAGCCGAGCCCGGGCTCGGTCTACCCGACGATCGCCCAGCTCGAGGACGAGGGGCTCGTCGAGGACGCGCCCACCGGCCGCAAGGCGATCCAGCTGACCGAGGAGGGGCGCACCTACGTCACCGAGCACCCCGACGAGATGGCGGCCGTGTGGGCGCCGTTCGCCGAGCAGGTGGACGACGACGAGGCCGTCAACTTCAAGCAGGTCATCGGGCAGACCGTCGGTGCGATCGTCCAGGTGGCGACCACCGGGACGCCCGACCAGCGCGAGAAGGCGATCGAGATCCTCGGTGACACGCGTCGCCGGCTCTACGGCCTGCTGGCCGAGGGGCCGGACGCGGCCGAGGACATCGACGACGCTGACACTCAGGCTCCGAGGAGGAGTGATGGACTCGCTGCGCATCAGTGACGCCGACCGGGCGGCGGCCGTGGACCTGCTCAGTGAGCAGTACGCCGAAGGCCGCCTGACCCGCGACGAGTTCGACGAGCGCAGCGACGCGGTGTGGTCGGCGAAGACCCGGGGCGATCTCGCTCCGGTCTTCGTCGACCTGCCCGTGCGCTCCCCGGCAGAGCCCGCCCCCGAGACGGTCTCGTTGCGTCGCCGCTCGGGTTTCCCGGTGCGGGTGATGGCCCCGTTTCTGTTTCTGGTGATCGCGCTGACGATCCTGACCCACGTGCCCTTCGTGCTGTTCGCACTGGTGCTGTGGTTCGTGCTCTCCCGTCGGTACGGCGCGCACCGCCCGCCGTGGGCCGGCCACCACCACAGGAGCCGCCAGCCCTAGGGAGTCCCGGCGCCCCACCGCCCACCCTTCTCGCGGCTGTCCAGCTTGGTCTGGCGCGCGTTGGCACCCATCGATCGACCCGAGGTCGGGTGGTAGGTGTGGCGCGAGGCGCGGATCAGCACGGCGATGAGGACCACCAGGATGATCGCGATGCCGATGTAGAGGTACGTCATGAGCACTCCTCCGCTCGAGGGCTTCCGGTCATCGTCCGCCTCTGGTTTCGAGACGGCAACGTCCGGCGTAGTCCACTAGACGAGGGGCAGGCGCTTCTGGGACCGGGGGAGCTGCTCGTAGCCACGGCGTACGGCGTCGCCGAGGCGCTCTCGCGGGTAGGGCCACTCGGCCGCCTCGAGCGCCTGCCCCTGGGGGACACCGCGGCCGGCGAGGTCACGGATCGTCTCGGCGACGATCCCGATCGCCGAGCGCTGTTCCTGCGCGAAGTCGAGGTCGACCGGTGCGCCGTGTCCCGGCACCACCACCGTGTCCGGGCCGGCCAGGCTGTGCACCAGGTCGAGGGTGAGCGGCCACTCCATCGGGAAGCAGTCGTCACCGAACGACGGCATCCCGGACTCCTCGACCAGGTCGCCCGCCAGCAGGACGTCCGCGTCCTCGATGCGTACGACGAGATCGCCGGCCGTGTGACCGCGGCCCGGGTGCACCAGCTCGACACCGCGGCCACCGCCCAGGTCGATGGCCAGGACCGAGGAGAAGGTGTGGTCCGCCGAGAGCAGGGTGGTCTCGGAGATCTCGGCCGCGCGCGGGTCCGCCCAGGAGGCAGCCCGCGCCTGGAGCTCGTGACCACGGGGAACCGTGTGTGCCGCGGCCTCCTCGTGGGCCGTGATCGGCACCCCGGCGAACTCCGCACGGAAGGTGTCGTTGCCGAAGGTGTGGTCGAAGTGCTCGTGGGTGTTCACGATCCCGACGACCGGAGCCGAGGAGAGGCGACGGAGGTCCGCGATCACCTCGCGCGCGGCCCGGCTCGAGGCGTTGGTGTCGACGACGAGGAGACCTTCCTCACCCTCGATCACCGAGACGTTGACGTCCCACCACTCGTAGCGCGCCACCCACACGTGGTCGCCCACCTCGGTGAACACAGCCATGCTCCCGACACTAGTACCCTTGGCACTCTGAACCAGCGAGTGCCAAGCCGCGTGAGGAGGCGAGATGCAGGAGGACCGCAGGCTCGCCGTACTCCGGGCCATCGTCGAGGACTACGTGTCCACCCGCGAACCCGTCGGCAGCAAGGCGCTCGTCGAGCGCCACCGGCTCGGGGTCTCGCCCGCCACGGTGCGCAACGACATGGCGGCGCTCGAGGAGGAGGGGCTGATCGCCCAGCCACACACGAGCGCCGGCCGGATCCCCACCGACAAGGGCTACCGCTTCTTCGTCGACCGGCTCACCGAGATCAAGCCGATGACCGCGGCCGAGCGTCGCGCCATCTCCACCTTCCTCGAGGGCGCGCACGACCTCGACGACGTGATCGGGCGCTCGGTGCGCGTGCTCGCACAGCTGACCCAGCAGATCGCGATCGTGCAGTACCCCTCCCTGGCCCGGTCGACGGTCCGGCACATCGAGCTGGTGGCGCTGACGCCGTCCCGCCTGCTGATCGTGCTGATCCTCTCCACGGGCCGGGTCGAGCAGCGCGTGATCGAGCTGCCGACCGAGCTCGACCCCGAGGCGCTGGTCACCCTGCGCTCGCGGATCCTGCACGCGGCCGTCGGTGAGCCGATCACCGGTGCCGCGAACGCGCTGGGTGCCCTGACCGAGCAGATCGACCACCTCGACCGCACCCACGTGGCCGTCGTGGTCGCGGCGCTCGTCGAGGCGATGTCCAACGAGCGCCAGACCGAGCGCGTGGTGGTCGGCGGCACGGCCAACCTGGCCCGCTTCGGCGACGGGTTCGACCAGTCGATCAAGCCCATGCTCGAGGCGCTCGAGGAGCACGTCGTGCTCCTCAAGCTGCTCGGCGAGGCGACCTCGTCGGACTCGATCACCGTGCGCATCGGCCACGAGGGGCCCTACCAGGAGCTCGCCACCACCTCGGTGATCGCCACGGGCTACGGCCCCGGCGACGAGGCGGTCGGGTCGCTTGGCATCGTGGGACCCACCCGCATGGACTACCCGGGCTCGATGGCTGCCGTCCGCGCGGTCGCCCGCTACGTCTCCACCATCCTCGACCAGGCGTGAGAAACGCCTCCACCGACGACAGCTGAAAGAGAACAGTGAGCCAAGACCCCTACGAGATCCTCGGCGTCTCCCGTGACGCCGAGGCCGACGAGATCAAGAAGGCCTATCGCCGTCTTGCCCGTCAGCTGCACCCCGACGTGAACCCCGACCCCGCGACGCAGGAGCGGTTCAAGGAGGTGTCCGCCGCCTACGAGGTGCTGTCCGACCCCGAGAAGCGACGCATGTACGACCTCGGCGGCGACCCCTTCGGCCGCGGTGGCGCCGGCGCCGGCCAGGGTGCCGGCTTCTCGTTCACCGACATCATGGACGCGTTCTTCGGCGGGCAGCAGGGTGCCCAGGGCCGTGGCCCTCGTCCGCGCACCCGCCGCGGACAGGACGCGCTGGTGCGCCTCGAGGTGGAGCTGGCCGAGGCCGCCTTCGGCGTCACCCGCGAGCTGAAGGTCGACACCGCCGTGCTGTGCACCGTCTGCCAGGGGAGCGGTGCTGCCGCAGGGTCGCGCCCGATCACCTGCGAGACGTGTCACGGCCGCGGCGAGGTGCAGCACGTGCAGCGCTCGTTCCTCGGTGAGATCCGCACGCTGCGCCCGTGCAACGCGTGCCGCGGCTACGGCGAGATCATCCCGGAACCGTGCCGGGAGTGCTCGGGCGACGGTCGGGTGCGTTCGCGCCGGTCGATCACGGTCAAGATCCCGGCCGGGGTCGACACCGGCACGCGTGTCCAGCTCACCGGCGAAGGTGAGGTGGGCGCGGGCGGCGGGCCCGCAGGCGATCTCTACGTCGAGATCCACGTCGCGGAGCACCCCGTCTTCAGCCGCGAGGGGACGGACCTGCGTTGCCACGTGGTCGTGCCGATGACCGCGGCCGCCCTCGGTACGACGATCGAGCTGCCCCTCCTCGAGGCGGACATCGCCGAGGCCGAGTCCGACATGCAGCTGTGGGTCGACGTCGAGATCCGTCCCGGCACCCAGTCCGGCACCGAGCAGACGCTGCGCGGCCGGGGCGTGCCGCACCTGCGCTCGCAGGTCCGGGGAGACGTGGTCGTGACGATCGACGTCGAGACGCCGGCGAGGCTCGACGACCGACAGCAGGACCTGTTGCGCGAGCTCGCCAAGCTGCGCCACGAGGAGTCGCCGGACGGGAAGATCCAGCCGCAGCACAAGTCGCGCTTCGGCTGGATCAAGGATGCCTTCAACCCGCGCTGAGCCTCGGACGACCGCACAGTGAGCCTGCCGGTCTTCCTGGGGCCCGTGACCGGTGCGCGGGTCGGTGACGACGTCGTCGTCGAGGGGGACGAGGCGCGGCACGCGGTCGTGGTCCGACGCCTCCGGGTCGGCGAGCACGTCGTCCTGGTCGACGGGGCAGGCGTCTCGGCGACCTGCTCGGTGACCGCGACCTCGAAGAGCGCCCTGCACACGACCGTCCTGTCGGTCTCCGAGAGTGCGCGTCCCACACCAGCGGTGACCGTCGTCCAGGCCATCCCGAAGGGTGACCGCGCCGAGCTCGCGGTCGAGGTGCTCACCGAGATCGGTGTCGACCGGATCGTCCCGTGGGCCGCTGCCCGCAGCGTCGGGGTGTGGCGTGGCGAGCGGGCGACCAAGTCGCTGGCCAAGTGGCGCAGCACGGCGCGCGAGGCGGGCAAGCAGTCGCGACGGCCCTGGCTCCCCGACGTGACCGAGATGGCCACGACCGCTGACGTGGTCTCGCTGGTCGAGGCGGCCGACCTGGCCGTCGTGCTCCACGAGAGCGCGAGCACGTCCCTCGCCGGTCTCTCGCTCGACGGCGTCGGCTCCATCCTGGTGGTCGTCGGACCCGAGGGTGGGATCACCGACGAGGAGCTGCTCGCGTTCGGTGACGCGCACGTCGTACGGATGGGCGAGCCGGTGCTGCGCACGTCCACGGCCGGGGTCGCCGCCGTGGCTGCGTTGCTGTCACGGACGAGTCGCTGGGGTTGACCAGCGGGGTGATCAGCCGGCGTCGGGCTCGAGCCCACGCAGGAACCCGAGGACCTTCTCCGCCGGCATCTCGCACGGCCGGAGCACGCCGTCGCCGCTGACGTCGTAGAGGTTGGCGCTGACCACGTCGCTCCCGTCGAGTGCCTCGGCGTAGACGCTCTGTGAACGGCCGTCGCCGTGCACCGTGCGGGTGACGCCGTAGCGGCGTCCCTCGTGGACCACCACCGACCAGCCGACCGGGAGCCGGTCGAAGAGGGAGCGTGCGTCGTTCACGCGCCCATCCTGCTCGGTTGGGTCTAGCGTGTCGCGCGTGAGTGCTGAGCTGCGACCCCGGCTGGAGGCGTCGTACGTCGCCGACACGGTCGGTCGCCTGGAAGCCCGCATCCGGGCCCGGTTCCCGGACCGTCGCCTCGGCAACGTCGCAGCCGAGCTCGGCACGGCGGTGCCGGAGATCCACGACGGGTTCGAGCACTCCAAGGCGCGACGCCAGCAGGTGCGGCTGTTCTCCCGCGCCGCGGGCATCGTGGTGGTGCTCCTGGCGCTGGTCGCCCTGGCGCTCGCGCTCAGGGACGCGTTCACGCGCGGTCCGACGAACTCCTTCGACTGGGTGCCCCTGGCGGAGAGCCTGATCAACGACCTCGTCTTCACCGCCCTGGCGGTGTTCTTCCTCTGGGCGATGCCGGAGCGACTGGAGCGGCGCACGCTCCTCGACCTGCTGCACCGGCTCCGGTCCCTGGCACACGTGGTCGACATGCACCAGCTCGACAAGGACCCCGAGCAGGCCCGCAGCGACTACACGCCCACCTCGAAGAGCCCGCAGAGCCGGATCATGAACGCCGAGGACCTGCACCACTACTTCGACTACTGCAGCGAGCTGGTCTCGCTGATCGCCAAGACCGCGGCGCTCTGCGCCGAGCGCACGTCGGACCCGGTCGTGCTGAACACCGTCAGCGAGATCGAGACACTGGCCGCCCAGATGAGCGGCAAGATCTGGCAGAAGATCTCGCTGCTACCGGAGCACTGAGAGTCAGCTGGCCTTCTTGGCCGGGGTCTTCTTCGCAGCCTTCTTGGTGGTCTTCTTCGCCGCCGACTTCTTGGTGGCAGTCTTCTTGGTGGTCTTCTTCGTGGCGGACTTCGTGTCGGAGGAGTCGTCGGAGGAGTCGTCGGAGTCGGCGGGCTTCTCGCCACGCGCGGTCTTCGCCGCGTCGACGCTGCGTTGCAGGGCTGCGAGGAGGTCGACGACCTCGCCGGAGGACTTCTTGGCCTCGGGGGTGCGCTTGACCTCGCCGCCCTCGACCTTGGCCTTGACCATCGCCTCGACGGCCTCGCGGTAGTCGTCCTCGTAGTCGTCGGCGTCGAAGTCGCCGGCCAGCGTCTCGACGAGCATCGTGGCCATCTTCACCTCGGCCGGCTTGGCCTCGCTGGTGTCGACCGAGCCGAAGTCGGGCTTGCGGATCTCGTCGGGCCACATCATCGTCTGCATCACGATCACGTCGTCGCGCACGCGCAGCACTGCCAGCGACATCCGGTTGCGCAGTGAGACGGTCACCAGCGCCATCCGGTCCGCGGCCTCGAGGGCCTCGCGCAGCAGCGCGTAGGGCTTGGCGCCGGTCTTCTCCGGCTCGAGGTAGTAGGACTTCTCGAACAGCATCGGGTCGATCTGCTCGCTGGGCACGAACTTCTCGACGCTGATCTCGCGGCTGCTCTCGGAGGGGAGGTTGGCCATGTCCTCGTCGGTGAGGATGACCATCTCGCCGTCCTCGGTCTCGTAGCCCTTGGCGATGTCGGCGTACTCCACCTCCTCGCCGTCGAGGCTGCAGACCCGCTGGTACTTGATCCGGCCGCCGTCCTTGGCGTGGACCTGCCGGAACGAGATGTCCTTGCTCTCCGTGGCGGAGTACAGCTTCACGGGGACACTGACCAGGCCGAAGGAGACGGCACCCTTCCAGATTGCACGCATGTGAACCATGGTGCCCGGTCCTACAAGCGATGCGCCACTTTCCACGCCTCGAACGCCTCGGCCGAGGTGTACGACGGGGTGTAGCCGAAGACGTCCTTGAGCCGGGTGTTGTCGAGGACGGGACGGTACTGGAGGAACTTCGTCTGCTCGGGTCCGTACGCCGTGACACCCAGCCTCTTGCCCACGGCCAGGCCCGCGCGCAGCACCGGCTCGGGGATGGCGATCGTGGGCTTGCCGAGCGCGGCGGCGATCTCGTCGACGGTCATCGCGCCGTCACCGGCCACGTTGAAGATGCCGGCGGGGGAGCCGGTCACCGCGCGCTGGATGATCGCGGCGACGTCGGTGTCCCAGATGAACACGAACGGGGACCTCGAGCCGCGGATCTTGAGCAGCCGCGGGCGCATGAACAGCGCCGTGATCTGGTTGTCGACGCGCTCGCCGAGGATCGTGCCGATGCGGAGCACCACCTGCTCCAGTCCGGGTTGCGACTCGCGGAGCTCCGCGAGCATCTCCTCGACCTGCCGCTTGTGGTCGGAGTAGGCGAACTCCTCGTTGCCGCGGACCGGCTGGTCCTCGGTGATCCACTCGGGGCTGTCCGGGTGGTAGCCGTAGGCCGCGCCGCTGGAGGAGACCACGATGCGACGTACCTCGTGGGTCAGGCACGCGTCGAGCACGTTGCGCGTCCCGTCGACGTCCACGGCCCGCTCGAGCTCGCGCGAGGAGTCCTTGCCGGGGGTGACGATCGAGGCGAGGTGCACGACGACCTCGGGCCGCCACTCGTGCACGATCTCGTTGACGCGTCCCGGGTCGCGCACGTCCATCGAGACATGGGAGATCGAGCCCGGGCCGGGCGCGGGCACCGCGACGTCGGGGACCCTGAGGTCGGCACTGGTGACGTCGACTCCGCCGGCAGCGAGACCCGTCACGACGGAGGTGCCGAGGAAGCCACTGCCCCCGGTGACCAGGGCCCTCATGCCATCGCCCCCGCCGGCTCGACCGACGCCGTACGTCGTCGCCAGGCGGTGGCGACCGCGAGCCCGGCGATGATGTCCCAGATGCCCCACCAGGCGGCGACGAGCGCCATCCCGCCGAGCCCGTCGAAGTAGGTGAACACCATCAGCAGCCCGAGCCCGGCGTTGCGGATGCCGACCTCGAAGGTCATCGCCTTGGTGCTCGCCAGCGGCAGCCTGGTCGCACGGCCGATCGTGTAGCCGAGCAGCAGGGCCAGGGCGTCGTGCAGGAACACGGCGACCACCACGACGCCGATGTAGTCGACGAAGATCTCCCAGTTCTTCGCGACGCCCAGGACGATGATCGCGGTCAGGCCGATGAAGGACACCGGCCCGACCACGCGGTGCGCCCCGGCGGCGAAGCGGGGCCACAGGTGGCGGATGGTCAGGCCCAGGAGGAAGGGCACCCCGATCACGAGCGCCACCTCGACCAGCATGTCCACCGGGCGCAGCTCGATCGTCTCGAGCAGGGTGCTCGCTGTCGGGTGCAGGCCGCCCCAGAAAGCAAAGTTGATCGGCATCAGCACGATCGCGAGGAGGTTGCTCACGGCCGTCATCGACACCGACAGGGCGACGTCGCCCCGTGCGCGGTGGGTCAGGATGTTGGACACGTTGCCGGGTGGGCAGCAGGCCACCAGGATCAGGCCGAGGGCGATCGAGCCACGCAGGTCGAGCACGAGCGTGAGCAGGAAGGTGATGGCCGGCAGCGCGATGAACTGGGCCGCCACGCCGATCGCGATCGTGCCGGGACGGCGCGCGGCGCGCTTGAAGTCCTCGACGTCGGTGTCGAGCGCGATCCCGAAGAGGATCAGCCCGATCACGATCTTCAGGACGGTCAGCGAGGACTCGTTGAAGACGATCGTGATGTCGTCGACATCGGTCGCCAGGGGAACGACGAGGTCGGTCAGCAGGGGAGTCACGGGTGCACCTCCAGGCGCTCGATCTCGTGCCGTACGGCGGACCGGTACGCGTCCTTGTTCACGTAGTAGGCCATCCGCTCCAACCCGAGATAGTGGTAACCGCCCGACAGGTCCGGCGGCGGACCGTGCACGCGTCCCTCGAAGGCTGCCGCCCGGTCCGGAGCGAGCTGGCGAGCCCTGATCACGCTCGCGACGAGCTCGGCCTGCTCGTAGCGGCCCTGCCACCCGATGCCGGACGCCTCGATCATGCCGAGCACGAACAGGTTCGGGTCGCGGCGGCTGAACACGTTCAGGTAGAGGTCCGGCGCCATCCCGCTCCAGTCGAGGAGCTCCCGGTCGACGAACGGGTAGTGCAGCGTGTAGCCGGTCGCCAGCACGATCAGGTCGTAGTCGCTGCGGCTGCCGTCGACGAACCGCACCCCGCTGCCGTCGAGGCGCTCCACGTCCTTGCGGACGTGGATGTCACCGTGACCGAGGTGGTGCAGCACGAGCGTGTTCACGATCGGGTGCGACTCGTAGATCTTGTGGTCGGGCTCGGGGAAACCGAAGCGGGTCGGGTCGCCGGTGAACATCCGCAGCACGCGGCTGTCGATCGCCTGCTTGATCCGCGGTGGCAGCGGCCTGCCCTGGTTGAGCGTGTCCGACGGCCTGCCGAACAGGTACTTGGGCACGAAGTGGTAGCCGCGGCGGACGCTCAGGTCCACCGACGCCGCGTAGTGCACGGCGTCGACGGCGATGTCGCAGCCGGAGTTGCCGGCGCCGATGACGAGCACCCGCTTGCCCGCGAACACCGACGCGCTCTTGTAGTCACTCGTGTGCAGCACGGTCCCGTCGAACGTCCCGGCGAAGGCAGGCACCTTGGGCTCGCTCAGGGTGCCGTTGGCGACGAGCACCCCGGCGTGGGTCGTCGTACGCCCGTTGGCGGTGACCTCCCAGTGGCCGTCCGCGGGCTCGATCCGCTCGACCTCGGTGCCGAAGGAGAACCCGTCACGTAGCCCGTAGCTGTCGGCGAAGTCGGAGAAGTAGCCGAACAGCTCCCGGTGGCTCGGATAGTCGGCCACGTTGTCCTTCATCGGGAACTCGGCGAACTGCGTGGTGGTGCGCGAGGAGATCAGGTGTGCCGACTCGTAGACCGTGCTCCGGGGAGCGTCGATGTTCCACAGGCCGCCGACGTCGTCGCCCAGCTCGAACCCCGTCCACGGGATCCCGAAGCGCTGGAGGTTCCGCGCTCCCGCCAGACCCGACGGCCCGGCGCCGATAATCGCGTAGGTCAGTGCACTTTCCACCCGTGCAGTCTGCCGTATCTGTTCCGGTGGTTGAGGAGCGAGCGCCAGCGAGCGTCTCGAAACCACGTGATTCGGATGCCCTGACAGGATGAGCGCGTGCTGCCGATGCTCGCGACCAAGGGAGACCACGTCCCGACCGGTGCGGGGTGGACCCACGAGGTGAAGTGGGACGGCATGCGGGTCCTGGTGGACCGCACCCCCGACCGGCTGCGGATCTGGTCGCGCAACGAGAACGACGTCACGGTGTCCTTCCCCGAGCTGCACCCCCTGGCCACCGTGGGCGACGACTTCCTGCTCGACGGCGAGGTGGTCGCGCTCGGTGAGGGGATCCCGTCCTTCGGCGCGCTGGCCGACCGGATGCACGTCCGCGACGCCACCCGCGCCGTACGCCTGTCCGAGAAGAACCCGGTGACGCTGATCGCCTTCGACCTGTTGCGCCTGGACGGCGAGGACCTCTGCGACCGCCCGCTCTCCGAACGACGTGAGCTGCTCCTCGGGCTGGGGCTCGACACGGTGCCGGATCGGATGGGCGCGTGGCAGGTCCCCCCGACGTACGACGACGGGCCGATGCTCCTCTCCGCAGCCGAGCAGCAGGGTCTCGAGGGCATCGTCAGCAAGCGGACCTCCTCGCGCTACCGCCCCGGCCTGCGCAGCAAGGACTGGCTGAAGTTCCCGATCCGCCCCACCGGCTCGTTCGTCGTCGGAGGGTTCCGCCACGAGACCGGCAGCACCAACCGGCTCGGCGCCGTGCTCGTCGGCCAGCCCACCGCCCAGGGGCTCGAGTTCCGCGGTCGGGTCGGCAGCGGCATCGCCGGCAAGGCGGGCCGGCTGCTGGGCGACCTGCTCACGCCGATGGTCGTGGACTCCTCGCCCTTCGACACCGAGCTGCCGCGGCTCGACCGGCTCGGCACGGTGTGGGTGGAGCCCACCGTGGTGGTCGACGTGCAGTACCTCCGGATCACCACCGACGGTCGGCTCCGGCAGCCCGCGTACCGTGGCGTCCGCACCGACCTGACCCCCACCGACCTCTCCGGGGAGTGACTGGCATGAGCGTGGCGACCGCCCGGCGGACGAGGACCAGGCTGGGCGTGCTCCCGGGCCTCGTGCTCGCCGCCCTGATGCTGGTCGTCACCCTTCCCGCTCCCGGCGCCTCGGCCGCTGCTCGGCTGGACGGTGTCCCGGTCGTCCTGACGCCGGGCACCACGCAGGTGATCACGGTGAACCGCACCCGCTCCTGGCACGCGCGCGTGACCCTCTGGCAGCGCGGTGGCACCGGCTGGAAGGTCGTGGCGCGGGCGAAGGACGGCCGCATCGGGTACGGCGGGCTGGTGGTCGGGTCGCGCCGCAAGCAGGGCACCGGCACCACGCCGCTCGGCACCTACCGCCTGCTCAGCGCCTTCGGGACGCACCCCGCCGCGACCACGTGGAGACTGCCCTACACGCCGCATCCACCGCGGTGACTACTGGGTCGAGGACAACGCGTCGGCGTTCTACAACCGCTACCGCAACAAGGCTGACGGCGGCTTCCGCTGGTGGCTCACCCGGGGCGTGGACGCCTCCGAGGAGCTCACCGACTACCCGACGCAGTACGAGTACGCGATCAACACCGGCTTCAACTACGCGCAGGTCCGGCACCGCGGCGCCGGGATCTTCCTGCACGTCAACGGCCGTGCAGCCACGACGGGCTGCGCCTCGGTGCCTCGCTGGTTCATGCGTACGGCGATCGCCCGGCTCGACCCGCACCGCAAGCCCGTGATCGCGATCGGCCGTTAGGAGCACCGATGGCTGAGAAGCGCACCGAGACCCCCGTCGAGGTCGACGGCCACCACCTGACCCTGGTGAACCTCGGCAAGGTGATGTACCCGCGCACGGGCACCACCAAGGCCGAGGTCCTGAACTACTACGCCCAGGTCGCGCCGGTGATGTTGCCGCACCTCGCCGACCGGGCGGTGACCAGGATCCGCTGGCCGCACGGCACCGGTGACAAGTCCTTCTTCGAGAAGAACACGCCCGGCGGGACGCCGTCCTGGGTGCGCACCGTGACGGTCCCGACGTCGGGGAGCCGCACGCAGTCGAAGGAGGAGGGCGAGCTCCGCTTCCCGATCATCGACGATCTCGCCACGCTGACCTGGCTGGTGAACCTCGCCGCCCTCGAGCTGCACGTGCACCAGTGGACGGTGACGAAGCGGGGTCGTCCGAAGAACCCCAACCGGCTCGTCGTCGACCTCGACCCGGGTGACCCGGCCGGGCTGGGGGAGTGCTCGCAGGTGGCGCTGCTGGTGCGCGACCGGCTCGCGGCCGACGGCCTCGAGTGCGTGCCGGTCACGAGCGGCTCGAAGGGCCTGCACGTCTACGCCGGGCTCGACGGCAAGCGCACCTACGAGGAGGTGCGCGACTACGCCAAGGAGATCGCCGAGGAGCTCGAGTCGCAGCAGCCGAAGCTGGTGGTCTCGCAGATGACCAAGGCCAGGCGAGGCGGCAAGGTCTTCCTCGACTGGTCGCAGAACACCGGCGCGAAGACGACCATCTCGCCGTACTCCCTGCGTGGCCGCGAGTTCCCCACGGTCGCCGCGCCCCGCACCTGGGACGAGGTCGAAGCGGGTGCCGACGACCCTCTCGCGCTCGAGCACCTGCGCTTCGAGGAGGTCCTCGAGCGGGTTCGGGACGAGGGCGACCTCTTCGGTGAGGGGCTCCGGGCCTGAGTCGCCCGAGCGAGGAACGTCCGCCGTTCCCGAGACACGGCGGACGAGGTGTTGCCCCTCTGTGATGCCCACATCCCGGCGTCGTCAAACCCCGACGTGTCCTGCGCCACGGTCGCTGGGCGTTGCTCGAGGGGCCTTGCGTCGTTGGTGGGGCAACGAGAGGGGTCTCCCGATGACCGAGCTGACCAGACGCACCCTGCTGGGTGGAGCCGCAGTCGCAGGCGTGGGCGCCCTCACCGCGGGAGCCTTCGAGGGGTCCGCCGAGGCGGCCACCCTGCAGGGCTCACTGCCCACGAGCGTGGACGTCGTCGTGGTCGGCGGCGGGATCTCCGGACTGGTCGCTGCCCGCCAGGTGGCCCGGAGCGGGCGCTCGGTGCTGGTGGTCGAGGCACGGGACCGGGTCGGCGGACGGGTGCTCAACCATCGCCTCGGCTCGGGTGCGGTGATCGAGTCGGGCGGCGCCTTCGTCGGCCCGACCCAGGACCACATCATCGCGCTGGCTGACGAGCTGAAGGTGCCGATCTTCGATGAGTACGTCGAGGGCAAGAGCGTCTACAACTCCTCGGGCCCGCTCGGTCGGCTGACCTACGACGGCACGGTCCCGCCCGACCCGTTCATCCTCGCCGACGCGGCGGTGCTCCAGACGCAGCTCGACCAGTGGGCCTCCGAGATCGACGTCAACGCGCCCTGGGCACACCCGCGTGCCAAGGAGTGGGACTCGATGACGCTCGGCCAGTACGTCCGCGGCCACGCGCTCAACCGCGACGGCATCGAGACCTTGCTCAACTGCTGGACCCAGCCGGGCTTCGGAGCCGACCCCGACCAGCTCTCGCTCCTGTTCGTGATCTTCTACGTGGCCTGCTCCGGCAACGAGAGCACCCCGGGCACCTTCGAGCGCAACTCCGACACGAAGGACGGCGCCCAGGAGCGGCGCTTCGTCGGCGGTTCGCAGCTCGTCCCGCTGCGTCTCGCGAGCCAGCTCGGTTCGCGGGTGGCGCTGAACGCCGCGGTCACCCGGATCGACCAGAACAGCTCGCGGGCCGTCGTACACACCGGCCGCGGAGCGGTCACCTGCAAGCGGGTCATCGTCGCGGTGCCACCTGAGCTGTCCCGCGCCATCACGTGGGCTCCGGCCCTGCCGGCCCGCCACGCCGCCCTGTTGAACCAGATGAACATGGGCGACCTGATGAAGTGCGACGCCGTCTACGACGAGCCGTTCTGGCGCAAGGACGGCCTCAACGGGTTCGGGATCAGTGACCACGGCGCCGTGCGCGCGGCGTTCGACAACTGCCCGGCCAGCGGCTCACCGGGTGTGCTGCTCGCCTTCGTGGGCGGGTCGACGTGGAAGCAGTACGGCCTGGCCACGCTCGACGCCCGTCGCCAGGCGGTGCTCCAGGGCTTCGCCGAGATGTTCGGGGAGAAGGCACTGCACCCCGTCGAGTACGTCGAGCACGACTGGACCAAGGAACAGTGGACCAAGGGCGGGCCCGTCGCGATCATGAAGCCCGGCACGCTCTCGACGTACGGCCAGGAGATCCGCCGCCCGCACGTCCGCACCCACTGGGCCGGCACCGAGACCTCCACCTACTGGACCGGCTACATGGACGGCGCCGTGCGCGCCGGTGAGCGGGCGTCCGCCGAGGTGCTGCGGCTCCTCTAGCTCCCAGCGGCATCTCGTCCACCTTGGGACGGATCCGGGGCCAGTCCGCCACCTATGCGCGGTTCCTCACCAAATCGACGTCTACCTGTGGGCACTCGAGTCGTAGCAGGATGGTCGAACCTGGTGACTGGAGGTCGACGATGGCACGGACCCGCTTGGACGTCTGGAACCGCACGAGGGACGAGGGCGACTGGCCCGCAGTGCTCGAGGACTACGAGGTCGCTGTCGGGAGGATGCGGGCCCTCGACCCACCGGGTGGTCCGCCGTCCGATCCGCTGGGCTGGCGTTTCCAGGCCGCGATCCACGGGCTGCGCGGGCAGTTCGGCGCGGACACGAGCAACCCGTTCTGGAGCAACTGCCAGCACGGCAGCTGGTACTTCCTGCCCTGGCACCGGATGTACCTCGCCGCCTTCGAGCTGATCATCCAGCACTCCCTGGACAACGAGGAGTGGTCGCTGCCCTACTGGTACTCGATCGACCCCGACGACGCCGACAAGTCCGCGCTGCCCCCGGCCTTCCTCGACCGGAGCCGGCCCTCGAACAACCTGCAGACCGACGAGCGGTCGCAGATCGCGCAGTCCGGAGGGCCCTTCTACGGCGACATCCCGGTCGACTTCCTGAACTCCTCGCTGCTGGACGCGTTGCAGTCCGACCTCTTCACCACCCCGGACGGGGTCTCGACGTTCGGGGGTGGCGAGCGCAGCGACCTGAACTTCAGCGGCGACGAGGCCGGGCTGCTGGAGGACGTGCCGCACGGCCTGGTGCACTCGCTGGTCGGCAACGACTACGACGGCAACACGCTCGTCAACCCGGGCTGGATGGGCTCGTTCTACACCGCGGGGCTGGACCCGATCTTCTGGCTGCACCACGCGAACCTGGACCGGTTGTGGCAGGTCTGGCTGGACCTGGACGACTCCCACCGGAACCCGACGGACGACCCGGCCTTCCTGGACACGGAGTTCACCTTCCCGCATCCCACCGACGGGACCGTGACGTGGAAGATCGGCGACGCGCTGGACACCGGCTTCTTCGGCTACGACTACGAGAGCGTGGCGCCGCCGTCCGCCCTCGCGCCACCACCACCCCCACCACCTGCACCGCTCCCCGAGGACGAAGAGGAGCCCTCACCGGAGGACGCCATGGCCGACCGTGGACCGCGACGCGAGCGAGGCCTGCCGCCTCGCGTGCTCGGCGCCGCCGAGGATGTCTCGCTCCTGAGCTCGGACCGTGTCCCGGTCGAGCTGACCCCGTCACGAGTCCGACGGGACGCTGCCGATGCGGCGGAACCCGTGGGCGGTGAGCGGGCCTACCTGCGGGTCGAGGGCATCACCGGCACGGAGGCCGCGCCGCTCTACAGCGTCTACGTCAACGTGCCCGAGGGGGAGGACCCCGTCGACCACCCCGAGCTGCGCGCCGGCTCGGTCTCGACGTTCGGGCTGGAGGAGTCCTCACGGACCGACGACAGCCACGACGGCGGAGGCCTGACCGCGACCTTCGACATCACGGCGCTGCGCGACCGGCTGGCCGCCGAGGGTCTCTGGGACGAGGAGCACGTCGACCTCAGCTTCAGCACCCATTCCCCGACGGCACCGAGCGGCACCGAGAGGCGCGAGCGCGACCTGCAGGCCGGATCCGACGTGCGGGCCCGCCGGGTCGCGATCGTGGCCGGCTGAGCAGATGACCGCCCTCGCGGCCGCGGCGACCACCCGGAGGACGAGGCGGTCGCCACGACGCGCGCTCGCGTGGCACCCCGAGTGGTGGGTGTACGCCGTGGCGGCGCTCGCCTGGTTCGACCTCGAGCTGATGTCGATGTCGACGATGGGTGCCGATCAGCACGCTCAGCACGCCATGGCGATGCCCGGGGGGTCCGCGGCCTTCCTCCCGTCATGGGCGGACGCCTGGTCGGACTGGGTGCTGATGGTGGTGGCGATGATGCTGCCGGTGGTCGCGCCCCAGGTGCGCACCGTGGCGATGCGCAGTCTCTGGACCCGCCGGCAGCGGTCGTCCGGTGCCTTCCTGGCCGGGTACGTCGCCGTCTGGGTAGCCGTCGGTGGCGTCCTGCTCGCGCCGCTGGTGGCCCTCGACGTCTACCCCCTGGGACCGGCGTGGCTGGTCGGGATCCTTCTCGTCGCGGCCGGCTGGCAGGTGTCCCCGTCCGCGGAGGCGGCTGCTGCGCCGGTGCGCGTCGTTGCGACTCGGCGCTGCGGACGGGCGAGCGGCTGACGTCGACTGTGCCCGGGCGGGTCTGCGGTCCGGCGTACGGTGCCTGGCGACGTGCGGGCCGCTCATGCTCGCGATGCTCGCCGGACACAGCGTCCTGCTGATGGCGGCGCTGCTCGTCGTGCTGCTGAGCGAGCGCTCCCGAGGCCCGGACCCGGTCCGGCGCGCGGGTCGGCCGCGCGAGGCATGGATGGTGGTCGGGCTGGCCCTGGTCGCCGGACTGGCGGCGGCACTCTCCTAGCGCTTCAGCGGCGACGGCGCCGGAGCAGGAGGACCGTGGCGCCGAGGATCACGAGCAGTCCGCCAGACTCACTTTCGCCCGGGACGATCCCAGATCGCGAACGCGTTCGGCCCTCCGACGTACGGCGCCAGGCTGGGGCAGTGCCGGGCCAGCACGGTCCCCATGGTGGTCTCCTCGATCCAGGCCAGCCCCTCCGGTGTGTACACCTCGGGGGTGAAGCTGTCGGTGAAGAAGCGGTCGCTGTTCAGCCGGCGCGAGGCCATCAGGATGAAGATCCGGAACGCGGTGTCGCTGAACGCGAAGCCCTCCGGCCGGTCCTCGGCGTACATGCCGGCGAGCAGGTCCACCTTGTCGAGGTCGCCGCCGTACACCTCCTCGAGCTCGCGCGCCCACTGCTTGTTGGAGGTGATGTCGGCGAACGTCTGCGGCACGTTCAGGTGGAGCAGGCGGCGGAACTCGCGTGTAGCGCGGCACTCCCAGCTCGCGGCTGCGGACGATGTCGGTCGCCGCGAGGTCCATCAGCTGGCCGTCGGGGCGGGTGAAGGTCTGCAGGTGCTTCGGGAAGTTGTGCAGGCAGACGATGCCGGGGTTCATCGTCCCGAACGTGTAGAGCAGGTCGCCGAGGTCCTGGTCGCGCAGCAGGTCCGCTCCAGCAGGTCCCGTGATCTGCTCGAACTCACGCGGGCCGATGGTCGGGCTGTCGTCGGCGGCGGCGCGGAAGTCGAAGCTGTCCGGGATCAGCGGGTGCATCCGGTAGACCGCGACGAACTCCTCGGTCAGCGAGAACGGCACGCCGTAGTGGTCGGTCTCGGTGCCGGGGATGCCGGTGAGGATCTCGTCCTGGACGACGCGGTCGATCACGTGGCCGAGCTTCTGGCCGGCCAGGCCGTACCAGTTGGCGTGCAGGCCCGCGGCCGCCGTCGGGTGTGCGGTCACGGCCGGGGTCCACTCGACGGTGTGGATCTTGGCGAGCAGCGCGGCCGTGATCACCCGCGCCCGCTGGAAGAGCCGCTCGTCGTCCCAGTCGGGGTAGGCCTTCGCCAGCATCGCGCTGACGCTGTTGTGCTCGTGCACGAACAGGGTCTGCATCATCGCGACGCCCACCCAGAACCCGGGGATCAGCGCCGGGTTGTGCGCCGGGTCGTCGGGCAGCGGGGGATGGCCGTCGACCAGGCGCAGTCGGCCGCCCTCGTGCTCGCGCAGGAACGCCTGCTCCTGGGCGCTGTTGCCGTAGATCTGCGAGCCGTCCCACCAGTGCGTGTTGACGTTGAGGTACGTCGGCGGGTGGACGTTCTTCTCCGCGGGCGTCGTCGGGTCGCCCGGGGTGCGGTGCACCAGCAGCGGCGGGCTGGGCCAGTCGTCGTCCGGGTCGAGCTCCAGGGTCCACGGGTCCTCGGTCGGGCTGGGGCCGTGCTTGAACCAGTCGCGGATCATGAACTGCAGCCAGGCAGCGATCAACGCGTTGCCGGCCGTCGCCGGGATCAGCTCGTCGCGGGTCATCAGCCGCCGGCTCACCGTGCGCGGGTTGGGCTCGAGCAGGTTCGCGGTGTCGGGCCAGGTGTGCGCGATCGGCACGTTGCGACCGAAACGGGTGCCGGCCATCCCCATCGTCGGGTTGGCGAGGTCGTTCCAGCTGCCGTCGACGGTGCGCTGCGTCTCGAACTTCTCGTCCCACTCCGGTGCCTCGACGCCGCCGACGGACGGCTGCCGCGAGGTGTCGTGCAGGTTGTGCTCGCGGAGCACGTTGCGGACCCCGACCAGGTTGGCCAGCCCCAGGTACTTCGGCAGGCGCGGCCAGCCCAGCTTGTGGTCGACCGCGTCGGCGACGGCGTCGTACGCCCGCCAGAGGGGGTTGAGGTGGAAGGGGCGATCGGCGGTGCTCTTCGTGCGCGGCGAGTCAGACATGGGCACTCCTCTGCTCCAAGCGTGGGACCACTCATGAAGACACGGCAAGGGGGTAGCCAGATACGTCTGGTTTGGTCCAGACCGCGGCTGCCTCGCGCTCCACCCCCAGAAGGGCAAGAGCGCGAGGCCCGTCGCGGTGTTCGGCTGGGTCACGAGGCGCTGGTCGTACGGCCTGCCCGCAGGATGACGGCCAGCAGCACGCAGTCGATGACGATGAAGACCAGGGAGGCGGACTCGTGGTAGTAGCCGAGCTTGATCGCGTCGAAGACGAACTCGGCGACCATCGCCCAGCGAGCCACCGCGATGCGCCGGGTGCGGTCGAGCCCCGGTCCGATCGCCACGACGAGGAAGACCAGGCTCAGGCCGATCTTCCAGAGCGTCACGAACAGGTCGAAGGGGTTCGAGATGCCCCCGTCGGCGGCGTCGAGGACGAAGCCGAAGTAGCTGGCGGCGCACACGCCGAACGCGCCGATGACCAGCATGAGCACTCGCATCGTCACGTAGCTGGTGCGGGACGGGCGTCGCTCGGGGGCGGTGGTGGAGGGGGTGCTGGCGGGGGAGCTGATGACGGTCATGGCGGTTTCCTCTCGGTGGGGTTGGTCGGACGTCCACACGCTAGAAATCGGCAGCGGGCCGGGGCATCGCCTCACGGGCGACACTTCGTTCCGCCCTGGGGCTGACGCGAACACCGCCTCCTCGGGCCTACATTCGGCGTGTGCCGGACACACTCCGCCCGCCGCGCCGCGACGTCGGCCTGATGCTGCTGTTCCTGGTGCCGACCCTGGCCCAGGTGCTGCTGGTACCCATCGCCCCGCGCCCGGTCGGCGTGCTGGTCGCGCTCCTCTCGGTGGTCCCGCTCGCCTGGCGGCGGACCGCGCCGGCAGCGGCAGCGGTCGTGGGCAGTGCGGCGTTCATGATCCCGACGCACGACGGCTTCCTCGTCCTCGGGTACGTCGTCGCCGTGATCCTGTTCTTCTCGGTCGGGGCGTACGTCGAGAGGCTGCGCGACGTCCTGCTGGTCACCGCCTGGGCCGTGGCCACCTCCGCGGAGACGATCCTGTGGACCCACGACGCCGTCGGCGTGCTCGGCTCGCTGCTCGTGGTGCTCGGACCTGTCGTGGCCGGTCGGATCGTCGCCGTGCAGCGGGCCCAGACGCAGCGGCTGCAGCGGCTCACCGAGGAGCTCGCCGTGGAGCGGGCACGCGCCGAGCAGACCGCCGTCGCCGAGGAACGGGCCCGCATCGCCCGCGAGCTGCACGACGTCGTCGGCCACGAGATGACGATGATCGCGATCCAGTCCGAGGCCGCCGCGTCCGCGCTGCGCACGGCCCCCGAGCGGGCGACGCAGCCGGTCGAGGCGATCCGGGAGACCGCGCACCGGGCGACGGCCGAGATGCGGGCCATCCTCGGGGTGCTGGGCACCGACGAGGTCGAGTCCGGCAGCGCCGTACCCGGTCCCGTCGAGCTCGAGGCGCTCGTCGAGCGCGCCCGGTTGATGGGCGTCGACTGCTCGCTGTCCGTCCGCGGGCAGTCGTGGACCGACGCGCCGAACACCTGGCTGGCCCTCGTGCGGATCGTCCGGGAGTCGTTGACCAACGCCGGCCGTCATGCGCCCGGGTGCCCGGTGACGGTGGACCTGTCCTGGGAGGACGACCGCGTCTGCCTCGAGGTCCGCAACCGGCTCGGCACCTCGTCGAACGGTGGCGGGTCCGGCCTCGGCGTCGCCGGGATGGCACAGCGGACCCGCTTGCTCGGTGGCCGGTTCGAGGCCGGGCCGGACGGGGACGTCTTCCGCGTGGTCGCCACCCTGCCCCGTCCGCTGGGAGCGCTGTCATGACGACCGCGGTGATCGTCGACGACCAGGCGATGGTGCGCCAGGGCCTGCGGCTGATCCTCGAGCTCGCAGGCATCGAGGTCCTGGCCGAGGCCGAGGACGGCGAGCAGGGTGTCGCCGCCGTCCGGGAGCACCAGCCGGACGTGGTGCTGATGGACGTCCGGATGCCGCGCGTCGACGGCATCGAGGCGACCCGCCGGATCGTCGCGTCAGACCTGCCCACGCGGGTGCTGGTGCTGACCACCTTCGACCTCGACGAGCACGTGTACGACGCCCTCCGTGCCGGCGCGGCCGGCTTCCTGCTCAAGGACGTGACCGCCGAGCGGCTCGTGGCCGCGGTGGAGGAGACGGCCGCGGGGGAGACGCCGATGGCGAGCAGCGTGCTGCGGCGCGTCATCGACCAGTTCGTACGACGACTCCCGGACCCCGCCGTGACCGGCCGCGTGCAGGACCTCAGCGAGCGCGAGGCCGAGGTCTTCGCGCTGATCGGCGCAGGGATGTCCAACCCGGAGATCGCCGAGCACCTGTTCATCTCGGTGGCGACGGTGAAGAGCCACGTACGGCACATCCTCGCCAAGCTCGACCTGCGCGACCGCGTCCAGGCCGTGGTGCTCGCTCACGAGAGCGGGCTGGCCTCGGCGAACCCGACGGCTGCCTGGGGAGGGTGGTGGGCCGCGTCAGTAGAGCCGGTGCTTGCTGACCGGTTCTCGATCCCGTGGACGGGCTAGGCGAACGCTGCCACCGCCGCGACCAGCGTGGCCACGCCCAGCAGGCCGGCTGCGAGCAGCGACGCCGAGCGGCGGAGTGCGCCCGGGAGGCGGGCAACCGTGGCGGCTGTGGCTGCCAGGGCGGCCATCAGGAGAGCCAGCGCCACTGCGTCACTGAGCGAGCCGGCATGCTCCGAGGCGAGCTGGACGCGTTCCTGCCGGCTGCGGATGTGCTCCCAGTCCGGTGGCTCCGACGCGAGCCACGCGGACGTGATGGCGTCCACGCCGTCCGCTGTTCCCGGCACCTCCACCATGGCGCGGCTGAGCACACCCCATCGTTCACCAGCGCGCTGTTCGGCGATGCCGAGCAGCTCCTGGCCGCGCGAGCCGTCGAACGTGGCGGCGTACTGCCGCGCCAGGCCCCGCATCGCGAGGTCGATGCCCCGCATCTGCAGGTCGGACGCGGCACCGTTGCGCACCTGGCTGACCGTGGCGGCCCCCGAGAGCTGGGAGATGAGCCGGGCCGACTGCGCCGCCGAGCGCGCCGAGTCGGTCGAGAGTGCCAGCTGTTCGGCGGTGAGCACGGGAAGGGCCAGCCAGGCCGCCAGAGCCAGTCCCGCCACGAGGCGACGCCGCCGTGGCTCGTCCCACGGGGTCGGGATCAGGCCCACGTCCGGTGAGCTCGGCTGTGCCCGGCGTCGGTCGTCGGCGCCCGCGCACCGCGGACTGGACGACGTACGCCGCGGCGACGGCCAGGGCGAGCAACGCCCATCCTCGCGCCCATTGGGCCCACCGGTCGCCGGCCCGCATCGTGGCCGCGCTCGTGTCGAGTGTGCTGACCTGGTCGGTGTGCAGCACGTCCCCGAGTCGGCGGGGCACGTCGTACCATCCGCCGGGCGTCGCGTAGTCGTCGCTGTGCGCGAGCCCGTTGCCGGTCTGGTCGGCGTTCATCTGCAGCTGCGCCACCAGACGGTCGGCGGTGGCCGCCTCGCCGGCAACCTCCGGCTCCCCGTCGTCGTCAAGGCTCCGGACGGCATCGCGTCGCACCTGTGCCTGCGCGAGACCGATCGCGAGCGGCAGCTCGGACTGGTAGACGAAGCGGACGGTCTCGACGCGGGCCGTGGTGCTGCGCGCCTCTTCGCGAGTCGCTTGTTGCCATGCCCCGGTGGCCTTGGCGCTCGACCAGGTTGCCGCGGCGAGCAACAGGGCGAGAACCACGGTGACCGCCACCTGGAGGCGGTTGGCGGTCACCCACTGCCGGACTCCCGTCATGGGGTGGCCGGGCGGAACTCGACGCGCCCGTGCTGGCCGGCGAGCCAGAGCGACTCACCAGAGACCGACCATTGGTAGTCGTCCGGAGTGAGGTCTGCGAGTGGCCGCTCCGGGTAGCTGTCGCTGGGTGAGTCGGGGTCGCTCATCGCCTCCGTCCCCGAGGTCGGCGCGAGGCCGAGAACGGCGAACGCGCCCTCGCAGTGGTCCGCGAGACCCAGCCGGACCTCGTCCTCCTGGACGTCGCCATGCCGGTCATGGACGGTCTCCAGGCACTGGCGCTGATCCGCCAGGAACACCCCACCGTGAACGTGGCCATGTTGTCCGGGTTCGGGGACACGAGCGAAGTGGCGCAACGCGCCCTGGCCATGGGTGCGATCGGCTACATCCAGAAGAACGGGCGCCTGCTGGGGATCCCAGAACAGCTACGCGTGATGACCGACTCCGCCACGGCGCAACGACGGGCACGGACGCGAAGAGAACAGCTCCGGTCTGCCACGTCGGTGCCGCCAGCAGGCAACGGATCCTGAACCCGCCCTTCTGTTCCGCGACGACCGCTGATGGGGCCGATGTGGACTCCTGGGATGGGTGTGACGAGGTTGTCCACAGGCTGGAAACGGGCGGTTTCCGGTTCCGTGGATCAGGGGTAGCACTGGCGCATGTCCGTGGAAGTCTCGGGCGCTGCCTCGGTCGATCTCGTTGCCGACCTCGACCAGCAGGTGCGGTCCGTCGTACGCCGTGAGGGGGTCGACCCCCAGCTCGACGTGCTGCGCGTGCGCCGCATCGCCGAGGAGCTGGTGCGTGCTCACGACGACCGGAGCCTGACCGGTGTCGTCGCCCCGGTGCCCGACCCGCCGGCCGTGATCGCCGAGCTGGTCGCCCGGGTCTCCGGCTTCGGTCCGTTGCAGGTCTTCCTCGACGACCCGGAGGTCGAGGAGATCTGGATCAACGAGCCCAGCCGGGTCTTCGTCGCCCGCAACGGTCGCCACGAGCTGACGAACGTGATCCTCACCAAGGCCGAGGTCGACGAGCTCGTCGAGCGGATGCTCAAGTCCAGTGGTCGTCGGATCGACCTGTCGCAGCCGTTCGTCGACGCGATGCTCCCGGCGGGGCACCGGCTGCACGTCGTGCTCCAGGGAATCAGCCGCGACTTCGCCGCGGTCAACATCCGCAAGTTCGTCCTCAAGGCCGCGCGGCTGAGCGATCTCGTCCGTCTCGGGTCGATGACGCCCGTCGCCGCTCGCTTCCTCGAGGCGGCGGTGCTCGCCGGACAGAACATCGTGGTCGCCGGCGCGACGCAGGCGGGCAAGACCACGATGCTGAATTGCCTGGCCGCCGCCATCCCCGGTGGCGACCGGATCATCTCGGCCGAGGAGGTCTTCGAGCTCAGGTTCTCGCACCCCGACTGGGTCGCGCTGCAGACGCGTCAGGTCGGGCTGGAGGGGACCGGCGAGGTGTCGCTGCGTGACCTGGTGCGCGAGACGCTGCGGATGCGGCCGACCAGGATCATCGTCGGGGAGGTGCGTTCGGCCGAGAGTCTCGACCTGCTGCTGGCGCTCAACGCCGGACTGCCGGGCATGGCGACGCTGCACGCCAACAGTGCGCGGGAGGCGCTGGTCAAGCTGTGCACGTTGCCCCTGCTGGCGGGTGAGAACATCTCGGCCCGGTTCGTCGTCCCCACGGTCGCGAGCTCGGTCGACCTCGTCGTCCACCTCGGGCTCGATGCGGGTGGCGTACGCCGCGTCAACGAGATCGTCGCGGTCCCTGGGCGTGTCGAGAACGACATCGTCGAGACCGAACCCGTCTTCGTCCGGCAAGGGGGAGACCTGGTCCACACGGGCGGGATGCCCACGCGCCTGGACACCTTCGAGCGAGCCGGCGTCGACATCCACCGCCTCCTGCGCGGAGCCGACTGATGGGTGCCGTGCTCGGCTTGCTGCTCGGGGTCGGTCTGCTGCTGGTGTGGTCCTCCTTCTGGGCACCCCGCCCGCGTGTGGAGCGACGGCCCTCACCCCTGCGGCCGCTGCTCAGGAGTGCCGGGCTCGGCGACGTGAGCCCGGCCGGGTTCGCGGTCGTGTGCGTGGTCTGTGCACTCACGGCCACGACCGTGGTGCTGGTCGCTTCGCGGACGCCTCCGGTGGCCCTGGTCTTCGGTGCGATGGGCGGCTACCTGCCCGTCGCGGTGCTCAAGGGTCGTGCCCGCCGCCGGCAACGTGACTTCGCCGAGGTGTGGCCCGAGGCCGTCGACAACCTCGCCTCCGCGGTGCGGGCCGGGATGTCCCTCCCCGAGGCCCTCTCCGCCCTGTCCGAGCGCGGGCCGGAACCGCTGCGGGACGCGTTCCGCAGCTTCGCGCTCGACTACCAGGTGAGCGGCCGCTTCTCCGAGGCGCTCGACCGGCTCAAGGACCGGTTGGCCGACCCGGTGGGCGACCGGGTCGTCGAGAGCCTGCGCGTCGCTCGCGAGGTCGGTGGCGGCGACCTCGGTCGGCTGCTGAGGAGCCTGTCCGGGTTCCTGCGCGACGACGCCCGGACGCGCTCCGAGCTCGAGTCGCGTCAGGCCTGGACGGTCAACGGTGCCCGCCTGGCCGTCGCGGCTCCCTGGCTGGTCCTGCTGCTGATGTGCTTCCAGCCCGAGGTGATCCACCGCTACTCGACCGGTGCTGGTGTCGCGGTGCTGGTTGCCGGAGCGTTGATGTGCGCCCTCGCCTATCGCGTGATGGTGCGCATCGGCCGGCTCCCGATCGAGAGGCGGATCCTCTCGTGACCCTGTTCGTGGGTGGGCTTCTCGGCGCCGTACTCGGGTGCGGGCTGTGGCTGGTGGCGACCGCCGTCGCCGACGCGCGTCGTACGCCGCTGGCGGTGCGGGTGCTGCCCTACCTCCGAGACCTGCCTCGCCCTGACTCGTTGCCGATGCCGGTCTCGTCGACCAACGCCTTCACCGGCGTCTTCGGTCCCGTTCTTTCGGGTGCCGGCCAGCTCGTCGAGCGCGTGCTCGGCGGCGCGGCGTCCGTCCGACGCCGGCTCCAGCGGGCCGGGCTGGAGATGGACGTCGCACAGTTCCGGGTCGAGCAGGTGATCTGGGGTCTGGTGGCCTTCGCGATCGTGGCGGTGCCGTCCGCGCTGGTCGCGGCCTCCTCGCCGGAGCGCTCGGTGCCGTTGCTGATCTTCTGCCTGATCGCCTTCGTCCTCGGTGTGCTGGTGCGCGAGAACCGCCTCACCGCCCAGGTGGCCCGGCGCGAGCGGCAGATCCTGCAGGAGTTCCCGACGATCGCGGAGCTGCTCGCGTTGGCGGTCGCCGCGGGGGAGAGCCCGCTCGCGGCGCTCGACCGCGTCGTACGTCGAACGCACGGCGAGCTCTCCGCCGAGCTCGGCAACGTGCTCGCCCAGGTCCGCACCGGCACCCCGATCTCGCGCGCCTTCGACGACCTCGCCTCACGTTCCGGTCTCGCGGTGGTCTCCCGCTTCGCCGAGGGCATCGCCATCGCGGTCGAACGAGGCACCCCGCTCGCCGAGGTGCTGCACGCGCAGGCGGGTGACGTCCGCGAGGCCGGCCGCCGCGCCCTGATCGAGTCCGGAGCCCGGCGCGAGGTCCTGATGATGGTCCCCGTCGTCTTCCTGGTGCTCCCCGTCGTTGTCGTCTTCGCATTCTGGCCGGGCCTGGTCGGCCTGCGCCTCGTCGTCCCCTAGGAGGAGATCGAGATGAACCGTTTGAATTGGAGCCGGCTGCTGCGTCCGCGACGCCGTGACCAACGCGGCGACGTACCGGGATGGGTGCTGATCACCGTCATGACCGCCGGCCTCGTGGCCGGGCTGTGGGCCATCGCCGGGTCACAGCTCGGCTCGATGCTGCGTGAAGCGCTCGCGTCCGTCTCGGGCTGAGCCGGCACCACGGGACGAGCACGGAGCGGCGGTCGTCGACTTCGTGCTGGTCAGCATGGTGCTCGTGCCGCTGGTGCTCGGCCTGATCCAGGTCGGGCTGGTGCTGCACGTGCGCAACACCCTGGCTGCCGCAGCGACGGAGGGGGCGCGCTACGGCGCCAACATCGACCGCACCCCTGCGGCCGGCGCTGCGCGCACCCGGGAGCAGGTGCGGGGCGCGATCGCCGGTCGGTTCGCCGAGGACGTCACCGCAGGACGAGAGACGGTCGACGGAGTCCCGACCGTCGTGGTGACCGTGCACGCTGCGGTGCCGCCCCTCGGGTCTGTGGGGTCCTGGGGTCGACCTGTCGGTGACCGGGCACGGCGTGCAGGAGACGGCCCCATGAGCCGTGCACGCGACGAGTCCGGCACCGCGATCGTCGAGTTCGTGTGGCTGGCGATCCTGCTGATCGTGCCGCTGCTCTACATCGTGCTCGCGGCCTTCGACACCCAGCGGGCGGCGTACGCCGCATCGGCGGCTGCCCGGTCTGCCGGCCGTGCGTACGTCACCGCACCCGACCAGGCGACCGGTCGAGCCAGGGCGACGGCGGCCGTGCGGCTCGCCTACCGGGACCAGCGCCTCGACGAGGCGCCGGACGTCCGGATCACCTGCCGGCCGGACCCGCACCAGCTGCCTCTCGCCCGGCTCGGTGGTGCGCGCCGAGGTGCACTCCTCGGTCGCCCTGCCACTGATGCCGGCCGCCCTCGGCTCGAACACCCCGGCCATCCGGGTCGACGCCGACCACGAGGCGCCGTACGGCACCTTCCGCGAGGCGCGGCCATGAGAGCGCGCGACGACCACGGCTCCGTCACGCCGCTGATCATCGGGTTCGCCGTGGTGGTGGCGATGCTCGTCGCGGTCGTCGTCGACGCCTCGGCTGCCTACCTGCGCAGGCAGGGCCTCAACTCGGCCGCCGATGCGGCAGCCCTGGCTGCGACCGACGGCATCCAGGGCGAGGAGGTCTACACCCACGGGCTCGGCGAGCGTGCCGAGATCGACCCGGTCACCGCACGCCGCTACGTCGTCTGACTACTTCGCGAGCAGCGGCATCCGGCGCCGCTTCCCGGGCCTCGACTACTCGGTCTCCACGACGGCCAACACCGTGGTCGTCCGCGTGGTCACGCCGATGGACCTGCCGCTGCACGTGCCCGGCGTGGGCACCGGCGTCCCGGTCAGGGGTACGGCGGCCTCGGTGGTCGTGGTCTCCGACTGACGGACGCCGCCGCGCGACCACTGTGGTTTCGAGACGCTCGCTTCGCTCGCTCCTCAACCACCGGAGGTCAGCTCGCCTCGGGCAAGGCTGGTGGCCGAGTGCGCCGGGTTGCCGTCGAGGGGCTCGAGCGAGATGTCCACGGACGTGTAGGTGTCGAGGTCGACGCTGGCCGGGATCGGGAAGCTCTCGGAGTCCTGGTCCATCACGCCGATCGCGATCATGTCGTTGGTCTTCGGGTCGAACAGCCAGGTCTGGACGTAGGCGCCGTTGGACCTCGGCATGCCGGAGAGGTCCACGTCGAGCTTGCGGGTGCCGTCGAGGCGCACCACCTCCGCCGTGCCGGTGGTGGTGCTGCTGGACGAGAAGGGCGTCACGTCCCCGCGAGCCACCGTGGTGGGACCCGGCTTCGGCGAGGGAGTGGGGTCGTCGTCGTTCCTGACGGCGACGACCGCGACGGTGGCGGCGACCCCGACGGCCAGGCCGGCGACCGCGGCTGCCGCGGGCTGCCACCACGGTCGTCGTCGACGCTCCGCCACCCTCGGAGGGCGGTCGTCGGCGTCGAGCTCCGCGCGCACCGCCGTCCACACGTGGGCCGGTGGCCGCTCGAGCTCCACGCCGCCGTTCAGCTGGTCGGCACCGGCGATCAGGGTGCGGGTGCGGTCGATCTCGCCACGACACTCGGCGCAGTCCTGCACGTGGGCAGCGAGCGCGGCGTCGTGCTCGTCGCCGAGGGCGAGGCCCACCAGGGTCTCCTGGTCAGGATGGCTCATCGGTCACCTCCACGACGTCACGGAGCTGCAGCAGTCCTCGGCGGATGTGACTCTTCACCGTACCCAGCGGGAGCTCGAGCCGGTGCGAGATCTGCGCATGCGTGAGACCGCTGAAGAAGGCGAGCTCGAGGATGTGGCGCCGGGGCTGCTCGACCTGCGCCAGTCCTTCCGAGATCACCACTGCGTCGACCACCGTGTCGGTGTCGTGGACGCGGGTCACCTCGCCCTGTCGTGCGAGCCGGTCGGTGAGGCGCCGGTCCCGGTCCTGCTCGCGCTTGATGTCGGACAACGCGTGCCGGGTGATCCCGACGAGCCAGGCCGGCAACGGACGCAGGTCGGGGTCGAACTGGCGGTGACTGCGCCAGGCCTTCACGAAGACCTGCTGGGTGACGTCGTCGGCCATCGACCGGTCCGTCGTGGCACGCACGGCGATCGTGTAGACGAGCGGGGACCACCGCTCGTACGCCTCCGCGAGGGCCGACTCGTCACCTGAGCAGAACCGCTTGCCGATGGCGTACGCCGACTCCTCGGTGAGCGCGCTCTCGCTCGAGTCGGCCATTGCGTGAGTGTGCCACGCGCGGTGGACGCGTTCGAGAAAGAAATCCGGCGACCGCTGCATCCACCAAGGCCCCCAGTCCGGAAGAGGAGGTGAAGCCGGGAGGTGCCCGGGTCCTCGGAGAGGGAGCAGACATGAGACGCACATTGATGGCCATGCTGATGGCGGTGCTGGTGTCGGTCGGGCTGGTCGCAGCCGGCACCGGGACGGCGGAGGCCAAGACCCGCAAGCAGGTCGGGTACACCCAGGTCGTGGTCGCCCCGGCGGTCTACGACCTGGTCACGGGCGCGGGGATCAGCCCGGCCCCGCTCGACGGCGCCAAGGCCTACCCCTACAAGGGCACCCTGGCGGCCAACTTCCCGATCACCGGCTACACCCTGCGCAACATCCGAATCAAGCACAGCGGCGGGATCAGCCTGACCGCGGGTGCGGCCACGATCGAGCTGCGCAACTTCTACATCGACCTCGGTCGTGGCCGGGTCAGTGGCGAGGTGAACGGCACCGTCGGCAACGTCGGCCGGGTCGACCTGTTCAAGATCAGGTCCACCGACCGCCCCGGTCTGGGCCTGGTCAAGCTCACCCTGACCGACACGGCAGCCGGCGCGCTCAACGCCACCTTCGGGGTCAGTGCCTTCGCGGAGAACGCGACCTTCGGCTACGCCACGCCGCGGCCGTTCTCCCGCTTCTAGGGAAGTTCGCTCGGGACAACGGAAGATCCCCGGCACCAGGTGCCGGGGATCTTCCGTTGACTGGTTTCGAGACGCTCGCTTCCTCGAACCAGCGGACGGCTGCGCTCGCTCCTCAACCACCGAGGTGGGTCAGAGCTGGTCCCAGGCCCTCGTCAGCACGTCGCGCAGGGTCGACTCGATCTCGTCGAAGATCTTCTGGTCGGCGACGAGCGGGGGAGCGAGCTGGACGACCGGGTCGCCGCGGTCGTCGGCGCGGCAGTAGAGGCCGGCCTCGAACAGGGCGCCGGAGAGGAAGCCGCGCAGCAGGCGCTCGGCCTCGTCGTCGTCGAACGTCTCCTTGGTGGCCTTGTCCTTGACGAGCTCGATGCCGTAGAAGTAGCCGGCTCCGCGCACGTCGCCGACGATCGGCAGGTCGTTGAGCTTGTTCAGGGTCGCGCGGAAGTCGCCCTCGGTCTCGCAGGACGTGCTCGTTGAGCTGCTCGCGCTCGAAGATGTCGAGGTTGGCCATCGCCACGGCCGTCGAGACCGGGTGGCCACCGAAGGTGTAGCCGTGGGCGAAGGAGGTGTCACCCTTCGAGAACGGCTCGAACAGCCGGTCGGTCGCGATCATCGCGCCCAGCGGCGAGTAGCCCGAGGTCAGGCCCTTGGCGCAGGTGATGATGTCGGGCTGGTAGTCGTAGCGCTCGGCGGCGAACATGTGGCCGAGCCGGCCGAACGCGCAGATCACCTCGTCGGAGACCAGCAGCACGTCGTACTCGTCGCAGATCTCGCGGACCCGCTGGAAGTACCCGGGGGGAGGCGGGAAGCAGCCGCCGGAGTTCTGCACCGGCTCGAGGAACACCGCGGCCACGGTCTCGGGACCCTCGAACTCGATCGCCTCGGCGATCCGGTTGGCGGCCCACTGGCCGAAGGCGACCTCGTCGTCCGGCCCGAGGTAGGACGTCTCGGCCGAGCGGTAGAAGTTCGTGTTCGGCACGCGGAAGGTCGAGGGCACCAGCGGCTCGAAGGGCGCCTTCATCCCGGGCAGGCCGGTGATCGAGAGCGCACCCTGGGGCGTGCCGTGGTAGGCGATGGAGCGGCTGATCACCTTGTGCTTGGTGGGCTTGCCGGTGAGCTTGAAGTACTGCTTGGCCAGCTTCCACGCGGACTCGACGGCCTCGCCGCCGCCCGTCGTGAAGAAGACGCGGTTGAGGTCGCCCGGCGCGTAGCCCGCGATCCGCTCGGCCAGGTCGATGGCGCCCGGGTGGGCGTAGGACCACAGCGGGAAGAAGGCGAGCTCGGCGGCCTGCTTGGCGGCGGCCTCGGCGAGCTCGGTGCGACCGTGCCCGGCCTGGACGACGAACAGGCCGGCCAGCCCGTCGATGTACTTGTTGCCCTGCGAGTCCCAGATGTGCACGCCGTCACCGCGCACGATCGTCGGCACCCGGTGGGTGTCGTACGTCGAGTGGCGGGTGAAGTGCATCCAGAGATGGTCCTTGGCCGCCTGCTGGCGGGCGTCGTCTGACGGCTGGTCATTCATCGCTTCGGAGCACCTCGAAAAGTTCTGGGTCAGGACTGCCCAGTCTGCCCCCGCGAACGGCGCGAAGGCAAACGATTCAACGGTGTCGAGGGACTTATTCGATGGAATCGCTGGCAAATGCCGTTTGCACCTACCGATTCCGCAGCCAGATGACTACGCTCGCCGCATGGCTGACACCACCTTCCGCAATGTCGTGAACGGCGAGCTCGTCGACGCCGCGTCCGGCGAGACCTACGACATCCTCGACCCCACCACGGGTCAGGTCTACGCGACCGCGCCCAAGTCCGGGGCGGAGGACGTCGACCGGGCCTACCAGTCGGCGGCCAAGGCCTTCGAGACCTGGAGCGACGCGACCCCGTCGGACCGCCAGAAGGCGCTGCTCAACATCGCCGACGCCCTGGAGAAGCGCTCCCGCGAGTTCGTCGACGTGGAGTCGAAGGACACCGGCAAGCCGATCGGGTTCACGATCGACGAGGAGCTGCCGCCGGCGATCGACCAGCTCCGCTTCTTCGCCGGGGCGGCGCGCGTGCTGGAGGGCAAGTCGGCGGGGGAGTACCTCAAGGACCACACCTCCTGGGTACGCCGCGAGCCGATCGGGGTCGTCGGCCAGGTGACCCCGTGGAACTACCCGCTGATGATGATGGTCTGGAAGATCGCCCCCGCGCTCGCAGCCGGCAACTGTCTCGTCCTCAAGCCCAGCGACACGACTCCGGCGTCCACCACGTTGTTCGCCGAGATGGTCCAGGAGTTCCTCCCGCCGGGTGTCTTCAACGTCGTCACCGGTGACCGCGACACCGGCCGTGCGGTCGTCGAGCACCCGATCCCGCAGCTCGTCGCCATCACCGGCTCGGTCCGTGCCGGCATGGAGGTCGCCGCCAGCGCCGCCAAGCAGCTCAAGCGGGTCCACCTCGAGCTCGGTGGCAAGGCCCCCGTGATCGTCTTCGACGACGCCGACGTGGAGGCCGCGGCCGAGGGCATCGCCGGCGCCGGCTACTTCAACGCCGGCCAGGACTGCACCGCGGCGACGCGCGTCCTCGCCGGGCCCGGGGTGCACGACGACTTCCTCGCCGCCCTCACCGAGCAGGCGCGCAACACCAGCACCGGCATGCCCGACGACGAGGACATCCTCTACGGGCCGCTCAACAACGCCGACCAGCTCGAGCGCGTCAGCGGCATGGTCGACCGGCTCCCCGACCACGCGGAGGTCTCGGCCGGCGGCAAGCGCCAGGGGGAGAGCGGCTACTTCTACGAGCCGACCGTGCTCTCCGGCCTGCGCCAGGACGACGAGCAGATCCAGAACGAGATCTTCGGCCCGGTGATCACCGTGCAGAAGTTCAGCGACGAGGCGGAGGCGCTCGCCTGGGCCAACGGGGTCGAGTACGGCCTCGCCTCCAGCGTCTGGACCCAGAACCACGGCCGGGCCATGCGCGTCTCGCGCAAGCTGGACTTCGGCTGCGTCTGGATCAACACGCACATCCCGATCGTGGCCGAGATGCCGCACGGCGGCTTCAAGCACTCCGGCTACGGCAAGGACCTCTCGATGTACGGGCTCGAGGACTACACCCGCGTCAAGCACGTGATGTCCTACTTCGGTGAGTGACGTGCCCGAGATGAGGATCCTGCTCGTCGGTGCCGGTGGTGTCGGCTCGGCCTTCGCCGCGATCGCGGCCCGTCGCGACTTCTTCGAGGTCTGCGTGGTCGCCGACTACGACGAGGCACGGTCACGTCGAGCTGTCGACACGCTGGCGGACGACCGCTTCGTGGCGGGTCAGGTGGACGCGTCGGACGCCGGCTCGATCGAGTCGCTCGTCCGCGAACACCGGATCAGCCACGTGATGAACGCCGTGGACCCACGGTTCGTGATGCCGATCTTCGACGGTGCCTTCGCGGGTGGGGCGGACTACCTCGACATGGCGATGTCCCTGTCGAAGCCACATCCCGACTCGCCGTACGCCGAGACCGGGGTGAAGCTCGGCGACGAGCAGTTCGCGGTCGCGGGGGAGTGGGAGTCAGCCGGGCGGCTGGCCCTCTGCGGGATCGGGGTCGAGCCCGGCCTCTCCGACGTGTTCGCGCGGTACGCCGCCGACCACCTGTTCAGCGAGATCGACGAGCTCGGCGTGCGGGACGGCGCCAACCTCGAGGTCGCCGGCTACGAGTTCGCGCCGTCGTTCTCCATCTGGACGACCATCGAGGAGTGCCTGAACCCTCCAGTCGTGTGGGAGAAGGAGCGTGGCTGGTTCACCACCCCGCCGTTCAGCGAGCCCGAGGTCTTCGAGTTCCCCGAGGGGATCGGCCCGGTCGAGTGCGTCAACGTGGAGCACGAGGAAGTGCTGCTCATGCCGCGCTGGGTGGACTGCAAGCGCGCCACCTTCAAGTACGGCCTCGGCAACGAGTTCATCGAGGTGCTCAAGACGCTGCACAAGCTCGGGCTCGACAAGACCGACAAGGTGCGCGCCAGCGGTGTCGAGGTGAGCCCACGCGACGTCGTCGCCGCCTGCCTGCCCGACCCGGCAACCCTGGGTGACGCGATGACCGGCAAGACCTGCGCCGGCCTTTTCGTCACCGGCACCGGCAAGGACGGCCAGCCGCGGGCGACCTACCTCTACCACGTGGTCGACAACGAGTGGTCGATGAAGGAGTACGGCCACCAGTGCGTGGTCTGGCAGACAGCGGTCAACCCGGTGGTGGCGCTCGAGCTGCTGGCCACCGGCGCCTGGTCCGGGGCCGGAGTGCTCGGCCCGGAGGCCTTCGACGCGGTACCGTTCCTCGACCTGCTGACCGCCTATGGCAGTCCGTGGGGTCAACGGGAGGACACGCCAAGGTCATGACCAGGTACGGCGCCCAGTTCGGCCCCGACATCACCTTCCTCGGCATCGACCGGGTCGATCTGGAGCGATGCCGAGGCGCTGGCACGAGCCGACGTCGTGGTCGTGGGAGCACCCTTCGACGGGGGCACCAGCCACCGGCCGGGCACCCGTTTCGGCCCGCAGGCGATCCGGCAGACCGACTACCTGGGGCACGACGGGTCCCGCCCCCACCTGGCCCTGCGGGTCGACGCGCTCCAGGACCTCGCCGTGGTCGACGCCGGCGATGTCGAGATGCCGCCGGGAGAGATCGAGCGCTCGTTGGGCAACCTGGAGGAGGCGGTGTACGCCGTCGCCTCGGCGGGTGCCGTGCCGCTGGTCCTCGGCGGTGACCACTCGATCGCGCTGCCCGACGCGACCGGCGTCGCCCGGCACCTCGGCTACGGACGAGTCTCGATGATCCACTTCGACGCCCACGCCGACACCGGCGACATCGAGTTCGGCTCGCTCTACGGTCACGGACAGCCGATGCGGCGGCTGATCGAGTCCGGCGCGCTGCGGGGCGACCGCTTCCTGCAGCTGGGGCTGCGCGGCTACTGGCCCGGTCCCGAGACCCTGGACTGGATGGCCGACCAGCAGATGCGCTCCTACGAGATGACCGAGATCGGCGCGCGCGGTCTGGCTGCCTGTCTGGACGAGGCCTTCGAGATCGCGATGGACGACTGCGACGCGGTGTTCCTCAGCGTCGACATCGATGTCTGCGACCCCGGGCACGCGCCCGGCACCGGCACCCCCGAACCGGGTGGGCTGAGCGCACGTGAGCTGCTCGACGCCGTACGCCGCATCTGTCGCGAGCTCCCGGTCGCAGGCATCGACGTCGTCGAGGTCTCGCCGCCCTACGACCACGCCGAGATCACGGCGTTCCTCGCCAACCGGGTCTGTCTCGAAGCACTCTCGGGCCTCGCCGCGGCCAAGGTGGGGATCACCCACGACCCGGCCGGTCCGCTCCTGGAAGGACGCGGCCGATGATCATCGCCGGCGTCCGATCTCCCGACCCGGGCGAGGTCGCGCGGCAGCTGCGCGCGCGCATGGCTCAGGCTGAGGAGGTCGGTGAGCCGAGGTCGGGCGACAACCCGACGGGCCGGAGCCAGCCCGACGGCGAGAGGTCCACCGAGGACCCGAAGGTCAAGGACGACGGAGCGGCAAACTAGAGTTGCCCGGTGGACATTAGCCAGATACGCAGGATCCGGTCCGGGCTGGGCCTGATGGTGGCGCTCCTGGTCCTCCTGCCGGTCGTGCTGGTCGGCCTCCTGGCCGGACCGGCGCAGGCCGCCGACGACCCGGGCTCGGGCCGCGTCGTGCGCGTGGGCACCGAGGGGACCTACCCGCCCTTCACCTACGTGGACCCGCGCACCAGCCAGCTGACCGGCTACGACATCGAGGTCGCCAAGGCGGTCGCGAAGGAGGCCGGCTGGCGGCTGAAGTTCGTGCAGTCCCAGTTCGACGCGATCTTCCCCGCGCTGGACTCCAAGCGGATCGACATGATCGCCAACCAGGTGACGATCAACCCCGAGCGTCAGGCGCGCTACCTCTTCTCGAAGCCCTACACCTACTCCCACGGCGTGATCGTGGTCGCGAAGGGCAAGAAGGGGATCACGTCCCTGGACGACCTGAAGGGCAAGACGACCGCACAGTCCGAGACCAGCAACTGGGCGCAGGTGGCCAAGGACGCCGGCGCCAAGGTGGAGTCGGTGGAGGGCTTCGCCCAGGCCGTCGCGCTGCTGACCCAGGGCCGCGTGGACGCGATCGTGAACGACAACATCGCCGTCCTCGACTACCTCGCCTCGACGAAGTCCACCAAGATCGAGATCACCGGCGACGCCGGCGACGAGGTCTCCAAGCAGGCCCTCACCTTCCGCAAGTCCGACCCGGAGCTGCGCAAGGAAGCCGACGCGGCCCTGAAGAAGCTGGCCGAGGACGGCACCCTGGCGAAGATCTCGAAGTCCTACTTCGGGGCCGACGTCTCCGTGGAGAAGTCGTCCGCGGACGTGAAGGTGAAGGGCTCCGACACGGGACGGAGCACCTGGGAGGTGATGCGGGCCGCCGCGGGCCCGATGCTCGTGGGCGTCATCAAGGGCACCATCCCGCTGACCATCATCAGCTTCGCGATCGGGCTGCTGATCGCGCTCCTGGCCGCGCTGGCGAGGCTGTCCGGCAGGCCGGTGCTGGACGGGATCGCGCGTGTCTACATCTCGATCATCCGGGGCACCCCGTTGCTGGTGCAGCTGTTCATCGTCTTCTTCGGGCTGCCGGAGATCGGCATCAAGCTGCCCGGGTTCATCGCGGCCTGCCTCGCCCTGAGCCTCAACGTCGGTGGCTATGCCGCGGAGATCATCCGTGCCTCGATCCTCTCGGTGCCGCGTGGCCAGTTCGAGGCGGCGACCACGATCGGGATGGACTACCGCCAGAGCATGCGGCGCATCGTGCTCCCTCAGGCCTCGCGGATCGCCGTACCCCCGCTGTCGAACACCCTGCTCTCGCTGGTGAAGGACACCTCGCTGGTGGCTGTCGTCCAGGTCACGGACGTCACCCGGGAGGCCCAGAACGCTGCAGCCCTCAGCGGCCGGTTCATGGCGCTCTACCTGCTGGCCGCGCTCTACTACTGGATCATCTGCTTCGTGATCTCCCGCGGCCAGGAACGACTGGAGCACCGGCTCGAGAGGTATGTCGCATGAGCGCCCCCACCGACCACACGCCCGAGGACCGCACCGCGTGGGACGACGGGTCGCGTCCGCTGATCGAGGTCGTGGGTCTCGAGAAGGCCTTCGGCGACACCCACGTGCTTCGCGGCGTCGGGTTCACGGCGGCCGAGGGCACCGCGACCGCCATCCTCGGGCCGTCCGGCTCCGGCAAGACGACCGTGCTCCGCTCGTTGAACGTCCTGGAGACCCCGGACGCCGGCACCGTGCGGATCGCCGACGCCTCGGTGGACTTCAGCACGCTGCCGAGCGACAAGAAGGCCCGGCGACGCGAGATCGTGGCGCTTCGCTCACGCAGCGGGATGGTCTTCCAGTCCCACAACCTGTTCCCGCACAAGACCGTCCTGCAGAACCTCATCGAGGGCCCCGTGCAGGTGCAGGAACGCAACGAGGACGAGGCCGTGGCGGACGCACGCCGGCTGCTCGAGCAGGTGGGCCTGGGCAACCGTGAGGACGAGTACCCCTCGCGGCTCTCGGGCGGTCAGCAGCAGCGCGTCGGGATCGCCCGCGCCCTGGCGCTCAAGCCGCAGGTGGTGCTGCTCGACGAGCCCACCTCTGCCCTCGACCCCGAGCTCGTCGGCGAGGTCCTGGGCGTGGTCCGTGACCTCGCCCAGGAAGGCTGGACGCTGGTCATCGTCACCCACGAGGTCAGGTTCGCCCGCGACGTCGCCGACCAGGTGCTGTTCCTCGACGGGGGAGTGGTCGCCGAGCAGGGCGGCGCCGAGGTGCTCACCGACCCGCAGCAGGAGCGCACGCGGCAGTTCCTCCAGCGGATGCTGGAAATCTGACGGAGTCTGAAGCGGATGCTGGAGATCTGAGACCGGCTCAGCTGGTGGCTGCGAGCGCAGCCTCCTCGATCACGTCGAGTGCCTCGTCGAGCAGGTGGCCGGGGATCACGAGCGGCGGCAGGAACCGGAGCACGTTGCCGTAGGTGCCGCAGGTCAGCGTGAGCACGCCGGCCTGGTGGCAGGCGGCGCTGATCGTGCCGGCCAGCGCGGCGTCGGGCCTCTTGGTGCCGGGCTCGACCAGCTCGACGGCGATCATCGCGCCCCGTCCGCGGACGTCACCGATCGCCGGGACCTTCTCGGCCAGCGCGCGCAGCCGGGTGGTCATCGTCTGCTCGATCTCCCGTGCCGCGGCGTTCAGGTCGAGCTGCTCCATCGTCGCGATGGCGCCCAGGGCGGCGGCGCAGGTGACCGGGTTGCCGCCGTACGTGCCGCCGAGTCCACCACCGTGCACGGCGTCCATGATCTCCGCGCGACCGACGACGCCGGCCAGCGGGAGGCCACCGGCCATCCCCTTGGCCACGGTGACGAGGTCGGGCACGACGCCCTCGTGCTCGCACGCGAACCACGCGCCGGTGCGGCACATGCCGGACTGGATCTCGTCGGCGACGAAGACCACGCCGTTGTCCGTGCACCACTGCGCGAGGGCAGGCAGGAATCCGGGAGCCGGTACGACGAAACCACCCTCGCCGAGCACCGGCTCGATCACCACGCAGGCCAGGTTGTCGGCCCCGACCTGCTTCTCGATCACGTCGATCGCACGGGCGGCCGCCTGCTCGCCGGTGAGCTCGCTCGCCTCGCGGAACGGGTAGGACATCGGCGCCCGGTAGACCTCGCCGGCGAACGGGCCGAAGCCGTGCTTGTAGGGCATGTTCTTCGACGTCATCGCCATGGTCAGGTTGGTGCGCCCGTGGTAGGCGTGGTCGAACGCCACCACCGCGTCGCGCCCGGTGTGTGCGCGCGCGATCTTGACCGCGTTCTCGACCGCTTCGGCGCCGGAGTTGAAGAGGGCGGCCTTCTTCGCGTGATCGCCGGGCGTGAGCCGCGCGAGTGCCTCGCAGACCTCCACGTAGCCCTCGTACGGCGCGACCATGAAGCAGGTGTGCGTGAAGGCGGCCACCTGGTCGGTGACGCGGTCCACCACCTCGGGCGCACTGTTGCCGACGCTCACCACGGCGATGCCACTGGCGAGGTCGATCAGCGAGTTGCCGTCGACGTCCACGATCACGCCGCCGCCTGCGGCCGCGACGTACACCGGGAGCACGCTGCCGACGCCGGAGGCCACCGCAGCCGTACGTCGCTCCTGCAGCGCGCGCGACTTCGGACCCGGGATCTCGGTCACGAGCCGTCGCTCCTGGGGGCAGATCCGGTCCGCCGACGGCGGATCGGTCGTCGAGCGTGGCTGTAGCGGCGGTTTCAGTGGTCATGTGGCGCTCCCGCGACTGGATCAGTGATGAAACAGTGGTGGTTCCAGTATCTGCCCGGACGGTTCCGGAGTCGAGGCGGGTCCGCTCACCGACGGAAGGATTCCGATGTCCGACGAACTGAAGGCCGGCTGCGACGCCGTGCTCGCCAAGGCGATCGACGACGGTGTGCCGGGGTGGTGGCGATGGCCACCGACGCCGACGGCACGACGTACGAGGGGTGGCGGCAAGCGCGCCTCGGCGGCGACCAGGACATGACCGCCGACACCGTCTTCGCCATCTTCTCCACGACGAAGGCCGTCGCCGGGACCGCGGCCCTGCAGCTCGTGGAGAGCGGCGACCTGGACCTCGACGCACCGGCGAAGAAGTACGCCCCTGCGCTCGGCGACGTGCAGGTGCTCGACGGCTTCGATGACGACGGACAGCCGCGCCTGCGACCGCCGGCCAGCGACATCACCACGCGTCAGCTGCTCACGCACACGGCGGGCTTCGGCTACGACTTCTTCAACGAGAACTACCTGCGGATGGCCAACGAGCACGGCCAGCCCAGCGTGATCACCGCGTCGAAGGCTGCGATCAGCACGCCGCTGCTGTTCGACCCCGGCACCGAGTGGGAGTACGGCTCCAACATCGACTGGGCCGGCCAGGTCGTCGAGGGGATCACCGGCAAGCGCCTCGGCGAGGTGCTGCAGGAGCGCGTCTTCGACCCTCGGGATGAACGACACAGCCTTCTCGATGACCGACGACATGCGCTCGCGGGTGGCCACCATGCACCAGCGCGCCGACGACGGCTCGATCACGCCGGTCGAGTTCGAGCTGCCGCCCGATCCCGAGGTGCACATGGGAGGCCACGGGCTCTACTCGACGGTGCCGGACTACCTGAAGTTCATCCGGATGTGGCTCAACGACGGAGCCTCCGAGGGTGGCCAGGTGCTCGCGCCGGAGACCGTGGCGATGGCCGTCGGCAACCACCTCCAGGGGCTCGATGAAGATCAAGTCGCTGCCCGGCGTGATCCCGACGCTCTCCAACGAGGCGGAGTTCTTCCCCGGGATGCCGAAGTCGTGGGCGCTGACCTTCATGATCAACGACGAGGAGGCGCCGACCGGACGCCCGGCCGGTGAGCTCGCCTGGGCCGGGCTGGCCAACCTCTACTACTGGATCGACCGCAGCAACGGCATCGGTGGCTTCTGGGCGACCCAGATCTTCCCGTTCGCCGACCCGCCCTCGGTGGGCGGCTACCTCGACTTCGAGAAGGCCGTCTACGACGCTCGCAAGGCCGCGCCGCGTAACCGGGTCAGGACACCTTCGACGCGGCCACGCTGCGTGGCAGCACTCCTGCGTCGAGCACGGCCCGGCGCAGGGGAGCCATCAGCTCGGCGAGGCGGGTCGTGTCCTCGAGCCCGAACGCCTCCCAGGGTGCCAGCGCGGCCGCGTCGGTGGCTGCCTCCAGCTCGTCACGGGCCACCTTGCCGTCGTCGGTGAGGACGCCTTCCTCGTCGAACCAGCCTCGGTCCCGGAGCCGGTCGGAACCGGCCGCGAACTCCTCGTCGCTCCAGCCCCGGGTCGCCTTGAGGAACCGGTCCTTGCCGGACCAGGCGCCGTCGAGGAGGGTCGCCTCGACCGGGTCGACGCCTCGGGAGGTCAGCACCGCCACGTGACCGTCCCCGCGGTGCTCGCGCACCAGCGTCGCTGCGTGCCAGAGCGCCAGCAGGTCGTCGTCCGGCCAGTCGAGCTGCGCGTGCGCGGCGTACAAGGGACGACCGGGGGAGGTGAGTCCCCTCGCACAGTCGCCGAGCGAGGGCGAGCGGCTCGGCCACGTCCGGGGCGCCGAGGATGCGGTCCAGGGCCTTGGTCATGCCGTCGCGTCGGGCCTGCACCATCCGCTCCGGGCTGACCATGTCCCAGGCCGCGGGCAGGGCCGCGTCGTGCAGCCACGGCGCGAAGACGTAGAAGGTGGCCTCGGTGACCCGCGGGCCCACGGCACCCAGGGCGGCGGCGCGGGCGGGGAAGTAGGCGAGCCGGTCGTGCAGGCCGAGGGCGACGTACTCCGCGGTGGTCTCCTCGGCGAAGTACCCGACCACGTGCACGGTCTCGAGCGCTCCCCAGGCGCGGCGTGACTGGCGGAGCAGGTCCTGGTCGGGCGAGGTGGCGTCCATGCGCGGACCCTAGCCGGGGCCTCTCGACCGCCGGCTCAGAGCAGGGGCCGCAGCGGGGTGAGGATCATCTCGGTGAACCGGCTGGAGAAGTCGCGGGACTCCCACTCGGCGAGGGTGAGCGGGCGGGCGTTGGTCAGGTCGGTCTCGAAGATGCGCTCCATCTCCTGGGCCAGGGACGGCGTCGATGATCTCGACGTTGATCTCGTAGTTGCCGGTCATGCTGAGCCGGTCCACGTTGGCGGTGCCGATCGTCGTCCAGTTGCCGTCGATCGTGGCGGTCTTCGCGTGCACCATGGCGTCGCGGAACCGGTGGATCCCGATGCCGGCCTGGAGCATCTTCCCGAAGTAGCCGCGCGAGATCCAGTCGGCCACGATGTGGTTGGACTTCGCCGGCAGCAGGAGACGGACGTCGACGCCGCGCCGGGCCGCGGCGACCAGGCTGTCGACGAAGTTCTCGTCGGGGATGAAGTAGGCGTGCGTCATCCAGATGTTGCGCTGTGCCCGGTCCATCGCCTCGATGTACATGCCCCGGATCGGGAACATCCACAGCCGGGGCACGTTGCGGTGCACCCGGATCTTCGGCTCCCACGTGGAGGCTGTCGACATCAGCATCGGCGCCTCGCTGCGCCGGAACCGCTTCTCGCGGTGGAGGTTCCAGAAGTCCGCGAAGGCCCGGTTCAGGTCCCACACTCCCGGTCCGGTGATCCGGCAGTGCGTGTCGCGCCACTCGGTGGCGTAGGCCGAGCCGATGTTGTAGCCGCCGACGAACCCCACCTCGTCGTCGACGACCAGGATCTTGCGGTGGTCGCGGCCGTAGCGGCGGAGGTCGAAGAAGCGCCACCCTGCCGAGTAGACCGGGTAGGCGAGCACCTTCACGTTCGTCGGGAAGTGCTTGAACGGCGGACGCACCACGATGTTGGCGAACTCGTCGTAGATGACCCGGACCTCGACGCCGCGGTCGGCCGCGTCGATGAGCGCCTTCTTGAACCGCTGGCCGACGGCGTCGCTCTTCCAGATGTAGGTCTCGAACAGGACCTGCTTCTGCGCCCCCTCGATGGCGGCGAGCATGTCGTCGTACAGGTCCTGGCCGAAGGTGTACGTCGTCACGGTGCCGCCGCCGACCGGCGTCTGCTGCGCCGTCCGCGTCGGGAACGGCTTCGGCTTCTTGCCGCGTCGGCGGTAGGAGTCGACCACGCTCATCGCGATCGCGACCAGCATCGGGATCCCGAAGATCGCGAGCAGCGTCCGCTTCACCACCCGCGCCACCGGGTGGCTGCATGTTGATCGAGGGGGTGATGTCGGCGCTGCACAAGGTCATCCAAGCAGAGGCCGTCCGGTGGTTGAGGAGCGAGCGCCAGCGAGCGTCTCGAAACCACGGGTCGTCAGGGATGCGCCTGCTTCCTGGCTCACCGGGTTTCGAGACGCGTCGCCCGCCCTCCTCGTCGGTCCGAGCGACGCTCCTCGACCTCCGCGCTGTCGACGGCCTCCGGCTCAGCCGTCGGCGGTGATGTCGGTGGGGGCCGTAGGCTCGTTCCATGCGTCCAGTCACCGATCTCGAGCGTCGTGTCGCGCCGTTCGACGTGCAGTCCGACTACCAGCCGTCGGGGGACCAGCCGACCGCGATCGCGGAGATCACCAAGCGGATCCAGGGCGGCGTGAAGGACACCGTGCTCCTCGGCGCCACCGGCACCGGCAAGACCGCCACCGTGGCCTGGGTGGCGGAGCAGGTCCAGCGGCCGATCCTGGTGATGCAGCCCAACAAGACGCTCGCCGCCCAGTTCGCCAACGAGCTGCGCCAGCTGTTCCCCGAGAACGCCGTCGAGTACTTCGTCTCCTACTACGACTACTACCAGCCCGAGGCCTACGTCCCGCAGACGGACACCTACATCGAGAAGGACTCCTCGATCAACGAGGAGGTCGAGCGGCTGCGTCACTCGGCGACCAACTCGCTGCTCACCCGCCGTGACGTGATCGTGGTCTCGACGGTCTCGTGCATCTACGGCCTCGGCACCCCGCAGGAGTACGTCGACCGGATGCTGCGGCTCAAGGTCGGCAACGAGATGGACCGCGACGACGTGCTGCGGCGGCTCGTCGAGATCCAGTACACCCGCAACGACCTCTCCTTCACCCGTGGCACCTTCCGGGTGCGTGGCGACACCCTCGAGATCTTCCCGGTCTACGAGGAGCACGCGGTGCGGGTGGAGTTCTTCGGCGACGAGATCGAGCGGCTGATGACGCTGCACCCGGTCACCGGCGAGGTGCTCACCGACGACAACGAGGTCTACGTCTTCCCGGCCACGCACTACGTCGCGGGTCCGGCCCGGATGGAGCGCGCCATCGCCGGCATCGAGGCCGAGCTCGAGCAGCAGGTCTCGACCTTCGAGAAGCAGGGCAAGCTGCTCGAGGCCCAGCGACTGCGGATGCGCACGTCGTACGACGTCGAGATGATGCGCCAGGTCGGGTCCTGCTCGGGCATCGAGAACTACTCGATGCACATCGACGGCCGCAGCCGTGGCAGCGCCCCGAACTGCCTGCTCGACTACTTCCCCGAGGACTTCGTGCTCGTCGTCGACGAGTCCCACGTGGCGGTGCCGCAGATCGGCGGGATGTACGAGGGCGACATGTCCCGCAAGCGCAACCTGGTCGACCACGGGTTCCGGCTGCCCAGCGCGATGGACAACCGACCGCTGAAGTGGGAGGAGTTCGTCGACCGGATCGGCCAGACCATCTACCTCTCGGCGACCCCGGCAACTACGAGATCAGCAAGGGCGGCGGCATCGACAACGTCGTCGAGCAGATCATCCGGCCGACCGGGCTGATCGACCCCGAGGTCGTGGTGAAGCCGACCAAGGGCCAGATCGACGACCTGATGAGCGAGATCGGCCAGCGGGTCGAGCGCAACGAGCGCGTCCTGGTCACCACGCTGACCAAGAAGATGTCCGAGGACCTGACCGACTACCTCCTCGAGAACGGCGTCCGCTGCCGCTACCTGCACTCCGAGGTGGACACCCTCAAGCGCATCGAGCTGCTGCGCGACCTCCGGCTGGGGGAGTACGACGTGCTCGTCGGCATCAACCTGCTCCGTGAGGGCCTCGACCTGCCCGAGGTCTCGCTCGTGGCGATCCTCGACGCCGACAAGGAGGGCTTCCTGCGCTCCGACAAGTCGCTGATCCAGACCATCGGCCGCGCCGCCCGCAACGTGTCCGGCCAGGTGGTGATGTACGCCGACCGGATGACGCCCTCGATGGAGTCGGCGATCGACGAGACCAACCGCCGCCGCGAGAAGCAGGTCGCCTACAACACCTTCCACGGCGTCGACCCGCAGCCGCTGCGCAAGAAGATCGCCGACATCACCGACATGCTGGCCCGCGACGACGAGGACACCGCCGCGCTGCTCGAGACCTGGCAGGGCACCGGAGCCCGCGGCGACAAGAGCAAGAAGGCGCCCGTGCCGGGCCTCTCGAAGATGCACGAGCGGCTCCCCGACACGGCCGGCCTGCCCTCCAGCGACCTCGCCGAGCTCGTCCAGCAGCTGTCCGAGCAGATGCACAACGCCGCCGCCGAGCTCCAGTTCGAGGTCGCGGCCCGCCTGCGCGACGAGATCTCCGACCTGAAGAAGGAGCTGCGCCAGATGATGGAGGCCACCAAGTGAGCACGGAGTTCCAGGTCACCTTCGACGCCGGCGACCCCGACGCGCTGTGCCGCTTCTGGATCGAGGCCCTCGACTACCGGATGCAACCGCCACCCCCGGGCTTCGACACCTGGGACGCCTTCCTGGAGAGCGTCGGCGTGCCGGAGGACCAGCGCAACACCGCCTCGGCCGCGCTCCCGCGCGAGGGCGAGACCGGCCCTCGCCTCTTCTTCCAGCAGGTCCCCGAGGGCAAGACCGCCAAGAACCGCGTCCACCTCGACCTCCGCGCGGCGGTCGGTCTCGAGAACGAGGAGCGGATGACCGCCCTCGAGGCCGAGGCCGAGCGCCTGGTGGCCCTCGGCGCCACCCGCCTGCGAGCGCTTCGAGCCCGGCAGCGGCCTCAGCGCCGGCCACATCGTGATGCAGGATCCCGAGGGCAACGAGTTCTGCCTGGACTGACCCGTTCAGGGCTGGCTGCCGCCTCGTGCCGTCGGGTGGTTTCGAGACGCTCGCTGGCGCTCGCTCCTCAACCTGAGCAGGCATGACGAACCCCACACCCTGCGTGGTCAAGGCCGGCCGGACCCGCCCTTAGGCTGGTAGAAGTGACGACCTCCTCACGATCTCTCGCCAACCCCTGGGTGGTCTGGGTCGTCGGGCTGCTCGTCTACGTGCTCGCGGTCTTCCACCGCTCCTCGCTCGGGGTGGCCGGGCTGGTGGCCGCCGAGCGCTTCGACATCTCGGCCACGCAGCTGGCGACGTTCACGATGCTGCAGCTGCTCGTCTACGCCGGGATGCAGATCCCGGTCGGTCTGCTGGTGGACCGGTTCGGTCCGCGCAGCGTGCTGCTCGTCGGGCTGGTGCTGATGACGCTGGCGCAGGGATCGTTCGCGTTCGCCGACTCCTACCCGACGGCGCTCGTCGCCCGGGCGTTCGTCGGCATCGGTGACGCGATGACCTTCATCTGCGTCCTGCGCCTGGTGAACAGCTGGTTCCCGCTGCGCCGGATCCCGTTCGTCACGCAGATCACCGGGACCCTCGGCCAGCTGGGGGCCGTGGCCGCGGCGGTGCCGATGACCTGGGCGCTGGGCCACCTCGGCTGGACGCCGGCCTACCTCGGCGCGGCCACGATCGGGGTCGTCCTGACCGTTGCCGTGCTGGTGCTCCTCAAGGATGCGCCGGGCGAGCTGCACGTCCGTGGCGCGCAGCTGTCCCTGGCCACCGTGCGCGAGAACCTGGTCGCCTCCTGGGAGCAGCCCGGCACCCGGCTCGGCTTCTGGATGCACTTCACGACGCAGTTCAGCGCGACCACGATGACGCTGCTGTGGGGGTACCCGTTCCTGGTCCGCGGCGAGGGTCGCTCGCCCTCGACCGCCGGGTTGCTGCTGAGCGTGATGGTCGTGGCGATGATGGTCTCCGGGCCGGTGCTCGGCTGGCTGATCGGAGCCCATCCGTGGCACCGCTCGACGATCGTGCTGAGCATCGTCAGCGCGCTGGTCGCCGTGTGGACCGCCGTGCTGGTCTGGCCGGGGGACGCGCCGCTGGCGCTGCTCGTGCTGCTGGTCGTGGTCGCCGGCACGGGCGGGCCCGCGTCGGTGATCGGCTTCGACGTCGGCCGGACGTCCAACCCGGCCCACCGGCTCGGCAGCGCCACCGGGATCATCAACCAGGGCGGCTTCTACGCCAGCCTGTTCCTGGTCGTCGCCATCGGACTGGTCCTGGACTGGCGTACGCCGGGCGGCGGCACCGACTACCCGGCGTCGGCCTTCCGCTGGGCGATGAGCGTCCAGTACGTGCTGTGGGCCGTCGGGCTGGTGCAGATCGTGCGCTACCGGCGCCGGACCCGGGCCCGGATCCTCGAGGAGCGTGCGTCAGTCGCGACGGCGGAGGGTTGAGAGCGCGACCAGGCGAGAGATGACCATGGCGACGTACAGCACGCCGGCGACCTGCTCGAGGATCACCCATGACCGGGCGTAGCTCGCCGCCGGCAGGATGTCGGAGAGTCCCACGCTGGTCAGGTTGCTGAACGAGAAGAACAGCAGCTCGAAGAACCGTTCCGAGCCGTCGCTCAGCGGGGCGATCGATCCGGGGACGATGATGACCACGGCCAGGTAGACGTAGGCGAAGCCCCAGGCGACCACCGTGAAGGCCGCACCGATCGCGAACAGCTCGTCGGTGGTGACGCGGTCGTCGTGGAACAGGTAGCGGATCGTGCTGTAGGCGACGTAGAAGTAGAACGGCGCGTGCAGCAGCGCGCTCGTCAGCGTCACCCAGTCCTCGCCGGGCAGCACCGCCTCGAGCATCGTCATCACCACGGCCGGCAGGCCGAAGGCCAACGCGATCACCGTCAGCGCCGGCGTGCTGCGGACCACCCACAGGGCCAGTCCGACCGCCACCATCGAGATCACGCCGAGGACGGCCGACCCGGCCCGGGACTCGTCGAGGAACGGGTAGGCGAGCACGGCCAGCAGCTGGGCCGCGAGGAGGAGTCCGGACGGGTGCCTGATCAGCACGTGGACACCCGTCTTGTTTCCTGTGATTCCGGTCACTCGGCGGAGTCTAGAGCCGTACGGTGGCCCCGCCGACGTGACTTCCGCGCCACAACGTCGTTCTCAGTACCGAAACGTGTTCCATTTCGAGACCGCCCTGCGCGGTTGCACAAAACGAGAACACGTTCTAGGTTTGGGCGGCCGCGGGGGGCGGGTCCGCCGGGGGACGTGCCACCAGGGAGGTAGCGATGGGCGTGACACCTGCGTCGATCCTGCGCGGACCTGGCGAGATCGCGGCGATGGTCACCGACGTGACCAAGGCCGTCTTCACCACCAAGTTCCAGACGCGCGAGTTCATCGAGCAGGCCTGGTTCATCACCAGCGTCACGCTGCTGCCGACGATCCTCGTCTCGATCCCGTTCGGCGCCGTCATCTCGCTCCAGGTCGGCAACCTGACCGGCCAGCTCGGCGCGCAGTCCTTCGCAGGCGCCAGTGCCGTGCTCGCCGTCGTCCGCGAGGCCGCCCCGATCGCCGCCGCGATGATCATCGCCGGCGCGGCCGGATCGGCCATCTGCTCCGACATGGGCGCTCGCAAGATCCGCGAGGAGATCGACGCCATGGAGGTGCTCGGCATCGACCCGATCGAGCGGCTCGTGGTGCCCCGGGTGCTCGCCACCGTGTTCGTCGCGCTGATGATCAACGGCATCGTGATCGCCACCGGGCATCGGTGGCGGCTACTTCTTCACCGTGATCGTCCAGGGCGGCAACGCGGGTGCGTTCCTCTCCAGCTTCACGGCCCTGGCCAGCCTGCCGGACCTCTACATCTCGATGATCAAGGCCATCCTGTTCGGCTACATGGCCGCCATCGTCGGTGCCTACAAGGGGCTCAACGCCGGCGGTGGACCCAGCGGCGTGGGCCGGGCGGTCAACGAGGCCGTGATCATCGCGTTCATGGTGCTGTTCGCGCTCAACTCGATCATCACCGCGATCTACTTCCAAGTCGTCCCGCAGAACGGCTTGTGACGTGGCGACCGCTGAGCGACCATCGGCCGGGAGCTCGGGCGCGAGCAACGCCTCAGGGTCGAGGAGCGCGGCGACCAGCTGCTCTTCTACGTCAAGGCGCTGGCCTGGACTCCGCGGGCGATCACCCGCTACCGGCGCGAGATCATGAACACCCTCGCCGAGGTCGCCTTCGGCGTCGGCGGACTCTCGCTGATCGCCGGCAGCGTGGGCGTGATCGCGTTCATGGCGTTCTTCGCCGGCACCGAGGTCGGCATCCAGGGGTACGCCTCGCTCAGCCAGATCGGTGTCGCCAAGTTCACGGCGTTCATCTCGGCGTACTTCAACACCCGCGAGGTGGCGCCGCTGGTCTCCTCGATCGCGCTGGCCGCCACCGTGGGCTGCGGCTACACCGCCCGCCTGGGCGCCATGCGGATCTCCGAGGAGATCGACGCGCTCGAGGTGATGGCGGTGCCGTCGCTGCCGTTCCTGGTGACGACCCGCATGATCGCCGCCTTCATCGCCGTCATCCCGCTCTACATCGTGGCCCTGGCGGCGTCGTACCTCTCGCCGCGGCTGATCACCACGCTGATCTACGGGCAGTCGGCCGGCACCTACGACCACTACTTCCTGCAGTTCCTGCCGCCGATCGACATGCTCTGGTCCTTCTTCAAGCTGATGTTCCTGGCCGTCGCGGTCATCCTGATCCACTGCTACTACGGCTACACCGCCTCCGGTGGTCCTGCCGGCGTCGGTACGGCGGTCGGCCGGGCGATCCGCACCTCGATCGTCACGATCGTGGTGGCCGACTTCTTCCTCAGCTTCGCGATCTGGGGCTCCACCACCACCGTGCGGATCACGGGGTAGTCGACGGCTTGTTCGAACATCACCCACGACACGAAGGCCGAGCACACCCGGCTCTTCGGCGCAGGCGTCGTCTTCATCACTGTCATGGCGCTGCTGATCGGTCTGTCGATCGCCGTCTACCAGAAGGCGTTCTCGCATCCGACGATGATCACGATCAAGGCCGAGAACGCGGGTCTGCAGCTCGCCCAGTTCGGCGACGTCCGACGGCACGGCGTGCTCGTCGGCCAGGTCCGGGGGATCAGCAACGACGGCAAGCAGGCCGTCATCAAGGTCGCCCTGGTGCCGGCGTCGGCGAAGAACATTCCCGAGAACATCAGCATCGAGATCCTGCCCACGACGCTGTTCGGGCAGAAGTACATCTCGATCCTGGACCCGACGAAGCCCTCCAGGAAGTCGCTCAGCGACGGCGACGTGATCCCCCGTCACGGGTGCGCACCAACGTCGAGCTCCAGAAGATCCTCGCCGACCTGTTCCCGCTGCTCCGCTCCATCCGTCCGGCCGACCTGAGCACGACGCTGTACGCCGTGGCGAACGCCCTGCGCGGACGCGGCGACCAGATCGGCGAGACCTTCGTCAAGCTCGACAGCTACCTGACGACGATGAACGTGCACCTGCCGACGCTGCAGCAGGACCTGGTGCTGCTCGCCAGCGTGAGCAAGACCTACGCGATCGCGGCGCCGGACCTGATCCGCCTGCTGCGCAACGCGACGACCACGGCCCACACCGTCACCGAGCAAGGAACAGCAGCTGCAGGCCTTCTTCGACGACGTCACCGGTCTCGGCAAGACGTCGACGCGGGTGCTGACCGCCAACGAGGCCAACATCGTCCAGGCGGCCGCGCTGAGCCGGCCGCTGCTCAGCTGCTGGACACCTACTCGCCCGGAGTTCCCGTGCCTGCTCAAGGGTGCGGCGCGCTACGCGGGACGGCTCAACGACATCTTCCGGCAGGGGAGGTCTGGCAGAGCATGACCTTGCGGCCAAGCAGCGGCGGCCCTACGACCAGCGGGACCGTCCCGTGTACGGCGACACCCGCGGCCCCCAGTGCTACGGCCTGCCCTACCCGAAGCAGCCGCTCCGGGACCACCGTCGACTTCAAGAACGGCTCCGACCTCGACTCGACGTCGGGGGGGAACCCACGAGTGAGCACCCGGAACACCACCACGGTCGTCGCCGGATCAAGCTGGGCATCTTCGTGCTGGTCAGCGTGATCGTCACCGGCACGCTGACCGCGATCATGGGCTCCTTCGCCTTCGGCAGCGAAGCGAGTACAAGGCCGACTTCACCTCCGCCAGCCTGATCAAGAAGGGTGACGACGTCCGCGTCGCCGGCGTCACCGTCGGCTCGGTCAAGGACGTGGAGATCAAGAACCGCGACGCGGCCGAGGTCACCTTCAAGGTCAAGAAGGACGTGCCCATGACGTCCGGCGCCCGGGCCTCGATCCGCTTCCTCAACCTCGTCGGCGACCGCTACATGGCCCTCGAGCAGGGCACGCCCGGCGCCGCGGCTCCCCGAGGGCGCCACCATCCCCGCTCGCGAACGACTCCGGCCCTGAACCTCACCGAGCTGTTCAACGGCTTCCAGCCGCTGTTCCAGGCGCTGCAACCCAGGCGAGGTCAACCACCTGTCGATGAACCTCGTCAAGGTGCTGCAGGGCGAGGGCGGCACGATCGGCAGCCTGATGAGCAACACCGCGTCGCTGACCAACTCGCTGGCCGACCGCGACAAGCTCATCGGTGAGGTCATCGACAACCTCTCGTCGATGCTGAAGACCGTCGACGACCGGCACCAGCAGCTCAGCTCCACTGGTCGTGCGAGCTGAAGAACTGGCTGACGCAACGTCGCCGCGACCGCAAGACGATCGGCGCCTCGGTGAGAACCTCTCCGGGCTCACCGCCGAGCTGGCCAACCTGCTCACCCTGGGCCGGCCCTACCTGAAGGCCGACGTCGCCCAGCTGCGACGGATCATGACGATCCTGAACAAGCCGGAGCAACCAGGCGGTGCTGGACGAGGTGCTCAACCGGCTGCCGGTCATGCTGACCCGGCAGACCCGCACCGGGACCTACGGCTCCTGGTACCAGTACTACCTCTGCGACTTCGACGGGACGATCATCCTGCCCAGGATCCCCGGCTCCCGGACCGGTGCATCCCGGCTCAACGGCATCTCGAAGCAAGCTGAAGAACCTCTCGTTCCACAGCACCGCCAAGAGGTGTGATCCCTGATGGCGCGCCGAACAGACGGATGATCCTGCGGCTGGGAGCCATCAGCCTGGTCGTGCTGCTGGTCGTCGGCGGCGCGGCCTTCAACCTGCAGAAGTTCCCCGGATTCAGAGGGACCGGCTACCACGTCCAGCTCACGGACGCGAGCGGCCTGCACAAGGGCAACATGGTGCAGGTCGCCGGCGTCCGCGTCGGCCGGGTCAGTGCGCTGCACATCCACGGTGACCACGTCACCGTCGACTTCGACGTGAAGGACGCCACGCTGGGGGAGAAGACCCACGCGTCGGTGCAGGTGCTGAACCTGCTGGGGGAGAAGTACCTCGAGATCACGCCCAAGGGCACCGGCGAGATGGAGGCCGGCGACACCATCCCGGTGAGCCGCACCAACGGCAGCTACGACATCGTGGCCACGCTCAGCGAGCTGACGACCACGCACCGAGGACATCAACATCCCCCGGCTCTCGCAGGCGCTGACCACGCTGGGCGACACCCTCAACGCCGCCAGCCCGCACATCCGTCGACCTTCACCGGGCTCTCCCGCGTCTCCCAGGCCATCGCCAGCCGCGACGAGGGCATCGAGCAGCTGCTCGGCAGGGCCGACCGGGTGACCAAGCTGCTCGCCGAGCGCCGCGGAGACCTGGTGACGCTGATGAAGCAGGGCGACCTGGTCTTCCAGGAGCTGATGTCGCGTCGCGACGCGATCCACTCGCTGCTGCGTCAACGCCACCCGGCTCGCCGTCGAGCTGCGCGGCATGGCCACCGACAACCAGGACCAGATCGGTGACGCGCTCAAGCAGCTGAACATCGCCCTGACGTTCCTGCGCGGCCGCAAGAAGCAGCTCGACGCGACCCTGAAGAACCTCGGTCCCTACGCCTCCATCCTGATCAACATCATCGGCACCGGTCCGTGGTTCGACGCCTACGTGCCCAACCTCGCCAGCACTCGCGACGGCGAGTTCGTCCCCGGCAAGAGGGGGGGATCATGACCGTCTCTCCACGAAGGCTGGTCGCCCTCCTGGCGGTGCTGGTCCTCGCGGCGACCTTCTTCGTCTTCCAGGGCGGCGCCGGACACCCGCGAGTCACGGCGTACTTCGACCGGACGGTGAGCATCTACAAGGGCTCCGAGGTGCGCGTCATGGGCGTGCGGATCGGCACCGTCACCGCCGTCGTGCCCGAGGGTGACCGCGTCCGCGTGGCCATGGAGTACGACTCGGAGTACAAGCTCCCCGCCGACGCGAAGGCGGCGATCGTCACGCCGACGCTGACCGCCGACCGGTTCGTGCAGATCGCTCCGGCGTACACCGGTGGCGCGGTGCATGCAGGACAACGCGAAGATCGCCCTGCCCGAGACCGGCACCCCGGTCGAGCTCGACCGGATCTACCAGAGCCTCTCCGACCTGACCCAGGCGCTCGGCCCCAACGGCGCCAACAAGAACGGCTCGCTCGACACGCTTCTCACCGCGCGGGGCGAAGGCGCTGCGCGGCAACGGCAAGCTCGGCAACGAGACGCTGCTCAACCTCTCCGCGGCCGTGCAGACCTTCGGTGACAACAGCGGGCCGCTGTTCGACTCGGTCAAGAACATGTCGCAGCTGACCGACACCCTGGCTGCCAACGACCGGCTCGTGGACGGATTCATGGGTGACCTGACCTCGGTCTCCACCCAGCTCGCCGACGAGCGCGGCAACCTCGCGCAAGGCGCTGGCCGCGCTGGCCCGGGCCGTCGGCACCGTCCGCAGCTTCGTGCACGACAACAAGTGCCTGGTGAGAAGGACGTGCGAGCAGCTGACCGAGGTGCTCGGCGTCCTCGCCAAGCAAAGGACGACGCTGAACACGCGTGGCCCGGATCGGCGCCCTCGGCCTGGACAACCTCACCCTCGCCTACGACAACAAGACCAAGACCGGCGTCCCGCCTCAGGCCACTCCGAACGGCGCCAACCTCGGCAACATGCTCTGCGACGTCGTCGAGAACTCGGCAGGTTCCCTGGCGCAACCGGCGGTCAGACCTGCCAGCTGCTCCGACCATCATCAAGCCGTTCTCGGACTCGATCGGTGCCGACCCCTCGCAGAACCACAGCCAGCCGGCCCAGCTCAAGCTCGGCGGCACGGCACCCGGTCACGTCGCTCGACGGTCTGCTCGGCTCCCTGAAGGCGGGCAACGCGTCATGACCCGACTCTGAAGCGGTCTGCGCGTCGACTCCTCCGCGGAACCTCACCGCGGCCGGTCGCCGCCGTGCTCGCGCTGGTGATCGCCCTTCTGGTCGCTTCCGGGTGCAAGTTCGACGGCGCCTACGACCTGCCGCTGCCTGGCAACAAGGTCAACGCCGACGACGCCTACCGCGTCACCGCCGACTTCGCCGACGCCCTCAACGTGGTGCCCCGCACCGCGGTCATTCGCCAACGACGTGCCTGGTCGGGCAGGTCACGCGACGTCGGCCGGGTCGGCTGGCACGCGCGGGTGAAGTTCCTGGTGCGCAAGGACATCGAGCCTCCCGGAGAACGTCGAGGTCGACGTCCGCCAGACCAGCCTCCTGGGCGAGAAGTACATCGCCCTGGTCGAGCCCGCGCCGGGCACTGCCAGCGCCAAGCGACTCTCCGACGGGGACTTCATCCCGCTCTCGCGCACGGGTCGCAACCCCGAGGTCGAAGAGGTCCTCGGGGCCCTGTCGATGCTGCTTAGCGGCGGCGGCATCGGGCAGCTGAAGACCATCAGCGTCGAGATGAACAACGATGCTCAACGGACGCCAGGACCAGGCGCGGCACCTGCTCGGCAACCTCGACCGGATGGTCGGCGGCCTGGACGAGCAGAAGGGCGACATCATCGCCGCGATGGAGTCGATCGACCGGCTCACCGCCACGCTGGTCAAGGAGAAGGACGTCATCGGCGAGGCCATCGACAGCATGGGCCCGGCGCTGAAGGTCCTCAACCGGCAGCACCGGGCACTGATCACGATGCTGCGGCAGCTCGACAAGCTCGGCGTCGTCGGCACCCGGGTGCTCAACGCCAGCACCGACAACATCGTGGCCTCGCTGCAAGCACCTGCAGCCCACCCTGACCAAGCTCGCGGACGCCGGGGACTCGCTGCCGAGAGGTCTCTCGATGATGGCCAGCTTCCCGTTCCCCAAGGAGGCGGCCACCATCGTCCGGGGCGACTACGCCAACGCGCTGTTCCACGTGGACCTCAACCTCAACAAGATCATCAAGTCGCCCGGCGACGAACCTCCCCGACATCATCAACCTGTGCACGGCCACCCCGCTCGGCGCAGCGTGTGCAAGGGCTCTCGACGACGCGACCAAGGTGCTGATCTGCAGTCGACCGCCCGACGTCGTCAAGGACGTGCTCTGTCCTGCCCGGCGGTCGGGCTGTCCCAAGAAGCCTCGCTCCGCGACCGTCCCGGCGGGCGCTCAGCGGTTCGCAAGCGGCGGCTCCGGCTGGGTCGGGCAGCGGCCGGTGGTCTCGGCGGCCTCCTCGGCGGGAGGTGGCTGCCGATGACTCGCGGAGTCAAGGTCCGGTTGATGGCCTTCGTGCGTGCTCAGCGCCGTCGGCATCGTCTACGTGGCGGGCAGCTTCCTCGGCCTCACCGACCGGGTGCTCGGCCGCGGCATCTACCATCCACGCCACCCTGCCCACGTCGGGCGGGCTGTTCACCGGCAGCGAGGTCACCTACCGAGGCGTCAAGGTCGGCAAGGTCTCGGAGATGGACGTCACCCGCAACGGGGCTGCGCGTCGACGTCGCGCTCAAGGACGGGACCAAGATCCCGCTGGACTCGAAGATGTACGTGCACAACCTCTCGGCCGTGGGCGAGCAGTACCTCGACTTCGAGCCACCCGACAACAAGCCTCCGTACGCCGAGGCCGGGAGACATCATCAAGGGCAGATGCCGCCAGCCTGCCGATGAGCGAGGAGGTGCTGCTCACCCAGATGAACGCCATGGTCGACTCGGTCGACAAGGAACGAGCTCTCCACGGTCGTCGGCGAGCTCGGCACGATGTTCCGCGGACACCGCCAACCCGCTGCAGCGGATGGTCGACTCCGGGACCCAGTTCGTCGACGAGGCCGACGCCAAGCTCGAGACACGATCAACCTGCTCGAGCACCGGGCAGACCGTGCTGCAGACGCAGGCCGACCACGAGAAGGACATCCAGACCTTCGCCCAGGGCCTGGCCGACCTCACCGGCACGCTGCGCACCTCCGACAAGGACCTGCGCACGATCCTGCAGGGTGGTCCCGGCCGCTGTTCGCGAGGTCGACTCGCTGCTGCAAGGGTCTCGAGCCCACCCTGCCGGTGTTCCTGTCCAACCTGCTCACCACCAACCAGGTGCTCACCACCAACATGCCCGGCGCTCGAGCAGATGCTGGTCATCTTCCCGCACGTCATCGCGGCCGGGTTCACCGGGACGCCCGGTGACGGCTACGGCCACATCAACCTGCAGTTCAACAACAACGTGGCCCCGTGCACCAAGGGCTACAAGCCGCCCTCCCAGTGGCGTCCCGCCACCGACGAGAGTGACGGACCGGTCTACCCCGGCCAAGTGCAAGTCGGGGCCTCCGCAGAACCTGCGCGGCTACGACGTACGCGCCCAGCTCGGGTGCCGGCACGTCGCGCGGGCCAGCGGCTATCGTGTCGCGCCGTACGATGCCCGCACCGGGACGCGTGGACACGGCGACGGAGACGGTCCCTCGTCGTGGGCACCAGAGGAGGACTGCACACAGTGTTCGGGGACGACTCGTGGGAGTGGATGCTCACGGGGCCGGTGGCGGCCGATGACTGATCCTGCCCCGGCGGCAGGACCAGCGGGAACGTCCTGGCGGTGGGCGAACATCGTGCTGATGGTCCTTGCCCTGGTCCTGGTCGTCGCCACCGCCCTGCTCTTCACCAAGGGAGCGGCGGCCGCGCCGGGGGACTCCGAGGCCGAAACCCTGTCGCGCGACTACGCCGAGGTCACGCAAGGCGGCCACGGACGAGACGCTCGGCCTTCCTGACCGTCGACTACAAGAACATGGACCCGCTCATCGCGAAGGTCGCTCGGGCGCGACGGGCACGTTCAAGGAGCAGTACGAACGGCGCCAAGGTGCAACCTGAAGACGTCTGCCGAGACAGGCCAGGCCGTCTCCACCGGCAAGGTCTCGTCGGTCGGGATCGCGGACATCGACGACAGCAACGCCGTGGTCTTCGTGGCCGCCGACTCCCAGGTGACCAACAAGTCCACCAAGGGCAAGGCCGCAGCCGCGCTACTACCGGCTCAAGCTGACCATGGTCCGCAAGGGTGACAAGTGGCTCGACCTCCGACCTGCAGTTCGTGAACTGATGACGGCCCGGATCCGCAGACGGACGAGAAGCTCTGTCCCTTCTGCGCGGAGACGATCAAGGAGGCGGCCGTCAAGTGCCGCTACTGCCAGAGCGACCTGACCGGGACCGGACCGACCGGCGAGGTCCGCCGCGTCACCGTTCCTGCGTCTGCCGAGAGCCGCTGACGCACCGGCGACCGGCCCCGGTCCCTGCCTCGGACGAGTCGGTGGACGAGCCGAGGAGCTGCCGCCTCCGCCACCGATGTCGCGGTGAGCCGGCAGCGAACCGGTCCCGTTCCTCGGCGAGCCTCACGCTGCTGACGGCATCCTGGTGGCGCTGTGCCTGCGTGCTGGCCATCGTCGCCGGCTACGCCTGGTGGCGCAGCGAGCACCCGGACGAGGGCAAGGCCCCCGACGGGGCGATCACCTCGATCCAGGCCCGGGACGCCGGGATGCAGGCGGCCACGCAAGCTGACCCAGCAGGTGCTCTCCTACGACTGGAAGAGCCTCGACGCGGACATCAAGGCGTCGGAGGCGGTGCTGGCCCCCAGCTTCCGTGCGCGAGTACGCCAAGCCGATGGCCAAGGTGAAGGCCCAGACGATCAAGAACCAGGTCAAGCTGACCGCCAAGGTGGTCGCCACCTCGATCGTCTCCGCCACCGACAAGAAGGTGGTCGCCCTGGTCTTCGTCAACCAGGTCACCACGGCGAAGGGCACCGGACAACCAGCGCGTCGACCAGAACCGGGTGCTGGTCACGCTGACCCGCGATGGGGGAGACTGGCGCGTGTCGAAGATGGAGGCGTTCTGATAAGTTAGAACACGTTCTAGTTTTCGCGGAAAGGTTCGGCCCATGGCTGAGGTGTCGGCGTCCGGGCGCGACGTCGAGACCGACCTGCTCATCGTGGGTGCCGGTCCGGCAGGACTCTTCGGCGCCTACTACGGCGGCTTCCGGGGGATGAGCGTGGCGGTGGTCGACTCGCTGCCGGAGCTCGGTGGCCAGGTCTCGGCCCTCTACCCCGAGAAGCTGATCCTCGACGTGGCCGGCTTCCCGGCCGTCAAGGGACGCGAGCTCGTGGAGCAGATGGTCGAGCAGGCGGCGAGCGCGCGACCGACGTACCTCCTGGGCCGGACGGCCACCAAGCTGAGCACCGACCACGACGGCGTCACCATGGGCCTCGACGACGGCACCCTCGTGCGCGCCAAGGTCGTCATCATCACGGCGGGCATCGGCAAGTTCACCGCACGCCCGCTCCCGGCCGGTGACGGCTGGGAGGACCGCGGCCTGGTGTTCTTCGTGCCGTCCTTCGCCGAGTACGCCGGCCGCGACGTCGTCATCGTGGGCGGCGGCGACAGCGCGTTCGACTGGGCGCACAGCCTGGAGCCGATCGCCAGCTCGGTGACCCTGGTGCACCGACGTGACAAGTTCCGCGCCCACCAGGCCACGGTCGACGCCGTGCTGGCCGGCAGCACCGAGGTGATCACCAAGGCGCAGGTCACCGCCCTCGTCGGTGAGCACCACGTGGAGAGCGTCGAGATCACCACCAACGACGGCGACGTGCTCACCCGCCCGGCGCAGTCGGTGGTGGCGGCGCTGGGGTTCGTGGCCGACCTGAGCGCCATGCAGGAGTGGGGGCTGGAGTTCGACAAGCGGCACATCAAGGTCGACACCGCGATGCGTACCAACCTCGAGCGGGTCTTCGCGGCCGGTGACATCACGGAGTACGACGGCAAGGTGCGGCTGATCGCCGTCGGCTTCGGCGAGGTGGCCACGGCCGTGAACAACGCGGCCGTGCTCGTCGACCCCGAGGCGCACGTGTTCCCCGGTCACTCCAGCGAAGGGTCCTGAACCAGATGGCGTCCAGCCGCAGCTCGGTGAAGATGAGCGACGAGGAGATCGAGCAGTTCCTCCTCGCCGACATGAAGGTGCAGATCGCCACGATCGGCCCCGATGGCGCCCCGCACCTGACCACGCTGTTCTACGTCGTGGAGGACGGCCGGATCGCGTTCTGGACCTACGGCGCCTCGCAGAAGGTGGTCAACCTGCGCCGCGACCCGCGGATCACCTGCCTGGTCGAGGACGGCGAGGACTACTTCGAGCTGCGCGGCGTCAGCATCCAGGGACGTGCCCGGCTGGTCGAGGAGTACGACGACATCCGCACCCTCGGCGCCAAGGTCGCCAAGCGGATGGCCGGCGACATGGACCTCGGCGAGTTCGGCGACGAGATCGTCGAGAAGCAGGCCCGCAAGCGGGTCGGCATCGTCGTCGAGCCGGAGAAGGTGACCAGCTGGGACCACCGGAAGATGGCCGGCCCGCCCGGCTCGAGCACCGGTGGTTGAGGAGCGTGCGCAGCGAGCGTCTCGAAACCACCCGCAACGACAGCCAACAGCAGTGACGGAGGAACGATGAAGAAGATCAAGGTCGACTTCGACCTGTGCGAGTCCAACGCGATGTGCGAGGCGCTGGCGCCCGACCACTTCCAGGTCGACGACGACGACTTCCTGCAGATCCTCGACGAGAACGTCACCGAGGAGCAGCTGGCGATCGTGGAGCAGGCGGTCGCGTCCTGCCCCAAGTCGGCGATCAGCCTCGTCGAGGAGTGAGCATGCCCGCAGGTTCACCACCAGCCGACCCGTTGTCCCTCGAGGGGAAGGTCGCCGTCGTCACCGGTGCAGGCGCCGGGCTCGGCCGGGCCGAGGCCCTCGCGCTGGCCCACGCCGGCGCCAACGTCGTGCTCAACGACCTCCCGGGCGCAGCGGAGGAGGCGGCGGAGGAGATCCGCGCCGTCGGGGTCGAGGCCCTCGTCGTGCCCGGCGACGTGGGGGAGAGCGCCACCGCCGAGGCGATGCTCCAGGCCGCCGTCGACAAGCTCGGCCGGCTCGACGTCGTGGTCAACAACGCCGGCGTCACCCGCGACAAGATGCTGTTCAACATGACCGACGAGGAGTTCGACCTCGTCCTCAAGGTGCACCTGCGTGGCCACTTCCTGCTCTCGCGCAACGCCGCGGCGTACTGGCGCGGGATCTACAAGGAGACCGGCGAGCCCGTCGACGCGGCCGTCGTCAACACCGCCTCCGAGGCCTTCCTCACCGGCTCGCCCGGCCAGGCCAACTACGCCGCCGCCAAGGCCGGCATCACCGCGCTCACCCTCTCCACGGCGCGCGGCCTCTCCCGGGTCGGCGTGCGGGCCAACGCGATCTGCCCGCGTGCCCGCACCGCGATGACCGCCGAGGTCTTCGGCGAGGACGAGTCGGGTCAGGCGGTCGACCCCTACTCGGCCGACCACGTGGCTCCGCTCGTGGCCTACCTCGCCTCGCCCGCGGCAGCGCGGATCACCGGCCAGGTCTTCGTCGTGTACGGCGGGATGGTGGCCCTGCTCGCGGCCCCCGTCGTCGAGCAGCGCTTCGACGCCACCGGGGACACCTGGGACCTCGCCCAGCTCGACGCAGGACTGGGCAGCTTCTTCGCCGACCGCGACCCGTCGGTCGGCTTCTCGGCCGACTCCGTCATGAACCTCTAAGGAAGACCGATGAACAGACTGCAGGGCAAGCGCGCCATCGTCACCGGCGCGGCACAGGGACAGGGCGCGGCGATCGCCCGCGCGTTCGTCGAGGAGGGCGCCCAGGTCGTGATCGCCGACATCGCCGAGGAGCCCGGCAAGCTGCTCGCCGACGAGCTCGCGGAGGAGCACGGCAACGCGGCGTACTTCCGGACTCACGACGTCAGTGACGAAGCCTCCTGGCAGGCACTCGTGGCGGAGGCCAACGAGCAGTTCGGGCCGGTCAACGTGCTGGTCAACAACGCCGGCATCCTGCGCTTCGGCGAGGTGGAGAAGATGCCGGTCGAGGAGTTCGAGCTGCTCTTCCGCGTGAACCAGCTGGGCTGCTTCCTCGGGATGAAGTCGGTCGTCTCGACCATGCGCCAGAACGGCGGCGGCTCGATCGTCAACGCCTCCTCGATCGAGGGCCTGGCCGGGATGGCCTTCTGCGCGGGCTACTCCGCGACCAAGTTCGCGATCCGCGGGATGACCAAGGCGGCCGCACTGGAGCTGGGCCCGCAGGGGATCCGGGTCAACTCGGTGCACCCCGGCATGATCGACACCCCGATGACGCGCGTGCACGGTGGCGACGCGGCGATGGAGTTCGGCGCCGGCAAGGTCGCCCTCAAGCGGGTCGGCCACCCCAGCGACATCGCCCCGGCGTACGTCTACCTGGCCAGCGACGAGTCCAGCTTCGTCACCGGTGCGGAGCTCGCGATCGACGGCGGCGCGACCGCCACCCACGCGTTCGGAGGCTGACGGCCCGCCGGTGGTTGAGGAGCGAGCGCCAGCGAGCGTCGTCGAAACCACTGGATCAGGTGCGTTTACGAGACAGGCTCGTTCACTCGCCCTCCTGCAACCACCGAGAAACCACGAGTTCGGCGGTCGATCAGCGCAGGATGAGGCGGACCGCGGTCTCGAGGTGGTCGGCGACCTCGGCTGCCGTGGAGCGGCCGGTCACCCAGGCGACCAGGGCGGCCAGCCAGACGTCGCTGATCACGCGGGCCACGGCGATCTCCTCGTCGGTGGGCTCGGCGCCCTCGACGTAGTCGGCGCCCTGCATCGCGCGGTTGAGCATCGTGGTCAGGCGCAGCCCGACCACGTGGATCTCACCGGCGACGGAGGAGTCGGCGAACATGAAGGCGCGGGTGAGCGCCTCGGTCAGGTTGGGTTCCTTCTGGAGGCTGCGCGTGGCCCGGGAGAGCACGTAGGTGACTCGCTCGGCCGGGGTGTCACCCGGGTTGACCCGGCGGCCCAGGGCGACCTCGGTCTCCTCGAACTGGCGGGCGAGCGCCGAGACGAGCAGGTGGATCTTCGAGGGGAAGTAGCGGTAGAGCGTGCCGAGCGCGACGTCCGCCTGCTCGGCGACGGCGCGCATCTGGACCGCGTCGAAGCCGCCCTTGGAGGCGAGCGCGACGGTGGCGTCCAGGATGCGCCGGCGGCGATCGCGCTGGGCGGCCGAGCCGAGGTCCTCGTAGGCGAGGGAGCTCACGGTGGCCATGATCCCAACCTCCCGGACGTGATTTCAGTGGCTGTGGCCCGCAGACTTGTCAGTGGACCCCGCGGTCCGAGGTTATCAGTCAGGTCCGGCATAATAGAAACACGTTTCAGTTCTTCCAACGGCGGTCCCACGCCGGAGCGACACCGCCAAGGGGCCCGGAGAGGCCATCCTTGCGCGTCGCACTCTTGTCCTATCGGAGCAAGCCGCACTGCGGCGGCCAGGGCATCTACATCCGTCACCTCAGCCGCGAGCTGGTCGCACTCGGACACTCCGTGGAGGTCTTCTCCGGCCAGCCCTACCCCGAGCTCGACGAGGGCGTCGGCCTCACCAAGGTCCCGAGCCTGGACCTCTACCGCGAGCCGGACCCCTTCCGGGTGCCGAAGCCCTCGGAGTTCCGCGACCTGATCGACGTCGAGGAGTTCCTGACGATGTGCACGGCCGGCTTCCCGGAGCCCAGGACGTTCGGCAAGCGCGTGGCCCGGCTGCTGAAGGGCCGGCAGCACGACTTCGACATCGTGCACGACAACCAGGTGCTCGCCTACGGCATGCTCGACATCGCCGAGATGGGCTTCCCGCTGGTCACGAGCATCCACCACCCGATCACCTTCGACCGGCGCATCGACATGGAAGCAGCGCCCACCCGGCGCAAGAAGCTGACCCTGCGCCGGTGGTACGGCTTCCTGCGGATGCAGGGCAAGGTCGCCCGTCAGGTCGGCAAGATCCTCACCGTCTCCGAGTCCAGCCGGCACGACATCGTCAAGGACTTCGGCGTGGACGACGCCGAACATCCAGGTGATCCCGCTGGGCGTCGACGACGTCTTCGGGCCGCCGACCAAGCCCCGGGTGCCCGGGCGGATCGTCGCGATGGCCAGCGCGGACGCGCCGATGAAGGGGATCGCGACGCTGCTCGAGGCGTTCGCCAAGCTGCGCACCGAGCGCGAGGTCGAGCTGCTCCTCGTCACCCGGCCCACCCCTGGTGGCCGCACCGAGCGGTTGATCGAGCACCTCGGCATCGGCGAGCACGTCTCGTTCGTCAGCGGCATCAGCGATGCCGAGCTGGTCGAGGTGATGGGCTCGGCAGAGATCGCCTGCGTCCCCTCCCTCTACGAGGGGTTCTCGCTGCCGACCGCCGAGCTGATGGCCTGTGAGACCCCGCTGGTGGTGAGCAGGGCCGGTGCGATCCCGGAGGTGGTCGGGCCGGACGGCTTGTGCGCCGACCTCGTCACGCCGGGTGACGTGGGCGAGCTCGAGCTGGCGCTGCAGGCCATGCTCGACGACCCCGAGCGCCGCGCCCGGATGGGCAAGGCAGGTCGTGAGCGAGTGCTGGAGAAGTTCAGCTGGCGTGCGGTGGCCGAGGCCACGGCCGCGGCGTACGAGGAAGTGGTTTCGAAGACACAGGGAGTGACCAATGCTGACCGTTGACTTCGAGCGGCTCGGGCTGCTCCCCGGTGACCGGGTCATCGACATGGGCTGCGGCGCCGGTCGCCACGCCTTCGAGATGTACCGCCGCGGCGCCGACGTGATCGCCTTCGACCAGGACGCCGACGAGCTCGCGGGTGTGCTCGAGCTGTTCGGCGCGATGAAGGAGGCCGGCGAGGTGCCCGCGGGTGCCGAGGCCGACATCAAGGAGGGCGATGCGCTCGCCCTGCCCTTCGCCGACGGCGAGTTCGACCGGGTGGTGGCCTCCGAGGTCCTCGAGCACATCCCCGCCGACATCCAGGCCATCGAGGAGCTCGTGCGGGTGCTGCGCCCCGGCGGCACGATGGCCGTCACGGTGCCGCGCTGGCTGCCGGAGATGGTCTGCTGGAAGCTGTCGGACGACTACCACAACACCCCCGGCGGCCACATCCGGATCTACTCCGACAAGGAGCTGATCGGCAAGCTGGTCAACGCCGGGATGGAGTTCGAGGGCAAGGACCACGCGCACGGGCTGCACTCGCCGTACTGGTGGCTCAAGTGTGCCGTCGGCGTCGACAACGACGAGAACCCGCTCGTGAAGGCCTACCACCAGGTGCTGGTCTGGGACATCATGCGTACGCCGCGCTGGAGCACGCTGACCCGCGGAGCGGAGAAGGTGCTCAACCCGATGATCGGGAAGAGCATGGTGCTCTACCTCCGCAAGCCGGAGTAGTGCGCGTGCCCCGGACCCATCCGATCCCGTCGGTCGACGGCGTGCTCACGAGCGAGCAGGTCGCCGAGACCGCTGCCTCCATCGTCTCCATGCAGGAGCCGGACGGCGCCGTCCCGTGGACGGTCGGGGAGCACGTCGACGTCTGGAACCACGTCGAGGCCGCGATGGCGCTGCACGTCGCCGGCGAGCAGGACGCGGCGGCGGCGGCCTACGAGTGGTGCCTGCGCCACCAGCGCCACGACGGTTCCTGGGCGATGAAGATCGTCGCCGGCGAGGTCGAGGACGCGAGCGGTGAGACCAACATGACGGCGTACCTCGCCGTCGGTGTCTGGCACCACTGGATGCTGCGGCGCGACCTGCTCTTCGTGGCGCGGATGTGGCCCGTCGTACGCCGGGCGCTGGACTTCGTGGTCGGGATGCAGCTGCCGTTCGGTGGCATCGCCTGGTCGCAGGAGTGGGACGAGCACGGACCGGCGCGGATCAACCGCGAGGCGCTGCTCGCCGGCTCGTCGAGCATCTACCAGTCGCTGCGTGCCGGTGTCGCTCTGGCCGAGCTGATGGACGATCCGCAGCCGGAGTGGGAGCTCGCGGGAGGTCGCCTCGGGCACGCGCTGCGCGAGCACCGGGACCTGTTCCTGGACAAGTCGACGTTCTCGATGGACTGGTACTACCCGGTGCTCGGTGGGGCGGTGCGTGGCCAGGCCGGTGTCGAGCTGATCGACTCCCGCTGGGACGTCTTCGTCGAGCCCGGCCTCGGCATCCGCTGCGTCGACACCAACCCGTGGGTGACGGGCGCCGAGACCTGCGAGCTGGTGATGGCGCTCGACTCCCTCGACGACCACCCCCGGGCGCTGAGGCTGTACGCCGACATGCAGCACCTGCGCCACGAGAACGGCAGCTACTGGACCGGTTCGGTGCACCCCGAGAACGTCTTCTGGCCGGGGGAGCAGACCACCTACACGGCGGCGGCCGTGATCCTCGCCGCCGACGAGCTGTCCCGCACCTCGCCCGCCTCGGGGATCATGCGCGGGGAGACGCTGGCCGCGCCGTTCCGCGAGATCGGGCTCGAGTGCGGCTGTGCGGACGACGTGTCAGCCGACGTGTTCTCCGGCCGCACCTGAGGTCCGGCGCAGCACGCGCATCGAGCCGACCGTCTCGTCCGGTGTGAACGCGCCGCTCTCGACCGCGCGTTCCCAGACGTGGAACGGCGCCTGGCCGCCGTCCTCGGGACGCTCGAAGACGTCGTGGATCACCAGGACGCCGCCGGGCTGCACCCAGCGGGCGAACCCGGTGTAGTCGTTCTGCGCGTGCTCCTCGGCGTGCCCGCCGTCGATGAAGAGGAGCGCGAGCGGCGTACGCCAGTGCTCGGCGACGGTCGTGGAGCGGCCCACCACCGCGACCACCTCGTCCTCCAGCCCGGCGCCGGCGATGGTGGCCCGGAAGACGGGCAGCGTGTCCATCAGGCCGGTCTCGTCGTCGACCAGGCTCGGGTCGTGGTGCTCCCAGCCGGCCTGGTTCTCCTCCGAGCCACGGTGGTGGTCGAGCGTGAACACCGTGCTCTGCGCCTCGCGGGCCGCCGCTCCCAGGTAGATCGCGGACTTGCCGCAGTAGGTGCCGATCTCCAGCGCCGGTCCGGCGTACAGGTTGGCCAGCGCCGTGCGGTGCAGCAACGCCCCTTCGTCCTCGGGCATGAAGCCCTTCGCTGCGCGGGCGTGGGTCAGCAGGTCGGCTGGCATCTCGGTCACGGCGGCAGCCTAGGCCGGTCCTGCGTCATACGAACTGGCGGTCCGGGCGACCGTTGCGTATGACGTCCCGCGGGACGTCATACGAACTGGCCGCCCTGGCGACCACGTCGTATGACGTCCGGGCGGGCCCCATGGCATGATTGGAACACGTTCTAGTTTTGGGTGACGAGGACCAGCGGAAGGTGGCGACACGTGCCGATCGGGATCAGCGACGATCACGTCGAGCTGGCTGACGCGTTCGGGAAGTGGGCCGGCTCGCTCGGCGGGATCGAGGCCGCGCGCGCTGCCGAGGACGACCCGGCTGCGGAGTTCGCGGAGCACAGCGCTGCTGTGGCGGAGATGGGGCTCGCCGGGATCGCCGTACCCGAGGACCTCGGCGGAGCCGGCGGCTCGGTCCTGGACCTCGCCGTGGCGCTCGAGGCTGCGGCCGAGGCGCTCGTCCCGGGGCCGCTGCTGGGCACCGCCGTCGCCTCGGTGGTCCTCGGCGACCTCGCTGGCCCGGTGGCGGCGGGGGAGATGCGGGTCGCGCTCGCCCTCGGCGCCGACGGGATCGTCTTCGACGCACCCGGAGCCACCCACGCCCTGGTCATCCGCGGCGACGACGTGGTGCTGGTGCCGCTGGCCGGCGTCGACCTGGCCCCCGGGGTGTCGCCGGACCTCAGCCGTCGTACGTCGCGCGCCGACCTGACGACCCTGGAGGGCACGGTCGTGCGAGGTCTCGAGCCGGACCGCCTGCGCGCCGTCCTCGTGGCCCTCGCCGCCGCCGAGGCCTCGGGTGTCGCGCACTGGTGCCTGGACACGGCGGTCGCCTACGCGGGGACGCGGGAGCAGTTCGGCAAGCCCATCGGCTCCTTCCAGGCGATCAAGCACCTGTGTGCGGAGATGCTCGAGACCTCCGAGTCGGTGACCGCGGCCGCCTGGGACGCCGCTCGCGCGTTCGACGAGGCGCCCGAGCAGGCGGCGTTCGCAGCAGCGGTCGCCGGGACCGTGTGCTTCGACGGCGCCGTCGAGGTGGCCAAGGGGTGCATCCAGGTGCTCGGCGGGGTCGGCTTCACGTTCGAGCACGACGCCCACCTCTACCTGCGGCGTGCGCTCGCGCTGCGTGCGGAGATGGGCTCCGCCCACGACGCCGCAGCACGCCTGGAGTCCTTCGCCGGGGCCGACGGCGTACGCCGCCACCTGCACATCGACCTCGACGCGGCCGACGACGAGCAGCGCGACGAGGTCCGGGCACGCGCTCGGCGCATCGCCGACCTGCCCGCTGACGAGCAGCGGGCCGAGCTCGCCGAGAGCGGCTACCTGACACCGCACTGGCCCGCGCCCCACGGGCTGGGTGCCGACCCGGTGCACCAGCTGGTCATCGACGAGGAGCTGGCCGCTGCCGGCGTCACGAGGCCCGACCTCCGCATCGGTGGCTGGGCTGCGCCGACGATCCTCGGGCACGGCACCGACGAGCAACGCGAGCGGTTCGTGGGACCCACCCTGCGCGGCGAGATCGAGTGGTGCCAGCTGTTCAGCGAGCCCGGTGCCGGGTCGGACCTCGCGGCGCTGCGCACGAAGGCGTTACGGGACGGGGACGGCTGGCGGCTCACCGGCCAGAAGGTGTGGACGTCGCTGGCGCACCGGGCCGACTGGGGGATCTGCCTGGCGCGCACCGACCCCGACGCGGCGAAGCACGCCGGGATCACCTACTTCCTCGTCGACATGACCAGCGAAGGCATCGACGTCCGGCCGTTGCGTGAGCTCACCGGCGAGTCGATGTTCAACGAGGTGTTCCTCGACGACGTCTTCGTCCCGGACGACTGCGTGGTCGGCGAGGTCAACGGCGGCTGGAAGCTGGCCCGCACGACGCTCGCCAACGAACGGGTCGCGATGGCCGGGTCCGGGCTCGGCACCTCGGTCGAGCGTGCGCTGCAGGTGCTGGCAGACCAGGACCCGTCTCACGAAGCTGCGGCGGCTGTGGGTCGGGCGGTCGCCTGGGCCACGGTCGTCAAGCTGCTCAGCACGCGCGCGACGTTGCGTTCCCTGGCGGGACAGGGCCCCGGACCTGAGTCGAGCGTGGCCAAGCTGGTCGGCGTACGCAGCAGGCAGGACTCCGCGGAGCTCGTGGTCGAGCTCCTCGGGCACCGGATCTTCACCGACGACGAGCTGGCCCGTGCGGCGATGCACGAGCTGCTCACCACCCGCTGCCTGTCCATCGCCGGCGGCACCACCCAGGTGCTGCGCAACGTGGCCGGCGAGCGGATCCTCGGTCTACCCCGAGGCTGAGGCCGAGGTCTGCCCCTCGGGCGAGTCGTCCGAGCTCTCGCGCAGCCAGAGGGCGCGGTGGTGCATCAGCCAGCGCTCGACGGCCTTGATCACGTGGTGGCTGCGGATCGACCCGAACACCTCGAAGGCGTGCTGGGCACCGGGGAACTCGGCGTACGTCACCGTCGCCTTCGACTCGGACTTCAGCTTCTCCACGAAGGCGCGTGCCTGGGCCACGTTGACCAACGAGTCGTTCGTGCCGTGCAGCACGAAGAAGTCAGGCGCCTCGGGCGACACCTGGGCCAGGGGCGAGGCCTTGACGAAGTCCTCCAGGTGCTTCGCGGGGTCCTCCTGGAACACGCGCGGCCCCAGGAAGTCGTCGCGCAGCTGGACCGCGTGGGCCTCGCCGGTCAGTCCGGCCAGGTCGTAGACGCCGTAGAACGGGACGCAGCCGGCGACGCTGGTGTCCGCGTCCTCGAAGCCGGGCTGGTACTCCGGCTCACCCGGGGTGAGGGCCGCCAGTGCGGCGAGGTGACCGCCGGCGGAGCCACCGGTGGCGACGAGGTACGACGGGTCCCCGCCGTAGGAGGCGATGTTCGCGCGGGTCCACGCGATCGCCTTCTTGACGTCGACGATCTGTGCGGGCCAGGGGTGCTTCGGCGCCAACCGGTAGTTCATCGCCACGCAGACCCAGCCACGCTCGGCCATCCGGTTCATCAGCAGCAGACCCTGCTGCTCCTTGGTGCCGATCGTCCAGGCACCACCGTGGATCTGCACCAGCACCGGGGCGTTCTCGAGGTCGACGTCCCTGGGGCGGTAGATGTCCAGCCGGGCGCGCTTGCCGCCCTCGGTGTAGTTGACGTCGCGGATCACCTCGACGTCGGGCCTGGCCATCTTGAACGGCCGGGCGACCTCGCGGAACCGGGTCTTCAGGTCCTCGACGTCCGGGGCGTCCTCGAGCTCGTCGAGGTAGTCGTCGCCGAGCTCGTCGCGCAGCGTCGTCTCGACGTGGGACGCGGCCCGGTTGGCGTTCACGATCAGGTAGCCGAGGCCGGCCGTCGACGCTGCCGCCAGGGCGAGGGCGAGCCGGTCCCTGCGGACCGAACGGCCGGTGTCGCCTCGGCGGAGGGCCAGCTCGGCCACCGTGTCAGCCGCACTGGCGACGAGCAGCTGCGGTGCCAGCTCGCTGACCAGCCAGCCGGCGAAGAACGCGGGGATGGTGGCGTAGCGTCCGCCGACGGGACGCAGGGCGTTGGCGGTCAACGCCGTCGTGACGAGCTGTCGTCTGAGGTAGGCCATGACCAGCAGGCTAGTGGGCGCAAACCTCGCTCGGGTGTGAGGATCGCGACGTCTCACGAACTAGAACGTGTTTCACAAATCGGTCTAGACTCCGCCCATGGATCGCCTCAGCGGACTCGACGCCAGCTTCCTCTATCTGGAGACGCCGTCGCAGCTGCTGCACGTCTGCGGCGTCATCCTCCTGGACCCGGAGACCATCCCGGAGGGCTACGCGTTCGAGACGTTCAAGGACGAGCTCGAGAAGCGCATCGACGGCGTCCCGATGTTCCACCGCAAGCTCAAGCAGGTCCCGCTCGGCATCGACCACCCGGTGTGGGTCGACGACGAGGACTTCGACATCGACCGGCACGTGCACCGGATGGCGCTGCCGACTCCCGGTGGGGAGAAGGAGCTCGCCGACCTGTGTGGCCACATGGCCGGCATCCCGCTGGACCGCTCTCGCCCGCTGTGGGAGTTCGTCGTCATCGAGGGACTCGAGTCGGGCAAGGTCGCCGTCTTCACCAAGATGCACCACTGCACGGTCGACGGCGTCTCGGGAGCCAACGCGATCTCCTTCCTGTGCAGCCTCGAGCCGGACGCACCGCCGCTGGAGACGGCGCCGAAGGGCGGGGAGACACCCCGGACGCCCAGTGACACCGAGCTGTTCGCGCGCGGCGTCGCGACCAACCTGGCCAAGCCGGTCGCCGTGGCCAAGCTGGTCGCGCCGACCGCCGGCGTACTCACCAAGTCGCTGACCCGCGCCCGCAGCGGTACGGCGATGGCCGCGCCGCTGACCGCGCCCCGCACCTCGTTCAACGGCACGATCACCGGCCACCGCACGATCGCCATCGGCGACCTCTCGCTGACGAAGATCAAGGACATCAAGAACGCCGTCGAGGGTGCGACCGTCAACGACGTGGTGCTGGCCGTCAGCGGGGGCGCGCTGCGGCGCTACCTCGAGGAGCGCGGCGAGCTGCCCGAGACCTCGCTGCTCGCGTCGGTCCCCGTCTCCGTGCGCGGCAAGTCGACGAAGAAGGGCGGCAGCAACAAGGTCTCCACGATCTTCGCCCGGCTGGGCACCGACATCGAGGATCCCCTCGAGCGGCTGGCGCTCGTGTCCGAGGGGAACACCAACGCGAAGGACCACCACAAGGCGATCCCGGCCGACACGCTGCAGGACTGGGCGGAGTTCGCGGCGCCGCGGACCTTCGGCCTCGCCGTACGGATGGTGTCCTCGCTCAGGCTGGCCGACGCCGGCCCGGTCATCCACAACCTGGTCATCTCCAACGTCCCCGGTCCGCCGGTGCCGCTGTTCTTCATGGGGGCCCGGATCGAGGGCCTCTACCCGCTGGGCCCGGTCTTCCACGGCGCCGGCCTGAACGTCACGGTGATGTCGAGCGACGGCAAGGTCCACGTCGGCGCGATCGCCTGCCGTGAGCTGGTGCCGCACCCGGACAAGCTGGTCGCGAAGTTCCCCCAGGAGCTCGATGCCCTGCACGACGCCGTGGCCAAGGCAGCCGAGAAGCCGGCGAAGAAGGCAGCCGCCAAGAAGGCCGCGCGGAAGAAGCCGGCCAAGAAGACCGCGGCCAAGAAGACTGCCGACAAGAAGCCGGCGAAGAAGACCGCGGCGAAGAAGACCGCCAAGAGCGGATAGTCCCATGCGAACGGACCCTCGATCGGCCGCCAGTGGGGTCCGTTTGCATGGGACTCGCTGTTCGGGCGAAGTCGGCCGTGATCCCGGCGACCAGCGACTCGAAGGTGGTGTCCCAGCCGAACTGCTCGGCGTAGACCTCGCCGTGAGCCATCACCACCCAGCCGAGGTCGCCGGGTCTGCCGAGTCGACGGACCGAGACTCCGGGCCCTTCCATGAGAACTCCTCGCGAGAGGTTGGGTTCTCCAGGCTAGGCCGAGCCGGGCTCAGCTGCGTCGCCTCCGACCGGAGCGGATAGTCCCATGTGAACGGACCCTGGATCGGCCGCCAGAGGGGTCCGTTTGCATGGGACTATCCGAAATTTTCAGGCGTCCTGCGCGGCCAGGCCACCCACGTCGTCGACGTCGTCGGTCGGGTGGCGGTCGCGGACGCGGGCGGCGGTGACGTGGACGGCCTCGAGGAAGGTCGGTACGAAGGCCTCGGCCTGCATCACGCAGCCGGCGTGGCCGCAGGGGGCCTCGTGGACCGTCGCGCCGGGGACCTTGGCGGCCAGGCGGCGCTGGCGCTCGGCGGGGATGACGTGGTCCTTCGCCGGGATCACGAACGCCGTGGGTACGTCGACCCGGGTCAGCCACGGGGTGGAGTGGTGTCGTCCGAGCGCGGCGACGGCCTGGGCCACCGCCCACGGGCTGGTGCTGCGCCACTCGTTGAGCGCCCACGTGCCCATGTCGGTGGGGCCGATGTCGAGGGCTTCCACGGTCGAACGGCTTGCCCAGCGCGCCGTACGCGACTTCGCGAGCATCCGCACCGAGCCCATGGCGACCTCCATGCCGGAGTGGAACAGGCGCTCGCGCCCGTTGGTGCGGAAGTGGTCGGTCGTCGCGGCGAGGATCAGGCCGCCGACGAGGTCCGGGTGCTGGCGCCAGACGCGCTGGGCGACCACGGACCCCATCGAGTAACCCGCCACGATCGGCTGGTCGAGACCGAGCTCGGTGATCACGGCGGCCACGTCGTCGGCGCAGTCGTGCAACGAGAAGTTCTCCGAGATGATGCCGCGACCGTGCCACCGCTGGTCGAAGACCACGACGTGGTAGCGCTTCGCGAGCTCGTGGACCACGGGGAACCAGGTGAGCATGCCGGTGCAGCCGACGGCGTGGAGCAGCACGATGGACTGGGCGCCGGGCGGACCCTCCAGCTCCGTCAGCCAGGTCCGGCCGCGGCGGGGGAGGTTCAGCCAGCGGCCCTTGGGGATCTCCACCTGGGGGACGCTGGCGAACTCCCGCACCTGGGTGCGGAGGGAATCACCGAGACAGCTGCCGAGCTGTGTCATGGATGCGTCCTCGTGGTTGCGGTTGTCCGGGCAATCCCTAGACTAGAACAGGTTACAGTTTTCGAACGACGAAGGGGTCCACGTGAGCGACGACGTGTCGGCTGATCTCCACGACGAGATCCGGTCGGTGCTCGCCGACGTGCTCGACAAGGGCCCCGCCGAGATCGCGGCCAGCTGGGCCGCCTGCGCGGAGGCCGGCCTGCTCGGTCTCGCGGCGCCGACGGAGCACGGTGGTGAGGGGCTCGGGCTCGCCGAGGTCGCTGTCCTCGTGCGCGAGGTGGCTGCGCGGGCGCTCGACCTGCCCGTCCGGGAGACGCTGGTGTGCGGGCTGTTGCCGCTGTCGCTCGCCGGGACGCCGGAGCAGCAGGAGATCTTCGTCCCGCGGATCGTCGCCGGCGACCTGCTCGTGGCCCCGGCGCTCCACGAGATCGGCGTGGCACTTCCCACCGAACCAACGACGCGGCTCGAGGACGAGCGCGTCACCGGTCGCAAGCTCGCGGTCCCGGTGTACGACGACTTCGCCGACCGCTCCACCCTGCTCGTCGTCTCGGCCACGGGACCGGACGGAGCACAGGTCGCCCTCGTCGACCCGGCCAGCGAAGGCGTCACCCGCACGGACACCCCGTCCTCGAGCGGGCGCACCGAGGCGACGTACGACTTCGACGGCGCGCCCGGTCCTCGGCGTGCTCGGCGACGACGCGGCCGGGATCCTGCGCCGGTACGCCGTCGCCGGACTCCTGCTCCAGGGCGAGGGGCTGCTCGCGGGCGCACGCGACCTGACCGCGGGCTACGTCAAGGAGCGCGAGCAGTTCGGGCGCCGGCTGGCGGAGTTCCAGGGCGTCGCGATCCAGATCGCTGACGTCTACGTCACCTCCCGGATGGTGGCCCTGGCCACCGAGGAGGCGACCCGCCGGGTGACAGCCGCAGAGCCCGCCGACGACGACCTCGCCATCGCGACGTACTGGTTCTGCGACCGGGCACCCGCTGCGTTGCAGACCTGTCACCACCTGCACGGCGGCATGGGGGTCGACGAGACCTACCCGCTGCACCGCTACTTCGCTCGCGCCAAGGACGTCGCGCGGCACCTGGGCGGCGCCGACGCGGCACTCGCAGCCGCACCGGCGGGTGACGAGGCCCCGGACGAGAGCACCGAGCTCACCGCCGAGCAGCGCGCCTTCCGCGACGAGGTGCGCAGCTACTTCGCCGGGCTGGTCTCGCCCGAGGACCGCGCGCAGATGATGAGCGACCGGCACGGCGAGGCCTACCACCGCACCATCCGGCAGATGGGGACCGACGGGTGGATGGGCGTCGCCTGGCCGGTGGAGTACGGCGGCAAGGGACTCGGCGGGATCGAGGAGCAGATCTTCGCCAACGAGGCCGCGCGCGCCGACGTACACCTTCCCTCGGTGACCCTCCAGACCGTCGGCCCGACCCTGCAGGCCTTCGGCACCGAGAAGCAGAAGGACCTGTTCCTCAAGCGGATCCTCGAGGGCGACGTGCACTTCGCGATCGGCTACTCCGAGCCCGACGCCGGCACCGACCTCGCCTCGCTGCGCACCACGGCCCGGCGCGAGGGCGACGAGTACGTCGTCAACGGCCAGAAGATGTGGACCACCGGCGGGCACGTGGCCGACTACGTCTGGCTCGCGGTGCGTACTGATCCCGACGCCCCCAAGCACAAGGGCATCTCGGTGCTGATCGTGGACACCAAGGACCCCGGCTACTCCTGGACACCGATCGTCACCTCGGACTCCTCCCACCACACCAACGCGACGTACTACAACGACGTGCGGGTCCCCGCCGACATGCTGGTCGGCGAGGAGAACCAGGGCTGGCGGCTGATCACCACCCAGCTCAACCACGAACGCGTGATGCTCGGCCCGGCCGGCCGGCTCGAGGGACTGCGCGACCTGGTCGTCGAGTGGGCCCGCGACCGGAAGGACGCGAACGGCACCCCGCTGCTGTCGATCCCCGCTGTGCGGGACACCCTGGCGCGCACGACGGCGGCGTTCCGCGTCAACGAGCTGCTCAACTGGCAGGTCGCGGGAGCGGGTGCATCCGGGTCGCTGGGCGTGGCCGACGCCTCAGCCTCGAAGGTCTTCGCCTCCGACGAGGTGCAGTCGCTGGGGCTGGCGCTCGAGCGCATCGTCACGACGTACGGCGACCCGGCGGAGCCCGAGACCGCGACGCTGGTGCGCTACCTCGACGCGACCTCCAAGCGGAACCTCGTGCTCACCTTCGGCGGCGGCGTCAACGAGGTGCAGCGTGAGCTGATCGCGATGTTCGGCCTCGGGCTGCCGAAGGTTCCGCGATGACGTCGACCACGCCGCGGTCCCGCCCCGAGGCGACCGGTCACGACTGGATCATGGCCGAGGCCGAGCGGCTCAAGGCGCTCGGCGAGACCGAGCCGAGGCTCGCCCGCGACCCGGTCAACCAGCCGATGATCAACAACTGGCTGGAGGCCCTCGGGGAGACCGACGCGCGGTTCAGCCAGGGTGAGGCGCCGCCGGCGATGGCCCAGGTCTGGACGATGTACGGCCTGGACCCGACCCGCCCCGAGGGTGACCCCCTCCACGGTGCGATGCAGATGCTCGACGCGGCGGGGTTCGAGTCGGTGCTCGGCACCAACTGCGACCAGACCTACGAGCGCTACCTGAAGGTGGGGGAGCAGGTCTCGATCACCACCCGGCTGGAGTCCGTGGTCGGTCCCAAGCAGACCGGCGTGGGCGAGGGCTACTTCGTGACCACCGAGAACTGCTGGTGGGTCGGCGAGGGTGCCGGCCGCGAGCTGGTGGCGACGATGTCGTTCCGGGTGCTGAAGTTCAAGCCTCGTCCGCGGGGCGAGGCTGTGGACCGGTCGCTGATCACCCGCCCGGTGCGCAACCAGGACACCGACTACTTCTGGGAGGGCACCGCCGCCGGCGAGCTGCGGATCCAGAAGTGCAACGCCTGCGGGGTCCTGCGGCACCCACCGGGGCCGAGCTGCCCGGAGTGCCACGCCTTCGACCGGGGGTACGTCGTGGCGTCGGGCCGCGGCACCATCTTCTCGTTCCTGGTCCACCACGCGCCGAAGATGCCCGGGCGCCGGCTGCCGCTGACGATCGCGCTCGTCGAGCTCGAGGAAGGCGTGCGGATGGTCGCGACCGTGACCGCTCCTCCCGAGGACCTCGCCATCGGTGACGCCGTGGTCGCGTCCTTCGACCGGCTCGACGAGGACACCACGCTGCCGACCTGGGAGGTGGCTCGATGAGCACGCAGACCGCCACCGGCACCGAGCTGCCCCCGTGGGAGCTGCCGGTCACGCCGACCCTCGTCGTCTCGACCGCGCTCGCGACGCGGGACTTCCAGGACGTGCACCACGACCGCGACCTGGCCCAGGGGCACGGCTCGCAGGACATCTTCCTGAACATCCTGACCACGACCGGGCTGGTGCAGCGCTACGTCGGCGAGTGGGCGCGCGACGCCCTCGGCGACGGGTTCGTGATCCGTTCCTGCGGGCTGCGGCTCGGCGCCCCGGCGTACCCCTATGACACGGTGCGCTTCACGCGCGACCGTCACCGACGAGGCCGACGGCGTACTCACCCTGGCCGTGGTCGGCGAGGTCGTCACCGACGGGCCCACCAACGGGATGCACCACGTCGACGCGAAGGTCGGGGTCGCCCCATGAGCGACCTCCTCAGCGGCAAGGCGGCCATCGCCGGGCATCGGCGCGACGGAGTTCTCCAAGGAGTCGGGCCGCTCCGAGCTGCAGCTCTCCTGCGAGGCGACCCTGGCGGCGCTCGCTGACGCGGGCCTCTCGCCGGGCGACGTCGACGGCCTGGTCACGTTCACGATGGACAACACCTCCGAGATCGCGCTGGCGCGTGAGCTCGGGCATGGGTGACCTCCGCTTCTTCAGCCGGATCAACTACGGCGGCGGAGCGGCGTGCGCCACCGTCCAGCAGGCGGCGATGGCGGTCGCGACCGGGGTGGCCGAGACCGTGGTCTGCTTCCGCGGCTTCAACGAACGCTCCGGCCAGCGGTTCGGACAGGTGCAGAGCTGGGCGGCGCAGCAGGTCAACTCCAACGGCCTCGACAACGCCTGGACCTACCCGCACGGCCTGTCCACCCCGGCCGCCACGGTGGCGATGCAGGCGCGTCGCTACATGCACGAGTACGGCGTCACGTCCGAGGCCTTCGGGCTCGTGGCCGTCGCCGACCGCAAGCACGCCGCCACCAACCCCGAGGCGTTCTTCTTCGGCCGGCCGATCACCCTCGAGGACCACCAGACGTCCCGGATGATCGCCGACCCGCTGCGGCTCCTCGACTGCTGCCAGGAGAGCGACGGTGCGGTGGCGATCGTGGTCACCTCGCCCGAGCGGGCGGCCTCGTTGAAGCAGGTGCCGGTCTCGATCACGGCGGCGGCGCAGGGGAGTGCCGGGGACCAGTACGTGATGACGTCGTACTACCGCGAGGACATCGGGGTGCCGGAGATGGGCGTCGTCGGGCGCGAGCTCTGGCGCCAGTCGGGGCTCCGGCCCGCCGACATCGACACGGCCGTCCTCTACGACCACTTCACGCCGTACGTGCTGATGCAGCTCGAGGAGCTCGGCTTCTGCGGCCGCGGCGAGGCCCCGGACTTCATCACCAACGGCGCCATCGAGCTCGGCGGCCGGCTCCCGCTGAACACCCACGGCGGCCAGCTCGGCGAGGCCTACATCCACGGCATGAACGGCATCGCCGAGGCGGTCCGGCAGGTCCGCGGCACCGCCGTCAACCAGGTCGAGGACGCCGAGCACGTCCTGGTCACCGCCGGCACCGGGGTCCCCACCTCCGGCCTCATCCTCAGCAGGTAGTCGCCGACCGGGGGATCCAGGTGGGCATCGGCCACCACGATCCCCCGCTCGGCGACGTACAGCCCACCAGGAGTCCCGGTCGGCGAATTAGCAGCGACCGGCATCCCGGCTAGACTCAGCGGCTGCGGTCCCGGCCGCCCACGATCCCTGCACGAGTCCCCGGCACGAACCCCGACAGCGAAGGCGCGACACACAGCGATGGCTACGACGAACGACTTGAAGAACGGCATGGTGCTCAACCTCGACGGCCAGCTCTGGCAGGTCATCTGGTTCCAGCACCACAAGCCCGGCAAGGGTGGCGCCGTCGTGCGGACCAAGCTGAAGAGCATCAGCTCCGGCAAGACCGTGGACAAGACGTTCAACGCCGACGTGAAGGTGGACATCGCCAACGTCGACAAGCGGACGATGCAGTACCTCTACAACGACGGCGTCTCCTTCGTCTTCATGGACACCGGCACCTACGAGCAGCTCGAGGTGCCGCCCGAGGTCGTCGGCGACGCCACCAACTTCATGCTCGAGAACCAGGACGCCATCGTGGCGACCAACGACGGGACCGTGCTCTACATCGAGCTGCCGGCGTCGGTCGAGCTCGAGGTGCAGTACACCGAGCCCGGGCTGCAGGGCGACCGCTCCACCGGTGGGACCAAGCCGGCCACGCTCGAGACCGGCCACCAGATCAACGTGCCGCTGTTCATCGTGACCGGCGAGCGGATCAAGGTCGACACCCGCGACTCGTCGTACCTCGGTCGCGTCAGCTCCTGATGCCTGCAGCGACCGCACGCCCGGGCCGCCCATGAGCGCGCGCTCCAAGGCCCGCAAGCGCGCCCTCGACCTGATCTACGCCTCGGAGATGCGCAACCGCTCCGCCGTCGAGGCGCTGGAGGAGCAGTCCGCCGACACCCAGGTCAACGAGTACACCTCCGAGCTGGTCCGTGGTGTCTCCGAGCACCGGACCCGGCTCGACGAGGTGATCTCCTCCTACCTCCAGGACTGGACGCTCGACCGGATGCCGGCCGTGGACCGCAACGTGCTGCGACTGGCCACCTACGAGGTGCTGTACGTCGACGACGTGCCCGACGCGGTCGCCGTCTCCGAGGCGCTGAACCTCGTGCGTGACCTCTCCACCGACGAGTCGCCCGCCTTCGTGAACGGCGTCCTGGGCAACATCGTCCGGGACCGCGAGGTCCTGCTCCGCTGAGGCCCGGGTTACGGCAGGATGGCCCGGTGACCTCCGACGTCGAGCAGCCGCCCATCCCTCGCCCCGAGGGGCTTCCGCAGGGGTGGACCGTGCGGCTTCCCGAGCTGGCCGACCTCGAGGTCCTGGTCAAGCTCCGTGGTGCCGACCGGCTCGCCTGGACCGGTTCGGCGTCCGTGGACCGCGAGGCGATCGAGTCCGAGGTCGCCGGTCCGGCGTCGTGGACACGGCGGCAGCTGCTCGCCGTCGACCCCGAGGGCACACCTCGTGCGTGGATCATCGTCCACGACCGGGCGGCGCGCCGCACGATGGTGATGCTGTACGTCGACCGCACCGTCGACGAGGCCGGCGTGCTGGCGGGCGTGCTCTACGCCTGGGCCGAGCAGCAGGCCGGGGAGATCAGCGCCCTGCGTGAGGTGTCCGAGACCCGCCTCGACGCGAGCCCGTTCGCCGAGGACACCGTGCAGCAGCAGTGGCTGACCGACGCGGGCTACACCAAGCGGCGGGTCTGGCCCCAGATGACCCGTCCGGTCACGCCGGAGGAGGCGACCTCCCTGCCCGGACCCCGCGAGGGCGTCACCATCCGCAGGGTCGCCAGCCACGAGAACGGCCTCCCGCTCGCGAGCGACCTGCAGCTCGTCCACGAGATGCTCGAGTCGTCCTTCGAGGACCACTTCAACTCCTACCGCGAGAGCTTCCCCGAGTTCGTCCAGCGGCTCCGCGAGGACCCCGGCCACCGCTGGGACCACTGGTGGCTCGCGTTCGTCGAGGGGGACGAGGGCGAGCTGCTCGCTGCCGGTGCCGTGGTGAGCACGGTCCTGCCGGAGAACGCCGAGGGCCACGAGGGCAGCTACATCGAGTACATCGGCGTGCACCGTCATGCTCGCGGCCGCGGTGTCGCGAAGTCGCTGCTCCACACCGTGATCGCCGACGCAGCGCAGCGTGGACGGGACCGGGTCGGTCTCGAGGTCGACTCGGACTCACCGACCGGCGCCGACGGCCTCTACTACTCGATGGGCTGGAAGACCGACTACGTCCTCGAGTCCTGGTTCAAGGAGCTCGACTTCGGACAAGGCGTCCTCGTGACCGACGCGAAGCAGGTGGGCCGACAGGTCGAGCAGAGCGACACCCTCGACCATCTCGTCCGGGCCGGCCTGGTCGCCTACGGCGTCGTGCACCTGCTCCTGGCGTGGCTGACAGTCCAGCTCGCGCTCGGTGACCACAGCCAGGAGGCCAGCACCTCCGGGGCGATGAGCGAGCTCGCGCAGCAACCGTTCGGCAAGGCGCTCGTCTGGGCGGTTGCTGTCGGGATGTTCCTGCTCGTGCTCTGGCGACTCCTGGAGGCGGCCTTCGGGCACCGCTCGGAAGAGGGCTGGACCAGGGTCGGCAAGGTGGCCATGTCGTTGCTGAAGGCCGGCATCTACGCCGTCCTCGCCGTGACGGCCACCAAGGTGGCGCTCGGGTCCGGGGGTTCGGGAGGCTCCGGTTCGGACACGATGACGGCCAAGCTGATGTCGAAGCCCGGTGGGCAGTGGCTCGTCGTGGCGGTCGGGCTGGCGATCATCGGGTACGCCGTGCAGGTCGCCTGGCGCGGCTGGACCGAGAAGTTCGCCGAGAACCTGGACACCGAGGGCAAGCTGGGGATGAGCGGTGCGGCGTACCTCCTCCTCGGCAAGTTCGGCCACATCGGCAAAGGCATCGCGCTGGCCATCGTCGGCGGCCTGTTCGTCTACGCCGGGATCACTCATGAGTCGGGGAAGTCTGGTGGCTTGGACGAGGCGCTGACGAAGGTGCTGCAACAGCCGTTCGGGCAGGTGCTGCTGTTCGCGATCGCGGTCGGCTTCCTCTGCTACGGGCTCTACTGCTTCGCCCGGGCGCGCCACCTGGACCGCTGAGGTGCCGCGCCAGCGGTTCACGGGTCAGATCGCAGGGGTGGGCTCGACCAGTGGTGTGCGCATCGTGGTGGGCCGCTGGGCGGAGTCGCCGTTGGGCTCGTTCACGGACGTGATGCTCGCCGAGCCGGACGGCACGCGGGTGCTGCTGGCCCCGTCACAGGACGTTGCCGACCTCGTCGCCGCGACGTACCGCTTCGACCGGGTGGAGATCGGTCCCGTCAATGCCTGCACCGAGGGCGCCGCGTGGCGGGTGCGCGCCCCCGGTCTCGAGCTGAGCTTCGCGGTCGGCCGACGACCGTGGTTGGGCCGGCTGCTCCGGCTGGTGCCACGACGGATCGCCACGGCCCCCGGCTGGGCGACGGTCACCGACCCGTTCGCGCGGATCCTGCTCCGCGGCGTACGCACGCGCGGCACCGCCGGGAACGGGCGTCGGGAGTTCTACGGGGCGACCGACCTGCACCGGGTGGAGAACCTCGCCGGGTCGTGGGGTGGCGTCGACCTCGGCGGACTGGCGCCGGTCGCACCCGAGCCGGGATTCGGCTTCGGGTCGACCCCGGAGCAGCCGTCGGTGACCTCGTTGGTCACCACGATCGACCTCCCCTGACCCGCTGTAACGCGGGGTCACGGTCGTCGAACAGGTGGCACAGCCCTTGTTCAGCGTCGATAACCCCGCGTTACAGCCGTGAATTTCACACCGGTGCCAGACTGCCCGCATGGCGACGAACACATGTGACGTGGTGGTGCTCGGTCTCGGTCCGGGTGGCGAGGCGACGGCGACGGAGCTGGCCAGGGCCGGGCTCTCGGTGGTCGGGGTGGACGAGCGGCTGGTGGGTGGGGAGTGCCCCTACTTCGGCTGCATCCCCAGCAAGATGGTCATCCGGGCCGCCGACGCGCTGGCCGAGGGGCGTCGGATCGACGGGCTGGCCGGCACGGCCGACGTGCGCGCCGACTGGGCTCCGGTGCACGCCCGCATCCGCGACGAGGCCACCGACGACTGGGACGACGCGGTCGCGGTGAAGCGGCTCGAAGACGCGGGGGTCCGTTTCGTGCGGGGCCACGGCACGCTGACCGGCCCTGGCGTCGTCGAGGTCGGTGGCGAGACGTTCGAGGCATCAAGGGGCGTGGTGCTCAACACCGGGACCCGCCCTGCGACGCCGCCGATCGACGGCCTGGCCGACACGCCGTTCTGGACCAACCGCGAGGTGCTGCGGATCGACACCCTGCCCGGTTCGCTCGCGGTCATCGGCGGCGGACCCATCGGGGCCGAGCTGGCCCAGGCGCTGGCCCGGTTCGGCGTACGCGTCACGGTGCTCGAGGTGGGTCCACACATCCTCGGCCCGGTCGAGCCGGAGGCCGGAGCCCTGGTCGCCGACGTGTTCGGGCGCGAGGGCATCCAGGTGCTGGCCGACGTCACCATCTCGAAGGTCTCGTACGCCGAAGGCCAGTTCACCGTCGCGGTGGACGACCAGGAGCTGACCTTCGACAAGGTGCTCGTGGCCGCCGGCCGGATCCCCAACCTCGACGACATCGGGCTCGAGACGGTCGGCCTCGACCCGTCCGCACGCAAGGTCGACGTCGACGAGCGAATGCGTGCCGGCGACCGGCTGTGGGCCATCGGCGACATCGTCGGCCACGGTGCCTTCACGCACATGTCGATGTACCACTCGGCGATCGCCGTCGCGAGCATCCTCGGCAAGGACGGACCGACGGCCGACTACCGGGCCGTCCCGCACGTCACCTTCACCGATCCCGAGGTCGGCGGCGTCGGGATGACCGAGAGGCAGGCCCGCGACGCGGGGATCAACGTCCGGGTCGGCCTCACCGACCTCGCCGCCTCGACCCGCGGCTGGATCGCCAAGGCGGAAGGGCTGATCAAGCTCGTGGAGGACGCCGACAAGGGTGTCCTGGTCGGTGCCAACGTGGTCGGTCCCGCCGGAGGGGAGATCCTCGGGATGCTGACCACCGCGGTGCACGCGGAGGTGCCGACAGCCACGCTGCGCACGATGATCTACGCCTACCCGACCCTGCATCGGGCGCTGGAGACCGCCCTCGCCGACCTGGGCTCCTGACCGGCGTTCGGCGCAGTCACACCCGGGCCAGGACGCGGCGCACCGCGTCCAGGCTCCGGCGT